>NZ_JBVKBM010000001.1:1033256-1681182 GCF_055598465.1 Promicromonospora sp. NPDC110617
GTGGCGAGATAGAACTGGGGCTGAAGCGCTGATCAGCGCTTCAGCCCCAGTTCTATCTCGCCACGGTTCTACTTCGGCACATTGGCCTCAGCTCGACATGACGCGCGCGTGCAGGGCCTGCACCGCGTAGCGGGCCGACCAGAAGGCACCGTGCTGCCACGCGGACACCTCGGACATCCAGTCGCCCGCGAAGTACACGTGGCCCGCCCCCTGCTGCAGCAGCCGGAAGCCCGCCGACGAGGTGTTCGGGTAGGCCCAGGCGCCCTCGATGTACGGCACCTTGTGCCAGGCGATGGAGAACGAGCTCTCCAGCTCGCTGCGGTACTTCTCGCCGTGGATCTTGACGCCCTGCTCGACGGCGCGCAGCTCGCGCTGCTTCGGGGCCAGGTCGCCGTACGTGCGGGCGTTGGCGCCGGTGTTGTAGTAGCCCACGACCAGACCCTTGCGCTCGCCGTACCCGTACGACGGGTACCAGACGTGGGCGAGGTCCATGTCGGTCTCCGTGATCCCGCCGAAGATCCGGTGGTCGTCCTCCCAGAACCGCGACTTGTACTGCAGGCCG
Source organism: Promicromonospora sp. NPDC110617 (assembly GCF_055598465.1). NCBI lineage: Bacteria > Bacillati > Actinomycetota > Actinomycetes > Micrococcales > Promicromonosporaceae > Promicromonospora > Promicromonospora sp. NPDC110617. The sequence continues at coordinate 1,033,819 of NZ_JBVKBM010000001.1, forward strand.
ATCTTGCCCGCGGGGGAGCCGACGGCGAACTCGCCGAGCGCCGCGTCGATCTCCGGGCCCCAGTTGGTGTCCCACCGCCGCATGAGTCCCGCCGGTGCCGCGACGACGGCGAAGTCGGCCTCGATCTGCCGCGCCCTCCCGTTCCGGGGCGTGTACGTGACCTTGACGCCGCGGCCGGTGTTCTCGACCCCGGTGACGGGCGACTCGAAGTGCACGTTGTGGGAGCCGATGGCCCGCACCAGGTACTGGTAGGTCGTGTCCATGCCGCCCTTGGGCTGGAACATGAGCATCGACTGCTCCCAGTTGATCTCGAACGGGAAGTACTGGCCCACCTTCGAGGCCAGCACCTCGGAGACCGTGCCCGGTCCCGGCAGGGGAGTGCCGTGCTCGTTCCAGGCCGACGGGTACACGTCGAAGCCACGGTTGCTGCCGCCGGCGTAGGTGCCGTCGGACGTGAGCGAGCCCCAGCTCCGCAGGAAGGAGCGCAGGTTGTCCTTGTCCGCGGCGGTCAGCTTCTGGTCCAGGGCGCCCTGGTCGGTGGCGTGGTGCAGCAGCTCGGAGGTGTAGCCGAAGACGTCGGCCTTGGCGGTGCGGTAGCGCACGGGGTTGCCCGGTGTCGCGCCGGACCGTTCGTTGTAGAGGTAGGCGTCAGCGTTCGCGTTGGTGAACACCTCGTACGGCACGCCCAGCTCGCGGATGTAGTCCATGGTGACCATCCACTGGGCGATGCGGCCCGCGCCGGCGTTCATGTAGATGCCGTCGGGGAACCGCGCGGTCTGCCGCACGCCGTTGACATCGGTCTCGCTGTCGCCGCCGCGGATCGTCAGGGTGCGCCCGCCGGGGCGGTGCCGCGCCTCGAGCACGGTCACCCGGTAGCCGGCCTTCTGGAGCTCGTAGGCGGTGGCGAGGCCGGCGGGACCGGCCCCGACGACGACGACCTTCTTGGCGGACCGGCCGGTCAGCGTGAAGTCGCCGCCCCGCGGGGGGACCCAGGACTCGGCCCTGGGCTGGGCGGCCGCGGTGGGGGCCAGCCCCATCGCGCCCATCGTCGCGAACATGACGCCGGCGCTGGACCCCGCGCCGACGGCCTGCAGGAAGTTGCGGCGGGAGACGCCGGAGGTGCTCTTCTCGGTGACCACGGTCCCTACCCCTCGTGTCGACAGCCTGACGGGCGGCGTGCCCTGGTGGGGGAGCCAGGAACCGCCGTCAGCGCCGTGCCGGACGCTAGGGAGCGCAGGTCACCGCTGCGAGTCTCCGTCGTTTCTGTGTAGTTGCGTCCAGTAACCATGTTGTTTCCGGGTTTCGCCGCAGGTCAGCGTTTGCGCAGGAACGATTCGAGCGGCGCGTCGAAGGCGTTCCCGATCCGACCCGAAGCGGACATCCCGCCGAAACTCCCCGTGGCTAGCGTCCGCGCCACCCGGTGCCGACCGCCGGGCCACCACGACCGGGCGCCGCCGCTGCGCCCGACCCGGCCAGATGGAGGAGCACCATGAAGAACCGTGCCGCGCTGATCACCGCCGTCGTCCTCACCGCCGCGATCGCGGTCCCCGGGACCGCCTTCGCCGCCGCCCACGTCTTCCGCCCTGATCCGACGCGAGCCCATTCGTTCGTCACCGGGGACACCCCGCTCATCGCCGACGGCGTCGCCATCGGCAAGAACGTCTCCTGGTACAAGTCCTCCGGCCTCGGCCCGGCCGCCCGCAACACGACGCCCGGCGTGACCGCCGAGCAGCGGTACATCCCCACCGACGTCTTCCCTGGCGGTGAGCTGCCCGCCGGCGTCACCCTCACGGAGGCGCAGGGCATCAACGCCCTGATGCGGATCGGCGAGAACCTGGACAAGGCCGGGCTGTCCTACGACGACGTCGTCTCGATGCGCGTGTTCCTGCAGAACCCGGCGGGCGCGGAGAAGATGGACTTCGCCGGGTGGAACCGGGCCTACCGCCAGTTCTTCGCCAACACGAACCTGGCCACCGGCGACGTGCTCGACGTGCAGCTCGGGTCGGCCACGACCGAACCGATGGTCGTCAACGAGGCCCGGCCGTCGCGTTTCGCGCTGGAGGTCGAGAACCTCCCGGTGGACGGCTGGCTCGTCGAGGTCGAGGTCGACGCCGTGTACCCGCGCTGACCGGGGCCGCGCCCCGGCTTCCCGGGGCGCGGCCGCCCGCCTCGCCGGTCAGCCGATCGTCGAGTGCTGCACCGGCCAGGCCCCGGACGCGTCGGGCCCGGTCAGGCCCTGCTCGCGGCGCCACTCGTTGAAGCTCACCGCCCACTGGCGGTGTGCGCCGATCTGCTGCTGGTGCAGGTCGGCCAGGGGCATGCGGGCGAGCTGCGGGAACCGGCGGGCCAGCGCCTCCAGCACGTCGAGCGTGGCGAGCACGTCCACCTCGGCGGTGTGCAGGTCGCCGTCGGACGTGACGCCGTACCACTCCGACAGGTCGCCGAGCCGGCGTTTGCCCGGGCGGTACCGGTCCAGCCAGCGGTCGATGACGAGCGGGTCCACGACGGGCTCGACCGCGCGGCCCAGGCGCTGGGGCAGGGTCTTGAGCCCGTGGCGCTGCAGCTCGGCGTCGAGCAGCGAGAGGTCGAAGGCCGCGTTGTAGGCGACCACGGGGACGCCGTCGGCCAGGTGCGTGGCGAGCTCGGCGGCGATCTCCTCCAGTGCCTCCAGGGGCGCCACGCCGTGGGCGCGCGCGTGCTCGGTGGAGATGCCGTGGATGGCCGCGGCCTCCTCCGGTATCTCCACACCCGGGTCCATCAGCCAGGTGCGGACCTCCGTGCCCGCTCCGGGTGTGCGCAGCACGAGGGCTGCCGTGACGATGCGGTCGCCCGTGACGTCCACCCCTGTGGTCTCCGTGTCGAAGCCCAGCAGCGGCCTGTGGATCCAGGTCTCGTTCATGGTGTCCTCCCTGCTCGTCCGGGTTTCCCGGTGCGTCCAGGGAGAACCCTGCCACCGGTCACTGACACTGTGGTTCGTGCCACCCCGCACATCACGAGACACTGCGCGCCGGGTCAGCAGCGATGGGTAGGCTTGGCGGGTGAGCAACGAGATCGAGATCGGACGCGGCAAGCGTGGGCGGCGCGCCTATTCCTTCGACGACATTGCGGTGGTGCCGTCCCGGCGCACGCGCGACCCGAAGGACGTCTCGGTCGGCTGGCAGATCGACGCGTACCACTTCGACCTGCCGATCGTCGCGGCCCCGATGGACTCCGTGATGACGCCGGACAGCGCGGTCGCGCTGGGCCGGTTCGGCGGCCTGGGCGTGCTCGACCTCGAGGGCCTGTGGACCCGGTACGAGTCGCCCGAACCGCTGCTGGCCGAGATCGCCGAGCTGCCGGCCGACGAGGCGACGCACCGGATGCAGGCGATCTACTCCGAGCCGATCAAGCCGGAGCTGATCACGCAGCGCCTCAAGGAGATCCGCTCCGCGGGTGTCACGGTCGCCGGCGCGCTCACCCCGCAGCGCACGCAGGAGTTCTACAAGACGGTGGTCGACGCCGGCGTCGACCTGTTCGTCATCCGCGGCACCACGGTCTCGGCCGAGCACGTGTCCGGCAACGCCGAGCCGCTCAACCTCAAGCGCTTCATCTACGAGCTGGACGTGCCCGTCGTCGTCGGCGGGGCCTCCACCTACACCGCGGCGCTGCACCTGATGCGCACGGGCGCGGCGGGCGTGCTCGTCGGCTTCGGCGGCGGCGCCGCCCACACCACGCGGGTCAGCCTCGGCATCCACGCGCCCATGGCCACGTCGGTGGCCGACGTCGCCGCAGCCCGCCGCGACTACCTCGACGAGTCGGGCGGCCGGTACGTGCACGTGATCGCCGACGGCGGCGTCGGCCACTCCGGCGACATCGTCAAGGCCGTGGCCTGCGGCGCGGACGCCGTCATGCTCGGTGCCGCGCTCGCGCGGGCCGCCGAGGCGCCCGGGAAGGGCTTCCACTGGGGCCCCGAGGCGCACCACCCGCAGCTCCCGCGCGGCGAGCGCGTCGAGGTGGGCACGGTCGGCACGCTGGAGGAGATCCTCTTCGGGCCGGGCAAGCAGGCGGACGGCACCCTCAACCTCGTGGGCGCCCTGCGCCGGGCCATGGCCACGACCGGCTACTCCGACCTCAAGGAGTTCCAGCGGGTCGAGGTCGTCGTCTCGCCGTACCAGCCCCGGTGAGCGCCGTGCGGAGCGGTGAGCCGCTCGCCCCTGTCCTCGCGGCAGCGCCCGTGGCCGACGGCGAGTTCGTCGAGATCACCGACGCCGATGTCGACCAGGTGGTCGAGCTGTGGCGGGAGTGCGGGCTGACCCGGCCGTGGAACGACCCGCACCTGGACATCGCCGACGCCCGTGCGGGCACGACGTCGACGGTGCTGGTCGCGCGGGCCGACGGCCGCGTGACCGCGTCGGCGATGGCGGGCCACGACGGGCACCGCGGCTGGCTCTACTACGTGGCCGTCGCGCCCGGGCTCCAGGGCTCGGGGCTGGGCCGGGCGGCCGTCGTGGCCGCCGAGGCGTGGCTGGTGGCGCGCGGTGCGCGCAAGATCCAGCTCATGGTGCGCACCACCAACACCGCGGTGCTCGGCTTCTACGAGCGGCTCGGCTACGGCGACCAGGAGACCACCGTCCTGGGCCGCTGGGTCGAGCCGAACTAGCCGCGACCGGCGCCACGAGGCGAGATCGCGGTCGTCGCGACCAAGCGCCATGAAAGTCAGTTTCACACACCTATCAATACGTGGTGCAGGGTTTTGCGCGTAGGGTGGCCGCCATGATCGACGACACAGCAGCCGACGCAGCAGCGAGTGGTGCCGTCGGCGGGGTGCTCGACCCTGAGCACCCGCAGGGAACCTTCGTCCTCGAGCCCGGCGTGATGGCGCCGCTCGTGGCGCGGATCGCGACGTCCGAGGCTTCCGGCACGCACCGCTCGATGTGCCCGTTCACGGGTGCTCCCCTCGTGACCTTTCCGATCTCCTCCGCCGACGACGTGGCCGCTTCCGTCGTCCGCGCGCGGGTCGCGCAGCGCGGCTGGGCGCGCCTCTCGGTGCGCGACCGTGCCGGGGTGCTCCAGCGCCTGGGCCGCATCGTCCTGGAGAGACAGTCCGAGGCGCTCGACCTGATCCAGCTCGAGACCGGAAAGTCGCGCCGCGCCGCCTTCGAGGAGATCGCGGACATCGCGCAGGTCGCGCGGCACTACGCCGTGCGCGGCGAGCGCTACCTCGCGACCCGCCGGTCCGGGGGCATGATCCCGCTGCTCACGGGCGTGCAGGTGCACCGCCGGCCGGTCGGCGTCGTCGGCGCCATCGCGCCCTGGAACTTCCCGCTGGTCCTCGCGCTCTCGGAGGCGCTGCCCGCGCTCCTGGCCGGCAACGCCGTGGTGCTCAAGCCGGACCCGCAGACCACCCTCACCGCCCTGTGGGCGGCCGAGGCCCTGGACGACGCCGGTCTGCCGGCGGGCCTGTTCCAGGTGGTCGCCGGTGGTCCGGACGTGGGCGAGGCGCTGGTCGAGCACGTCGACCACATCGCGTTCACCGGGTCCACCGCCACCGGGCGCAAGGTTGCGGCGCGGGCCGGCGAGCGGCTCATCGGGGCCACGCTGGAGCTGGGCGGCAAGAACGCGCTCTACGTGGCGGAGGACGTCGACGTCGACGCGGTGGTGCCCGGCATCGTTCGGGCCTGCTTCTCGAACGCCGGCCAGCTGTGCGTCTCCGTCGAACGTCTGGTGGTGCACGAGGCGATCGCCGACGAGTTCGTCGCGAAGTTCGTGCGTGCGGTGCGGAACCTGCGGCTCAGCCCGGCCCTCGACTACTCCGCCGACATCGGCTCGCTCACCTCCGCCGCGCAGCTCGACAAGGTGACGGCGCACGTCGACGACGCGCTGGCCCGGGGCGCGCGGGTCCTCGCCGGCGGGGTGCACCGCGCCGACGTCGGCCCGTACTTCTACGCGCCGACCGTGCTCGACGACGTGCCGGCGCAGGCCGTGGTGTCCCGCGAGGAGACGTTCGGGCCCGTCGTCACGATCACGCGGGTCGACTGCGACGAGGACGCCGTCACCGTCATCAACGACACCGAGTACGGGCTGCACGCCGCCGTCTGGTCCCGGGACGTCGCCCGGGCGCGCCGGGTGGCCGCGCGGATCGAGACCGGGTCGGTCGCGATCAACGACGGGTACACGATGACCTGGGGCTCGGTCTCCGCGCCGCTCGGCGGCTGGAAGGCCTCGGGTCTCGGCGGGCGGCACGGGGCGGCGTCGATCGCCGGCCTGACGCGGCAGCAGACCGTGGTGACGGCACGCGGCACGCGGGTCGGCGCGACGCTCGACAACCTCTACGGCCTGGGCGGGGACACCCCGAGCCGCGTGCTCACCACGGCGTTGGGGGTCATGCGCAAGCTGCGGATGTCCTGAGCTGTGGAGGTGGCGATCGGGGGCGGCGTCCGAACTGGTCGTCGAAGTTGTGAACGGTCGTCACGGGGGCGAGTACGCTCACCCGCATGACGACGCAGCTCCACGCCTTCTGGAAGTCCGCCAACTCGCTGCCCGTGATCGGCGGTCTGCTCGGGAAGCGGATCTTCAGCGTGGCCTACAGCTTCAAGGCCCCGTACTTCGGCACCATCGCCCCGCGCGTGGTCGACATGCGGCCGAACTACGGCGAGGTGGTCGTCCCCAACCGGTGGCGCAACCGCAACCACATCGGCACGGTGCACGCGATCGCCGTCTGCAACGGGCTGGAGATGGCCATGGGCTCCCTCGCCGAGGCCACCGTGCCCGACGACAAGCGCTGGCTGCCCAAGGGCATGGAGGTGTCCTACCTGGCCAAGTCGACCGGCGACGTCACCTGCGTGGCCGAGACCGACCAGGCGCAGTGGGACGGCGACGACAAGGACCTGCCCGTGCGCGTGCGCGGCGTGCTCGCGGACGGGACCGTGGTGGTCGAGGGCACGATCCACCTGTGGGTGACGCCGAAGAAGAGGTGAGTCAGCGGGGGCGGCGCCTCGCGAGGGAGCGGACGGCGGCCTTCCAGCTCGCCGGCAGCTCGCGCACGTGCCACCAGGCCCACTGCGCCGGCTGGACGCTCGCGGCGCTGACGCCGACACCCACGGCGTCGAGCCCGGCCTCTACGCAGGAGTAGAGCGTGCGGCGCAGGTGGTAGTCCTGCGTGACGACGACGGCGGTGCGCACCCCGTACAGGTCGTGCGCGCGGCGGCAGGTGGCCGTGGTGTTGAAGCCCTCGCGGTCCAGCACGATCGCGTCGTCGGGCACGCCGAGGTCGTTGTCCAGGAGCCAGGCGCGCATCGAGCCGGGCTCGTCGTAGCGGGTGCCGTCGGGGTTGTCGTGCGCGTCGCCGCTCAGGATCACCGTGGGCGCGACGCCCGCGCGGTACAGCTCGGCGCCGCCCTCGACGCGGCGGCGCAGGTACGTCGACGGCGTGCCATCGCTGCGGAGCCCGGCCCCGAGCACGATGACGGCGTCGGCCTTCTCGATCTCGTCGGCGCCCCCGCGGACCCGGGCGTTCCCGGTGGCCTGAACTGCGACGACGGGGACGGTGAAGGCGACGGCGAGCACGCCCGCGACGATGGCGGAGACCTTGAGGGGAGTCACGCCCGGAACGCTACAGGGTGTGCGGGTATGGAATGGGCCGCTGGCGGGGCTGTGGCCGGGGGTGCTGGCGGTTGGTCGGCAGAATGTCAGATGGTCGGCATTCCGAGGAACCGACCATCTGACATTCTGCCGACCTGTTGACGTTTTGCCGACTGGGCTCAGGCCGTCAGCAGGGTCAGCTCGGCGTTCAGGTTGGTCGTCGCGGCGTCCTGCCAGCGGGTGGTGCCCGGGGCGGTGCGGAACAGGGGGCCGCCCGCCAGCAGGCCGCGGAGCACCTCGGATCGGCCGGCGCGGAACAGCGGGTCGGGCACGTCGCAGTACTCGGCGCGGACCTGGTGCGTGTAGCGCGTGTAGACGGCGGCGCTGCCGCCCAGCACGGCCAGGTCGGCGTCGCTGACCAGGCCGCCGACGACGTCGTCGGGCGCCGGGTCGTGGGCGGCCGTGACCATGACCAGGCGGGCGATCTCGTCGATGTCCTTCGAGGCGATCCCGGCGTTGGTGAGGGGGCCGAGCAGTTCCGCCACGAGCTCGGCGGACTGCTCCTCGTCCTGCTGGGCCACGCCGTCGTGTACCGCGTCGTGGAACCAGAGGGCGAGGCGGGCGCGCCAGAGGCTGCGATCGTCGATGCTGCTCTCCGCCGCGACGACGTCGAGGGCGTCCAGGGCCGCCGCCAGGTGGAATGTCGTGTGGTAGACCCGGTGGGGTTCGCGCCAGCGGTCGACCAGGTCGGTGCCGGCGTCGCGGGCCAGGCTCGGGTCGGCCCACAACTCGTCCCACCGGCTCAGGAGCGCTGCCCGCTTGGCGCGGTTCCGCTCGGCGCCGGAGACGCGCAGCCCGGAGCCGGCCAGCCGTCGGGCCAGGTCACCGCCGTCGACGGGTACGGCGCCCGCGACGACCAGGTCGTCGTACCGCTCGGCGGGGATGTCGTAGTGGTCGAGGTCGAGCGCGCGGTCGGGGACGCCGGCCGCCCGGGCGAAGAGGCGGAGCTCCTGCAGCGACCCGTCCGAGACCAGGTGGGAGAAGAGCGTCCCGTGCGCGGGCCAGGCCGGCGGGTCGATGAAGAGGGTCACGAGGTGAGGCTAGCGCTCCGGGGCGGCCGTAGGATCTCCTTCGACAGCGACAGAGGATCGTGCCTGTGCATGGATACGGATGACCAGACGTACCTGAACATGGCCATGGGCGTTGCCTCTGAGAGCCCGCAGTCTGTCGTGGCGCTGCTTGAACGAGGGCTGTCGGTGAAGTTCACCGAGCGCGACAGTTTCTATCTCGGGACGTACTGGACGGCGCGCACTGCCGCGTGGGAGGTGCAGGTCTGTGATGTGGTCCTGCCCGATGGGGAGCCGGTGCACGACGGGACGGCAGGATTCTCGCTGGTGATCAGGGCCGAGGGCGATTTTCCGGGCGAGATTTGTGTCTTTCTGAGAGGTCTGCTCGATGTGTATACCGCGGTTGTTGCTGAATGAGTACGGCTGAACGTGGGTAATCATGGGTTCGTCGACCGCGTGGGATTCGTCGGTGCGCTGAGCTTGTTTCGTATGACTCCGATCATTCGCCGTGCCGATCGGGATCTGGCGACAGCGGTTTCGATGTTCGTGCACTCCATATCGACCCACGAGCAGGAGGACTTCGACCAAGCGCTCGACGACATCGAGGAGTGTTCGACGAGGATCGGCGACTTGCAGGTCGTGTTCCGGGATCGCGAGTACTACGTCCATACCGTCGCAATCCTGTGCGGATACATCGCCCACAGGTCGCTGGCGGACCGTGCACGGTTCATCCGAACGGTTGCCGCTGACTTCTGGGGAGCGGTCGACGCGCTGCTCGACGATGGGGGAGGCGTGCCTGGCCTGGAACTCGACGACTCGCTCAAGGGAATCGAGATGAGATGGCTCGACCGGGACTGGAGTGCGTTCCAGACGTCTTCAGGGCTGACCCTCCTCTACGGCGCGAGAGTTCATTCCATCGCCGGGACGTTCGATGTTCGAAAGCGGATCGCTGTGCATGCAGCCCAGGTCGCCGGCTGGGGCTGACGGGCGGCGCAATACGTTCTGATTCGAGGCAGGGAGTTTTGGTGACCGACCGTGTTGTCGAAGGTTTTGTCCTTCCGTCGGCGTGGGGATCCGTGGTCGACACGCCGCGCTGGACCGCGTATCGAAATGACGATCGCGTCGCTCCGGCAGTTGTTGAGAGTATCTTTGGTGAGACCCCAGACAGGTCGTGGTGCTTCTACAATTTCAATGAGGTCGTAGGAATGACTGCTCATTGGCATGAGGAGCAGGACCCCTTATGGTTCGGCGTGGAGCCTGATGACATTGTCCCGGCGACGTCGGTCCTCATTGGAGAACTTGGGTGCGACCGTCCATTTGCGCTGGACTACAGGGCGATCATCGCGCCCGTGCGATTCATGACGCTCGATGGTCGGTGGCCGATCGTCGCGTCGTCACTGACCGAACTCATGGGTCGGTTGGAGGGTGACGGCGATGCGAGATGACCGTAATGTTCCGGAACCGCCCCGAAGGAGTTCCCGGGGAGGCGCCGACCGTGATCGGGTTTGAGGCGAATGGAGGCGGAGATGGATGACGCCGAGCGAGGGCTTCGGCTGGAGCTCCTCGCCACGGTCACTCGTGTCTCGTCGATCGCCGCTGGGTTCGTCGGCTGTGTGACTCGTGACGAGGACGCGTTTCCTGTAGACGCCACGGTGCAATCGGCCTGGCGCGAGTTGCAGGGCGGCTGGGACGAGTCGCAACGGCGCGACCGTTGGCGAGTCTCGCTGATGCGCTTGGAGTCCGCGGCGCCGCTGCACCCTGTCGACGCGGCCGATGCTGTATCGGAAGCCGTCGCGGCCGTCAGGCTCGTCACCGATTCCTGGGCCTCTCCCTCAGAGGCCGCGATGGCGGCCGCTCTGCGTGCCCACAGGGTTGCGACCAGCTTCGACGCGGCTGGACTGCCTGCGCCAAGTGGCCAGGAGACCTGGGTGTCGTACGAGCAATCGTGCATCGGGGCCATCGCCCCGACGATCAGATCGGGTGACGTCTTCATGGTTCGTCTCGAGTCCGGGATGCAGTCAATGCCCTATCGTCAGGCGATGCTGGAGAGTGCGGGACGCGCCGTTGGTGGGACGGCATCGCCAGCAGGGCTCGCCTGAGTGCGACCCACTGCCGGCTGAGTTCGACACCGCTCGCGAGTGGTGGGCGGAGCGCAAGGGCCGGCTCGGAAGGCTGACGGTGGAAGTGGACGATGTCGGAGCGCTGGAGGAGCGCGTCGAGCGCAACGTCAGAGCGTTTCGGGGTCTCTTCGATCCGCCGCGTCGCATGAGCCGGTCTTGCTGTTTCGCTTCGCCACAGAATCGGTCGATGATGCGCTCATGGCGCGAATCCGTGGGGACTTGATCGCCATCAGGCCCTGACGCAAGGGTCACCACCAGACTGCTCCCCGCTCTTGGTCCTTCAGATCTCACGTGTAAGGAGGAGCGGTGGCGTATCTCGTTGTCCTGGACGATCCGATCGATGTCAATGCCGCCGTTCGGGCGCTTCGCGCCGAGTGTGGTGACACCAGAGATGGGCTGGAGGGTGTGGATATCGGGATCTCGATCACGCTGGGATTGCCGACCGGGGTGGCGTATCTGACGTTCTTGAGTGACGGCGAGGCGGTGTATGTCGACTGTGCCCGGGAGCCTGCGGCGGAGTTCATGGAGTGGTTCCTGCGCAGGGTGGATGGAACCGGATCGATGACGGTGACTGACGATCGTTACTCATTCGACGAGAGAATCGCGGCACCCGGCGGGCTCGGGGTAATACTCGACTTGCTGCCCCGATAGTTGCTGCATGCGGGCTGACGTGGCGCGCAGCCAAGACGTCCGCCGCGTCTCCTACTCGCTCGACCGGTCCGCCCCCCGAGCCTCCCGCGACGCCGCGCGGTGCTCCCGGACCGCCCGGGTGACCTGCGCGATGTCGTCCTTCGCCGGCTGGCGGAACGCCCCGCCGGCTGCCACGTACTCGTCGCCGTGCTTCGCCAGGTGCGCCGAGAACACCGGGCACACCGGCACGACCACGATGTTCCTGCGGATGCTGTCGGCGAGGGCCTCGCGCACCAGGATGCCCGCGAGGCCGCGTCCGCCGTACGCCTCGTCGACCTCGGTGTGGAAGAAGATCCGGTCGTGGTCGACGCCGCCGTCGTCGCCCGCGCCGCCGTCGCCCGGGTCGACGAAGTCGGCCCGCCCCACCGCAGCCCCGCCGTCGACGTGCACGGCGTACGCCCCGATCGGACGGCCCGTGTTCAGCGTGACGGTGACGGACTCGCCGGTCCTGTCCTTCATGAGGCCTCCAGAAGGGTCGTGGGTGCGGGCGTCCCGGTCAGCGTACGCAGTTCGTCGAGGCCCACGTTCGCCCCGAACGCCGGGGTGCCGGGCTCGAGCCGGGCGCCCGCAGCAAGGTCACCGATCACCAACGGGTCGAACCCGAGGGCGTCGATGACCGAAGCGACGACGGAAAGGTCGTCGGGGGAGTCCCCGGCCAGCGCGATCGCCTTGCGCCCGACGGCCCCTGCGGGCCGCGAGCCGTCCTCCAGATCGTGGTAACCCATGTGGTTGAAGGCCTTCACGACGTGCGCGCCCGGCAGCAGCCGCGCCACGAACTCGCTCGACGAGAGGTCGCGCGGCAGGATCCCCTCGCGCGGGCCGTCGATCTCCCACCAGTGGTTCATCGCGTCGACGACGAGCCGGCCCGACAGTTCCGCGACCGGCAGCCCGTCGTGCTTGCCGAGCGGAAAGGCGAGCACGACGACGTCGGCGGACGCCGCCTCGGCGGGCCACACCGCCGTCGCGCCAGGGGTGAGGACCTCAATCGTGAGTGCGATCTTCTCCGGGTCGCCCGACCCCGAGATCAGCACGCGGTAGCCCGCGGCGACGGCCAGCCGCGCCAGAACGGTGCCGATCTTGCCGGCGCCGAGGATCCCGATGGTCGTCCCGGTCGGGTTCAAAGCGCCGCCCCGGCCGTGCTGGGCTGCTCGGCGAGCAGCTCGCGCACCCGCGGGATCACCTGGGTGCCGTACAGCTCGACCGAGCGTAGCCGCGCGTCAGCCGACACCGCGCCGGCCGAGGAGTAGATCATGTCGAACCGGCCGACGTCGAGGACGCGGATCGCCCGCGCCATCTTGCGCGCGACCGTGTCGACGGACCCGACGTACAGCGAGCCCTGCTCGACGTCGGCCTCGAACTCGTCCCGGCGCAGGGGCGGCCAGCCGCGCAGCGCGCCGATCCGGTCGCGGATCTCGCGGTAACCCGGGTAGAACAGCTCCTTCGCCTCCTCGTCCGTGGCGGCGACGAAGCCCGGCGAGTGCATGCCCACGGGCCCAGGCGTGGTGCCGAGCTTCTCGTGCGCCCGCCGGTAGAGCTCCACGTACTGGGCGAATCGGTCGGGCGGCCCGCCGATGATCGCGAGCATGAGCCCGAACCCGTAGTAGGCGGTGCGGAGCACCGACTGCGGTGTCCCGCCCACGCCGACCCAGGTCGTGAGCCGCCCGGACTCGGTCTTCGGGAAGACGTCGGCCTCGTGGAGCGCGGCACGCATGGTGCCCTCCCACGTGACCGGCTTCTCGTCGAGGAGGTGGCTGAAGAGGTCGATCTTCTCCTCGAACAGCGTGTCGTAGTCCTTCAGGTCGTAGCCGAACAGCGGGAATGACTCCGTGAAGGAACCACGGCCGAGGATCACCTCGGCGCGCCCGTTCGAGAGCGCATCGACGGTCGCGAAGCGCTGGAAGACCCGGACCGGGTCGTCCGACGACAGCACCGTCACACCCGACGCGAGCTTGATGCGCTTGGTAGCCGTCGCGATGCCGGCGAGGACGGTCTCCGGGCTCGAGATCGCGTACTCGGGGCGGTGGTGCTCGCCCAGCGCGATGACGTCGATGCCCACCTGGTCCGCCAGGACCGCCTCGGCGACGACGGCCCGGATCGCCTCCGCGTGCGAGACGACGTCGCCGTCCGCGTTGCGCGGCAGGTCGCCGAAGCTGTCGATACCGAACTCGATCTGCGAGACATCCACCATGACCAGCCCCTTCTGGGTGCTCATTTGATTGACACGTGAATCATCTCGCCATATAGTTCACATGTCAATAACTCACCGAGGAGGGTCGATGACGACGTCGAAGCGCCGCATGCCGACGCGACGCGAGCTCGCGATCTGGCGGGGGTACATCGAGACCTACGACATCCTCCGCAACCGTCTCGAGGCGCGCCTGCACCAGGACTCAGAGCTCTCCAACGGCGACTACCGGGTGCTGCTCGCGCTGAGCGAGGCGGAGGAGCACACGCTCCGCTCGTCCGCCCTGGCGGCGCACATCGAGTGGGAGCGCAGCCGGCTCTCCGGCCACCTGGGCCGGATGGAGAAGCGCGGGCTGGTGCGCCGTGAACCGTGCGCCGAGGACGCCCGCGGGTCGCAGGTCGTGCTCACCGACGAGGGGGCGCGCGCGTTCCGGGCGAGCACGGTGCCGCACCTGCAGGCGATCAAGGAGACCTTCCTCGACGCGTTCACCGACGAGCAGCTCGACGTGCTGGGCGAGGCGACGACGGCGTTGCGCGCGCACCTCGGGCTTCCCCCGCTCACCACCGACGGGAGAAGCCCGAGGAGCGGGTCCTAGCCGGCCGCGACCAGGTCAGCCGCGAACCGGGCGATCGCCAGCTCCTCGTTGGTCGGGACGACCATGACGAGGGGGGCCTCGACAGGCTCGACCTGCGGCTGCACCGAGATCACCCGCGCCTCGCCCGACGCCGCCTCGTTGGCCGCCGGGTCGATCGTGAGGCCGAGGAACTTCAGGTCCCGCACCACGCCCGACCGGACGGTGTGGTCGTTCTCGCCCACACCCGCGGTGAACGTCAGCACGTCGATCCCGCCGAGCACCGCCGCGTACGCGCCCACGTACTTGCGCAGCCGGTGCAGGTAGACGTCCCGCGCGAGGCGCGCGTCGGCGTCGCCGTCGGCCACGAGGCGGCGCAGCTCGCGCATGTCGCTCACCCCGGACAGCCCGAGCACGCCGGACTGCTTGTTGAGCAGGGTGTCGACGTCGGCGCCGGACAGCCCGCCGCGCATGAGGTGGAAGACGACGCCCGGGTCGATGTCGCCCGAGCGCGTGCCCATGACCAGCCCTTCGAGCGGCGTCAGGCCCATCGAGGTGTCCATGGGCCGGCCGCCCAGGATCGCCGACGCCGACGCGCCGTTGCCCAGGTGCAGCACCACCTGCCGCAGCGTCTCCGGGCCGCGCCCCTCGGCCGCCAGCTTCGCGACGACGGCAGGGTGTGCGGCCACGGCGTCCGACACGAACTGGTGCGACGTGCCGTGGAAGCCGTAGCGGCGCACGCCGTGCTCCGCGGCGACCTTGCGGTCCAGCGCGTATGTCGAGGCAGCGGCGGGCAGCGACGCGAAGAACGCCGTGTCGAACACCGCGACGTGCGGCACGTGCAGCAGCTCGCGCGCCACCTCGATCCCGGTCACGTTCGCCGGGTTGTGCAGGGGCGCCAGGGGGATCAGCGCGCGGATCGACTCGACGGCGTCGTCGTCAAGCAGGGCCGGGGCCGAGAACACATCACCGCCGTGCACCACCCGGTGCCCGACGGCGATCACGTCGGCGTCCGCGAGCCGCGGCCCCACCTCGTTGAACATGTCCGCCACGACGCGGAGCGCCTCCGCGTGGTCCGGCACGGCCAGGTTGCGCACGACCTTCTCGCCGCCTGTCTCGTGCTTGACCGTGCCCGAGGACTGGCCGATCCGGTCGACGATGCCGCCCGCGACGGCCTCGCCCGAGTCGGGGTCGACGAGCTGGTACTTGAGCGACGAGGACCCGGAGTTGAGGACGAGGACGGTGCTCATGCGACGGGCTCCTTGGTCTCGACAGGCTCGACCCGCGAGGACGTCTGCGCCTGGATGGCGGTGATCGCCACGGTGTTCACGATGTCCTGCACCAGCGCCCCACGCGACAGGTCGTTGACCGGCTTGTTCAAGCCCTGCAGCACCGGCCCGACGGCGACCGCGCCCGCCGACCGCTGCACCGCCTTGTAGGTGTTGTTGCCCGTGTTCAAGTCGGGGAAGACGAACACGGTGGCGCGGCCGGCGACGTCGGACCCGGGGAGCTTGGACGCCGCGACCGAGGCGTCCACGGCGGCGTCGTACTGGATGGGGCCCTCGACGTCGAGCTCGGGCGTGCGCTCGCGGACCAGACCTGTCGCGGTGCGCACCTTGTCGACGTCGGCGCCCGTGCCGGACTCGCCCGTAGAGTAGGACAGCATCGCGATGCGCGGCTCCACGCCGAACTGGCGGGCCGTGGCGGCCGAGGAGACGGCGATGTCGGCGAGCTCCTCCGACGTCGGGTCGGGGATGACGGCGCAGTCGCCGTACACGAGCACCCGGTCCTCCAGGCACATGAGGAACACGGAGGACACCGACGACGTGCCGGGCTTGGTCTTGATGATCTCGAACGACGGCCGGATGGTGTGGGCCGTCGAATGGGCAGCCCCGGAGACCATGCCGTCGGCGATCCCGAGGTGCACCATCATCGTGCCGAAGTAGGAGACGTCGGTGACGATCTCGCGCGCCCGCTCGACCGTCATGCCCTTGTGGGCGCGCAGCCGGGCGTACTCGGCGGCGAACTTCTCGACGTACTCCGGGTCGTGCGGGGACAGGACCCGCGCGGCCTCGATGTCGAGGCCCAGCTCGGCGGCGCGGGCCCGGATCGGCTCCTCGTCGCCCAGGATCGTCAGGTTCGCGATCCGCCGGGCCAGGACGGTGGAGGCCGCGCGGAGGATCCGGTCGTCCGAACCCTCCGGGAGCACGATGTGCCGCCGGTCGGCGCGCGCACGCTCGATGAGCTGGTACTCGAACATGAGGGGTGTGACCACCTGCGGCCGCGGCAGGTCGAGGCGCGCGGCGAGCGCGGCCGAGTCGACGTTGCGCTCGAACAGGGCGCGCGCCGTCTCGACCTTGCGCACCGCCCTCTTGTCCACGCGGCCGCGGGTCGTCGCCGCGGCTCGGGCCGTGCGGTAGGTGCCGAGCTCCGTCGTGATGATCGGCAGCTTGGGGCGCATCGCCTCCAGCAGCTGCGCCGGCCGACCTTGCGGGTAGAAGCCGCCGTTCAGGATGATCCCGGCCAGGGACGGGAACGACGGCGTCATGTGCGTGGCGAGCAGCCCGATCAGCAGGTCGGTGCGGTCGCCCGGGGTGATCACGACGGCGCCGTCGATCAGCCGCTCCAGCAGGTGCTCGAAGCTCATGGCCCCCACCTGCACGTCCAGCGCCTCACGGCCGAGCAGCTCGGGGTCGCCCAGCACGAGCGTGCCGTCGACGGCCTCCAGGAGCTGGCCGACGGTCGGGGCCTGCAGGAACGGTTCCTCCGGGATGGTCCACACCGGCAGGTCGGGCTGGGCCTCGGCCAGCTCGCTCCGCACCTCCCGCGCGCTGTGCGTGTCCGCGCGGTTGACCACCAGGCCGATCGCCTGCGCGTGGTGCGCCGCCAGCTCGGCGAGGCTCACGTCGGCCAGCGCCCGCACGCCCTCGGGGGTGCGCTCGCGGCCCGACACGACCAGCAGCACCGGCGCGCCCAGGTTCGCGGCGATGCGCGCGTTGAACGAGAGCTCGGTGGGCCCGGCGACGTCGGTGTAGTCCGTGCCGAGGATCACCACCGAGTCGCAGCGCGCGGCCAGGTCGTGGAACCGGGACACGATGCGGCTCAGTGCGTCCTCGGGGTCGGTGTGCAGGTCGGCGTAGGTGACGCCGACGGCGTCGTCGTACCCGATGTCGACGCCGTCGTGCTCCAGGAGGAGCTCGAGCACGTGGTCGCGCTCGCCGGCCGAGTCCTCGGTCTCGCTCGCGCGCGAGACGGGCCGGAAGACCCCGACCCGCTGGCCCTTGCGGACCAGCAGGTCGAGGACGCCGAGCGCGACGGTCGACTTTCCGCTCTCGCCCTCCGGGCTCGCGATGACGATGCTGCGGGTTGCGCCGGTCACGTGTCGCTCCGTGTTCACTTCGTGGGATTTGCTGCTACTCGTTGTCTCCACCGGTGCCGAGCGTAGCGTCAACCTGACCGGCGTCGGACTGGTCCTGGGCGTCGGGCCACACCCAGTCGCGCACCTCGGGGATGTCGTCGCCGTGCTCGCGGGTCCAGGCACGCGCACGAAGCCGCGCGTCCTGCATCCGCTGGCGCAGCCCCGCCTGGGCGCTGCCGAGCGACGGCACCCGGTCGATGACATCGATCACAAGGTGGTACCGGTCCAGGTCGTTGAGCATGACCATGTCGAACGGCGTCGTCGTGGTGCCCTCCTCCTTGTACCCGCGCACGTGGATGTTGGGGTGACCCGCGCGGCGGTACGTGAGGCGGTGGATGAGCCACGGGTAGCCGTGGTACGCGAAGATGATCGGCCGGTCGGTGGTGAACAGGCCGTTGAACTCCGAGTCGGTCAGGCCGTGCGGGTGCTCCTTGGCGTCCTGCAGTCGCATGAGGTCCACGACGTTGACCACGCGCACCTTGAGGTCCGGCAGCTCCTGGCGCAGGATGTCGGCCGCGGCGAGCACCTCCAGCGTGGGCACGTCGCCCGCGCAGCCCAGGACGACGTCGGGCTGCTCGCCCGCTACCTCCGTGCCCGCCCACTCCCAGATGCCGAGCCCGCGCGTGCAGTGCTCGATCGCCGTGCGCATGTCCAGGAAGTTCGGCGCGGGCTGCTTGCCGGAGACCACCACGTTCACGTACTGCCGGCTGCGCAGGCAGTGGTCGTAGGTGGACAGCAGGGTGTTGGCGTCCGGCGGGAGGTAGACCCGCACGATCTCCGCCTTCTTGTTCACCACGTGGTCGATGAACCCGGGGTCCTGGTGGCTGAACCCGTTGTGGTCCTGCCGCCAGACGTGGCTGGACAGCAGGTAGTTCAGGGACGCGATGGGCCGTCGCCAGGGGATGTCGTTGGTGACCTTGAGCCACTTGGCGTGCTGGTTGAACATCGAGTCGATGATGTGGATGAACGCCTCGTAGCTGGTCAGCAGCCCGTGCCGGCCGGTCAGGAGGTAGCCCTCCAGCCAGCCCTGCACCTGGTGCTCGCTCAGCATCTCCATGACCCGGCCGGCGCGGGCCATGTGCTCGTCCACCTCGGGTCCGATGTACTCGGCGTTCCACTGCTTGTCCGTCACCTCGTACACGGCCTGCAGGCGGTTCGACGCCGTCTCGTCCGGCCCGAAGATGCGGAAGTTGTCGGGGTTCAGGCGGATCACGTCAGTGAGCCACTGGCCCAGCACGCGTGGCGCCTCCGACGTCGACCCGCCCGGGACGGGCACGTCGACCGCGTAGTCGCGGAAGTCGGGCAGACGCAGGTCCTTGAGCAGCAGCCCGCCGTTCGCGTGGGGGTTGGCGCTCATCCGCAGCGTGCCCCGTGGCGCCAGGTCGCCGATCTCGGCCAGCACGCGGCCGTCGGCGTCGAACAGCTCCTCCGGCCGGTAGGACCGCAGCCAGGTCTCCAGCACCTGGAGGTGCTCCGGGGTGTCCCGGGCGTTCGCGAGCGGCACCTGGTGCGCGCGCCACGAGCCCGTCGTCTTCTTGCCGTCGATCTCCGCAGGGCCGCTCCACCCCTTGGGGGTGCGGAACACGATCATGGGCCACCTCGGGCGGCTGAGGTCGCCCTGCGCCGCCCGCGCCTTGATCGCCGCGATCTCGTCCAGGACCTCGTCGAGCAGCACCGCGAACCGCCGGTGCGTGTCCAGCGGCGACTCGTTCTCGTCGTACCCGCCGTCGAAGAAGTACGGCTTGTGGCCGTAGCCGACCATGAGGTCGTTCAGCTCCTGCTGCGGGATGCGCGCCAGGACCGTCGGGTTGGCGATCTTGTAGCCGTTCAGGTGCAGGATCGGCAGCACGACGCCGTCCTGGGCCGGGTTGACGAACTTGTTCGAGTGCCAGGACGTCGCCAGCGGGCCGGTCTCGGCCTCGCCGTCGCCCACCACCGCCGCCACCAGCAGGTCCGGGTTGTCGAAGGCCGCGCCGTAGGCGTGGCTCAGGGCGTAGCCCAGCTCGCCGCCCTCGTGGATCGACCCCGGCGTCTCGGGCGCGACGTGGCTCGGGATGCCGCCCGGGAAGGAGAACTGCCGGAACAGGCGCTTGACGCCCTCCGTGTCCTGCGTGATGTCGCTGTACACCTCGGAGTAGGTGCCGTCGAGGTAGGCGGAGGCCACCAGGCCGGGACCGCCGTGGCCCGGTCCCGTCACGTAGACCGTCTCCTGCTCCCGCTCCTTGATGGCGCGGTTCAGGTGCGCGTACAGGAAGTTCAGGCCGGGCGTGGTGCCCCAGTGGCCCAGCAGCCGCGGCTTGACGTGGTCCGCGGTCAGGGGCTCGCGCAGGAGCGGGTTGTCCAGGAGGTAGATCTGGCCGACCGAGAGGTAGTTGGCGGCCCGCCACCAGGCGTCGATGCGCTCCAGGTCGGCGGGGGCGGGCTCGGCGACACCGGTGGTGCGCCATCCGGTGGCGGGGGAGTCGGGGACTGTGGTCGTCGTCATCACTCACGCTCCTACTGCGGTCTGCGTGTGAACCTTGCGGTTACGTGTGGATCCGTGCCGGTCTGCTGCCCGTTCATTCGAACGCAGAACCGTCGTACACGCGAGACGACCGCCGGGCCCGGTGATCTGTGACGCGTCCGACAGAACGTCCCCGTGACCTGTGCCGCTGACCCGCCGACGGCGGCTACCGTTGAGGTTATGCCCGTCAGTGCCCCCAGCACATCCCCGTCGAAGGTGATCGACGTCGAACCCGTCACCGAGCGCCGTACCTTTCTCCAGGTGGCCAGGCAGCCCCGGATGATCGGGCTGCTGCTCGTGTTCGTGCTGGCGGCGTTCGTGTGCGGCCGGCTGGGCGCCTGGCAGCTCGACCGCGCCTACGAGCGGGCCGAGCTGGCCGCGCAGCAGGAGGCGGCGGAGACCGCCGCCGCGGGCCCGGCCTGGCTGGGCGACCTGCTGACGCCGCAGGAGAGCTTTCCCGGCGAGCTCGTCGGCCGCGAGGTGCGCGTGACGGGCGAGTACGAGCCGGCCGGCACCCTGCTCGTCCCGGGCCGCGTGCTGGAGGGCCGCGTCGGCTACCTCGCCCTGACCCCCTTCCGCGTGTCCGACGACGGGACCGACGGCGCGTCGTGGGCCGATCTGTCCGGCGCGCCGGTGCTCGCGCTCGTCCAGGGCTGGGTGGCCACACCCGCCGACGCCGAGGCGCTGGCCCTGCCGGAGGGCGAGGTCACGGTGACGGGCTGGCTCCAGGCGGGCGAGGCGACGTCGGGCAGCGCCGCCGTGGCGGACGGGCAGACCGAGGAGATCGCCCTGAGCGCCCTGGTCAACGAGTGGGGCGGGCCGATCTACACCGGGTACGCCGTCCTGACGTCGGGCCCGGGGTCGCCCGAGGAGGGCGGGGTCGCCGCCCTGCCGCGCCCGACGATCGACGGCGGCTCGGGCGCCAACCTGCAGAACATCTTCTACGCGCTGCAGTGGTGGCTGTTCGGCGGGTTCGCCGTGCTGCTCTGGGTGCGCCTCGTGCGGGACGAGATGGCGGGCGGACGCCGCGGCGGCGCGCCGACCGACGCCGACACGGGCATCGCGGGGCTGCCGGCGGCGTGACTCCTCACCTTTGAGGCCCGGGTTTCTCCGCTTTCAGGCTGCTGAAAGCGGAGAAACCCGGGCCTCAAAGGCGAGGAGCGTCAGCGGTTGAGCGCCGCCACCATCCGGTGCGCCGCCTCCTCCACGAGCGGGCGTGGCATGCCCGCGTTGAACCGCACGAAGCCGCGGCCGGCATCGCCGCACTCCGCGCCGTCGACCAGGACGACGCCCGCCTGCTCCTGGAACCAGGCGGCGGCGCTCGCGGGCGCGCCCGGCAGGTCGAGGTCCCGGCAGTCCAGCCAGGCCAGGTACGTGCCCTCGGGCGCGCGGTAGCCGATGCCGCTCCCGGCGAGCAGCTCGCCCAGCCGCGTGACGTTGCCGCGCACGTAGGCGACGACGTCGTCCAGCCACTCGCGGCCCTCGGTGTACGCGACCTGGTTGGCCAGGACGCCGAGGGTGGACGGACCCTCCTCCACGCGCTCGCCGACCTGGTGCCACAGCCGCACGTCGGCCTCGTTGGACAGGACGAGCTGCGCGCACTTGAGGCCCGGCAGGTTCCACGCCTTCGACGCGGACGTGGCGGTCACGGTGTGCCCCGCCGTCGTCTCGTTCAGCGACGCGTACGGGACGTGCCGGCGGCCCGGGTGTACGAGCGGGGCGTGGATCTCGTCGGCGAAGACGCGGCCGCCGTGCCGGTCGACGACCTCGGCCACGGCCAGCATCTCGGCCGGTTCGAGCACCCGGCCGATCGGGTTGTGCGGGTTGCACAGGATCATCAGGTGCCCGCCCGCGGCGAAGGCGGCGTCCAGCGCGTCGAGGTCGTAGGAGTACCGGCCGTCGGTGTCCCGTGCCATCGGCACCTGGATCACCTTGCGGCCCAGCTCGCCGGGCAGGGTGTGGAACGGCATGTACGACGGCGTGGGCACGATCACCGGCGACCCGGGCCGGGAGAAGTGCGTGATGACCTCGTCCAGGGCGGTCAGCACGTCGGAGACGGGCCGCACCCGCGCCGGGTCCACTGCCCAGGAGTAGCGGTCGGCGGCGAAGCCCGCGTACGCCTCGGACATCCCCGTCACGAGTGCCGGCGGGAGATAGCCGAGCAGGCCGCGGTCCACGGCGTCGTGCAGCGCGGCGGCGATCGGCGGGGCGGTCGGGAAGTCCATCTCCGCGACCCAGGCCCCGATCGTGCCGGGGAAGGCCGTCCACTTGAGGCTGCCGTTCGCGCGGAGGCGGTCGGCGGTGAGGGCGTCGAAGGCGTGGGCGTTCACCTTCGCATTGAAGCAGGTGCGGCGCGGGTGTCGTCCGCGTGCCCGCTGACCGAAATGGGGTGGTCCGTGGGCCGACCGGGGGCGCGCGCTCAGTGCGTGAGCGTCAGCTCGGCCTCGACGAACCCGTCGTCCTCCACCGTGACGAAGCCCAGGTCGGGCGCCTCGACGCCGTAGTCCGCGAACGTGACCGGCACGGTGGCGGCGAGCTCGGCGAGGACGTCGCCGCCGTCGTCCGCCAGCCGGATCTCCAGGCTCGCGGTGACGTCCCGGGTGACGCCCTTGATGGTCATCTCGCCGGGCGCGTCGACGGCGACGGTCCCGCCGTCGGCCACCGGCGTGATGTCCACGGGGTCCGTGAGCTCGAAGGTCGCCGTGGGGTGGGTGCGGGTGTCGAGGATGCCCTGGAACTGGCCGTCGCGCGCGGACTCGTCGGTGGTGATGCTCGCGAGGTCGACCTCGACGGTCGCGGCGGTGAGCGCGCCGTCGGCGACGGTGCCGGAGCCCGTCACCTGCTCGGTGCGGCCCACGACGGTGACGTCCTGGCCGGACAGCACCTCGTCCACGCGGTAGCCGGCCTCGGAGCCGTCGGCCACGGTCCAGTCGCCCTCGAGGTCGGCGGGGTCCGCCGTCGCCGCGGGCGCGGACGAGCCGACGGCGGGCGCGGGCACGTCGTCGCCCGTCTGCATCGACGCGTAGATGCGCGTGGCGAGGAACCCGAGGGCGGCCAGGACGACCAGCACGCCCAGCGCTGTCGCGATCTTGCGACCCATGGATCCTCCGGTCTCAGGAGAGGTAGCGCGCCTCGAGCGTGGCGAGCTTCGCCTCGGCCTCGGCGTGCACCTTCTTCTCCAGCACGAACGACATCACCGGGATCACGCCCGCGATCACCATGGTGACCAGGCGGCCGAAGCCCCAGCGCATCTTGGACCACAGGTCGGCGACCGTGACCAGGTACACCACGTAGATCCAGCCGTGCGCGAACGGCACCCACGCGATGAACGGCATGATCCCGTCCACGTCGGTCAGCGCGCCGAGGCCGTACTTGATGCCCAGCTCGACGCAGAGGATCAGCAGCATGACACCGGTGACCAGAGCCATGAAGCGGTAGCGGGACATCGCGCCGCGCGCCTTGCGGATCGCGGTGGCCGCCGCCTCGGCGGAGATCTCGGGAGTGGTCTGAGGGGTGCTCACAACCAACGAGGATATGCCGTCCGCGGGGTGCCGTCCGCACCCTGTGGATAAAGCGTGGATCAATGTCAGTGGTGCTCCGTACGGTGGTTGTCGTGCGCCCCCTCCCCTTTGCCGATCCCGGCACCCCGCCGCTGCGCGGTCCGCTCACCCTGCTCCTGTGGCTCGCCCGGAAGCAGCTCCGCGTGCTGCTCGTGGCGATGTTCTTCGGCGTGCTGTCGTTCACCTGCAGCGCCTTCCAGCCGTTCCTGCTGGGGCGCATCATCGACAGCGCCTCCGCGTCCGGGCTCGACCGCACCACGTGGACGTGGGCGGCCGTCATGATGGGCGTCGGCATCGTCTGGATCGCCTCGAACGCGATCGGCCACCGGTGGGACATCACCGCGTGGATGCACGCCGCGTTCCGTACGTCACAGCTCGTGACGCGCACCGTGGCCCGGTCCGGGCACAACATCACCAAGGAGCTGCCCACCGGCGAGGTGGTGTCCTCCGTCGCGAACGACACCATGCGCATCGGCGAGGTCTTCGGCATCGCGGCGCAGACCATCGGCAGCGTCGCCACCTACGGCATCGTGGTGGTGCTGATGCTGAACCAGTCGCTCACGCTGGGGCTCGTCATCGCTCTCGGCCTGCCGGTCGTCGCCGCGATCCTCGCCCTCCTGGTCAAGCCGCTCCAGAAGCACCAGAAGAACCAGCGCGACGCGCAGGGCCGCCTCACCACGCTCGGCGCGGACACGGTCTCCGGCCTGCGCATCCTGCGTGGCATCGGCGGCGAGAAGGTCTTCACCGGCCGCTACCAGGACCAGTCGCAGAAGGTCCGGCAGGCCGGTGTCGCGGTCGCCGGCACACAGTCGATCCTCGACGCCCTGCAGGTGCTGCTGCCCGGGCTGTTCATCGCGCTGGTGGTCTACCTCGGCGCGGCGGAGGCCATCGCGGGGCGGATCTCCACGGGCCAGCTCGTCGCGTTCTACGGGTACGCGTCCTTCCTGTCGTGGCCGGTGCACCTGCTGGTGCAGTCGGTCAACGTGGTCACCAAGGCCCACGTCGCGGCGGGCAAGGTGGTCAAGGTGCTGCAGGTCGTGCCCGCCACCGGCGCCGAGGGGTCGACCGCCGACATGCCGCCGGCCGGCGTGCCGCTGGTCGACGAGACCACGGGCGTCACGCTCCGGCCGGGCCGGGTCGTCGCGCTGGTCAGCGCGGACCCGGACGAGTCGGCGCAGGTCGCGGTCCGGATGGGCCGGTTCGACGACGACGCGGAGACCGCCACCCCGGTGACGCTCGGCGGCGTCCGGCTGGCCGACCTCGACAAGGCGGAGCTGCGCGAGCGGATCGTGGTCGCGGACGCGACCCCGGCCCTGTTCTCCGGACGCCTCGCGGGCGAGCTCGACGTGCGCGACTCCGCGAACGCCGAGGCGCTGCTGCGCGCCATGCACATCGCCGATGCGCACGACGTGCTGGAGTCGCTGCCGGACGGCATCGAGGGCGAGATCCCCGAGAAGGGGCGCTCGCTGTCGGGCGGCCAGCGGCAGCGCGTGGCGCTCGCGCGGGCGCTGCTCACCGACCCGGAGGTCCTGGTGCT
The DNA here is from genome assembly GCF_055598465.1 of Promicromonospora sp. NPDC110617. Classification (NCBI taxonomy): domain Bacteria; kingdom Bacillati; phylum Actinomycetota; class Actinomycetes; order Micrococcales; family Promicromonosporaceae; genus Promicromonospora; species Promicromonospora sp. NPDC110617. The sequence goes on from NZ_JBVKBM010000001.1 coordinate 1,059,030, forward strand.
GATCGAGCCCACGTCCGCGGTCGACGCGCACACCGAGGCGCGGATCGCGCAGCGGCTCACGCAGTGGCGCCGGGGTCGAACGACCCTGATCGTCACGGCGAGCCCGCTCGTGCTCGACCACGTGGACGACGTGATCTTCCTGGACGACGGCGCCGTGGTCACGCACGGCACGCACCGCGAGCTGCTGGACCTGCCCACGAACGCGCCGGGTGGGCGCGAGGCGGCCCGCTACCGGCGGGTGGTCGGCCGCTCGCTGGACGACGACCTGGACGCCGAGCTCGACGAGCTGCTCGGCGGCACCAACGCAGGCACCACCAACGCAGGGGAAGGAGGCAAGGCATGAGCACGGGAAAGATCCTGCCGATCGCCGACGCCGCCGAGACCTGGCGGTACACGCGCACGCTGCTCGCCCGGCACCGCAGGCCGTTGATCATCATCACCGTGGCCAACACGGTGGCCGCGGTCGCGGGTCTGGCCGGGCCGTTCGTGCTGGGCAAGCTGGTCGACGCCGTCACCGACGGCACCACCCTCGAGGTGGCGCGCAACCTGGTGCTCGCGGCCGTCGCGGCCGTGGTGCTGCAGTCGCTGATCACCCGGTTCGCGCAGCGCCGGGCCATGGTCTTCGGCGAGACGGTGTTCGCCGACATGCGCGAGGAGTTCGTCGAGACCGTGACAGCCCTGCCGCTGTCCACGGTCGAGACCGCGGGGACCGGTGACCTCATCGCGCGTACTACCCGGGACGTCAGCCGCATCCAGAACGCCGTGCGCTTCGGCGTGCCGCGGCTGGTCATCGCCGTGGTGACGCTCGTGCTGACGTCGGCGGTCAGTCTCGTGGTCTCGCCGCTGGTCGCGATCGCGATGTTCGTCGGCGTGCCGGTGCTCGTCGCGGTCGCCCGCTGGTACCTGAAGCGGGCCGCGCCCGCCTACCAGCGCGAGTCCGCGGCGTACGCGCTGCTCGACGGCACCGTGACCGAGTCGGTCGAGGGCGCGCGCACGATCGACGCGCTCAAGATCGGGCGCCGCCGCACCTCACGCGGAGACGAGGACCTGCACGAGGCCTTCCAGGCCGAGCGCGGGACGCTCAACCTGCGCACCGTGCTGTTCCCGGGCGTGGACTTCGCGTTCATGGTCGCGCCGCTCGCGGTGCTCGTGTGGGGCGTCTTCCTGGCCTCCGAGAACGTGGTGACCATCGGGGTGGTGGCGACGATCGTCATGTACACCTACCAGCTCCAGGGTCCCGTGTGGGAGCTCATCTTCTGGCTGGACGAGATCCAGGTGGCCGCGACGTCGCTGTCCCGCATCATCGGTGTCCGGCTCGTTCCGGCGGACCGCACGGCGGGCGACGCCGAGCCCGACGACGAGGAGGTGCGCGGCACCGACGTCCGCTACGCCTACCGCGCGGGCACGGACGTGCTGCACGGCATCGACCTCGACCTCAAGGTGGGGGAGCGGTTGGCGATCGTGGGACCGTCCGGCTCCGGCAAGTCGACCCTCGGCCGCATGCTGGCCGGCATCCACCCGCCCACGGGCGGCCGGGTCGAGGTGGGCGGCGTGCCGCTGGTGGACCTGCCGCTGGAGGAGCTGCGCAAGCACGTGGCGCTCGTGACCCAGGAGCACCACGTGTTCGTGGGGTCGCTGGCGGACAACCTGCGGCTCGCCAAGATCGAGGCCGACGACGACGAGCTGCTGGCCGCCCTGCGCGCCGTCGACGCGCACAGCTGGGTGGAGGCGCTCGACGAGGGCCTGGCCACCGAGGTCGGCTCCGGCGGGTACAAGCTCACGCCGGCGCAGGCGCAGCAGATCGCGCTCGCGCGGCTCGTGCTGCTCGACCCGCACACGCTGGTGCTCGACGAGGCGACCTCCCTGCTCGACCCGCGCGCCGCCCGGCACCTGGAGCGCTCGCTCAACGCGGTGCTCGACGGACGCACGGTCGTGGCGATCGCCCACCGCCTGCACACAGCGCACGATGCAGACCGGGTCGCGGTGCTCGACGGCGGCCGGATCACGGAGATCGGCCCGCACGACGAGCTGGTCGCCGCGGGCGGCGAGTACGCCAGCCTCTGGCAGAGCTGGCAGCACGAGTAACCCGCTCCGCTGAGTGCTGGGTATGTGCGCCTTCCGAGCCGTGAGGAGCGCACATACCCAGCACTCAACGGGGGCGCCAGCCCAGGGCGGCCGAGATGCGGGCGGCCGCCTCTCGGACGACCGGGGTCAGGGTCTCCAGGCGTTCCGGGGGCATGTACGGGCGGGTCGCCGTGACGCTGATCGCGGCGACGATCGCGTTTGACGCGTCGCGCACCGGTGCCGCGACACAGAGGATCCCCGGCTCGTTCTCCTCCAGGTCGAAGGTGACGCCCCGGCCGGCTGAAGCCTCCATGACCTGCACGAACGCCTCGGCGGTGAGCACGTCCTGCGTGAGTCCGTCTCCCACGCCGGCGGGCCGCTCGGCGAGGAACTGCTCGCTCCAGCGCCCCGAGCTGTCCAGGAGCAGTGCCTTGCCGATCCCGGTCCGGGTCAGCGGCATGCGGTGCCCGATCTGCGAGCGCATCACCGCCCCGCGCGTGCCCGGGATCTTGTCGAGGTAGAGCACCTGCCCGCGGTCCTCGATGGCGAGGTGGACGGTGTCGTGGACGCGCTCCGCGAGCGCGCGCAGCACCGGCGCGCCCACCCCGGTCACGGGGTTCTCCTGCAGCGCCTGGTAGCCGAGCTCGATCAGGGCGGGGCCGAGCGCGTACGCGCCGTCGTCGTGCTGGCGCAGGTAGCCGGTGGCGAGCAGGAGCTGGAGCAGGCGGTGCGTGGTGCTGCGCCCGACCCCGGTCTCCGCGGAGATGTCCCGCAGGCGCGAGTGGCCGCGGGCGACGGCGTTCACGACGGCGATGCCCCGCGCGAGGGTCTGCGTTCCTGCCGGGGCGGCGGCGTCGGAGGGAGTGGCCATCGCGCCACGCTATCTCGCGAGTGGCCGCGATGTCCCGATAATAGGGATGAGGTTCGGATTATCGGGACCACGGTCTACCGTCCAGAACATGGCTGACGACGCACCGCGGCGCGATGCCGCGCTGGTGGCCCTCGACTGGGGCACGACGACGTTCCGTGCCTGGCTCCTGGACGCCACGGGTGCGGCCGTGGACGGCGTCCGGACGGCGGACGGCGCGCTGTCGCTGTCGGCGCGGGCCGACTCGGCCCGGGCGCGGGCCGCCGCCTTCGAGGCGACGTTCTCCCGGCTGTGCCGGCCCTGGCTCGACGAGCACCCCGGGATCCCGGTGCTGTGCTCCGGGATGGCGGGGTCCAACCTCGGCTGGGCCGACGCCGGGTACCTGGACGTGCCGGCGGAGCTCGGCGGCCTCGCCTACCGGCTGATGGTGGTGCCCGCCGGCGACTCCGTGGTCCACCTCGTCCCCGGGCTGCGGGTCACGGGACCCCACCCGGACGTCATGCGGGGGGAGGAGGTACAGCTCGTCGGCGCGCTGGCCGCGCTCGCTCCGGAGCAGCACATCCCGGCCGGGCTCCCGGCCGGTCCCGACCGTCGGCAGACCGTCGTGCTGCCCGGCACGCACTCCAAGTGGGTGCGGCTCGACGGCGGCTGCGTCGCGAGCTTCACCACCGCCATGACCGGCGAGCTCTACGGCCTCCTGCTGCGGGACAGCATCCTCGGGCGGCTCGCGGACGGGGAGGCCGGCACGGAGGCGTCGGACGGCTTCACCTGGGGCCTGGAGGCGGAGTCCGAGCACGGGGACGAGCGCGGACTGCCGGCGCTGCTGTTCACGGCGCGCACGCTCGTGCTCGCGGGCCGCCTCGCCGGCCCGGACGTGGCCGACTACCTGTCCGGGCTGCTGATCGGCGCGGAGGTACGGCACGCCCTGCGCGCCGAGCCGGCCGACGTCGTCGTCCTGTGCGGGGCGCCGTCCACCACGCACCGCTACCGCCTCGCCCTGGAGCGGAGCGGCGTGACCGTCCGCGCGGTCGGCGAGGACGCCACCGCCCGCGGCCTGTGGCGCGTCGCCCTCGACGCCGGCCTGGCCTCGCTCGACCCCGCCTCGCTCGACCCCGCCTCGCTCGACCCCGCCTCGCTCGACCCCGCCTCGCTCGACCCCACCGAGGAGCAGCTCGCATGAACGCTCGGTCCACCGGCCTGATCGCCATCCTGCGCGGCGTGACGCCCGACGACGCCGTCGCCGTCGCGGAGGCGGTCCTCGCGTCGGGCTTCGACGCCGTCGAGGTACCGCTCAACTCGCCGGACCCGCTGGAGTCCGTCCGTCGCATCCGTGCGGCCGGCCCGGCCGACCGCCGGGTCGGGGCGGGCACCGTGCTCAGCCCGGACGACGTGCGCCGGGCGGCCGACGCCGGGGCCTCGCTCATCGTCTCGCCGAACACCCGGCCCGACGTGATCGCCGAGACCGTCCGGCTCGGGCTGGAGAGCTACCCCGGCGCGGCGACGCCGACCGAGGCGTTCGCGGCGCTGGACGCGGGCGCCCGGGCGATCAAGCTCTTCCCCGGCTCGGCGGTCGGCATCGGCGGCATGCGGGCCTGGGCGAGCGTGCTGCCGAGCGGCACCGCGCTGGTCCCGGTGGGCGGCGTCGACGCCGGGAACCTCGCCGACTGGGCGCGGGCCGGCGCGTCCGGTGCCGGCATCGGCACGTCGCTCTACCGCCCGGGCGACCAGCCCGCGACGGTCGGCGCACGGGCCGCCGAGCTGGTCCGGATCTGGCAGCAGAACAACTGAGAGGCAAGCCGTGAAGATCACGTCGATGACGACCTACGTCCTGCCGCCCCGGTGGCTCTTCCTCAAGATCGAGACCGACGAGGGGATCGTCGGCTGGGGCGAGCCCGTCCTGGAGGGCCGCGCGGCCAGTGTCGCCGCCGCCGTCGAGGAGCTGTCCGACTACCTGATCGGCAAGGACCCCCGCCGGATCGAGGAGCACTGGACCGTGCTCTACCGCTCCGGGTTCTACCGCGGCGGCGGCATCCACATGAGCGCGCTGGCCGGCATCGACCAGGCGCTGTGGGACATCAAGGGCAAGGCGCTCGGCGTGCCCGTGCACGACCTGCTCGGCGGCCGGCTGCGCGACCGGATCAAGGTCTACTCGTGGATCGGCGGTGACCGGCCCGCCGAGACGGCGGCCCAGGCCAGGGACGCCGTCGAGCGCGGCTTCTCCGCGGTCAAGATGAACGGTCCGGAGGAGCTGCAGTACGTCGACTCCCGCGACAAGGTCGAGAAGGTGGTCGCCAACGTGGCGGCGGTGCGCGACGCCGTCGGGCCGAACATCGGGATCGGCGTCGACTTCCACGGGCGGGTGCACCGCCCGATGGCACGCGTGCTGCTCGACGCCCTGGCGCCGTACCACCTGATGTTCGTCGAGGAGCCTGTGCTCTCCGAGCACGTCGACGGCATCGCCGACGTGCTGCGGAACTCGACCACGCCCATCGCGCTCGGCGAGCGGCTGTACTCCCGGTGGGACTTCAAGAACGTCATCACCACGGGCGTGGTCGACATCATCCAGCCTGACCTGTCGCACGCCGGCGGGATCACCGAGGTGCGCAAGATCGCCGCGATGGCCGAGGCCTACGACATCGCCGTCGCTCCGCACTGCCCGCTCGGCCCGATCGCGCTGGCCGCCTGCCTGCAGCTCGACGCCGTCGCGTACAACGCGGTGATCCAGGAGCAGAGCCTGGGCATCCACTACAACACGGCGAACGACCTGCTGGACTACATCGTCGACCCGGGCGTCTTCGCCTACGAGGACGGCTCCGTCGCCATCCCGCAGGGCCCCGGCCTGGGCATCGAGGTGAACGAGGACTACGTGCGGGAGCGCGCCGTGGAGGGGCACCGCTGGCGCAACCCTGTCTGGCGGCACGACGACGGGTCGTTCGCCGAGTGGTGAGGGTGCGACGGCGCCCGCGCCCGACGTGCGGGACGTAACTCCGCCGTGGGGCGCCGGGCCGCCGTCGGGCACTTAGACTTGCCGGGTGTCGTCCACTGCCCCTGAGAACCAGCCGCAGACCCCCCGCCCGGTCATCGTCGTCGACTTCGGCGCGCAGTACGCCCAGCTGATCGCGCGCCGCGTGCGCGAGGCCAAGGTGTACTCGGAGATCGTGCCGCACACCTTCACGGTCGAGCAGATGCTCGCCAAGGACCCGGCGGCCATCATCCTGTCCGGCGGCCCCTCGTCCGTGTACGCGGCCGGCGCCCCGTTCGTGGACCCCAAGCTCTTCGAGGCCGGCGTGCCCGTCATGGGCATCTGCTACGGCTTCCAGGCCATGGCGCAGGCGCTCGGCGGCGAGGTCGCGCAGACCGGGCTGAGCGAGTTCGGCGGCACGGAGGTCGAGGTGTGCGCCTCGGGCGTGCTGCTCGCCGACACCCCCGAGCACCAGACCGCGTGGATGAGCCACGGCGACGCCGTGCACCGCGCGCCGGTCGGCTTCGAGGTGCTCGCGACGTCGGACGGCTCGCCCGTCGCCGCCTTCGAGGACACCCGCCGCCGCCTGTTCGGCGTGCAGTGGCACCCCGAGGTGCGGCACTCGGCGCACGGCCAGACGGTGCTGGAGCACTTCCTCTACGAGGGTGCCGGGCTCAAGCCCGACTGGACCCCCGGCAACGTCATCGCCGACCAGGTCGCCGCCATCAAGGCGCAGATCGGCGACGCCCGCGTGATCTGCGCGCTGTCCGGTGGCGTCGACTCCGCCGTCGCCGCCGCGCTCGTGCAGCAGGCCGTGGGTGACCAGCTCACCTGCGTGCACGTGGACCACGGCCTCATGCGGGCCGGTGAGGTCGAGCAGATCGAGAACGACTTCGTCGCCTCGACCGGCGTCAACCTCGTCATCCGCGACGAGAAGGAGCGGTTCCTGACGGCGCTCGCCGGCGTCAGCGACCCGGAGACCAAGCGCAAGATCATCGGCCGCGAGTTCATCCGGGTGTTCGAGGACGCGCAGCGGGACATCGTGGCCGAGGCCGGCGCGCACGGCGAAGAGGTCAAGTTCCTGGTGCAGGGCACGCTGTACCCCGACGTCGTCGAGTCCGGCGGCGGCGAGGGCGCGGCCAACATCAAGAGCCACCACAACGTGGGCGGCCTGCCCGACGACCTGGACTTCGAGCTGGTCGAGCCCCTGCGCACCCTGTTCAAGGACGAGGTCCGCGCGGTGGGCCGCGAGCTCGGCGTGCCCGAGGAGATCGTCTCGCGCCAGCCGTTCCCCGGCCCGGGCCTGGGCATCCGGATCGTCGGCGAGATCACGGCCGAGCGCCTGGAGATCCTGCGCCGCGCCGACGCGATCGCCCGCGAGGAGCTGACGAAGGCCGGCCTCGACAACGAGATCTGGCAGTGCCCCGTGGTGCTGCTCGCCGACGTCCGCTCGGTGGGGGTCCAGGGCGACGGCCGTACCTACGGCCACCCGATCGTGCTGCGCCCGGTCTCGTCCGAGGACGCGATGACGGCGGACTGGACGCGCCTGCCGTACGACGTGCTGTCGGTCATCTCGACGCGCATCACCAACGAGGTGCGCGAGGTCAACCGCGTGGTGCTCGACGTGACGAGCAAGCCGCCGGGCACCATCGAGTGGGAGTGACGTCCCGCGGCCCCGTCCCTCTTGAGGGGCGGGGCCGCGGTGCTCTCCCGGGTCGGCCGGATCAGCTGAGCTGGCGGAAGAAGGCGCGGATGTCGTCGGTCAGCAGGTCGGGCGCGTCGTGCGCGGCGAAGTGGCTGCCCGTGTCGTAGGTGTTCCAGGACACGATGTTCTTGTGGTCGCGCTCGGCGAACGGCCGGATCGACTGGAAGTCCCAGGCGAAGTTGGCCAGCCCGAGGGGCACCGTGGTGGGCTCGTTCGGCTTGTCGGTGGCGTGGAAGTCCTCGTAGTAGAGGCGGGCCGACGACGCCGCCGTGTTCGTGAGCCAGTAGATCATCGTGTTGGTCAGCACGTAGTCGGGGTCGAGGTTCGCCCCGAGCAGCTGCGCGTTCCAGCCGAGCTGCCCCACGGGCGAGTCGGCGAGCGCGTGCGACAGGGTCTGCGGCGTGGTGGACTGCAGCTTGTCGTAGGCCCCGCCGTTCTCCGTCCACCACCCGAGGAACTCGACCCGCTTCCGGTCGTCCTCGGACAGGCCCTCGAGCTCGGCCGGGTCGCCCGAAGGGAACGAGAAGATTTGCGTCACGTGCACCCCGAGCACGTGGTCCGGGTCGCAGCGACCCACCTCGGGGGAGATCAGCGAGCCGCCGTCGTTGCCGTGCGCGCCGTACCGCTCGTACCCGAGGCGGCTCATCAGCTCGGCCCAGGCCCTGGCGACGCGGTACCGGTCCCAGCCCTGCTCGGTCGTGTGGCCGGAGAAGCCGAACCCGGGCACGGACGGGATCACGAGGTGGAACGCGTCGGCCGGGTCGCCACCGTGGGCCCGCGGGTCGCTCAGCCGGTCGATCACGTCCAGGTACTCGACGACGGTCGTCGGCCAGCCGTGCGTCAGCAGCAGGGGCGTGGCGTCCGGCTCGGGCGACCTGACGTGCAGGAAGTGCACGTTCTGTCGGTCGATCGTCGTGGTGAACTGCGGGTACTGGTTGAGCCTCGCCTCCCACGCACGCCAGTCGTACTCGTCGCGCCACCGCTGGACGAGGCTCTGCAGGTACTCCAGCGGCACGCCGTAGTCGGTGCCGCCGTCGGGCAGCTCGTTGGTCCAGCGCACCCGCGACAGGCGCTGCGTCAGGTCGTCGAGGTCTGCCTGGGGGACGTCGATCCGGAACTCGTGGATGCTCATATGGACAACTCTGCCGACCCATTAGGACGACTTGCTTCCGCATGGTCTGCGAACCTTGAGCAATGTTGGATACCTCGGCCCGCCTCCTCCGACTGCTCTCCCTCCTGCAGCTTCCGCGCGGATGGACGGGCGTGGAGCTCGCCGAGCGGCTGGGGGTGAGCGGGCGGACCGTTCGCACCGACGTGCAGCGCCTGCGCAGTCTCGGCTACCCGGTCGTAGCCACCCGTGGGAACGTCGGCGGCTACCGCCTCGGCGCCGGCGCCGACGTCCCGCCGCTGCTCCTCGACGACGACGAGGCGGTAGCCGTCGCGGTCGGTCTCCGGACCGCGACCGACGGCGCCGTCGCGGGCATCGAGGAGTCGTCGCTGCGGGCGCTGGCCAAGCTGGAGCAGGTGCTGCCCAACCGGTTGCGACGCCGGGTCAACACCCTGCAGAGCTACACGGTGCCGGTTCCTGGCGACGCGGGAGGGCCGAGCGTCGACACCTCGGTCCTGACGACGCTGACCGCGGTCTGCCGCGACCAGGAGCGGCTCCGCTTCGACTACGAGGACCATGCGGGCGCGGCCGCCGTGCGCACCGTCGAGCCCTACCGCCTGGTCAGCTGGGGCCGACGTTGGTACCTGTTCGCCTGGGACGTCGAACGCGACGACTGGCGGACGTTCCGCGTCGACCGGATGCGGCCGCGCGTCCCGACCGGGCCCCGGTTCACGCCGCGCGACCTGCCCGACGACGTCGCCGCATACGTGTCGGGCCGGGTGTCCGCCGCCGCCTGGCGGTATCGGTCCCAGGTCACCGTCCACGCACCGGCCGAGGTCGTCGCCGCCCGAATCAGCCCGGCGGTGGGGACCGTCGAACCCGTCGACGAGCACACGTGCACGCTGCACACCGGCGCTGACACGGTCGAGACCCTCGGCGTCTACCTCGGCCTGCTGGGGGAGGACTTCGACGTGACCGGGCCGCCGGAGCTCGTCACACATCTGCGCGGGCTCGCCGGCCGCTACACCCGGGCGACACCGCCCGTCGAGCCGTAGCTGCCCGGCCGTGGCCGTCGGGTCGTGGACCCGCAGCCCGTCGTCAGCCCACCAGGCGCGCCCAGGTCAGCCCGATCGCGGTGCCGAACAGCAGGTACGGGCCGAACGCGATGCCCGACTTCCAGCCGGCGCGCCGGCCGAGCAGCAGCACGATCGCGACCAGGCCGGCCACGAGGTGCGCGGCGAAGACGCCGACCAGCAGCGTGGTCCACGAGTGCCACGTCAGGAACGCACCCAGGCTCAGCGAGAGCTTGACGTCGCCGTACCCGATCCCGCCGCTCGGGGACACGACGTACAGCACCTGGTAGAGCGCGAAGAACGCGAGCCCGCCCAGCACCGCGCGGCCGAGGTCGCCCCACGACCCGGTGCCGAGAGCTGCCACCGCGAGCAAGGCCGCCGTCGCCCAGGTCAGGGGGAACACCAGCGCGTCGGGCAGCCGGTGGGTGTGGGCGTCGATCACCCCGAGGGCCGCGCCCGCGACCGCGAGCACCAGGTAGGCGGGTGTGAGCCAGCCCGGCCCGCTCGCCCAGACGGCCCACACCGCGGCGATCAGGGCGACGACGCCGATGCTCCGCGGCCAGGGCGCCACCTCGGCCCGCGCCCGCCGGTAGTGCCGGACGCCGAAGGGTTCGACCGGGCTCGTCGGGGCCGGTTCGGAGGGACTCACCCGGGGAGGCTATCGGCGCCCCCGCGCCGCCGCAGCCCCACTCCGGGCGATCGTGGGGCGACTGGGCGCGGGTGGCGTCGCGGCGGTTGCCCGCCATCCCCTTTGAGGCCCGGGTTTCTTCGCTTTGCGGCTCTCGAAAGAGGAGAAAGCCGGGCCTCAAAGGGGAGGACGTCCGGCCCGACGTCGCGGCACGACGACGGCCCGCCGACGATCGCCCGACGACGACGGCACGACGGCCGAGCCGCGTCATGCCCGCGCCAGCGTCGCCGCCTCCGCGTAGACCCGGTCCGTCGTGGCCAGGACGTCCGGCCAGTCCACACCCGCCGGCGGCGTCGCCGCGGCCACCAGGAGCCCGTCGAGCAGGCCGGGTTCGGCCGCGAGCCGCACGAGCGCGGCGGTCAGCGCCACGTCGTCGGGCACCAGGAGGCCGGTCGCGCCGTCGACCACGCGCTCGGCCAGGCCCGACCGGGAGTGGGCGATCACGGTCAGCCCTGCGGCCTGTCCCTCCAGCGCGGCGATCCCGAAGGCCTCGTCGGAGGAGGGCGCGGCGTACACGTCGGCGCGCGCGTACAGGCGCTTGAGCTCGGTGGCGGTGAGGCGGCCGGGCAGGGAGACGATGTCGCGCAGGCCGTGCTCCGCGACGAACCTCCGGGCGGCGGCGCGTTCCGGGCCGTCGCCGGCGAGCGTCACGAACAGCGCGCCCTCGGGGAGCCGGTCCACGGCGTCGGCGATCGCGGCCAGCAGCGGGAGCATGCGCTTGCGGGGGGCGAACCGCGCGGCGGACACCACGTGCACGGCCGCGCCCTCGGGCCGGTCCGCGCGTTCGGTGCGCGGCACCCGCCAGGCGGCGAGGTCGAGGCCGTTGGGCAGGATCGCGACGTCGGCCCCGGGCCGCAGCAGCCGGCGCAGGGGCTCCGCCGTCATCCCGCTGACCGCCGACCAGCGCACGGGCCAGCGGGACCAGCCCGCCGCGGCGTCGGCGGCGGCGAAGAGGCGCGACGCGTTGCCCCAGACGCTGTGCACGGTCAGTACCGCGGGCAGCCCCAGCCGGGTCACGGGCCGCAGCGCGGCCTGCGCGGTGGGGGCGAGCACCCCCATGTGCAGGTGTACGACGTCGGGTCGCTCGCCCCGGTCGATCGCCGCCCGCAGGCGGGCGGTCACGTGCGCGGTGGAGCGCGGGTGGATCGGCCAGCCGCCCGGGATGCGCGCCGCGATCCGGTGCACGACGACGCCGTCCTCGACGGCGGTGCTCACCCCGTGCGCCCCGGGCGCCGCGGGGGTGGTCGTGACGACCTCGACGTCGTGCCCCGCCGCGACCTGCTGCGCGGCCAGGCGGCTCACCTGGGACTCGATCCCGCCCAGCAGCGGAAGGTAGGTGTCGGACACGTGGGTGATGCGCACGCCCGCCATCCTCGCACCGGCGGGCCTCCTGCCTGGTGCCACGCCGCGCGCGGCGGAGAGTCCGTACTTAGCGTTGCAGGATGAGCGACTACACGAAAGTCCCCGTCAAAGGGGTCAAGGGTGCTGGTGTGTTCGTCATCGTCGCCGCGATCATCATGATCGTGGCGGGGATCGCCGTGTGGATTCTCGTCGCGACGCAGCTCTCGGCCGAGAAGATCACCGTCTCCGACGACTCCACGTTCATGGGTGGCGTCTTCGCAGGTCAGCAGGTGCAGGGACCGCTCACGGCCTACGCCCAGGCGGACATCATCAACCACCATGCCCTCGAGGCGTCCGGCGGGGCGACCTACGCCGAGCTGGAACAGGACGACCCCGTCCGCGACACCGTGATGGACGCGTCGTTCCTGCGTGCGTCGCTGTTCACCTCGGTGGTCGCGTTCGGGGTCTGTGCCCTGGTGGTCGGGCTAGGGATCGTCCTGGGCGTGATCGGGGGAGCACTGCAGAGACTGGCCCGGACCCCCTAGCGCCGTCGGACGCTGGAGATCACGGAACCGGCGACGAGGATCACACCCGCGGCGCCGAGCAGCACGATCAGGGCCACGCCCAGGTCGAACACCACGCCGGCCGCCACCGCGAGGATGCCCAGCCCGACCGCGATCACGATCAGGCCCCACACGGCCGTCCCCACGCGCGGGCCGCGCTTGGGGGCGGCCGGCGGCACCGGCTGGACCGCCTGGGTGGGGCGGGCTGGCGCGGGCTGCGCCGCGGCCGGGCCGCTGCCCGACGGCGGAGGCGTCGCCCCCGGCACCGAGGTCGCCCCGGGTGCCGGCTCGCGCAGGGGCGCGAGGGGGTCGGAGTCGTCCCGCACGGGGGCGTCGTGCACCTCCGCCGCCGCGGCCTCCGCCTCGACCCGCGCCGCGGCGATGCCGTAGGCGGGGTGCACCTCGCCCTCCGGTGCCGCGGCCTCGGGCACGCGCCCGGTGTCGTCCAGCATGATCTGCTGGGTCGGCGGGGTGGCCTGGGCCGGCAGCACCTCGGTGGTGTCCGGGTCGTTCGTGGTCTTCTGGTCCATGTTCTCGCTCGTGTCCTGGCCCTCGGGCCCGCCGGGGATCTCGCTCGGGTTCTTCCGGTCGTTCGTCTGGTCGGTCATGGCGTGCTCCCTCAGTTGCTCTCGGAGACGATGACCTCGCCCGCGCCGGCCTCGATGTCGAGGCTCAGCACGGCGCCCTCGTCGCCGACTTCGTCACTGGCGAAGTAGTTGTCGGAACCGACGCCGCTCGTGGAGCGGTCCTGGTCGTCGACGTTCCACTGGACGACCCCGGCGGCGACGTAGGCGTTCGCCTCGACCGCGACGTCCTTCGGCACGATCACGGAGGTCTGGCCCGCGCCGAGCTGGATGGGCACGACGACCGGGTCGCCGGGCTCGACCCGGGACAGGTTGAGCTCCGACAGGTCGATGGTCGGGTCGCCCCACTGCACGAAGAAGCCGTTCTCGGCCTCGCGCAGCGTCTGGACGCCGATCGTGCCCTCGGTGATGGTGGCGGCGTCCGGGTTGTCGTTGTCGGTGATGATGCCCTCGATCTCCTGCCCGCTCACCACGGCGTCGTCCACCCACTCGCGAGTGGAGGTGCCGGCGACGGCCACGTACGTGACGCCGAACAGCAGGGCGACGATCGCGAAGAAGCCGAGCACGCCGCTGGTGCGGCCGCGCAGGCCCGAGACGAGGATCGCGATCCCGAGCGCCACGGTGCCGAGCCCCAGCCAGGCGGCCAGGAACCCCACGCCGCCGTCGACCAGGTAGCTGCCGGCGTCCAGGCGGTGGGCCGCCAGGAGCAGCGCCCCCGCCAGCAGGATCACGCCCAGCGTGATGCCGACGGCGGTGCCGCCCGGGCCGCGCGAGGTCCGCACCGGGGGCGCGGTGTAGACGGGCTGCGGCGGGTGCGTCGCGGACGGGGCCGGCCGGTACGGGGACTGCAGCGACTGACCCTGGTGCCGGGGACCGGCGCCGGTCGCGTAGACCAGGCCCTCGGTGCGGCGGTAGTCCACCTGCGGCGCCGGCGTGAACGGGGCGGTGGTGCCGGACGGCGCCCCGGGGGCCGGGGTGCCCGGCGTCGGGGTGCCGGGCGTGGGCGCGCCCGGTGCCGGCGTACCGGTCGGTGCCCCCTGGGCGCCGGGGAAGGTGCCCTGGCTCCGGGCCACGTTGTTGTCCCGCGCCCGCTGGACGCCCTGGACGATGAGGTAGAGCGTCACGCCCAGGACCGCCAGCCAGAAGAGGATGACGAGCCAGTGCCAGCCGCCGTCGTCCCACCAGCCCAGCGGGCCGCCCCACGAGAAGCCGATGAGGAACACGGCAACGGCGCCGAGCATGGCGACGTCGAAGTTGCCGCGGATGGCCTCCTGCAGGTGGATGCGGCCGTCGCGCTCCGGGAGCAGCGCCCAGCCCACGCCGTACAGGATGAGCCCGAGGCCGCCGAGGAAGAAGCTGACGATCAGCAGGCCGCGGACCAGCAGCGGGTCCCAGCCGATGCGCTCGGCGAGGCCGCCGGCGACGCCGCCCACCCAGCGCTGGTCGGAACGCGGGAACAGGCCGCGGCGGATCGAGGCGAAGAAGCCCGTCTCCGGGTACGGCCGCTGTCCGGGGGCGGCGGGGGCAGGGCCGGCGCTCGGGTCGGCGGCTGCGTCGGGTGCGGGGGTGGACGCGGGGTCCACAGGGTCCGGGCCGACAGACCTGGCGTCGGCCGGGCCACCCGGTTCTCTCGTGGCGTCCTCGGGACGCGTCTCGTCGGTGCTCATGACATCCATGCTTGTCGACCGGCGGCGGATCCGGCATCGGGACCTGCCCTGAACCGACCCTGGTTACCCCCGCGCGAGACCCTGAGATCCCGGCTCAGCCATGTTCAGGGGACCGGGGACATGTGACGATCAGGGTGTGAACCAAAGACTCACCCTCCGCAGGCCCGGCAAGGCCGGGCCGGGACACAGCGGCCGCTGGCTGGCCGGCGTGGCCGCCGGCCTGGCCGCGCACACCGGCCTGCCGGTGTGGCTGGTCCGGATCGCGTTCGTCGTGCTCAGCGGCTTCGCCGGGGCCGGGGTGGTCGCCTACGTCTTCTGGTGGGTGACGATCCCCGCCGGCGTCCCGACCGTGCCCGTCGCCGCGGTGCCCACCGACCGCGCCCGGCTCGCGCCGCGCCTGACCACCGACGCGGACGCCGACGCCGGCGCGCAGGAGCGCAACGCCGCCTCCCTCGCGGAGCGCATGCGCCTGTCCGGGCCGGTCTCCCGGCTCGCGGCGCGCGACATCTGGCTCGGCGTGGCCCTGCTGTCGGGCGCGGCGCTGCTCGTCGCGTACCGCGCGGGCTGGGACCCGGTCGCATCCTGGGTGCTGCCCGCCCTCATCGGCCTCGGCGGCGTGGCCCTCGCCTGGAGCCAGATCGACGCGACCGACCGCGACCGCTGGGTCGGCGGGTCGGGCACCGGCTCGCTCCTGCGCTCGCGGACGGCGCTGCTGCGGCTGGCCGGCGGCGTGGTGCTGACCATGCTCGGCGTGCTGATGCTCGTGGGCCAGGACACCCCCTTGACGGTGCTGATGCAGGCCACCGTCGCCTCGATCGCCATGGTGGCGGGCCTCGTGCTGGTCTCGGTGCCCTGGTGGATCCGGCTCGTCCGGCAGCTCGGCGACGAGCGCGCCGCCCGCGCGCGGGAGTCCGAGCGCGCCGACATCGCCGCCCACCTGCACGACTCGGTGCTCCAGACCCTCGCCCTGATCCGGGCGCAGGCGAACGACCCCGAGGCCGTGTCCCGGATGGCCCGCGCCCAGGAGCGCGAGCTGCGCGGCTGGCTCTACGACGACCGGCAGGAGCCGGGCACGTCCGTGGCCGCCGAGCTGAAGGACCTGGTCGCCGAGATCGAGGACGCCGTGGCGCCGCTCACCGTCGAGACCGTCGTCGTGGGCGACTGTCCGCCCACCGAGTGCACCGCCGCGCTGCTGCAGGCCGCGCGCGAGGCGATGCTCAACGCGTTCAAGCACGGCAAGCCGCCGGTGTCGGTGTACCTGGAGGTCTCCGACCACGTGGCCGAGGTGTTCGTCCGCGACCGCGGCGACGGGTTCGACCTCGACGAGATCGCGGTCGACCGGTTCGGCGTCCGCGAGTCGATCCTCGGGCGGGTGCGTCGGCGTGGCGGCACCGCCGAGGTCGTCAGCCGGGAAGGATGGGGCACGGAGGTGCGGCTGCGGATGCCGCTGGAGAAGCCCGCGAACGGCGAACGCCGTCCGGCGAACGGCGACCGCAAGCCGGCCAACGGCGACCGCAAGCCTGCGAACGGTGACCGGAAGCCCGCGAACGGCGAGAAGAAGACCGAGAAGAACGGCAGGGCGCGGGCGGCGACGGCCCCCGACGCCGTGCCCACCGAAGCGGAAGGTGCGACGAGATGACAACCCAGGCGACGGCGTCGGGCGGCGGGCTGGTGCCGCTCCCGGTACCGGTGGTGCTCGTGGACGACCACCACCTGTTCCGCACGGGGGTGCGCGCCTCGCTGGACGACCGCGTGACCGTGGTCGGCGAGGCCTCCGACGTCGACACCGCCGTGGCGCAGGTGCACGAGCACCGCCCGCCCGTGGTGCTGCTCGACGTGCACCTGCCCGGCGGGAACGGCGGCGGCGGGGCCGAGGTGGTGCAGCGCTGCGCCGACCTGCTGACGGACGGCGTGCGGTTCCTCGCGCTGTCCGTGTCGGACGCCGCGGAGGACGTCGTCTCGGTGATCCGGGCCGGGGCGCGGGGGTATGTCACCAAGAACATCGCACCGTCGGAGCTGTCGTCCGCGGTGGTGCAGGTGGCTGGCGGCGACGCGGTGTTCTCGCCGCGGCTGGCCGGGTTCGTGCTCGACGCGTTCGGTGCGTCCGCCAACGACATCGCGGTGGCCGACGACGAGCTCGACCGCCTCTCGAAGCGCGAGCAGGAGGTCATGCGGCTCATCGCGCGCGGGTACTCGTACCGCGAGGTGGCGAGCGAGCTGTTCATCTCGATCAAGACGGTCGAGACGCACGTGAGCGCGGTGCTCCGCAAGCTGCAGCTCAGCTCCCGCTATGAGCTGACCCGCTGGGCGGTGGCCCGCCGCCTGCTCTGAGGTTCCGTTGAGTGCTGGGTATTTGTTGGGTTGATGGCCTTCGCGCCACAAATACCCAGCACTCAACGAGTCTGTTGGGCCGGCCAGGCCGGGGACAGGCGGACTACGTCACCGACCACGATGATGGCCGGGGGTTTCACGTCTGCCGCAGCCGCTCGGGCGGCGATCGTGGACAGGGTGCCTACCGTGACGCGTTGGCGGGGGCCGTAGCCGTCCTCGACCACGGCGGCCGGGGTGTCGGCGGGGCGGTCCTCGGTGATGAGAGCCGCCGCCGTGTCGGCCAGGTGGGTCACGCCCATCAGGAGGACGAGGGTGTGGTCGGGGCTGCCCGGCACCTGCGCGGCGCCGTCGTGCCCGGTCAGGACGCTGAAGCCGCGGGCGACGCCGCGGTGGGTCACCGGGATGCCGACCGCCGCCGGCACGGAGACCGCCGACGTCACGCCCGGGACCACCTCGACCTCGATCCCCGCCGCGCGGCACTCGGCAAGCTCCTCGCCACCGCGGCCGAAGACGTACGGGTCGCCGCCCTTGAGGCGGACGACGTCGCGGCCGGCCTGCGCGTGCTGGACCAGCAGCGCGTTGATCTCGTGCTGCGGCACGGGGTGGTTGCCGCTCGTCTTGCCGACGTCGATCACCTCGACCTCCGGCGCGAGCTCGTCGAGGAGGGCGCGGGGGCCGAGCCGGTCGACGACGACGACGTCGGCCTGGGCCAGGACGCTCCGGCCCCAGGCCGTGATGAGCCCCGTGTCGCCGGGGCCGCCGCCGACGAGCCAGACCCGGCCGAGGGCTGCGGGGGTTGAGTCTGTCGAAACCGGGGTCTCGACAGGCTCGACCTGCGAGGTGGGGGTCTCGACAGGCTCGACCGGCGAGGCGGGGGTCTCGACAGGCTCGACCGGCGAGGTGCGTGGGCGCTGCCGCCGCAGCGGGAGCGCACCCGAGGCCAGCTCCGCGGCGACCGCGTCCCGGATCGCCCGCGCGCGCCGCGGGTCCCGGCCGGCGGTCACCGCGACGGTCACCTCGGCGTCGTCGGTCAGGGTGGTCCGGGCCACAGCCGGAACCCACGCGCTGCCCACGGATGCGTCGCCCGCGGTGACGCAGAAGATCCGGGCGCGCTCGGCGTCGTCGGCCACCCGGGCGTCCACGACGGCGGAACCCGTGGCCGTGTGCGCGAGCCACGCGCCGTCGAGGTCGCCCGCGCGGTACTCGCGCCGGACCCACTGCACGGTGCCGGGCGTCGGCTCACCCGGGGCGTCGAGCACCTCCGACGCGACGGCGATCCCCTGCTCGCCGAGCACGGCGTGCGGCGCGACCACGCGCACCCGCGCTCCGGCGTCGAGCAGGGAGCGGACCCGGCGCGCGGCCACGGGACCGCCGCCGACCACGACGACGAGCCGGCCCGCGACCTTGAGCCCCAGCGGGTAGATGTCAGACATGGAGACCACACTCGTCCTTGTCGCGCCCGGCCCAGCGGCCCGAGCGGGCGTCCTGCCCCGGCAGCGGCCGCGCGGTGCAGGGCTCGCAGCCGACCGACGGGTAGCCGTCGGTCAGGAGCGGGTTCACGATCAGCCCGTGCCGGGCCGCGTATTCCGCGACCTGGTCGTCCGTCCACGCCGCGATCGGGTTGATCTTCACCACGCCGTTGCGCTCGTCCCAGGACACGAGCGGCGCGTTGGCCCGCGCAGCCGTCTCCTCGCGGCGCACGCCGGTGGCCCACGCCTCGTAGCCCTCCAGCGCCTTCTTCATGGGCGCGACCTTGCGCATCGCGCAGCAGGCCTCGGGGTCGGTGTCGTGCAGCCGGGGCCCGTAGGCGGCGTCCTGCTCGGCCACGGTCAGCTCGGGGCGCACGTCCACGACGTTCACGTCCAGCTCGATCTCGACGGCGCCCCGGGTGCCCAGGGTCTCCGCGAAGTGGTAGCCCGTGTCGCCGAACAGCACGTCGACGAACGGGAGCTGCTGCGCCACCAGGTGCGACAGCACGGTGTCCTGCATCGAGGAGGCCACCGCCAGGTATGGCCCGAACTCGCGCACGGCCCAGGCGATGACGGCCTCGGCGTCCGCCTCGGGGTTGCCCGTCGAGGCGTGCAGCTGGGCCTGCCCGCGCTCCACGACGGCCCGCAGCTCCTCCGGCGTCCGACGGCGGCGGGTGGTCCGGGCGGCCCGGCGGGCATCACGGGTGCTCTCGCGGGCGGCGGCGCGGGCGCGGACCCGCGCCAGGCGCGGGTTCTCGCCGTGGCCGAGCCCGGAGAGCGCGAGAGAGGAGGCGGGTGCCTCTTCGGTGGCCGTCATCGGAGGGCCTCCTCGTCGGCGCGGTGCGCCCACTGCGCGAACGACTCGTCGCCGTCGTGGTCGGCCTCGTACCGGCGCACGACCCGCTCCACGTAGTCGCCGATGCCGTCGGCGGTCACCTTGAGCCCGCGCACGGTGCGCCCGAGCCCGGCGTCGTCCCGCTCCGTCGAGGCGAGCCCGCCGCCCAGGTGCACCTGGAAGCCGGGCACCTGGTTGCCGTCGTCGTCCATGACGAGCTGGCCCTTGAGGCCGATGTCGGCCGTCTGGATCCGCGCGCACGAGTTGGGGCAGCCGTTGACGTGCAGGCTCAGCGGCTTGAGGTTCGTCAGGTCCCCGAGGCGCTCCTCGAGCTGCGTGATCGCCGCGGCCGACGTCGCCTTGGTCTCGACGATCGCGAGCTTGCAGTACTCGATGCCCGTGCAGGCGATCGTGTTGCGGCGGAACGGGCTCGGGCGGGCCTGCAGGCCCAGCTGGGCCAGGCCGGCGATCATGGGCTCCACCTGCTCCTGCGCGACGTCGAGGACCAGCAGCTTCTGCTGCGGCGTCAGGCGGACGCGGCTGCTGCCGTGCGCCTCGGCGAGGTCGGCGAGAAGGGCGAGGGTCTCGCCCGAGACCCGGCCGACCGTCGGCGCGGCGCCCACGTAGAACCGGCCGTCGTGCTGCTCGTGCACGCCCACGTGATCGCCACGCTCGTCCAGCCCGAGTGAGGCCGGCGACGGCGGGGCGACACCCTCGGGCAGCGCGTAACCCAGGTACTCGTCCTGCAGCACCTGGCGGAACTTCTCGACACCCCAGTCGGCGAGCAGGAACTTCAGGCGCGCCTTGTTGCGCAGCCTGCGGTAGCCGTAGTCGCGGAAGATCCGCACCACGCCGTGCCAGACGTCGGGCGCCTGCTCCTCGGTGACGAACACGCCCAGGCGCTCCGCGAGGCGCGGCGCCGTCGACAGCGCGCCGCCCACCCACAGGTCGTAGCCGATGCCGAGCTCGGGGTGGTCGACGGCGACGAAGGAGATGTCGTTGATCTCGTGCACGACGTCGAGGCTCGGGTGGCCGGTGATGGCCGACTTGAACTTGCGCGGCAGGTTGGCCAGGGCGGGATCGCCGATGAAGCGCTCCTGGATCTGCTCGATCACGGGCGTCGGGTCGATCAGCTCGTCCTTGGCGACGCCCGCCACGGGGCTGCCGAGGATGACGCGGGGCACGTCGCCGCAGGCCTCCGTGGTGCTCAGCCCCACCGCCTCCAGCCGCCGCCAGATCTCCGGCACCGACTCGACCTCGATCCAGTGCAGCTGGAGGTTCTGCCGGTCGGTGATGTCCGCCGACCCGCGGCCGAACTCGGTGCTGATGCCGGCGATGGTGCGGAGCTGCTCGGTGGTCAGGGCGCCACCGTCGATCCGCACGCGCAGCATGAAGAACTTGTCCTCGAGCTCGTGCGGTTCGAGCTGGGCGGTGCGGCCGCCGTCGATCCCGGGCTTGCGCTGCGTGTACAGGCCCCACCAGCGGAACCGGCCGTGCAGGTCGTCGCCGGGGATGGCGTCGAAGCCCTCCTTGGCGTAGATCCGCTCGATGCGGTCGCGGACCTCCAGCGGGGCCGACTCCTGCTTGAACTCCTCGTTGTGGTTCAGCGGAGTGGTGCCGTCGACCTTCCACTGGCCGTTCGGCCGGGCAGGGCGCTTCGACGTCGTGGGCGTGCGCCGGGCAGGGGTGCGGGTCTCGGGCGGGGTGGGGGCCGTGTTCACCATGTGCGGGGTCCTGTTCGGTGCGGGGCGCGCGGGCGTGGAGCGTGCTGGGGGGAGTGGTGCGCGTCGTGCGGGCACAGGTGGCCGGTTCCCGGGGATGACCAGGGACTCAGCGCTGCGGGCCGGCGGCGCGCGCTGACCTTGCAGGGAGCGAGGGGCGCGTCAGGGCTGACAGCTGCGACAGCGGTCGCAGGCACAGGTCGGCATGGCACACATGGGCATCTCGTGACGCGTTGTCACGAGGGAGATGCGCGCTGCCTTGGTCATGGCGAAGACCGTAACTGCGGGTTCGGACGGGTGGAAGACCATGTCCATATAGTGGATGTCTATCGGGTGCATCAATGTTGCCTATGCATTTCCCTACCGAACGAGTCGGGAATTCTGGCCCGACCCTGCGCGGTGATCCAGGGCCGCTGCGGTGCGCAGGCTCGTGAAAATTGTCACTAACGCCCCGGGCGTGCGGTTTTCAGGTGGTTCGGACCCCCGCCGCGGATAGGCTGCCGACCATGGAGTTCCTCTACAACGTCTTCGTGTTCCTGCACTTCGCGAGCTGGGCGCTCGTCTTCGGCGGCTCGATCGCGTCGCTGCGGACCAAGGCCCTCTACAAGGGTGTCTCGCACGGTGCCATGGGAGCCGTCGTCGCGGGCGTCATCATGGTCGGCATCGCCGAGATGGGCGGCCTCTGGGACGACGGCGGCCCGTCGATGGCGAAGATCGGCGTCAAGCTGATCATCGCGCTCGCCGTCGCCGTGCTGGCCGTGATCGCGGTGCGCAAGGGCGAGAACGTGTCGCAGGGCCTCAAGGGCTCCGTGCTCGGGCTCACCCTGGTGAACATCCTGGTCGCGGTGTTCTGGAACTGACGCCGAGCGCGCACCGGGCGGGGCGGCGTCGTCAGCGCGTCGCGACCCAGTCCCGGTGCGCCGCCAGGCTGCGGTCGAACAGCGCGCGCAGGGCGTCGTCGTCGATGCCCTGCAGCCTGATGCCCAACGTCACCAGCCCGTCCCGCCAGTCGTCGTACGCCGTCAGCTCGACCCGCTCCGCGCGCGAGCCGGTCCGCGTGAACTGGCAGCCGCGCAGCGTCTCCGCGGCGTCGGGCAGGCGGCGCTGCACCACCAGCTTGCGGGCGTACGCCCCGCCGTCCGGCGCGGTCAGTCGCCGGTGGGCGGCGTCGGCCTGCTCGGGCGTGAGCGCCTCGTCGAAGAGGTCGACGGCGCCGAAGCTGCCCTGGGCGTCGTGGTGGAACGTCCAGCCGTCGGCGCGCACGTCGAGCACGTAGGTGAACGGGCCCTGCCGGTACTCGCCCGCGACCAGGGGCAGCGGCTCGTGCAGCCCGTCGCCGCAGCCGACGTCGGGCCACCAGACGCCGCCCGGGTTCTCGTCGGCCGGCAAATCGCGCACCGACAGCGCCAGGTGGCCGACGTACACGTCGGCGCGCTCGGCGTCGTCGTCCCAGTTGTGGCCCCACGCCGGGACGACGTCGTAGCCCAGCGCCCGCAGCGCCGTCGTCATGATGCCGTTGTGGTGGAAGCAGTAGCCCGCGTTGCCGCCCGCCGCCACGCGCGCCAGGGTCGACGTCGCGTCGATGGGCGGCGGGTCACCGAGCATGGTGTGCAGGTTCTCGTACGGGATGCGCTCGGCGTGCCGTCGGTGGATCTCGAACAGCGTCCCGACCGTCGCCGGGGGCCGCGCCTCCAGGCCCAGCCGGGCCAGGTAGCCGGCCGCCTCGTGCTTCATGGCGAGCAGGATATCCATCCGATTCAATGTCCGATTTGCACCAGCAGGCTAGGGTGCGGCCGTGGACGTTTGGGCAGAAGTACTCGTCGGTGTCGCAATCCTTGTCGGGCTGATCGGCATCGTCGTGCAGGTGTTGCCCGGCGCCGTGCTCGTGCTGGGCGGGATCCTCGTGTGGGCCATCTTCACGGGCGGTGTCGAGGCGTGGGTCGTGTTCGGCATTGCCGCCGTCGCCATCGCCGTCGCCGAGGTGTTCCAGTGGATCCTCGCCGGCAAGCACATGCGCAAGGCCGAGGTACCCGTGCTGACCCTCGCCGTGGGCGGCATCGCGGGCATCATCGGCTTCTTCGTGGTGCCCGTGATCGGCCTGTTCCTGTTCTTCGTCGCCGCGATCTTCCTGCTGGAGTGGGCACGCCGCAAGGACGTGTCGGCCGCCTGGGGCGCCACCAAGGCCGCCGTCCAGGCCACGCTGATCACGATCGGCGTCCAGCTCGTGGGCTCGCTGATCGCGACGGGCGCGTGGGTGGTCGGCCTCTTCATCACGGGCTGACGCCGGCGGCGTCAGGCGGGCGGCGTCGGGAGGTCGAAGATCAGCAGGGTGCTCGACGCCGTCGCGACGACCGCGCCCGTCGCGTCCCGCACCACGCCCTCCGTGAAGCCCACGCGGGAGCCGGCCTTGACGACCGTGCCCTCGGCGGTGAGCGGCCCGCCGCCGCCTCGCACGGCCTTGACGTAGCTCACCTTGATCTCGATCGAGGTGTAGCCCTTGCCCTGCGGCAGCACCGACTGGATGGCGCAGCCGCACACCGTGTCGAGCAGCGTGCAGAGCACGCCGCCGTGGATCGTGCCGATCGGGTTGTAGCCGGACTCGTCGGGCGTGCACCGGAAGGTCACGCGCCCCTCCTCGACCTCGTCGATGTCGAGGCCGAAGTGGGAGGCGATCGGCGGGGGCGGGATGAGACCGTCACGCATCCGGCGCAGGAACTCGACGCCGGACGTCAGCGGCGCCTCTGCCGCGGTCCGGTGCGGGTCGTACCAGGTCAGGTCCCGGCTGCGCGGTGCGCCCCAGGCCTCGTGCGCGCTCGTGGCCTCGTGCGCGCCGGGCGCGTCGGTCTGCTGTGTTTCGGACATGTTCGCAAGGGTAATGTCCGGGTCATGCAGGCAGCCGACCTTCCCCTGATCCGCACCGTCTCCCGGCCCGCCGTCCACCCGGACGGTACGTGGGCCGTCGTCGCCGTGACCCGGCCCGACCTGGAGGCCGACGCCGTCGTGGGCCAGCTCTGGCGGGTGCCCTTGGTCTCGACAAGCTCGACCAGCGGGGTTCCGGCCTCGACCAGCGGGGCTTCGGCCTCGACCAGCGGGACAGGGGCCGGACCCCGCCGCCTCACCCGCGGCTTCCGCGACACCGAGCCACGCTTCTCGCCCGACGGCGCCCTGGTCGCCTTCCTGCGCGCGCAGCCGCAGGGCGCCCCGCAGCTCTGGGTGCTCCCGGTCGCGGGCGGCGAGGCCGTGCAGGTCACGGACCGCACGCTCGGCGTGAGCGGGTTCCGCTGGTCGCCCGACGGGAAGCAGCTCGCGTTCCTGAGCCGTGAGCCCGAGCCGGGCCGTTACGGCTCGGTCGAGGGCATCGCGCCGGGGGCCGAGGGTCCGCGCCGCATCACGGGGTGGAGCTGGACGCGCAACGGCCTGGGCTACCACCGCGACCGCCCCCAGCACGTGTACCTCGTCGACCTGCCTGACGTCGACGCCGAGCCCGTGGTCCAGCCCGTCGCGACCCCGCAGGGCCCGGCCGAGCCGCGTCCCGTGGTGCCGGAGCCGCGCCGGGTGACCACGGACGACGTCGACCACAGCGGGATCGCCTTCACGCCCGACGGCCGCTCGGTCGCCGTGCTCGCCGAGCGCGAGCAGGGCGCGGGTCAGGTGGGCCGCACAACCCTGCGGGTGCTGCCCCTGGGCGTGGGCGCCGCCGGGGGCGGCTCCGAGGTCGAGCTCGGCACGCTCGGCCCGCAGGCGGTCGCGTTCGGTCCGGGCGGCGAGCTGTACGTGCTCGCCCAGGACCACGGCCCGGAGGGCAAGGACTTCGTGGCCCGCAACGCGGCCCTGTACGTGGTGTCCGCGTGGGCCGACCCGGAGCCCCGCCGGCTCACCGACCCGGAGACGCAGGAGCTGGGTCACGAGCCGGTGCCGCTGGCCGACGGCGGCGTGCTGCTCGTCCTCGCCACCCGCGGCACCCAGCAGGTGGTCAAGGTCGCCGACGACGGCACCACAACCCCGCTGACCAGCGGAGACGTGCTCGTCTCCGATATCGGCGTCGGCGGCGGGACGATCGCCGTCGCGTACGGCGACGCGGGCACCTACGGCGAGGTGGGCGTCGTCGCGGACGGCGAGGTCCACCCCCGGACCGACTTCTCCGCACCGCTGCGCGCGACCGGCGTCGTCACCCCGACCGAGCTGACGGTCACGGGACGTGACGGGTATCCCGTGCACGGCTGGGTCGCGGTGCCCGAGGGGACGGGCACGCACCCGACCCTGCTGATGATCCACGGCGGCCCCTACGCGTCCTACGACGTGCGGCTGTTCGACGAGACGCAGGTGCTGGTCGACGCCGGGTACGCCGTCGTCTACTGCAACCCGCGCGGCTCCGCCGGCTACGGGCAGGCGCACGGCCGCACGATCAAGCAGGCCATGGGCACCGTGGACCTGCACGACGTGCTCGACTTCCTGGACGGGGCGGTCGCCGCGGACGGGCGGCTGGACGGGTCGCGCGTGGGCGTGCTGGGCGGCTCGTACGGCGGGTACCTCACGGCCTGGACCGTCGCGCACGACCACCGGTTCGCGGGCGCGGTCGTGGAGCGCGGGTTCCTGGACCCCGAGCTGTTCTTCGGCACGAGCGACATCGGCTCGTTCTTCGGCCTGGAGTACGTGGGCGAGAAGCCGGAGCAGGTGGCCGCGCAGTCGCCGCAGGCCGTGGCCGGGCAGGTGACGACGCCCACGCTCGTGCTGCACTCCGAGCTGGACCTGCGCTGCCCGCTGTCGCAGGCGGAGCGCTACTACTCGACGCTCAAGGGGAACGGGGTGGAGACGGAGCTGGTGGTCTTCCCCGGTGAGAACCACGAGCTGTCCCGGTCGGGGCGCCCGCGGCACCGGCAGCAGCGGTTCGAGGTCATCCTCGACTGGTGGCGACGGTACCTGCCCGTCGCCTGAGGCGGAGTCCCGGCCGCGCGCGAGGATGCCCGCCACCGTGAGACCGGTGGCGGGCACCCGCGGATGCGCAGTGGTCACGCCTCCTTGCGGGGCACGATCCGGCGTACGGCGGTTCCGGCCGCGACGAGCGCGAACGACGCCAGGACGAGCCACAGCAGGTGGTCGGGGCCCGTGGCGGCCAGGGCTGCCGCGCCGCCGCCTCCGATCGTGCTCAGTGCTGCTCCGTTGTACATGTCACCATCTCCTTTCTCGGTTCATCGCGGAATCCAGATATGCCTTTCCGTGGCAGGCCTGCAGAAAGATGTCGAAAGGCAGCTCGTAAAGTGTCGCGGCGACCATCTGCCTGACCAGTCCTCGGTCGCGCAGAGTGATAACGCGTTCGGCGACGAAAATGCCGGTCAGCGCCAGCCAGAACGGTTGGACGTTGAGCGCTCCGTAGGCCACGAGAGACCAGACGACCGTCGCCAGGTAGGCCGCGGTCACCAGGACTCCCAGCATGGTCACCACCTGCCGCCCCCAGTAGGGCGCGGTGACCCGGGTCAGGCCGTACTGGACGCAGTTCTCGATCGCGCCGCGCTTCCACCGCAGGCGCTGGTTCCAGAGCTCCCGCCACGTCGGCATCACCTCTGTCGTGAGCGTGCAGCCCTGGGGTGACAGGATCGTGTAGCCGAGGTGCAGCAGGGCGAACGAGATCTCGTTGTCCTCCGTCAGCACCGTCGTGTCGTAGACGCCCCCGCGTCCGTCGCCGACCGGGATCTCGTGCGCCAGCCTCGCCGCACGCACGCGCCGCAGCGTGGAGACGCGGAACACCGCGGCGGTGCCGGTCACGACCAGGCACTTCCCCTTCAGACGCCGCACGTCCCGCGCGTAGCGCGCGTACTCGTTGCGCTGCAGGTGACCGACCAGTCCACCGCCGTCCTGCCCCCGGAACACGCCGCCGACGGCCCCGAGCCGGTCGTCGGTGGTGAGGTGGGCGAGCGCGCTCTCGATGAACCTGGGGTCCAGCACGCTGTCGGCGTCCTGCACCAGCACGAAGTCGTCGTCCTCGAGCCGAGGAAGCACGGTGGACAGGGCCTGGTTCAGGGCCCCGGCCTTCTTGTGGCTGTTGCCGACCGTCTCGGTGACGTGGGCGCCGGTGCGCCGGGCGAGGTCGACGGTGTCGTCGGTCGAGTTGTCCGAGACGACCAGGATCTCGTCGGGCGGGCGGGTCTGGCGGCTCAGTGCCGTGACGGTCTCGGTGATGCCCTCTGCCTCGTTGTGCGCCGGGATCAGAACCACGACGCGGGTGAGCCGCGGCGACGCGGCCGGCACGGGACGGGCCGGAGCCGGCCGACGGGCTTCTACGTGGGTCATGACGATGCTCTCCGGGACGAATTTCAACAGGTCGTTCATGAATGACCGCACAGGCGTTTCCGGATGATTACCGGAAGGCGTGTTGCGGGACGCCGTATCCACCATCCCGATTCCCACGGTGGCTCTCTGAATGGCTGTTCCGAGCATGGTTGCCGCGGCTCAAGGCCCAGACGAAGATCCTCAAGAAAGCCTCAAGATCTCTCTTTGACCTCTTGGGCGTCTTGGGAATTCGTAGGTGGTAGAAAGACCCGTGAGCCCGGCGAGCGGCGGCATTCGCCCGGGGCGCGACGACCCGTCCGGCACGGGGGCGTGCGAGGATCGATCCCGTGCAGATCATCACCGCCCCGCTCGCCCAGCTCGACGTCGTCATCGCCTACGGGGTCTGGAAGCTGCGTCAGGACGTCTTCGTCGTGGAGCAGGACTGCCCGTACCACGACCTCGACGGTCGCGACGTCGAGCCGGGCGCCGTGCAGGTCGTGCTGCTGGCCGAGGCCGCGCCCGACTCCGTGTCCGACGGCGGGACCCGCGTGCTCGGCACCGCCCGCGTGCTGGACGACGGCGACGTGTGGCGCATCGGCCGGGTCGCCCTGGCCAAGGAGGCCCGCGGCAAGGGCCTGTCCGACGACGTGATGCGCGCGGCCATCGCGTACATCGAGGACGCCGGCGACGGCCGCGACATCGTGCTCGACGCCCAGTCGCCGCTCACGCGCTGGTACGGCAAGCACGGGTTCGTGGCGGACGGCGACGAGTTCCTGGACGACGGCATCCCGCACACGCCGATGCGGCTGGCGCGCGTCCACGCCTGAGGGCTGAGGGCCCCAAAAGAGCTGGGCCGGCGCCGTCGTCGGGCATAGCGTCGGGCGCGTGACCGACGACGCGCACCCCGCAGAGCCCGCCCCCGACCTCCGCGCCCACCACCCCGGCGACGACCCCGCCGACGGCCAGTTCCCCGAGAGCGTGGCCGTGGGCTACGACGACCCGGGCGGCGCGAACGACGCCGCCGTCGTGACGCCCGCCGTGGACCTCCTGGAGGAGCTCGCGGCCGGCGGCCCCGTGCTGGAGCTGGCGGTCGGCACCGGGCGCATCGCTGCGCCGTTGGCGGCCCGCGGCGTCCGGGTGGGCGGTATCGAGCTGAGCCGGGCGATGGCCGCGCGGATCGCCGGCAAGCCCGGCGGGAACGCCGTGGGCGTGACCATCGGCGACATGACCACCACCCGGTTCGACGGGTTCGACGGCGCCGTCCGGCCGGGTGACTTCTCCCTGGCCTACCTGGTCTTCAACACGATCAGCAACGTGACCACGCAGGACGGGCAGGTCGACGTCTTCGTCAACGCCGCGGCGCACCTGCGGCCCGGCGGACAGTTCCTGATCGAGGTGGGCGTGCCGGGGCTGCGCCGCCTGCCGCCCGGCCAGGACACGGTCCCGTTCACCGTCGCCCCCGCCGCGGGGGACACCGGGTACGTGGGCTTCGACCGGTATGACGTCGCCACCCAGCTCTTCTCGTCCAACCACGTGACGGTGCGGCCCGACGGCACCGGGCAGTTCCGCTCGGTGCCCTTCCGGTACGCCTGGCCCGCCGAGCTGGACCTCATGGCGCGGATCGCCGGGCTACGGCTCCGGCACCGCTGGGCGGGCTGGGACCGGTCGCCGTTCACCGCGGACTCCGAGAAGCACGTGTCCGTGTGGGAGAAGGCCTGACCGGGACGACCCTGACCCCGGATGGGGCGGACGGACCGGGCCGGGTAGGCGGCCGGGCCCGCCCGCCCGGTCTCAGTAGGCCCCGCGTCCCGAGACGACGGCCCGCGCCGTCTGCCCGAGGATCGCCAGGTCCTGCATCGGCGTCCAGTTCTCGGCGTAGTAGACGTCGAGGCGGACCGCCTCCTCCCAGGGCAGGTCGGACCGGCCGGAGACCTGCCACATGCCCGTCATCCCGGGCTTGACCAGCAGCCGGCGCCGCATCCGCTCCTCGTACGCCGCGACCTCGTGCGGGAGGGCCGGCCGGGGCCCCACGAGGCTCATGTGGCCGACGAGCACGTTGAGGAGCTGGGGCAGCTCGTCGAGCGAGTACCGCCGCAGCACGCGGCCCACGCGGGTGATGCGCGGGTCGGTGCGCATCTTGAACAGGGGGCCTGCCGCGTCGTTGTCCGCGGTCAGCGCCTTGACCTCCCGGTCGGCGCCCACGCGCATGGTGCGGAACTTGAACATCCGGAAGATCTTGCCGTCGCGCCCCACGCGCTCCGACAGGTAGAACAGGGGGCCCTTGCTGGTCAGCGCGACGGCCAGCCCTACGCCGAGCAGCACCGGCGACACCAGCACCGTGATCGCGGCGGCCAGCACCCAGTCGATGGCCTGCTTCACGCGGAACTTGTGCCCGCGGAAGCGGGGCGCGGCCACGTGCAGCAGCGAGAGGCCCGACGCCGGGGAGACGCTGACGCGGGCCGCCGAGACGTCGGCGAGCTCCGTGGTGAGCATGAGGTCGACGCCGACCCGTTCGAGCTGCCAGCCGAGCCGGCGCACCAGGTCCGTGGTGATGCTGCCGGACGCGCTGACCGCCACGGCGCTCGCCCGGACCAGGGCCGCTGCCTCGCCGACCCGGGACAGGTCGCCGAGCACGGGCACGCCGCCGACCTCGTCGCCGGGCAGACCGTCGCGCGGCGGCGTCTCGCCGGGGGGCGTCTCGCCCGCAGGCGTCTCGTCGGACGGCAGGCAGGCGCCCACCACCACGAAGCCCTTGTGCGGCGCGCCGTTGAGCCGGCGGATCACGCGCTCGGCCTGCTCGCGGTGCCCGACGACGAGCACAGGCGTCATGCAGCCCGTACCGCGCCGTCGGGTGCGCGCCACCCACTGCCGCCAGGCGTAGCGCGAGCCGATCAGCCCGGCGAGGCCGAGCGGCAGCACCACGGCCTGCGCGAGCACGTCCCGTGGCTCGACCGACCCGGTGAGCCAGGCGGCGAGCACGAGCAGGCTCACGGCCGTGCAGGTGGCCCCGAAGATGCGCCGGTACTCCGTGTGGTCGCGGCCCACGACCCGCAGGTCGTACGAGCTGCGCGCGGCCACCGAGCCGATCCAGACTGCCGCCACCAGGGCCGACACGGCGAGGGACCGGAGCGGTCCGGGGTGCCCGGGGGTGCCGGACAGCAGGGTCGCGTCGAGCACCGACGCGAGGATCACCGAGGCGAGGACGACGGCTGTGTCCGTGTAGCGCAGCCGTGCGCGATAGCGCACCTGCCACTGCGGGTGAGCGCGTCGCGCGCGGACGTCGTGAAAACCACGCGACGCCGCATTCTTCACCCTTTTCTCGGTGAGCTGCGGGCGAATTTCGAAACCGCCACCTATCGTCTGGCTCGCCACGTCGATTCCTTCCTTCCCTCTGGCCAGGAACGGGTTTTCGGGCGCAGTCGATCGCGAGGCGTCGACGCGCCCTGGTGGAGCCGGGGGGTGGTGGTCCGGGCCTTGCAACAGCAGCCTCGGGGCGTTGTGTGTGCCCGGTTCTCGTTGCTATTTCTTGGTCACGATAATATGAGGGTCGCTGTATTCTGTCGTGCTCCAGGTGCCATTTTCAGGGGCCTTCACCCGCCACTTCACCCATTTCGATGAAAAGGTGAGACGGCGAGCTGGAAAAGAAATAACCGACGGTCGCTCAGTGCCGAAAAGTCGCGTTCGACGGCGCCTCGCGGAGCACCCCGTCCGACTCGGTGAACTCGTCGCCGGTGACGGGACAGCGCCAGCCGTCGCCCGCGGTGCGCTCCAGCGGCACGCCGGCCCGGCCGACCCACCGGATGCGCCTGGCCGGCACCCCGGCGACGAGCGCGAAGTCCGGTACGTCGGCGGTCACGACGGCGCCCGCCGCGACGGTCGCCCACCGGCCGACGGTCACGGGCGCCACGCACACCGCCCGGGCGCCGATCGCGGCGCCGGTACGGATCGTGACGCCGACGGCGTGCCAGTCGTCGGTGGTCTTGACGGTCCCGTCCGGCGTGATCGCCCGCGGGTACAGGTCGTTGGTCAGCACGGCGGCGGGACCGACGAAGACGCCGTCCTCCAGGACCGCCGGCTCGTAGACCAGGGCGTAGTTCTGCAGCTTGCAGCCGTCACCGATGCGGACGCCGGGCCCCACGTAGGCGCCCCGCCCGACGGTGCAGCCGGACCCCACGACGGCGTCCTCGCGCACCTGGGCCAGGTGCCAGATGGTGGTGCCGGCGCCGATCGTGGCGCGCTCGTCGACGTCGGCCGAGTCCTCGACCCGGGCCGCCCCCTGCTCGTCGATGGTCATGACATGCCCTTTCCCGTCACCGTGCCCGCGCGCCGACGAACGCGTGCAGGCTGCCCGCGGTCTCCAGCAGCCCGCCGGCGAGCTCGTCGTCGTCCACGGTGATCCCGAACCGGTCCTCGAGGGCGGTCACCAGCTCCAGGACGGCCAGCGAGTCGAGCTCGGGCAGGTCGCCGAAGAGGGGGGTGTCGGCATCGAACGAGGCCACGCGGTCCTCGATCCCGAGCACCTTGCCGAGCACCTCGAGCACGTCGGAGAGGGCCACCTCGCCGGTCGTGGTGCTGCCCGCGGGGCCGTCTGTCACGTCGCTGCTCATCATGTCTCCAGTCAGGAACTTCAAATGAGGACCTCGGCGGGTGCCGGGTGGCCCAGGAAGGCGGTCGGGCTGGCGGTCAGGCCGTAGGCCCCCGCCTGGAGCACGACCACGAGGTCGTCCGGTTCGGCCCGGGGCAGGGGGACGTCGTCCGCCAGCAGGTCGAGGGGGGTGCAGAGGCAGCCGACGACGGTGGCCTGCTCGCTCTCGGCCGACGCCATCCTGGTGCCGACCAGCACCGGGTAGTTGCGCCGGATCACCTGCCCGAGGTTTCCGGACGCGGCGAGCTGGTGGTGCATGCCGCCGTCGACCACCAGATAGGTGCGGCCGCGGGAGACCTTGCGGTCGATGACACGGGTCACGTAGCTGCCCGCCTCGCCGACGAGGTACCGGCCGAGCTCGATGTGCACGTCGGCCTCGGGCAGCGCCGGGGCGATCTGGTCGGCGACCACGGCCGCGAGGCTCTCGCCCACGCGGGCGAGGTCGACGGGCCGGTCCTTGGGGAAGTAGGGGATGCCCAGACCGCCGCCCAGGTTCACGTACCGCACCGGCCCGGGCGCGTGCTCGGCGAGCGCGACGACGAGGTCGGCCGTGGCGCGCTGGGCGCCGGCGATGAGCTCCGCGTCGAGGTTCTGGGATCCCGCGAAGACGTGGAAGCCCGTCATCTCGACACCGGTCGTGCCGAGGTGGCGGAGCAGGTCGGGGACCTGCTCGGCGTCCACGCCGAACTGCTGCGGGCCGCCCGACATGCGCATCCCCGAGCCGCGCACGGCGAAGTCGGGGTTGACGCGGATCGCCACCCGGGGGACGACGCCGAGCGACTCCCCGGCGGCCACGACCCGGCGGGCCTCGGTCTGCGACTCGAGCTCGACGAGCACGCCCGCGGCGACCGCCGAGCGGATCTCCTCCGGCGTCTTGCCGGGGCCGGCGAAGCTGATCCGGTGCGGGTCCGTCCCGGTGTCCAGGGCCGTGTGCATCTCGCGCGCGGAGGCGACGTCGAGCGCGTCGACCAGCCCGGCCAGGTGCTGCACGACCGCGGGCATCGGGTTGGCCTTGACGGCGTACCCGAGCCGCACCGCGTCGCCGAGCGCGGCCCGGACCTCGCCGACCCGGTCGGTGATGCGCTGCCGGTCGTACGCGAAGAACGGCGTGGACCCGACCCGGGCGGCCAGGCGTGTCAGGGGCACCCCGCCCACGAGGATCTCGTCGCCCGAGACGGGCACGGCCGCCACGGCGGGGTGGGGCGCGACCAGCGGCTGCGCGGTCACTCGGCCACCTCCGCGACCAGCTCCGCACGGATCGCCGGGCGGTCCAGCTTGCCGTTGGGGTTGCGGGGGAACGCGGCGGCCACGTGGACCTGGGCCGGCAGCATGAACGTGGGCAGCGACTGCCGCATCTCCTTGAGCAGCCGGTCGGTGTCGACGGGCTCCGCGGACAGCACGGCGAGCGCGATCCGCTGCCCCAGCCGGGTGTCCGGCACGCCGATCGCGACCGCCTCGCGCACGAGGCCGGTGGCCAGCGCCGCCTCCTCCACCTCGGTGGGGCTCACGCGGTACCCGGAGGTCTTGATCATCTCGTCGGCGCGGCCCACGAAGTACAGGTAGCCCTCGGCGTCCCGCACCACGGTGTCGCCCGACCACACGGCGGGCTCCGGCACGGCGCGCCACGGCTCGTCGTACCCGGGCACGGGGCGGAACCGCGCCGCCGTCCGCTCCGGGTCGTTCCAGTAGCCGAGCGCGACGAGGCTGCCGCGGTGCACCAGCTCGCCCGGTTCGTCGGGCGCGCAGGGGGTGCCGTCCGGGCGCAGCACCAGCACCTCCGCGTTCGGGATGGCCTGCCCGATCGAGTCGGGGCGCGCGTCGACCTGCGCGGGGTCGAGGTAGGTGGACCGGAACGACTCGGTCAGCCCGTACATCAGGTACGGCGCGGCTGTGGGGAACAGGTCGCGCAGCTCGTGCAGCAGCGCGCCGGACATGCGCCCGCCGGTGTTGGCGAAGTAGCGCAGCGCGAAGCGGGCGCCCGAGGGCCACTCGACCGCCGCGAGCTGCGTCCACAGGGGCGGCACGCCGGTGATGCCGGTGACGCCGTACTTCTCGCACGCCGCGGTGACGTTCCGGGGGAGCAGGTAGTCGAGCAGCACCGCATGGGCGCCGACGGCGAACGCGGTGGTGAGCTGGCTCAGGCCGGCGTCGAAGCTCAGCGGCAGCACCGCGAGCAGCACGTCGTCGGCCGTGTTGTGCAGGTAGCCGGAGACGCTGGTGGCGCCCACGACCAGGTTGCGGTGCGACAGGACGACGCCCTTCGGGGCGCCCGTGCTGCCGGACGTGTACAGGATCGCCGCGATGTCGGTGTCGGGGCCGGACGGCGTGGGCTCGTCGGTCGGCGGTTCTCCGTCGGCCTGCTCGCCGGCTGCCTCGTGCGCGCCGTCGGCCCAGCGGTGCACCGTGAGCCCGGGCACGTGGGGCAGGTCGTCCGGCACACCGCCGTCGGCCGGGTCGACGAGCAGCACCGTGGTCAGGCCGGTGTCGCCGAGGTGGTCGCGGACGGCGCTCAGCCGGCCGGGCGAGGTGACGAGCACCCGGGCGCCGGAGTCGCGCACGACGTGGGCGACCTGCCGGCCCTTGAGCAGCGGGTTGACGGGGACGAAGACGCCGCCGGCCACGGAGGTGCCCCAGAGGGCCTCGACCGTCTCGAACCGCTTCTCCAGGAAGACGGCCACCCGGTCGTGCCGGACCACGCCGAGCCCGGAGAGGCGTGCCGCGGCCCGGCGCACGCCCTGCCACAGCCGCGCGTACGTCAGGGTCGCGTCCCGGGCCGACAGCGCAGGGGCGTCGGGCCGCAGGCGCGCCTGCTGCTCGAGATGCTGATGGATGGTCGTCACGAAGATCACGGTAAAGCGCGAACGACGATTCTCGTCAGGTCGGTGACGGGTGAATAGGGCCAAAAAGCGGGTGAACCCAGAATGGGTGAAAAAAGGATCGCCGGGCGTCGTGCGAGCCACAGGACCAATCGTTTCGTATCAGGTGCACAAGGTGAATTACCGCGCATCCAACAAAAGTCATCCCCGCCGCGACGTCAATGCATTGGTGAATTGTCTCCCGCGGTGCCGGTTTCACCTCGTCGCACGCCGATCACCACGGCACCTGGGTCAGCTCGCTGTAGAGGTAGCTGACCGACTCCGGCGGCCGGCCGGTGCGACTCAGGTACATCGTCGGCCGCTGCGCCGACAGCCGCACCGAGTGCCACGGGCGTGGTCCGCTGACCCGGTCCTGCAGCAGGGTGAACGGCAGCCCGTGCGCGAGCAGGACGTGCCGGTAGACGGCGGGCGCAGCGGCACGGAACAGCTCGCGGTCGCTCACGTGGAGCACCGAGGCGAACAGGCGCAGCCGCTTGCGCCGCACGGCGCGGAACACCACCCAGCACGGCCTGCCGTCGACGACCGCCACCACGTGCCGCGCGGCGGCCGAGTCGGCGTGGTCGCGGTAGGCGGCGAGGTCAGGGCCGGAAAGTACGGCCTCGATGTCGGCCCGGCCGGTGAGCAGACGCACGCCCGGCGAGGGCAGCGGGAGGTTGACCACGAGCGCGCCGGCCGTGTCGAGGTGGTGGAACCCGAGCCGTTCGTTCAGCGGCACCACGGTGCCGCTGGGGGACAGGTCGGTGAGCTCGCGGTCGCGCTGGGCGAGCATCGCGCGCAGCAGCCGCAGCGAGTGGTGGCGGTACTCGTCGAGCACGCACCAGGCCGCGACGTTGCACACGGCGCGTGGCCCGCCGGGCCCGTCCTGCTCCGAGTAGAGGGCCGCGTACACGCCCACGACCCGGCCCTCGGACGTGAGCAGGAACCCGTGGTCGGGGTGGCTCGTGGCCCAGGTGGGGCGCAGCGAGCGCGCCCACTGCCCGGGGGTGAGGGAACCGTCGAGATAGACGCTCAGGAATTCGCCCACCCGCGGCAGGTCGTCCGTCGTGACGGGGGCGAGCTCGACATCTTTCGAATGTGCCACGTCGGCGAGTATGACCCCGAAAATAGGGCCTTGGGGTTGCCTGGGGCGCATTTCTCACCCCTGTTCTCACCCGGCCCGGGGCTGCATTCGGCAAGCGGCAGCCGTCACTATCGGTTGGTGGCTGTCAACGAACCCGGATCCCCTCGCGTGGCCAGCGTGCTGCTGGTCGCACCCGCGTGCGACGGCAACGACGTGGGCGAGTCCTGGCTCGCCCACCAGTGGGCGAGCCTGCTCTCCGAGCGGTTCCGGGTGACGCTCCTGTCCACGTACAAGAAGGGCCACGTGCCGCCGTCGCGGCAGCTCCCGGGCGTGCGCGTGGTCGAGTGGCCGGAGCCGCCGCTCGTGCACCGCGCGGAGCGGCTCAACAGCCTGCTCCAGCCGGCGTACGTGCCGTTCTACGTGCGGGCGCGCCGCTACGTCCGCGGCCGCCTGGCGGCGGGCGAGCGGTTCGACGTGGCGCACCAGCCGGCGCCCGTGGCGATGCGCTACCCGTCACCCGCCGCCGGCCTCGGCATCCCTCTGGTGGTGGGGCCGGTCGGCGGCAGCCTGGAGTCGCCGCCCGCGTTCGCCCGGGAGGAGGTGGTCCCGTGGTACCAGCGGCTGCGCGCCCTGGACCGGCTGCGGCTGCGGTACGACCCGCTCCTGCGCTCCACCTACGAGTCCGCCGACTGCGTGGTGGGCATCGCCCCCTACGTCCAGGAGGTCCTCGGCGACGTGCGGCTGCGGCGGTTCGAGACCCTCCGCGAGGTGGCTCTGCACGCGGTCCGGCCCGTGATCGACCGCACGGGCCGCTCCGGCCCGGTGCGGCTGCTGCACGTCGGCCGGCTGGTGCGGACCAAGGGCGCCCGCGACGTGATCCGCGCCATGGCCACGCTGCGCGACCTGCCCGTGGTGCTCGACGTGGTCGGGGACGGCAACGACCGTCAGGCGTGCGCCGACCTGGTGCAGGAGCTCGGGCTGGCCGACCGCGTGACGCTGCACGGGGCGGTGCCCCGCGCCGAGGTCGACCGCTTCTACGAGCGGGCCGACGTCTTCGTCTTCCCGAGCTACCGGGAGCCGGGCGGCGCCGTCGCCCTGGAGGCGATGTCGCACGGGTTGCCGCTCGTGGTGTGCGACCGCGGCGGCCCGGGCGCGAACGTGACCGACGCCTGCGCGTTCCGGCTGCCCGCCGAGTCGCCGGACCAGCTCGCCCGCGACGTGGCGGCCGCGGTGCGCCGCCTGGTCACGGAGCCGGACCTGCGGCTGCGCATGGGCGAGGCGGCCCGCGAGCACGCGGTGGCCGAGCACCTCTGGGACCGGCGGGTCGACCGGATGGTGGAGCTCTACGAGCAGGTCGCCGCGGCGCGGCCCGCGGCCGGGGCACAGGCCACGGGATGAGCGACGACGACCGGCGTGCCAGGATGACTCGCATGGGCCGGTCGTCCTGGTGGGTGCCGCTCCGATGGGTCGTCGGAGCGCTGGTCGCTGCCGCGCTGAGCACGGTCGCGGTGTCCCAGGCCACGTCCCCCGACGACCCGGGCGCCTCCTCCGCCGGCACGCAGCAGGACGCCGCGCCCACGCCGTCCGGTGACCCGCCGGACCCCGTCGTGAAGGCCGCGGCGCTCACGTTCCCCACGCCCGAGACCGCCGGCCTGCCCGACGGGTGGACGCCGAAGCGCACCCACAAGGGCGACCTCCACCTGACCGAGCCGGGTGAGGTCGTCAGCGACCTGCGGGTCACGGACGGCATCATCTCCGTCGAGGCGGAGAACGTGACCCTGCGGCGGGTGCAGGCCGTCGGGTCCCGGGTGGTGAACGACAGCGGGCCGGTGTGCGGGTCGGGACTGGTGGTCGAGCAGTCCGAGTTCGTCCGGAGCGACGTCCGGACCGGCGACGGCGACCTGCAGGTGATCGGCAACGGCGGATTCACGGTGCGCGACGTGGTGATCGACGGCGTGCCCGAGGGCATCCGCGTGGGCGCCAAGCAGTGCGGCGACGTGGTCGTGGAGGACTCGTTCGTCCGCGTGGTCCCGCCCGACGTCTGCACCGACTGGCACGGCGACGGCATCCAGGGCTACGGCGGCGGTGCCCTGACCGTGAAGAACACCCGGATCATCATGCGCGAGACCGCCGAATGCTACGGCACCGCGCCGTTCTTCTACCCGAGCGGCCAGGGCAACACGTCGCTGACCGTCGACGGCCTCCTGGTCGAGGGCGGCGGCTACGCCTTCCGGGCCGGCACCGAGGGCAGCGTGCGCAACCTGCAGGTGGTGCAGGACACCTGGGGCTACGGGCCCGTCGACGTCCTGTGCCCCGCCCTGACGGCCTGGCAGGCGCACACCGTGACGGTCGACGAGGAGGGCCGCACGACGCCCGTGGACCCGATCGAGTGCGGCGGCAGCGGTAACTGACGGCCCTGTCAGACCCGCGAGCTCGCGTCCCGCTCCCACGTGGTGAAGTCGCCCGCGCGCACCGCCGCGCGGGCGCGCAGCCGCCCGGCCAGCACCACGCCGAGGAACACGGGGACCTTGGGCGCCAGGCCCGGCCGCTCCCGGACCACCCGCCGGAGGTCGCCGAGCGAGGTCCGTGCCTCGGCCCCGCGCAGGCCGGCCCGGTCCGCCTGGACGTTCCCGGTGGTCACGCGCGCCCGGCGGCGCACCAGGTCGCGCAGGGTGCGCGCCGGGTGCACGACGACGGCGACGTCCGCCACGACGACGCGCTCGTGCGGAGCGAACGCCTCGGACAGCACCAGGTCGTCGGCCATCACCTCGGGCAGCGCGGCGATCCGGCCGGCCGCCTCCCGGGACACGGCCAGCACCCCGCGCCCGAACAGTCCCGAGCGCACGGTGGGCAGCGCCTCCCAGACGTCGTAGTACCAGCGCGCCAGCAGGGTCACCCCCGTGCGGGGCATGGTGCGCGACGGCGCCGCCACGGCGGCACCCCCGGGGCCCACCGCGGCCGCGAGCCGGGCCACGCCGTCGGCCGTGATCTCGACGTCGGCGTCCAGGTACACCCGCGGGAACGCGACGGCCACCCGGTCGGCCGCGCGCAGGGCGCGGGCCTTGGAGGGCTCGGGCAGGTCGAGGACGGTCACGGGATACCCCGCGGCCACGGCCGCCGTCCCGTCCGTGCACCCGTTGCAGGCCACCACGACCTCCAGCAGCCCCGGGACGGCACACAGCGCGTCCAGGAGGCGGCTGATCGTGCGCTCCTCGTCGTGCGCCGGCACGACGACGGACGCGACCGGCCCGCTCATCGCGGCAGCACCTCGTCGCTCGCGCCGAGCGCCGCCGGGCGCCGGGCCGGGCGGACCAGGGCCCGCAGCGTGGGCCACGACGCGCGGTGGCCCAGCAGGCCCCGCCGGAGCTCCACGAGCAGGGTCACCCCGTAGTACATCCAGGCCGCGCGCGTGCCGCGCCGGCGCCGGATCAGGCGCACCCGGTTCAGCATCAGCATGGTGTGCGTCTCGTGGCTCGTGCCCGAGCCGCCGCCGATGTGCATGGCGCCCGCCGTCGGCGTGTAGAGGGAGCGCCAGCCACGGTCCCGGGCGCGGAGCGCGAAGTCCGTCTCCTCGGAGTAGAGGAAGTACGACTCGTCGAAACCGCCCAGGGCGTCGAAGCACTGCCGGTCGACGAGCCAGATCGCGCCGACGGCCCAGTCCACCAGGTGCTCGGTCGCGTAGGCCCGCCGACCCTCGATCCGCTCCGCGAGGAACGGCACGCGCGTGAAGCTCAGACCGCCGGCCCGGGCCACCGTCGGCGTGCGGCGCAGCGTCGGGGACAGGCTCCCGTCCACCTCGCGCGTCCGCGGCACCACGATGCCG
The DNA here is from genome assembly GCF_055598465.1 of Promicromonospora sp. NPDC110617. Lineage (NCBI taxonomy): Bacteria > Bacillati > Actinomycetota > Actinomycetes > Micrococcales > Promicromonosporaceae > Promicromonospora > Promicromonospora sp. NPDC110617. The sequence continues at coordinate 1,098,680 of NZ_JBVKBM010000001.1, forward strand.
ACCCCGCGCCGGCGCAGCACGTCCAGCATCCGCGGGACGGCGTCGGCGTCGAGCTCCACGTCCGGGTTGAGCACCAGGATCGCGGCCGACTCCGGGGAGTACCGCACCGCCTTGTTCATCCCCGCGCCGTAGCCGTCGTTGACGCTCTCCACCACGCTGCAGTCACCCCGGCGCCGCAGCAGCGTGAGCGTCTCGTCCGTGGACCCGTTGTCGACCACCACCGTGGTGTACGGCACGTCGCCGAACGCCGCGGGCAGGCTGTCGAGCAGGGCGTCGATGTGCCGGGCGCTGTTGTACGTCACGACCACCGCGGCGACCTCGGCCCCCATCAGCGCAGCCCCTTGACGAACGTCCGGGCCCGGTCCGCCGCACGGACCGTGTACCGGTCCCCGTGCCGCAGCCACGCGGCGACGTCGTCCGCCGTGTCGGTCGCGCGGAGGCTGAACCGGGCCTGCCGCCAGGACTCCGGCCGGGCCAGCGCCCGGTCGCTGGTGTAGACCCGCGTGTAGCCCAGCCTCCGCAGCGCGGTCAGCGTGCCCCGGTCGTAGCGGCCCAGCGGGCAGGCCGCGGTGCGCACCGGCTCCTCCAGCACGTCCTCCAGGCGCTCGCGGGCCAGGACGAGCTCCTCGCGCAGCTCCGGCGGGCGCAGCCGGCGCCAGACCCGGTGGTGCATCCCGTGCGACCCGACGCCCATCCCGGACCGGCGCAGCGCGCGCACGTCCCCGGCGGACAGCGAGCCCGCGTGGCCCAGGCGGCCGGCGATGACGAAGAAGTCGGCCACCCGCCCGCGCTCGACCAGCTCCGGGAGCGCCACCTCGACGTCGGAGGCGTTGCCGTCGTCGAGGCTGAGCCGCACGTCCGGCCGGACGGCGACCACGTCGAGCACGCGCCGGAACGTGTCCGTGCCGATCCAGTAGGCGGCCTCCTCGGCCGGGGCGTCGTGCGGCGGCGTCCCGATGCCGTGAAAGCAGAGATTGATCATTTGTTCATCGTGAACGACGGCAATCCGCTGCGGAATGCATTCCCGGGTGATTCTCCGGGTGATTCTCGGGGTATCTCCGCAGGGCTATGCCTGTGCGCGCAGCGAACCCGCGACACCGACCAGGAGAAAGAGCGCACCCATCGTCATCGGGAACGCGAAGGCGTCGAAGAAGAGCAGGCTGACGAACCCGACGACCACCGAGGCCGTGAGGGCCAGGGCGAGGTCGGACGTCCTGGGGTCGGTGCCCGCGCTGCGCCTGCGGACCCGCAGGAGCACCCGGACCGTGGCCGCGCCGATGCCGAGGAACAGGACGGTGCCCACCAGGCCGATCGTCACCAGGAGCAGGAGGTACTGGTTGTCGAAGATCCGGTAGGTGGGCAGGAACGTGCCCAGGCCGCGCCCGAACAGGGGGTCGCGCGCGATGAACTCGCCCGCCAGGTCGAACGAGCCGGTCCGGGAGGTGACGCTCGGGTCCTCGGACGCGCCGGTGAACAGGCCGAGCATCGAGGACAGCATGCCCGGCGCGACCACCATGCCCGCCACGGCGCCGACGGCGGTCACACCGAGCATGATCCGACGCCGGGGGCCCTTCCAGCCCAGGAGCATGATGACCAGGGCGATCGCGGCGCCCACGTAGGCGGACCGGGAGCCGGACGCGGGCACGAGGACGAGCGTCGCCGCCGCGGGGGCCCACCGCAGCAGCGGCCTGCGCTCGGTGTGCTCGAAGCCGACGTGCAGGGTCAGCGGCAGCAGCATCGTCACGAGCACGCCGTACTCGATCGCGTGCGTCGCCGTGCCCTGCGGACGGATCAGCCCGTTGCGCTCGCCGAGCTCGTAGGGCGACGTCAGGGTCAGGCCGGGCACGACGAGCCGGTCCACGAGCAGCTCGCCGAGCACGAACTGCGCCAGCCCGAGCACGGCCAGCGCCCCGCCCGCCAGCGCCAGCCGCCACACGAGCTCGTCGCGCCGGGCGACCGAGGTGATGCCGTCGTGCGCCAGGAGCAGCACGCCGGACCAGCCGAGCAGCGCCAGGATCGCGACGTCGGCGGGGCTCACCTCGTTGGACACGACCGGCCGGGACATGGCGATGACGTACGTGACCCCGACGCTGAACAGGAACAGGGCGAGCGAGACCCGGATCAGCCGGGGGCCGCTCAGCCTCGGGCGGGCGGCCCCGACGCCGGTGAGCACCCACAGGAGCAGGCTGGCGAGGCCGACGACCATCGACGGCGCGCCCGCGCTGCCGAGCGGCCCGATCACCAGCTTGGAGGGGATGGCGAACAGCAGGAGCAGGTAGACCGAGAGCCAGGTGACGACGTCGGGTCGCACCCTCCGCCGCCGCACCGGCCGCGGCGGTGAGGCATGCCGCCGGTCGGCGGCAGGCCGGGTCTGGGTCACCGGGACTCCGCGGAGGACGCCCGGGCGGCCGCGTCGTCCCTGCGGCGGTCACGCGAGTCGAGCGGGAGGTTGGGCCAGGACGGCAGGGCCCGGTCGTCCGCCGGCCGGCCCGCCGGCGGCTGCACCGACGGCGGCCGCACGGCGGGCAGCCGCACGGTCGGCGGCTTGGCCGCCAGCGGCTTGGCGGCCGGTGACCGGGGGTCCGCCGGCCGGGGATCGAGCTTTGCGTCCGGGTTCGGCCCGGCATGATTCGACCCCGCCGCGGGAGCCGGCTCGTCCGGGTCCCCGGCGGCCGGCTCCGCCGGAGCGGCCTGCCTGCGCCCCCGTGCCCGGCTGCGGACCAGCCCGTCGACGGCGACGGCCGCGACCACGGTCGCCACCAGCCCGAGGCCCCCGGCGGCGATGACCATGCGCACCGTGCCGCTGTTGTCGATCTTCGCCCGCTCGTCCTTGGCGAGGACCAGCGTCGAGACGACGGTGTTCTTCGGCGCGTCGACCTCCTCCTGGAGGCGCTCCAGCTCGACCGGGATCGACGAGGTGAGCAGCTCCAGGGTCTCCAGGGTGGCCGTGGGGCTGGCGTCGGTCACGTCGACCGAGATCACCGGCCCGCGGGTCGACTCCTCGATGGCCACGACGTACTCGGCGTCGGGCGAGCCAGAGCTGAACCGCTCCTTGGCCACGTCGCTCTCGTAGTACGCGACGACCACGCGCGCGGGCAGGTCGAGCCCGCCGAGGGCCAGGAACGGGTTGCCGCCCTCGCCGACGACCTGCTCGGACGGCACCAGCAGGACCAGCGCGCGTGCGGTGTAGACCGGGGGCTCGATGGTGCTCGCGCCGTACACGAGGCCGGCGGTCGCGAGCAGGCCCACGACGGTGACGATCCACCGGCGGCCCAAAGCTGCAATCACGTCGAGGAATGACATTTGTTCACCCTTTCCGGGCGTATCACGCCGCGCTCGACAAAGGTATCGTGCCGAGGGCGGGTAAAGGAACGAGTCGCGGAACTCCGACGCGAATTTCGCCCGCTCCAGGAAATCGCGGAGAAGCTATGACGTTGTGGGACCTGATACGTGCGGCGCTGCGGCGCTGGCCCGTCCTGCTCGCGGGGGCCGTGGCCACGCTCGGGCTCGTGTACACCACCACGCTGGACGACGGCGTGTACTGGAGCCGTACCCAGGTCGTCTTCCTCGCGCCCGCGAGCAAGGCCTACCCGAACGCGCTGCGGACGACGTCCGAGGACCTGATCATCACGGCCGGCGCGGTCGCCAAGGCCGTGGCCGGGCCCGACAAGGTCACCAAGTACGCGTCGCCCGACGCGACCCTGGTGGGCGAGGGGACGCGCGACGGCTGGTCGATCCGGCTGCCCGACACGGGCGGCCAGTGGGCCCCCAACTTCGCCGAGCAGGTGCTGTACGTCGAGGTCGTCGCGGCCACGGCCGAGGAGGTCGAGTCCCGGCAGGACGAGATCGTCGCGCAGATCGCCGACGAGCTGGACCGCCTGCAGCGCGACGCCGGGGTGGTGCCCGTCAACGACATCACCGTGACGGTCGCCCCGGAGTCCCTGGTCGTGCACCAGGTGGGGGGCTCGACCATGCGGGCCGCCGGGATGGCGGGCCTGCTCGGCGCGAGCGCCACGTTCGCGCTCATCGCCGTGCTCGAGACGCGCGCCCGGCGCCGCTGAGCCGGGCCGGGCGTCAGCCGGGCGGCGCGCCACGGACCTCGTCCTCCACGATGCGGGCCACGGCCTCCTGGGCCGGGCCCCAGGACCGGCCCACGACGCCGGCCGCGGCCTTCGCTGCGTACGCGGCGGCGTCGGGCCGCTCGACGGCGGCGGCGAGCCCGGCGGCGATCCCCGCCGCCGTCGGCTCGACCCACCCCACGTACGGGTTGGGCAGGTCGGCGCGCGCCAGCGGCGAGTCGTTGACCACGGGCACGACGCCGGCGGCCAGCATCTCCTCGGCCACCAGCGAGATGTTGGTGAACGACATCGCCAGCCCCGCCACGACCCGCCCGTACAGGGCGTTGAGCTCCGCCGGCGTGAGGCGGCCGTGGTACGTCACCGGGAACGTCAGGTCCGCCGGGCGCGAGCCGTAGACGTGGATCTCCTGCTCGGGGTGCGCATGGTGGAAGCGTTCGAGGGCGAGGCGGGCGAGCAGGTAGCCGCGGCGCCCGACATCGGGCTTCGCGTAGAGCACCACCCCGGACCGGGGCACCTCGACCTCGGGGAGCCGGTACGTGTCGGTGTCACAGCCGAACGGCACCACGTCGCTGGTCTGTCCCAGCTCGGCCGTGAGGCAGCCGGCCACCATGTCGCCGAGCGCGATCCGGCGGAACGGGAACCGGTAGGTCATCGCGGCCAGCTCGTACTCGGACCCGCGCGGGTAGAAGTACGGCTCGTAGTCCTGGATGAAGTACAGCCGCCGGGTGGGCCGCGGGGTCCGGGCCACGATGACGTGCGCGGACTCCCACGACGACGCGACCACGGCGTCCATGCCGGTGATGCCCGCGCGGGCGTCCCGCACCTCGGCGCGCACGCCGGGCCAGCCGTGCCGCAGCTCGGCGGTCCGCTGGACGATGTCCAGCCCGTGCCGGTCGTAGAGGAACACGACGCACTTGTGCCCGCGCGCCTCCAGCCCCTCGACCATGCGGAACAGGGTGGTGTGGCCGCCGGAGCCCGCCGCGGGCGGCGACGTCACCCAGCCCACGGTCAGCGGGCGGTCGCCGGGCACGGGCTCCGGCGTCGGGAGCGTCTCGGGGACGTCGTCCGCGATGTCCGCGGGGTCGAGCTGGAAGCCGAGCGACGCGGCGTCCGTGGTCCGGTAGGCGCGGGCGGCGACACGCTGGGCGAGCCCGTGCGCGCCCACGCGGCGCAGCCGGCGCAGCCGCGCGGTGGCCTTGGTCAGCCGGTTCATCGGTGGTCCCCCTCGTGGTTCACGGGCGCGGTCACAGGTGTGTCGTCGGGTGCCGTCACAGGCCGGACGTGGCCCAGCGCAGGTACATCAGCTCGGTCCGGGCACGGCGCGAGACCCGGCGGACGACGGCGCCGTACCCGGCTCGTCCCGTCCGCTCGGCGCGCGCCGCCCGGCGGGCGATCCGCGCGGCCGAGGGCCACTCCCGCGAGCCCGGCCAGACGGTGGCCGCGAGCTCCAGGTAGGGCGTCGGCGACTCCGCCCGGTCGGCCGCCGCCGCCGCGTACCGCAGGGCGTCCTGGGCGAGCGCGGACCGGGCCCGGTCGTGCAGCCCGTGCGCGCCGGTGAGCCGGTCGCCGACGTTCGCGAACAGCCGGTCGTACGCGTCCGCGCGGGCGCGCAGGTCCAGCAGCGCGCCGGAGCCCTCGTTCACGCTCAGGCTGCCCGCGTGCTCGCGGTGCAACGCCTGGTCGGCGCCGCCCACGTAGCCGACGTCGCCGACGGCGGCGAGCCGCAGCCACATCTCGACGTCCATCGTGAACCGCAGGTGCGGGTCCAGCGGGCCGACGTCCTTGAGCAGGTCGGACCGCATGACCACCTCGGGGGAGGTGATGCAGCTGACGCCGGTGCGGCACCGCTCCGCCAGCCACGCGCGGCCGTCCCACACGGTCCAGGACAGCTCGCCGAGCGCCGGGACGGGCGTGGTGCCGTCGTCGAAGTGCTGCGGGTGGCCGTAGACGAGCCCGACCTCCGGGTGCTGCTCCAGCAGCGCCGTCGCCCGCGCGAGCGCGCCGGGCGGCAGCATGTCGTCGGCGTCGAGCCGCACCACGAACTCGCCCGTGCTGTGCTCCCAGCCGCGGTTGAACGACTTGACCTGCCCGAGGTTGCGCTCGTTCGCCAGCACCGTCACGCCCGGGTGCTCGGCCGCCAGGGCGCGCGCGACGGCGAGGCTGTCGTCGGTCGAGGCGTCGTCGACGACGACCACCTCGACGTCGACCCCCTCCTGGGTCACGAGGCTGCCCACCGTCTGCGGCAGGAACCGGCCGTAGTCGTAGCACGGCACCACCACCGAGACCCGGGGCCGCAGCTGCGGGGCCGACGGCGGGCGCCGCCGGAACGACCGGGGCGCCAGCGGCGACCGGACCCAGGCGCCGAGCGTGCCCACGACCCGGGCGCCGAGCCCCGGCCCGCCCGTGGCGTCGCGGTCCACCCGGGCGCGCCACGCGGCGGCGGCGCGGTCGAGGAGCCCGGCCCCGCCGGCCCTCACGGTGCCACCCCCGCGGGCGCGGCCCGCCCGGTCACGGCGGCGTGCAGCGTGTGCACCACGTGCTCCTGCTGGTCGGCGGTGATCCCCGGGAACATCGGCAGCGAGAGGATCTGCCCGGCGTGCGCCTCGGCCCGTGGGGCGGTGCCGGGCCGGAAGCCCAGGTGCGCCGTCGCGGGCAGGAGGTGGACCGGAGCGGGGTAGTGGATGCCGTGCCCGATCCCGGCCGCCGACAGCGCCGCGGACACCGCGGGCCGGTTCGGTGTGCGCACCACGTACAGGTGCCACACGTGCGTGGCCCCCGGCAGCTCGCGCGGCGCCACGAGCTCCGGCACGTCCCGGAACGCGTCGGCGAGCAGGGCCCCGTACCGGGCCGCGGCCTCCGACCGCTGCAGGTTCCACGCGTCGAGCCGGGTCAGCTTCGCGGACAGCACGGCGGCCTGGAGGGAGTCGAGGCGCGAGTTGGCCCCCACCTCCAGGTGCTCGTAGCGGTGGACGCCGCCGTGGTTGCGCAGACGGCGGGCCCGCTCGGCCACGTCGTCGGACGACGTCAGCACCGCGCCGCCGTCGCCGAACGCACCCAGGTTCTTGCCCGGGTAGAAGCTGGTCGCGGCCACGTCGCCCGCCCCGCCGGAGCGGAAGCCGTCCCGGCTCGCGCCCTGGGACTGGGCGGCGTCCTCGACCAGCAGGACGTCGGGGCCCACCAGCTCGCGCAGCTGCGTCACCGGCGCCATCTGCCCGTACAGGTGCACGCCGACGACGGCCCGGGTGCGCGCCGACAGCCGGCCGGCCACGTCCTCGGGGTCGAGCAGGAAGTCGTCGTCGACGTCGGCGGGCACCAGCAGGGCACCGCAGCGCAGCACCGCCTCCGCGGTCGCGAAGAACGTGTTGGCCGGGACCACCACCTCGTCGCCCGGGCCGATCCCGGCCGCTCGCAGGCCGATCTCCAGGGCGTCCGTGCCGTTGCCCACCCCGATGGCGTGGTGCGCCCCGCTGTAGGCGGCGAACTCGCGCTCGAACCGCTCGACGTCCGGCCCCAGCACGAACCCGGACGTCGTGAGGATCTCGTCCCAGCGCTCGCGGACGTCGGCCTCCACCTCGGCGGTCTGGGCACCCAGGTCCAGGAAGGGTACGGGCGCCCGCGGTGGCGCGGGGGTGGTGGCGGTCGTGGTCTCGGTCATCGCGTCGTTCCTCTCGGTGGGGCAGCCGGGACGGCGTCCGGCAGAAGATCCAGGGCCTCGTCGGGAGTCCCGGCGGGCGCGGCGGCCGGCACCTCGTCCGGCGCGTCGGCCGGACCGTCGAGGGCCGTGCGGGCGGCGCGCCAGCGCGGCCGCACCCAGGCGAGCGTGGCGGCCGCGTAGAGCACGAAGGTGACCGCCCCGGCGAGCAGGCCGCCGAGCAGCGGGTCCTCGACCCGGCCGGCGGCCAGCATGCCCGCGGCCACGGCGCCCGCCCCGGCGAGCCCCGGCACGGCCAGCGCCCAGGTCAGCGCGCCGACCTCGTCGCGCGACCGGCGCAGCAGCACCAGGTAGGCGGGCACCAGCACGCCCACGGCGACGGCGGCCTGCGCCACGGCGACGCCGATGCTCCCGCCCGCCCGCGCGCCGAGCACGACGGCGGGGATCAGCGCCACCAGCCAGACCACCTGCACCGCCAGGACCCCGCGCGAGCGGCCCAGGGCGTAGAGGTAGCCGGCCAGCACGTCCGAGACGACGCGCACGGCGCCGACCACGGCCAGCGGCACCAGGATCTGTGCCGCCGGCTCCCACCGGGCGCCGTAGACGAGCACGACCACGGGGTGGGCCAGCGCGGCGAGCATCGCCGCCGCCAGCACGACGGCCCACCAGACCGGCCCGAGCAGCGGCACGAGCGCGGCGCGGGCGCGCTCGCGCACCTGGGAGAAGGCGGGCAGCGTGACCGACCGCAGTGCCTGGCCCACCAGCGTCATCGGCCACGTCGAGATGTTCGCGGCGAGCACGTAGAACCCGAGCTCGACGGCGCCCGCCAGGTTGCCGAGCACCACGCGGTCGACCGACAGCAGCACCCAGGACAGCAGGTTCGCGGCCGCGACGGGCAGGCCGAACGCGAGCACCGACCGGGCCACGGTCGGGTCCCACGAGAACCGCAGCCGGGTCCGGGTGAGCCAGAACTGCACGGCCACGCCGCACGCCTGGCCGACGACCCGGCCCACCGCCAGGCCGACCAGGCCGTAGCCGAGCACGGCCAGCACGAGGGTCACCACGGCGCCCACGCCGAAGTCGACGGCGTTGGAGCGGAACAGCCCCCGCTGGTCGAGCTTCCGCTGGAGCGTGGCGAACGGGACGACGCCGACCCCGGCCAGCAGGAACGTCGCGGCGAGGATCGCGATGGGTCCGGCCGCGCCGGGGCCGCCCATCGCGGAGGCGAGCGCGGGCGCGGACAGCGCGGTGACCAGGGTGAGCGTGCCGCCGGTCACCAGGCCGAGCACCGCGACGGGGCCGGTGCGCCGCTCGAAGTCGGGGCTGCGCACGAGGTCGGCGCTCAGGCCGAGGTCCGCCAGGGCCATGACCACGCTCTGCACCGTCAGGGCGATCGCGTACAGGCCGAACTCCTCCGGCGACACGATGCGGGCGATGACGATGCCCAGGCCGAGGTTGCCCAGCCGCACCACGACGGTGCCGGTGGTGCTCCAGCGCAGGGCGTTGCCGACGCGGCCGCTGAGGGTGGCGCCCTTGCTCATGTCCCGAACCTCGCGAGGAGCTGGCCGCGGACCTTCCAGCGCAGCGACTCGACGGCCTCGACGCCGAGCCGCGACCGGTGCTCGGCGCGCCCGGCCAGCCGGGCCCACTGCCAGGCCGGCGACCGGACGACGGCAGGGTCGGCCTCGCGGGCGAGCCGCAGGAGCTGCGCGCGGTGCTCGGCGCCGTCGGGCCCCGGGGGCAGCAGCGCGGACGCGAGCACCACCTCGCGCGCGACGGCGGCGTCGGCCCGCGCGCGGAGGCGGTCGGGGCGGCGCAGCAGGTGCCCGTCCTCGCGGAAGAACAGGTCGAACGTCTCGCGCACCGAGCGCCAGTTGTCGAGGTTCCCGCCGAACTGGACGTTGTGCATGTTGGCGTCGTGCTGCCGGTAGTAGGCCTGGACCGGCCCGTTGACGCGGCCGATCCGGCCGCGGGCGGCGGCCTGCAGCCACATGTACATGTCGGCGGCCTGCGGCAGCGCTGCCTCGTAGCCGCCGATCGCGTCGTAGACCGACCGGCGCATCACGACCTCGGGGTTGGTCGGGATGTTCCGCCCGCGGCGGGCGACGTGGCCCACCCACTGCTCGCCCTCCCAGACGGTCCACCAGGTCCGGGCGGGCGTGAACGCGGGTGGTGCGCCGTCGAAGTCGGTCACGAGGCCGTAGACCAGCGAGATCCGCCGGTCGTGCTCCAGCAGGGCGGCGGCGCGGGCGAGCGCGCCGGGTGCGAGGGCGTCGTCGGCCGACAGGAGCACCACGTAGTCGCCGCGGGCCCGGCCGAGCCCGTCGTTGTAGGTGCGGATGTGCCGCATGTTCTGCTCGTGCTCGACCAGCGTGACGCGCGGGTCCGACGCGGCGATCTCGCGCGCGACGGCGACGCTCCCGTCGGTCGAGGTGTCGTCGACCACGATGACCTCGACGTCCACGCCCTCCTGGGCGAGCACGGAGCCGACGGAGGTCGGGAGGTACTGCCCGTAGTTGTAGTGCGGCACCACCACCGAGACGAGCGGGCGCGTGCGCAGGGGGAGCGGGGCCCGGACCGTGGTCATCGCGCCACCTCCCGGACCAGCCGCCGGGCCGGGACGCCGGCCCAGGTCTCGCCGTCCGGGACGTCCGTCAGCACCACGGCCCCCATGCCGACCACGGCGCCCGCGCCGATCCGGACGCCGGGGTGCACCGCGGCGTTCATGCCCAGGTAGGCGGCGCGACCCACGCGCACGCCCCCGCCGAGGGAGACCCCGGCGGCGAGCGTCGCGAAGTCGTCCAGCACGCAGTCGTGCGTGACCGTGACCCCGGGCATCGCGACCACGTGCGCGCCGAGGACGGCGTCCGCGGTGATCGTGACGCCGGCCAGCAGCACCGAACCCTCCCCGACCGGGCACCCGGCGGGGTTGCGCACCGACGGGTCGACGACGCTCGCGTAGCCGGCCCCCGGGTCCAGCCGCGCGTGCACGGCGGCGCGGGTCCGGCTCGGGCCGACGCACAGCAGCAGGCGGGCGCCGGGATGCTCCGCGGCGGCGCTCACCGGCCCCAGCACCGGCGCCCCGCCGACCGTGGGCGGCAGGTCGGCACAGCGGTCGTCGAGCACGCCGAGCACGTCGTGCCCGGCCTCGGCCACGACGGGCAGCACCTCGCGGGCCAGCCCGCTCGCCCCCACCAGCAGCAGCGGCCCGCCCCAGCTCGCCGCCACCTCACTGCCCCCCGTACCCGCGGAGCACCTCGACCACGCGGCCCAGCTCGGCGTCCGTCATCTGGTGGAACAGGGGCAGGATCAGCGTGCGGTCCGTGAGCCGCTCGGTCACGGGCAGCGGCACGTGCCCGCGGTCGGCGTGCGCCGGCTGGCGGTGCGCGGCCATGATGCCGCGACGCGCCGAGATGCCCGCCGAGGCGAGCGCCAGGAGCAGGCCCTCCCGGTCCAGGCGGTACCCGGGCAGCACCTCGACCCACAGCGACTGCACGTTGGAGCGGCCCCAGGCCGGGTCCTCGACGAGGCGCAGGCCGGGCACGTGGGCCAGCGCCTCGCGGTAGCGGGCAGCGAGCTCGCGCCGTCGGGCCACGATCTCGGGGAGGCGGCCGAGCTGCACCAGGCCGACGGCGGCCTGCAGGTCGGTCATCCGGAAGTTGAACCCGACCTCGCCATACTCCTCCGGCGGGGAGACGAGGGACGCGTGCCGGTCCGCCGCGGAGACGCTCATGGCGTGCTCGCGCAGGCGCCGCGCGCGGGCGGCCCAGTCCGGGCGGCTGGTCGTGATCATGCCGCCCTCGCCGGTGGTGAGGATCTTGCGGGGGTGGAAGGACCAGGCGGCGATCTCGGCCCCCGCCCCGACGGGGCGGTCGCGGTAGGTCGAGCCGGCGCCGCACGCGGCGTCCTCGATCACCACGATGCCGAGCGGGTCGCACAGCTCGCGGATCGCGGCGAGGTCGACCGGCACTCCGGCCTGGTCCACCGCGATCACCGCGCGGGTGGCGGGCGTGAGGGCGGCGGCGACCGTCTCGGCGGTGAGGTTGCCGGTGGCGGCGTCCACGTCCGCGAAGACGGGGCGTGCGCCCACGTACGTGGGGGCGTTCGCCGTGGCGACGAACGAGAAGGACGGGACCACGACGTCGTCGTCCGCCCGGATGCCGGCGACGACCAGGGCGAGGTGCAGTGCCGTGGTGCAGCTCGACGTCGCGACGGCGGCACGGGCGCGCATCGCGTCCGCGAACGCCGCCTCGAAGGCGGCGACCCGCGGGCCCTGCGCCACCCAGCCGGACTCGATCACCTCGGCGACCGCCGCGACCTCCTCCGCGCCGAGCCAGGGCTTCATGACGTCGACGCGCTGCAGGCCCTCCTCCACAGCGGTCATGCGACCACCCCCGCGGGGGCCGTCGCGTCGGCGCGGGCGGCGGCCGGCGCGACCCAGTTGCGGTCCTCGATGCGGCTCAGCATCTCCTCGGGGCTCTCGGGCCGGCTGCGGAACCAGTCGACCAGGTCGGCGACCCCCTGCTCGAAGGTGGTCCGCGGCTCGAAGCCGGTCAGCTCCCGGACCAGCGTGTTGTCCACCAGCAGGCGCCGGACGTCGCCCGGGCGAGCCTCCAGCCGCTCCGGCTCGAGGTCGGGCCGCCCGGCGAGCCGCGCGACCGTGGTCACCAGCTCGTTGATCGTCACCTCGGCGCCCGAGCCGACGTTCACGGTGCGGCCCACGGCGGCGTCGCACTCCGCGATGTCGGCCAGGCCCCGCGCGGTGTCGCTGACGTGCAGGAAGTCGCGCGTCTGCTCGCCGTCGCCGTAGACGAAGGCGGGCAGGCCGCACAGGGCGCGCACGATCGTGCGCGGCAGCACCTCGCCGCTGTCACCCTCGAAGTGGCTGCGCGGGCCGAAGGTGTTGAACGGCCGGACCACCACGACGGGCATGCCGTGGGTGCGGAACGCGGCGCGCGCGTACGCCTCCCCGGCGAGCTTCGACCCGCCGTAGACCGTCTCCGGCCAGGTCGGGTGCTCCTCGTTCATCGGGGCGTACTGCGCGGTGCCGAACACCTCGCTGGAGCTCACGTGGACGAACCGGCCCACGCCCGCGGCGCGGGCGCGTTCGAGCAGCTCCAGCGTGGCGGTCGCGTTGACCTCGTGGTTCTCGCGCGGGTCGTGCAGGCTGTGCCGCACCCCCAGGCAGGCCAGGTGGAAGACGACGTCCGCGTCGTCGACCAGTGCGAGCGCGGCCTCGCTGCGGATGTCGTCGGCGACGAGGCGCACCGTGCCGTGCCCGTCGGTGTCCTCCAGGTGGTGGGCCAGGTTCTCGCGTCGGCCGTTGACCAGGTTGTCCACCACGGTGACCGACGCCGCGCCCCGGCGCACCAGCTCGTCGACCAGGTGGCTGCCGATGAATCCCGCGCCGCCCGTGACCAGCACGCGCGTCCCGCGCAGCGCGCTCATGCGGCCGCTCCGTTCCCGGTCGGCCCGCCCGCGAGCACCGGCGTGCGTGCACCGGTCTCGACCCGGGCCACGCCGCCGCCGGCGGCGAGGCTGCGGTCCGCGGCCTCCAGCACGTCGAGCACGCGCAGGCCCGCGGCGCCGTCGGTCAGGGCCGGGCGCTCGCCCTGGATCGCCTCGGCGAGCTCGCCCACCATCGACCCGAGCGCCTCGCGCTCCTCCAGCGCGGGCGACCAGGTGTCGCCCAGGCGGTAGGAGATCGTGGCGGCCCGGCGCTCCAGGCTGTCGAACGCCTGGGTCTCCAGGTCCACGCCGCGGTCGTAGACGCTGATCCGCTGCTGCGGGTTCAGGTCGTCCCACACGAGCGTGCGGCGCGACCCGCCGATGGTCATCCGGCGCACCTTGGTGGGGCTGAGCCAGTTCACGTGCACGCTCGCCACGGCGCCGCCCGGCAGGGGCAGCACCAGGTAGCCCACGCAGGACTTGCCCGCGCCGATCGGGTCGGCGCCGTGGGCGGCCACCGACGCGGGCCGCAGGCCGCCGGGCAGCACGAAGTCGAGGACCGACAGGTCGTGCGGCGCCAGGTCCCAGAACACGTCGACGTCGGGCTGGACCAGACCCAGGTTGATCCGGACGGAGTCGATGTAGAGGATCTCGCCCAGGTCGCCGTTCGCGACGAGCTCGCGGATCTTCCGGACCGCCGGCGTGTAACAGTAGGTGTGGTCGGTCATGAGCACCAGACCGCGGTCCCGCGCCTCGGCGACCATCTCGGTGGCCGCCGCCGCACGGTCGGCGATCGGCTTCTCGACCACCACGTGCTTGCCGGCGCGCAGCGCGGCCAGCGCGATCGCGTGGTGCGTCCGCGCGGGCGTCGCGATGGCCACCGCGTCGACGTCGTCCCGGGCGAGCAGCGCGTCGAGCGACGTCTCGACGTCGGCCCGGCCGTTCGCGCGAGCCACCCGGGCGGCGCGGTCCGCGTCGAGGTCGCAGACGGCGGCCAGCTCCCAGCGGTCGGACGCCGCGAAGTTGCGTGCCAGGTTGGGTCCCCAGTAGCCGGCGCCCACGACGGCCGCCCGCAAGAGTCTCTGGTCCATGCTGCCTTCTTCCGGTATCAGCTCGGATCGGCCTGGAGTGTTGTCATCCTGGCTCCGATCAATGTACGTCCCGGCCTCGCGGCGAACTGGCCGGGGCCTTTCGAAATCACCCGTGGTCGACGTTTATTCACCCGGGGCGGGTTTCACCCAGGGGTGAAAGAGAAAGGCGTGAAGGGCGCCGGAAATGCCGCGACGGACATTCATCCGCGCTTCTCGGACAATGCGCGCGTGCGGCCCGTCACCGTGTCGAACACCCGCACGTAGGTCTCCGCCTGCCGGCGCCAGGACAGCTCGCCCTCGATCCGGGCGCGCCCGGCCAGGCCCATCCGCCGGGCGCGGTCGGGGTCGTCGAGGATCTCGAGGATCGCGTCGCCGAACGCCGCGGGGTCGCTCCCGGCGACGTACCGGCCCGCGTCGCCCGCGCTGCGGCGGGTCTCGGTCAGGTCGGTCGCCACGACCGGCAGCTCGTGCGCCATGTACTCGAGGGTCTTGTTCATGGTGGAGCGGTCGTTGAACTCGCTCGGCGGGTCCGGCGTGACGCCCAGGTCCGCGCTGGACAGCCACCGGCCGATGGCCGCGTGGTCGACCCGGCCGGTGAAGTGCACCCAGAGGTCCAGGCCGCGGCGCGTGCAGTCCGCGCGCAGCTCCTCCAGTGCGTCCCCGAAGCCGAGCAGCGCGAAGCGCACGTCGGTGCGGCCGCGCACGCGCACCACGTGCTCGATGGCGGCCAGCAGCCGGTCCACGCCGTCCTGCGAGCCCATGATCCCCACGTAGCACACGAGGTGCTTGCCCAGGTCGCGGGCCCCCGGCTCGGGGTCGCCCTTGCGCATCAGGTCGGCGTCGGGCGTGCTGAGCACCACCGAGCTGCGGCTCAGGTCGACCTTGCCGCGCTCCAGCGCGATCTGCCGGTACGAGCCGTTCGTCGAGATCACGTGGTCGGCGGTGCGGTACGTCGCGCGCTCCAGGAGCAGCAGCGCCTTGTACAGCAGGTCCTGCCGGCCGAACTTGGCCAGGTACACCTCGGGGCACAGGTCGTGCTGGTCGTAGACGAAGCGCACCCCGCGCCGCAGCCGCCAGAGCAGGGCGAGCAGCCAGTAGGTGTCCGGCGGGTTGCACGCCTGGATCACCTGGAACGGCGCGTCGCGGTGCACGCGGGCCGACGCCCGCGCCGTCCGCCACCAGCAGACGAGGAACTCGCGGACGTAGCCCATGACCCCGCGGGAGTCCGGCGGCGGGGCGTACGAGTAGACCGTCGTCTCGTCCACCTGGAACCGGGCGGGCTCGTCGGGGTTCTCCTGCGGGCAGACGACGCTCACGCGGTACCCGGCGTCCGTCAGCGCGCGGCACTCGGACCGGACCCGGCGGTCGATCCTGAACGGCAGGTTCTGGATGATCACCAGAACGTGTGGAGCGGCGGAATGCATGAGGAAAGTCTTGCTCCCGCAGCGTCCGCCAGAAACCCGGGGAGCGGGTGAACACGGCGATTCACCCGCGGCGCCGGGTGATATCCCGGACCGGGAACATCACCCGAACATCACCCCGCGTCGAGGTTGATTTCCGCGACCTTTTCCGGGTGGGTCAGGAACGTCACGCAAAGGCGTTCCCGGTATTTCATCCGGTGGTTCGGCGGGCCTTTCGGCACTCCTCGCGGATGATCCCGACGACCGTCTCGGTGGTGCGGTCGAGGTGGCTGCTGCCGTCGTCCAGCCGCGCCGTCGGGCTGATGTAGCTCAGTGGCCCGACGTGGGTCGCTGGGTCGAGCCGGTGCACGCCGACCTTCCCGGCCGCCAGGGCCCGGTTCCACGGGCTGCGCCGCAGCAGCCGCCACCGCTCGGGGAACAGCCAGGTGCTGACCTGCTCGATCCAGTCGTTCCCGCTGGTCAGCCGGTGCACCCCGGCCGCGTGGGTGAGGTCGTTCGCGCCGTTGTGGAACCCGCCCAGCGTGATCGCCCACACCGGGGCGCGCAGCTGCGTCCAGAGCTCCTCGACGGCCCCGAGGGCCACCTGGGCGCCGCCGCTGTAGCCGAGCAGCACCACGGGGATGCCGCTGCCGGGCACGTAGCCGGCCAGGCGGAGCTGCTCGGCGATCTGCCCGCCCACGGCGCGGTTGTACAGCGGGCGGTAGCGGCGGTCGGCCGCGACGAACGTCTGCATCACGTTGTGCAGGAAGAGCGTGATGCCGACGTGCTTGCGGAGCCAGTCCCACACCGGTCGCCCCACCAGCGGGTCGGCCAGCGGCGAGTACGGCTGGACCTGGCCCAGCACCCGCAGCTCGGGCGCCCCGGCGATCACCGCCTGGACGAGCTGGCCGCCGTCGCGCGTGTCGGTGAACCGGCGCTTGCCGATGCCGTCGAGGTAGACCAGGTAGGCGTCCGGCGGCCGGTCGGGGTCCGCGCCGCGCGCGTAGGGCAGGTTCGCGGGCAGCACGGGGACCTGGGTGCGCCAGCCGACGGTGTAGACCATCAGCTCGTAGCGGGCGAGCAGGCCCTCGGCGAGCAGGAACGGCCCGATCGCGAGCACGAGGAGCAGGGGCAGCAGCTCGGTCATGCGGGCACCTCCCGCGCCCCGGCCATGAGCCGCGCGGTCAGCCGCCGGACCACCTCCACGGTCGCGGCGAGCCCCAGCCCGGCCCCGGCGACGCACGCGGCCGCGCCCCACCAGCCGAGCCCGGAGGCGTCGGCGAGCGGCCCGGCCAGGCCCGCCCCGACCCCGACCACGAGCAGCAGGTGCAGGAACGGCCCGAGCAGGGGGAACGCGAGGATCGCCGCGAGCAGCATCGGCGCGACCAGCGCGGGCGTCCAGGCCAGGGTCGGGCCCGGCAGCGGGCCCGGCTGGACCCAGCCGGCCAGGGCCCACGCGGCCGGCGGCCACAGGGCGACGACCGCCCCCTCGACCACGGTGCCGGTGGTCATCAGGGCGACCAGGAGCCGCGGGGAGAGCCGGGGCCGGGGGGCCACCAGGGGCAGCACGCGCCCGGCGCTCTCGGACAGGCCGGCGAGCACCAGCAGCACGACGACGGCGGTCGGCACCCCTCAGCCCCCCTGTCCCGGGCCGGCGGGTGCGCCGCCGGACGCCCCGGCGAGGTACCGCTCGAGCTCGTCCGCGGCGCGCAGCGCGCCGCCGGCCTCCTCCTGGGCGTCCCGCTGCACGCCGGCCGCCGTCCGGAAGCGGGGTTCCCGGAGCAGCCGCTTGGCCAGGACGTACACGGACTCGGGGGTCGCGTCCTGGGTGCTGAGGGCGAGCCCCGCGCCGAGCTCGACCACCCGCCGGGCGACGAGCGGCTGATCGGCGCCCTGCGGCACCACGAGCGTCGGCACCCCGGCCAGCATCGCCTCGTTCACGCTGTTCATGCCGCCGTGGGTGACGAAGAGCGCGGCCTGGGCCAGCACCTGGAGCTGCGGCACCGACGGGCGGGCGAGCACGTTGGCCGGCAGCTCGCCCAGGTCGGCGGGGTCCGTGTGCCCGGTGGAGACCACGACGGTGCCGCCGAGCGGTGCCAGCGCGGTGGCGAAGGTGCGCAGCAGGTCCGGGCCGGCGTCGAACACCGTGCCCAGCGACGCGTACAGGACCGGGCTCTCGAGCCGGTCCGCCGCGAACGCCGGGTCCGGCAGCCGGGAGCCCACGCTCGCCCCGACGAACCGGAAGGACGGGTCGAAGGCGTCGGCGCCCGGCTGGAAGGCGCGGGACGTGAAGACGAGGTTCAGCGGCTCGCGCGCGTCCATCAGGTCGGTCAGCGGCAGGCCGCCGGTGTCGTAGCCACGGCGCAGGGCCCAGCGGGCCCCGGCGTAGTCGCGGGCGAGGCCGGGGTGCGCCGCGGCCGCGGCCAGCAGCTCCGGGGACAGACGGCCGGGGCTGGGCACCTGCCGGTTGAACGCGAACGTGGTGAACGTCGCGGCCGCGGGCACCCCGAGCTCGCGCGCGGCGACGGCGCCCCACGGGCAGGCCGCGCCGTGCACCACGAGGTCGGGCCGGGCGGCCCGGAGGTCGGCGAGCACGGAGGGCAGCAGGCCGACGGCGGCGTGCGCGAGCCCCGCCATCATGGCCAGCGGGATGGGCGGGTCCGGCAGGGGCAGGTCGCCGCCGGGGTACAGGTGCACCCGGGCGCCCGCGGCCTCGATCTGCGCCGCGAACGCGGGGGTGGTGTGGTAGGTCACCGTGTGGCCCCGGCGGACGAGCTCGGCCACGACCGGGAGCGTCGGGTTGACGTACCCGTGCATGCCGATGTTCAGGAAGGCGACGGTGCTCATCGGCCGCCTCCGGCTCGCCGTCCGGGGATGTCGCCGGGCGCCGCCTCGACGGGCTCGCGCCGGTACAGGCCCGGTCCGGTGATCACCAGCTCGTCGAGGAACCTGCTCGCCGAGAGCAGCGCGGCGTCGATCAGCCGGCGGGAGTGGCTGAAGTCCCACAGGGCGGGCCAGGCCACCACGCCCGTGGGCAGCACGACGGTCGGGATCTCCTGCGCCACCTCGCGCAGGTCGCGCTCGATCTGGTGGTGCATCATCAGCAGCCCGGCACGGGCGGCGACGGCCTGGGCGCGCCGCGGCGGGACCGTGGTGCCCAGCGGCAGCGCCTCCCGCCCGGTCACCACGACCACGACGCTCGCGGCCCCGGCCTCCCGGGCAGCGAGGACCGGGACGTGCGCCACGGCACCGCCGTCGACCAGCGTCTGCCCGTCCCGGACCACCGCGGGCAGGACGCCCGGGATGGCGGCGCTGGCCAGCAGCGCGGACTCCAGGTCGCCGTGCTCCAGGAGCACCTGCTCGCCGCTGGCCAGGTCGGTGGCGACGGCGATGAAGCGGACGGGCAGGTCCTCGATCCGGGGCGGGAGCCCCGCGCGCTTGATCAGCCGCCGCAGCCCGGCGTCGGCGAACAGGCCCGCCCGGAACGTGCGCAGGCCGAAGGGGAAGACCTCCCGGCGGCGCAGCCCCGTCCAGGTCAGGGCCAGCGACCGTGCGGCGCTGCCGGGGTGCGCGGCGGCCACCGCGCCGTTGAACGCGCCCACGGAGGTACCCACGATCAGGTCGGGCACGAACCCGTGCTGCTCCAGCGCGTAGCCGACGCCGACCTGCGTGGCCCCGTACACGCCGCCGCCGCCCACCACCGCGGCGACGGGGCGGGGGAGGCCGCGCAGGCCCCGGGGCGGATCGGCCGGCTCATCCGGTGCGAACCTCATGTCGGCGACTCCTTGCTGATCCGACGGGCGGCCCCGTCGACACACTCGTCCACCCCCTCGACCGCGGACCCCTCCAGTTTGTGACGACCCGGACCGCGCGGCCCGTCGGCAGTGTCGGTGAGCCCGCCTAGGCTTAGGGGCGATGACTTCCCTCTTCGACAGCCTCTCCCTGCCCGGCCTCGACCCGGCGGCGCCGGGTGACGAGGCGCGCCTGCCGCGCACCGCCCCGCGCTGGGACGACGCGCCGGACGCCGGCGACCCCGGTGAGGCGGCCGTGCCCGCGGAACCGGACTGGCTGGCGGGCCTACCGCACGAGTCCGAGGCGCCGCGCGCCCGCGGGGCCTACGCGCACCTCGACCCCGACGAGCTGCTGGACGGGCTCAACCCGCAGCAGCGGGCCGCCGTGGTGCACGAGGGCGGGCAGCTGCTCATCGTGGCCGGCGCCGGGTCGGGCAAGACGCGGGTGCTCACGCACCGCATCGCCTACCTGCTGGCCACGGGCCGGGCACGGGCGGGCGAGATCCTGGCGATCACGTTCACCAACAAGGCCGCGGCCGAGATGCGTGAGCGCGTCGAGGGCCTGGTGGGCCCGGCCGCGAACCGCATGTGGGTGTCCACGTTCCACTCGGCCTGCGTGCGCATCCTGCGCCGGGAGGCCACGACGCTCGGGCTGCGGTCGAGCTTCAGCATCTACGACGCCGCGGACAGCCAGCGCCTCATCACGCTGGTCACGCGCGAGCTCAACCTCGACCCGAAGAAGTACCCGGCGCGCGGGCTGTCGAACAAGATCAGCGACCTGAAGAACGAGCTGGTCGACCCCGAGACCTACGCCCGCCAGGCCGTGACGTACGCGGAGCAGGAGGCGCAGGCGGAGGCCGCGTCCGCCGCCGCGGGCGGCATCCGGCGGCCGTGGGGCGGGCAGTCGGCCGACGAGCGCAACACCACGACGCCGAAGTTCGACCAGGTCCTGGCCGACGTCTACACCCGCTACCAGGCGCGCCTGGCCCAGGCGAACGCCCTGGACTTCGACGACATCATCATGACCACGGTGAACCTGCTCCAGGCGTTCCCGAACGTCGCGGAGCACTACCGCCGCCGGTTCCGGCACATCATGGTGGACGAGTACCAGGACACCAACCACGCGCAGTACACCCTGGTCCGGGAGCTCGCGGGGGTGGGGGCGGACGACGACTCGGGTCTCGACCCGGCCGAGCTCACGGTGGTGGGCGACTCCGACCAGTCCATCTACGCGTTCCGCGGCGCCACGATCCGCAACATCCTGGAGTTCGAGAAGGACTACCCGGACGCCACCACGATCCTGCTGGAGCAGAACTACCGCTCCACGCAGAACATCCTGAGCGCCGCCAACGCGGTGATCTCCCGCAACGCCGGCCGCACGCCCAAGCGCCTGTGGACCGACTCGGGCGCCGGGGCCAAGATCGTGGGCTACGTTGCGGACGACGAGCACCAGGAGGCCCGGTTCGTCGCCGACGAGATCGACAAGCTCGGGGACAGCGACGACGTGCGCCCCGGCGACGTCGCGATCTTCTACCGCACCAACGCGCAGTCGCGTGCGCTGGAGGAGGTGCTCGTCCGCGTCGGCCTGCCGTACAAGGTGGTCGGCGGCACGCGGTTCTACGAGCGCCGCGAGGTCAAGGACGCCGTCGCGTACCTGCGCGCGCTGGCCAACGAGGACGACGACGTGAACCTGCGCCGCATCCTCAACGTGCCCAAGCGCGGGCTCGGCGACCGCGCGGAGTCGCTCGTGGCGTCGTTCGCGGAGCGCGAGCGCATCTCGTTCGGTGCCGCCCTGGAGCGGGCCGACGAGATCCCCGGCATGACCAACCGCTCGCTCAAGCCCCTGCTCGCCTTCCGCGACCTCATGCGCGAGCTGCGTGGCCTGGTCGACGACGGCGCGGCGCCGGCCGTCGTGCTCGGGGCGGTGCTCGACAAGACCGGCTACCTCGCCGAGCTGCGCGCGAGCGAGGACCCGCAGGACGAGGGGCGCGTCGAGAACCTGGCCGAGCTGCACGCGGTCGCCGTCGACTTCGGCGAGACCGACCCGGAGGGCTCGCTCGCGGACTTCCTGGAGCGGGTCTCGCTGGTCGCGGACAGCGACCAGATCCCCGACGAGGACGTGGCCGACGGCGCAGCGGAGGAGGCGCCCAAGGAGAACCAGGGCGTCGTCACGCTCATGACGCTGCACACCGCCAAGGGCCTGGAGTTCCCGGTCGTCTTCCTCACCGGCATGGAGGACGGCACGTTCCCGCACATGCGCTCGCTGCACGACGACACGGAGCTCGCCGAGGAGCGCCGCCTGGCCTACGTGGGCATCACGCGGGCGCGCGAGCGGCTGTACATCACGCGGTCGTCGGTGCGCGCGGCCTTCGGCATGGCCAACGAGTTCCCGGAGAGCCGGTTCCTGCAGGAGGTCCCCGAGGAGCTGTGGGACTGGCGGCGGCGCGAGTCGTCGACGGCCGCGATCCGTGCGGGCCGGGGCGGCTGGAGCGGCGGGTACGGGTCCGGCGGCTACGGCTCCGGCGTGCGCTCGGGTCCGGGCGGGCGCGGCCAGGGCTCGGGCTCCTCGTGGTCCTCGGGCCGGTCGGGGTCCTCACGCGGCGGCACCACGTCGTCGTCGGGCGGTGGGCAGGCCAACCCGTTCTCACCGCAGAAGAAGGCGGGCGCCGCGGGCGGGTTCGGCGGCATCAACGTGCAGAAGGACATCCCCAGCCTGGAGATCGGCGACCGCGTGACGCACGACTCCTACGGTCTGGGCACCGTCGTGGACGTCGAGGCCAACGCCGTGGTCAAGATCGACTTCGGCACCAACGGGACCAAGCGCATCGCGCTGAAGTACACGGCGGTCACGAAGCTCTGAGGCGGCCGGCCCGGGTCGCGTCGGCCCGGGCCAGTCGGCCCAGTCGGCCCGGCCGGCCCGGCCGGTCTCGCCGGTCTCGCCGGTCCAGTCTCTGCCCATCATCTCCTTTGAGGCCCGGGTTTCTTCGCTTTGACGAGGCTCAAAGCGAAGAAACCCGGGCCTCGAAGGGGACTGCCGGCGGAGCGGTCTTCACATTCCGGACTTTTTCGGTCCGCGGAGGTTCGGTACCGTCCGCTCATGGTCCTGACCGACGACGCCCGGCCCGGTCTGGTCGCCGGGACCGGCGCAGTCCCCGCAGCCCCGGCGGCCCACCCGGCCACCTCGGCCGACCCGGCCCACCCGGCCGGCCCGGCCGCGCTCCGGGAGCCCGGAGCGGGTCCGACGGCGGCGCACGGCCCTCGGATCCCCGGCCTCGACGGGCTGCGGGCCGTCGCCGTGGTCGCCGTCGTCGCGTTCCACCTGGCGCCCGCGTGGGTGCCGGGCGGGTTCCTGGGCGTGGACGTCTTCTTCGTGGTCAGCGGGTTTCTCATCACCACGCTGCTGCTGCGCGAGGTTGCGGGCACGAGCTGGATCCGGCTGCCCCGGTTCTGGGTGCGCCGGGCCCGCCGGCTGCTGCCCACCCTCGCGCTGGTGCTGGTCACGAGCATCCCGGTGGCGCGGCTGGTGGAGCCGGACCTCACGGTCGGCATCGGGCGCCAGCTCCTGGGCGCGGTGACGTTCAGCACCAACTGGGTGGAGATCGCCGCGGGCACCGACTACTTCGACGAGTCCCAGCCGGAGCTGCTGCGCATCCTGTGGTCGCTGGCCATCGAGGAGCAGTTCTACCTGGCCTGGCCGGTGCTGCTCGTGCTCCTGCTGATCACCGTGCGCTCGGCCGCCTGGCGGGTGCGGGTCGTGGTCGCGGGCGCGCTCGTGTCGGCGGCGGCCATGGCGCTCCTGCTCATGCCCGCGTACGGGACCGGCGTCGACCCCACCCGCGTCTACTACGGCACCGACACCCACGCGTTCGGCCTGCTCCTGGGGGCGGCGGTGACGTTGCGCTGGGCCAAGGCCGGCCCGGCGCTGTGGGGCGCGCGGGCCCGCGTTCTGCCGCCGCTCGCGCTGGCCGGGCTGGTCGCCCTGTTCCTGCTGCTGCGCAGCGACTCGCCGCTCACCTACCCGCTCGGGCTGCTGGCCGCCTCGCTGCTCGCTCTCGTCCTGGTGCAGGCGTGCGGCGCGGCCCGCGCCGAGCCCACGTGGTTCACCGCGGCGCTGGAGGCGCCGGCGCTGCGGTGGGTGGGGGAGCGGTCGTACGGGATCTACCTGTGGCACTGGCCGGTCGCCTGCATCGTCACGGCCGCGGTCGGGGCGCAACCCGGGACCGTGTGGTGGGGCGTCGGCACCGGCCTCACCGTGGCGCTGACCATCGTGCTCGCGGCGGCGTCGTACCGGTGGGTGGAGACGCCGGTGCGGCGGCTCGGCTTCCGGGGCGCGTTCCGGGCACTGCTCGGCGCGGTGCGCACCGCCGCCGTCGTGCCGAAGGCCGCCGTGGTGGTCGCGGTGCTCGCCCTGGTCGGGACGGGCGCGGCGGTCACGTCGGCCCCCGGCCGGACGGCGACCGAGCTCGCCATCGCCGCCGGGGTCCAGGCCGCGGCAGGGCAGGCCGCGGCGGCGCAGGCCGCCGCCGGGCGGGGCGCGGCCACCCCTGCGGCCGACGGCGCGGGCGCGCCCGCCCCGGCGTCGCGCGCCGGCGGGGCGGCGCCGGACCGCCTGCCCTTCGGGGCACGGCAGGGCGCCCAGGTCTCCGCCTTCGGCGACTCCGTGCTGGCGGCAGCCGCGCCCGCGATCCTCGCGCGCTACCCGCGGGCCCAGGTCGAGGGCGTGGTGAGCACGGACTGGCTCGACGCCGAGCGGATGATCCGCACGGCGAAGCGCGAGGGCCGCCTGCGCCAGACGGTGCTGCTGAACTTCGGCACCAACGCGGGCTTCCAGCTCGAGGGCTCGGCCGACGCCGCGCGGCACGTGCTCGACATGATCGGTCCCGACCGCCGTGTGGTGCTCGTCAACAGCGTCGGGATCAGCTACTGGGTCCCGGACGCGAACAAGACCCTCGACCAGGTCGCCGCGGGCCGCGAGAACGTCGCGGTCGCCGACTGGCACACGCTGGTCGACGAGCACCCCGGCCTGCTGCACGCCGACGCCACGCACCCGAACCTGGACGGCGTCGAGGCCTACACCGACCTGGTCGAGGAGTCGTTCGCGGCGCTGGAGTGACGCTGGAATGACGCCGGAGTGACGCAGGGGTGCGCCGGAATGACACGACTTGGCGCATCGTGCCCGCTTTAGGCCACTATGTGTCGCCATGAGGATCCTGGTCTCCGCGGGTCGCCTGTTCGTGGCGCACTGGCCCGCGCTCCTGACGCTCGGCCTGCTCGGCGTCGGCGTCCGGAACGGCGCGATGTGGGGCGCGGTCGAGCTGAGCCAGTGGAACTCGTTCGTGGCGCAACTCCTGCTGATCCTGAGCCCGCTCGGGTACCTCGTGCCGGTGGTCGGGATGCTGTGGGTGTGCCGGCACAGCCTGCCGAGCCTGGGCGGCGCCGACCTCGGCCGCCAGGAGCGCGCCGCGCAGGCGGCGATCCCCGGCATGCTGCCCACCCGCCGGGCCCCGATGATGCCGTCGGAGCGCCGCGAGCGGCGCCTCATCGACATCGCGCTGTCCGTGCTGGTGCCGTTCCTGGTGGTCTACGAGGTCGAGGGCCTCATGGACGCCGACCAGATGAGGTTCACCAACGAGGCGGCCGCCGACGAGCTGTTCAACGACCTGTTCAGCGCGGAGGGCGTCGACTTCATGTCCCGCCTCGGCGTCTGGTCCGGCTGGACCGTCGTCGCGATCGTGGCCGGGGCCTTCGTGCTGCGCTGGCTGCTCGGCCGGCTCGAGGGCAAGCTCCAGTTCCTCGGCATCGCGGTGCTCGGCGGCTGCCTCGAGATCTACTGGACCAGCCAGGTCGCCAAGCAGGTCGAGTCCATCGAGCTGGGGCTGTGGCAGATCGCTGCCGACCGGGAGCTCGTGGCGGCGGCCGTCGGCACCGTCGGCGCGGCCCAGGAGAGCGTGGGGGAGGCCGGCAACGACGCCGCGGCCTTCGTGGCCGACGGCTTCGTCACCGTCCTCGAGTCGCTCGACGTCGTCCTCGTCGCGCCCCTGGCCTGGCTCGCCATCGGCGCCGTGGTGCTGGGGCACAAGCTCATGGAGCCGCCGTCGAGCGAGCACCACTGGCTCGACCGTATGACCTGGATCCCCGCCGGGTTGCGGTCGCTCCTGGAGTCGCTCACCGAGGACCTGCGCGCCCGTTTCTCCGCCCTCTGGAACGGGCTGAAGATGATCGTGCACGGCGGCCTCGGCCCCATGCTGGTCTTCTGCCTCGGCTACCTCGTGGTCATGCGGGCCCCGCACGCCGTCGGCTGGCTCGTGCGGGCCGTCACCGGACCCGTCGAGACCAACGCCTGGCTCGCGTTCAGCCCGTTCGAGGCGGCCGCGGGGCTCGTGGTCTCCCTGGCGCTCGCCGCCGCGCTCATCGCGGCGACGGTCGAGGTGCTGGTCGAGCGCGGGCTCGCGGTCCGCGAGCTCGACGACGACGCCACCCCCGTGGCCGGGAACCGCGCGGTCCCGGCCCCGGTCCCCGCTACGGCAGCTCGACCGTGACGTAGTCCGGACCCCCGAGCGACAGCCGGGCCTCCGTGATCGTCGCGTCGGGGTCCACCAGCATGAACGAGCTGGCGTCCCACTCGGGCTGCTCGCTGACGAAGCCCTCGGCGTCGGGGGTGGCGCACGGCTTGTTGTTGCCGAGCAGGTCCGGCGTCGACTCGCCGTACCGCGTGCCGTCGTCGGCAACGAGGGCGATCTGGCACAGCGACAGGTCGGTCTGCGGCTCGGCCGCGAAGTGCACCCGCACCTCGTACGCGACCGAGCCCTCGGGGATCGCCACCGGCAGGCCGTAGGCCGGCTCGGGCAGCTCGTCCACCTGCTCCACGCCGGTCACCGTCGCGTCGATCTCGCGCACCACCCAGGTGTCCGCGCGCTCCGGCACCTCGAACCCCATGTCGAAGTACTCGTTCTCCAGGTGCGCCGTCTCGCCCACCGCGACCCGCTGGGACTCGTAGTGCAGGCCGTCCGGCCACCAGTAGGCCCACACCCGGAACGACGACGCCCCCGTGGCCACCGCGAGCGCGAGCGGCAGCAGCACCAGCCAGACGGCGTTGCGCCGCCACCAGCCCCGGGGCCGCCCTGCCCGCGGGACGTCGGGCGGCACGGAACCGGGCAGCAGGCCCGGCCGCAGGCTCGGCGCACCGTTCGGGTACGCGCCCTGACCGGGGCCCTCGGACGAACCCGGCCCCGGCACCGCCGGGGTCACCAGCGTCGTCATCCCGCACTCCCTCCCGCACTCGCCGTGGCGTAGCCCGGCGCCTCCGTCTGCACCGTGTCGGTGGCCGCCCACAGCTCCTTCGCCTGCTGGGTCGAGATACCCAGGTCGACGACGCCGGCGGCGTCCCGCCGCTGCTCGGCGTAGTCCTCGGTCTGACCGCCGCGCGCGAGCCGCACCGTCGCCCCCGCGAGCGCGTCCTGCGGCACGTCGAAGCAGTAGGTGACGCGCCACGCGTACCCCGGCTGGGCGTTGGCCGAGATCGAGCACTCGGCCTGGTCGGTGGGCCAGAACCGGCGGCCGTCGGCGTCGGTGATCTCGGCGCCCGTGAAGGCGGTCGCGCCCTGGGTGGCCCGCCAGGTCACGTCGACCACCACGAACGTCCCGTTCGCCAGGGCCGTCTCCGAGAAGCTCTCCAGCGTGTCGGCGACCCGCACGTCGGTCACCGTGAGGTCCGCGTAGGTCAGGTCGAGCGTCTCGCCGACCGCGCCCTCCACGAGGAACGGCGTCTCCACGACGGTCTCCTGCGGCACGGCGGTGACGAGCGCGCAGCCCGCGACCACCCCGCCGACGACCAGGGCCGAGCCCTGCCACGTGATCCGGCGCCGTCCGTGCCTCACGCCTGATCCTCCTCGGTGCTCATGCCCCGGTTGTCCTTGACCCGGATCGGACCCTCGAAGGCGACGTCCGTGGGCAGCCAGTACCCGTTGTCCAGGCTCAGCCGGCTCTCGTCGATCCAGGACAGCTCCAGCACCCGGAGCGGGATCTCCGTGTCCGTCCACTCACCGCTCTGCTCCCAGATCAGGGCGATCTGGTAGGTGACGCCGGGGTTGAGGATGCGGGTGCTGGTCGCGTCGTTGACGTTCAGGATGTTCGCGGACGGCAGCTCGGGCTCCTCGGCCTCGTCGCTGCCGGCGGACGGGTCGGCGCTCGGTTCGGCGCTCGGTTCGGCCGCCGGGTCCGTGGAGGTTGCGGCGGCGCCGTCGGCCCCGGGTTTGGTGCCCGTGCCCGGGTCGGTGTCCAGGTCCGTGTCGAGCCCGGCGAACGGATCCGCCGCCACGATGCCGACGCCTTCGGGGGCGGGGACGGCGCTGCCGAGCGTCGCGCTCAGCTCGGGCACGTCGCTGGTGTTCACGACGTCCGCCACCACGGCGAGCATGTGGTTCCCCGGCGCGGGCGCGAGGTAGCCGAGCTCGTCGGCCATCACGGCCCGCAGCACCGTGACGTCGAACGGGCCCACCTCGATCGCCGTTCCCGCCACGATCGGGTCGGCCTGCGCCTCGACCTTGTTCCACGCCCCGAACGGGGAGACGGCCACGAGCGCGGCGACGACGCCGGCGCCGACGCGCTGCATCGTCGACATGTCGTCGGCGACGGCCGAGACGACGCGGCGGCCGACCCGGAACGCGATGTCGGGGCCGCCGTTGCGGGCATGCTTCATGGCGCACGATCGTAGCGGTGCATCCCGGATCAACCGGGCGAAAGTCCACGGGCTCTCGAACGGCCGCCCGCTGGTCGAGCTTGTCGAGACCTGGGTCTCGACAAGCTCGACCAGCGATGGCACAAGCTCGACCGACGGCGGCGTCAGCGCAGGCCGAACGCCCTCGTCAGCGTCTGCGACACCGTGTTGCCGTCACTGTCCTCGACGGCCGTCCGCAGGGTCGCGAACTGCGCGCCCCGCGGCGCCGACAGCCGGGCCGACCAGGCGTCCGGACCGTGCGACTGCCGGTCCCGCGTCAGGTCGAGCCGCTTCCAGGTCGCCCCGTCGTCGTACGACACCTCGACCGCGGGCCGCCCGACCCGGGCGTCGATCCCGGGCAGGTGCGACGGCGTCACCGTCAGCCGGGCCGTGCGCGACGCCCGTCCCGCCAGGTCGGTGTCCACGCCGTAGTCGAGCTGGATCAGCGGCAGCGGCTCGACGGCGTCCGGCCCGCTCGCCTCCGACGTGAAGTCCCACTCGGTGTGCGTGTGCGTCGAGTACGGCCCCGCCCAGTCGGCGCGGTCGTTGTCGGCCACCACGCGGTACGGCAGCCGCTCGGCGGGCAGCCCGCCGCCTACGGGCAGGAACTCGGCGTTGCCCCACAGGAGCTCCGTGTCGCCCTGGTAGAGCGTTGCCCGGTTGCGGACGTCGAAGTTGCCGCCGCCCGTGGTGCCCACGTGCCCGCTGCCGGAGTCGCCCCAGCCCGGCACCGGCACGTACATCTGGTCCAGGTAGCGGATCGGCTGGGAGCCCAGCGCCGACATGCGCGGGCGCAGCACCGGCCCGAACCACGTCACGTCGCTGGTCGTGCGGGCCTTGTACTCCAGCACGTCGACGTTCGACTGCCCCATCTCGCCCGGGAGGAACGCGCTCTGCGTCCACGGCACACCGGCAGCGACCCAGTCCGTCCGCTCGCCCTGCGCGGTCGCGACGAGCTGGTTGCCCGCCGTCCAGCCGTGCCAGACGTCGAACCGGGCCTCCATCGCGGGACCCTGGCGGTAGTTGCGGAACGACATGTCCACCCGCGCCAGGTCAGCCGTGGCCGAGGTCCACGTGGGCCGGGCCGGCACGGCGCCCGTCCAGTGGTGCACCACGTCGTAGGCGTACTTCGTCGTCGGCTCGGACCGGACCGTGACCTCCGGCCGGTGCCGGTCCAGCGACCGCAGCAGCTCCGCGCCCTGCCCGGACGTGAGGGTCGCGACCGTGAGCGGCGCGGGCTCGCCCGGGATCCACGGCGACTCGTCCCACGGCGCCAGCCGCCCGGCGCCGTCGTGCACCACGAGCAGCAGCCGCGCCCCGGCGTCGGCCGCGGCCTGCGCCAGCGCCGCGATCTCGTCGGTGTCGGCGGCAGGCACGACGACGGCGGTGTCCTTCAGGCCGTGCCCGCTCCCGTGCCGTGCCAGGTCGGACAGGTCCGACAGGCCCTCGGCCTCGACCACCCGCAGCGTGCGCTTCCCCGCCGGCAGCGGCGTCGCACCCCGCTTGACCCGCAGGTCGTCCAGGCCGTCGAACCCGCCGCGGCCCTTCTCCACCGTGAGGGCCGGCTGCTCCAGACGGAACTGCGCTCCGAACTCGAACAGGCCCTCGGTGACCTTCTTCCCCGTGGGCAGCGCCCACAGGCTGTCGTACTCGCCCGGCGGGAACATGGAGCTCGCCGTGTAGCCACCGTTCGGGAACTGCCGGATCACGTCCAGGCGCATCGACGCCGGGTCCGTGTCCTGCGGCACCTCGGCCTGCACCTGGACCGCCTTGCGGGCGTCCAGCACGACCGACCGGTCCTGGCTCAGGTCCACGTCCACGAAGCTCAGCAGCGCCGTGCCGAGCGAGCCCGGCCCATTCGCGCCCTCCACGTCGACCGACAGCCAGCCGCTGTAGCTGCCCACGGGCATCCGCAGCACGGCCGTGCCGTTCTCGTCCAGGTCCGCCCCGGCGAAGATCTCGTCCGACGTCACCAGCACCTTGCCCACCGCGGGGCGACCGTCGTCGCCGGTCACCGTGAGCGTCAGCTTCTGGCGCTGCCCCTCGCGGGTCGCGCCCGTCAGGGTGCGGGCCCGCACGGCCCCGGCGTCGTCCGTCGCCACGACCGTGGCGCTCAGGTCGACCTCCGCCGGCAGCAGCGAGAGGTCGGCGGTGAGGTCCACCGACGCCGTGCCCTGCGCGGGCACCGTCACCGTGTCGTCCGACAGCGTGAGGAAGCCCGCCGGGACCGCACCGTCGACCGCGAGGTGCAGGTCGACCGGGGTGTCACCCAGGTTCGTGTACGTGATCGGCTTCGACGCCGGCTCGTCCGTGCCGTCGCCGAACGCGTGGAAGCCGAAGCCGGCGCTCGCGGTGCCGAACACCGTCGCGGCCACGGCCGCGGGCGCGTCGAGGCGGCCACTGCCGGCCTCGTAGGGGGTGTAGGCGGGGGTCGGCACGGCCGTGCTGACGATCGCCTCCTTGATCTGCTCCGCCGTCCAGTCGGGGTGGGCCGCCGCGACGAGCGCCGCGGTGCCCGCCACGTGCGGGGTCGCCATCGAGGTGCCGCTCATCGTCGTGTACATCCCGGAACCGCGCACGAGCTGCGAGCGGGCCGCGAGCACGTCGACGCCGGGCGCGGTGATCTCCGGCTTGACCCCGCCGTCGACCGCAGGGCCGGTGCTGGAGAAGTCGGCCAGGGTGTCGGTCGCGTCGACGGCGCCCACGGCGAGGGCCGAGTCCGCCAGGGCGGGCGAGCTGATGGTGCGCGGGCCGCCGTTGCCTGCGGCGGTCACGAACAGCGCGCCCGTCTCGGCGGTGAGCTCGTCCAGGGCGGTCGCCATCGGGTCGTCGGCCCCGGCGGGGTCGCCGCCGAGGCTCATGCTGACGATGCGGGCGTCCTGGTCGCGCGCGGCCCACTCCATGCCCGCGATGATCCACGACTCCATGCCGCGGCCGTTGCTGTCGAGCACCCGGCCGACGTGCAGCCGCGCGCCGGGGGCGACGCCCCGCTCCAGCCCGTCGGAGGCCGCGCCGGTGCCGGCGATCGTCGAGGCGACGTGCGTGCCGTGCCCCTGGTAGTCCTCGACGTAGTCCTCGGTCTCGACGAAGTTGGCCGCCTCGGCGACCTGGTCCGCCAGGTCGGGGTGCGTCGTGTCGATGCCCGTGTCGAGCACGGCGACGTCCACGCCCTCGCCCGTGTTGCCGTCGGCCCAGACGTCGGGCGCGCCGATCTGGGCGGTCGACTCGGCGAGGTCGGCGGTGACCGGGCCGTCGAGCCAGATCTTCTCGATGCCGCCGGCGAACGCGGGGGCGCCGTCGGTGGTGCGGGCGGCGTCGCGAGCTCGGGCCGTCGCCGAGCCCGCCGTCAGGTCGGCCCAGAAGGCAGCGGCCTCGTCGCGGTCCTGCGTCACGGCGGCGCCGTCCACGCTGGGCAGCGCGCGCACGACGTCGGACCCGTCGAGCGGCGTGGTGCCGCGCGACCGGGCCGCGCCGTCCGTGTAGCGGACGATCAGCGGCAGCGTGTCCGTGCTCGCGTCGTCGTAGCCGTTCGCAAGGAGCTGCGTGACGTCGAACAGACGGTCGTCGAGGGTGCCGGCCGTCACGTAGGGCAGGGCGGCGTCCGGGTAGACGAACGTGCTGCCGTCGCGCTCGGTGCGGTGGAAGGACGACGTCGTCCCGCCGGGGCCGGTGACGTTGGTGACGCTCGTGCCGTCCGCCGCCGTGGTGATGGTGACCGTGTCACCGGTAATCAGGGTGACGCTGCGCGCTCCCGCCGCCGATGGCGGGAGCACGGCGGCGGTGCCGCCCGGTGGGACCGGGCCGGCGGGGCTCGCGGGGGCCGCGGCGGACGCCGTCGCGGACCCGACGGCCAGGGCCGCGGCCACGCCGGCGGCGACGAACGCCCCGGCGCGGGTGGAGATGGTGAACACAGGTGTCCCTTTCGACAGTGGTGTGCCCATTTCCTAACCCCCGGACGCGGGGCGCTGGGTTTCCCCCGTGTAACGGCATCGCCATTTCCTGGCCAACTCCGGACAGATGGCAGGTAACGGCCACGCCCCGCGCCCCGGAAGGGGACGCGGGGCGTGCTGTCGACGTCGCGGCTACGCCGCCCGGCCCGAGCCCTCCGCGAGGTGCCGGACCCGGTCGAGGTCCGTGCCGGCGTCAGCCAGGAGCGTGCGGGCGGGGGACTCTCCCCGCGTGAGACCGAGCAGGAGGTGCCCGCCGTGGATCTCCTTGGAGCCCAGGCGGATCGCCTCGCGGAGCGCGAGCTCCAGCGACTTCTTGGCGTCCGGGGTGAACGGGATGTGCTTGCGCCGCCCGCGCAGGGTGCGCCCGGCGCGGGCCAGTGCCCCCTCGCCGAAGGTGGCCTCGGTGCGCCGCGTCACCTCGTCCAGGTCGATGCCGACGGCGGCCAGCGCGGCCGGGTCGAGCGCGTCGCCCGCCTCGATCCGGGCCCGGGCGCTCTCGACCAAGGCGGCGGTGTCCACCCCGCCGTCCGCCAGGGCGCTGCGGGCCGGGCCGGCGCTCTCGGCGAGGGCGACGAGCAGGTGGCGGCTGTCGATCTGGTCGCTGTGCGCGTCGCGGGCGACCTGCTGGGCGTCGACGACGGCGGAGCGGGCGTCCTTCGTGAACCTCTCGAACATCAGATCCTCCTGTTGTGCTTCTTGTGCACGGCCTGCCGGGTGACGCCGAGGGCGTCGGCGATCTCCTGCCACGACCAGCCGAGGCGCCGCGCACGCTCCACCTGGAGCGTCTCGAGACGGTCGGCCAGCTCGCGCATGGCCTTCACGGCGCGCAGCCCCTCGGCGGGATCGTCCCCGGCGGCGGATGCGGCGAGTGCTTGCTGGGTCATGTGTCAACTATGGTTGACAGCGATCGGATCTGTCAACCCTGGTTGACACCCCCTCTCGGTGTCAGACGGACAGATCCCTCCGGTGATCCGTGCGTCTGACACGTCGTTCCCGAGAGATGCGCCACATGTGCGACAACTGCGCCGATGAGCCGCGGAAAACCGCCGCTTCGTTCGGAACCACAAGCGATCCAGGGCTACCCTGTACGGGGATGTCTTGACGTCGAGACATCGCCTCAGCCGGGCTCCGGGCGCCTACGACGTCCGAGGGCCGCATCCCGATGGAAGGACGCAGCAGGGTGGACCTGTTCGAATACCAGGCGCGCGACATCTTCGAGAAGCACGGCGTGCCCGTGCTGGGCGGGGTCGTCGCGACCACCGTCGAAGAGGCTCGCGAGGGCGCCGAGAAGCTGGGCGGCGGAACCGTCGTCGTGAAGGCCCAGGTCAAGACCGGTGGCCGCGGCAAGGCGGGCGGCGTCAAGCTGGCTCACTCGCCCGCGGAGGCGGCCGAGAAGGCCGGCGAGATCCTCGGCATGGACATCAAGGGCCACACGGTGCACCGCGTGATGATCGCCCAGGGCGCCAAGATCGCCGAGGAGTTCTACTTCTCCGTGCTCCTGGACCGGTCCAACCGCAACTACCTCGCCATGTGCTCCGTCGAGGGCGGCATGGAGATCGAGCAGCTCGCCGTCGAGCGGCCCGAGGCGCTCGCGCGCATCGCCGTCGACCCGGCCGTCGGCATCGACGAGGCTAAGGCCGCCGAGATCGTGGACGCCGCCGGCTTCGCCGACGACATCAAGGGCAAGGTCGCCGAGGTCATCCAGGGCCTGTGGACCGTGTTCAAGGCCGAGGACGCCACGCTGGTCGAGGTGAACCCGCTGGTCAAGACGGAGGACGGCGAGATCGTCGCCCTCGACGGCAAGGTCACGCTCGACGAGAACGCCGGCTTCCGCCACGCGGACCACGCCGAGCTCGAGGACTCCGCCGCGGCCGACCCGCTGGAGGCGAAGGCCAAGGAGAACGACCTCAACTACGTCAAGCTCGACGGCGAGGTCGGCATCATCGGCAACGGCGCGGGCCTGGTCATGTCCACCCTCGACGTCGTCGCCTACGCCGGCGAGAAGCACGGCGGCGTCAAGCCCGCCAACTTCCTCGACATCGGCGGCGGTGCCAACGCGCAGGTCATGGCGAACGGCCTCGACGTGATCCTGAACGACGAGCAGGTCAAGTCGGTGTTCGTGAACGTCTTCGGCGGCATCACCGCCTGCGACGAGGTCGCCAACGGCATCGTGGGCGCGCTCGACATCCTCGGCGACGAGGCCTCCAAGCCGCTGGTCGTCCGCCTCGACGGCAACAACGTCGAGCTGGGCCGCCAGATCCTGAACGAGCGCAACCACCCGCTCGTCACCCTCGCCGACACCATGGACGGTGGCGCCGACCTCGCCGCCGCCAAGGCTGCCGCCGCCTGATCGCCCGCTGAAGACTTCGAAAGCAGAGACAAGAAGACAATGTCGATCTACCTGAACCAGGACTCGAAGATCATCGTCCAGGGCATCACGGGCGGCATGGGTGCCAAGCACACCGCCCTGATGCTGGACTCCGGCGCGCAGATCGTCGGCGGCGTGAACGCCCGCAAGGCCGGCACCACGGTGACCCACAAGGACGCCGCGGGCGCCGACGTCACCCTCCCGGTGTTCGGCACCGTCAAGGAGGCCATGGCCGAGACCGGCGCGGACGTCTCCGTCGTCTTCGTGCCGCCGGCCTTCACGAAGGACGCCGCCATCGAGGCCATCGACGCGGGCATCGGCCTGCTGGTGGTCATCACCGAGGGCGTGCCGGTGCAGGACACCGCCGAGGTGTGGTCGTACCTGCAGGGCAAGGAGACCCGGATGATCGGGCCGAACTGCCCCGGCATCATCACCCCGGGCGAGTCGCTCGCCGGCATCACCCCGCACACCATCACGGGCAAGGGCCCCATCGGCCTCGTGTCGAAGTCGGGCACGCTGACCTACCAGATGATGTACGAGCTGAAGGACTTCGGCTTCTCGACCGCCATCGGCATCGGCGGCGACCCGATCGTCGGCACCACGCACATCGACGCGCTCGAGGCCTTCGAGAACGACCCGGAGACCAAGGCGATCGTGATGATCGGCGAGATCGGCGGCGACGCCGAGGAGCGTGCCGCCGAGTACATCAAGGCGCACGTCACCAAGCCGGTCGTCGGCTACGTCGCGGGCTTCACCGCCCCCGAGGGCAAGACGATGGGCCACGCCGGCGCGATCGTGTCCGGCTCGGCCGGCACCGCGGCCGCCAAGAAGGAGGCCCTCGAGGCCGTCGGCGTGAAGGTCGGCAAGACGCCGTCCGAGACCGCCGACCTCATGCGGGAGATCCTGCAGGGGCTCTGACCCTGATCGACGACGGCGGTTCCCTCGCACGGGGGAGCCGCCGTCGTCGTCACATCCCCTGGGGAGTCTTCGGCACCGGGGTGATCGGACTCGTCGCGCTGGGGGTGGCCGGGCCCGTCCTTCTGCAGCGGCCACGGGCTGCTTCGCAAAGCGGGCGTTCCTACACCAGATCCCCCGGCGAACTCCATACCCGGCCGTAATATCTCCCGAAGTTCACCCGGGCCACGCCGAGGCAGGTCCCGGGGGAGAGGCCCGGGCGCGGGTGAAGATTGCCGGGTGAGCGCACCACCCCGCCCGAGCACGGCCAGCCGCACCTCCGGCGCCCGTACCTCCGGCGCCCGCACGACCCGCCCGGCCGGCAACCGCCCGGCGGCCCGCCGCGGCCGCCTGGTCGAGCAGTCGCCCGCCCCCGAGCAGCGGTCGTTCGCGCTCTCCCACGTCGTGGTCGGCGTGCTCTCGGCGGCCCAGGCCCTCGTCCTGTCCCTCGCCGTCGTGGTGCTCCCGGCGGTGGTCGCCTACCTCGTGGGCGCGGCCACGCTCGACTCCACGACGGACGCCCCGGGCGACGGCGGCCAGGTCCGCTCCGCCATCGACGTCGCCACCGGGCTCTGGCTGCTGGGGCACGGCGTCGCGCTGACCGCCGACGACGTGACCGTCACCCTCGCGCCGCTCGGCATCGCGGCCCTGGCGCTGTTCGCCACGTACGCCTCGGCCAAGCGGTTCGCCGCGACCTCGGTCCCCGCCTGGGCGGCCGGCACCGTCACCTACGGCCTGTGCACGACGGCGGTCGCCGCCCTCGCGGGCAGCGCCCCGGGCTGGTCGCTCGCCCTGGCGCTGCCGGCCGGCCTGGTCATGGGCGGGCTGGGCATGGCGCTGGGCATCCTGGCGCGACCGGACGCGCCGGCTCCGGCCGAGCTCGGCGAGCGGGCCGAGGAGCTGGCCCGGCGGCTCACCGGCTTCGACCTGGTCCCCGCCACGCTGCGTCTCGGGCTGCGGGGCGGCGCGGTGGTGGTCGCGCTGCTGACGGGCGCGGCCGCGCTCCTGGTCGCGGCGTGGGCAGTCGCGGGCCGGGCCACGTCGTCGGACATCGTCACCGCCCTCGAACCGGGCTGGACCGGCGGGATCGTGTTCGCCGTGGCGCAGCTCGCGCTGCTGCCCAACCTGCTGCTGTGGGCGGTCGCCTGGGTCGCGGGGCCGGGCTTCGCCGTCGGCGAGGGGACGAGCTTCACGGTGTTCGGCACGGTCTCCGGGCCGCTGCCCGCCGTGCCGCTGCTCGGGGCGCTGCCGGGGGAGGACTGGGCCAACCCGGTCAGTGCCTGGGCGCCCCTGCTCGTGGTCGCGTGCGGCGTCGTGGCGGCACTGTTCGTGTGGCGCCGGCTGGAGCCGACGCTGGTGCGGTGGGCCGACGTCGGCTGGGTGCTCGGCGGGATCGTGCTCGTGCCCGGGGTGTTCGTGCTGCTGGGACAGCTTGCTGCCGCGGGCGCCGTCGGGCCGGGGCGGCTGTCCCAGATCGGGGCCGACCCGCTCGTGACCGCAGGCCTTGTGGCCGCCGAGGTCGGCGGGGGAGCGGCGGCCGTGCTGCTGGGCGCCAAGCTGGACGTGGTGGCGCGGCGCGGCGCGATCGGGGAGGACCTCGTGGCGTGGCTGCGGCGTCCGGCGCCGGTGGGCGGGGACCGGGACGACACGCCGGGCGGGGAAGCGCGCGATCTCGCGGCGGAGCTCGGGCTGGGCGACGCGCCGGGCCGGGGCGACGAGGCAGGCGCGCCCGAAGAGGGCGCTGCGCCGTCCGACGAGGAGCCGGGCGCGCACGAGGCGGGCCCGGGCCCGTCCGGGGACTGGGCGCGCACCGCGGCGTACGCCGTCTCGGACCCCGAGCCGGAGGTGGAATCCGATGCCGAGCCGGCGGCCGGTGCGGCCGGTCCGGCTGACGGTGCCGAGGCTCGCGGGGCGGGCCCGGGAAAGTAGGCTGGGGCCCGTGCAGACGCCCTCCGGTCACCCCGTCGAGTCCACATCCGCCAAGCGCCTGGTGGTGCTCGCCTCGGGCGGCGGCTCCAACCTCGCGGCGCTGCTCGCCGCGCACGACGACGCCGCCTACGGCGCGCGCGTGGTCGGCCTCGTCACGGACCGGCCGACGGCGGGCGCGCTCGACCTGGCCCGGGACGCCGGGGTCGCCTCCGCCGTCGTCGCGCTGAAGGACTTCGACGACCGCGCGGCCTGGAACGACGGCGTGCTGGAGGCCATCTCGGTGTTCCAGCCCGACTACGTGATCCTGGCGGGCTTCATGCGGATCCTGGCGCCCGGCGTCGTCCGCAAGTTCGAGGGCCGGATGATCAACACGCACCCGGCCCTGCTGCCCGCCTTCCCGGGCGCGCACGGCGTGCGCGACGCGCTCGCCCACGGTGTGAAGGTCACCGGCTGCACGGTGCACGTGGTCGACGACGGCGTGGACACCGGCCCGATCCTCGCCCAGACGGCCGTCCCGGTGCTCGACTCCGACGACGAGCCCACGCTGACCGAGCGGATCAAGGTCGCCGAGCGCGCGCTGCTGGTCGAGACGGTGGGCCGCCTGGCCCGCGAGGGCGTCCACGTCGCGGGCCGCAAGGCGTCGATCGGCCGCTGACACCCCTGATCGCCCGCTGACACCCCTGATCGCTGATCACCTTTGAGGCCCGGGTTTCTTCGCTTTGCGGTTGCCCAAAGCGAAGAAACCCGGGCCTCAAAGGTGAGTGGCGGACGGCGGTTATCCACAGACTGGTCATGTTTCATCATCTTTGATGCTGGTTGCGTGCTGATATTGGTTCATGCGACCACTCAAGGCCCTGCCCGTGCAGCTGGAGCTCATCGCCTGCCGCCAGGAGGGGCTGATCTCCGCCGCGCAGCTCGACGGCATCGGCGTCGACGCCCAGTGGCGGTACCGCCTCGTCCGGCAGTGCCGGTTGGTCCGCGTCACGCAGGGCGTCTACGACACCGACGTCGTGCCGCCTGCCGACCGGTCACGTCCTGACCTGCTCGACCACCTCCGACGTCGTCCCGCGTGGGTCGGCCTGCTGGCCGCCGGCCCGGGATCGACCGCCGTCGGTCTGAGCGCCCTCGCGCTGTACAAGGTCAAGGGGCTGCCGCGCACCATCCCGTCCGAGGTGGTCGCGCCCGACGGGCACTGGCGGCCCAGGCGGGACGGCATCACGTTCCACAAGCGCGGCGACATGGTGACCGGCCGGTTCGCCGGCGACTTCCGGATCGCGAGCGTCACGGACGCCCTCGCCCTCGGCGTCGGGAACATGCGCCGGGACGACGCCGTGGCCGCGATGGACGACCTGCTGCACACGCGGTCCGCCACGGCTGACGACCTGGCCCGCGCCCACGACCTGGCGCGCGGGCACCGCGACGTCGAGGCCACGCATCCCTGGTGGCGCCTGGCGGACGGCCGGTCGGAGTCGCCGCTCGAGTCCGTCGCCCGGCTGGCCTGCCTCGACGCGGGGATCCCGCCGGACACCCTGCAGCTCGTGCTCCTGGGGCCGGACGGCGTCCATCTCGGCCGGGTCGACCTCGCCTGGCGGCTGCCGGACGGCACCTGGCTGCTCGTCGAGGTCGACGGCGTCGAGGTGCACAGCGCGCCGGGCGCGGTGTTCCGCGACCGCACGCGGCAGAACGCGCTGGCCTCGGCGGGCGGCTCGCGCCTGCTGCGTTTCACGGCGAAGGACCTCCGGGTCCGCATGCCGGAGGTCCTGACCGCGTTGTTGCGCGAGGCCGGCTGGACGCCCGGTAACTACGACGACGTCGGTGCCCCGGTCACCCTGGGCGCCTCGGTAACGACGACGTCGATGTCTCGGTAACTCTCGGGGCCCAATAACGACGGCGTCGCTGTCCTGGTGTCCCGGTGTCCCGCTGTCGCTGGACGCGTCGGTCGCCATCCGGCTCTCCGCCCCGGTCTCCGCCCCGACTGCCGCCCTTGAGGTCACCTTTGAGGCCCGGCTTTCTTCTCTTTGCGGCCGCCCAAAGAGAAGAAAGCCGGGCCTCAAAGGTGAGTGGGTGACCGCGCTCGACCCTCCGGCGTCATGAGGAGGACATTTCACCCGGTACGTTGTGCGGCGTGACAGGGGAGACGACGACGGCGGACGCGGTCAGTACCGAGGTCCCGCTGCGGAAGAACACCGCGTACCTGCTCCTGACGACCGGGCGGTTCGCGCAGGCGATCGGCGCCGGCGTCGGCACGTTCGCGGTCCCGCTGCTGGCGTTCGAGGTCACGGGCTCAGTAGGTCAGGCAGGGTTGATCAGCGGCGTCGGCCAGGCGGGCGCGCTGCTGGCGACGCTGCCGGCGGGCGTGGTCGCGGACCGGGTCAACCGCCGCGCGCTCCTGGTGGTCGCCGCCGCGACGGGCACCGTCCTGTGGGCCACGGTCGTCGCCGTCGGGCTGGCGGGGGCGCTCGGCGCCTGGCACCTGGCCGTGGTGCTGTTCGGCTCCTCGATGGTGAGCGCGTTCGTGAACCCGGCGTCGGGCGGCGCGCTGCGCGCCGTCGTCCCGCCCGCCCAGATGGCGAACGCGATGGCCGTGAACCAGGGGCGGATGGCGGCGGTCGCGCTGTTCGCGGGGCCTGTCGGCGGGTTCCTGTACGGCATGGCGCACGTGCTGCCGTTCGTCGCGTCCGTGCTGGGGCACCTGATCGAGGTGGTCGCCGTGTCGTTCGTGCGCAAGCCGCTCAACGGCCGACGGACCCAGCAGAACCACCCGCTCGCCGACCTGCGCGACGGCCTGGCCTTCGTCGGCGCCGTGCCGCTGTTCCGCGCGGTGCTCGTGCTCATCACGTTGCTCAACCTGACGTCGATCGCCCTGGTCGTGGCGATCAACCTGGAGCTCGTGCGCACCGGGACGGACCCGCGGCTCATCGGCCTCGTGGACGCGTGTGCCGGCGTCAGCATGCTGGCCGGAGTCGTGGTCGCGGGGCCGATCGTGCGGCGCACCCGGGTGGGCCGGCTCGGGCTGCTCGCCATCGGGACGCTCGCCGCCGCGCTGGTCGTCATGGCGTTCGCGCCCACGTACTGGGTGTTCCTCGCGATGCTGGCGGCCGGCGTGTTCCTCTACCCGGCGCTCAACGCGGGCTTCACCGGCTACCTCACGGTGATCATCCCCGACCGCATGATGGGCCGCGCCACGTCCCTGCTTGGGCTGACCGGGCTGATCGCCGCCCCCGCCGCGCCCGTGCTGGGCAGCGCGCTCCTGGAGGGCTGGGGCATCGGCGTCACGCTCTGGGTCATGGTGGGCGCCATGGTCGCCGTGCTCGTGGCGCTCCGCCTCACGCGCCCGCTGATGCGGATCGGCCGCCCGGACACCTGGGCGGCCGACGCGCTCGAGTAGCCGGAGCGGTCAGGCCTCCGGCTCCGGTTCGGCGGCCAGGTCCCGGGGGCCGAGGGTGTAGAGGATCTGGTAGTACCGCCGCGCCGGGTCGTCGGGGTCGGCCCGCTTGGCGGCCCCGGTCCGGTCCCACCACTTCTCCATGACGGCGACCACCTCCGCCGTCATCTGCTCGGCCTCCTCGCGCGTGAGGAACGCGCCGCTGGCCATGCCCTCGTGGAAGTCGTCCTGGGCTCCCGGTGCCGTCCGGTCGCGCAGGAACTCGTCGCGCACCCAGCGCAGGATCGGGTCGAGCATCTGCTCCTCGTGGCCGACGTTGCCCTCCACCAGAAAGCGTTCGACGAGCGGCCGCCACACCCGGTCCCGCTTGTCGCGGGCGAGCTCCGGTGCCTCCTCGATGAAGTGGTGCTTCGCGAGCACCCGCAGGTGAAAGCTGATCGAGTTGGCCGGCTCCCCGAGGGTCCGGGCGAGGTCGGCCGCGCGGGCGTGCTCGCGGACGTTCAGCTCGACCATGATCCGCTGCCGGAGCGGGTGGGCCAGCGCCCGCATCGTCTCCGGATCGGTGATGCGGAAGGGCTCCTTCGATGCCATCGCGCCAGGCTAACAAGATCCCGCAACGACAGATGCGCAACTATCATTGCGCAATAGTAGTTGCGGACTCTACGGTGTGCGCATGACGACGGACGAGGCCCGCGCGGCGGGCGAGGCGACGGCGGGTGAGCAGCCCGTCGGGCTCTGGCGGAACCGGTCCTACCGGCTCCTGCTGACGGGCGCGACGGCGGAGGACGTCGGCGCCGCGGTCGGCGCCTTCGCGGTGCCGCTGCTCGCCTACGCGGTCACGGGATCGGTGGTGCAGGCCGGCGTGATCGCCTTCGTGGGCCAGCTCGGGTCGGTGCTCCTGACCCTGCCGGCCGGCGTCATCGTGGACCGGGTGGACCGCCGTCGGCTCATCATGGCCGGCGGCGCGGTCGCGGCGCTCGCCTGGACCAGCGTGGTGGTCGCCGGCCTGGTCGACGGGCTCTCGATCACCGCCCCGCACCTGGCCGCGGCGCTGTTCGTCTCGTCCCTGGTGGGCGCGCTCATGGACCCGGCCGGGACGGCGGCGCTGCATGCCGTGGTCCCCCAGGAGCAGCTCGGGCAGGCGATGTCGATCGCGCAGGGGCGCGACGCCGCGGCCACGCTGCTCCAGGGTCCGCTCGGTGGTCTGCTCTACGGGATGAGCACCGTGCTGCCCTTCGCGGTGTCCGCGGCCGGGCGGCTGGTGTCCGTGGTGGCCACGTCCCTGGTGCGAGAGCCGCTCAACGGCGACCTCGACGCCGCGCGCGCCGAGCATCCCGTCGTCGCGCTGCGGGAGGGGCTGCGCTACGTGTTCGGCGTCCCCCTG
This sequence comes from Promicromonospora sp. NPDC110617, assembly GCF_055598465.1. Classification (NCBI taxonomy): domain Bacteria; kingdom Bacillati; phylum Actinomycetota; class Actinomycetes; order Micrococcales; family Promicromonosporaceae; genus Promicromonospora; species Promicromonospora sp. NPDC110617. The sequence goes on from NZ_JBVKBM010000001.1 coordinate 1,140,827, forward strand.
CTCCGGGCGTCGCTCTGGCTGTTCATGCTGGTCAACGTGGTTCTGAACGGCATGATGGTCGCGATCAACCTGCACCTGGTGAGCACCGGGACGACGCCCGCGCTCATCGGCCTGATCAACACCGCGGTCGGGGTGGGGGTGCTGGCTGGCTCCGTCCTCGCGGGTCTGCTCGTGCAGCGGGTGCGCGTCGGCGTCCTCACGGTGCTGGCGCTCGGCGTCTCCGGGGTCGCCGTCGTGCTGATGGCGCTGTTCCCGACCTACTGGGGGTTCGTCGCCGCGCTGACGGGGATGATGTTCTTCGCGCCCGCGCTCAACGCTGGGATGCTCTCGTACGTCACGGCGATCACACCGGGGCAGATGCAGGGGCGCATGGCCGCGACGATGGGCCTGACCGGCCTGGTGGCCGGCCCCGTCGCGCCGCTGGTGGGGAGCATGCTGCTCGCGAGCCTGGGCATCGGCCCCGCCATGTGGCTGTTCGCCGCCGCGTGGGCCGCGTCGTTCCTGGCCATGTTCCTCGTGCGCCCGTTGTGGCGCGTCGGCCTGCCGGACACCTGGGCGGCCGACGTCGTCGAGTGGCCGACGACGCGCGCGCCGTCGGCCACCTGACCGCCCGGGCCGCCAGGCCGGTCAGACGGCAGACCAGCCGCCGTCCGCCGCGATGATCGCCCCGTTCAGGTTCACCGAGTCCTTCGACAGCAGGAAGGTGATGGTCGCGGCCAGCTCCTCCGCCATGGCGAGGCTGAGGATGTTGACCTGGTGGGGCCGCAGCACCGGCGCGCCGAACTCGGCCTGGCCGGGCACCGGGATGCCCGTGGCCACGCCGCCGGGCGCGACGGCGTTGGTGCGGATGCCGTGCTTCGCGTACATCACGGCGGTCGACTTCGTGAGCCCGACCACCGCGTGCTTGGACGCCGTGTAGGCGACGCCGGCGGCCGAGCCGCGCAGCCCCGCCTCGGAGGCGACATTGACGATGCGCCCCTCCTTCGCCGCCAGCATCCCGGGTACGACGGCGCGGGTGAGCCGCATCGTGCCCTCCAGGTTCACCCGCAGCACCCGCTCCCACAGGGCGTCGCTCACCTCGTGGATCGCCGACATGTCGTCCATGATCCCGGCGACGTTGGCCAGCGCGTCCACGCGGTCGCCCGCGGCTGCCACGATGCGGTCGACGTCGTCCTGGGCGGAGATGTCGCCCGCCACGGGGACGATCTCGGCCCCGGCCGGGAGCCCGGTCAGCGCGGCGGCGAGCTCGTCGAGCTTCTCCGCGGAGATGTCGGCCGCGATCACGCGCCCGCCCTCGCGGGCCACGCGCGAGGCGACGGCCCGGCCGATGCCGGAGGCCGCGCCGGTGACCACGACGGTCTGGCCGGCGAAGCGGCCGGGGGTGATCTGCTCGGCCCAGCCCGCAGCGGCCGGCTCGTCCTCCGCCGCATCGGCGGCTGCGGCTTCCTCGGGCGCGGCCTCACGGTACGCGGCGAGCAGCGCGTCGAGCGCCTCGGCCGGGAACTTGCCGCCGGACATCGCGACGAGCTGCTCCAGCGCCAGGCCGCGGGCGGGGGCCAGCGAGTCCGGCGTCGCCCCGCCTTGAGCAAGGAAGTCGGCGAGGATCCGGCCCCCGACGGGGTGGTCGAGCCAGTCGCCGACGGTCGAGTGGGTGGTCAGTGCCATGGTGCGCTCCTCGGACGTGGTTGGTACCGGACAACGTTGTCCGGTATCTAGAATACCGCTATGACCGGCGTACTTCGCGACCCCCGACCCGGTGCCGTTCCTCACGGCGCGACGCGTCGCGGCGGTGCACCCAACCTCGGCCCTCGCGCCGCGGCGGGCAACCGCGCGGCGCTGCTGGCCGCGGCCCGCGAGGTGTTCGGGTCCGCCGGGACGAGCGCGCCGCTGAGCGCGGTCGCCAAGCGCGCCGGCGTCGGGCAGGGGAGCCTCTACCGGCACTTCCCCGACCGGCTCGACCTCGTGGTCGCCGTCTTCGAGGAGCAGGTCGTCGCCGTCGAGGAGGCGGCAGCCGCGTCGGAGGCCGACCTGCCCGACCTGCTCGGCCTCGTCACGCGGCACGCGATCGACTCGGTCGGGTTCGTCGACCTGGTCCGGTCGAGCGTGCCCGCGGACGAGCGGATCGTCGCCCTGGGGGAGCGGGTCGCGGGCGCGCTGGGCACCCGGCTGGCGGCGGCGACGGCGGCCGGTACGGTCCCGGCCGGGACGACGTCGGACGACCTGCTGCTCGCCGTCGCCATGGTGGCCGGTGGGCTGTCCCAGACCGAGGGGGAGGACCGGGTGCGCCGGGCGCAGCGCGCCTGGGAGCTGCTGGGGATCGACGTGCGGATCCCGGACGGCGCCTGACGGCGTCCCGGTACGCCTCGCGCGCCCGGACCGCCCCGCCGCGGCCTAACCCCGGCGTCCCGCCGCGTGCCCGCCGCCGATCCATCCGAACACGGCCGCCGGGCCGATCGTCGAGCCGGGCCCGGGGTAGGTGCGCCCCATCACCGACGCCGTCGTGTTGCCGGCCGCGTACAGGCCGTCGATCGCGGTGCCGTCCTCCCGCAGCACGCGCGCGTGCTCATCGGTGAGCAGGCCGCCCTTGGTGCCCAGGTCGCCGGGCACGATCTTGAGCGCCGAGAAGGGGCCGCGCTCGATCGGGCCGAGGTTCGGGTTGGGTCGCACCGTCGGGTCCGAGTAGTAGCGGTCGTACGCGGAGTCCCCGCGGCCGAAGTCGGCGTCCTTGCCGGACCGGGCGAACCCGTTGAACCGCGCGACCGTGTCCCGGAACGTCGCGGGGTCCAGGCCGAGCTTGTCCGCCAGCTCCGCGAGGGTGTCGGCGTACACGAGCGTGCCGTTCTCCACGTAGCGCCGACGGCCGCCCAGGAGCGACGTGTTGAGGTAGCGCCGTCGCGCGCGGACGTCCATGACCAGCCACGACGGGATCGCCTGGACCTCCTCGTCCCGTTCCAGCATCGCGTGACCGAAGTCGATGTAGCTCGTGGACTCGTTGACGAACCGGGCGCCGGAGGAGTCCACCACGACCGAGTACGGCATGGACCGCTCGGACAGCACGAAGCCGTGCATCCCCTCGTCGCCGTTGTCCACGCCGGCGCCCCACCAGGCGTCGTCCATGAGCGCGAGCGCGCCGCCGGCGTCGGCCCCGGCCTCGATGGCCGTGCCCTGGTCGTCCCTGGAGGCGGCGCTCCAGCCGGGCACGCCGTGGTGCTCCTGGCGCCACTCCGTCCGGTGGGCGAACCCGCCCGCGCCGAGCACGACGCCGCCCCGTACCCGCACGGTGCGGCGATCCTCCGGTGGGCCGACGACGGCCCCGACCACGGCGCCGTCCTCCACCAGCAGCTCCGTCAGCGGGGTGCCGAGCCGCACCTCCGTACCCTGCGCCCGCACGATCTCCATCAGGGAACAGGCCAGCGCCGCACCCATGCCGACCTGCCGTTTGCCGGTGAGCAGGCCGCCCAGGACCCGGAACACCAGCCGGGCCCCGCGGACGAAGCCGGACGGCGTGGACCAGGCCCGGCCCAGCTCGTAGAAGTCGTCGTTCATCACGGCGAGCGGCACGCCGTCCTTGACGCGGGACCGCTCGATCCAGTCCCCGAGCCGCCTCGTGTCGTACGGCCGGGGCTCGATCGACCGCCCGATCTTGCCGCCCGGCCGCTCGGGGTAGTAGTCGGGGTAGTTCTTCGCGGACGCCCAGCGCACCCCGTGCCGCTCCAGCGTCGTGACCAGCTCGTCCACGGTGTCGACGAACGCCTCCCGGCGGGCGGTCGAGCTCGCGGGGCCCACGTCGCCGACCGCCGCCTTCAGGTACGTCAGCGCCTCCTCGCGGGAATCGGCGATCCCCGCACGCCGCATCACGGGGTTGTCCGGCAGCCACAGCCCGCCGCCGCTGCGCATCGTGGTGCCGCCCCACCGGTCCGCGGACTCCACGACCAGCACCTTCGCCCCGGCGTCCGCCGCGGCGATCGCGGCGCTGAGCCCGGCCGCGCCCGTCCCGGCCACCAGCACGTCGACCACTTCCTGCTGCGCCATCGCTTCCTGCTGCGTCATCGCGGCTCCCTCCGGCTCATACCGGACGACATTGTCCGGTTGGGGCACAACCTACTCCCGTGCCCCCGGAGGACCGCAAGACCCCGGGGCCGGAACGGCACGGCCCGGCCACCGCTAGACTGCACCTGGCCGTGACTGGCGAGGGTGGGTCACCACCGGGGAGCGGCCGAGCGACCCGTGATGCGCGCCGCCCGCCTGGGTGCCAGGGTTTTCCACGAGGCTACTTCCGAGGAGAACCGCCATGTCCGGCGCCCCGTCCACCCCTGACGTCCAGCTCACCGACGACTCGCAGCGCCCCGTCCGGCGCGCGCTGCTGAGCGTCTACGACAAGACCGGCCTGATCGAGCTCGCCACGGCGCTGCACGACGCCGGCGTCGAGCTGGTCTCGACCGGCTCCACCGCGTCGAAGATCGCCGACGCGGGCATCCCCGTCACCCCGGTCGAGGAGCTCACGGGCTTCCCCGAGTGCCTGGAGGGCCGCGTCAAGACCCTGCACCCGCGCGTGCACGCCGGCATCCTGGCCGACACCCGCAAGGAGGACCACCTCGACCAGCTCGCGCAGCTCGACATCGCGCCGTTCGAGCTCGTCGTCGTCAACCTCTACCCGTTCGCCGCCACGGTCGCGTCGGGCGCCGGGCCGGACGCCGTCGTCGAGCAGATCGACATCGGCGGGCCGTCCATGGTGCGCGCCGCGGCCAAGAACCACCCGTCCGTCGCCGTCGTCGTGGACCCCGCTGCCTACTCGGCCGTGGCCGACGCCGTCCGCGCCGGCGGGTTCACCTACGCCCAGCGCAAGGCGCTCGCCGCGGAGGCCTTCGTGCACACCGCCACCTACGACGTCGCCGTGGCCTCGTGGATGGGCAGCGTCGTGTCGCCCACGGACGAGGTGACGGTCGACGGCGAGCCGCAGCACTCCGGCTTCCCCGCCTGGGTCGGCGGCACCTGGGAGCGCGCCGACGTGCTGCGCTACGGCGAGAACCCGCACCAGCGCGCCGCCCTCTACACCCGCGGCGACGGCGTCACGGGCCTGGCCCAGGCCGAGCAGCTGCACGGCAAGGCCATGAGCTACAACAACTACGTCGACGCCGACGCCGCGTGGCGCGCCGCCTGGGACCACGAGGGCCCCGCCGTCGCGATCATCAAGCACGCCAACCCGTGCGGCATCGCCGTCGGCGGCGACATCGCCGAGGCGCACGCCCGGGCGCACGCGACCGACCCGGTCAGCGCCTACGGCGGCGTGATCGCGGCCAACCGTACCGTCACGGCCGCCGCCGCGCGGCAGATCGCCCCGGTGTTCACCGAGGTCGTCGTGGCCCCTGGCTTCGAGCCGGAGGCGCTGGAGATCCTCCAGGCCAAGAAGAACATCCGCCTGCTCGTGGTCCCCGAGGCGCCGGGCGGCTCGGTGGAGACCCGGCCCATCTCGGGCGGGCTGCTCATGCAGGCCACGGACCGGTTCCAGGCCGACGGCGACGCCCCCGAGAACTGGACCCTCGCGACCGGTGAGGCGGCGTCGCCCGAGGTGCTCGCCGACCTCGCGTTCGCCTGGAAGGCCGTGCGCGCCGCCAAGTCGAACGCGATCCTCCTGGCCAAGGACGGCGCCGCCGTCGGCATCGGCATGGGCCAGGTGAACCGCGTGGACTCGTGCCGCCTCTCGGTCGAGCGCGCCAACACCCTGGCCGACGGCGAGTCGGGTCCAGTCGAGCGCGCCCGCGGCGCGGTCGCGGCCTCCGACGCGTTCTTCCCGTTCGCGGACGGCCTCCAGGTGCTGCTCGACGCCGGGGTCACCGCCGTTGTGCAGCCGGGTGGCTCGATCCGCGACGAGGAGGTCGTCAAGGCCGCCGAGGCGGCCGGCGTCACGATGTACCTGACGGGCACGCGCCACTTCGCGCACTGAGCACATCGACGGTCGAGCGCTCCGTCGGTCGACCAGGCTCATCCTCTTTGAGGCCCGGGTTTCTTCGCTTTGCTGCTGTCGAAAGCGAAGAAACTCGGGCCTCAAAGGAGAGGGCTGACGCCGGCCCTCCCGCTCAGACGTTGCTTGTCGGTCGTCTGAGCCTGCGGCTCCGCTGCGGGCGCGTGCCTCGTTCCTCGGCCCGCACCCTCCGCTGCGCCTCCGGCTCAGACGACGGCGTCCTTGAGCTTGACCGCCGGGTCCAGCGCGCGGTCCAGGTCGACCTCCAGCGGCACCCCGCGGTTCATCAGCTTGCGCAGCTGCCCCACCTCGCGTGGGGAGTCGACCAGCAGCATCGCCCGGACGGTCGCCACCCGGTGGCCGTCCGGGGTGCGGCGCGGGTGCCGGTCGAGCGCGTTCTCCAGGTAAAGGGCGCCCCAGCCGCCCGACGCCGCGGGGGTGCCGCGCAGCACCACGTCGTCGAACGGGGACGGCACCCCGAACAGCGCCAGGTCGTGCCCGAGCTGCTGCGAGAACACGTACGGGGCGTGCGCCGGGATCGGGGCGAGGCCGAGCCGCTCGCGCACGTGCTCAGGCTCCGCCGCGCGCTCGTCGAGCCCGAGCAGGGCCCGGACCGTCACCTCGGGGTCGTGCAGGGCGGCCGACCAGTGCCCGCCCGGCACTGGCCCGAACACCGGGTGCTCGCGGGTCGCGATGTCGCCGACGGCCCAGACACGGCGCAGCGCGTCGAGGTGCAGGCGCCCCGCCGGGTCGGTGGGGGAGTGCATGCCCATGAACCGGCCCGCGCGGTTGACCCGGAGCCCGCCGTTCCCCTCCAGCGGCAGGGAGCCCGCGAGCCAGGCGGACGCGGGACGCGCCCCCACGGCGGCCAGCACCAGGTCGGCCTCCAGCACCCGGCCGTCGGCGAGCACGACGCTGCCGCCACCGGGCGTGCCGCCGGGCGGCCCGGGCAGCACCTTCTCGACGGCGACGCCCGTGACCAGGGTGACCCCGGCGTCGTCGTACCAGGGGGCGAGCAGACCGCCCACCCTGCGGCCGAGCTGCCGCTCCAGCGGGACCGGGCCGGCCTCGACGACCGTGACGCGCGCGCCGGCGCCCGCGGCGACGCCCGCCACCTCCGCGCCGATCCAGCCCGCGCCGACCACCACGAGCCGCATCCCGGGCACGACGGCCGCGCGCAGCCGCTCGGCGTCCGGGGCCGTGTGCAGGGTCATCGCGGCGTCCCAGCCCGCAGGGCGCACCGGGGTGCTGCCCGTGGCGAGCACCACGGCGTCGGCCACGACGTCGTCGCCGGACGCCGTCCGCACCGTCACCCGCTCCTGGTCCACCTCGAGGCGGGTCGCCGGGTCGGCGAGCCGCAGGTCGTCGGCGAGGGCGGTGAGGTCGATCCCGAGGTCGTCGGCAAGCCAGACCGGCTCCGTGCGCTTGAGCAGCTCCTTGGACAGCGGCGGGCGGTCGTACGGCGGCAGACCCTCCGCGCCGAGCACCGTGAGGCGCCCCTCGAAACCGTGCTTCCGGAGCGCGGCGGAGGCCTGCGCGCCCGCCAGCCCCGCACCCACGACGACCACGCTGCTGGGGACCTGACCTGAAGGGGACGGCATGGACCTCACGGTAGCTCGCAGGCCGCCAACCTGGGAATGTGCTTTGTGTCAGGTTGCAAGCAGGTCACGGTCCTGCAGAATCGCGACGTTTCGGTTGTACCCTCGTCCCGTGGATCTCAGTGAGATGCGGACTACCCCCGGCGCCACGAGCCTCCTCGAGCCGGGCTCGGTCGGAACCGCTACGCTCGAACGCACCGGACCGGCCGACCTGATGACGGCCACCACGACGACCAGCCAGGAGCTCGACCGCAGTGAGCCAGCCAGCGGCGAGGACTCCGACATGAGTCCGGCCGAGCCGCAGCGGAGCAACCTCGCGATCTGGCTCGTCCTCGCGGGTGTCGGCATCTCCGTGCTGCTCGGGCTGATCGCCGGCGCACGCGCCGGGGCGATCGGCATCGGGGTGGTCCTCGTGGTCTGCGCGATCTTCCGCGCGGTGCTCGACAGCCCCGTCGGCCTCGTCATCCGGACCCGGACCATCGACATCATCCTGTACGGCGCGACCGCAGTGCTGATCGGCGCCCTCGCCGTCGCGACGCCGAGCATCTGACGCCGGGCCTCTGACTTCCGGTATCTGACGCCCGGCCTCTGCCGCCGGGGCCGACCTAGCGGTCGGCGCCCTCGAGCGAGCCCGTCACCGGCTGCTCCGACTCCACGACGCAGAGGATGCGCCGGTCGCCCTCGGCCCAGCTCTCCTCCGACGGCGCGATCGGCCAGTAGAGCAGCTCCGACTTGGCCCACCGCAGGCCCACGTACTTCGTGAACTGCGGGTAGCAGTACGCGTCCGCCGCGTCCCACAGCGCCTGCTGCGTGGGGGGTGCGCCGTTCTCGGCGAGGCTGTCGGGCGCCGTCGTTTCCGCGTAGATCTCGCCGCCGTGCGCCGTGGTGCAGGGCACCACCGGGATCCGGTACAGCGTGGTCTGGCCCGACGTCGCCGCTGTGTCGATGCAGTCACCCACCTGCAGGTCCGGGATCTCGGCCCCGGCGGTCGCCTCGGTGTCGGCGTCCGGCGTGGGCGCCTCGTCCGGCTCCAGCTCGCCGCCGGTCTCCTGCGTGGGCAGCGCGTCCGGGTCCTCGGCGTACGGGTCGGCGTACGGGTCCTCGGTGTAGGGGTCGGCCGTGGCGTACGGGTCGTCGGTCGGCGTGGGGGACGGCGTCGGCTCCGCGAGCACGGCGCCGTCGTCGGGCTGCTCGATGCCGAGCGGACCCGCCAGCGCCGGCGGGACGAACGCCCTGGCGGCCGAGACGAACCCGGGCGGGAGCGCCGACGCGTAGGTGGGTGCCGCGGCGACGGCGATCCACAGGCCCGCGATCCCGAGCACGCCCAGGGTGACCGCGCCCAGGGCGAAGTCGAGGGTGCGCACCGACGACTTCTTCGCGCGCCGCACGTTGCCCGTGCCGTTCGCCTCGGCGGTGCGCATCGACTGCACGAGCGCGGGGATCGCGAGCGGCCAGAAGAACAGGAACGCCGCGACCACCCAGCCGACGCGCGTCGGGTAGGGCAGCTCGTTGGGGTCGGCGGGGTCCCCGATGTTCTCGGTGTCGGCCGGTTCGGTGCGGTCGTCCGGCTTGTCGTCCTCGTCCGGCTCCTTGCCGTCCGGCTCCTCGCCGTCCGGCTCCTTGCCGTCGGGCTCTTCGTCGTCGGACTTCTTGTCGGGCGGCACGTCCTCGTCGGGCTTCCCGTCGTCGGACCGCGCCGTGTCGCCCGGCTTCCCGTCCGAGCTCACGTCCTCGTCCGGGGCCTCCGGCCCGACCACGGCCCCCGGTTCGGTGTCGGCCGGTTCCGTCGCGCCGCGGGAGGTCTGCGTGGTGTCGGCCATGATCCGGGATCGTAGCGGTGCGGGCTGTGTCCCGGAAGCGACGGTTTCATCCGGTCAGCCCGCCGCCGGTACGACGCCGGGGCCGCACCTCCCGTACGGAAGGTGCGGCCCCGGCGTCGTGCGGGTCGTGCGTGGGATCAGGCCTTGTCGTCAGCCTTCTTCTCCGACTCGGTCTCGGGCGTCTCGACCGTGGCCTTCTCCTCCGTGGCCTCGGCCGCGGGGGTGGACGTCGTCGCGACGGGCTCCGTCACCTCGTCCTCGTCGTCCTCGTCGTCGTCCTCCTCGTCGAGCTCGAGCTCCTCGGGCTCGACCGAGGCGAACGCGCGGTAGAACAGGGCGGCGAGCGCGGCACCGACCAGCGGGGCGAGCCAGAACAGCCAGAGCTGGCGGCCGGAGCCGTCGCCGCCCCAGTTGTTCGCGAAGAGCGCGGCGGCCGTGGAGCGGGCCGGGTTCATGCCGGCGTTGGTGACGAACCACGAGACCAGGGTCAGCGCGGCGATGGCGCTACCAACGGCGACGGGGGCGTAGCCGATCTTGCTGCGGCGGTCGTGCACGCCGAGGTACACGCCGACGAGGATCGCGGAGATGATGACCTCGACGATCAGCGCCGGGAGCCAGTCGAACTGGGCCTGGCCCTGCGTCTGCAGGTAGAGCGGGGAGTGCTCCGAGAAGCCGTTGACGGCCGAGTCGAACATGTCGGAGACGTTCTCCTTGCCGACCAGCGCGAGCAGCGCCTGGGGCACGGTCGCGAACACCACGGCGGCCGCCAGGATCGCACCCACGAGCTGGGCGCCCCAGTAGCTGAACATGTTGCTGACCGAGATGCGGCCGCTGAGCCAGGCGCCCAGCGAGATCGCCGGGTTGAAGTGCGCACCGGAGACGCGGCCGACGGCTGCGGCACCCGCGATGTAGGCGAAGCCTCCACCGAGCGCCACGCCGAGCCCGCCGACCGTGTTCAGCGGGCTGTAGACGAGCACACCCACGATCACGAGCGTCAGCAGGAACGTGCCGAAGGTCTCGGCGAGCAGGCGGGAGAGCAGGCTGGGCGACCGCTCCTCGACCTCGGTGACGCCGCTGGTCGCGGCGAGGTCCTGGGACATGAAGTCAGATCCTTTCGGTGGCACACCGTTCGGTGCGCGTCATGGCGGCGTGCAGTGCGATGTCGCGCACATCCTGCCATTACCCGCCTGAGCAAAACCTGAATACGCGCGGGTATTTTCTTCACCGTACCCGGGTGCTGGTACCAGGCAAGACACGGATCGGCCCAGGGGCTGGGCGAGGCGGGTCGGTCGATGCAAGAGTGGGGTCATGACTGAACCCGTGAATGTCACCGTCACCGGAGCCGCTGGCCAGATCGGGTATGCGCTCCTCTTTCGCATAGCCGCGGGCGAGATGCTCGGCGCGGACACGCCAGTACGGCTCCGACTCCTCGAGATCCCGCAGGCCGTCGCGGCCGCCGAGGGCACCGCCATGGAGCTCGACGACTGCGCCTTCCCGAACCTGGCCGGCGTCGAGATCTTCGACGACCCGGTCAAGGCCTTCGACGGCGTCAACGTCGCCCTCCTCGTCGGCGCCCGCCCCCGCGGCGCGGGCATGGAGCGCGCCGACCTGCTGGAGGCCAACGGCGGGATCTTCGGCCCCCAGGGTCGGGCGATCAACGACGGCGCCGCGGACGACGTCCGGGTCCTCGTGGTCGGCAACCCCGCCAACACCAACGCCCTCATCGCGGCCTCGAACGCCCCTGACGTGCCGGCGACGCGGTTCACCGCGATGACCCGGCTCGACCACAACCGGGCGCTCTCGCAGGTCGCGGCCAAGACCGGGACCCCCGTCAGCGAGATCCGCAGGCTCACCATCTGGGGCAACCACTCCGCGTCGCAGTACCCGGACCTGTTCCGGGCCGAGGTCGGCGGCCGTCCCGGCGCCGACGTCGCGGCCGACACCGCCTGGCTCATCGACGACTTCATCCCGACGGTCGCCAAGCGCGGCGCCGCGATCATCCAGGCGCGCGGAGCGTCGTCGGCGGCGTCGGCGGCCAACGCGGCGATCGCGCACGTGCGCGACTGGACGCTCGGCACCCCCGAGGGCGACTGGACCTCGGCCGGCCTGTGGTCCTCCGGCGAGTACGGCGTGCCGGAGGGGCTCGTCTCCTCGTTCCCGGTCACGTCCGACGGCACGGGCGAGTGGAAGATCGTCGAGGGCCTCGAGATCGACGAGTTCTCCCGCGGCCGGATCGACGCGAGCGTCGCCGAGCTCGTGGAGGAGCGCGACGCCGTCCGGGCCCTGGGCCTCATCTGACCCTAAACCGTTGGTCGAGCTTGTTGAGACCCCGGACCAGGTCTCGACAAGCTCGACCAACGAGACGTAGCGCGTGAGGTGTGTCTCGCAATTGAGGAGTGCGCAGGACCCTCAGGTATCTTGATGTCGAGAGATCGGCACATTCCAACATCCCGGGGAGTCAGCCACACCCATGTCCAAGATCATCTATACCCACACGGACGAGGCCCCGCTTCTGGCGACGTACTCGTTCCTGCCGATCGTCTCGGCGTACGCGGCCAAGGCCGGTGTGGACGTCGAGACCCGCGACATCTCGCTCGCCGGCCGGATCATCGCCCAGTTCCCGGAGCGGCTCACGGAGGAGCAGCGCCAGGCGGACGCGCTCGCCGAGCTGGGCGAGCTGGCGAACGACCCGGCGGCCAACATCATCAAGCTGCCGAACATCTCGGCGTCCGTGCCGCAGCTCAAGGCGGCCGTCGCCGAGCTGCAGGCCCTCGGCTACGACCTGCCGGACTTCCCGGAGAGCGTCGAGACCGACGAGCAGAAGGACGCGCGCGAGCGCTACGGCCGCGTCATGGGCTCCGCCGTGAACCCGGTCCTGCGCCAGGGCAACTCCGACCGCCGCGCCCCCGCCTCGGTCAAGAACTACGCGAAGGCGCACCCGCACCGCATGGGGGCCTGGGCGGCCGACTCGAAGACCAACGTCGCGACCATGGGCCACGACGACTTCTTCTCCAACGAGAAGTCCGTGATCGTCGAGGCCGACGACACGCTGCGCATCGAGCACGTCGCCGCCGACGGCACCGTGACCGTGCTCAAGGAGTCCCTGCCGGTGCTGGCCGGTGAGGTCGTGGACGGCACGTTCCTCGACGCCGCCGCGCTGGACGCGTTCCTCGCCGAGTCGATCGAGCGGGCCAAGGCCGAGGGCGTCCTGTTCTCGGTGCACCTCAAGGCCACGATGATGAAGGTCTCCGACCCGATCATCTTCGGCCACGTGGTCAAGGCGTTCTTCAAGCCGGTCTTCGACAAGTACGGCCAGGACCTGGCGGCCGCCGGCCTGTCCGCGAACGACGGCCTGGGCGGCATCTTCGCCGGCCTCGAGTCGCTGCCGAACGGCGCCGAGATCCGCGCCGCGTTCGACGCCGCGCTGGCCGACGGTCCGAAGATGGCCATGGTGAACTCTGACAAGGGGATCACCAACCTGCACGTCCCGTCCGACGTCATCGTCGACGCCTCGATGCCCGCCATGATCCGCATCGGCGGCCACATGTGGGGGCCGGACGGCGAGGAGGCCGACACCCTCGCGGTGATCCCCGACTCGTCCTACGCCGGGATCTACCAGACCGTCATCGACGACTGCCGCGTCAACGGCGCCCTCGACCCGGCCACGATGGGCTCCGTGCCCAACGTCGGCCTCATGGCGAAGGCGGCCGAGGAGTACGGCTCGCACGACAAGACGTTCGAGATCGCCACGGACGGCACCGTCCGCGTGGTCGACGGTTCCGGCGTCGTGCTCATCGAGCACGCCGTCCACGCCGGTGACATCTGGCGCGCCTGCCAGACCAAGGACGCCTCGATCCGCGACTGGATCAAGCTGGCCGTCACCCGCGCCCGGCTGTCCGAGACGCCCGCCGTGTTCTGGCTCAACTCGCGCCGCGCGCACGACGCCAACCTGATCCAGAAGCTGGAGCAGTACCTCCCGGAGCACGACACCGACGGCCTCGAGCTGCACGTCATGGACCCGGCGGAGGCGACGGCGTTCTCGCTCGCGCGCATCCGCCAGGGCCTGGACACCATCTCGGTGACCGGCAACGTGCTGCGCGACTACAACACCGACCTGTTCCCGATCCTCGAGGTCGGCACGTCGGCCAAGATGCTCTCGATCGTGCCGCTGATGAACGGCGGCGGCCTGTTCGAGACGGGCGCCGGCGGCTCCGCGCCGAAGCACGTGCAGCAGCTCGTCGAGGAGGACTACCTGCGCTGGGACTCGCTCGGTGAGTTCTTCGCGCTCGCGGCGTCCTTCGAGCACCTGGCGGTGCGCGAGGACAACGCCCGGGCCCAGGTCCTGGCCGACACCCTCGACCGCGCCACGGGCACGTTCCTCAACGAGGACCGCTCCCCGGGCCGCCGCCTGGGCACGATCGACAACCGCGGCTCGCACTTCTACCTGGCCCTGTACTGGGCCCAGGAGCTGGCCGGGCAGTCCGACGACGCCGAGCTGGCCGCCACGTTCAAGCCCCTCGCCGAGGCGCTGGCCACGGGCGAGCAGGCCATCGTGGAGGAGCTCGTCGCGGTCCAGGGCAAGCCGGCCGACATCGGCGGCTACTACCGTCCGGACGACGCCAAGGCGTCCGCGGTGATGCGCCCGAGCACGACCTTCAACGAGGCCCTCGCGTCCCTCTGACGCCGGTCCTCTCGTACGTGTCAGACCCTCAGGTCACCCGGGTGACCTGAGGGTCTGACACGTTGACGTGACCTTGGTCGCTCCCGTGGAAAAAGAGGCGGGGACTGTCGGTGTCTCGACGTAGCCTCGGGAAACGATGATCGACGCACCGCGCACCCCTGAGACCACGCCCGTTCCCGAGGCGTCGCCTCGTCCTGCGCCGATGCCGACCGACCCCGCGCGCCGGCTCGACTGGCGCCGGCTGCGCGGCCCGGCCGCGGTCGTCGCGCTGCTCGCGCTCACCGCGGGCGCCGTCGGCCTGGCGCTCGGGACCGTCGCGGCCGGCCGGATGGCCGCCGACGCGACCGTCCTCGGGCTGGTGCTGCTCGCCGTGTGCGTCGTCGGCGGCGCGGTGTTCGACGGCGTCGGCCAGGTGACCTGGGCGAGCGTCGTGGACCGCGCCGAGGGCAAGCTCCGCAGCGACCTGCTCAGCGCGGCGCTGCGGCAGCCGCTCGCCACGCTCTCCGAGCAGGCGGTCGGCGAGGTGCTCGACCGCGTCGACGACGACACGCACGCCGTCGGCACCCTGGTGCGCCGCCAGCTCTGGGGCGCCGGCCGCACGGTGGTCGGCGTCGTGCCGATGTGGATCATCGCCGGTATCACCTGGTGGCCGGCCTGGCTGCTGTTCCCGGTGCTGGGCGGCATCGTCGCCCTGCTCACCCGGCCCCTGCTCGGTGAGATCGCGCGCCGCAAGGTGATCGAGGAGGCCGCCTGGACCGACCACGCCGCGGCCTTCGAGGAGGGTGTCGCCGCACGGAACGACCTGCGCACCAGCCTGGGCCAGGCGTTCGCCGTGCGCCGCGTCGCGCAGCTCTCGGCGGCCGTGCACCGCAAGTTCCGCGAGGTGGTGCGCGTCGAGGAGCGGCTGCTGCGGCGGGCCGGCCTGGTGATGTACGCGCTGCTCGCCGGCACCGCGGTCACCTGTGCGGTCGTCGCGGCCGGCGGCGGCCTGTCGGTGCAGCAGCTCGTCACGCTGTTCCTGGTCACCGCGATGTTCGTGGGGCAGATGGACAATCTGGTGCACCACCTGCCGGACATCCAGGAAGGCCTCGGCGCGGTGCTGCGCATCCGGCAGATGCTGGAGGTCGAGCCCGAGCCCGAGGGCGGCGACGACCTCCCCGAGGGGCCGCTCAGCCTCGAGCTGCGCGACCTGACCTTCGCCTACGACGAGGACACGTTCGCCCTGAGCGGCGTGGACCTCGTGGTCCCCGCCGGCGAGACCGTGGCCCTCGTGGGGCGCACGGGCTCCGGCAAGTCGACGCTGGCCGCCCTGCTGTCGCGCGCCGTCGAGCCGGAGCGGGGCTCCGTGTTCCTCGGCGGCGCCGACGTGCGCGACCTCGACCTGCAGAAGCTGCGCGGCGCCGTGGGCGTGGTCACGCAGCGCACGGAGATCATCGCGGGCACGCTCGCGGAGAACATCGCGTTGTTCGCCGACGTGCCGCGCGCCGACATCGAGGCAGCGGTCCGCGAGCTCGGCCTGACCGATTGGACCGCCGGCCTGCCCGACGGCCTCGACACGCTGCTCGGCCCCGGTGGCACCACGCTGTCCGCGGGGGAGGAGCAGCTCGTCGCGTTCGCGCGGCTGCTCGTGCGGCACGTGCAGCTCGTCGTGCTCGACGAGGCCACGGCGCGCATGGACCCGCTCACCGAGGCCCGCGTGGTCGCTGCGTCCGACCGACTGCTCTCGGGCCGTACCGGCGTGCTCATCGCGCACCGGCTCGGCACCATCGAGCGTGCCGGCCTGGTGGCGGTGCTCGACCACGGCCGCGTGGTGCAGCAGGGCTCCCGCGCGACGCTCGCCCGGACGCCCGGACCGTTCCGCTCGCTGCTGGAGGCCGGCGCGAGCGACGGGTCGCTGGACGGCTCCGCGGCCGAGCCCACGCTTGCCGTCGCCGCCGAGGTGCGTGCCCAGACGGTCACGGCGTCCGCGGACGGCGAGGCCGACACGGCCGGGCCCGACGTCACCACGACCGGCACGGCCCAGCCCGACGCCGCCCCGCCCGACGCTGTCGGCGGCCGCCGACGGACCGGGACCCCGCCCGACCTGACCCCGCCCGGGGACGGCCCGAGTCTCGCGCGCGGAGTCCTGCACGCGTTGTTCGTCCGCCCGAAGTGGGGCCTGTTCGGCGCGGTCCTGTTCCTCCTGGCGAGCCTGGTGGCGGCCCAGGGCGCCGTCAGCGGGTTCCTGTGGGGCCGCACGGTCGAGGTCGTCGGCACCGGCGAGCTCCCCGTCGGCCTCCTGGTCACGCTCGCCGTGCTGCTGCTCCTGCAGCCGCTCTTCATCTCCCGTGCGCTGGGCGTGTACCCGCGCTGGTGGGTCGAGGTGCTGCTGCGCATCCGGATGTCGGTCATGCACGGCCAGACCCGGCAGTACCGGCTGCCCGCCACGCCGCCCGGCGAGGTGGTGGCCCGGTCCATGGACGCCGACCGGTTCGTGCGGTACGCCGACCGCTGGGTCGACTTCGTCAACGGCCTCGCGATCGTGGCCGTCACGGCCCTGATCAGCGGCACCTGGACCGCCGGCGCCGTGCTGCTCGCGGTCATGGTGGTCTCCGCGGCGGCCTCGGCCATCGGCCGGCCGATCGCCGGCCGCTCCGCCGCCGGGTCCTCGGCGGCCCGTGCGCGGTTCGGCAGGGCGCTCGTCTCGGCGCTCGACTCGGCGCGCACGGTCAAGCTCGCGGCGCGCACGCCCGACGTCCGCCGCCACCTCGGGGAGGTGGACTCGGGGCGGGTCAAGGCCGCGATCTTCGAGCACCGGGTGCAGGCCGTGCTCGACTCGGTGCCGCTGGTGACCCTCTACATCGGCGTCGTCGTGGCCTGGGGCTTCCTGCTGACCGGCACGTGGGACCTGGCCACGACGCTGCTCGTCGCCAACGCCGTGACCGGCTTCGCCTGGTTCGGCGTGGTGGCGGGCGCCGTGGTCACCGAGGCGCCCGGCACCCGCGCCTGGCAGGTCGCGACCGCCCGGTTCGCGGGCGGCACCGACCTGGTCTCGCGCCAGCAGGGTGTGGACCTCGTGACGGGCATTGCCCCCGCCCCGGAGCCGGCGCCGCGCGAGCCCCTCGACCGCCTGGAGCTGCGCCGCCTGACCGCGGTGCACGACGACGGCACGATCGGCGTCTCCGACGTCGACCTCGAGGTGCGCCGCGGCGAGCTCGTGCTGCTGCTCGGCCAGGTCGGCTCGGGCAAGTCGTCGCTGCTCTCCGCGCTGGCCGGGCTCATGGAGCACACCGGTCAGGTCCGGTGGAACGGCACGGAGGTGACGGACGCCCAGGCGTTCCTGCGCCCCGGCCAGGTGGCGCACGTGGCCCAGGTGCCGCGGGTGCTGTCCGGCTCGTTCTCCGACAACGTGCAGCTCGACCACGCCCGCGACATCGACGGCCCCGTCCAGGGCGCGCGCCTCGAGCAGGACATGCGCGACGCCGGTGGCCCGCACGCCCTCGTGGGGCACCGCGGCGTCCGGCTGTCGGGCGGCCAGGTGCAGCGGCTCGCGCTCGCTCGGGCGCTGGCGGCGGACACCGAGCTGCTGCTGGCGGACGACGTCTCCAGCGCGCTGGACGCCTCGACCGAGATCGAGCTGTGGGCCGCCCTGCGGGAGCGGGGCACCACGGTGGTCGGCGCGACGTCCAAGCGTGCGGCGCTCGCCCGTGCCGACCGCGTGGTCGTGCTGGTCGACGGCGCGGTGGCCGATGTCGGCCCGTGGTCGGGTCTGGCCCCGCGGTGGAGCCACCTCGCGGGCTGATCGGGACGCGGGCAGACTCGTTGCCGAGGTGGCGATGAGTCTGCCCGTCCGCCGTCGTCGGACCGGGGGAGAGCCGCGGTGCGGCACGAACGAGGAGATCCCCCATGGCGAAGATCGTGTCCAGCCTGTTCATGGCGCTCGACGGCGTCGTCGAGCCGGACAAGGGCAACTGGCACTTCCCGTACTTCAACGACGAGCTCGGTGCGGCGGTCGACGAGACGCACAACACCGACGTCTTCCTGTTCGGGCGGGTCACCTACGACTCGTTCGCGGGCGCCTGGCCGGAGCGGGAGGAGGCCGGCGGCGAGGACGCCGGGTTCGCCAAGCGGATCGGTGACATCCGCAAGATCGTCGCCTCGCGCAGCCCGCTCGACCTGACCTGGCGCAACTCCGAGCAGCTCCAGGGCGACCTGGTCGAGGCCGTCACCGCGCTGAAGAACGACCCCTCGATCAACACGATCGGCCTGTCGGGCTCCATCTCGGTGGTGCGGCAGCTGCTCGACGCCGGGCTGCTCGACGAGCTGCACCTGTTCGTGCACCCGGCCACCGCGGGCGGGGGTCTGAAGCTGTTCCAGGACGGCGACCCGTCCCGGCCCATGAAGCTCCTGTCGGCCACGCCCTTCCGCACGGGCCTGCTGCACCTGGTCTACACGCCGGACCCGAACCCGCCGACGGGCGGCTATGAGGAGGCCGTGGGCCAGCTTCCCGACGAGTGACGCCGCGGAGCCGCCGTCACCGCGGCGGCTCCACCCGGTGCGGCAGCACGAACACCAGCAGGAACGCCACCACGGCGAGGCTCGCGCTGGTCGCCATCGCCAGGGTCGCGCCGTGAGCGAAGACGTCGGCGACGACCTCCGGCGTCGGGCGGCCGGGCGGGAAGTCGAGCGCCCCGAACAGCACCGAGCCGACGACGGCGATGCCCGCCGCCGAGCCGATCCGCTGCATGGTGCCGATCACGCCCGACGCCGCGCCCGCCTCGTCGCGGTCCACCGTGGCGACGATGAACTGCGCGTTCGGCGCGATGAACAGGCCGCTGCCGATGCCGCCGAGCAACAGCGGGCCCGCCAGGTGCCAGTGGGTCAGGTCGCCGGTCGGGACCAGCCAGAGTACGAGCCACACCGAGACCAGGCCCACGGCGACCATGCCGGTGCCGATCACGAGCACGGTCCGGCCGAGCCGGTGGGACAGCCGCTCGCTCTGCGACGCGCCCGCGATCGACCCGATGGCGAACGGCACCGACACCAGACCCGAGGCCAGTGCGGAGTGGCCCAGCCCGGACTGCCAGAAGATCGAGATGGTGAAGAAGATGCTGGTGAACGCCGCGAAGTAGACCAGCGCGAGGATCACGCCGCCGGTGAAGGCGGGGTGCGAGAACAGGTGCGGCGGCACCAACGGGCTGCCGCTGTGGGCCACGACCCGGCGCTCCCAGAACGCGAACGCGACGAGCAGCAGCAGGCCGCCCGCCAGGGATGCGAAGGTCCACCACGGCCAGCCGGCGTCCTCGCCCTCGATGAGCGGCACCAGGAGGGCGACGAGCGCCACCGAGACGAGCAGCAGCCCCACGACGTCGACGCCGCGCGCGGCGCCCCCGACGACGATCCGCGGCAGCAGTATGAATGCCGCGACCACCGCGATCACGCCGAGCGGCAGGTTGACGAAGAAGATGGACCGCCAGCCCTCGTTCTCGCCGAACGCCTCGATGAGCAGGCCGCCGATGATCGGCCCGAGCGCGGTCGAGAAGCCGATGGCGGCGCCCATCACGGCGAACGCCTTGCCGCGGGTCCGGCCGGTGAACATGAGCTGGATCAGCGCCGTCACGGCCGGGAAGAAGATGCCGCCGCACAGGCCCTGGACCACGCGCGCCACGATCAGCTCCGTGGCTCCCTGGGCCAGGCCGCACCAGAGGCTGGCGAGCGTGAACCCGGCCAGGCCCACGATGAAGACCCACTTGTGGCCCACGCGGTCGCCCACCCGCCCGGCGGGGATCAGGGCCAGGCCGTAGGCCAGTGCGTACCCGGAGATGATCCAGGAGAGCGTGCCCTCCGAGGCGTCGAGCGAGACGCGGATCGTCGGCAGCGCGACGTTGACGATGGTCGTGTCGAGCAGGGCCATCGAGACGCCGAGGATGAGCACCGCGAGCGCGAGCCACGAGCTGCGCGGCGGGGCGTCGGTGTTGTCGCCTGCGGCCGCGGGCACGGGGGAGGTGGTCACGGGAAGGCGCCTCTCGGGGGATGCAGTTACGACAAGATCGTACGGCCGGACCTGCCGCGCGACGTGTCAGACGCTCAGGTCACCCGGGCGACCTGAGCGTCTGACACGTATGTCTAGGGTGGCGCCATGGAACTGACCTTTCGTGAAGCTGAACGGGACGACCTCGAGCGGATCGTCGAGCTCATCGCCGACGACGCCGTCGCGGCCACCCGGACCGGCACCTACGGCCCGGCGCACGTCGCGGGGTTCGAGGCCGTCGCGGCGAGCCCGGACAACGAGCTGGTCGTCGCGGAGTCCGACGGCACGGTGATCGGCGTCATGCAGCTCACGTTCATCCCCGGGATCTCCCGCAACGGTGCCTCCCGGCTCCTGGTGGAGGCCGTGCGGGTGGACAGCGCGCTGCGCGGGCAGGGCATCGGCCGCCTGATGATGGAGCACGCCCACGAGCGCGGCCGGGCGCGGGGCTGCGTGCTGGCCCAGCTGACGTCGGACAAGCAGCGGTCCGAGGCGCACCGCTTCTACCGGAACCTCGGCTACGAGCAGTCGCACGAAGGTTTCAAGCTTCCCCTCTGACAGCGGCGGACATTTCGCGGGCCGCACGAATCGGTCACTCCGGACGCTTGCTGCAAGGTTCTGCAAGCGTTACAGTCGCGCTCGGACCACACGGGTTCCGGACGACGAAGGGGTCATCCATGTCTCGCACCGCGCGCCCGCGCCCGGCTCATCTCCACCCGGCCCGTGGGCCCGCCGCACGGCAGCGTGCGGGTGCGGGGCTGGCCGCTGTCGCCCTGCTGGCCTCCCTCGGGCTCGCGGCCTCGACGTCGACTGCCGCCGGGGCCGTGCCGCACGCCGCCGCGGGGGCCTCCACCGAGGCTGCCCAGGACCGCACCGCCGCCCTGGTCGGCAGCCTCCAGGACGAGCTCGGCTGCGCCGCCGACTGGGACCCGGCGTGCGCCGCCACGGAGCTCGTCGCCCAGGGTGACGGCACCTTCGTGGCCGAGTTCGAGGTCCCCGCGGGCACGTACGAGTACAAGGTCGCCCTGGACGACGCCTGGGACGAGTCCTACGGCCGCGACGGCGGCTCCGAGAACGCGCCCCTGCATCTCGCGGGCGCGGCCCGCGTCCGTGTCACCTACGACGACACGACCCATCGCACCGCGCTGACCCCGCTCACCCTGGCCGGGGACTATACGGAGGCGGACGACGTCCTCGTCCACGACCCCGTGCGCCAGCCGGGCAGCGACGAGCGCTTCTACTTCGTGATGACCGACCGGTTCGCCGACGGCGACCCGGCCAACAACGAGGGCGGCCTCGACGGCGACCGGCTCACGACGGGCTTCGACCCGACCGACAAGGGCTTCTACCAGGGCGGCGACCTCGCGGGTCTGCGGCAGAACCTCGACTACATCGAGGATCTGGGCACCACCGCGATCTGGCTCACCCCGAGCTTCCTCAACCGCCCGGTGCAGGGCTCCGGCACCGACGTCAGCGCCGGGTACCACGGCTACTGGATCACGGACTTCACGCGGATCGACCCGCACCTGGGCACCAACGCCGAGCTGGCGGGGCTGATCGACGACGCCCACGCCCGGGGGCTCAAGGTCTACTTCGACATCATCACCAACCACACGGCCGACGTCGTCGACTACGCCGAGGGCACCTACGACTACGTGGACCAGGCGACCACCCCGTACCGGGACGCCGAGGGCAACCCGTTCGACCCGGCCGACCACGCCGGCACGGGTGACTTCCCCGAGCTCGACGCCGCGACCAGCTTCCCGTACACGCCCGTCGTCGACCCGGCCGACCAGGACGTCAAGGTCCCGGCCTGGCTCAACGACCCCACGCTCTACCACAACCGGGGCAACTCGACGTGGGAGGGCGAGTCGGTCACGTACGGCGACTTCAGCGGCCTCGACGACCTCATGACCGAGCACCCGCGCGTGGTGGACGGCTTCGAGGAGATCTACAAGGCGTGGATCGACCTGGGCATCGACGGGTTCCGGATCGACACGGTCAAGCACGTGAACTTCGAGTTCTGGGAGGAGTGGTCCACCGAGATCCAGGACTACGCCCGGGCGCAGGGCAAGGACGAGTTCTTCACGTTCGGCGAGGTGTACGACGCCGACGCCGCCAAGACCTCCCCGTACGTGCGCCGCACCGACATGAGCTCGGTGCTCGACTTCTCGTTCCAGTCGGCCGCCACGAGCTACGCCAGCGGCAACAGCGCGCAGCGGCTCGCGGACCTGTACGCCTCCGACGACCTGTACACGACGCCGCACAGCAGCGCGTCCGCCCTGCCGACGTTCCTCGGCAACCACGACATGGGGCGCGTCGGCTACATGCTGGCGGGCGCCGAGAACCCGCTGGAGCGCGACGAGCTGGCGCACGAGCTCATGTACCTCACGCGCGGCCAGCCCGTCGTCTACTACGGCGACGAGCAGGGCTTCGCGGGCACCGGCGGCGACAAGGACGCCCGGCAGACCCTGTTCGCCACGCAGGTCGACGAGTACGCCGACCAGCCCCTGGTCACCGGCGAGCAGGCCGGCAGCGTGGACCGCTACGCCACCGACGCGCCGCTCTACGAGCACATCGCCGCCCTGGCCGACCTCCGCGAGGAGCACCCGGCCCTGGCGACCGGCGCCCAGATCGAGCGCTACGCCGAGGACGGCGCCGGGGTCTACGCCTTCTCCCGCGTCGACCGCGGCGAGCAGGTCGAGCACCTGGTCGCCGCCAACAACGCCGCGCAGCAGCGCACGGTCACGTTCGACACGCTCACTCCGGGCGCGACCTTCGCCCCGCTGTACGGCACCGACACCCCGGTCACGGCCGACGCCGACGGCGCGGTCACGCTGACCGTCCCGGCGCGCTCCGCGATCGTGCTGGTCGCGGACCGCACCGTGGGCGCGGACTCGGCCGGTGTCGCCGCCGTCGTCCCCGGGACGAGCGCCCGGCCGGGCGCCGCGGTGACCGGTGTGGCCCCCGTGGCCGCCGGGATCGACGACGCCTGGGCGGAGACCTCGTTCGCCTGGCGTGCCGTGGGCACCGAGGAGTGGCACGACCTCGGCACCGCCGAGGACACATCCCCGCGCGTCTTCCACGACGTCTCCGCGAACGGCGCCGACCTGCCCCAGGGCACGCTGGTCGAGTACCGCGCGGTCACCCGCGACGCGGACGGTGACCGCACCGCGGCCAGCTCGTACGCGTCGGTCGGCGTGGACGTGAGCGGCGTCGTCGACGACCCCACGGACCCCGACGTCGACCTGGTCACCGTGCCCGGCTCGCACAACAGCGAGATGGGCTGCGCCGGGGACTGGACGCCGGACTGCGAGGCCGCGCGCCTCACCCTCGCCGACGACGGCACCTACACCGGCACGTTCGAGCTGCCTGCCGGCTCCTACGAGTTCAAGGTGGCGATCAACGGCTCCTGGGCCGAGAACTACGGCGCCGACGGCGTGCGGGACGGCGCCAACATCGCCTACTCGACCGGCGGCGGCCCGGTCACCTTCACCTGGGACCCGGAGACCAAGGTACCGTCCGTGCAGGTCGGCACCCCGGGCACGCCCGGCGAGGGCCAGCAGGCCGCGCACTGGGTGCGGCAGGGCCTCGTCCTGGTCCCGGCCGCCGGCTTCGGCTCCGGGGACACCTGGGCCCTGGAGACGGAGGCGGGGTCGTACGCCTTGACCCCGGGCGACGTGCCCGCCGACGTGGCCGAGGACTTCCCGCACCTGGCCGGGTACCTCGCCCTGGAGGCCGAGGGCCTGACCCGGGCCGAGGCGACGTCGGCCCTCACCGGGGCGCTGCGCCTGACGCGGCACGACGGCGACACCCTGACCGCCGCCACCGGCGTGCAGATCCCCGGCGTGCTGGACGACCTGTTCGCGACCGACCGCGCCCTGGGCGTGACCTGGCCCGACGGCGGGCACGGGCGCGGCGGCAAGGGCAGCAAGGGCGCCTCGTTCGCGCTCTGGGCCCCCACCGCCCGCGCCGTGACGCTCCAGGCCTGGCCCGCGGGCCGCTCGCTGGACGCCGAGCCGCGCACCTTCGCGATGACCCGGCAGCAGGACGGCGCCTGGACGCTCGACGGCGCCCGCGCCACCCGGTCCCTGAGCCTGTCGAAGGGCGACTGGCGTGGCGACTGGCGGGGCGCCCGTTACCGCTACGCCGTCGAGGTGTACGTGCCGAGCACCGGCCAGGTCGAGACCAACGTGGTGACCGACCCGTACTCGGTCGGCCTCACGCTCGACTCGACCCACTCGGTCGCCGTCGACCTCGACGACACCGAGTGGCAGCCCAGGGCCTGGCGGAGCACGCCCGCGCCGCGGGTGGAGCGCGCCGTGGACCAGACCATCTACGAGCTGCACGTGCGTGACTTCTCCAGCTCCGACGAGACCGTGCCCGCCCGCCTGCGCGGCACCTACGGTGCCTTCGGGGTCAAGGGCTCGGACGGCATGCGGCACCTGCGCTCGCTGGCCGACGCCGGGCTCACGACCGTGCACCTGCTGCCCACGTTCGACATCGCGTCGATCCCCGAGGACCGGGCCGACCAGGCCACCACGGGCGACCTGTCCGGGTTCGCGCCCGATGGCACGGAGCAGCAGGCCGCCGTCGGCGAGGTGCAGGGGAGCGACGCCTTCAACTGGGGCTACGACCCGTACCACTTCATGGCCCCGGAGGGCTCCTACGCGGTCGAGGCGAACGGCGGCGCGCGCGTCGCCGAGTTCCGCTCGATGGTCGGCAACCTGCACGGCGCCGGGCTCCAGGTGGTGCTCGACCAGGTGTTCAACCACACGGCGGCGTCGGGCCAGGACCCGAAGTCGGTGCTGGACCGCGTGGTGCCCGGCTACTACCACCGGCTGAACGCGACCACGGGCGCCGTCGAGACGAGCACCTGCTGCCAGAACGTCGCCACCGAGCACGCCATGGCGAGCAAGCTGATGGTGGACTCCGTGGTCACCTGGGCCCGCGACTACCACGTGGACGGGTTCCGGTTCGACCTGATGGGGCACCACTCGCGCGCGAACATGGAGGCCGTGCGGGCAGCGCTCGACGAGCTCACGCTGCGGCGCGACGGGGTGGACGGCACGAGCGTGTACCTGTACGGCGAGGGCTGGGACTTCGGCGAGGTCGCGGGCAACGCCCGGTTCGAGCAGGCCACGCAGGGCCAGCTCGGCGGCACCGGCATCGGCACCTTCAGCGACCGCCTGCGCGACGCCGTCCACGGCGGATCGCCCGTCGACGGGGCATCCCTGTTCGCGCAGGGCTTCGGCACCGGCCTGTTCACCGACCCGAACGGGCGGGACGCGCGGCTGGAGGACCCGGCGTCGGTCAACGACGGCGGCGCCGACGAGGCAGCCGATCTGGCGCACCAGACCGACCTGGTGAAGCTCGGGCTGGCCGGCAACCTGCGCGCCTACGAGGTCACCACCTCGACCGGGGAGCGGGTCCGGGGTGACGAGCTGGACTACCGGGGCGCGCCCGCGGGCTACGCGGACTCGCCGGAGGAGGTCGTCACGTACGTGGACGCGCACGACAACGAGACGCTGTTCGACCTGCTCGCCCTGAAGCTGCCGGCGGACACCCCGATGTCGGACCGGGTGCGGATGAACACGGTCTCGCTGGCCACGGCGGCGCTGTCGCAGTCGCCCTCGTTCTGGCACGCGGGCACCGACCTGCTGCGCTCCAAGTCCCTGGACCGCAACTCGTTCGACTCGGGCGACTGGTTCAACACGATCGACTGGTCGGGGCAGGACAACGGGTTCGGGCGCGGCCTGCCGATGGCGGCCGACAACGAGGACAAGTGGCCGTACCAGCGGCCCCTGCTCGCCGACGCCGCGCTCAAGCCGGATGCCGACGACATCGGATTCGCGGCGGCCCAGTCGCGTGAGCTGCTGGAGCTGCGGCACTCGACCGAGCTGTTCCGCCTGGGCTCCGCGGACCTGATCGAGCAGAAGGTGACGTTCCCCGGCTCCGGGCCGGACGCCGTCCCCGGCGTCATCACGATGTCGATCGACGACCGGGCGGGCCGGACCGACGTCGACCGGAAGCTGGACGGCGTGCTGGTGGTGTTCAACGCGTCGCCGGACGCGGCCACGGTCGATGTGCCGGAGCTCGCCGGCCGGGACTACGCGCTGTCACGCATCCAGGCGCGCGGGGCGGACGCCGTCGTGCGGCAGACCACCTGGGACCGCAGGAACGGGACGGTCACGGTCCCGCCCCGCACGGTAGCGGTCCTGACGGACCCCCGGGGCCGCTGAGCGCACTGAGCGGCTGCTCACCAGGTGGGCGGTGACCGTAACTCGCGGAGTTGCGGTCACCGCCCGCCTGCTGAGCAGCCGCTCACCTGTCTCCCCCCCCGGGCAGCGGGGGGTGACAGCGCTGACAATTGTTCGGCGGTGGACCTTGACTCGGACCCGCCTGGGGTGAATCGTGTGCGTCAGTTGGTCCGGCGACGTAGCCGGCCTCGCACGACGCAAGGGAGCTTCATGCGCACGGCACGATTCCTCATCGCACCCGTCACCGCGGCGGCACTCGCCCTCTCGCTCGGTGCCTGTGGCTCCGGCGGAGGCGGCTCGGACTCCTCCACGATCAAGATCGCCTACCAGAAATTCGGCAACTTCACGCAGGCCGACGAGCTGTTCAAGGACGTCAAGGCCGACTACGAGAAGGCCAACCCCGACATCACCGTCGAGCTCGTGCCCATCGAGGCGCAGCAGAACGACTACTTCACCAAGCTCGCCCTGATGAACCGGTCGCCGAGCACCGCACCGGACGTCATGTACGAGGACACGTACATGATCAAGTCCGACGTCGAGGCCGGGTACCTGGCGCCGCTGGACGACTACCTGGCCGAGTGGGACGAGTGGGACCAGTTCGTCGACAGCGCCAAGGAGGCCGGCGCGGGCGACGACGGCAAGACCTACGGCGTCTCCATGGGTACCGACACGCGCGGCCTGTGGTTCAACAAGGACGTGCTCGCCAAGGCGGGCCTGCCGGAGGACTGGGCGCCGAAGTCGTGGGACGAGCTGCTGGAGGCGGCCCGGGCCATCAAGGAGTCCGACCCCGACGTCGTCCCGTTCAACATGTACTCCGGCAAGCCGCAGGGTGAGGCCGCGGTGATGCAGGGCTTCGAGATGCTCCTGTACGGCACCGGCGACACCCTCTACGAGGACGGCAAGTGGGTGCTCGGCTCGCAGGGCTTCGTCGACAGCCTCGACTTCATCACCACCGTGTTCACCGAGGGGCTCGCGCCCACGCCGCAGCAGGCGCTCGACACCAACATCGGCAACACCGTGCAGGCCGAGTGGCTGCCCGAGGGCAAGGTCGGCATCGCGCTCGACGGCTCCTGGGTGGCGGGCAACTGGCTCGAGTCCGGCGTCGCGCCGTGGCCCGAGTGGTCGGAGAAGATGGGCACCGCGCCCATGCCCACGCAGGACGGCGCCGCGCCCGGCGCGGTCAGCATGTCGGGCGGCTGGACGCTCGCGATGGGCTCCGGCTCCAAGAACCCGGACGCCGCGTTCGAGTTCATCTCGATGGCCCTGAACCGCGAGAACTCCCTCTGGTTCGACGTCGCGAACAGCCAGATCGCGGTCCGGACCGACGTCGCCGAGGACCCCGAGTACACCGCGACCAACCCGACCACCGAGTTCTTCACCGGCCTCGTCGACGTGACCAACTTCCGGCCCGCGACGTCGGACTACCCGAAGGTCTCCAACGAGATCATGGTCGCGATGGAGGCCGTGATGACCGGCCAGCAGACACCGGAGGAGGCGGCTGCCGCCTACGACGATGCGGTGACGGGCATCGTCGGCGAAGAGAACACGGTCCAGGGCTGACCTGATGGCCGTCTCGTCCCGCGGCGTGGCGCGGGTGGTTCCGCTCGCGCCCGCCGTCGTCCTGCTCGCGCTCTTCATGCTCGGCCCCGTGATCTGGTCGTTCTACGGCTCGTTCACGAACACCGCGCTCACCGGGCCCACCGCTCTGAACCCGGAGTGGATCGGGTTCGACAACTACGTGGCGCTGATCGGCGACCCCGACTTCCCCAAGTCGCTGTGGCTCACCGTCGTGTTCGTGTTCCTCTCCGCCGTGGTGGGACAGAACGTGATGGGCATCGCCCTGGCCGGCCTGCTCCGGTCGGCGGTCAAGCCCGTGCGCTCGATCGCCTCGACGGTCGTCGTGGCGGCCTGGGTGCTGCCCGAGATCGTGGCGGCGTTCGCCGCGTACGCGTTCTTCCACTCCGAGGGCACGCTCAACACGCTGCTCGGCGGCATCGGGATCACGGGGCCGGACTGGCTCTACTCGACCCCGATGCTCGCGGTGATCCTCGCCAACATCTGGCGCGGCACGGCCTTCTCGATGATGGTCTACTCGGCCGCGCTCGCGGAGGTACCCCCCGAGCTCACCGAGGCCGCCCAGCTCGACGGCGCGAACGGGCTGCAACGGCTCGCCTGGGTGACCCTCCCGGTCATCCGGCGCAGCATCTCGACCAACCTGATGCTCACCACGCTGCAGACGCTGTCGGTGTTCACGCTGATCTACGTGATGACCGGTGGGGGACCCGGCACGGACAGCTCGACCCTGCCGATCCTGGCCTACCAGGAGGCGTTCAAGTTCGCGCAGGTCGGCTACGGCACGGCCATCGCGACCGTGATGATCATCGTGGGCGGGATCTTCTCCGTGATCTACATCCGCGCGCTCCGACCGGAGGTGGACTGATGACGGACACGATGACGAGGCCCGCCGCGCCGGCCCGTCGCGGCGCAGGCGCGGGCCAGCTCGCCGCGCCCCGCGGCACGGCGACCAAGGTGGCCGCGAACCTGGTGCTGCTCGTGATCGCCCTGTGCTTCGTGCTCCCGATGGCATGGGTGGTCGTCGCGTCGTTCGACGCGCAGGCGACGCTCTCCTTCGGGCTGCCCGACGCCGTGACCACAGCGAACTTCGCCGCGATCATGACGCCGGAGCTCACCTGGCTGCCGCTGTGGAACGCGTTCGTGCTGTCCGCGGGGTCCGGGGCCATCACGGTGGTGGTCGCGGTGCTCGCGGCCTACCCGCTGTCGCGCTACCGCATGCGGTTCGGCAAGTACTTCCTGTACTCGGTGCTGTTCGGCACCTGCCTGCCGATCACGGCGATCATGGTCCCGGTGTACGCGCTGTTCGTGCAGCTCAACCTGCTGGACTCGCTGCCGGGGACCATCTTCTTCATGGCGGCGACCTCACTGCCCATGGCGATCTGGATGACCAAGAACTTCATGGACTCGGTGCCGATCTCGCTGGAGGAGGCGGCGTGGACCGAGGGGGCGTCCGCGATGCAGGCGCTGCGCCGCGTGGTGCTTCCGCTCATGCGGCCCGGCATCGCCGTGGTGTTCATCTTCGTGTTCGTGCAGGCCTGGGGGAACTTCTTCGTCCCGTTCGTGCTCCTGCTCTCCCCGGAGAAGCAGCCGGCGGCCGTGAGCATCTTCGCGTTCTTCGGCCAGTACGGGTCGGTCGCCTACGGGCAGCTCGCCGCGTACTCGCTGCTCTACGCCGCGCCGGTGCTCGGCCTGTACGTGCTGGTCACCCGCATCTCGGGCTCGGCCTTCGCCCTGGCGGGCGCGGTCAAGGGCTGAGCCGCTGGGCTGGGTAGGCCGGCCCGGATGATCGGCAGAATGTCAGGTGGTCGGCAGCTCGGACTGCCGACCACCTGACATTCTGCCGACCACCCGGCTGCGCCCACCTGCGCCGGCTGCGCCTACCTCAGCACGGTCAGCGGAAGACGACCGTGCGGCGGCCGTCCAGCAGCACGCGGCGCTCCGCGTGCCAGCGGACGGCGCGGGCCAGGGTGCGGCGCTCGACGTCCTCGCCGATGCCCACCAGGTCCTCGACCGTGCGGGAGTGGTCCACGCGCTCGACGTCCTGCTCGATGATCGGGCCCTCGTCGAGGTCGCCCGTCACGTAGTGCGACGTGGCGCCGATGATCTTGACGCCGCGGTCGTGCGCCTGCCGGTAGGGCCCCGCGCCCTTGAACGACGGCAGGAACGAGTGGTGGATGTTGATGACCTGCCCGCTGAGGTCGCGGCACAGCTCGTCGGACAGGATCTGCATGTACCGGGCCAGCACCACGAGCTCGGCGTCGGTCTGCTTGACCAGGCCGCGCAGCGTCGCCTCCGCCTCGGCCTTGGTGTCCTTGGTGACGGGCACGTGGTGGAACGGCTTGCCGTAGAAGGCCGCGATGTCCTCCAGGTCGCGGTGGTTGCCCACCACGCCGACCACGTCGATCGGCATGCGCTGCGACCGCTCCCGGTACAGCAGGTCCACGAGGCAGTGCGCGGCCTTGGAGACCATGACGAGCGTGCGGATGCGCCGGCCCACGACGTCGAGCGTCCACGTCATCTGGAACCGGCCCGCCACCTGCGTCATCGCGGCGGTGAGCTCCTCGCGCGACGCGGCCGACTCGACCTGCACGCGCATGAAGAAGAGGCCGGACGCCGGGTCGCCGAACTGCTGCGACTCCGTGATGTTGCCCCCGTGCTCCGCGAGCATGCCGGCCACCGCGTGCACGATTCCCGGCTGGTCCGGGCAGGACAGGGTCAGGATCCAGTGGGTGGCAGCGGTCGCGTCGTTCACGCGGTCAGGCTAACCCGGCGCGGCGACCGGCGGGATCTCGTCCCGCGAGAGCTCGCGGCGCATCACCCAGCGCCGTCGGCCGCCGCTCACCCCGCCCGTCTCGGCCGCCCGCTCGAAGCCCGCCGCCTCGAACATGTGCACCGTGCCGACGTACCCGCTGATCACGTCGACCCGCTCCGCACCGACGTCGACCGGGTAGCCCTCGACCACCTCGGCCCCGTGGGCACGCGCGTGCTCGACGGCCCCGGCCAGGAGGTGGTGCATGAGCCCTCGCTTCCGGTACCCCGCGCGGACCACGAAGCACACCGCCACCCAGGCGTCCCGGTCGTCGACGAAGGGAATGGTGCGGGTGTTCATCAGCCGCCGGTAGGTGGACCGGGGCGCGACCGAGCACCAGCCCGCGACGACGTCGTCCACGTACACCAGGACGCCCGGGCCGGGCTCGGTGGCGCACTCGTCCCGCATGTAGCCGGGGCGGTCCTCCTGCGCCACCCTGCTGTCCCGGTAGGCCATGCACCAGCAGCCCTTGCCACCCGGCTTCTTGACGCCCACCACCTCGTAGAAGTCGTCGTACCGCCCGACGGCGGGCCGCACCTCGATGCGCTCCATGACCCGAACCTACGCCGGGTCACCGACACGCCGGACCGGACCGTGGTCGCCGTCGACCCGGGCGCGTCACCTCTGCCACCATGGACCCATGAGCAACTCCACCACGACGATCGCCCTGGTCGAGGACGACCATGCGGGCGAGCTCCTCACGCTGCGCCGCGCCGCGTTCGTCACCGAGGCCCAGCTGTACGACGACCCGAACATCCCCCCGCTGACCCAGACGCTCGCCGAGCTGCGCGAGGACCTGGCGCGGGACGACGTGGTGACGATCGGCGCGTGGGAGGGCCACCGGATGATCGGCTCGGTCCGCGTCGAGATCGAGGGCGAGAAGGCGACCCTCGGCCGCCTCGCCGTGGCCCCGGACAAGCAGGCCCGCGGCATCGGCACCGAGATGCTGTTCGCCGTGCTCCCGTACCTGCCGGAGCAGACCACGGAGATCTGGGTCTTCACCGGCAAGGACTCCAAGCAGAACCTCGCGCTGTACACCAAGCACGGGTACGAGGAGCAGTACGACAAGGCCGCGGGCGACCTGACCTACACCTACCTGCGCCGGGTGCTCGGCGCCGCGGGCGCGCAGCCGGTGTCGCAGGAGAAGTAGCTCAGAAGCCCCAGGCATGGAAGGACTCGATCTCCATCCACGCGTCGAACCGCGGGTTCTCGCGGTTCGGGTAGGGCTTGCCGCCGTAGTGGACGGAGAGCCGGTCGATGCCGGCCAGGCCCTCGTCGGGCGTGATCGTCACGCGGCCCTGGAGGCTGACGTGCCGGTACCAGTTCTCGGCGTCCAGCACCGTGAGGGACACGCGCGGGTCCGCCCGCAGGTGGTCCAGGCGCTTGCGCGTGCCGTCGAGGTTCAGCAGCACCCGGCCGTCCTCGTACAGGTACCAGGTGGCCACCGACACGGGCGCGCCGTCGGGCCGGACGGTCGCCATGACCGCGTGGTTCGGGCGTTCGAGGACCTTCGCGATGTGCTCCGGGACCGGGGGCTTGGTCACTTCGTGCTCCTTCGACGTCGGGCGTTCGCCGCAGCCAATCAGGTATCGCGGCCCAGGCCAAGTGCGTCCGGCGACCGGAGCGGCTCCGGCGGGTGCGGGGCCGGGACGCGGCGCAGCGTGCGGAGCGCCGTGCGCTCGGTCCCCGGGGCGCCGTCGAGCACGTCGAACCGGTCCAGCGCCAGCTCCGCCGCGAAGTGCGTCGCGACGACGCCGAGCCCGGCGAACCCCGCCACGTGCTGCACGCGGCCGCCCGCGGCCTGGCCGAGGAACGGGCCGGACCCGTGGGGGGTGCCGGCGGCGCCGCCCCACCGGTGCGTGAGGCGGACGCCCTCGAGCTGGGGGAACGTCGTCAGGAGATGCTCGGCGAGGCGCCGGGAGGTCGCGGGCCGGTTCTCGGAGGCACGCCGCATGCGTCCGCCGGGGTGGTGGACGGCGTCGTGCCCGCCGAACACGATCCGGTCGTCGGCGGTGAGCCGGTAGCGGTGGGGCCGGCGCGCCAGGTCCCGCAGCCCCTGCCGGCCGCGCCAGCCGATGGCGCCCAGCAGCTCGGCGGACAGCGGCTCCGTCGCGATCGCGTACTCGTACACCGGCACGGTGTGCCGGCGGTAGCGCCGCAGCAGGGACGGGAACGCGCCCGTCCCGAGCACCACGCGGTCCGCGCGCACGGCGGCCTCGCCCGCGGGCGAGGTGGTGCGCAGGACGACGTCGCCGCCCGTGCCCCGGCCCGGTGGCACCAGCCGGGTCACCCGCGTGTGCTCGAAGACCTCGACGCCGAGCGCGCTCGCCGCCCGCGCCAGCTCGGCGGCCAGCCGCGCGGGGTGTGTGAGCACGACGTCGTCGGGGCGGACCAGGCCGGCCTCGTAGGTGGGGCTGGCGATCTCGGCGCGCACCTTGGCCCGGTCGAGGAAGGTGTGCGGCGCGCCGACCCGGGCAGCGGAGGCAGCTGCCTCCTGCAGCCGGTCGATGTGGTGCGGCTCCACGGCCAGGTCGACCACGCCGGTGCGCTCCCACGGGCAGTCCAGGCCGAGCCCGGCCACGGCGGACCCGACGGCCGCCAGGTTCTCCTGGCCGAGCCGGGTCAGCGCGGCGCGCTCGTCGGCGTCGGGCCGCCCACCGCACGTGAGCCGGGTTCCGCAGAACCCGGCGTCGCGGCTGGACGCGGCCCAGCCGACCGACCTGCCCTCGATCAGCACCACGCGCGCGCCGGGGTGCCGCTGCCTGGCCCGCAGCGCCGCCCACAGCCCGGCGTACCCGGCGCCGACCACGGCGACGTCGGCCCGCACCGGGGCCGACAGCGCGGGGTAGGCGACGGGCCGGCCCAGGTCGTCCTGCCACAAGACCGCTTGACGTGTCGTGGCCAGGGCATGGTCGACGACAGACCTGGCCGGAACGTTACGCTCGAAGACGGTCTGCCGCCGGTGCCCCATGCCGCAAATCTAGCCAATGTCCGATGAATGCTGGTTTCGGCCAGGTGAGAGGTGGATGACGCCGCAGGTGAGCGGTCAGCCGGCGAGGCAGACCGTCTCGAAGCTGCGGGTCGCGTCGTACCCGAGCTCGAGCTTGTCCTGGGTGCCCTCGGGGCACTCCATCCCGCTGACGATGAGGGCGGTGACCTTGCGCGCGCCGTCCGACGAGCAGGCGAGCTCGCTCCCGCTGCCGTCCACGCAGTCGCCGCTCACGAGCTGGCCGCCGCCCTTGCCGGGGTCCCCGGGGTGGTCGTCGGCCAGGTTGCGCGCGCACACCGCCTGCGTCTCGCCACCGGCCTGGCCGTCCTTCTGGAAGACGACGTCGGTGCCGGCCGGGCAGTGCAGCTGCGCCAACGACACCGCGTCCTGGATCTCGAGGATCGAGACCGTGGCCTCGGGGTCGTCGCACTGCAGGGGGCGGTAGGTGTCGGCCCCGTCCGGCCCCGAGGGTGACGGGTTCGGGCCGGCGCACGCGTCGACCGCCCACGCGGCGGCGGCGTCCTCCGTGCCGTCGGGCCCGAAGAAGTGGATGCCCACGGCCACGATCACGCCGGCGGCGACGAGGAAGGCGACGACGGACCAGATCCAGTCCCGCCGCATGCCGCCCTTGCGCCGGCCGCGCCCGTTGTCGTCCCCGCCGCTCCCGCCGGGCGGCAGGCCCGGGCCGGGTGGCTGGGTGCGGCCGGGCGGCTGGGCCTGGCCCGGCGGCAGCGGCGTCGCGCCGGACCGGGCCGGGAACTGACCGGTCCGCGGCTGGAACTGGCTCGAGCGCTGGACCGGCTGGAACTGGCCGGAGCGCTGGACCTGTTCGAACTGGCCGGTGTGCCGGCCCGGCTGGGACTGGCGGCGGCGCGGGTCTGGCTGGTGTTCCGGAACACCTGCGTCCGGTGACACGGGGGAGGGCATGGCGGCACAGTAGCGACGTCGGGGTGAATCGCAAAAGGGTCTCAGGTACTTTCGCTGCAATCCTGCGGTTCCTGGTGCGCGGCCTTGTGCGCGCCGGGGGCGTGGCGGACGCGCGGCGGTCGCACGGCGGGCGCGTGTCGGGCGCTCGCCGCGCGCGTGCCGGGCGCGCGGGACGGGCTCCTGTCGCCGCTGCTACGATCTTCGGGTCGCGACTGGCGTCAGGTGGATCACCACCGGGGAGCGACGAGTCATGCCGACGACGGGTCGTTCGCCTGGGCCCTGGGTCACCTTGTGAGAGGTGCACGCCCGGGCCAGTCGTGTCACGGCGCGTGTGCCCTCCACCGCCGTCCGACCATTCCCCGTCCCGCATGAATCGAGGAGCCATGAGCGCATCGACCCCCGACCCGCTCGCCACCCCGCTCGCCGAGCTCGACCCCGAGATCGCCGCCGTCCTGGACGGAGAGCTGGCCCGCCAGCGTGACACGCTCGAGATGATCGCGTCCGAGAACTTCGTGCCGCGCGCCGTCCTGGAGGCCCAGGGCTCGGTCCTGACCAACAAGTACGCCGAGGGCTACCCGGGCCGCCGCTACTACGGCGGCTGCGAGCAGGTGGACATCGCCGAGAACCTCGCGATCGCCCGGGCCAAGGACCTGTTCGGCGCCGAGCACGCCAACGTCCAGCCGCACTCCGGCGCCCAGGCCAACGCCGCGGTGCTGCACGCCCTGATCAACGCGGGCGACAAGATCCTCGGCCTCGAGCTGGCCCACGGCGGCCACCTCACGCACGGCATGCGGATCAACTTCAGCGGCAAGCTGTACGACGTCGGCGCCTACGGCGTGGACCCGCAGTCCTACCGCATCGAGATGGACGAGGTCCGCAAGAAGGCGTTGGAGCACCGCCCCGACGTCATCATCGCCGGCTGGTCGGCCTACCCGCGCCACCTCGACTTCGCCGCGTTCCGCGAGGTCGCGGACGAGGTCGGCGCCAAGCTCTGGGTCGACATGGCGCACTTCGCCGGGCTCGTCGCGGCGGGGCTGCACCCGTCCCCGGTGCCGCACGCCGACGTCGTCTCCTCGACCGTGCACAAGACGATCGGCGGGCCGCGCTCCGGCTTCATCCTCTCCAAGGAGGAGTACGCCAAGAAGATCGACTCCGCGGTGTTCCCGGGCCAGCAGGGCGGACCTCTCATGCACGTGATCGCCGCCAAGGCGGTCTCGTTCAAGGTCGCGGCGACCGAGTCGTTCAAGGACCGCCAGGAGCGCACGCTGCGCGGCGCGTCGATCATCGCCGAGCGCCTCTCGCAGCCCGACGTCGCCGCGGCCGGCGCGTCCGTGCTGACCGGCGGCACCGACGTGCACCTGGTGCTCGTCGACCTGCGCAACTCGCAGCTCGACGGGCAGCAGGCGGAGGACCTCCTGCACGACGCCGGGATCACCGTGAACCGCAACGCCGTCCCGTTCGACCCGCGCCCCCCGCGCGTCACGTCCGGCCTGCGGATCGGCACGCCGGCGCTCGCCACCCGCGGATTCGGCGACACCGAGTTCACCGAGGTCGCCGACATCATCGCGACGGCCCTGAAGGACGGCGCCGCGACCGACGTCGACGCCCTCTCGGCGCGGGTCGAGAAGCTGACCGCCGCGTTCCCGCTCTACCCGGGGCTCTGAGCCGATGACCGCACAGATCCTGGACGGGAAGGCCACGGCGGCCGCCATCAAGGCGGAGCTCAAGGACCGCGTCACGGCGCTGCGCGAGCGCGGCGTCGTGCCGGGGCTCGGCACGCTGCTGGTCGGCGAGGACCCCGGCTCGCAGTGGTACGTGGCGGGCAAGCACCGCGACTGCGCCGAGGTCGGCATAGCGTCGATCCGGGAGGACCTCCCGGAGACCGCGACACAGGAGGAGATCGAGGCCGCGGTACGGCGGCTGAACGAGGACCCGGCCTGCACCGGGTACATCGTCCAGCTCCCGCTGCCGAAGGGCATCGACACCAACCGCGTGCTGGAGCTCGTCGACCCCGACAAGGACGCCGACGGCCTGCACCCCACCAACCTGGGGCGCCTGGTGCTCCGGGTCAACGAGGACGTCACGTCCTCGCTGCCCTGCACGCCGCGCGGCATCATCGAGCTGGTGGAGCGGCACGGCATCAAGCTCGCCGGCAAGGAGATCGTGGTGCTGGGCCGCGGCGTCACCGTGGGCCGCCCGATCGGCCTGCTGCTCACGCGGCGCGCCGTCAACGCGACGGTCACCCTGACGCACACCGGCACGCAGGACCTCCCCGCCCTGGTCCGGCGGGCGGACGTCGTCGTGGCCGCCGCGGGCGTCAAGGGCATCGTGTCCGGCGACATGGTCAAGCCGGGCGCCGTGCTGATCGACGTCGGCGTCTCGCGCGAGACCGACCCGGAGACGGGCAAGTCGCGGGTCGTCGGCGACGTCTCGCCCGAGGCCGCCGAGATCGCGGGCTGGGTGTCGCCCAACCCGGGCGGCGTCGGTCCGATGACGCGGGCGATGCTGCTGGCGAACGTGGTGGAGTCGGCGGAGCGCTCGCTGGCGTGACGCTCGTCTGACCTAGCCCGATCTGGGCTGCGACGCCGGCCCGATCTGGCCGCCGAACGTAGGAATGGTCGCCGCAAGAGCTCTCTTGCGGCGACCATTCCTACGTTCGGCGCCGCTCCTCTGACGCGCGCCGCTCCTCTGACCGGCGCCGGAGGGTCGCGACGGCCGAAAACCGCCAGACCGGGCGGGCCGGGCGAGGGGACGCTGAGGTCATGCACAGGACCCTCGACCTCAAGGTCAAGTACTTCGGCACGCCCGTCGTGCTCCTCTCGACGCGGAACCCCGACGGTTCCGCCAACCTCGCACCCATGTCGTCCGCCTGGTGGCTCGGCGACCACTGCGCACTGGGCCTCGGCGACTCCGCCCAGACCTCGGCAAACCTCCGGCGCGAGGGCGAGTGCGTCCTGAACCTGGTGCCGTCCGGCCTGGTCGACGCCGTGGACCGGCTGGCGCTCACCACCGGCAGGCCGGACGTGCCGCCGCGCAAGACGGCGATGGGGTACGAGTTCGTCCCGGACAAGTTCGCGCGGGCCGGCCTGAGCGGGCAGCCGTCCGAGCTGGTCCGGCCGCCGCGAGTCGCGGAGTGCCCGGTCCAGCTCGAGTGCTCCGTCGAGCGGGAGTCCCCGCTGGGTACGTCCGGTTCCGGGGCCACCGTGTTCCACGTCCGTGTGCTGCGCAGTCATGTCGCCGAGGAGCTCGTCCTGCCGGGCACCCACCACGTCGACCCGGTGGGCTGGGACCCGCTGATCATGAAGTTCTGCGAGTTCTTCGGCGCTGGATCAGCGATCCGGCCGTCCCGTCTCGCCGAGGCGTGGGAGATGCCGCACGGCGGGGTGCTGACGCACTGACCCTGGTCTCGCCCGATGAGTTGCGCGGCGCCGCGGCGTCTTAAGAGTTGATGACGGGGCCGACGGCGCCCCCGAGCGACTCAGGAGGACATCATGGTGACCGTGCGGACCCATCTCTGGTTCGGGAACAACAAGGCCGGCGAGGCCGCCGCGTTCTACGCCGAGCACATCCCGGGCTCGTCGGTCGAGCGCGTGATCAAGGCTCCGGAGAACGCTCCGGGTGCCGAGGCCGGCACGGACTTCGTCGTGGAGTTCACGGTGGCCGGCCAGCCCGTGATCGGGCTGAACGCGGGGCCGCACCGCACCCTCGACGAGGCGTTCTCGTTCTACCTGTCCGTCGAGGGCCAGGAGGAGGTCGACCACTACTGGGACATCCTGACGGCCGACGGCGGCGAGCCCGGGGCGTGCGGCTGGTGCACGGACAAGTTCGGCGTGTCCTGGCAGGTCATCCCCAAGGAGCTCGAGCGGCTCAGCGGCTCGTACGCGACGCCGGCCGAGATCGCCACGATGAACGCGATGCTGACGATGGGCAAGATCGACGTCGCGGCCCTGCAGGCGGCGCACGACGGCGCCTGACCTGACCGTGATCGGGGCGTGTCAGGGGCTCCGGCTAGGCTTCCCCGGTGCCCCTGATCGTCGCCACCGCCAATGTCAACGGGATCCGTGCCGCCGTCCGCCGCGGCATCGAGTCCTGGATCGCCACCCGCACCCCGGACGTGCTGCTGCTGCAAGAGGTGCGCGCGCCCGACAAGCTCGTCCGTGAGGTGCTCGACGGCTGGCACGTCGCGCACGCGGAGAGCGAGGTCAAGGGTCGCGCCGGGGTGCTCGTCGCGTCCCGGCTGCCGCTCGGCGACGTCCGCACGGGGCTCGCGGCCCACGGGCCCGACGGCGCCGCGGAGACCGGCGCCGACACCGGCCGCTGGGTGGAGGCCGACGTGCGCCTGCCAGACGGCGGCACGCTCACGGCGGTCTCCGCCTACCTGCACTCCGGGTCCACCACCCCGGGCCAGGAGCACACGATGGTGGCCAAGTACGCCTACCTGGAGAAGGTGACGGCGCGTCTCGCCGAGCTCTCCGCGGCGGAGGTGCCGGCCGTCGTGGCGGGCGACCTCAACATCGCCCACCAGAACGTGGACATCAAGAACTGGAAGGGCAACCAGAAGAGCGCGGGCTTCCTCCCCGAGGAGCGCGCGTACGTGACGCGCTGGCTCGACGAGCACCGGTGGACGGACCTGGGCCGCTCCCACGCGGGCGACGGCCCCGGCCCGTACACCTGGTGGTCGTGGCGCGGCGCCGCGTTCGACAACGACTCCGGCTGGCGCATCGACTACCAGCTCGCCAACCCGGCCCTCGCGGGCGCCTGCCGCAAGGTCGAGGTCGACCGGGCGCCCACCTACGCGGAGCGCTGGAGCGACCACGCCCCGGTCGTGGCGACCTACGAGCTCTGACTGTTCCGCCGGGTCGGCGCGGCCTCAGTACCGGATCGCGTCGATCACCTTGACCCGCACCGCGTAGATCGCCGGGATCAGGCCCGCCAGGGCGCCGATCCCGACGGCGCACGCCATGCCGACCAGGGCCGCGTCGAACGGGAAGCCCGGCAGGTCGTCGAGCGGTCGGCCGAAGATGCGGTCGATCGGGATGTTCTTGATCACCGCCACCGCGATCACCACGCCGACCACGCCCGCCACGGTCGTGGCGACCACCGACTCCATGAGGACGCCGAAGAACACGCGTCCGCTGGTGGCCCCGAAGGACCGTCGGATGCCGATCTCCCGGATTCGGTACCGCACGGTGACCAGCGCGATGTTGAGCAGCCCGAGCCCGCCCAGGAGCAGCGCGAACCCGCCGACCCCGAGCACCAGGTACTGCAGCACGCGGTCGATCACCACCGCGTCGGCCATCGGCTGCTGCACGTCGAACGGGACGCCCGCCGCCGCCAGGTCGCGGGGCAGCACCTCGGCGAACTGGTCGGCGAGCTCCGGCGGCACCCAGAACCGGTAGCTGTCGGCCATCACCCGGTCGGGGAACCAGCGCACCGCCTGGTCGAACAGCATCATGGCGCGCGGCCCCTCGTCGTTCCACTGCACGGGCACCACGCCGATCACGGTCGCGGCCACGGGGGACTCGCCCTCGAGCACCACCTTCGGGTGCGTGGCCACGGGGGCGCCGTCGGCGTAGGCGTCCAGGAAGGCCTGGTTCACCACGAGCACGGGGGCCAGCCGCTCGGCGTCGGACTCGGTGAACCACCGGCCGGCCTCGAGGTCCTGCCGGGTGATGATCCCGCTGTCGACGTCGACGGCCGACCACTCGACGTAGGTTCCGGCCTCGCCGCCGCGCACCGCGAGGTCGGTGGTCGCCCGCACGGAGTGGTACGAGATCTTGTGCCGCTCGGCCACGGCGTCGACGAGCGCGTCAACCTCGGCAGCCGTCATCCCGGCCTCGGCCGGCCCCATCGACCAGCCCTCCAGCGTGGTGTCGCGGCCCGACATGCGCTCGTTCTGCTCCTGCATGGCCTGGCCGAACATCGTCACGGCGGCGGTGATGCCGGTGATCGCGGTGACGGCGCAGGCGACGCCGATCAGCGCGAGGAGCACACGGACCCGGTGGATCCGCAGCTCGTCCCAGGCCTCGACGATCGCGCCCACGACCCCGGTCATGCGGGAAGTCCGGCGGACTCGGGCGCGGACAGGGGCGCCGTCTCGGCCACGGCCGCGGGCGCGTCGAGGTGGATGGGCACCAGCACGCCGTCGGCCAGCCGGAACTGGCGGTCGGCGCGGGCGGCGATCGCCAGGTCGTGGGTGATGGTCACCAGCGCGGACCCGGTGTCGCTCGCGGCGTCGTCCAGGAGCGTCATGATCGCCTGGCCGGTCTCGACGTCGAGCGCCCCCGTGGGCTCGTCGGCGAGGATGACGCGCGGCCCGCGCACGAGCGCGCGGGCGATGGCGACCCGCTGCTGCTCGCCGCCCGAGAGCTTCTCGGGCCGGGTGTCGAGGCGTTCGCCGAGGCCGACCCGTTCGAGGGACCGCGTGGCCAGCTTGGTGCGGTTCCAGAACTGCTTGCCGCGCGCGTACAGGAGGGGCGCGGCGACGTTCTCGAGCGCCGTCCGGCCCTGCAGCAGGTTGAACTGCTGGAACACGAAGCCGAAGTCGTCGCCCCGGCGGCGGGCCAGCGCCCGGCTGCGCAGGCGGCCGACGGGCTCGCCCTCCAGGAGGTACTCGCCGGACGTGGGCGAGTCGAGCAGGCCCAGGATGTTCAGCAGGGTGGACTTGCCGGTGCCGGAGCGGCCGACGATCGCCACGTGCTCCCCGGGGCCGACCGTCAGGTCCACCCCGCGGAGGATCTCCAGCGTGCTCCCGTCCGGGAGCTCGACGTGCCGGGTCACGCCCTGCAGGTCGACGAGCGGGGTGCCGGTCATCCGAAGCACTCCTCCTCGAACGCCACCATGACGTCCCCGTCGCCCGTCATCGCCGCCTCGTCGTACGCGGCGGTGTCGTCGCAGTCGACGCCGCCCTCCGTGCCGTCGTCGACGGGCGTGAACTCCAGGATCTGCTCGCCGGCCTTCAGGCCCTTGGTGACCTCGACCTGCAGCCCGTCGGTCAGCCCCAGGGTCACGTCGCGGGGCTCGGGCTCGGCGCCCTCCTCCTTGACGGTCCACACGCGGCCGGTCTGGGAGGTGCCGAGCACCGCGCTGATCGGGACCACGACGACGTCCTTGGCGTTCCCATTGGTGATCTCGATCTCGGCACCGAGGCCGGAGAACGCCTTGATCTTGGGCGGGATGGAGCAGTGGACGGCGCCGGTGGCCGCCTCGGGCGCGCCCGCCGCCTCCTCGCCGCCGGTCGCGCCCGCGCCGCCGGGCGCCTCGCCGATCGTCAGACCCGTGCACGTGAACGGTGCCGGCCCGCCCTTGAGCGTCACCTGCGCGGAGCCCTTGGCGCCGACCAGCCGGTACTGCTGGTCGGCGGTCAGCGTGCCCGTGACCGAGAGGGTGCCGGGCGAGATCGTGCCGATGACCTCGCCCACGGCGACCGCCTGGTCCTTCAGCGCCGTGATGTCGACGGTGCCGGAGACCGGCGCGAGGGCCGAGGTCCAGGTGACCTTGGGATCCTGCTCGGTGACGGTCTCCTCGCCGGACTCCTCGTCGACCTCGACCACGGGCTCGACGGGCTCCTCGCTCTTGATCCACAGCATGCGGGTGCCCTTGTCGACCTTGGCGTCGTCGACCTGGATCTCGGCGATGACGCCGTTGGCGGTGGCCTTGATCTCGACCGGCGGGTCGGTCACCACGGACGCCGGCACCGTGACCGCGTTGGTCACGGAGCCCTTCTCGACGGGGATCACGGCCTCGGTGATCTCACCCGTGGGCTGCAGCGCGTCCGGCGGGTCGAGCTCGGCGCCCTTGAGCGCCAGGACCACGAGCGCGGCGGCGATCACGGCCCAGATGATGATCCGGGCGGTGGGGAAGACGTACTGGCGGACAGCACCCACGGGGGCTCCTCGCGGCGGGGACAGGGCAGCCCGGTGGACATTAGTCCAGGTACCAGCCGAAAGGGGATGAAAGTACGGGGTGAAGCCAAGCCTTTGCGTGCGAGGGCCCCGCACCTGACGGTACGGGGCCCTCGTGGTGCTGCTGTGCTCAGGCGGCAGGGGCCGACGGCGGCGCCAGCAGGAACACCGGGGCCGTCAGGTCGGCGTCGGCGAACGCGTCCGCGACCGCCTGGGCGACCGTGTCGACGTCGGACAGGCGGACCAGTGCGATGGCGCTGCCGCCGAACCCGCCGCCCGTCATGCGCGCGCCGAGCGCGCCGGCCGCCATGGCGGAGTCGACGACGAGGTCGAGCTCGCGGCAGGAGACCTCGTAGTCGTCGCGCAGCGAGACGTGCGAGGCGACCATGAACGGGCCGACGTCGGCCGCGCGGCCCTCACGGACCAGGTCGGCGAACCGCGCGGTGCGGTCGATCTCGGACACCACGTGGCGCACCCGGCGGCGCAGCACGCCGTCGGGGTCGTGGGGCTCGAGGGCGGCCAGCGCCTTGTCGATGCCCATGCCGCCGAGCGTCGGCGCGATCTCGCGCAGCGAGCCCAGGCCCAGCAGCTCCGCGGCCTGCTCGCACGAGGCGCGGCGGGCGCCGTACTCGCCGTCGACGTGCGAGTGCTCCGCCTTGGTGTCGACCACCAGGAGCGTGAGCCCGGCGGTCTCGAGGTCGAACGGCACGGGCACGCCCGACTCCAGCGGCTTCAGGCCCGGCC
Source organism: Promicromonospora sp. NPDC110617 (assembly GCF_055598465.1). Classification (NCBI taxonomy): domain Bacteria; kingdom Bacillati; phylum Actinomycetota; class Actinomycetes; order Micrococcales; family Promicromonosporaceae; genus Promicromonospora; species Promicromonospora sp. NPDC110617. Next base: position 1,184,103 of record NZ_JBVKBM010000001.1, read on the forward strand.
GGAAGTCGAGCAGGAGGGCGTAGCCCTCGCGGCAGCGCAGCGACGCCGACTGGTCGAGCCCGCCCGTCGGGGCACCGGCGATCTCGTTCTCCGCGCGGCGGGTGGCGTCGACCAGCTCGGCGCGCCCGGCGTCCGACGCCGTGAGGCCGAGGCCCGCCACGGCGTCGAGGGCCACGGCGACGGCGGCCTCCAGGGCCGCCGAGGAGCTCAGGCCGGCGCCGAACGGCACGCACGAGTCGACGGCGGCGTCGAACCCGCCGACCTTGTGGCCGGCCTCGGCCAGGGCCCAGGCGACACCGGCGACGTAGGAGCCCCAGCCCTGCAGGGCGCCGGGCGCGACGTCGGACAGGCGGGCCTCCCAGACGCCCTCGGCCTGCGCCGACACCAGGCGGACCAGGTCGTCCTCGCGCGGCCGCAGCGCGATGTAGGTGCGGTGCGGCAGCGCCGTGGGGAGGCACAGCCCGGCGTTGTAGTCGGTGTGCTCGCCGATGAGGTTGACCCGCCCGGGGGCGGACCAGACGCCCTCGGGGGAGCCGTCGAACGAACGGGTGAAGAGCTCGTCGACCCGGTGTGCGCCGTCCTCGGCGGTCCAGGCCTCGAGCCAGTTGATGGTGGTCACGTACCCGATTATTGCCCTCTCTGCGCGCAGGGCCGACCGCCGGTCAGGCAGCGAGACCGGCGCGCTCGCCATCGGGACGGGCGTGACCTCGGGTCAGGCGCCCTGGCGCAGCACCCGGACCGCCCCGGCGGGCACGTCCGTGTCGCCCACGACCTCCTGCCCGGTGAGCAGGTCGGTGGCGGGCGCCTCCAGGGGCAGCTTCACGTCGCCGTCGGTGTGGTTGACCGCCACGGTGAAGATCGCGGCGTCGCCGTGGCGGCGCACCACCTCCAGCCCGTCCACGGTGCCCGACTGCGCCAGGCCCGCGCCCGCGTAGACGTCGGTCATGACCGTGGCGAGCGCGTCGACGTCGAGCGAGGTGGAGACGTACCAGCCGGTGCCCGCGCCGTGCCGGTGCCGGGTGATCGCCGGCCCGCCCGGCTTGGGACCGTCGACGTAGGTGCCTACCGGCTCGGCGCCGTCCAGGACCAGGTCGTCGGCCCAGACGGTGCCCGTGAGGTCGGTGGTGTCGTTGGTCGCGACCCCGGCCCCCGCGGCCCCCGCCCGGTACGCGACGGTGAGCGAGTCGTCCGCGCGCAGCGGCAGGAACTCCTCCACCCACACGCCGAGCGCCTCGCGCAGCGGGGCCATGAAGCCGCCGGGGTGCACGGCGTCGTGCTCGTCGACGATGCCGCTGAAGTAGCTCACCAGCAGTGACCCGCCGCCCGCCACGTAGGCGGTGAGGTTCGCGGCGTCCTCGGCCCGGAGCAGGTACGACGCCGGGGCGACGACCAGCTTGTACCCGGACAGGTCCTGCCCCGGCCGCACCAGGTCGACCGTGTGGCCGTCCCGCCAGAGCCGGTCGTAGTAGGCGTCCACGCGCTCTCGGTGCCGCGCGCCCTCGCTGGGCCGGAACTCCAGGTCCTGCGCCCAGAACGACTCGTAGTCCCACACCAGGGCGACGTCGGCCCTGACGGTCGAGCCGCGCAGCTCGGTCAACCGGCCGAGGTTCGCCCCGAGCTCGGTCACCTCGCGCCACACCCGCGAGCTCGTGCCCGCGTGCGGCAGCATCGCGGAGTGGAACTTCTCCGCGCCGGAGCGGGAGGCGCGCCACTGGAAGAACATGATCGCGTCCGCCCCGCGGCCCAGGTGCGCGAAGGAGTTGCGGGCCAGCTCCCCGGGCCGCTTGGCGACATTGCGCGGCTGCCAGTTCACCGCAGACGTCGAGTGCTCCAGCAGGAGCCACGGCTTGCCGCCCGCGACCGACCGCGTGAGGTCGGCGGCCAGCGAGAGCCCCACGTAGCCGCGCGGGTCGGCCGCCCGGAGGTAGTGGTCGTTCGAGACGAGGTCGACCTCCTTGCCCCAGGCGAACAGGTCCGTGGCCGGGCAGCTCGCGGCCATGAAGTTGGTGGTCACGGGGGCCGAGGAGTGCTCGCGGACGGCGTCCCGCTCGGCGATGAAGCAGGCCCGCAGGGCGGCGTCCGAGAACCGGGCGAAGTCGAGCTGCTGCGCGGGGTTGACCGCCTCCGGGGCGGCCGCCGGGACCTGGACGTGCTCCCAGTCGGCGTAGTGCTGGCCCCAGAACGCGGTGCCCCACGCGGCGTTGAGCGCGTCGAGCGAGCCGTACCGCTCGCGCAGCCACCCGCGGAACGCGCGCTGGGCGTGGACGGAGTAGTCCAGGGCGACGGGCGCGCCGTACTCGTTGTGCACGTGCCAGCCGGCGAGCGCGGGGTGGCTGCCGTACCGCTCGGCCAGGGCCGTGGTGATGCGCAGCGCGGCCTCCCGGTAGGCGGGGGCGGTGGGTGCCATGAGCCCGCGGCCGCCCGGGCCCATCGGCGTGCCGTCCCGGTCGACCACCCGGGCGTCCGGGTGGGCCGCGTACAGCCAGGCGGGTGGGGCCGCCGTCGGCGTGGCGAGCAGGATGCGGACGCCGCCGTCGTGCAGCAGCCCGATGATCCGGTCCAGCCAGCCGAAGTCGAACTCGCCCGGGCGCGGCTCCAGCAGCGCCCAGCTGAAGATGCCGAGGCTGACCAGGTTCACCCCGGCCTCGTTCATGAGCCGCACGTCCTCGGCCCAGACCTCCTCGGGCCACTGCTCGGGGTTGTAGTCGCCGCCGTAGCCGATCTGCTCGACGCCGGTCAGCCAGCCGTCGAACCGCGGTCCGGGGGTGAAGCTGGAGGTCTCAGGCATGAGGGTCCTTTCAGGGGGTGTATCAGGTGGAGCTCGGTCAACGGCCGGGCAGTACGTGGACCGTCGCCGTGACCGGACCGTACTCCGTCGTCCCGGCGACGGTGAACGTGCCCGGGGCGGCGGTCGCGTCGTCGGGCACGGCCGGCCAGACGACGGCGGTGCGGGCCGCGCGACGGTCGCCCGGTGACAGCACGTCGACGGTGCGGGGCAGCCGCACGTCGTCGTCCACCCGGGTGACCACGCGGATGTCGTCCTGCAGCACGTGCGCGACGTCGCTCTCGCGGAAGACGTCGAGCGACGCGTTGGCCTCGGGGAACCAGCCGGAGCCGGTCTCGACCCAGGTGAACATGGGCTGCCAGTTCGCGGGCTCCCAGACCAGCACGCCCTGCACCCGGTTGCCGGGCACGTCGTTGGCGACCTGGAAGACGCGCTGGATCGCGTCGGCCTGGCCCTGGACGGTCACGGGGAACGGGGAGTTGGGCAGCGGCGTCGGGTCGCCGGGCGGCCAGCTCTCCGCCGGGTACGCCGTCTCGGCGACGTCGAGCGCGTAGTGGGGGAACGCGGCCGCGATGGTGTGCAGGTTGTGCTCCAGCTCCTCGGGGCTGCCGTGCCACTCCGGGTAGTAGGACAGGGCGAGCACGTCCGGGGCGGCGTCGGCGGCCTCCAGCCTCGTGAGTAGCTGGGTCCAGAACTCCATGGTCTTGTCGAGGCGGCCGGTGTCCACGATCGCGTGGATCTCGACCTCGGACTCCGGGGACGCCTCGCGCACCGCCTCGATCCCGGACGCCATGAGGGTGGCGAACCGGTCCCACTGCTCCTTGTACAGCCGCTGCTCCTCCGGGTCGTCGCTGCGCCAGTAGTCCCACAGCAGGCCGCCGCCCGGCTGGGACTGGTAGACGTCGGCCTCGTCCGTGAAGTATTGCGGCGCGGTGGTGCCGATGATCCGTGCCTCGCTGCCGTAGAGGAACCCGTTGATCACCTCGTTGCCCACCGCGACCTTGGCCGGGGTGGTGCCCTGCTCCCGCAGGCGGGTCAGGTAGTCCGCGGTGAAGTCGTGCACCTGGCCGGTCAGCTCGTCGAACGGTAGCTCGGCCCAGGCGCGGGGCTTGGGCTGCTTGCTCGGGTCGGCCCAGCTGTCGGCGTAGTGGAAGTCGATGCCGAGGCTCATGTCGCGTGCCGTGATCTCGCGCGCGACCGTGAGCGAGCGCTCCGGCCCCTGATAGGCCGGCTCCGTCTCGACGCCGGTGGTCTCGTCGCGCGGGTCGTTCCAGATGCGCAGGCGCAGGTGCTCCATACCGCGGTCCTTGACCACGTCGAGCAGGTGCGGGCCGGGGTCCGGCTCGCCGGCCAGGGCGGCCTCCGCGTCGAGGTAGTACGGCTGGTCGCGCTCCTGGTCGGCGTAGGACAGGTCCGCGCCCAGCTTCAGGTCGTCGCGCAGGTAGTTGTAGGCGTGGATCTCGGCGATGCCCGGTGTGCTCCTGGGCTGGTGCTGGTGCGCGGTGTCGGTGAACCGGACCCGCACGTAGCGGGTGCCGTCGCGGTCGACCAGGGCGGTGGTGCCGGCGGCGCCGGTCCGGCCGTCGCGGTGGTCGGCGACCGTCGTCCAGCGTCGGCCGTCGGTCGAGGTCTCGACGACGTAGCGAGTCGGCGTCGCGTCCGCGAGGACCACCTCGATCTTGTGCAGACCGTCGTAGGCGCCGCCCAGGTCGAGGGTGAGGGCCTGGCTCTTCGTGGTGCGGGCCGACGGCGTCCACGCGGTGCTCTCGTCGCCGTCGGTCGCCCGGCCGGAAGCAGCGTCGTTGCTGGTGGCGCGGGTTGTGACCCACGACTTGCCGGCCAGGTCGGTCTCGACAGGCTCGATCACGGCCTCGCCGTAGCCGGCGGCAGCCGGCCCCACGGCGAGGCCCGCCGTCGTCAGGGCGACGGCCAGGGCTGCGCTGCCCGCGAGGACCCGCGCCCGGTGTGTGCTGTGCGTCATGAGGACTTCCTTGTCCAGGTCGGGAACGGCCCGGCAGGGCCGTTCGTCCGGAGTACCCAGCACAACGGTAGGTCCTCGGCGCGCGTGTGGGAATACGCTTCCCGGCTCATTCGGGACGTCGGTGGCGAGTCGTCCTGGAGCTACTACCTGTCGTACGGGTCCGTGAGTGTGAAGGGGGTACCGGCTGCCTCCCGTGCCGCCTGCGGGAACGTGTCGCCCGCGACGTAGTAGCGGGCACGGGTCCGGCCCACCGGTTCGAGCACTCGTGCTGCCACGAGGTCCCGCAGGTCGCGTTGTGCCTGCTGGACCTGCAGATGCTCTGAGTGCTCGTACCTGCTCCTGCGCACCCGTCCCGAGAGCGCGACGTCGTGCAGCGCGCTCACGACCCGCGGACTCAAGCCCAGCGAGTCCACGAACGTGTCGAGGTGCTGGAGGACGCGGGTGGACCTCTCGAGCCTCAGGTGGACCGACTGGGTCTGCTGATGGGACGCGACAAGATTGAAGCGGACCCACTCGGAGACGTCCTGGTCGGGGAGATATGTGGCCCCTCGCGCGCCGAGCTGCCGGTAGTACTCCCAGGTGTTGCCGGGGCGACCCAGCCAGGCTTCGATCGACGAGAACTCTGGGGCGAGCACTCCCGCGCGGGCCGTTACCAACGTCTGCAGCGAGCGCGACATCCGGCCGTTCCCGTCCGACCACGGGTGGATCGACACCAGGTGCAGGTGCGCCATCGCGGCGCGGACGACGGCATGCGTCGAGACCTCGTCGTTCAGCCAGTCCACGAGCTCGGACATGAGATCTGGCACCTCCTCGATGGGGGGTGCCGTGTAGACGGCGATGCTTGGGTCGCGGGTATCGGTGACGTACACCGAGCCCTTGCGCCACTGGCCGGCCGGTCGCGCCGGTGTGTGGTGATGTCCTTGCAGCATCCAGTGGAGACCGTTGAGCAGGCCCTTGCTGTAGCTGAAGTCGGGTGCGTCGTGCAGCGACTGGATGTAGGTCATCATCCGCTGGTAGGCCAGCGTCTCGTCGCGGTTCTCCTCCGACACATCGACGTCGCGCTCGCCATCCATGAGGTCCTCCGCATCGACTGTCGAGACGCGGAAGCCCTCGATCGAGTTCGACGCGGCAACGGCGTCGGCGGTGAGAAAGCGCCGCAGGCCGTCGGTCCATTTCGTCGGCGTCGACCGGACCTGCAGGCGTAGCTGCTCGCGCGACCGGTCGATGTCGTCGAGGACGTGGCGGTCGGCGGCTGAGAGCGCAGGGGTCGGGAAGAGCATGCAGTCAGTTTAGTAATGACGCAATCATTGCGTCAATGCGTCGCGCGCTCTGGGTGCTCACTCATCCCCGCACGGCGGCCAGCACCTCCTGCTCCTCGTCGCGGGTCAGGCCGGTGACCGTGGCGTCCGGGGTGTCGCGCAGCCACGCGAGGGTGTCGCGGGCGGTGTCGGCGAACGGCCGGATCCGCAGCCCCGCCGCCAGCGACGACGTGACGTCGTGCGTCATGAAGCCGCCGTCGACCAGGTCCGCGGCCCAGAACGGGATGGACCGGGGCCCCGACCAGGGGTTCACCTCGTGCTCCGCGAGGAGCCCGGGGGCGACCGCGACCAGATCCGGGTCCGATCCGACGCCGTCGGCCACGTGCGCGAGCAGCTCGGCCCGGGGGAGGGGCGGGCAGACGGCGTCGAAGTCGCCCGTCGTGCCCTGCTCCGCCGCCGTCACGATCCACTCCGCGAGGTCGCGGACATCCACGAGCTGGACCGGGTCGTCCACGGGCTCGGGCACCAGTACCGGCAGGCCGTCCTCGGCCGCCTGGGCGAAGCGGGCCGGCCAGTAGGTGAACCGGCCGCTCGGGTCGCCCGGCCCGACGATCAGGCCGGGCCGGATCACGAGGGCCGCCGTCGTCCCCGCGCGGACGATGCTCTCGCAGGCCACCTTCATGGCGCCGTACACCTCGGGGCCGGATGCCGGGTTCTCGTCGGTCTCGACCGGGTCGAGCAGGGGGAGCGTCGCGGGGGTGCCGCCCACGGTCGCCGTGTCGGCGTAGACGTTGACCGTCGAGACGAACGTCCAGTGCGCGTCCGGGAAGGCTGCGACGGCGCGGCGCACGTGCGAGGGGATGCGGGAGACGTCGACGACGGCGTCGAACGTCGTGTCCGTCAGCTCCGCGGGCACCGCCTCGGACCGGTCCCAGCGCACCAGCGTCGCGCCGTCGGGCACCGTGCCGCTCACGCCGCGCGCCGCGCACACGACGTCGTGGCCGCGGGCGACGGCGGCCGCCGCGACCGCACGGGACAGGAAGACGGTTCCACCGAGCACCAGGATTCGCATGGTGCCCACCGAACCGCATCGCGGGCGGCGGGGCACGTCTATCTGCTGCTGGCGAATCTTCGCCGGGCGTAGCCGGGATGGAGCTGGCTGGTGCGCACGTCCGTGAAGCAGATCCCCTTTGAGGCCCGGGTTTCTTCGCTTTCAGCCGTCTGAAAGCGAAGAAACCCGGGCCTCAAAGAGGAGTCGCGGATGGCGACGTCCCGCAGCCCCGGACCGAACGTCCGCCCCGCGTTCCGTCCGCCCGCGTTCCGCCCGACGCTGCTGCGTCACGCCGGGCTGATGCCCAGCTGCATCCCCGCGAGCCCCCGCTTGCGGCTCGCCAACGCCGAGGCGACCTCGCGCAGCACCTTCGCACCGGGGGAGTCGGGGTCGGCGAGCACGACCGGCGTGCCGCCGTCCCCGCCCTCGCGGACGGCCACATCGAGCGGCACCTGGCCGAGCAGCGGCACGTTCTTGCCGATCACCTGGGTGAGCCGCGCCGAGACCTGCTCGCCGCCGCCCTCGCCGAAGATCGGCAGGCGGGTGCCGTCCGGCTGCTCCAGCCACGACATGTTCTCGACCACGCCCACCACGCCCTGCGACGTCTGCGTCGCCACCGACCCGGCGCGCTCGGCGACCTCCGCAGCCGCGGCCTGCGGCGTCGTGACCACCAGGATCTCGGACGACGGCAGGAGCTGCGCCACCGAGATCGCGATGTCGCCCGTGCCGGGCGGCAGGTCGAGGAGCAGCACGTCGAGGTCGCCCCAGAACACGTCCGCGAGGAACTGCTCCAGCGCGCGGTGCAGCATCGGTCCGCGCCAGACCACGGGCTGGCCCTGCGGCACGAACATGCCGATCGAGACCACCTTGACGCCGTGGGCGATGGGCGGCAGCAGCATGTTGTCGACCCGCGTCGGCTGCCGGTCCACGCCGAGCATCCGGGGGATCGAGAAGCCGTAGATGTCGGCGTCGATCACGCCGACCGACAGCCCGTCGGCGGCCAGGGCCACCGCGAGGTTCGCCGTGACGGACGACTTGCCGACGCCGCCCTTGCCCGACGCGACCGCGAACACCTTGGTCATTGAGCCCGGCTGCGAGAACGGGATGACGGGGTCGCCCACGCCGCCGCGCAGCATCGAGCGCAGCGAGGACCGCTGCTCGGCCGTCATCACGCCCAGGTCGACGTCGACGCCGGACACGCCCTCGACCGCCGTCGCGGCCGCCGTCACGTCCTTGACCAGCGTCGACTTCATCGGACAGCCCGCGACGGTGAGGTCGACGCCGACGGCGACGTGCCCGCCCTCGGAGACGTCGACCGACCGGACCATGCCCAGGTCGGTGATGGGGCGCCGGATCTCGGGGTCGAGCACGCCGGTCAGTGCGTCGCGGACACGAGCCTCGAGCGCGGGGGAGTCGACTGCGGTCATGAATCGATCTTAGGCGGGCCCTCGACCCGCTCACGGCATGGTCCTTGCAGTGCCCGTCAGTTGGTGGCGGTACGCTGCCTCACCACCAGAGGTGAGGAGGCCCGATGACCGAGCCACGCGTGCCGGCGCGAGTTCGGCGTGTCGCCTCCGAGGACCAGGCACGCGAGCTCGCCGCCGAGCTGCAGCGCCAGGGTCGCCGATGGCCCGTCGTGGTCATCTCGACCCCGGCCGGCCATTCCGTGCCCTTCGTGGACCCGCAGCGGGTGCTCGACGACGTCTCCGGGCTCGCCGAGGTCGTCGTCATCCCCACGGGCGACGTGTCGTGGGAGTTCTCGTCGGGCATGCCGCCCGACACGCAGGTCTACGGCGGCGCGTCCCGCGTCTACGGCACCGAGCTGGAGTGGGTGCACCAGCCCCGGCGCTCGCCGCTGCACTTCGCGTACTCGACGGACGAGGACGCGCACGTGCGCGAACGCCTGGTCGGCGACGTCATGCGGTTCGCGGTGCGCGCCGGGATCGTCGGCGCGGCGCGGTCCGCCCCGGACGCGGCGACCACCGAGGGCCGGGTGCTGGGCGTGCTCGGCACGCGAGCCCTGGTCAGCACCGACGACGGCGGCCAGGTCACCGTCGCGGAGGAGCTGGTCCTGGCCGACGTGCCGCTCGCCCGCGTGCTCGCGCCCGGGATGCGGGTCACGGGTGTGCTCGACCCGGTCCGCCGCCTCCTCGACGTGCGCGGCATGCTGCCCGACGCCGATGCGCTGCGCCGGGCGGTGCACGTCGCCTACCGCGTGGGGCAGGTGGTGCTGGGCCGGGTGGAGAGCGTCGAGGACGATGCGGTGCGCGTCGCCCTGGCGCCCGGCGTCCGCGTGCGCGTGCGCCGCGCCGACATCACCGGCAACGACCTGGACCTGCTGAGCGACCTCTTCACGGTGGGCGAGGTGATCCTGGCCCGCCGGGTGCCGGCGCCGCTGGACGGTCTGGCCCTGCGCCTGGACGACGTCGACGAGTCCGAGGACCGGCCCGTCCCCGCGATCGCGCTGCTCGACGGCGGTCCGCCGTGGCTCGAACCCCCGGAGCCGGAGCCCGAGCTGGCCCGGCTCGACGGCCCGCTGGTGGTGGGTTCGCTGGCCGAGCCGCACGAGCCCGTCGATCTGGGCGGGACCAGCCCCGCGCCGTCGTCGGGCCCGCCCACCCCCGCGGACCTGTTCGGCCTGCGCCCCGCCGACGTCGGCCCGGTGCCGACGCCGGCCGACGGCCAGCGGAAGCCGACCCCCGGCGACGTGGCCGCCTGGCACGCGGGCGGGCACGACGCCCTGCCCTCGCCGACGGCGGCCGATGCCTCGCCGGAGCCGGCCGGCAAGGCAGCGCGCGACCTCAGCCTGTCCCTCGACGCCGCCCGGTCCCGGGTGGGGGCGCTGGAGAAGGAGCTGCTGGACGACAAGGTCAGGAGGCGCCAGGTCGAGCTGGAGGTCGACCGCCTGCTGGGGCGCGTCGGCGAGCTCACCGAACGGCTCGACCGCAGCGAACGCCGCGCGGAGCAGCAGGCCACAGCCCTGCGCAAGGCCCGGCAGGAGACCGCGCGCCTGCGCCGACGGCTGGGCGACGCCGGGGTCGAGGTACCCGAGGAGCGGTACTTCGCCGACGACGAGGAGCAGCTCCGGTTCGAGGTGCTGACCGAGTGGGCCCGCGCGATCCCCGCGGCGGAGAAGGCCGGGCGCCCCCTGGCCGACTACACGCTCGGCCCGCGATTCCTCGCCTCCCTGACGGAGGTCGAGGGCGTGAGCCGCGACCGCGTGGTCTGGACGCTCGTCATGGTGCTGACCGGTCTCGCGCTCGACATGAACGGCCTGCAGGTGCACCGCCTCCGCACGGGCGCCGGCGGGGACGACCCGTTCCGGCACCGGGACGACGGCGCCGTGTGCTGGCGGGTGTCGCTGCAGGTGAACACGCCGTCGGCCCGCAGGCTGCACTACTGGAAGCTGCCGGGTGGCGCCTACGAGCTGTCGCGGGTGGTGCTCCACGACGACGTGGAGCCCTGAGTCCGGTCCTTCTCGTCCAGCTCCTCCAGCAGGTTGCGGATCTCCGAGCGCACGAAGTCGCGGGTCGCGACCTCCGAGAGGGCGAGCCGCAGCGCCGCCATCTCGCGGGCCAGGTACTCCGTGTCGGCGAGGTTGCGTTCGCCGCGCTGCCGGTCCTGCTCCGCGGTGACGCGGTCACGGTCGTCCTGGCGGTTCTGCGCCAGCAGGATCAGCGGCGCCGCGTAGCTGGCCTGCAGCGACAGCATCAGGGTGAGCGCCGTGAACCCGTTGGCCGCGCTGTCGAACCGCAGGTTCTCCGGGGCCCAGATGTTCCACGCGAGCCAGAGCAGGCAGAACACCGTGAGGTAGATGAGGAACCGCGGCGTGCCCAGGAACCGGGCGATGGCCTCCGTGGCCTTGCCGACGGCCTCCTCGTCGAACCGGAACCGGGGGACGCGTCGTTGCGCGAGCGGGGTGTCGAGACGGTCAGGCACGGCCGGCCCCCCGTCGTCCGCCGCGCTGCGCCGGGGCCGACTGCGCGGCGATCGCCTCCATGCGCTCGTCGTCGCTGCCGCGCCAGTCGTCCGGGAGGATGTGGTCCAGCACGTCGTCGACCGTGACCACGCCCAGCAGCCGGCGCTGGGCGTCCAGCACCGGGAGGGCGAGCAGGTCGTAGGCCGCGAGCAGGCGCGTCACCCGGCCCACCGACGCGTCGTGGGTCAGCCACTCCGTCTCCGTGTCCAGCACCGACGCGACCGCCGCGTGCGGCGGCTCCCGCAGCAGCCGCTGGAAGTGCGCGACGCCGAGGAACCGCCCCGTCGGCGTCTCCAGCGGCGGCCGCACCACGAACACCAGCGAGGCGAGCGCGGGCGGCAGCTCGGAGCGCCGGATCTGGGCCAGGGCGGTCGCGATCGTGTCGTCCGCGCCCAGGATCACGGGCTCCGTGGTCATCAGGCCGCCCGCCGTGTCCTCGGCGTACTCCAGCAGCCGGCGGACGTCGGCCGCCTCGTCCGGCTCCATCAGGTTCAGGAGCTGGGCGGCCTGCTCGTCGGGCAGCTCGTTCAGCAGGTCGGCGGCGTCGTCCGGCTCCATGACCTCCAGGACGTCGGCCGCACGGTCGCGGTCCAGGCCCGACAGGATGGAGACCTGCGCGTCCTCCGGGAGCTCCTCCAGCACGTCGGCGAGGCGCTCGTCGTCCAGCGCGACGGCGATCTCCAGCCGCCGTGCCGTCCCCAGGTCGCGGATCACGTCGGCGAGGTCGGCCGCCCGCATGTCCTCGTACGCCTCCAGCAGCCGCGCGGCGCCCTGCTCGGCCGACCGGCTGGTGAGGTCCTGCACGGCGTCGACCGGCACGGTCAGGGTCGAGCCCCGCCGGAACGGGGCCGACCCGCGCGTCGCCCGCCGTCGGACGAAGAGCTGGTCCACCAGCCAGTCGCCCGTGCGCTGCTGCGCGATCGAGACGTCCTCGATCGTCACCTCGCCCGAGCCGTCCTTGAGCTGCACCCGGCGGTCCAGCAGCTCGCCCAGCACCACGGACTCCATGGCCCGCTGCTCGAACCGCCGCATGTTCACCAGGCCCGTGCTGATCACCTGGCCCGCGTCGATGCTCGTCACACGCGTCAGCGGGAGAAAGACCCGCCGTCGGCCCGGGACCTCGACCACCAGGCCCACCGCCCGCGGCGCGCCCTTCGCCCGGACCAGCACGACGACATCACGGACCCGGCCCACCTGGTCGCCGATGGGATCGAAGACCGCGGTGCCTGCCAGACGTGCGACGAAAACCCTGGTGCTGGCGCTCACGCTGGTCAGCCTACGACCCGTGTCGGGGCGTCGCTCCTCGCCACTATCGTCCGGGTAGGGGAGACTATGGGGTATGAGCATGTCTCGCCCGGGTGCCGTCCCGAAGGTCCCGACCCTGCCGGCCGGTGACGAGGTTGCCGCGTACTCCACCTACCTGGAGGCGCAGAAAGCGGTCGACTACCTCTCCGACAACAAGTTCCCCGTCGAGAACGTCACCATCGTGGGCACCGACCTGCGCATGGTCGAGCGCGTCACGGGGCGGCTCACCTACGGCCGGGTGGCGCTCGCGGGTGCCCTGTCCGGCGCGTGGTTCGGGTTCTTCGTGGGCCTGCTGCTGACGCTGTTCGCGGGCTCCTCGGGGTTTCAGGTGATGTTCGCCGGCATCGCGCTCGGTGCGGGCTTCGGCCTGCTGTTCTCGATCCTGTCGTACTCGTTCACGGGCGGACGGCGCGACTTCACGTCGTCGTCGCAGATCGTGGCCGCCACCTACGCGATCCTCTGCGGCCACGAGCACGCGAGCGACGCGCGGGCGCTGCTCGTGCAGTCCCCGGGCGGCCTGGGCAAGGCCCGCGGGGCGGCCTCGGTCGGGGTCCCGGCCCCGGCAGCCACCGCGCCTGCGGCCCCGGCTCCCGGTGCCGCGCCGACGGCGCCCCCCGCGCCGGCGACGCCCCGGACCCCGGACCCGCGCTGGGTCACGCCCTCGGGCGAGCCCCGCTACGGCGCGATGCGGCCGGGCGCGGCTGGTGCGGGCGCGGGCGGTGCGGGCACGCCGACGCCGGCCGACGCGCCGGTCCCGCCGTCGGACGACTCGGTAACGCCGATCGCGCCGGTCCCGCCGTCGGACACCTCGGTGGCGCCGGCCGCGCCGGTCCCGCCGTCGGACGACCCGTCCGACCCTCCGGCTGAGCCCGGCGAGGCCCCGAAGCCCCCGACCAACCCGTACGCGCCGCCGACGGACGACCAGAAGTAGGCCGTTCCGCACCCAGGCAGTGACTTCGGTCGGTTGCCTTGAGACCGGTCAATCAATTGACCGGTCTCAAGGCAACCGACCGAAGTCAGTTGGTGCGAAGTACCCAGACTCAGCGCAGCGAGGCCATCCAGGCCTCGACATCCTCCGGGCGGCGGGGGAGCGCCGCCGAGAGGTTCTCGTAGCCGTCCTCGGTGACCAGCACGTCGTCCTCGATCCGCACGCCGATGCCGCGGAACTCCTCGGGGACGGCGAGGTCGTCGGCCTTGAAGTAGAGGCCCGGCTCGATGGTGAACACCATGCCCGCCTCCAGGGTGCCGTCGAGGTAGAGCTCGCGGCGCGCCTGCGCGCAGTCGTGCACGTCGAGGCCGAGGTGGTGCGACGTGCCGTGCACCATCCAGCGGCGGTGCTGCTGGCCGTCCTCGTCCAGCGCCTCGGCGGCGGTCACGCCGTCGGGCAGGAAGCCCCACTCCTCGAGGCGGGCCGCGATGACCTCCATGGCCGCCGCGTGGATGTCGCGGAACTTGGTGCCCGGCTTGGCGACGGCGAACGCGGCGTCGGCCGCGTCCAGCACCGCCTGGTAGATCTTGCGCTGCACGTCGGTGTACTCGCCGTCGACGGGCAGGGAGCGCGTGATGTCGGCGGTGTAGAGGGAGTCGACCTCGACGCCGCCGTCGAGCAGCAGCACGTCGCCGGACCGGACCTCGCCGTCGTTCCGGATCCAGTGCAGCGTCGTGGCGTGCTCGCCCGAGGCCGCGATGGTCTCGTAGCCCACGGCGTTGCCCTCGAGGCGGGCGTGCCCGTCGAAGGTGGTCTCGACGACGCGCTCGCCGCGGCGGTGCTCCTTGGCGGCGGGCAGCGCGCGGACCACGGCCTCGAAGCCTTCGATGGTGCGGGCCACGGCCTCGCGCATCTGCGCGATCTCGTACTCGTCCTTGACCAGGCGCAGCTCGGAGGTGGCCTCGACGAGCACGTCGTCCGAGAGGAGCTGCTCGTCCTCGGTCTCGCCGGCCTCCAGGCGGAGCTCCTCGACGAGTGCCTCGATCGCGTCGTCCGCACCGGTCACGACGAGCAGGCGAACGCCGCCGTCGCCGACGTCCTTGGCCAGGGCGTCGCCCAGCTCGTCGATGTGCCGGGCCTCGATGCCGGTCAGCGTCTCGATGTCGGCCAGGGACGGGCGGGCGCCCACCCAGAACTCGCCGTAGCGCGCGTCGGCGTAGAACTCCTCGTTGTCACGCGGGGCCAGCGGCCGCACGTACAGCACGGCGTGGTGGTTCGAGCCGGCGTCGCCGGTGCCCTCCTCGACCGGGTGCAGCACCAGCACGGCGTCGGGCTCGCGGTCGGTGCCCAGACCCGTGAGGTGCGCGAACGCCGAGTGCGGCCGGAACCGGTAGTCGGTGTCGTTCGACCGGGGCTTGAGCGAGCCGGCCGGGATCACGAGGCGCGCGCCGGGCAGGCGCTCCGAGAGCGCGGAGCGGCGGGCGACGGTGAACGGCGCGGCGTCCGACGGCGTCAGGCCGAGCTCGGCGCGCGGGGCCCACTGCGACATCACGAAGTTCTTGAACGCGGTCGAGGCGGGGCGGTGCGAGCGGTTGGAGCCGCGGTCCGCGGTCCCCTGCTCGTCAGGCTGAGAAGTGGTCGTGGGCTCGCTCATGCGCCCAGTGTTTCACGCACGCCGTCCGAAGTCGGCCAGCGCCCGGGTGAGCACCCGGTTGAACGCGGAGGGGGCCTCCGTGTTCACGTCGTGCCCCGCGCCGGGGACGACGACGAGGGCGCCGTCGCGGGCGGCGGCGAGGTGCCGCTGCTCCCCGATGCGCATCGCGTCGCGCGCCCCGTTGACGAACCAGACCGGCACCTGCGCGGCCCGCACGTTCGCGACCGAGGAGCGCCCGGCGAGGTGCGTCAGGGCGTCCGTGACGACGTCCCAGGTGGGCCGGTACATCTCGGCGGTCTGGAGCGGCGCGATCTCGATCTGCCGCAGGTCCGCGCCACCCGGGGCGCTCCGCAGCGGGCGGAACGGCATCGCGGGCACCGAGAGGCGCGCACGGTGCGTGGTCGGGTGCACGACGCGGCCGGTCAGGCGGCGGGAGAGGTAGGCGGCGTTCGCCACGGTCCGCGCGACGTCCCGGTAGAGCCGCACGGGCTTGCCCTTGGGGTCGGACGTGCAGCCCGCGGCCAGCACGCCCACCAGACGGTCGGTGGTGTCGGGCCGGGCGGCCCAGGCGAGCGACGTGTAGCCGCCCAGCGACAGGCCGACCAGGGCGACCGGACCGGACGGGAGAGAGGCGACGGCGTCGTCCACCGCCTCGAAGGCGCCGTCCATGGTGAACCGGTCGTGGCGGCGCGACCCGTGGGCCGGCAGGTCGACCGCGACGGCCTCGTGGCCGGCCGCGCGCAGGTGCTCGACCTGGTTCTCCCAGATCGCACCGGAGCTGCGCATGCCGTGCACGAAGACCACGCTCGTAGGGGTGGTGTGCTCAGGCTCGTGGTTGCTGCTCATCGCCTTCGATGATGCGGGACCGGCTTGGGCACGCGGCGTACGACGGCGGAACACCGCGTGAACGTGCTGTGTGGGCTTGCTGTCGCACGGACTTGTCGCCGCGGGGGCGGCGTGCTGCACCTCACCACGTCCCGGTGCCTCCCCGCAGCCCGGGGATCTCTACCCTTGGGGGGTGATCGACCTCCACACGCACTCCACCGCGTCCGACGGCACCGACTCGCCAGCGCGGCTGGTGGAGGTCGCCGCGCACGCCGGCATCGGCACGCTGGCCATCACGGACCACGACACGACGTCGGGCTGGGCAGAGGCCGCCGAGGCCGCCGGCCGGTACGGCGTGAGCCTGGTGCGCGGCGCCGAGATCTCCGCGATCGCGGGGACGACGGGCTGGGGCACCGGCGTCCACCTGCTGGCCTACCTGCACGACCCCACCCATCCCGACCTGCTGGACGAGACCGAGCGCACCCGCGCCGACCGCGAGTCGCGCGCCCGGCGCATGGTGGACCTGCTGGCCGAGGACTTCCCGATCACGTGGGACGACCTGCTCGCACAGACGAAGCCCGGTACCACCCTCGGCCGTCCGCACCTCGCGGACGCGTTGGTGGCGGCGGGCGTCGTCCGCGACCGGGACGAGGCCTTCGCCACCATCCTGCGGCCCGGCACCCGCTACTACGTGGGCCACTACGCGCCCGACGCCGTCGCCGCGGTCCGCGCCGTCCGCGCGGCGGGCGGGGTGCCGGTCCTCGCGCACCCCGGGGCGGACGCCCGTGGCCGGATCGTCCCGGACTCGATGATCGAGGAGCTCGCCGCCGTCGGGCTCGCGGGCCTCGAGGTCGACCACCGCGACCACACGCCCGACACACGCCGGCGGCTGCGCGACCTCGCCGAGTCCCTGGACCTGCTGGTCACGGGGTCGAGCGACTTCCACGGGGCGGGCAAGCAGAACAAGATCGGCGAGAACACCACGGCGCCCGGCGTGCTCGAGGCCATCGCGGACCAGGGGGCCCTGGAGGTGCTCGGGTGAGCTGGTTCGACGTCGCGCTGTTCACCGAGGTGTTCGTGACGCTCTTCGTGATCATGGACCCGCCGGGAACGGTGCCGGTGTTCCTCGCGCTCACCTCGCGGATGACGGCGCAGGACCGCAAGCGGGCCGCGCGCACCGCGATCTTCGTGGCGTTCGGCGTGATCGTGGTGTTCGCGCTGTTCGGCCAGCTCCTGCTGGAGCACATGGGCATCTCGCTCGCGGCGCTCCAGGCGTCGGGCGGCCTGCTCCTGCTGCTCGTGGCGCTCGAGCTGCTCATGGGCAAGATGGACGCCGGCGAGACCGACTCCGGCGGGTCGACCAAGAACGTGGCCCTGGTGCCGCTGGCGACGCCGCTGCTGGCCGGGCCGGGCACCATCGTCGCCACCATGGTGTTCGTGCAGCAGGGCGTGAGCGCCGGCGAGTCGCCGGTGGGGCACTACGCCTCGATCGGGGTCGGCATCGTCGCGGTGTGCATCTGCACCTGGGCCGCGATGCGGTTCGCCGGGCTCGTGCACCGCGTGCTCAAGGACTCCGGCGTCACCCTGGTCACCCGCATCGCGGGTGTGCTGCTCGCGGCGATCGCCGTGCAGATGATCGCCAACGGCGTCATCGAGTTCGTGCGGACGGTCTGAGGCTCCGCCGGGCCGGCTCAGACGTCGACCGTCTCCAGGGTGACCTGGACCGGCTTCTCCGGGACGAGCTTCTCGGCCTCCCGCACCTTCTTCTTCATCGGCAGCACGTAGCCGCCGTTGCTGTCGCTCGGGAAGACGGACGTGGTCCAGGTGGTCCCGCCGACCGTGACCCGCACCCGGATCGAGCCGAAGCCGCGGGGTGGCAGTGGGAGGTCGGCCAGCTCGTCGGAGTGCTCCGGGGGCACGGTCACGAACCACCAGGAGTCGGTACGCACCTGCCACTGCCACAGGGGAGCGGCGAACTCGATCTGCACCGTCCCCATACTGTCAGACCCACAGGTCACCGGGGTGACCTGTGGGTCTGACACGGTCCTCAGGACTCGGTCTGCGTTCCCTCGGCCGGGCGCCCGCCGCGCGTGCGGCGGCGGTTGCGGTTCCGACGACGGCGCTGGCCGTCCTCGTCCCCGCCCGACGCCGGACGGTCGGCCGGTGCGCCGTCGTTCGACCCGGTCACGGCCTCGCCGTCGGGCCGGGACGTGGAGCGCGACCCGCCGTGCGAGCCGCCCTGGCGCCCGCCGGAGCGCTGACCGCCCGAACGGCCGCCGCCGGAGCGCCCGCCGGACGGGCGCGAGCCGCTGTTGCGCTTGCCGGTCTCGCCCAGGTCCTCGAGCTCCTCGGCGTCCAGGCCGGCGAGGTGCTGCGCGGACCGCGGCAGGCGGCCCTTGGTGCCCTCGGGGATGTTCAGGTCCGCGTACAGGTGCGGCGACGTCGAGTAGGTCTCGACCGGCTCCGGGAAGCCGACCTCCAGCGCCTTGTCGATGAGCGACCAGCGCGGCACGTCGTCCCAGTCGACGAACGTGACGGCGGTACCCGTGTTGCCGGCGCGGCCGGTGCGGCCCACACGGTGCAGGTACGTGCGCTCGTCCTCGGGGCACTGGTAGTTGACCACGTGGGTCACGTCCTCGACGTCGATGCCGCGGGCGGCGACGTCGGTCGCGACGAGCACGTCGATCTTGCCGTTGCGGAACGCGCGCAGCGCCTGCTCGCGGGCGCCCTGGCCCAGGTCGCCGTGGATGGCGCCGGCGGCGAAGCCGCGCGACTGCAGCTCCTCCGCAACCTTCGCGGCCGTGCGCTTGGTGCGCGCGAACACGATGCTGCGGCCGCGGCCCTCGGACTGGAGCAGCCGCGCCAGCACCTCGACCTTGTCCAGGGCGTGGGCCCGGTACACGACCTGCTTGATGTTCTTGACGGTCGCGCCCTCGTCGTCCGGCTCGGCGGCGCGGATGTGCGTGGGCTGCTTCATGTAGCGGCGGGCCATGGAGACGACGGCGCCCGGCATGGTCGCGCTGAACAGCATGGTGTGCCGCTGCGCGGGGGTGCGGGCGAGGATCTTCTCGACGTCGGGCAGGAACCCGAGGTCGAGCATCTCGTCGGCCTCGTCGAGCACCACGGTCGCCGCGCGCAGCAGCGTGAGGTGGCCCTGGTTGAGCAGGTCGATCATGCGGCCGGGCGTGCCCACCACGACGTCGACGCCGGACTTCAGCGCGTCGATCTGCGGCTCGTACGCGCGGCCGCCGTAGACCTGGACGATGCGGACGCTGCGCTTGGCGGACGCGGTGGCCAGGTCGTTCGCGACCTGGACCGCGAGCTCGCGGGTCGGGACCACGACGACGGCCTGCGGCTTGCCGGGGGCGACGAGCTCGTCGTAGCCGGGCTCGCCCGGGGCCACCACGCGGTGCAGCAGCGGGACGCCGAAACCGAGCGTCTTGCCGGTACCGGTCTTGGCCTGGCCGATGATGTCGTGCCCGCTCATCGCGACGGGCAGCGTCATGGCCTGGATGGGGAACGGGTGGGTGATGCCCGAGTCCAGCAGCGCGGCGACGATCTCAGGGCGGACGCCGAAGTCCGCGAACGTCACGTTCTGCGCCTGGATGGCGGACGGGGAGGAATAGTCGGGCCCCGAGGCCACGGTGGGCTCGGGGTCGGTCACGGTGGCCGCGCTCGCGGCCGGGGTGTCGGTGGTAGTCACTGGCGCCTTCATCTTCTCGCGGCGCGGTGGGCCCTCATGGCCCGGCGATCGCGCCTTCGTGCGGCAGCCGATCGTGAAAATCATCGCGCGCCGGGCGGGAGGCCCAGGCTGCGCGTCCTGTCGGCGGCCTCACTGAGGAGGTCGGAGCACAGGCTCGGGGGTCGGAACGTGACGACCGGGCAACCGATGTACGTCGTTCATGGTACGCGCAGGATGTTTCCGTGTGGTTAGCGAAACGCACCCGGCACCCCGTTAGTAACGAACGCCACGTGGCGGAGGGCCCTCACGGGCGCCGTCCGCCACGCGGCGTCGGGTACCGCAGGGATCAGACGGCGCCGAAGCCGACCTTGCGCTGCTCCTCGGAGCCGATCTCGACGTAGCCGATGGCGCTGCCAGGGATGATCACCTGGCGGCCGCGGGAGTCGGTGAGCTCGAGGGGGCCACCGGCCAGGGCCTTCTTGACGGCCGTCGCGACGGCGTCCGCGCTCTCGTCCGTCTCGACCACGACCTCGCGCGGCAGGTTCTGCACACCGATGGTGACGTCCACGTTTACTCCAGTTCGGTCGGGGATTGCGCCGTGTGCCCGGGGGACCGGGGACCCGGCCTGACGATCCTAGTCACGCACCGGGGCGGTCGGCCTGCGGTTTCGCCGTGAGCCGATACGCGTCCACAACCTGTGGACGACATCGTGGGCCTGCGGGCCGGTGCGTGGCACCATGGTCGGCGTGAGCAGCCCGCGGCAGGACCCTCGGCGCGCCATGGTCGCGCTCGGTCTCTGCCTGATGCTGGGCCTCGGCGCGGGCGTCGCGGTGACGATGGGCGCCGAACCCGAGGCGTCCGCGGCCGCCGTCGCCGGCGTGGTCGAGGACAACCTCGGTGTCGAGGCGGGCGACGCGATCCGGAACGCGTACGAGGCGGCCCGGTCGGGCGTCCGCACGGAACCGCCGGCCCCGGTCGTCCCCCTGGCCGCCGGCGCGGTCGCAGGCAAGTCGGCCCCGCCGGCGCCGGCCGCGGAGCCGGAGCCGACGCCGGAGCCCGGCTCCGGCCTGCTCGGTACCCGGGTCAGCGTGGAACCGGAGCTGTCCGGCAAGCTCGTGGTGGCGAGCGGCTCGCGCGCCGCACCCGCCGAGGGCAAGGTCTGGCGGGTCCAGGTCGCGGTCGAGAAAGGGCTGCCGGTGGACCCGGAGGTCTTCGCCGAGGCCGTGCTGGCGACGCTGAACGACCCACGCGGCTGGAACGGCGCGGACGGATCGACCTTCGCGTGGACCGACTCGGACCGCTACGACGTGCGGGTCGTGCTCGCGAGCCCCGGCACCACCGACCGGCTGTGCCTCCCGCTGGACACGATCGGCAAGCTCTCGTGCGGCATCGAGGAGACCGCCGTGCTCAACTTCAGGCGCTGGGCCACGGGGTCGAAGGCGTGGAAGGACGTCGGGAACTACCGGCACTATCTGGTGAACCACGAGGTGGGGCACGTGATCGGGTACCACCACGACCTGTGCAGGGGCAAGGGCAGGCACGCCACCGTGATGGTGCAGCAGACCACCACGACGAGCGGCTGCATCCCGCAGCCGTGGCCCGCCCCGGACGCGGGCTGAGACCGGGATCACTGCGCCGCACGGCGTGGTGAACCAGACATTCGCGACACCTCCGCGCGGGGCGTCGGGGAGTGTCAGTGGCTCGTGGTTCGATCGTCCGCGTGACACCGACCCCCACCCTCGCACCTCGGCTGGCGCCGCCCGGGACCCGTCCCGACGGCGCCGGCTCCGTGCGGCTCGACGACAGCCAGGCGGCCGCCGTCGAGTCCGCGCTGAGCCGGCCCGCGACGCTGGTCCTGGGGGCCCCGGGGTCGGGCCGGACGACGGTGGCGTGCGAGGTCGCGGTCCGGGCGCTGATGTCCGGGGTGCAGCCGGAGCGGGTCCTGGTCCTGGCCTCCTCACGTCGTGCGGCGGCACGGCTGCGGGACGAGGTGGCGGCCCAGGCCGGGCGCACGGTCGGCGCCCCGATGGTGCGGACGGCGTCGTCAGCCGCGTTCGCGGTGCTGCACACGCGCGCCGCGGCGCTGGGGCAACCCGCGCCCACCCTGGTCTCCGGGCCGGAGCAGGACCTGGTGCTGGCCGAGCTGCTCGCCGGGCACGTCGCCGGCGAGGGGCGGCCGCTGCGGCTGCCGGTCGGGCTGCCCGAGGAGTCGCTGGGCCTGCGGGGCCTGCGCCAGGAGCTGCGGGACCTGCTGATGCGGGCCGCCGAGCGCGGCCTCGGGCCGGTCGAGCTCGACGAGATGGGGCGTGCCAACGACCGCCCCGAGTGGACCATGGCCGCGCAGCTCTACGAGGAGTACCTCGACACCATGACCCTGCGGCTGGCCACGCCCGACGCGGGGCCGCGCTACGACCCCGCCGTCGTGATCGACGAGGCCGCGGAGTCCCTGCGGTCCTGGGAGGACGAGGTGCCTGGCGCGCCGCGGCCCACCTGGGACCTGGTCGTGGTGGACGACTACCAGGAGGCCACGGCCGCGACGGTCCGCCTCCTGCGCGTGCTGCACGACGACGGGGCGCGGCTCGTGCTGCTGTCCGACCCGGACTCCGCCGTCCAGACGTTCCGCGGCGCCGCGCCCGGCCTCACCGGTCGCGCGGCGGCGCCCGCCGGCCCGGGGCGTGCCTTCGGCGCGTTCGACGCCGAGACGGTGGTGCTCTCGACGGTCTGGCGGCAGCGGCCCGAGCTGCGCGCCGTGACCCGCGCGGTGACCAACCGGATCCCGGTGTCGGCGAGCGCGCTGCACCGCCGCGCGACGGCGCGTGCCGACGAGGAGCCCGCCGGCGAGGACTCGCCGCCCGCCGTCCAGGTCGCGGTGCTCGCGGGCGCCGCCCAGGAGGCGGCGTGGATCGCGCGCGAGCTGCGCGCGGAGCACCTGCTGCGGGGCACCCCCTGGGAGCGCATGGCGGTGATCGCGCGCAGCGGCACGCGGCTGGGCGCGCTCCGGCGCGAGCTGGTCTCCGCGTCGGTGCCCGTGGCGCTGCTCGGGTCGGACCTGCCGCTGCGCGACGAGCCCGCGGTGGCGCCGCTGCTGGCGGCCGTGAAGACGTGCGCGGGTGCGCCGCGCGGCAGCCTGGAGGCGCTGATCGCCGAGGAGCTCGACGGCGACGAGCCCGTGCTGGACCCGGAGACGGCGGCGCTGCTGCTCGTCTCGCCGATCGGCGGGCTCGACGCCGTGGCCCTCCGGCGCCTGCGGCGCGCACTGCGGGCGGAGGAGCTGTCGGCGGGCGGCGGCCGCACCTCGGACGCGCTGCTCGTCGAGGTGCTCGCGGACCCGGCACACGCGGCCCTGCTGCCCACGCAGGTGCGGCGCGGCCCGCTCGCGGTGGCCCGGGTGCTCGCCGCGGGCCGCGAGGCGGCGGGGGAGCCGGGTGCCACGGCGCAGACCGTGCTCTGGGCGGCCTGGGCCGCGACCGGCCTGGCCGAACGGTGGAGCGCCGCGGCCCTGGCCGGCGGCCCCGCGGGGCTCCGCGCCGACCGCGACCTCGACGCCGTGCTCGCGCTGTTCCGCGCGGCCGAGACCTTCGTGGACCGGATGCCGGGCGCGCCCGTCGGCGCCTTCGTCGACTACCTGGCGTCGCAGGACCTTCCGGCCGACTCCCTGGCGGCCTCCGCCCAGGGCACGGGCGCCGTGGAGGCGCTCACGCCCCCCGGCGCGGCGGGGCGCGAGTGGGACGTGGTGGTCGTCGCCGGCGTGCAGGACGGCGTGTGGCCCGACCTGCGGCTGCGTGACTCCCTGCTCGGCTCCCAGGCGCTCGTCGAGCTCATCGCCGGCCGGTCCGAAGACGGCCGGGTGGTGGGCGCCGAGGCCCGCCGCCAGGTGCTCACCGACGAGCTGCGCGCCTTCGCGGTGGCGGTCTCCCGCCCCCGGCGGCGGCTGCTCGTGACCGCGGTGGAGGACACCGAGGAGTCCCCTAGCGTGTTCTGCGACCTCGTGTCCCCCCGGGACGACGGCGGCGACGGACCGGACCCGCGGCGGGTCCCGGTCGGCCCGCCGCTCGACCTGCGTGGTGTCGTGGCCGCGGCGCGCTCGGAGCTGGTGCGGACGTCGGCGTCGGCAGGGGAGGCGGCACCCGGCGCACAGCCCGCCGCGGCACAGCCTGCCGCTGCGCTGCTCGCGGACCTCGCGGCCGCGGGCGTCGCCGAGGCGGACCCGAGCACCTGGTACGGCGTGGCCGGCGTCTCGAGCGAGGTTCCGCTGTGGGGCGCGCGGGACACGGTGACGGTGTCGCCGTCCAAGGTCGAGACCGTGACCACCTGCGCCCTGCGCTGGGCGTTCGAGTCGGCGGGCGGCACCAAGCCGGACGCCACCCACCAGACCCTGGGCACGCTGCTGCACTCGATCGCGCAGAGCCACCCGAAGGGTTCGCTCACGGACCTGAGGACCGAGCTGGACCGTCGCTGGCCCGAGCTCGCGCTGCCCGACGGCTGGCCGTCGCTGCAGTTCCGCAAGCGCGCGGAGCGCATGGTGGAGCGGCTGGCGGAGTACCTGGGCGACTCGGGGGAGCCGCTGCTGGTCGAGGCCGACTTCGACCTGCGGGTGGGCCGCGCCCGGCTGCGCGGCCAGGTGGACCGCGTCGAGGACGCCGGCGACGGCGCGGTGACCGTGGCCGACCTCAAGACCGGCAAGACCGCCGCGAGCAAGGACAAGGCGGCCGAGAACCCGCAGCTCGGCGCCTACCAGCTCGCCGTCGAGGAGGGCGCGCTCGACCTGCCCGAGGGCACGGTCAGCAAGGGCGCCAGCCTCGTCTACGTCGGTACCGACACGGTGTCGGCGAGCGTCCGGAACCAGCCGGCGCTCGCCCCGGACGACGAGGGCAGGAGCTGGGCGCGCGACACCGTCGAGGGCGCCGCCGACACCATGGCCGCCGCCCGGTTCGCGGCCCGGACCAACGACCTGTGCGAGATGTGCGCGGTGCGGCGGTCCTGTCCGCTGCAGCCCGAGGGACGGAAGGTGGTCGAGTGACCGGGCACGAGCCGGAGATCCGCCTGTCGGCCCGGGCCATCGCACGGCTGCTCGGCCGGCACGAGCCCACCGACGAGCAGGTCCGTGTCATCGAGTCCCCGCTGGAGCCCGCCCTCGTGGTCGCGGGCGCGGGCTCCGGCAAGACGGAGACCATGGCCGCGCGCGTGGTGTGGCTGATCGCCAACAAGCTGGTGCACCCCGAGCAGGTGCTCGGCCTCACCTTCACGCGCAAGGCGGCGGGCGAGCTCACGCAGCGCGTCCAGACCCGGCTCGCCCAGCTCAACCGGGCGCTCGGCGAGGAGTCGGGCGAGGCGCTCGCGGGCCTCGACCTCGACCGGCCCACGGTCGCGACCTACAACGCCTACGCCGCCTCCCTGGTGGCCGACCACGGACTGCGGCTCGGCGTCGAGCCCAGCGCGCGCCTGCTCGGGCAGGCCGAGCAGTGGCAGCTCGCCTCCCAGGTGGTGGAGTCCTGGGACGAGGACCTCGCCACCGACCGCGCCGTCAGCACCGTGACCGCGGCCGTCGTGGCCCTGTCCGACGCCCTGGGCGAGCACCTCGTCGACCCCGCGGACGCGCGGGCCCGCCTCACCGACATGGCCGAGCACCTCGAGTCCGTACCGCTCGGCCCGCGGCAGAAGAAGCGCACCAAGGACGTGGACAAGCTCATCGGCTCGATCGCCGAGCGCGCCCGGTTCGTGGACCTCGTGGTCGAGTACCGGCGCCGCAAGCGCATCGCCGAGGCGCTCGACTTCGGCGACCAGGTCTCGTTCGCCGCGCAGCTCGCCCGCGAGGTGCCCATGGTGGGCGCCGCCGAGCGGGCCCGGTTCGAGGTGGTGCTGCTCGACGAGTACCAGGACACCTCCTTCGCCCAGGTCGAGCTGCTCTCCGGCCTGTTCGGCGGCGGGCACCCGGTCACCGCCGTCGGCGACCCCCACCAGTCCATCTACGGGTGGCGCGGCGCCTCCGCCGCAGGCCTCGCCCGCTTCCCCGGCCGCTTCCAGCGTGACGACGGCGTCCCCGCCGCCGTGCACTACCTCTCCACGTCCTGGCGCAACGACGCCGCCGTCCTCACCGCCGCGAACATCGTGTCCGGGCCGCTGCGCTCGCGGACCGGCGCGGCCGCGACCGTCGAGGTGCCGCCGCTCGACCTGCGGCCGGGCGCCGGCGAGGGCGTCGTGACGGCGCACGTCGCGGCCACCCTGGAGGAAGAGGCCGAGGCCGTCGCCGAGTGGGTCGCGGAGCGCTGGCGCTCCGGCGCCCATCCGGACGGCCGGTCCACGGCCGCCGTGCTCTGCCGGGCACGGGCCCAGTTCCCCGCGATCGAGGTGGCGCTGCGCCGCCGCGGCCTCCCGGTCGAGGTGGTCGGCCTGGGCGGCCTGCTGTCCACGCCCGAGGTGGTCGACGTCGTGGCGCTGCTGCAGGCCGCGCACGACCCGTCGCGCGGCGACTCCCTGCTGCGCCTGCTCACCGGCCCGCGTCTCAACCTCGGCGCGGCCGACCTGCACGCGCTCGGTTCCTGGGCGGCCGACCTCGCCCGGCTGGACGACCCGCGCCGGGCTGCG
Organism: Promicromonospora sp. NPDC110617; assembly: GCF_055598465.1. Taxonomy (NCBI): domain Bacteria; kingdom Bacillati; phylum Actinomycetota; class Actinomycetes; order Micrococcales; family Promicromonosporaceae; genus Promicromonospora; species Promicromonospora sp. NPDC110617. Next base: position 1,210,137 of record NZ_JBVKBM010000001.1, read on the forward strand.
GCCGCCCCGGCCGAGCCTCTGCCGGACGACGACCTGCGCGTGGTCGAGGGCGACATCTCCGACCACCGCTCGATCGTGGACGCGCTCGACGACCTCCCGCCGGTGGGCGAGCCGGCCCGCGACGGCCGCGTCCTGTCCGAGGACGCGCACCGCCGGCTTGCGGCGCTCGCCCGGCTGCTGCGCGACCTGCGCGGCCTCACCTACCTCTCGCTCCCGGAGCTGGTCGTCCAGGCCGAGCGCGCGCTCGGCCTCGACGTCGAGGCGGCCACCGCGCTCGCGCTGGCCGGCGCCGGGGTGGGCGGCGCGGTGAGCGACCGCGGCCGCGAGCACCTCGACGCGTTCCGGGACGTCGCGGCCTCGTTCGCGCAGTCCTCGGACACGGCGACGCTCGGCGCCTTCCTGGCGTGGCTCGGCGTCGCCGGCGAGCGCGAGCGCGGGCTCGACATGCCGGTGCACGAGCCCGACCCGGACGCCGTCCAGGTCATCACCGCGCACGCCGCGAAGGGGCTGGAGTGGGACGCCGTGGCCGTGGCGGGCCTCGCCGACGGGGCGTTCCCCACCTGGGACCGTGGCTCCCGGTCGGGCGAGTCGTCGTCGGGCTGGCTGTCCGACCTCGGCGAGCTGCCCTACCACCTGCGCGGCGACGCGGACGACCTGCCGCGCTTCGACTGGGAGCACGCCTCCGACACCAAGGACCTCGTCGCGCTGCGGGACGAGTTCAAGGCCGAGTGCGGCGAGCACCGCCTCGCCGAGGAGCGCCGGCTGGCCTACGTCGCGTTCACGCGGGCCCGGCGCGAGCTCTTCCTCACCGCCTCCTGGTGGGGCACGGCGAGCCGCCCGCGCGGCGTCTCCCCGTTCCTCGCCGAGCTGGCGGACGCCGAGCTGGTCAAGGCCGACCTGTGGGCGCCCATGCCCGAGGCCGACGCCGAGAACCCCCGCAACGCGGAGGAGGTCACGGCCCACTGGCCGGCCCCGGACGAGTCCGGCCGGGCCGGGGAACCGGACCAGCAGCGAACCGCCCGCGACGTCCTGCGCGACACGGCGACGCTCGTGGACCAGGCGGCCGACGAGCGCCTGGTCGCGCTCGCCGCACTGCGCCTGCCCGCGGACGCGCTGACCGCGCCGCAGGGTGTCCTCGCCGACGCAGCCGGCCACGACCTGGTCGACCTCGCCCGGATGCTCCTCGCCGAGCGGAACCGGCACGCGGACCGCGAGGTCGCGTTCCCGGCGCACGTCTCGGCCTCGGGCCTGGTACGGCTCGCCGCCGACCGCGACGCGTTCGCCCTCCAGCTCCGCCGGCCCGTGCCGGTGCAGCCCACGGTGCACGCCCGGCGCGGCACCCGGTTCCACGAGTGGGTGGAGCAGTTCTTCACGTCGGCCACGCTGCTCGACGTCGACGACCTGCCGAGCGCCGAGGACGACGACCTCCCGGAGGACACCGACCTCGACAAGCTGCGCGATACCTTCCTGGGCTCGGAGTGGTCCGCGCGGATGCCCGTCGCGGTCGAGGTCGACGTCGAGACACCGGTCGCCGGCGTCATGCTGCGCTGCCGCATGGACGCCGTCTTCAAGGACCCGGCGACCGGCCCGGACGCCGTCGTGGTGGTCGACTGGAAGACGGGCCGCGAACCGCTCGATGCCTCGGCCCGGGCCGCGCGCGAGGTGCAGCTCGCCGTGTACCGCCTGGCGTGGTCCCGCTGGACGGGCCTGCCGCTGGACCAGGTGAGCGCTGCCTTCTACTACGTGGGGTCGGACACCACGGTGCGCCCGGACCGGCTGCTCGACGAGGCCGAGCTCGAGGCGCTGATCCGGGGCGCCTGACCGCCGTCAGGCCCCGAGGGGCCCGCCGAACCACTCCTCGATCAGCGAGCGCGCGATCGAGCTGCGCCCGGGCAGACCCAGGTGCCCGTCGGCCACCGCGGTGGCGACCTCGTCGCGGGTGAACCAGTCGGCCTCGGCGATCTCGTCCTCCTGCCGCACCAGCCCCGTGGTGGTCGCGCGGGCCCGGAAGGCCAGCATGAGCGAGGCCGGGAACGGCCACGACTGGCTGCCCCGGTACTCGATCGTCGAGATGTCGAGAGCGACACCGACCTCCTCGACGGTCTCCCGGATCACCGCCTGCTCCAGGCCTTCCCCGGGTTCCACGAAGCCGGCCAGCACCGAACGGCGGCCCAGGTCCCACTGCGGGCCGCGGGCCAGCAGCAGGCGGTCGTCCGCGTCGGTGATCGCCATGATCACGGCGGGGTCGGTGCGTGGGAAGTGGTTGGACTCGTCGGCCGGGCAGTGCCGCACCCAGCCGCCCTGCCGCACCTCGGTCCGGGTGCCGCACAGCGGGCAGTGCGTGTAGACCGCGTGCCACTGGGCGAGGGCGACCGCCTCGACCACCAGCCCCACCTCGAGGTCGGACGCGTCGAGCGAGCGGATGCCCGTCCACGCGGCGTCGAGGTCGGGCTCCGGGCCCGGCTCGGCCCCGCGGTCCGGGTCGTCGAGGACCGCGGCGAGGTAGGCGACGTCGTCTGCCTCCCCGAGGAAGAGGAGCGTGCGTGCTGCCAGGTGCGCGACGTCGTCCGGCGCGTAGAGGCCGAGCCGCTGCTCCACCGTGGCGACGCGGGTGCCGCGCACCACCATGACGCGCGTCGCGGGCTCCTTGAGCAGGTCGTCGAGGAGACCGGGCTCGGCGCGCCGGTGCGCGGCGCGGTCGTGGGCGGCGCGGGCGAAGGGGAGGTCGAGAGAACGCACGGCACGACGTTAGTCGTCCGCGGGAGCCCGCGACGCCAGACGTCCCGGGCGGAGACGCCGGACACGCCACGGTCCTGCCCCGTCGTGCGCCGGGCGCTGCTCTAGGGTGAGCACGTGTCCCGCACGCCCCTCGCTCTCGCCGCCCTCTCCACCGCCGCCGTGCCGGGTCTCGACGCCCGGTCGGTGCGCGTCGGAGACCTCGCCGGCGACTACGACGTCGCCGTCGTGACCGGCGCGGACGACCAGGAGTGGGTCGTGCGCGCGCCCCGCACCACCGTGGCCGGGGCCGCCCTGGAGGCCGAGATCGAGCTGCTCGACGCCCTCCGGCTGTACATCGACACGGGCGTGCTCCCGTTCGTGGTGCCGCAGGTCGCGGGCTACGCCCTCCTGCCCGAGGGCGGCCGGGCCGTCGTGCACCGCAGGATCATCGGCGACAACCTCGACGTCGAGGTCCTGGAGCAGGGTCCCGGGCTGGCCGCCGACCTGGGCCGGGCCATCGCGGCCATCCACGAGCTGCCGACATCGGTCGTCGAGACGTGCGGGCTGCCCAGCTACACCGCGTCCGAGTACCGCGAGCGTCGGCTGACCGAGGTGGACGAGGCGGCCAGGACCGGCCGCATCCCGCCCACCCTGCTGCGCCGCTGGGAGACCGCCCTGGAGGACGTGTCGCTGTGGCGGTTCAAGCCCGTCGTCACGCACGGCGACCTCGCGCCCGACCAGCTCCTCGTGGACCGGCAGCGCGTCGTGGCGGTCTCCGGCTGGGCGGAGGCCCGCGTCGCCGACCCCGCGGACGACCTCGCGTGGCTCATCGCGGCGGCGCCGATGGAGGCCGTGGACTCGATCATGGAGGCCTACCAGCTGCGCCGTACCGAGCTGAGCGACCCGCGCCTCGCCGAGCGCGCGATGCTCGTGGGCGAGCTGGCGCTCGCGCGCTGGCTCCTGCACGGCGTGCGGCACCGGCTGCCCGAGGTGGTCGAGGACGCGACGTCGATGCTGGAGGACCTGGACGAGGCGACCCTCGACGAGGCCTGACCGGCCTCAGGCGGCGGCGGCCAGGGCCTGCTTCACCTGGGCGAGGCTCGGGTTGGTCGCGGCGGAGCCGTCCGGGAAGACCACGGTGGGCACGGTCTGGTTGCCGCCGTTGACCTGCTCCACGTAGGCGGCCGCCTCGGGCTGCTCCTCGATGTCGATGACGGTGTAGCCGATGCCCTCGGAGTCGAGCTGCGTGCGCAGCCGCCGGCAGTACCCGCACCAGGTGGTCGAGTACATGAGGACGGTGCCGTCCTCGGGAAGCGGCGTGGTCGTCTCGGACATCTGTTCTCCTTGTCAGTGGTTGCTGCGAGAATCGCAGACGATGCTCACCCAGACCAACTCCGCCGACGGTTCGAATCATCCTGGACCGATGAGCCCCGACGCGATCCTGACCGCCCTCGATCCCGAGCAGCGTGAGGTCGCGCTCGCGCTCAACGGGCCCGTGGTCGTGCTGGCCGGAGCGGGTACGGGCAAGACCCGCGCCATCACCCACCGCATCGCGTACGGTGTCCGCATCGGCGCGTACAAGCCGACCAGCGTGCTGGCGGTGACGTTCACGGCCCGCGCCGCGGGGGAGATGCGCACCCGGCTACGGGGGCTCGGGGTCCAGGGGGTGCAGGCCCGGACGTTCCACTCCGCGGCGCTGCGGCAGCTCGGCTACTTCTGGCCGCGGGTGGTGGGCGGCGCGCCGCCGCGGCTGCAGGAGTTCAAGGCGCCGATCATCGCCGAGGCCGCGCGGCGCGTCGGCCTGAGCGTCGACCGCGTCGCGGTCCGCGACCTGAGCAGCGAGGTGGAGTGGGCGAAGGTCTCGCTGGTCACCGCGGACGACTACGAGAAGGCGGCGTACCGGACGGGCCGCGAGGCACCCTCGGGCTACGACGCCCAGGCCGTCGCCCGCCTCATCACCGCGTACGAGGACGTGAAGACGGAGCGCGAGCTCATCGACTTCGAGGACGTCCTGCTGATGCTCGCGGACATGCTCAACAGCCACAAGATCGTGGCGGACGAGGTGCGCTCGCAGTACCGGCACTTCGTGGTCGACGAGTACCAGGACGTCTCGCCCCTGCAGCAGTTCCTGCTGGACCAGTGGCTGGGCGGGCGCCGGGAGCTGTGCGTCGTCGGCGACCCGTCGCAGACCATCTACTCCTTCACCGGCGCCACCCCGCGCCACCTCCTCGACTTCCGGCGCACCTTCCCGGAGGCGCAGGAGGTGCGCCTCGTGCGCGACTACCGCTCCACGCCCCAGGTGGTGAACCTCGCCAACGAGGTGCTCAAGCGCGCGGGCCGGGCGGGCGGCGCGCACCAGGCGCTGGAGCTCATCGCGCAGCGCGAGCCGGGTCCGGCGGTCGCCTTCACGGCGTACGACGACGACGAGGCCGAGGCGAAGGGCATCGCCGCCCGGGCCGCGCGCCTGGTCGGGTCGGGCGTCAAGCCCAGCGAGATCGCCGTGCTGTACCGCACCAATGCGCAGTCCGAGGCGTTCGAGGCCGCTTTCGCCGACGCCGGTGTGGGCTACCTCGTGCGCGGCGGCCAGCGGTTCTTCCAGCGCAAGGAGGTACGGGACGCGCTCGTGCTGCTCCGCGGCGCGGCCCGCTCGGCCGACCCGGCGGCATCCATGCCGGACCAGGTGCGCGACATCCTCGCGGCCGCCGGGTGGGCCGACCAGCCGCCGTCGGCCCGCGGCGCGGCCCGGGAGCGCTGGGATGCGATGCAGGCGCTCGTCTCGCTGGCCGACGACCTCGCGGCGGCCGCGACGCCGGACAGCCCCGCGACAGTCTCCGCGCTCGTGGCCGAGCTCGACGAGCGGGCCGCCGCGCAGCACGCGCCGACGGTCGAGGGCGTCACGCTCGCCTCGCTGCACGCGGCGAAGGGCCTGGAGTGGGACGCGGTGTTCCTCGCCGGGATGAGCGAGGGCCTCATGCCCATCTCGCTGGCGGAGACCGACGACGCGGTGCACGAGGAGCGCCGGCTGCTGTACGTGGGGATCACGCGCGCCCGGGAGCACCTGGAGGTGTCGTTCGCCCGCTCACGCAACCCGGGCGGGCGGGCCACGCGCAAGCGCACCCGGTTCCTCGACGGGCTCTGGCCGGACGAGCCGCGCGCGCCCCGCGCCCGGACGGCGCCGAAGGGCCAGGCCCGCGCCCTGCTCACCGACGAGCGCGACACAGCGTTGTTCGACGCACTGCGCGAGTGGCGGCGGGAGGTGGCCCAGGAGACCGACAAGCCCGCCTACACGGTGCTCACCGACGCGACCCTCGCGGCCATCGCGGAGACCCGACCTTCGGGCACGGCCGAACTTGCTCGCGTGAACGGCATCGGTCCTGCGAAGATCGACAGGTACGGCCCCACGATCCTCGCGATCGTGGCGAACGCACCGGCTTCTTGAGCGGTTTCGGACCCCTCCCGGGGTGGTCCGAAAAACTTCTCAAGAAAGTTTGGAAAAAGAGTTGGCTCGCCACGGCGGCCCGGCATAGTGTTCACATGTCCCTGACAGCAGTGGGCGAGGCCGAGAGGCTTGGCCCGGATTCGAGTGAGGAGGTGGGTGCATTGGAGATGAACATGATTCCGCAGACGGATCTGCAGGTGTGCAAGCACGTGCTCGGCTACGAGCCCGTCCCGGCCACTGGCGCAGCTCTGTCTTTCCGCGCGCGCACTCACCGCGGAGGCGTCAAGCCGTCCGCTCTCGCACCCGACTCCGCATCTCCAGGAGACTCACCGGTCTGACGACCGAAGAGTTCCAGGCCGCGGAGTCCACCTAGGACCCGCGGCCTTCATTCTTTGCCCGGAGATCCGGCCCCACCTCGGCCGGCTCGGCAAGGATCTAGCCCCTGGTCCTGCACCACCAACGTTCATCGACGACGTTCCTTCAGGACACAGGAGACAACCGTGCGCCTCACTGCGCTCCTCGACACTCTTCCCCAGGGCGGCTCGGGCCCCTGGGACCCGCCTCAACACCCCGCCACGAGCGGGACCGGTTCGGACTCGGCGGAGTTCAACCGGCTCATGGACACACTGCTGCCGTGCCGTACCAACGACCCGGAGCTGTGGTTCGCCGAGCACAGCACGCAGGTGGAGCAGGCCAAGGCCCTCTGCCGTACGTGCCCCCTCATCGAGGGCTGCCTCGCGGGCGCCCTCGACCGCAACGAGCCGTGGGGCGTCTGGGGCGGCGAGGTCTTCGTGGACGGCGCCGTCGTGGCTCGCAAGCGCGGCCGTGGCCGGCCCCGCAAGTCGGAGAACGTCGCCGCCGCATGACCCGCGGGTCAGGCCGCCCGGACCGGCAGGACCACGCACCCGCACCGCGGGTGCGGCTCCGCCGGCCGGGCGCGGGGGATCCCTGCCGGGAGCGAGATCTCCAGGCACGCACCGACGGCCGCCGGCCGGTGCCCGTCCAGCTGGGCGAGCACCTGGCCTGCGGCCGTCGCCGCTGCCACGGCGGCGAGGGTCGCCTCGTGCGTCGGCTCCGGCGTCTTGCGGAGCTGGGCCGCCAGCGCCGGCCACTCCCGGTCGGCGTCCGCGTGGGCGAGGTCCACGCAGCTCACGCAGGCCGACCGGCCCGGCCGCACCAGGGGGCCCACCACGACGTCGGCCTCACGCACCACGACCGGCAGGTGCGGCACCCCGAGGCCCAGCAGCCGCTGGTACCGCGCCGGGTGCGCGGCGTGCGGCTCGGTGACCACGACGACGTCGAGGGCCGCCGGGTCCAGCCCCGCGCCACCCCCGGCGTCGTCGTCCACCCGGACCGTGGCGCGCGGGGAGCGTTCCGCGAGCAGGGCCTGGACCGCCAGGTCGCGCGCCTCGCCCACGTCGGCCACCCGTAACCCGCCCAGCCCGACGTCGGTGGTCTGCACCGGCAGCGGGTCGCTCAGCACGAGGCCGCCCACCCCCGCCGTCGCGAGGTGCAGCGCGACCGCCGTGCCCAGCCGCCCGAGCCCGACGATCCCGACGACCCGTCCCGCGCGCTCCGCGAGCGTGGCGAGCCCGGCGCCGTCGAGCCGCAGCATGCCGAGCGCCGTCGCGTCCGCCGCCCCGTCGGCGGGGGCGGTCACCACGCCGAACGCCCCCGGGACCGGGACGAGCACCCCCGCCCGTGACAGGGCGGCCATGATCTCGTCGCGCCGCTCGACCCCCACGCCGCACCGGGCGGCCGACTGCTCGACCGTCACGTGCCGGCGCCCCGCGATCTCCTCCAACCAGGACTCCTCGGCCGGCGTGAGCCCGGACAGCACGAACGACCAGCGCGGGTCGGAGCCGCACTGCACCTGCCCGCCGCCGCGGGTGAGCACGGGTGTGCCGGGCCGGAGCCGCAGGGCGGGGGTGCGTGTCATGCCCACCACGATGCCCGACGGCGGCGTGCCGGGGCCGTTGTCCACAGGCCCGGAGGTATATCCAAAGCATCGAGCGGTCCGGAAGTTCCCGGCTGCGCCCAGAGCCAAATGGACGGCGCAACCCTTGCCGACCCGGTTACGGTGAACACTATGAGCGACCAGCACCAGCCCGGCGAAACTCCCCAGTCGTGGGAGGAGATGCTGCGCTCCATGCTCGGCGACGGCGCAGACGAGGTCATGGCGGAGATGCGCGAGCGCGGCATCGACCCGACCGCGCTCGGCGGCGCACCCGACCCGGTGATGATGCAGTACGCCCTGGCCCAGGTGCAGAAGATGCTCTCGGCCGAGGGCGCCGGGCCGGTCAACGCGGACGTCGCGCACGACGTCGCGCGGCAGGTCGCGGTCAGCGAGGGCGACCCGTCCCTGACCGGCAAGCAGGCCAAGGACGCCACCGACGCGCTCGGGGTGGCCGAGCTCTGGCTCGACGCCGTGACCGACCTGCCGCCCGCGGGCGGCACGCGGCGCGCGTGGAACCGGTCCGAGTGGGTCGAGGCCACGCTCCCGGTGTGGAACGAGCTCGCCGCGCCCGTGGCGTCCTCCGTCTCGGAGGCGCTCGCCACGGTGCTGCGCGACCAGCTCCCCGACGGCGTGGACGACGGCGAGGCCGTGCCCGGCATGCCCGCCGGTGTGCTGCACGGCCTGGGCGGATCGATCGACCCGGCCCAGATGATGCGCCGCCTCGGCTCGGCCGTGTTCGGCATGCAGGTGGGTCAGGCCGCGGGCACGCTCTCGCGCGAGGTGTTCGGCGCCACCGACGTCGGTCTGCCGCTGCTCGACAGCCCCGACACCGTGCTGCTGCCCACCAACGTGGCCGAGTTCGCCGACGGCCTGGACGCCCCGCTCGCGGAGGTGCGGCAGTTCCTCGCCGTGCGTGAGGCGGCCCACGCGCGGCTGTTCACCCACGTCCCGTGGCTCCGCTCGCACCTGCTGTCGATCGTGGAGCGGTACGCGCGCGGCATCACCATCGACCTCGACGCGCTCGAGGCCCAGGTGCGCGACATCGACCTCGCCGACTCCGACGCCCTGCGCAGCGCGTTGTCGGGCGGGGTCTTCGGTCTCCAGAACACGGACGAGCAGAAGGCCGTGCTCCTGAACCTGGAGACCACGCTCGCGCTGGTCGAGGGCTGGGTGGACGAGGTCAGTGCCATGGCCGCGCTGCCCCACCTGCCGCACGCCATCCCGTTGCGGGAGATGATCCGGCGTCGCCGTGCCGCCGGCGGCCCGGCCGAGCAGACGTTCTCCACCCTGGTCGGCCTGGAGCTGCGGCCGCGCCGGTCGCGCGACGCCGCGACCCTGTTCTCGATCGTGGCACGTGCCCAGGGGACCACCGGGCGGGACGCCGTGTGGGACCACCCGGACCTGCTGCCCGGCACCGAGGACCTGGACGACCCGTCGGGCTACCTGGTGCGCCGCGAGGCCGCGGAGAACGAGCACGCCGACGTGGATGCGGCGCTCAAGGAGATCTTCGGCGAGGGCGACCCGGACGACGCAGCCGACCCCGGGAAGTAGGTCAGTCCTCCTCGTCGTCCGGAGTGGCCTGGCCGTTGTCGTCCTGCGTGAACGACGCGCCCTCCAGGAAGCCGCGCGCGCGGTCCGTCCGGGGGTAGACCTCGAGGATCTTCCAGAACTCGGGGCCGTGGCCGGCATGCAGGAGGTGCGCCAGCTCGTGCAGCAGCACGTAGTCGAGCACCCAGCCCGGCATGCCCTGCAGCCGGGTGGAGATCCGGATGGAGCCGTCCAGCAGCGTGCAGGATCCCCAGCGCCTGCCCTGGTTGGCCGACCACCGGACGCTGGAGGGCCGGGCCCTGCCGCCGAGGTACTTGGCGGAGAGCTCGCCGGCGCGGTCCATGAGCTCCTGGTCGGACGGGCGGCGGCGCCGCTCCTTGTCCTCGAGCCGGGCCACCATCTTCGCCACCCACTCTCGTTCCTGAGCCCGAGAGAAGCGCGCAGGAATGGCGACGATGGTCCGTCCACCGTCGCGGTATGCGCTCACCGTGGCGGTGCGACGGCGGCTCCGGCGCACCTCCACGGACGTCAGGGCGTCGTGGGCCACGGCACGACCGTACCGGTTATCGGCGTCAAGGTGGGGTATAACACACCGTTCAAGTGGAAAAACTTTGCCTACGGTGCTGTTCTCGGATGCGATTCACGGAACGCCCAGGCAAGTGAGGAATGATGGGCCGGTGACCGACATGCGCGACCTCCAGCACGCTCCGCAACCCGAGCCGTCACCGTTCGACCAGGTGGTGGACAGCCCGGCGCCGATCACGCGCCGCACGGTCACGCTCGGGGTGTCCTTGCTGCTCACGGCCGTTCTGGCCGCGCTGGCCCTGGTCGTGCCCACGCCCTACGCGATGCGCTCGCCCGGGCCCACCGAGGACACCCTGGAGCGCAACCTCATCCAGATCGAGGGCGCCCGCACCTACGAGTCCACGGGGCAGCTGCGCCTGACCACGGTGTCCGTGCTCGGCGGGCCGGGCTATCCGATGATGGCGGGCCAGGTGATCCAGGGCTGGCTGGACCCGCGACGCTCGGTGCTCCCGGTCGAGGCGATCTTCCCGGAGGCGACCACCAAGGAGGAGCAGCAGGAGGTCAGCCAGGCGGAGATGGTCTCGTCGCAGGAGTCGGCCACGGCCGCGGCGCTCACCGAGCTCGGCTACGACGTGCCCGCCGTGCTGGACGTCGCCGGCACGGAACCCGGGTCCGGGGCCGAGGGCAAGCTCAAGGAGGGGGACGTCATCACGGAGTTCCAGGGTGAACCCGTGGGCACCTACGCCGACCTCATCGACGGGCTGGCCGCGACGACCCCGGGCGACGACGTGACGCTCGGCGTGCAGCGGGGCAAGCGCACCATGGACGTGACCATCACGACCGCCGACAACGGTCAGCGGGCCGTGCTCGGCGTCTTCATCGACCCGCACTACGACTTCCCCGTGGACGTCTCCATCGAGATCGAGGACATCGGCGGACCCAGCGCGGGCACGATGTTCGCGCTCGGCATCATCGACAAGCTCACCCCCGAGGACGAGGCCAACGGCGAGATCATCGCGGGCACCGGGACCATGAGCCCGGAGGGCACCGTGGGTCCCATCGGCGGCATCGAGCAGAAGCTGTACGGCGCCGTCCGGGACGACGCCGAGTGGTTCCTCGCGCCCGCCGACAACTGCGACCAGGTGGTGGGCAACGTGCCCGACGGGCTGCGTGTGGTGAAGGTGGCGACGCTGGCGGAGGCGCGCGACGCCGTCGAGCAAATCGGGCGCGGCGAGGGGGCCGACCTGCCGACGTGCTCCTGACGCGCGCGGGCGGGATCCCGGGCGTTGACCGCGTGTTGCACATCTGGAGGATGTGGGAACCTTGTGGTGGGAACCTTGACCAGAGCCTGGCCGTTCCACCTGCGTACGGCCCAACCATTCATGACGTGAGGTAACGCAGAAGTGTCCTTCGCCGCAGCACCTCGTCGCCCATCCGGCGGCGCACCCCGAGCCCGACGACGCAGTCCCCTGGGGGTGGCGGTCGTCGCGGTCGCCGTCGTCGTCGCGGCCCTGCTCCTCCTAGCGCAGTTCTGGACCGAGGTCATGTGGTTCGGGCAGCTCGGGTTCTCCCGGGTGATCTGGACCGAGTGGGGGATGCGCGGCGCGCTGTTCGCCGTCGGCTTCCTGGTCATGGCCGGAGCCGTGTTCTGGTCGTTCACCGCGGCCTACCGCTCCCGCCCCGTGTACGCGCCGAGCACCCCCGAGCAGGCCACGCTCGACCAGTACCGCGAGGCGGTCGAGCCGCTCCGCCGGGTCGTGATGATCGCGGCCCCGGTGCTGATCGGCTTCTTCGCGGGCGTCGCGGCGTCGGCGCAGTGGCGCACGGTCCTCCTGGCGTTCAACAGCGAGCCCTTCGGCGAGACGGACCCGCAGTTCGGCATGGACCTCGGGTTCTTCGTCTTCCTGCTCCCCGCGCTGCGGTTCGGCGTCGGGTTCCTCATCTCGGTGGTGGTGATCGCCGGCATCGCCGGGGTGATCACGCACTACCTGTACGGCGGGCTCCGGATCGGCCCGGCTGCCGCCGGCGGCCCCCGCACCACACCCGCGGCGCGCATCCACCTGGCCGTCATCGGCGCGGTGCTGCTGCTGCTGATCGGTGCCAACTACTGGCTGGACCGGTACTCGATCCTGACCAACGCGGGCGACCGGTTCGACGGCGCCTCCTACTCGGACGTGCACGCCGTGATCCCGGCCAAGGGCATCCTCACGGTGGTCGCGATCTTCGTCGCCGCGCTGTTCGTCGTCACCGCGTTCCGTGGCGACTGGCGCCTGCCCGCGATCGGCGTCGGCCTCATGGTCGTGTCCGCCATCGCGATCGGCGGCATCTACCCCGCGGTCGTGCAGCGCTTCCAGGTGAACCCGAACGCGCAGGAGCTGGAGAGCGAGTACATCCAGCGCAACATCGACGCGACCCTGTCGGCCTTCGGCATCGACGACGTCGAGAAGGAACCGTACGACGCCACGACCGAGGCGGAGGAGGGCGCCCTGCGCTCGGACGCGGACACCGCCGCGTCGATCCGCCTGCTGGACCCGCAGATCGTCTCGCCGTCGTTCCGCCAGCTCCAGCAGAACAAGCAGTACTACAACTTCAACGACTCGCTCTCGGTCGACAAGTACGAGATCGACGGCGAGTCCCGCGACACCGTGATCGCGGTGCGCGAGCTGAACCTCGACGGCCTGGGCCAGGACCAGCGCAACTGGGTCAACGACCACACCGTGTACACGCACGGCTACGGCGTCGTCGCCGCGTACGGCAACCAGCCGGGCCCGGACGGGCGCCCGGCCTTCTTCGAGGGCGGCATCCCGTCCCAGGGCGCGATCAGCGACCTCGAGGGCGAGTACGAGCCGCGCATCTACTTCAGCCCGAGCACCACCACGTACTCGATCGTGGGCGCGCCCGAGGGCACCAAGGCGTGGGAGCTCGACTACCAGGCCGACGACGCGGACGACGGCGGCCAGGTCAACACCACGTTCACCGGTGACGCCGGGCCCGACGTCGGCACGTTCGGCAGCAAGCTGCTGTATGCGCTCAAGTTCGGCGAGGAGCAGCTGCTGTTCTCCGACCGCGTCACGAGCGAGTCGCAGATCCTCTACGACCGGGACCCGCAGCAGCGCGTCAGCAAGGTCGCGCCGTGGCTGACGCTCGACAACCGGGTCTACCCGGCGGTCGTGGACGGCCGCGTGAAGTGGATCGTCGACGCGTACACCACGAGCGACGCCGTTCCGTACTCGACCTCGACGCCGCTCGACGAGGCGGTGGCGGACACGCTCACCCAGCAGACCGGCGCCCCCGTCGAGCTGCCGGAGGAGGTCAACTACATCCGGAACTCGGTGAAGGCCACGGTCGACGCCTACGACGGCTCGGTCGACCTGTACGCGTGGGACGCCGACGACCCGATCCTGAAGGCGTGGAGCAACGTCTTCCCGAACGCCGTCAAGCCGATGGACGAGATCTCCGGCGACCTGATGAGCCACCTGCGGTACCCGGAGGACCTGTTCAAGGTGCAGCGCACCCTGCTCAGCCAGTACCACGTGACGGACTCCGCCGAGTTCTTCTCGGGCCAGGACTTCTGGAACAACCCGACCGACCCGACGTCGGAGGCGACCACCGCCCCGCTGCAGCCGCCGTACTACCTGACGCTGCAGATGCCGGGCCAGGACGAGTCCACGTTCTCGCTGACGTCGACCTTCATCCCGGGCGGTAACACCGACCGTGAGGTGCTCACCGGGTTCCTCGCGGTGGACGCCGACGCGGGCAACGAGGCGGGCGCCAAGGCCGAGGACTACGGCAAGCTACGCCTGCTGGAGCTCCCACGGGACACGACTGTCCCCGGACCGGGTCAGGTGCAGAACAACTTCGACTCGAACCCGACGATCTCCGAGCAGCTGAACATCCTGCAGATCGGCGCGTCCACGGTGCGCCGGGGCAACCAGCTCACGCTGCCGGTCGGCGGCGGTCTGCTGTACGTGCAGCCGGTCTACATCCAGTCGACCGGTGGCACGCAGTTCCCGCTGCTGCGCAAGGTGCTCGTCGCCTTCGGTGACGACATCGGGTTCGCCGACACGCTCGACGAGGCGCTGGACCAGGTGTTCGGCGGCGACTCGGGTGCGCAGGCCGGCGACGCCGGTGCGGCGGCCGAGGACGAGGCGCCGACCGCGCCGCCCACGGGCGAGGGCGACACGGGCACCGAGCCGACGCAGGAGCCCAGCCAGGAGCCGAGCGGCGAGTCCACGCCGGACAGCACCGAGGCGCCGTCGTCCGAGCTGGACGCCGCGCTGCAGGACGCCCGCCAGGCCATGGAGGACGCCAACGCCGCCCAGCGCGACGGTGACTGGGCCGCCTACGGCGAGGCGCAGGACCGGCTGCAGAAGGCGCTGGAGGACGCGATCGCGGCGGAGGAGGCCCAGCAGGGCTGACGCACCGACGCACACGGTCAGACCCGCAGGTCACTCAAGGTGACCTGCGGGTCTGACTCATTTATGCGAGGCGGCGGGCAACCACCACCGAGTTGATGACGTCGTCGGTGGGGTGCACCACCTCCAGCACCTCGAACCCCGGCATGGCCCCCAGGTCGACGGGCGGGTACAGCAGGGTGCGGGCGCCCCGCGCGCTGCGTGCGAGCAGCAGCGAGCCGGGCCGCATGGTGTCGGCCATCCTGCGCAGGATGGCCGCCTTGGCCGACGGCGTCTCGCCCACCAGCGCGGCGAGCACCACGACGTCGTGCTCGGCGAGGCCCACGTCGGACGCGTCGGCCCGCTCGAAGCGGACCGCGGTCGCGCCGAGGCGTGCGGCGACCCGGCGCGCCAGCGCCACCGCCGCGGCGTCCCGGTCCAGGCCGACGACGGGGGCGTCGAGCGCGGCGGCGTAGCCCAGGGTGCTCAGGGGGAGCGGTCCGCTCCCGACGACGGCGACCGACGACGGCGTGCCGACGCCCGCGTGGGCGATCAGCCGGGCCTCCAGCGCCATGAGCCGGCGGTAGTTGTCGAGGTAGGGGAACGCGGCCAGCGCGGCCCGGGCGTCGGGCGCGTCGGCGATGTGCTCCGCCCACGTGTGCTCGAGCTCCGTCTCGCCGCGCGCCGAGAGATCGCGGATGGCGTCCTTGCGGCGGTGGACCTCGGGATGCGCCAGGACGTCCCGGGCCTGCCGGTCGGGCGTCGCGAGCACCGCTTGGACCAGGCCGCCGAAGAGAGCGTTGGTGCCGGGATCCGGGCGCAGGTGGGGCAGTGCGGCAAGCTGGTCGGTGAGGTGGACGATCCGGTCGGCGGACAGGGTGGTATCGCTCAGCTCCGTCGTCATGGGGACGATGGTTCCACGGCCGGATCGGTTCGACCGGCTGTGACCTGCGTCTCGACCGGGCGACCCGGTTTGCGCTTCGTCGCTCGGGGTGCGTAAAGTAGGGATCACCGACGCGGGGTGGAGCAGCTCGGTAGCTCGCTGGGCTCATAACCCAGAGGTCGCAGGTTCAAATCCTGCCCCCGCTACACAGGTGGTGTCGCAGGACATCACGAACGGCCGGGCCTACGGAATCGTAGGCCCGGCCGTTTTTGTTCTGGGCTGGTCGGGTGGGCGGCCGGTGGGTTGTGCCGATGTACTCAGTCGTTCCTCGCCCATCGTGGGCAAGGTGGAGCCCCGTGGACGTCGCGTCCACGGGGCTTCCCGGGCGATGTGGTCAGGTACGGGGGCAGACCGTGACGTTCCCCGACGTGAGCGTGTCTCTGCCGACGACGCCGTTCTGGTCCTGCCACTCCACGGTCGTGATCGCCCGCATACGCCGCTGCGAGGAAGAACCGCACGACCATGACGCGGTGCGGTGGACATCCTGGACAGGCTCCCAGGCTTCGGCGGGGTAAGCCTCCGCGACGGTCCACCAGAGACCGTCGCGCAAGTACTCAAGGCGGACCTCGCGGACCTGGACGCTGTAGTCACCGCCGCCGGAGCTGTCGGTCACCCTCGCGTGGGCGTTGAACACGCCGGCGGACGACATCTCCACGTTGGCACAGCGGACGACCTGCTCGCCCACGCAGGTGTGCGCGATCTGCTCTGCCGCTGCCGCCGCCGGGGCAGCGAGCATGGTGGCCCCCAGTGCGACACCGAGTGCCGCCGTGAGATGACGCTTGATCTGTCCGTTCTTTCGCATGGCCGTAGTCAACATCAGCGCACGGACGCAGCTTGCAGGAACCTGCAGACGTGCCGGATGCCCCGAGGCTCAGGCGACGGTGTACCGGCTGGTGATCGCCACGCGGTTGAGAGCGTTCATCACGGTGACGATCCAGGAGACCGCCGCCACCTGCTCGTCCGGGAGCACCGCGGCCGCGGACGCGTAGTCGGCGTCCGCCACGTGCCCGTCGGCGACCAGGGTGATCGACTCGGCGAGGCCGAGCGCCGCCCGGTCGGCGGCGGAGAAGTAGCCCGTCTCCCGCCAGGCGGGCAGCACGGCGATCCGGTCGGGGTTCTCGCCCTTCGTCAGGGCGTCGCGGGTGTGCATCCGCAGGCAGAACGCGCAGCCGTTGATCTGGGAGGTGCGGATCCGCAGCAGCTCGACCAGGAGCGGGTCGAGGCCCGCCGCCAGGGCGTCGTGCTCGGCCTCCGCGGACAGGGTGAGCAGGGCCTTGTACGCGTTCGGGTGCTGCTTCCCCATGTCGACGCGCTGGGTGGTGGTCATGGTTCTCCTCGGGATCGTCGTGCGGCCGGGACCGGCGCGCGCCGCAGCGGCACCGGGGCCGCCAGGGAGACGACGTGGCCCGCCGGGACGTGACAGTCGGAGACGTCACACCCGGACGCGGGTGAGCTTGTCCGGGTTGACGACCCGGCGGTACGCGGTGATCCGCCCGTCCGCGATCTGCACCGTGTCCACGGAGAACACCCGGCCCTCGCGGTGGAACACCAGCGAGAGCTCGCCCCCGACCTCCACGAGGTCGATGCGGTCGGGGCGCAGCTGGCGCCCGACGCGCACCATGACCTCCGCCACCCGCTGCCCGCCGAGGATCGGCTTGCGGGCCGCGTGGACCGTGCCCCCACCGTCGGTGACGTAGACGACGTCGGGGTCCAGCAGCCGCACCAGTCCGTCCAGGTCCCCGCTCTCGTAGGCCCCGCGGAACGCCTCCAGCACCCGCTCCCGCTCCGCCCGCGACACCCGCGACGTGCGGGGCATCACGTCCTTCCCGGCGGCCACGCGACGGCGGGCCCGGGAGGCGAGCTGCCGGGCACCCGGCACCGTCACGTCGAGGATCTCGGCGATCCGCGCGAACTCGAGGTCGAAGACGTCGTGCAGCACGAAGGCGACCCGCTCCGGCGGGCTGAGCTTCTCCATGACCAGGAGCATCGCCGCGGTGACGGACTCGTCGACGAGCACCGGCTCGGCCGCGTCCGGCCCGGTCAGCAGGGGTTCGGGCAGCCACGGCCCCACGTAGGACTCCCTGCGGCGCCGCGCGCTGTTCAGGATGTCGTACGCCCGCCGGGCAGCGACGGTGATCAGCCAGGCCCGGAGGTTGCGCACCTCGTCCAGGTTCGCGGCGACGGCGCGCAGCCAGACGTCCTGGGTGACGTCGTCGGCGTCCGCCACGCTCCCGAGAATTCGGTACGCCGCGCCGAACACCGCGGGCCGGTGCGTGGCCCACTCGGCACGGAGCCGGTCCTGCCCGGGCAGCTCTGTTGCCACGCGGTCGCTCCTCTCCGCCGTGAGCGGTGTCGGGAGCAGCATAGATCGGCCACAGCGCCCGATCAGAAGAGAGAGCCCGGGCCGCTCCTGGACGGAGGTCGGCCCGGATCGAGGCCGATCCGGATCCTCCTTGAGGCCGGGGTTTCTTCGCTTTGAGCCAGCTCAAAGCGAAGAAACCCCGGCCTCAAAGGGGAGCACCGACGGGTCGGGCAGGGAGCGCCGACGGGTCGGGCAGGGAGCGGCGACGGGTCGGGCAGGGAGCGCCGACAGGTCGGGCAAGAAGCGCCGGCGGCCCAGCCAGAGCGCGACGACGGTCAGGCGGAAGCGCCCTCGGCGTCGGCCGTCAGCACCCGGGCCGCGAGCTGGGCCTGGACGCTCAGCTCGGCGGCCTTGAACGCGTGCTCCTGGGTCATCGCGGTCTCGGTGCGCTCGAGGCAGTCGAGGATGAGCCGGCCGAAGTACGGGTAGCCCACGTTCCCCTTGGCGACGAGGTGGTGCTCGCCCTCGCCGTTGGCCAGGAAGACGTGCCCGGGGCCCTCGTCGGTGCCCACGTTCACGTACTTGCGCAGCTCGATGTAGCCCTCGGTGCCGAGGATGAACGTGCGTCCGTCACCCCAGGTGCTCAGGCCGTCGGGGGTGAACCAGTCGACCCGGCAATAGCCCGCCGCGCCGTTGTCCATCACGATGTTGGCCTCGCCGAAGTCGTCCAGCTCCGGGTGCTCCGGGTGGTTGTAGTTGGCGATGGCGGCGTGCGTCACCTGCGCGTCCTTGGCGCCCGCGTAGTGCAGCATCTGCTCGAAGTTGTGGCTGCCGATGTCGCAGAGGATGCCGCCGTACTTCTCCTTCTCGAAGAACCAGTCCGGCCGGCCGGTGCCGAGGCGGTGCGGGCCCAGGCCCATGACCTGCAGCACGCGCCCGATCGAGCCCCGCTCGACGAGCTGGTCGGCCAGGACCGCCGCCTCGACGTGGATGCGCTCCGAGTAGTAGACGGCGTACTTGCGGCCGGTCCGCGCGGTGGCCTCCCGGGCCGCCGCGAGCTGGTCGAGCGTGGTCAGCGGAGCCTTGTCCGTGAAGTAGTCCTTGCCCGCCTCGATGGCGCGCAGGCCCAGGGCACAGCGCTCGGAGGTGACGGCGGCGCCGGCGACCAGCCGCACCTCGTCGTCGTCGAACACCTCGTCCTCGCTGCGCGCGACGCGCACGTCGGGGAACTTCTTCCGGAAGGCCTCCACCTTGGCCGGGTCCGGGTCGTACACCCACTTCACGGTGCCGCCCGCGGCCTGGAGGCCCTCGGCCATGCCGTAGATGTGGCCGTGGTCCAGCCGGACCGCGGCGAAGGGGAAGTCGCCCGCGCCCACCACGGGGTCGGGTACCGGCTCGGGCGCGTAGTTGGCACCGCTGCTCGCGTTCATCAGATCGCCTCCTGGCTGCTGCCGACGGTGATCGCGCCGGGCAGGTCGCCCACCGACGCGGTCTTCTCGAAGAAGTGGGGCGCGCGAGCCACCAGTGTGCCCGTGCGGTAGTACGGGTCGTCGGGCCGCAGCGGCAGGTCCACCGTGCGCCGCTCGATCCCGGCCTGGTAGATCGCGGTCACCAGCTCGACGGCGCGGCGGCCGTCGGCGCCGGTGACGGCGGGCTCGCGGCGCTCGCGGACGGCGGCGAGCGTGTCCCCGATCTGCCCGTTGTGGCCCACGTGCGCCAGGGGCTCCCGGGCCGCCGCCAGGGCCTCGATCTCCGCGACGCGCTCGGGGTTGCCCCCCGACGCGGGGAAGCCGTTGGGCGAGGCGGCCGAGGCCACCACCTTCCACGGCTGCGAGACGCGGGCCTCCCGGCCCTGCACGACGATCGCCTGCTCCTCGCCGTGGTGCACCACCGAGCTCGTCACCTCGGCCAGCGCCCGGTCGTACTGGAGCACGGCGACGGACAGGTCCTCGACCTCCGCGTTCTCGTGCGCGGCGTTGGTCAGCACGGCGGTGACCGCGCGGGGCGCGCCCAGCATCCACTGCGTCAGGTCGAGGTGGTGGATCGCGTGGTTCAGGGTGCAGCCGCCGCCCTCGGACTCCCACGTGCCGCGCCACCACAGGTCGTAGTAGGCCGTGCCGCGCCACCACGCCGAGTTCACCTGGACGTGCGAGACCGGCCCGGCCAGGCCGGAGTCCAGCACCTCCTTGAGCGTGGCCATGTCGTCGCGGAAGCGGTTCTGCGCCACGACCGACAGCACACGACCGTGCTCGGCGGCGGCCGCGATCATCGCGTCGCACTCCTCCAACGAGGGCGCCATCGGCTTCTCGACCAGCACGTCCACGCCGGCCCGCAGGGCCGTGACCGTCAGCTCCGCGTGGGTCGACGGCGGCGTCGTGATGCTCACCAGGTCGAGGTCCTGTTCGGCGGCCAGCAGCTCCTCGATGCTCTCGTAGGCCCGCGCGCCGGGCACCTGGAGCCGCGCGCGCTGCTCCGCGGCCTTGCCCGGGACGATGTCGCAGACGGCGACGACCTCGCACTCCTGCGCGAAGCGGCGGTATCCCTCGGCGTGCGCACCGGCGATACCGCCGGTCCCGACGATGCCGATCTTGAGCATGCTTCCTCCGGTTGGACGACGACGTCACGACGCCGACCAGCGGAACGGTGCGACGTCGCGGATCGCATCATACGTATGATGCAACGGTTCAACATCGTCATGTCCGGTGCGCGGGATGTCAAGGGCCGGTCTGTCGTCAGGGGACGACGGCGGGCGTGAGCGCCCCCGTCGACTCCCGCCACACCACGCGCTGGAGCGGCGCGGTGTGTGCCGGAGGCTCCTCGTGCCGCACCGCCGCGACGAGCCGGCGCATCGCGCGCCGGCCTGCCTCGACGAAGTCCACAGGGATCGTGGTGAGCGAGGGTGTCGTGAACGCGCTGAAGTCGGCGTCGTCCCAGCCGGTGACGACCAGGTCGCCCGGGACGGACCAGCCGCGCTCCGCCGCCCCGCGCAGCACGCCGAGCGCCACGTAGTCGTTGGCCGCGATCACGGCGAGCGGCGGGGCGTCGTCGGGCAGGGCGAGCATGGCCGCGCGGCCCGACTCGGGGGACCAGGCGCTGCCGACGACGCCGAGCGACTCGACGCCGAGGCGTTCGACCTCCGCGAGGTAGACGTCGCGCCGGGAGCGCGCCGAGGCGAAGTGCTCGGGCCCGGCCACGTGCAGGAACCGGCGGTGGCCGGCCGCGGCCAGCGCCGAGATCACCGTGCCCAGCAGGCTCGCGTCGGCGAGCTCGCCGGTGGTGCGGAGCTGCTCGTCCAGGGCCGTCTCGGCCACGACCGGCGCGGCGTCCTCGTCGAGGGTGAGCGCGTCCGGCACCACGGGCAGGAACGTCAGCACGCCCTCGACCTGGCCGCCCCGCGCCAGGTCGACGACGCGCTCGGTGCGGGCCTCGGCCGTCCCGTCGACGCTGTGGGTGTCCACGGCGTAGCCCGCCTCGGCCGCGACCTCCGCGGCGCCGGTGAGCATGCGCAGCCGGTTGTCCACCGTCACGCCCGTGACCACGGCGAGCCGGCCCGAGCGCTGGGTGCGCATCGACCGTGCCGCGAGGTTGGGCCGGTAGCCCATCGACGCCGCGACCGCCAGCACGTGCTCGCGGGTCCGGGGCGCGATGGTGCCCTTGCCGGACAGGGCGTAGCTGACCGTCGACTGCGAGACCCCCGCGGCGCGCGCGACGTCGTGGCTGGTGGGCTGGCGGGCTGACATCGACACAGTGTCCCCTCTCGCCGGGACCGGCCGCATCAGTTCGCCGGCGCCGCCGGTGCCGGGCCGGCGGGCACCGGCTCCTCGAAGACCAGCAGCGTGTGGGTGTTCACGATGCCGTTCATGCCCTGGATCTGGTCCAGGATCAGGTGCCGCAGGTCGGCGTTGTCGCGGGCGCGGACGAGCAGGACGAGGTCGAACTCCCCGCCGACGAGGCCGATGTGCTCGATGCCGCGCAGGGTGCGCAGCTCCTCGCGGACCGAGCGCCACTGCGCCTGGTCCAGGTTCACCGTCACGTAGGCCGACGTGCCCAGCCCGGCCAGGACCGGGTCGATCTCCGCGCGGTAGCCGCGGATCACCCCGGTGGACTCCAGCCGCTGCACACGCACGTACGCGTTGGCCCGCGAGATGTGCAGCGTCTCGGCGAGCGTCCGCATGGACATCCGGCCGTCCCGGCGCAGCTCGTCGATGATGCGCCGGTCGACCTCGTCCAGGCCCGCTGCCACTTGTCTCGCCACCACGCCCTCAGCCCCTTCTGTGCTGGACATTTGGTTCGTGTGACCCGGTCATGACTGGACGGGTTCTCGGATCCTCGCCGTTGATGGAATCCGAATGGAACTTTGACCAGTATATCTACATGGCGATCGACGAAGATCTCATGCTGCCCTCGCGGGAGCCGGTCATGCTCCTCGACCCGGACGGCCGGCCGACGGCCGATGGCCCGGCCGCGCTGCCCGCGGCCGACGACCTCCTCCGCGGCCTCGCGGGCATGGTCACGGCCCGCCGGTTCAACGAGCAGGCCTCGGTCCTCGTGCGGCAGGGGCGCCTCGCGGTCTACCCGTCGTCGTACGGGCAGGAGGCCTGCCAGGTCGCGGCCGCGCAGGTGCTCGGCGACGGGGACTGGCTCTTCCCGACCTACCGCGACACCGCCGCGGCCGTGGCGCGCGGCGTGGACCCCGTCGAGGTGCTCGGCCTGCTCAAGGGCGACTGGCACTCGGGGTACGACCCGTACGAGCGCCGCGTAGCGCCGCTGGCGACCCCGCTCGCCACGCAGCTCCCGCACGCCGTGGGCGTGGCGCACGCGGCGCGGCTGCGCGGGGAGTCCACCGTGGTGCTGGCCATGTGCGGCGACGGCGCCACGAGCGAGGGCGACTTCCACGAGGCGCTGAACTTCGCCGCCGTCTTCCGGGCGCCGGTGGTCTTCTTCGTGCAGAACAACCAGTACGCGATCTCGGTGCCGCTGTCCCGGCAGACCGTCGCGCCGTCGCTGGCCCACAAGGGCGTGGGCTACGGCGTGCCGGGTGAGCAGGTGGACGGCAACGACCTCGCGGCCCTGCTGCACGTCCTGTCCGGGGCGGTCGGCCGCGCCCGGGCCGGGGAGGGGCCCCAGCTCGTCGAGGGCCGCACCTACCGCATGCAGGCCCACACCAACGCCGACGACGCGACCCGCTACCGCAGCGACGACGAGGTCGCCGGCTGGGCGGCCAAGGACCCGATCCGCCGCCTGGACGCCTATCTGCGCGGGGCCGGGCTGCTCGACGACGCGCGCGCCGCGGCCCACGCCGATGCCGCCGAGCGGCTCGCCCGGCACACCCGGGACGGGATCTCCGTGGACGTCGTGCCGGACCCCGAGGACCTGTTCCGCTTCGTCTACTCCACACCGACGCCGCAGCTCGTGGAGCAGCTCGCCCTGGTGAAGGACGAGATCAGCCGTGAAGAGCCGAGCCGTGAGGAGGCCCCCTGATGACCAGCACCACGGTGGAGCGCGAGACGCTCAGCACGGCCCAGGCGATCAACCGGGCGCTGCGCGACGCCCTGGCCGAGGACCCCACGGTGCTCGTGCTGGGCGAGGACGTCGGCCCGCTCGGCGGCGTCTTCCGGGTGACCGACGGGCTCACCGCCGAGTTCGGCGAGGACCGCTGCTTCGACACCCCGCTCGCCGAGGCCGGCATCGCGGGCTTCGCCGTCGGCCTCGCGATGAACGGCATGCGGCCCGTGATCGAGATGCAGTTCGACGCCTTCGCCTACCCCGCGTTCGAGCAGGTGGTCAGCCACATCGCGAAGATGCGGAACCGGACGCGCGGCCGCGTCGAGCTGCCCCTGGTCATCCGGGTCCCGTACGCCGGCGGCGTGGGCGGTGTCGAGCACCACAGCGACTCGTCGGAGGCCTACTACGCGCACACGCCCGGCCTGCACGTCGTCGCGCCGTCGAACCCCGCGGACGCCTACCGGCTCCTGCGCGAGGCGATCGCCTCGCCCGACCCCGTGGTCTTCCTCGAACCGAAGAAGCTGTACTGGGCCAAGGGCGAGGTCTCGTTCGAGACCGGCGGTGGGCCGGGCATCGGCACGGCCGTCGTCCGCCGTCCGGGTACCGACGCCACGCTGATCGCCTACGGCCCGTCCGTGCCGGTCGCGCTGGAGGCCGCCGAGGCGGCCGCGCGCGACGGCCGCAGCCTCCAGGTCGTCGACGTGCGCTCGATCGTCCCGTTCGACGACGCCGGGGTCTGCGCGGCCGTGGAGTCGACCGGCCGCGCTGTCGTGATCGCCGAGGCGGCCGGGTTCGCGAGCGTCGCCTCCGAGATCGCGGCCCGGGTGAGCGAGCGGTGCTTCCACTCGCTGGCGGCGCCGGTCCGGCGTGTCACGGGCTTCGACATCCCGTACCCGCCGCCGAAGCTCGAGCACCTCCAGCTCCCGTCCGTCGACCGGATCCTCGACGCCGTCGACGACCTGCAGTGGGAGGACGCATGACCAGCACCACGACCGAGCAGACGTTCCTGCTGCCCGACCTCGGCGAGGGTCTCACCGAGGCCGAGGTGGTGCAGTGGCTGGTCGCGCCGGGCGACGTCGTGGCCATGGACCAGCCGGTGGTGGAGGTCGAGACCGCCAAGTCCGTGGTCGAGGTGCCGTGCCCGTACGCCGGCCGGGTGGGCGTGCTGCACGCTGCCGAGGGGGAGTGCGTCGAGGTGGGCCGGCCGCTCATCACGATCACGGCCGATGCCCCCGAGGCCGAACCGGACCCGGAGCCTGACCCGCAGCCCGATCCCGCCGCCGAGGCCTATCGCACCGAGGAGCAGGCCGGCTCCGGCAACGTGCTGGTCGGGTACGGCACGTCCGCGCACCCCGGCACGGGGCGGCGGCGCAGGCCGCGCGGGACGCGGCCCGCTGCGCTCGCCGTGCCTGCCGCTGTCGCGGCCCCGGACGACGACGGCGTCCCGCACCCCGAACCTGCGCACGACAGCAGCCCCGTCCGCGTGATCTCCCCGATCGTCCGGCGGCTGGCCCGCGAGGCCGGCCTGGACCTGGCCGCCATCCCGCCGACGGGCGCGGGCGGGACCGTCACCCGGTCGGACGTGCGCGCGGCGGCCGAGCGGGCACGGGCCACCTCGGCGCCGAGCCCCGCCGCCGCTCCCGCCGTCGTACCGCCGGCCCCCGGCGAGCACCACATCCCGCTCAGCGGCTTCCGGCGGTCGGCGTCCCGGGTGCTCTCGCGCAGCCGCGCGGAGATCCCGGAGGCGACCGTCTGGGTCGACGTCGACGCCACCGCGCTCTGGGAGCTGCGCGAGGCCACCCGCACCCCGGACGACCCCGGGCCCGGGCTGCTGGCCCACATCGCCCGGTTCGTCGTCGCCGGCCTGGCCGCCTACCCGGTGCTCAACGCGCGGTTCGACGCCGAGCGCGACGAGATCGTCGTGTGCGACACGGTCAACCTCGGCATCGCCGTCCAGGGCGAGGCCGGGCTCGTCGCGCCGGCCGTGCTCGGTGCCGGCGCGATGACCACGCGCGAGCTCGACGCCGCCCTCCGCGACCTCACCGCGCGCGCCCGGGTCGGGAAGGCCACGCCCGAGGAGCTCACCGCCGGCACGTTCACGCTGAACAACTACGGCAGCCTCGGGGTCGACGGCAGCGCAGCGATCATCAACCACCCACAGGTCGCGATCCTGGGCTTCGGCCGGATCATCGACCGGCCCTGGGTGGTCGACGGTCAGATCGTGCCGCGCAAGATCACCCAGATGTCCTTCGTCTTCGACCACCGGGTCTGCGACGGCGGCACGGCGGCGGGCTTCATGCGCACCGTCGCGGACGCCATCGAGAACCCGCTCCCGGCAATAGTCCGCCTGTGACCTCGTCCTGATCAGGTACCCGTGAACTTCGGCCTGCGCTTCTCCTGGAAGGCGGCGAAGCCCTCCCGGTAGTCGTCGGTGAGGCTGAGGTTGCCCTGCGCCTCGCTCTCGTGGGCCACGGAGGCCCAGAACGCGACCCGTTCGTCGCGCAGCTCGGCGACCAGGCGCTTGGAGGCGAGGAACGCGCTGGTCGCCCCCTGCGCCACACGTTCGACCCGGGACCGGGTGAAGGAGAGCAGCTCCGGCCCCGGTACCGCCCGCGAGAACAGCCCGGCGGCGACCGCCTCGGCCCCGCTCATGAGCTCACCCGTGTAGACCAGGTCGAGCGTGCGGTGCGCGCCCAGGCGCTCGACGAAGAGCGCGTGCCCACCCGAGTCGAGCGTCGCCCCGAGGTTCGCGAACGGCGAGCCGACCTTCGCGTCGTCGGCGACGTAGACGACGTCGGTGGCGATGAGCAGGCCGAGGCCCACGCCCAGGCAGGCGCCATGGGCCGCGGCGAACGTCGGCGCCGGGAACGCGGCCATGCGCCACAGTAGCGGGGTCACCCGGTTGCGGAGGTACCCCACCGCGTCGTCGGTGGCCGGGTCGACCCCCGAGATGTCCCGGCCGGCGCAGAACGCCCGGCCCTCGCCCCGCAGCAGCAGCGCGCGCACGCCCGCGGCCTCCGCCTGCCGGTAGGCGTCGTCCAGCTCGGCCAGGCCGGTCTCGTCCAGGGCGTTCAGGCGGCCGGGCGCGTCGAGCACCACCTCGGCGATGTCGTCGTCGATCGTGAGCGTGATCATGAGTCGTAGTCCACGAAGATCTCCTCGCTGGTGGGGATCGCCTGGCAGGTCAGGACGTAGCCGCGCGCCAGCTCCTCGGGCTCCAGCGCGTAGTTCTCCGCCATCTCCACCGTGCCCGAGACCAGTTTTGCCCGGCACGTGCCGCACACGCCACCCGCGCAGGCGAACGGCACGTCGCCGCGCACCCGGAGGGCGGCGTTCAGCACGCTCTCGCGCGCCCCGGCCGGGCTGGTCACGGTCGACGTCGCGGCGTCGAGCCGGAACGAGATCGCGTGCGACTCGCCGTCCGAGGCGCCGGATGCCGGCGGGGCCCCGCGCGGCGCCGTCGGACGCTCGGGCCGGCCGGTGGTGAACAGCTCGTGCCGCACCCGCTCCGGCGGCACGCCCAGCTCCTCCAGCACGGCCTGGCAGGTCTGCACCATCTCGAACGGCCCGCACAGGAACCACTCGTCCACGTCGTCCGGCCCGATCAGGGCGGTCACGATACGACGCAGCCGGTCGGCGTCGAGCCGGCCCGACAGCAGCTCGGCGCCCCGGCGCTCGCGGGTCAGCACGTGGTGCAGGGCCAGGCGGGCGGGGTAGCGGTCCTTGAGGTCCGCGAGCTCGTCCACGAACATCGTGTCCGTCGTGGTCCGGTTGGAGTAGACCAGGTCGAACGTGCTGTCGGCCGCCGCGGCGAGCGTGTGCTCCACGAGCGACATCATCGGCGTGATGCCGCTGCCCGCCGCGACCCCGACCACCCGCCCGCCCTGGCCGGGCGGGCGGTGCGAGACGAACAGGCCCTCGGGGCTCATCACGTCGAGCGTCATCCCCGGGGCGAGGTGGTCGATGGCCCAGGGCGAGAACAGCCCGCCCATGTCGCGCTTGATGCCCACCTTCAGCAGGCCGGGCACGGGCGCCTGGCAGATCGAGTAGGTGCGGCGCACCTCCTCGCCGTCGACCCGCGCGCGCAGCGCGACGTACTGGCCGGGCGCGTAGGAGTAGGCGTCGGCGAGGTCGTCCGGCACGTCGAACGTCACCTCGACGGCGTCCGCCGTCAGGGTGCGGACGGCCGCGACCGTGAGCGGGTGGAAGCGGGCACGACGGCGCGTGCCGGGCGCGGCCGGGACACCGCCGTCGACGACCGGCATCAGTGCTCCTTGAAGTGGTCGAAGGGCTCCCGGCAGCGCTGGCAGACGTACAGCGCCTTGCACGACGTCGAACCGAACCGCGCGAGCTCGCGCGTGTGCAGCGAGCCGCACCGGGGGCACCGCACGCCCAGGCCCAGCGCGACGACGCCGCCGGCCCGGCGGCCGGGCGGGGCGATCCCGTGCTCCAGGAGCTTGCGGCGGCCGGCGTCGCTCATCCAGTCGGTCGTCCACGCGGGGGAGAGCACCACGTCCACGCGCGCCCCGGGGAAGCCGTGCTCGCCGAGCACGGCGACGATGTCGGCACGGATCGCGTCCACGGCGGGGCAGCCCGAGTAGGTGGGCGTGATGTCCACGACGGGCGACCCGTCCACGATCCGCACGCCGCGCAGCACGCCCAGGTCCTCGATGGTCAGGACCGGAACCTCGGGGTCGGTGACGGCCGCCGCCGCGTCCCACACGGCGCGCTCCGGCTCCGTCCCCGGGCGGGGGCGGGCGACCCGCTCGCGCTCGACCGCACTGTCGACGGCGCTCATCACCACACCGCCCCCGGGTGCCGCCGGGCCAGCACCTGCATCTCCGCGAGCAGCGGGCCCAGCGCCTCGGAGTGCACCCCGGTCCGGCCGCCGCCGCGGACGGCCGCGACCGTCGGGACCGGCAGCTCCGCCCGGTCGAGCACCGGCAGCAGCAGCGCGTCGAACGGCTCGCGCAGGCCGGCGGGCGGCACCGCGGCGTCCGGGACGGCGTCGGCGGCGGGGTCGTCGGCGAACAGCTCGTCCACGAACGGCCAGGTCGCCTCCAGCCCGGCGGTCATCCGCCGCCGCGACTCGTCGGTGCCGAGCGCCAGGCGCACGGTCCAGAGCGTGGCGTGGTCCAGGTGGTAGTCGACCTCCTTGACCGCCTTGGCGGCGATGGCCGCCAGCGTGGGGTCTGCGCTGCCGGCCAGACCGCGGTAGAGCACGGTGAAGTAGGCCGAGACGACGAGCTGCCGGGCGATCGTGCAGGCGAAGTCACCGTTGGGCCGCTCGAAGATCTGCCGGCACCGGAAGTCCGCCTCGTCCCGGAAGTACGCGAGGTCGTCCTCGGTCTGGTCCCAGGCGGAACCCGCGTAGGTCAGCAGGCCGCGCGCGTGCCCCAGGGTGTCGAGCGCGATGTTGCCGAGCGCGACGTCCTCCTCCAGCTCGGGCGCCGCCGCGATCCACGAGCCCAGCCGCTGCGCGAGGACCAGGGCGTCGTCGCCCAGGCCGAGCGCGTACCGCGCGACGTCGTCGGCGGCCCGGACGGGACTGTCCTGCGGGGCGACCCGGGCGGCGATCGCCTCGGGCGTGAGCACCGCGGACGAGGACTGGTGCTGGTTCTGCATGGGCTCTCCATCGAGCGTCGGGCCGTCCGGCCGGTGGCCGGCGGTACGGGTCAGAGGTGCGGCACGGCCTGCGACGCCGTGTAGTACGTCGCGTGCCGGAAGTCCTTGCCGCGCGGGGACTCGAACCACGCGTCCTTCGCGTCGGGGTCCGACGCCGTGATCGCGGCGGCGGGCACCACCCAGATCGAGACCCCCTCGCTGCGGCGGGTGTAGAGGTCGCGGGCGTTGCGCACCGCCAGCTCGGCGTCCGGCGCGTGCAGCGAGCCGGCGTGCACGTGCGAGAGGCCGCGCGCCGAGCGCACGAACACCTCCCACAGGGGCCAGGTCTCCCGGCGGGGTTCCTCGGTCATGACGCCATCCGTTCGCTCGTCGCGGTGCGCTCGGCGTACGCCCGAGCGGCCTCGCGCACCCACGCGCCCTCGGCGTGCGCGGCGCGGCGCTTGGCCAGGCGCAGCGCGTTCGCCTGCCCGTTCCCGTGCAGGACGGCGTGGAACTCGGCCCAGTCGAGCTCGCCGAAGTCGTGGTGGCCGCGGTCCTCGTTCCAGCGCAGGTCGGGGTCGGGCAGCGTGATGCCGAGGATCTCGGCCTGGGGCACGATCATGTCCACGAACCGCTGGCGCAGCTCGTCGTTCGAGAAGCGCTTGACCTTCCAGGCCATGCTCTGCCGCGAGTTGGGCGAGTCGGCGTCGGGCGGGCCGAACATCATCAGGGCCGGCGCGTACCAGCGGTTCACCGACTCCTGCGCCATCGCCCGCTGCTCGTCGGTGCCGTTCATCAGCGCCAGCAGGATCTCGAAGCCCTGCCGCTGGTGGAACGACTCCTCCTTGCAGATGCGCACCATCGCGCGCCCGTACGGGCCGTAGGAGGCGCGGCACAGCGGCACCTGGTTCGCGATGGCGGCGCCGTCCACGAGCCAGCCGATCGAGCCCATGTCGGCCCACGACGGCGCGAGGTAGTTGAAGATCGAGGAGTACTTGGCCTTGCCGGAGTGCAGCGCGTCCAGCATCTCGTCCCGGGTGGTGCCCAGCGTCTCGGCGGCCGAGTAGAGGTAGAGCCCGTGGCCGGCCTCGTCCTGCACCTTGGCCATGAGGATCGCCTTGCGCTTGAGGCTCGGCGCGCGCGTGATCCAGTTGCCTTCCGGCTGCATGCCGATGATCTCGGAGTGCGCGTGCTGCGACATCTGCCGCACCAGCGCCTTCCGGTACGCCGGCGGCATCCAGTCCGTGGGCTCGATCCGCTGGTCGGCGGCGATGAGGGCGTCGAACGCCGCGAGCCGCGCGTCCTCCCGGGGGTCGGCCTCGGGGGAAGCGGTCGTGGCCGGGTCGTGTGCAGGCATGCCGTCTCCTGTGCTGGAGCCCTACTTACCGATCGTTCAGTCAGGCTAGCACCGGGGTGGGGGCGGCGGCAACGCCCTCGGCGTCGGTTAGGTTGGCTCGCATGGATCAGTCCGACGCCGCCCCCGCACCCGCTCGACGGGGCGGGAACGGGCGCGCGGGGCGCGTGGCCTACGACCTGGACGCGGTGCTGGCCGTCGCCGTCCAGGCGTTCAACGAGCGCGGGTACGACGCG
Organism: Promicromonospora sp. NPDC110617; assembly: GCF_055598465.1. Taxonomy (NCBI): domain Bacteria; kingdom Bacillati; phylum Actinomycetota; class Actinomycetes; order Micrococcales; family Promicromonosporaceae; genus Promicromonospora; species Promicromonospora sp. NPDC110617. The sequence continues at coordinate 1,240,662 of NZ_JBVKBM010000001.1, forward strand.
ACGTCGATGGGCGAGCTGGCCGAGCGCCTCGGGACCAGCAAGTCCGCGATCTACTACCACGTCAGCGGCAAGCAGGAGCTGCTGCGGCTGGCGCTGGAGCGGGCGCTCGGCAACCTCGAGGCGCTGCTCCAGGAGCCGGGCGAGGGGCCGGACCAGGAGCCGGCCGGGCAGCCCGACGCCGCCGCGCCGACCGCGCTCGACCGGCTCGAACGCGTGCTCCGCGGCGCCGTGCGGGTGCTCGTGGAGGAGCTGCCCTTCGTCACGCTCCTGCTGCGCCTGCGCGGCAACACCGACGTCGAGCGCGAGGCGCTCGCGCGGCGCCGCGAGTTCGACCACGCCGTGGCCCGCCTGGTCGAGGAGGCGGTCGCGGACGGCGCCCTCCGGTCGGACGTCGACGCCCGCACCGCCACGCGCCTGCTCTTCGGCATGGTCAACTCGCTGGTCGAGTGGTACCGCCCCGGCGGCGGGCTCACGGCCGACCAGCTCGCCGACGCCGTCGTCGCCATGGCGTTCGAGGGGCTGCGCGCCCAGCCCGGCCGCCGCCCCTGACCGAGCCGCGCTCTTGAACCCGGCCGTCCCGCATGCCATGCTGCACAGAACGAACGGTCAGTAAGTAGCGCGACGACGCTACGCCGGTGCGACCCCCAGGTGATGAGGCCATGGCAGCAGCGTTGCGGCGCGTCGACGACCGCGCGGACCGCCTCCACGTCCGGCTCGACCGGCCCGAGGTGCGCAACGCGATCGACCGGGCGATGGTCGGCGAGCTGCACGAGGTCTGCGCCGAGCTGGAGGCCCGGCCGCGCCTCCTCGTCCTGTCCGGCTCCGAGCGGGTCTTCGCCTCCGGCGCCGACATCGCCGAGCTGCGCGAGCGCGGCCGCGACGACGCGCTCGCCGGGATCAACTCGCGGCTGTTCGAGCGGATCACCCGCCTGCCGATGCCGGTGATCGCCGCCGTCGACGGCTGGGCCCTCGGGGGCGGTGCGGAGCTCGCCTACGCGGCCGACTTCCGGCTCGCCGGCGAGAACGCCCGGTTCGGCAACCCCGAGGTGGGGCTCGGCATCATCGCCGCGGCGGGTGCGTCCTGGCGGCTCAAGGAGCTCGTCGGCGAGACGCTCGCGCTGGAGATCCTGCTCGCCGGCCGCGTGCTCGACGCCTCCGAGGCGCTGGCGGCGGGGCTGGTGAGCGCGGTCCACGCGTCGTCCGACCTGGTCGCCGCGGCCGACGCGCTCGCGGACCGGATCGCCGAGCAGGACCCGACGGCGGTCCGCTACACCAAGCAGGTCTTCCGAGCACCACGCGCGGCGCACCCGGACGTCGACGACCTCGCGCAGTCCGTGCTGTTCGAGTCGCCCGCCAAGCGCGAGCGGATGACCGCGTTCCTGGAACGGAGGAAGCGATGACGCTGCCCCGGAGCATCGGCGTGGTGGGCGGCGGCCGGATGGGCGTCGGGATCGCCCATGCCTTCCTGCTGGCGGGGACCCACGTCGTGGTCGTCGAGCGCGACGGGGAGTCGGCGGCCCGGGCGCGGGCGGGGCTGGAGCGCGCGGTGACCGCCAGCGTGGAGCGGGGCACCACCCCGCGCACCGTCGCCGAGCTGACGGAGCGGGCGCGCGTGACCACCGATGTCGCGGACGTCGGCCCGGCGGGTCTGGTCGTCGAGGCGGTGCCCGAGGACCTCGGGGCCAAGGTCGGGGTCCTGGCGCGCGTCGAACGGGTGCTGTCGCCGGTCGCCTGGCTGGCCAGCAACACGTCGTCGCTCTCGATCGACACCCTGGCGGGGCACCTGGAGCGCCCCGAGCGCTTCGTGGGGCTGCACTTCTTCAACCCGGTTCCCTCGTCGGCGCTCGTGGAGATCGTGCGCGGCCGGGCGACGGTGCCGGCGCTCGTCGAGGAGGCCGGCGCCTGGGTCACCGCGCTCGGCAAGGCCTCGATCGTCGTGTCCGACACCCCGGGCTTCGCGAGCTCCCGCCTGGGCGTGGTGATCGCGCTCGAGGCGATCCGCATGGTCGAGGAGGGCGTCGCCTCGCCCGCCGACATCGACACCGCGATGGTGCGCGGCTACCGGTTCCCCGTCGGGCCGCTGCGCCTGACCGACCTGGTGGGCCTCGACGTGCGGCTCGGCATCGCCGAGCACCTGGAGCGTGAGCTGGGGGAGCGGTTCGCCGTCCCGCGCCTGCTGCGGGCGATGGTCGAGGCGGGCCGGCTGGGCCGCAAGAGCGGCGAGGGGTTCTTCACGTGGGACGAGTGACCTGCAGAGACGTCGGAACGGACGAGAGGAAGACGCCATGACCGCGACGGAGACCCCGGTACGCACCCTCGACAGCTACGTCCTGGGGGCGTGGCAGCGCCCGCCGTCGGACGCCGAGGCCCAGGTCGTGCGGGACGCCTCGACCGGCGAGCCGGTCGCGGCGGTCTCGGGCAGCCCGGTCGACCTGCGGGCCGTCGCCGAGTACGGCCGGACCGTGGGCCAGGACGCGCTCGGCGCGCTCACGTTCCACCAGCGCGCCCTGCTGCTCAAGCGGCTCGCCCAGCACCTCACCGGCGTCAAGGAGGACCTCTACGAGGTGAGCCTGCGCACCGGCGGCACCCGGCGCGACGCCCTGGTCGACATCGACGGCGGCATCGGCGTGCTGTTCACCTACGGGTCGAAGGGCCGCCGGGAGCTGCCCAACGCGCAGCTCCTGGTCGACGGGCCGCCGGAGAACCTGTCCCGCGACGGGTCGTTCGGCGGCCAGCACGTCCGCGTGCGGCGGCAGGGCGTCGCCTTCCAGGTCAACGCCTTCAACTTCCCGGTGTGGGGCATGCTGGAGAAGTTCGCGCCCGCCTTCCTCGCGGGCGTGCCGACGATCGTCAAGCCGGCCTCGGCCACCGCCTACCTCGCCGAGGCCGCGGTGCGGGCGATCGTCGACTCCGGCCTCCTGCCCGACGGCGCGCTGCAGCTCGTCAGCGGGCCGGCCCGCGGGTTCCTCGACGTGCTCGACGTGCGCGACGCCGTGAGCTTCACCGGCTCCGCGTCCACGGCGCGGGTGCTCGCGGTCGACGACGCCGTGATCCGCCGGGGCGTGCTGCTGACCGCGGAGACGGACTCGCTCAACGCGGCGGTGCTCGGCTCGGACGTGGAGCCGGGGAGCCCGGAGTTCACGGCGTTCGTCGCCTCGGTGGTTACCGAGATGACCGTCAAGGCCGGGCAGAAGTGCACGGCGATCCGGCGGGTGATCGTCCCGGCCGACCGCGAGGACGCCGTGATCGAGGCCGTCCGCGACCGGATCGCGCAGCGCGTCGTGGTCGGCGACCCGCGGGCCGACGGCGTCACGATGGGCGCCCTGGCGAGCGCGGGACAGAAGGAGGAGGTGCTGCGCAGCATCCGCGCGCTCGTCGCCGGCGGCGGCCAGATCGTGGTCGGCGACCTCGCGGAGCCCGAGGTGGTGCACGCCGACGGCAGCCGCGGACCCGCGCCTGACGGCGCGTTCGTCGCGCCCCTCCTGCTGCGGTTCGCCGACCCCGCGGCGCCCGCGGTGCACGACGTCGAGGCCTTCGGGCCGGTCGCCTCGGTGATCGGCTACCGCGACCTGGACGACGCCGTCCGGCTGGCCAACCTCGGCGGCGGGTCGCTGGTGGCCACCGTCGCGTCCGCCGACCCCGCCGTGGTGCGGCACCTCGTCACCGGGATCGCGCCGATGCACGGGCGCGTGCTCGTGCTCGACCGGGACGACGCGCGGTCGTCGACGGGCCACGGCTCCCCGGTGCCGCACCTGGTCCACGGCGGCCCGGGCCGCGCGGGCGGCGGCGAGGAGCTCGGCGGCGTCCGCGCCGTGGAGCACTACATGCAGCGGACGGCGGTGCAGGGCACCCCCGCGGCGCTGACCGCCCTGACCGGGCGGTGGCGGGCGGGGGCGCCGTCGCGCACCGACGCGGGCCACCCCTTCCGCCGGTCGCTGGCCGACCTGCGGATCGGCGACGCCGTCGAGTCCGCGCCGCGCGAGGTGACCCTCGACGACATCACGCACTTCGCCGACTTCACCGGCGACACCTTCTACGCCCACACGGACGAGGAGGCCGCGGCGGCCAACCCGTTCTTCCCCGGGCGCGTGGCGCACGGGTACCTGCTCGTGTCGTTCGCGGCCGGGCTGTTCGTCGACCCCGCGCCGGGGCCGGTGCTCGCGAACTACGGCCTGGAGAACCTGCGCTTCCTCACGCCGGTGTCGCCCGGGGACACGATCCGGGTGCGCCTGACGGCCGCCCAGATCACGCCGCGCGAGGACGAGGACTACGGCGAGGTGCGCTGGGACGCCGTGCTCACCAACCAGCGCGACGAGCAGGTGGCCACGTACGACGTGCTGACCCTGGTCGCCAAGGAGGACCACGGCGAGAGTGCCGGGCGGTGACGGTCACGTTCCGCACCTCCCGTCCGTCACCCCTGTGAGAAGCACCGGACGGAAGGGACGGACTGTGATGACCACACGGACGACGATGACCACACGACAGGACGACGAGGCACGGGTCACGGACGAGGCCCGGATCAGGCAGGTGCTCGACGGGATCGTCGACGGGCTGCGCGCCAAGGACCTCGACGCGCTGCGCCGGCTCTACACGGACGACGTCGTATCGTTCGACGTCGAGCCGCCGCTGCAGCACGTCGGCGTCGACGCCAAGCTGGCGAACTGGGCGCGCGTCTTCGCGGTGTTCGCCGAGGTGGGCTACGAGCTCCGCGACCTGGCGCTCGCCGTGGACGGGACCGTCGCGTTCGGGCACGCCTTCGGGCGGCTCAGCGGCACGCTCCAGGACGGGTCCGTGACGGACGGCATGTGGGTGCGGGCCACGTTCGGCCTCCGCAGGGTGGGCGGCACCTGGCTGATCGCGCACGACCAGGTCTCGGTGCCGCTCGACCTGCGCAGCGGCCGGGGGCTGACCGACCTGACGCCCTGACCGGCCCGAACCCTGACCTCAGGCCATCTCGGGGACGTGGAGGTGCGCGAACGCGATCTCCATCTCCTCGAGGTTGTCGACCGTGGCGCCCAGCTCGCTGACCACGCGCTCGCGGATGCGGGCCGTGGCCTCACGGGCGGCCACGACGGCCCCCATGCTGTCGAAGGCGGTCGTGCCGACGGCGCGCCCTGCCGCGCGGTCGACCATGAGGCTGCCGCTGCAGAAGCCGTCCATCTCCTGGAGCTGCGGCAGGATGACCATGCGGTAGAGGTCGATACAGCGGTCGACCATGTCCTGGCCGCCGCTCAGCCAGGTGAGGCGGGCGCAGGCGCCGTCGGGCGTGGCGTGGTCGCGGTGGACGACGGCGGCCTCCCACTCGTGGACGTCGCCCCCGCCGGTGCTCCCCAGCGCCTGCACGGCGCGCTCGCGCAGCGGGCGGACGTCGTCGGCGCTCATCACCATCGCGTCGTGCGACTGCCACGCCGTCGTGGCGATGCACCGCCCGGACTCGTGGTTGACCAGCATCGACATCCCGACGCAACCGTCCATCGCGGTCACGGTCGGGAAGACCTCCTCACGGACGATCCGCAGCCCGTCGTCGATCCCGGCGGGATCTCCCTGGACCTCGGTGGTGCGTACGAACATGACGGACTCTCCCTGTGCTCGGGGCAGCGTCCGGACGGCGCTGCCGTCCATTCCACACTCCGCCGCCGCGTGGCACAGGTCAAGGTCCGCGCGTCTGATTTCGACCGGGGAAGGCTCAGCGCCGGAGCTCGACGGCGCTCAGGCCGGCGAGGCTCAGGATCACGCGGTCGCCGGTGTCCACGACCGTCGCGAGCACCTGGTCGCACCCGGCGCACCGGGCCACCAGCCCGGGGGCGTCGGTGTAGACCATGGCCTCGGCGAGCACGGCCATGTGCCCGCAACCGCCGCAGCGGCCGCGCGCGGCCGTCACGTCGGTCGTGAAGACCTCGGAGAGCGCGCCCGCGAGCACGTTGCCGTCGAGGTGGTGTGTCATCAGAGACCTCCGAAGCGCTCGGTGTGGATGTCCGTCGCGGAGTGGCCCAGCTCCTGCAGCCAGCGGGCCACCGTCTCGACGAAACCCGTCGAGCCGCAGACGTAGACGTGCGGGCGGTCCGCGGCCGGGACCGTCCGGGCGGCGAGGGCCTCCCGCGTGAGCCGCCCGACGGCGTCGGGCCAGCCCGCGGGCGCCGCGCGCGTGTAGACGAGGTCCAGCTCGAAGGCCGGGCCGGCGAGCCCCGCGAGCTCGTCCGCGAACCAGACGTCGTCCGGGGTGCGCACGGAGTACAGCAGGCGGAACGGCGCGGCGTCGGCGGCCGCGCCGTGCGCCGCGGCCATCGCGTACAGCGGCACGACGCCGGAGCCGCCCGCCACGAGCTGGACCGGGCGGTCGCCCGTGCCGGGCCGCCAGACGAAGAAGGCGCCCAGCGGGCCGTGCAGCTCGAGCTGGTCGCCGGGCTGCAGCTCGCGCACCAGGAAGGGCGAGACCTCGCCGTCGGGCAGCTCGTCGACCGCGAGGACCACCTGCCCGGCGGGCGTCGACGCGGCGATCGAGTAGGACCGGCTCGCCTGGTAGCCGTCCGGGGCGGTCAGGCGCACGTCGAGGTGCGCGCCGGCCTCGCTGCCCGGCCAGGTGGGCACGTCCAGCACGAGCCGGGCGGCCGTGGGCGTCTCGTGGCGCGTCTCGACGACGGTCGCGACGTGCCACGCGGGGCGGGGCCGGGACCGGCCCAGGGTCACGGACGGTGCGCTCACCAGTAGCGCTCCTCCTTCCACGGGTCGCCGTAGAGGTGGTAGCCGTACTGCTCCCAGAAGCCCGGGTCGTTGTCCGGCATCATCGTCAGGCCCCGCACCCACTTGGCGCTCTTCCAGAAGTAGAGGTGGGGCACGAGCAGCCGGGCCGGTCCGCCGTGCTCCGGGTCGAGCGGCCCGCCGTCGGCCTCCGTGGCGATCCAGGCCTTGCCGTCGAGCAGGTCCTCCAGGGGCACGTTCGTGGTGTAGCCGCCGTAGGAGTGCGCCATGACGTACTCGTGCTCGGACTCCACGTTCTCGAAGATCTTGTCGAGGCTCACCCCGCGCCAGCCCATGTCGAGCCGGGACCAGTGGGTGACGCAGTGGATGTCCACGGTCACGTCCTCGACCCCGAGCGCGAGGAGCTCGTCCCAGCTCCAGCGGTGGTCGGTGCCGGTCTCGTCCTGGACGGTCAGCTCCCAGTCCGCGGTGTCGACGTGCGGGGTGGGTCCGGCGCTGAGCACGGGCCAGTCCTGGACCAGGGTCTGGCCCGGCGGGAGGCGCGTGTCGGCCTCACGGCGGCGGCCGGAGAATCCACGGGTGACGAAGGACATGCTGGGTCTCCTCCCGGCGACCGTGCCGGGCCTGCCGGGCACGGTTCGATGGTGGGAACAGCGTAGGGCCGGTGTCGTCCGGCGGCGCGCGAACCGGCCCGTTCCAGCGGGTGAGTTCGGGCAGTAGGGTCGCGGCATGACGACCGAGTCGCCGGGCCAGGACGAGCTGGAGCTCTTCGAGAACCTCCGGGGCCGGCTGGAGGCCATCGCCTACCGCCTGCTCGGGTCCGCCGCGGAGGCCGAGGACGCCGCCCAGGAGACCTTCCTACGCTGGGAGGCGGCCGACCGCTCGCAGATCCGCGTGCCGGAGGCCTGGCTCACCCGGGTGCTGACGAACCTGTGCCTGACCCAGCTGAAGTCGGCGCGGGCCCGGCGGGAGGTCTACGTGGGCGAGTGGCTGCCGGAGCCGCTCCTCGGTGGCGACCCGATGCTCGGCCCGGCGGACACGGCGGAGCAGCGCGACTCGGTGTCCACGGCGATGCTCGTGCTGATGGAGCGCCTCACGCCCACCGAGCGGGCCGTCTACGTGCTGCGCGAGGCGTTCGCGTTCTCGCACGCGGAGATCGCCGAGATGCTCGACCTCACCGAGGTCGGCAGCCAGCAGGTGCTCCACCGGGCCAGGCAGCACCTGGCGGGGGAGCGGACCCGCGCGGCGGTCGACCTTGCCGTCGCGCGGCCGGTCGTGGAGGAGTTCCTGGCGGCCGCGACGAGCGGGCAGCTCGAACCCCTGGTCAAGCTGCTGACGGCCGACGTCGTCGGGGTGGGCGACGGTGGCGGCAAGGTCGCGGCGCGCGCGACGGCGGTGCTCGGGGCCACGGCCGTGGCCAAGTTCCTGCGCGGCCTGTTCCGCCCGGCCGAGGCCAAGCGCGCGATGCTGGGCGGCAGCCCCGACGTCTACGCGTGGACGGCCAACGGCCTCCCGGCGCTGGTCGTCGTGGTGGGCGACCGGCTGGTGGGCGTGATGACGCTGGAGGCGACCGCCGACGGGATCACCGCCGTGCTCAGCCAGGTCAACCCCGACAAGCTCGGCCGGGCCGGCCGCCAGTGGGCGGCCACGGAGCACGGGGAGCCGCTGATCCGGAGCTGGTGAGGCCGGGCCGGGGAGGCCGGGCCGACCCCTGTGAGCGGCGTCACAGGGGTGAGGTGTCAGGGATCGCCGGGCCGTCCGGTTCAGGAGGCACAACGTCCCACCGACACGAGCTGAGGGATCCCATGAAGCACCGCATCGTCATCCTCGGGGCCGGGTACGCCGGAGCCTCCGCCGCCGGCCGGCTGGCCCGCCGGCTGCACCGCGACGACGTCGAGCTCACCCTGGTCAACGCCGAGCCGGACTTCGTCGAGCGGGTGCGCCTGCACCAGGTGGCCACGGGCCAGGACCTGCGTCCCCGGCCGCTGCGCGACCTCCTCGCCGGCACGGGCGTGCGCCTGCGGGTGGCCCGCGTGTCCGCCGTCGACGTCGACCGCCGGACCGTCTCCCTGACCGGGGCGGACGGCGCGGAGCAGCTCGCCTACGACACGCTCGTCTACGCCCTGGGCAGCTCGGCCGCCGACCACGGTGTGCCGGGCGTCGCCGAGCACGCCCACGAGCTGGCGAGCCGGCCGGGCGCGCTCCGCCTGCGCGAGCGGCTGGCGGGCCTCGCCCCCGGGGGTCGCGTGGTCGTGGTCGGCGGCGGCCTGACCGGCATCGAGGCCGTCACCGAGATCGCCGAGGCCCGCGCCGACCTCGACGTGGCCCTCGCTGTCCGCGGCGGGCTCGGCGACTGGCTCTCCGCGGCCGGGCAGCGGCACCTGCGTGCCGTCCTCGACCGGCTGGGCGTCACGGTCCATGAGCACGCCGACGTCACGGGCGTGGACGCCACCGCCGTCGAGACCCGCGACACCACGATCCCGGCGGACGTCGCCGTGTGGGCCACCGGGTTCGGCGTGCACCCGATCGCCGCCGCGACGAGCCTGCGGGTCGGTGCGGACGGGCGGATCGTGGTCGACGGGACCATGCGCTCCGTCTCCCATCCCGACGTCTACGCCACGGGCGACGCCGCACTGGCGCACGGCCCCGTCGACAACGTGCTGCGCATGTCGTGCGCCTCCGGCATCCCGATGGCCTGGCAGGCCGCCGACTCGATCGCGGCGCGCCTGACCGGGGGCAGGCTCCCGCACACGCCGCTCGGGTACGTGCACCAGTGCATCAGCCTGGGCCGGCGCGACGCCGTCATCCAGCTCGTCACGCCCGACGACCAGGCCAAGGACGCCGCTCCCGGCGGCCGCCTCGCCGCCCGGTACAAGGAGCTGGTCTGCGCCGGGGCGGCCTGGATGGTCGCCCACCCGGTCCCGTACCCGGCCCGCCGGCGCCGGGTCACGACGCCGTCCGGTGCGGACCGCGAGCGGGTGAATGTCGCCGAGCTGCCCGCCGTGAAGGGCTAAGGTCTCCGGAAAAACGAGCGGGCGGGTCCGCCCGCCGCCGAGGCAAGGGTGACTTGGCGCGATCACCCGTGCCAAGGAGGCAAGCCATGATCTCGGACGACGTGCGCCGGTCGCTGGACGTCGCGACTCCCCCCACGGTCCGCGTGCTCGACCACCTCGTGGGGCGCGACGCCGTGCCGGAGGCGGGGATCGCCGCGGCGGTGGGCCTCGACGCCGCGGACGTCCGCGCCGCGCTGACCGCGCTCGACGCGGACGGGCTCGTGGTGCGGGTCCCCGCGCCGGGCCGGTCCCGGTCCCGGCACTGGTCGGCCCTGCCGCCGCGCTCGGTGCTCACCACCCTGCTCGCCCGGCGCCGCCTGGAGATCGCCGTCTGGGAGCTGCACGCCGACCACCTCGAGAAGGCCTACCAGGAGGCCACCGGCCAGGCGGGGGACACGGCGCTCGTGGACGTCGTGGTCGGGGCGGAACAGGTCGGCGCGCTGTACTGGCACCTCATGGCGACCGCCACGCACGAGGTGCTGCACCTCGCCCGGCCGCCGTACCTGCAGCCCACCCCCGAGCTGCTCGACGAGGTGGACCGGCCCACGATGAGCCCCACGGTGGAGCTGCGCAGCGTGTACGAGAGCGCCACGTTCATCGACCCCGTCTCGCTGGGGACCGCGCTCGGCGGGCAGGCGACCGGCGCCGGCCTGCGCCTGTCGCCGCAGGTCCCGCTCAAGCTCGTCGTCGTGGACCAGAAGATCGCCATGCTGCCCGCCGCCGGCGACGACGCCGGCAGGGCCTCGCTCGTGGTGCACGCCCCCGCGCTGGTGGGCGCGCTGACCGACCTCTTCGAGCGGGTCTGGGACGCGGCGATGCCGCAGTCCATGTGGTCCGGGCCGGACGGCATGGCGCCCGACGGCGAGACGGACCCCGGGACGGACCCGGCCGCCACCTGGTCGCCGCTGCCCCGGGTGCGGCTGGAGCAGCGCACGCGGTCCATCCTCGACCTCATGGCCGGCGGGCTCACTGACGAGGCGATCGCGCGCACGCTCGACATCAGCCGGCGGACGGTCCAGGCCGAGGTCACGGCGCTCGCGGAGAAGCTGGGGGCGCGCACCCGGTTCCAGATCGGGCTGTTCGCCGCCGAGCAGGGCCTGCTCGCCCGGACGCGCGCGTAACGGCTCCCACCGAAGCCCAGACCCGGTACGTCGCTGCGGCATCCGGGCTGCTCATCTGCGCAGGTGCGCAATCTTCTCCTTGTCCGGTATGTCGTCGGTCAGCACAGTTGTCTCGTCCGACGGGCGCGAGGGTGCGACCGGTACCAGATCAGTCCGGCCCGAGAGGGTCGTAGGAGAAGCCCATGCGTATCCAGAGACCCCACCGTGCGGTCGCCGTGCTGGCGGCGGCCGCCCTGCTCGGGGCAGCGGTTCCCGCCGCCCACGCGGCACCCGCCGCGGTGCCGGCCGGCGCGACTGCCGAGCTGCCGGCTACGGCCACCCCGCTGTCCGAGACGGACACGCCCGCCCTGGTCGAGGGGCTCGACGACCCCGTCGACGCCGCCCTCGCCCCGGCCGCCGCCGCGCGGACCCACCTCGAGGGCCACCGTTCCCGCTACGGGATCGCCGACCCCGACGCCACGCTGGTCACCGCCGACGTGCAGCGCGAGGGCACCCGCGAGACCGTCCGGCTGGACCAGCGGTACAAGAAGCTGCCCGTGCTGGGCGGCCAGTACGTGGTCCGCATGGAGAAGCAGGGCGGCGAGCGGACCGTCACCGGCACCTCGGGCTCCTACTTCACCGAGCTCGACGTCGACACGACGGCGCAGACCCTGCCCGCGGCCACGGCCGTCGAGCGGGCCGTCGAGGGGATCGGCAAGAGCCTGACCGGCGGCGCGGCCGTCGTGGCGGGCGGGGTGCGGCCCGGCACGGCGCCGTCGGCGGCCACGCCGGACCTCATCGGTACCGACCAGGGCCTCGCGGTCGTCCCGTCGGGCGCCGGCATCCTGGCCCGGCACGTGCTGGTGCGCGGTACCGCACCGGTCACGGGCGAGCCGGTGCTCACCGACGTGTACGTCGACGCCGCCTCGGGCGCCGTGCTGCTCAGCTCCAGCCGGCTGCGCACGCTCGCCGCGCCGCAGCAGGTGGCGGCCCTGGGGGCCGGCCAGGAGGTGGCCGGCGCGCCCACGACCGACGGCGTCGAGCCGCCGGCGTCCGGCACCGGCGTGACGCCGGTGACCGGCACGGGCACCAAGGCCGACGGCACCACCGTCGACGTCGGGCTGCAGCGGGTGGACGCCACGGGCACCTACCTGACGACGGACCTGTCGCACACGCTGGCCGACGGCCGGACCGTGCCCATCACCACCTGGGACGCGACCCGCAACGACTACTACGACACCGCGGGCCAGTGGCCGGAGGGCATCGCGCCCTTCGCGTCGCCGTCGAGCACGCTGGGCACCGACCTGACGGACCTCGGCGCCGTCGACGCGCACTGGGCGGCGGCCCAGGTGTTCGAGTACTACAAGGTGGAGCACGGGCGCGACAGCCTGGACGACGCCGGCATGGCGCTCGACTCCTTCGTGGGCATCACCTACGGCGGCAACCCGTTCGTGAACGCGTTCTGGGACGGCACCAAGATGGTCTACGGGACCGGCGACTCGGAGTACAAGTCGCTCGCCGCCGACCTCGACGTCGTCGGCCACGAGATGACGCACGGCGTGGTGGAGCACACCGCGGGCTTCCTCTACAGCGGGCAGCAGGGCGCGCTGAACGAGGCGATCGCCGACTACTTCGGCAACGCGATCGACGTCGACGTGTCCGGGATCCCCATGAGCGACCCGGAGGCCAGCCTCCTGGGCGGCGACCTGTGCCGCACCACGGCCCCGGTCGACTGCGCGCTGCGGGACCTCGACGACGGCATGACGACGGCGGACTTCAACCACCTCATCGACACCGACGCGCGCTTCGACTACGGCGGTGTGCACCTGAACTCGACCATCGTCTCCGGCGCGCTGTGGGACGTCCGCGAGGCGCTGGGCGGCGAGCTGGCCGACAAGATCGTCTACCGGGCGCTGACCGAGTACCTCACGCCGCTGTCCGACTTCGTGGACGGCCGCGAGGCCGTGGTCGCCGCCGCGCGGTCGTACGGGCTCAAGGGCAAGCAGCTCAAGGTCGTCGAGCGGGCGTTCGACTCACGCGGCGTCACCGAGGCCTGGGAGAAGAGCCTGCCGGGCAGGGGCACGTCGCTGCTGCTGGACCGGCTGGACACCGGGCTGTACACCGACATGCAGCCCTCGACCGGCGGCGACTGGTGGGCCGTGGCGCGGTCCAGCGCGGACGGCACCGAGCCGACGTCGATCTGGGTGGGCCGGACCGACGGCCGGGGCGAGCCCCGGCGCGTCTCCGCGGCCGACGGGCGGATCAACAGCTTCGCCCAGACCGACGGCAAGCGGGTGGTGTGGCTGTCCATGGCGGCCGACTACACGGACTTCCGGATCATGTCCGCGCCGCTGACCGGCGGGCGGGCCACGACTCTGTACACCACGACGGGCCGCGTGACCGGGCTGGGCATGGACGGCGACGTCGTCTCCTGGTCGGAGTGGGACGCCGAGACCTGGATCGACGAGGTGCACTACCTCACGGGCCGGTCGAGCACGGTCCACAGCGTGGAGCACGACTGGGTGGGCCCAGCGACCGCGCCGACCGTCCGGGCGGGCCGCATCGCCTACGTCCGCTACGAGGTGTTCCAGCACGACGACGGGAGCTGGGACTGGGCGCTCGGCGTCGAGGTGTTCGACACCCGCACCGGCCGGACCGTCCTGGCCGGCCTGGACAACGGGGCCGAGACCGTCAGCTACCCCGCGCTCACCACGAAGGGCGCCTACTGGGTGGCGGACCGCGACCCGGGCTACACCGAGCAGGGCGCCTGGCACAACTCGGTGCGGGCGTACTCGTTCCGCACGGGAGAGAGCGAGATCCTGTTCGACGAGAACTCCTCGACCGCCAAGCGGGCGTGGGTGCTGACGGCGTCCGACACGACGCTGACGGTCACCGAGGACGCCTCGAAGGAGGCGTGGCAGTCCGCCACGATGCCCACGGACGCGCTCATGCCGCGCCTGAAGCAGTACACGCTGGACGGCCGTTCCGTGGGCGACGCCTCGTGCAGCCCGGGCGCGCAGATGTTCGCCGCGGCGGGCGAGGGCCGCACGGTGGTCTTCAAGTCCACGGCGACGTCGGTGACCGGCCTCGCGGTCGCGTCGGGCGCGAAGCGCTGCTGACCTGACGGGCTGACCTGACAGGTGCTGACCGGTCCGGCGTTCGCCGGGCCGGTCAGCGTCTACGCTGGGCGCCATGGACGACAGGCCAGTCATCCTGCTGGCGGGCGGCGACCACGCCGACGTCGTCGAGCAGGAGTTCCGCGCCCGGTATGACCGCGACTACCGGATCGAGCTGACCGACGGCGTGGCCGCGTGCCTGGACCGGGCGCGCGCGCTCGTCGGCGACGGCGAGCAGGTCGCGATGGTCGCCGCCGAGCACCACCTGGCCGACGGCACCGCGATCGAGCTGCTGCACCAGCTCCCCTCCGTCGTCGCCACCGCGCGGCGCGTGTCGCTGGTCCCGTTCGAGTACTTCAACGACAGCCTGGACGAGCTGCGGGACGCGATGACGCGCCGCGACCTCGACACGTACGTCATCCTTCCGCGCGGGCCGCGCGACGAGGAGTTCCACACCGCGCTGATCGAGCTGCTCTCCGAGTGGGGCTGGTCGGTGGGGCGGCCCGTCGTGACGGTGACGGACCTGGTGGCCGAGCCCGGCGACCGCAACGCGGCCGCCATCCGGGACCTCCTGGAGCGGCTGGGCTTCCCGTACCGCTCCCTCGCGCCGGACGACGCGGAGGCGGAGGCGATCCTGGAGGCCGCCGGCCCGGGCGCCGAGCTGCCCGTGGTCAGCACGTTCCGGGGCCAGGCGCTGGCCGCGGCGACCCCGGCGGCCGTCACCGAGGCGATCTACGGCGGCTTCGACTCGATCCCCGACGGCGTGATCGCCGACGTCGCGATCGTCGGCGCCGGCCCCGCGGGCCTGGCCACGGCCGTCTACGCGGCGTCCGAGGGGCTGGCCACGGTCGTGCTCGAACGGGACGCGATCGGCGGCCAGGCGGGGTCGAGCTCGATGATCCGCAACTACCTCGGCTTCCCGCGCGGCATCTCGGGCATGCGGCTCGCGCAGCGGTCCCGCATCCAGGCCAGCCGGTTCGGCGCGCGCTTCTTCACGGGGCGTCCCGCGGCCCGGATCGAGCCGGGGCCGCCGAACGAGCCGGAGCACCAGCACGTGCACGTCCGCGGCGCGCAGCTCTGCGCCCGGACCGTGGTGCTCGCGACCGGGGTGAGCTACCGGCGCCTGGGCGTGCCGGGGGTCGAGGACCTCGTGGGCGCGGGCGTGTACTACGGCGCGGCCACGTCGATGGCGCGCGAGCTGCAGGACCGCGACGTCTACGTGGTCGGGGGCGGCAACTCCGCGGGCCAGGCCGCCGTCCACCTCGCCAAGTTCGCGGGCGGGGTGACCATCCTGGTCCGCCGCGCGAGCCTCGCCGAGACCATGTCGGACTACCTGGTCCGCGAGATCGAGGCGACGCCGACCATCCAGGTGCGCACGCGCACCGTCGTGGCCGACGGCGGCGGTGAGGGCTGGCTGCAGTGGCTGCGACTGGAGGACCTGGACACGGGTGAGTCCACCAAGACCTCCGCCGACGGGCTGTTCTGCCTGCTGGGCGCCGAGCCGGACTGCACGTGGCTGCCCGACGGCGTGGCGCTCGACGAGCGCGGGTTCGTGCTGACCGGCCGGGACGTGCCGCGCGAGGCCTGGGTCGACGGCCAGCCGCCGGCGAGCCTGGAGACCACGGTGCCCGGCGTCTTCGCGGTCGGCGACGTGCGCGCCGGGTCCATGAAGCGGGTCGCCTCGGCGAGCGGCGAGGGCGCCTCGGTGCTCCCGCTGGTGCACGCCCACCTGGCGCGGCTGCGGGCTCGGGAGTTCGGCGCCTGACTCCTCCCGGAACCCGATGCGTGCGCATCGTTCCTCGCGCGGTGAGACCGGTTGTCTCATAACGTGTCGAGCGTGAAGCGCACTGCAGGGGGCTTGGGCGCGCTCGCGACGGTGGTTCTGGTCGCGATCAGCGCTGTCATTCCGACGATGTCGGCGTCGGCGGAGACCACCGCCGGATGGGCCGAGTGGGACCCGTTGACCGGCTCGGCCGGCGACTGGTCGACGAGCGTCCGGCTCCCGGCCGCGGGCTTCCCGGAGGCGACCGTGACCTCCGACTCACGCGGCGGCGTCGGCGTCATCTCCGGGGCGTCGTCCTGGCTGAGCGCGGCCACGCCGCCCGGCACGGCCTACGGGTCGAGCCGGGACCAGCAGTACCTCAACCTGCGCCCGCAGGCCGACCGGCCCACGTCGCCGTCGGCCACGACCTACACGTTCGAGCGCCCGACCCCGGCGAGCGGCTGGGCGTTCGTGCTCGGCGACATCGACGCGGACCGCGCGGTCGTCACCGCGCTGGGTGCCGACGGCCGGCAGCTCGCCGGCGCCGAGCTGGGCTTCCAGGACGGCTTCAACTACTGCCCGGTCCCCGGGGGACCGTCGTGCACGGGCGACCCGGCCGACGTGCCGGCGTGGGACCCGGCCACCGGCGAGCTGATCGGCAACCCGGCCGCCACCGACACCTCGGGCGCCGCGGGCTGGTTCCAGCCGACGACGCCGATCAAGACCCTGACGGTCGAGTTCTTCCAGCGCAGCGGGTTCCCCGTGTACCAGACGTGGTTCGCGTCCCTGGCGCGGGACATCTCCGGCACGGTCAACCTGGTCGACGACACCGGCGCGCCCCAGGGCGTGCTGGCCGGCGCGACCCTCACGCTGTTCGGCCCGGACGGCGCCGAGCTCGCCACGACCACCTCGGACGAGAGCGGCCAGTACGCGTTCCCCGGGTACACGGCCGCGGCGGGGTACGGCGTGGAGCTGACCACCCTGCCGGAGGCCGACGACGAGCATCCGTTCGGCCTCGTGCCGTACGGCGACCGGCTGGTCACGGACGTGGACCTCACCGACGCGGACGCCACCGGCGTCGACCTCGCCGCGCGCGACGTCGTCCCCGTCGCCGTGAGCGGCACGGTCCTGACCGACGACGGCACGCCCGTGCCGGGCGCGAGGGTCACCCTCACGCCGGTCGGCGGCGGCGCGCCACTCACGGCCGTGACCAGCTCCACGGGCGAGTACCTGATCGACCATGTCGGCTGGGACGCCGCGAACGACCGGCCGCAGCAGTACACGTTCACGCTGAGCGACGTGCCCGAGGGATTCACCGTCGCGACCGTGCCCGACGACGTCACGGTCGAGGTCGGCCAGGAGGAGGCCAGCACGGGCAACGACTTCGTCGTGACGGCTCCGGCGTCGCTCTCCGGCACGGTGACCGTCGGCGGCGAGCCCGTCGCGGGGGTCGTCGTGACGCGGGAGGGTCCGGACGGGACGGTCAGCACGACGACGGGCGCCGACGGCACCTACCTCTTCGAGGGCGTGCCGGCGGGCGACCACACCGTGCGTGTCACCGTGCCCGACGGGTACCGGGCCGACGGCCCCGACAGCCGGGACGTCACGGTCGGCGCGGACGACGTGGCCGGCGTCGACTTCGGCCTGTCCCACCCGGGGGCGGTCGGCGGCACCGTGACCGACGACGCGGGGGAGCCCGTGGCCGGCGCGACCGTCACGGTGACCGGCCCGGACGGCCCCGTCACGCTGGTCACGGACGACGTGGGCGGGTACTTCGTCGGCGACCTGCCGCCGGGCGACTACACGATCGCCCTCACCGTGCCGGACGGCTACACCGCCGACGTCACCGAGCGGTCCGTCACCCTGACCCGAGCCGGCGAGGACCTGCTCCAGGAGGACTTCGCGCTGGTCGCCGAGTCCGCCGAGCCGCAGGAGCAGCCGGTGGGCGGCACGGTCATTCATGCCGAGGGCGCGCCCGTGCCGGACACCACGGTGACGGTGACGGACGCCGACGGCGCGCGGGCCGGCACCGCGACCACGGACTCCGACGGCGCCTGGCGTACCGAGCTGCCCCCGGGCTCGTACACCGCCGTCGTGCACCCCGGGGACGGGTACGTGGTGGACGGCGAGGACAGCATCACCTTCGAGGTCGCGGACGAGGAGGTCACGGGGCTCGACTTCGTGCTGACGAACGCCGCGCAGGCGCCGAGCCCGGCGCCCGGCACCGACCCGTCGGCGGACCCGGACCCGGACCCGGCCGAGCCGGGTGACCTGGCCGCGACCGGCGCGACCGTCGGCTCGGTGGCGCTGGCCGCCGGGGTGCTGGTGGCCGTGGGCGTCGCCATGGTCCGGGGGTCACGCCGCCGGAGCTGAGCCTTGCGGCGTCCACCGCCCGCCCTCTAGTGTGCACATGTCATACATGTTCCCTGCATGGCACACGACGAGGGAGTCTCTCGATGGCGAGAAGGATCCACCCGGGCGCGCGGCTGCGCACGATCGCCGCCGGCCTGGCGCTCACGACGGTGGCGGCGGTCGGCGCCGGCGCCCCGGCGTCGGCGCTGCCGCCGCCGTCCGCCCACGACCAGCTGGTCGTGTACGTCGCCCCCACGGGCGACGACACGAACCCGGGCACGAAGCAGGCCCCGTTCCGCACGATCGCCGCCGCGCGCGACGCGCTGGCGGGGCGTACCTCGGAGCGGCACCGCGGCACGGTCAACCTCCGCGGCGGCGAGTACGTGCTGGACGACACCGTCGCGCTGAGCGGCGCCGCGCACTCGTGGGTCACCTACACCGCGTACCGCGGCGAGGAGGTGACGATCACGGGCACGCACGAGCTGCCCGCCGACGGCTGGCAGCGGCTCGACGAGCTCGGCGCGGACGAGCTGACGCAGCCGCAGTACACGGCGAACACCCGGCTGGACACCCAGGCGCTGCGCGACGGCGTCTGGGTCTACGACCTGGGCGCGCAGGGGATCGACCCCGGCACGCTGTACAAGAACGGCTTCAACTGGGTGCAGCAGCCGTTCGCGCCCGAGCTCGTGGTCGACGGCGCCACCCAGACGCTCGCGGAGTACCCGAACGGGAACGCCTGCGAGACCAAGGACACCGCGTGCCACCTGTGGGGCACCGGGAGCAAGTGGGGCGCGCCCGGGCCGCAGGACCTGATGAACGTGGACCTGCTCGGCCGGTTCGGCGCCCAGGGTGCCTGGGAGCGCAGCGGGACCACGCCGCGCGGCCAGTTCGAGGACAAGAAGCAGACCCTGGCCGACCCGGACGAGCGCGGCTCGTGGTCGTCAGAGCGGATGCGCACCATGACGCCGTCGATCTTCACGGTCGGCGGCCGGGCCGCCGAGGGCGACCGCTACCAGCGCTGGGCGCCGCAGGCCGAGCCGGTGGTGGACGACCTCGGCGGCCGCGGGCTGGGTGAGTACGCCGACGTGCCGGTGCAGCTCGACCCGCGGTGGATCGAGGACGTCGACAGCTCGCGGTACGAGACCGAGGCGTGGCTGTCGGGCTACCTCGGCAACAACTACGCCAACGACATGGTCCGGCTCCTGTCCTGGAACGACGACCGGCTCTACGCCAAGTACCCCTCGATGTACATCCCGCAGGACGAGTGGACCAAGGTCAAGGTGGTCAACGTGCTGTCCGAGATGGACGCGGCCGGGGAGTACTACATCGACCGGTACGACGGCCACGACGTGCTCTACTACCGGCCTGACGGCGGCACCGTCGAGGGCAAGGACATCTCCCTGATGTCCTTCGACAAGAACTTCTTCCACCTGGAGGGCACCACCGGCGTCACGCTGCGCGGGCTCGGCATGACCGGCTCGCTCGTCAGCGGTGTGCAGCTCCTGGACGCCGTCGGCACGCTGATCGACGACGTCGAGATCTCGAACGTGAGCATGGACGCCGTCCGGATCGGCCGGCCCGCCGACACCATCACCGCGATGCCCGACTACCAGACCTTCCAGGGCGGCCGCGACAACGTGGTGCAGGGCTCGTACCTGCACGACCTGGGTGGGGGCGGCGTGCTGCTCGGTGGCGGCGACCGCAGCACCCTGGAACGCGGCGACAACGTGGCGCGGCACAACGAGATCGCGCGGTTCTCCAAGCTCGCCACGTACACGCCGGCCGGGTACCTGTACGGTGTCGGCAATACATTCGAGCACAACTACGTGCACGACGCCCCGCACATGGCCGTGCAGATCATGGGCAACGACATGCGGGTCAACCACAACCACTTCTACGACCTGGTGAAGAACGCGGGCGACCAGGGTGTGGTCTACACGGGGCGCGACTACACGTTCCTCGGCAACGAGGTGGCGTACAACCACTTCGAGAAGATCGGCGGCTCGAACGACGCGTTCTACATGGACGACGGCGCGTCCGGCATGCGGTTCCACCACAACGTGGTGCAGGGCGCGCACTCCGGCGTGTTCTTCCAGTCGGGGCACAGCAACTCCGCGAACGACAACGTCTTCATCGACGTCGACCGCACCGGCCACGACATGATGTATCACCAGAAGGGCGAGAAGTCGCTGCCGGTGTCCAACGCCTGGGTGGTGCACAGCCGGTTCAACACGTTCCTCGATGTCCGGCCGGGCGAGAAGTACAGCGCGACGCCGGAGACGGTGGCGACCTGGCGCGAGCACTACACGAGCGGCGAGCACACCTACTCGGACGGCACCCCGATCGTGTACCCGGAGATCGCCGACTGGTACGTGCCCCGGGTCACCGCGACCGGGCTGGCCTGCACGGCGGCCGACTACGCGACCGACGCCGCGAACGGGTGCGACCGCGCCACGGTGTGGAACAGCGCGAACTCGCTGTACGCGCCCGCGCGGATCGAGCTCGACCACTCCGTCGTGATCGGCGGCGGCGACTACGCGGCCGGCTCGGCGAGCTTCTCGGCCCCGGCTGAGACGTACGACCTGTCGAGGTGGAGCGCCAAGGTCGGCACGAACGTCGTCCGCCCGGCATCGCTCGAGGACGCAGGCCTGGACCCGGAAACCCTCCGCTTCTCGACCACGGGTGCGGTGGCCAAGGCCTTCGGCGAACCCTGGGTCACGGAGTGGAACCGCCTCCACCCCACCCCCTGATTGTTGAGTGCTGGGTATTTGTGGGGTGGAACCGGTTCCACAGCACAAATACCCAGCACTCAACGAGGCGGGCGGGGCGGGCGGGTCAGTCTGTGGGGCGGCGGCGGGCCCAGCTGCCCGTGATGTGGTCGTGCATCGCGGCCGACGCCGCCTCGGCGTCGCCCGTCAGCAGCGCGTCCAGGATGTGCGTGTGCTGCTGGTGCGTCAGCTCGATGTCCTCGCGCGTGGGGTGCCCGCTGTACTGGGGCGTGTGCAGGGCCTTGCCCTGGATGTTCGACACGATCGCCCGGCCGAAGGCGTCCTGCGAGGCGCGGTGGATCAGCTCGTGGAACTCGACGTCGGCCGCCGCGTAGGCGGTCGGGTCGTCCATCAGGCCCGCGAGCTCCTCAGCCTTCGCCGTGAGCGCCGCGCGCTGCGCGGCGTCCAGCCGGCTCGCGGCCCGCGCCGCCATGGCGCACTCCAGGGTGGCGCGCACCTCGACGAGGTTGTCCAGGTAGACCAGCCGGTCCTCGCGCTGGAACAGCGCGTCGAGGACCATCGGGTCCAGCAGGCTCCACTGCTCCTGGTCGAGCACGACGGTGCCCCAGCCCTGGCGCGTGGCGACGAGCCCCTTCTCGGCCAGGGTGGTGGTCGCCTCGCGGATCACCGTGCGGCTGACCTCGTACTGCTCGCACAGCACGCCGGCCGGCGGCAGTGCGGAGCCGGGCGCGTAGTCGCCGACGACGATCGCCGTGACCAGGCTCTTGACGACAGCCGCGGCGAGCGGGGGCCGGTGCCGTTGGGGGCGGGGTACGGCTGCGCCGGCCGCGGGTGTCGAGTTCACCAGAGAGAGCGTAGTCGAGTGTTGTACTATCGTCACTCGTATCATAAGTTATGAATGACATGCTGGCGCAGGGTCGCGAGCGTGCTGTCTCGACGACGATGTGGAGCACGATGCGAATCACCGGGTACCGGAGCCTGACCACGATCCATCGCTGGGGTCGCCCCGTGGGCGACGTCAACGGCGTGGTGGCCAGCGGCGTGACCGAGGTGCCGATCGTGCTGGTCGAGACCGACGGCGGCCTGACCGGCGTCGGCCTCGGCGCGCACGCCGACATCGAGCGCGTGTTCCCCGCCCTGGACGGGCAGGACCCGCGGGCCGTCACCGCGCTGTACGACCGGATGCTCGCGTTCGTGTTCAAGTCCGGGCACCACGGCGGCACCTTCGGCACCATCGGCGCGCTCGACATGGCCCTGTGGGACCTCAAGGCGAAGATGGCGGGGGAGCCGCTGTGGCAGACCCTCGGCGCGAGCGACCGGTTCGTGCCGGGTTACGCCTCAGGTCTGGAGTACGCGCTCGACGACGACGAGCTGGTCGGCCTCTACGAACGGTGGGCCGAACGTGGCTACACCGGCGCGAAGGTCAAGGGCGGCCTCGACATCAACCGCGACGTGAAGCGCCTGGCGGCCGTGCGGGACGTCCTGCGCGTCAACAGCGACCAGCCCGCCATCATGTACGACGTGAACGAGTCGTGGGGCCGGCACCAGGCGGTCCGGCTCGCCCGCCGGGTCGAGGAGCAGGTCGACCTCACCTGGATCGAGGAGCCCGTGCGGCGCTGGGACGTCGCGGGGCACCGCGCCGTCGTGTCCGGCGTGCAGGCCGCTGTCGCGACCGGGGAGAACCTCACCGGCCTGGAGCAGTACCGCCAGCTGCTGGACGCCGACGCCCTGGGTGTGGTGCAGGCCGGGAGCGTCTGGGGCATCACCCATTTCCTGCGGGTATCCGTGCTGGCCCTAGGCCGCGACCTGCCCGTGAGCCCGGTCGCGTACGACGCCAACCCGGTGGCGCACGCTGCGGCGGCCGTGCCCAACCACCTCGTCACCGAGGTGCAGGACCTGGAGGCCCCCGTCGGGCTGAACGTGGACCAGGAGTTCACCGACGGCGGGATACTTCTCGGCAGGTCGCCCGGTCTGGGCATCGAGGTGGACGAGGCGGTCATCGCCGCGCAGCGCGAGTCAGGGGCGTGGTCCGTCCCGGCCGGGCCCCACGTCCGCCCCGCCGACGCCGGCCTGCGGCTCGCCCCGCGCCGGCCGTGACCCGGCCCAGCCCGACCCACCGGCCCAGCACAGAGAGATGACCACCATGTCCCAGCGCCCCCGCGCCGTCCTGGCGTTCGGGCCCGCGTCCCTCGTGGGCCAGGTCTTCACGCCCGGCGCCCTCGAGCGGATCGCCGCGGTGCTCGACGTCGACGTCGCCCAGGTGGTGACCGAGACCGGGTCCGCCGCGGCCCGTGAGGCGCTCGCCGCCGCCGAGGTGCTGCTCGCGGGCTGGGGCGCGCCCCGGGTCGGCGTCGCCGACGCCCCGCGCCTGCGCGCCGTGCTCTACGCCGGGGGCGTGGCCGCCACGTGCCTCGACGAACCCGCGGCCCACGCCGCGCGCGGGGTGGTCGCCGCGAACGCGCGCGCGATCAACGCCCTGCCCGTCGCCGAGTACACGCTCGCCACCATCCTGCTGGCCAACAAGCGCACGCGGGCCGCCGAACGGGACTACCGCGCCACCCGTCGCCTGCCCGACCGCGAGCACGAGTCCCCGAACCTCGGCAACTACCGCCGGACCGTCGGGATCGTGGGCGCGTCCCAGGTGGGCCGACGGGTCATCGAGCTGCTGCGCCCGTTCGACCTCGACGTCGTGGTGTACAGCCCCGAGCTGAACCCGGAGGACGCCGCGGCGCTCGGCGCGCGGTACGGCACCCTGGAGGAGGTCGCGGCGCAGAGCGACGTGCTCTCGCTCCACCAGCCGCTGCTCCCGGAGACGGCCGGCCAGATCGACGCCCGGATCCTTGCCCTGCTGCCCGACGGCGCGACGCTGATCAACACCGCGCGCGGCGCCGTCGTCGACGAGGCGGCACTGGTCGCGGAGCTGCGCACCGGCCGCCTCGACGCCGTGCTCGACGTCACCGAGCAGGAGCCGCCGCCGTCCGACAGCGAGCTGTGGGACCTGCCGAACGTGGTGCTCACGCCGCACGTCGCCGGGTCGGCGGGCGGCGAGCTGCACCGCATCGGCGACCTCGTGGCGGCCGAGGCCGAGCGGTACGCCGCCGGCCAGCCGTTCGCCCACCCCGACGACCTGGGAGCACCGCATGCGTGAGCACACCCTGCGCACCGGCACCCGCCTGACCGAGCTCGGCCTCGGCGCCGCGCAGCTCGGCAACCTCTACCGCGAGACCACCGACCAGGAGGCACGCGACGCCGTCGACGCCGCCTGGGATGCCGGCATCCGGTACTTCGACACCGCGCCGCACTACGGGCTCGGCCTGTCCGAGCGGCGCCTGGGCGTGGCGCTCGCGGGGCGCCCGCGCGACGAGTTCGTCGTCTCCACCAAGGTGGGGCGAGCCCTGGTGCCGACGCCGGAGCGCGCGCACCTGTCCGACGACGGCGGGTTCGCCGTCCCGGCCGCGCACCGGCGCGAGTGGGACTTCTCGCGCGACGGCGTGCTGCGGTCGCTGGAGGCCAGCCTCGGCCGGCTCGGGCTGGACCGCGTCGACGTCGTCTACCTGCACGACCCCGACGACCACTGGGGGCAGGCGTCCACGGGCGGCGTCCAGGCCCTCGTGGAGCTGCGCGACCAGGGTGTGGTCTCCGCGGTCGGCGCCGGGATGAACCAGTCGGCGATGCTCGCCCGGTTCGTCCGGGAGACCGACGTCGACGTCGTCATGTGCGCGGGGCGGTTCACCCTGGTGGACGCTGCCGCCGTCGAGGACCTGCTGCCCGCCGCCGTCGAGCGCGAGGTCGCGGTGGTCGCGGCCGCCGTCTACAACTCGGGGCTGCTGGCGAACCCGCGCCCGCGGCCCGGCGCGCGCTTCGACTACGCGGAGGCGCCCGGCGATCTGGTCGCCCGGGTGCACCGCATCGCGGACGTCGCCGAGCCGTACGGCGTGACCGTGCCCGACCTCGCGGCCCGGTACGCGCTGCGGCACCCCGCCGTGTCGTCGGTGGTCATGGGCATGCGGACCGCCGAGCACGTGACGACGTCGGCCGAACGGATCGCGCGCGACGTGCCCGGCGAGCTCTGGGCCGAGCTCGACCGCCTCGGCCTGGTGCCGGCAGAAGGCCTCGCGCCGCACGAACCATCCACAGGACGGAGCACGTCATGACCACCCATCACGCCACCGGGCCCGCGACGTCGCCGAAGGTGACCGCGCTCGCCCGCTGGATGCGCACCTGGGTGGGTGCGGAGGGCCAGATCCGGGGCTTCCACAACCACAGCGTGTGGGGCACCAACCCCGCCACGTTCATCGACTTCACCAGCGGGCACCAGGCGTTCTCCGCCCCCGCGACGGCGGCGTTCGCCGAGGCGCTGGCCCGGCACCCCGACGACCGCGGGCTGGACCTGTGGCGCCGGATGATGCTGTTCCAGGCCCGCACCGTCCAGGACGACGGCCAGTTCCAGCACATCGGGTTCCAGGTCGGGGAGTCGGCCACGGCTGGCCTCATCCACAACATGGCGGGCTGCATCGGCCTGCTGGAGGGGCTGCGGCACGCCGGGCACCTGCTGGACCCCGCCGAGGTCAAGGAGGTGCTGGCCGCCGTCGCCGCGAACCTGGAGGCCTGCCGCGTGTACGGCGGCGGCCGGCCGACACCGGAGGGCACCGTCAATCAGGAGTACGCGCGGGTCTGGGCCAAGCTCCGGTACACGGAGCTGTCCGGCGACGACCGGTACGCGGACGAGCTGGAGGACGACCTCGACGCCCTGGTGCGGCTGAGCGCCGCGCCGGGCGTGCCGGACGAGGAGAGCGCCGGGGCCTACCGGCAGCCGACCGAGCGGGCCGGCGGCGGCATCCTGGAGCCGGCCGAGTACTACGGGCTGATGATGGTGCCCCTGGTGCTCGGCGCGCGCCGGTTCGGCCGTCGCGACCTGCTCGACGAGGCGGTCCGCCTGGCCCTGCACGTCGCGCGTTCGGCCTGGGTGGACGAACGGGGCTGCACCCGGTTCCACCGCTACTGGTACGTGCGCGGCGAGACCGTGCTGCGCACCACCACGCCCATGCTGATCGCGGGCATGGGGCTGAGCCTCTACGGCATCGACGAGATCCTGGCCGAGGTGAGCCACCCCGAGCTCGGCCGGTTCGTCGACGCGTGCCTCGCCACCTACGCCCGGTACCAGACCCCGGCGGGGTACTTCGCGTCGGCCACGGGCTGGCACAACGAGGCGGACGTCGCCCCGAGCACGGCGTGGCACGCCCACGACCTCATGTTCCTCGTGCGGCACGTGAGCACGCTCGACTCGTTCTGGGCCGAGGTGTTCGCGGATCCCGACCGGCAGTCCGTGCTGCTCTCCGACCGCGCGTACTGGGTCGAGGACGGCGTGCACTGGGCCGTCCTCAGCCCCGAGACGGCCGGCGACCTCAGCCTCTACGGGCGCAAGGACCGCGACACCTTCGGGCGCTCGTACTTCGCCTGGACCGACAAGGAGCCGCTGCCGCGGGAGCTGGAGCTCCCCGGGGCGCCGCACTTCTTCGTGGCCGACGAAGGCATCTACCGCCTCGACGACGGGGTCCGGGAGACCGACGTGTCGGTGCTTGGCGAGCTGCCGTACCGGGGGCACCTGCGCGACGCGTAGCGCACCCTTGCACCGAACTTTGCACATGTAGTATGTATGACAACTAGCCGCGGCCCGCGACCGGGCCCGGCTCGGACCCCCAAGGTAGGGAGACAAAGATGTCAACTACGTTCCAGCGCCGAGCGCGCGGAGCCGTGGTGCTCGGCATGGCCCCGGTCCTCGCGCTCGCGGCCTGCGGCTCGGAGGGCGGCAGCGGCGACGCCGCCGCCGACGGCTCCGTGCGCATGCTCGTGAACATCACGGACAACCTCACGCAGGCCAAGTGGGAGGAGCTCGTCAAGCCGTTCGAGGACGAGACCGGGATCGACGTGAAGATCGAGGGGCCCAGCGGCCAGTCGGTCGCCGAGTCCTTCCCGTCGCTCCTCGCGGCCGGCACCGCCCCCGACGTCATCGAGTCGATCGTGCCCGGCCCCGACACCGCCCCGGAGGTGCTCGACCTCACGGAGTACGACTGGGCGTCCGGCACCCCGATGGCCGACCTGTACTCGACGGACGGCACGATCAACGTCGTCGGCGTCGGCATGCAGGCGCAGTCGCTCATGTACTACAACGCGGACCTCTTCGCGGAGGCCGGCATCACCGAGCCGCCCACCACCTGGGACGAGCTCGACGACGCCCTCGCCGCCCTCGCCGCCAAGGACGTGGCCACCCCCATCGCCTTCGCCTCCGACTGGGCCACCGGCGTCCAGGTCCAGGAGATCTGGCACCCCCAGCAGAACGTCACCACCCCGGGCTGGCAGCAGAGCGTGGCAGACGGCTCGTCCGCCCTCGGCGACCAGTTCCAGCCGGTGTTCGAGCACGTCACCGACTGGATCGACGCCGGCTATACGACCGCCGACGACGTGGCGACCGACAGTGGCACCCAGGAGGCCAACTTCATCGCGGGCGACGTCGGCATCTACCCGATGGGCTCCTGGTTCAGCACCACGCTCGCGGCCTCCCCGCCGGAGTTCGAGGTGGGCGTGTTCGCCCCGCCGGTCGACGACGCCGCCGACGCACCCGGGCCGATGGGCGCCACCCTGGCCTTCCCGTACATGGTCTGGAAGGGCACGGCGAACCCGGACGGCGCCACCGCGCTGGTCGAGTACCTGACCACGGACGAGGCCGCCATCGCCGCCCAGGCGGAGATGGACAGCTTCAGCCGCGAGGGCCTGGAGCCCAGCAGCAACGAGTACGCGGGGATGGTGCAGGAGCTGTCCGACGCCGCGCCGTCGTACGTGGTGCCGGGCAACCAGACCGTCGGCGACTACGCGCTGCCGGTCGCGGGGTTCAACCCCAAGTTCACCGAGCTCGTCCAGGGCCTGTGGCAGGGCCGCTCCCCGGCCGACGTCGCCGGCGACCTGACCGCCTGGTACGAGGCGGAGAAGCTCGGCTGACATGGCGCGCACCACGACCACCCGGCGAGGGGTCCTCAGCGGTCTCGCGAACGGGCTGATGACCCTTCCGGCCGCCGCCGTCTACACCGGGCTGACGGTGGTGCCGGTCGGGTACGCCGTCTACTACTCGTTCACGCAGTACAACGGCATCCCGAGCCAGGCGCCCACCTGGGTGGGCTGGGAGAACTACGCGCGGATCATCGCCGACCCGATCGGCGACCTGCGTCCGGCGGCCTGGGTGACGCTGGTGATCGCCGTGGTCGGCGCCTTCCTCGTGAACGGCGCCGCCCTCGGCCTCGCGCTGCTGCTGCGCCGCACGACGCCGTTCAACACGTTCGCGCGCGCCGTGATGTTCTACCCGCACGTGCTGTCCGCGCTGATCGTCGGCTTCCTGTGGCAGGCGATCCTGGGCCCCCAGGGTGCGGTGAACAACCTGCTGGAGAACGCCGGGCAGTCCACGCTGCCGTTCCTGGCGGACCCGGACTGGGCGCTGGTCACCCTCATCGGGGTGATCGTCTGGGCGCAGTTCGGCGTGCAGCTCGTCCTGTACCTGGCGGGCCTGCAGGCGGTCTCGCCGGAGCTCCAGGAGGCCGCGCGGCTCGACGGCGCGGGCGGCCCCCAGGTGTTCCGGCACGTGACCTGGCCGGCGCTGGCGCCGACCGTGACGGTCACGATCGTCACGTCGATCCTGTCGCTGCTCAAGGTCTACGACGTGGTGCTGGGCCTGACCAACGGCGGGCCGGGTGACGCCACGCAGACCTGGGCGTACGAGATCCTCGCGGTCTCGTTCGCCAACAACAAGGTGGGTCTCGCGTGCGCGCAGGCCGTGCTGCTCGTCGTCGTCGCCGGGATCCTGTCATTCACCATCATCGCGCTCCGCAGGCGGGCCGAAGAAGGAGCGGAGGCCGTCGGATGACGCGCACCAGCCCGATCCGCAGGGCGGTCCAGGTCGCCGTCGTGGCCGTGCTCTCGGCGGCCATGCTCGTGCCGATGTACATCATGGTCGTCAACGCGTTCAAGCCGCAGCAGGAGATCCTGCTGTCGCCGCTCGGGTTCGACCTGGCGACCCTGACCACCGACCACATCGCGGCCGCGTGGCAGAACACGAGCTTCCCCGTGGTCGAGGGCTACGCCGTCACGCTGTTCCTGGTGGTGGCGTGCAACGTCGTGGCCATCGGGGCGTCGGTCCCGGCCGCGTACACGATCGCCCGCACGCCCACGCCGCTGTTCCGGTTCCTGCTGTTCTTCTTCGTCGCGGGCATGTTCGTGCCGGCGCAGATCATCCTGGTCCCGGCCATCTTCGTGCTCAAGGCCCTCGGGCTGATGGGCACGCTGCCGGGGCTGGTGCTGTTCATGTCGTCCACGATGATCCCGTTCACGCTGTTCATCTTCAGCGGGTACATCCGGATGCTGCCGAGGTCGCTCGACGAGGCCGCGGCGATCGACGGCGCGGGCCGCCAGCGCATCCTGTGGACCATCGTGTTCCCGCTCATGCGGCCCATCGTCGCCACCGCGTTCATCCTCAACGCGCTGAGCGCCTGGAACGACTTCGTCAGCCCGCAGCTCATCCTCGGCCCCGGGTCGCAGTTCCGGACGATCACCACCGGCGTGTACGCCGCGGTGTCCACCTACACGACCAACTACGAGATCGTCTTCCCCACCCTGCTGCTCGCCGTGGTGCCGATCCTGCTGATCTTCGTGGTCATGCAGCGGCACATCATGGGCGGCCTCTCCGCGGGGGCCGTCAAGGGCTGAGCCCGCCCTTCCTCCGTCGTCACGGCCCGCCGCCGTCGGGCCGCCTGGCTCCGCCCTGCCCGCCCGCAACCCACCCTTCCCAAGGAGATCCCCGATGACCGTCGACTTCACCGACTCCAAGCAGGTCGCCCAGGCGATCCAGTACACGAACGTCAACCCGGACCTCACCCGGGCGGGCGTCGTCACCCACCTCGAGACCTGTGTCGAGTACGGGTTCGACGCCGCGATGATCGCGCCCTACTGGGTCTCGCTCGCGAAGGACGTGCTGGCGGGGACGGGCGTGCGCGTGGCCTCGACCCTCAACTTCCCGATGGCCAACGACACCCTGTCGATGCGCCTGGCCGCGCTGCGGGCCCTGGTGGCCGAGGGCGTTGACGAGTTCGACTTCCCGCCGCACCCGGGGCTCCTGCTCGGCGGCGACGAGGACCTGTACGCGCGCGACGTGACCGAGATCGTGGCCGTCGCGCACGCCGAGGGCGTCAAGGTCAAGGCGATGCTGGAGTTCGGGTTCCTGGAGACGGACGAGCTCAAGGTCAAGGCCACCCGGATCGCCTACGAGGCGGGCGTCGACTGGGTCAAGCAGTCCTCGGGCTGGGGCAAGGGCGGCCTCGCGGCCACGGAGCACGACGTGCGCCTGCTCGCCGAGAACATCGAGGCGCCGTGCCGGGTCAAGGTGTCCGGCAAGGTCAACTCGCTGGAGAAGATGCGGTCGCTGTTCGAGGCCGGTGCGGAGCTGGTCGGGACCAGCTCGGGCCCGGCCATCGTCGACGGGCTCGTGGGTGACCCCGATGCCTACTGAGACGGGTGCGGGGCCGGCCGCAGTTGCCGGGCGCGCCGCCGTCGCCGTCGTCGGCAGCTACGCCAAGGCCCTGGTCATGACGGCGGACCGGATCCCCGCGCCCGGCGAGACGCTGATCGGCCGGGACTTCCGCGGGACGTTCGGCGGCAAGGGCTCCGACATGGCGGTCCAGGCGGCCCGGCTCGGGGCCGGGGTGGCGTACCTCGGCGTGATCGGCGACGACGTCTACGGCGCGGAGTTCCGCGCCCTCCTGGAGCAGGAGGGCGTGGACCTGGTCGGGCTGCGGGTCGCGGACGGCGAGTCGACGGGCGTCGGGTTCATCGTCAAGGACACGGCGGGTGCCAACGTGATCGTCGTCGACCCCGGGGCGAACACCAGCTTCTCCCCGGCCGACGTCGACGCGGCGGCCGGGGCCCTGACCGCCGCCGACGTCGCGTTGGCCCAGCTCGAGATCCCGCTCGCCACCGCCCTGCACGCGCTCACCGTGGCGCGGGCGGCGGGGGTCACCACGATCCTCAACCCCGCGCCCGCCGTCGACCTGCGCGGTACCGACCTGACCTGCGTGGACGTGCTCACCCCGAACGAGCACGAGGCCAAGGTGGCGCTCGGCCTCGGGCCCGACGACGCGACGCCGCCCGCCGAGCTGGCCCGGCGGCTGCTGGCCCTCGGCCCGCGGGCCGTGGTGATCACGCTCGGCGAGGCCGGCGCGCTGGTCGTCACCGCCGACGGCGCGGCCGAGGTGGCGCCGGTACGCGTCGCCGTCGTCGACTCCAACGGCGCCGGCGACAGCTTCAACGCGGCCCTGGCCGTGGCCCTCGGGGAGGGCCGGGACCTGCCCTCCGCCGCGCGGTTCGCCGGGACGGTCGCGGCGCTGTGCTGCGAGCACTGGGAGACGGTGCCGTCCTACCAGGACCGGGCCACGGTCGAGGCCTTCCTCGCCGGGGCTTCCGACGAGACCACCACGACGACGAGCACGGAGGCGCGACGATGAGAGCTGGACGGATCCTGCACCCGGAGCTGGCCCGGAGCCTGGCCACGCTGGGGCACACCGACGTGGTGCTGGTCACCGACGCGGGCTTCCCCATCCCGGACGGGGCGAACCGGGTGGACCTCGCCCTGACCCGCGGGCAGCTCGACGTCCGCTCGGTGCTGCGCGCGCTCCTGGAGTCGACGTTCTTCGAGGAGGCGCACTTCGCCACCGAGCTCAAGACCCACCACCCGCGCCTGTACGGCGAGGTGCAGGACATCTTCACGGGCTCCGGGGCGACGTTCCACGGGACCACGCACGAGACGCTCATCGCCGAGTGGGCGCCGCGCGCCAAGGTCGTGGTGCGGTCCGGCTCGTTCGAGCCCTGGGCCAACTTCGCCCTGGTCGCCTCGACGGCCCCGTTCGAGTGGTTCGACGACGACGAGGTGACGATCCTGCCCGCGTACGTGGAGCGACGGCGGCTGATCAGCGAGTCCGTGCGCCCGGACCTCGCCTGAGCCGGGCTGGGCCAGGAAGCACGGGGCAGGAAGGATGACGCCATGACGCACAAGGCCGTGCCCGAGAAGATCGACGCCCACCACCACCTCTGGGTCCGCGCGCGGACGCCGCAGCCCTGGATCGACCCCGGCACGATGGGCGCCATCGACGCCGACTTCACGCCGGACGACCTGGCCGGTGCGCTCGCGGGCCAGGGCGTGACGGGGACCGTCGTGGTCCAGTCGGTGCAGGTCGAGGCGGAGACCGTCGACCTGCTGGAGCTCGCGGCCCGCACCCCGGTGGTCCAGGGCGTGGTGGGCTGGGTGGACCTCACCGCCCCCGATGTCGCCGGCACCCTGGCCCGGCTGCGGTCCGGGCCGGGCGGCGCGCACCTGGTCGGTGTCCGGTCGATGGTCCAGGCGGAGCACGACCCCGGGTACCTCGACCGCCCCGACCTGCGCCGCGGCATGCGGGCGGTCGCGGACGCCGGCCTGGCCCTCGACCTGGTCACCCGGCACGAGCAGCTCCCCGCCGTCGCGCGGCTGGTGCGCGAGGTACCCGAGGTGCCGTTCGTGCTGGACCACCTGGGCAAGCCGCCGCTCGCCGGCGACGACCCCACCACCAGGGGCGACCTCGCGGACTGGGCGGCGGCGATCGACGCGATCGCGGCGGCGCCGAACGTGACGGCCAAGCTGTCCGGCCTGGTCACCGAGGCGTCGTGGGCGCACTGGACGGCCGAGGGCCTGCGCCCCGCCGTCGAGCACGCGGTCGCCGCCTTCGGGCCCGGGCGGCTGATGTTCGGCTCCGACTGGCCGGTCAGCCTCCTGGCCGCCCGCTACGACCAGTGGGTCGACACCCTGACGGACCTCCTGGCCGGGCTGACGCCCGCCGAGCAGGACGCCGTCTGGCACGGCACGGCGCGGCGCGCGTACGGCCTGCCCGTCCCTGTGACAGAAGAACCCCAGGAAGAAGAGGAGCAAGGATGAAGCTCGCCCGGATCGGAACCCCCGGCCAGGAGCGCCCCGTGGTGCACGACGGCGAGGTCTGGCGCGACCTGAGGCCGCTGACGGCCGACATCGACGGGTCGTTCCTCGCGGCCGACGGCGTCGGGCGCACGCGCGCGGCGCTCGCGGTG
Source organism: Promicromonospora sp. NPDC110617 (assembly GCF_055598465.1). NCBI lineage: Bacteria > Bacillati > Actinomycetota > Actinomycetes > Micrococcales > Promicromonosporaceae > Promicromonospora > Promicromonospora sp. NPDC110617. The sequence continues at coordinate 1,273,623 of NZ_JBVKBM010000001.1, forward strand.
GGGACGCTGGAGCCGGTGGACGTCGAGGGTGCGCGGTTCGGCGCCCCGGTCGCCCGGCCGTCCGCCGTCGTCTGCGTGGGCATGAACTACGCCGCGCACGCCGCGGAGTCCGGCTCCGCCCCGCCGGAGCGGCCGGTGATCTTCCTCAAGACGCCGAACACCGTGGCCGGGCCGGACGACGTCGTCACCATCCCCCGGGGCAGCCGCAAGACCGACTGGGAGGTGGAGCTCGCGGTGGTGATCGGCCGCCGCGCCAGCTACCTCGACTCGCCCGAGGAGGCCCGCGACGTGATCGCGGGGTACACCGTGGCCAACGACCTGTCCGAGCGGGCGTGGCAGATCGAGGAGTCCGGCGGCCAGTGGTCCAAGGGCAAGAACGCGCCCGGGTTCACGCCGCTGGGCCCGTGGCTGGTCACGCCCGACGAGGCGGACGGTCCGGACCGCGCCTTCGGCGCCGGGCTGCGGCTGCGGTCCTGGGTCAACGGCGAGCCCCGCCAGGACTCGACGACGTCGGACCTGATCTTCGGCGTCGACGTGCTGGTGCACACCCTGAGCCAGTACCTCGCGCTCGAACCGGGCGACGTGCTGCTCACGGGCACGCCCGAGGGCGTGGCCCTGTCGGGCCGGTTCCCGTACCTGGCCCCGGGCGACGTCGTGGAGGTCGAGATCGAGGGGCTGGGCCGCCAGCGGCAGGAGTACGTGGCGTGGTCCCGTTCCACGGGAGACCCCGGCGCCACGGAGACCGCGGAGGTGCACGCATGACCGCCTTCGACGGGCTCGTGGCCGTCGTCACGGGCGGTTCCTCCGGGATCGGCGCCGCGATCGTGCGCCGGCTGCGCGCGGGCGGCGCCCGGGTGGCGGTCTTCGACGTGGACCCTGACGCGGCCGACGCCGACCTCGCGCTGCCGGTCGACGTGACCGACGCCGCCTCGGTGGAGGCCGCGACGGCCGCCGTCGAGAAGGAGTTCGGGCGGCTCGACGTGCTGGTCAACAACGCGGGCATCGGCGCGCAGGGCACCGTCGCGGACAACCCCGACGAGGAGTGGCTGCGGGTGCTCGACCTGAACGTCGTCGGCATCGCGCGCACCACCCGGGCCGCGCTGCCGCTGCTCCGGCGCTCGCCCGCCGCCGCGATCGTCAACACCTGCTCGATCGCCGCGACGGCGGGTCTGCCCCAGCGCGCGCTGTACAGCGCCAGCAAGGGCGCGGTCCTCGCGCTGACGCAGGCCATGGCCGCGGACCACGTGCGCGAGGGCATCCGGGTCAACGCCGTCAACCCGGGAACGGTCGACACGCCATGGGTCGGGCGGCTCCTGGCGAGCGCGGCCGACCCGGCGGGCGAGCGCGCGGCCCTGGAGGCCCGGCAGCCGCACGGCCGGCTGGTCTCCGCGGACGAGGTGGCCGAGGCGGTCGCCTACCTGGCGAGCCCGCGGGCCGCGTCCACCACGGGAACGACGATCGCGGTGGACGGCGGCATGCACGCGCTCCGCGTGCGCCCGGTGTCCTGATCTCGACGGCCGGGCGGACCACCCCGCCCGGTCCGGCCACGGGTTAGCGTGCGAAGGTGAACACCATGACCTCAGACGTCGTCGTCGTCGGGTTGGGCGGGTTCGGGAGCGCTGCGCTCTGGCGGCTCGCCGAGCGCGGCGTCTCCGTGGCCGGCATCGACCGCTTCGACGTCGGGCACAACCTGGGCTCCTCGCACGGCGTGACCCGGCTGTTCCGGGTCGCCTGCATGGAGCACCCCGGGCTCGCCGCGGTCGCCCGCCGGTCGCTGGACCTGTGGACCGAGCTGGGGGAGCGGTACGGCGAGTCGTACGTGGAGCAGACCGGCTGCCTGAATGTGGGCGCCCCGGGCTCGCGGGTGATCGAGGGCACGACGGCGGCGGCCGCCGCGGCCGGCGTCGAGCTGGACCGCCTGACGCACGACGAGCTGGTCCGCCGGTACCCGCAGTACGCCGCGTACGACGACGGCACGGTCGCCGTGCTCGACCCCGAGGGCGGCCTGTGCTTCCCCGAGCGCAACGTCCGCGCGCAGGTCCGGGCGGCCGTCGAGGCCGGCGCCCAGGTGTACCCGGGCACGCGCGTGACGGCGGTCGAGCTCGTGGACGGCGGCGTGCGCGTGACGACGCCGACCGCCGTGTTCGAGGCCGGACAGGCCGTCGTGGCCGCCGGGGCCTGGAACGCGAAGCTCCTGCCCGGCCTGCCGCTGCGGCCGCGGCGCACGCCGCTGTTCTGGTTCGCGCCGAAGGCGGGCGCCACGCAGCCGTTCGACCTGTCGGCGTTCCCGTCGTTCATCTACGAGCTCGCCGACGGGCGCGGGCTGTGGGGCCACGGCAGCGGCGACGGCTTCCACATCAAGATCGGGCTGAGCGACCACGGGCACGACGACACCGACCCCGACGAACTCGACCGGTACATCCACCCGCGCACCGACGTCGACCGCCTGGCCGAGACCGTGGCGGCGGCGTTCCCGCAGGTCGACCCGGTGCCGGTCAAGGCGATCCCGTGCATGATCACGAACTCGCCGGACGAGCAGTTCCTCGTGGGGCGCCCGGGCGGCGACCCGCGCCTGGTCATGGCGGGCGGCGACAGCGGTCACGGGTTCAAGCACGTCGCGGGCGTGGGCGAGCTGCTGGCCCAGATCGCGGTCGGCGAGCAGACCTACGGCGACGTCGGCTTCATGAACCCGGACCGCTTCGCGTGAAGAATGGCGCCGAGCACCCCCTGACATGCGGAAAGATGCGCGCATGAGGTTCGAGTATTTTGCAGCCCCGGACGACGAGACGGCTGCCCTGACGATCGACGGCGGCGAGATCGACGGAGCCGTGGCATCCCACGTGGTCGATCCCGCTTCCGTGCTGGGCCAGCTGGAGCGGCTGCTCGGCGGCCCTACCGGCGACGACGGCCTGCGCAGCGCCCAGCTCGTCGCCGAGAGCCCGGACGGCGCCCGGCTGCTGATCCGGCTGTCCAACCACCTGGTCACGTTGTTCGGCATGGTGCGACCCACCACGCTCGACGACGTCGTCCGGCACTGGTCGCTCTCCCGGCGGTTCCGCCGCGCCGAGCCCGAGGACCTGCACGCCTTCGCCGCGGGCCTGCACGAGCTGTGCGAGGGCACCGGCAAGCGGGTCTACTGCCGCGCGACGGCCGACGAGAGCGAGCTGGCCGCCGCCATGGCCCCGGCCGCGGCGGTCCCGGCGGGCGGGGAGGGTGCGGACCCGGCCGAGCCCAAGCCCTTGCCCCGGCGGCGCTGATACGGGGTTTTACCTACTGACAGGTTAGTAAGTGGATCGGTAGGGTGAGGGGCCGCCGCGACGATGCGGCGCCCTACCCTGCCGGAGGCTGCCATGTCACGTGTTCGGAAGGTGGTCGGCGCACTGAGCGCCGTCCTGCTCGCGGGCCTGCTGGGGGTGGTCGCGTCCCCCGGGGCGGTCGCCGCCTCCACGGGCACGGTCGTCGGTTCGGGCAGTGGCCGGTGCCTCGACGTGACCGACGGGTCCACGGCGAACGGCAACCGGCCGCAGATCTGGGACTGCACGGCGAACAACGCCAACCAGACCTGGACCTTCGCCGACGACGGCTCCGTGCGCGGGCGCGGCAAGTGCCTCGACGTCGCGGACGGCTCGACGGCGAACGGCGCCGTCGTCCACCTCTGGGACTGCTACTCCTCGCTCGCGAGCCAGCGGTGGACCCTGACCGCGGCGGGCGACCTGGTCAACCAGGCCGCGAACAAGTGCCTGGACGTCACGGGCGGCGCGACGGCGAACGGGACCAAGGTGCAGCTCTGGACCTGCACCGGCGCCGCCAACCAGAAGTGGACGCACGACGGAGGCTCCGTGCCGCAGCCGAACCCCGACCCCGTCCTGCCGGACCCGGCCAACCCGGACCTCGGCCCGAACGTGGCCGTCTTCGACACGTCCATGTCCGACGCCACGGTCCAGGCCAAGCTCAACAGCGTCTTCGACGCGCAGGAGACCAACCAGTTCGGCCCCCAGCGCCAGGCGCTGCTGTTCTACCCCGGCTCCTACGACGTCGACGCCAACGTCGGCTTCTTCACGCAGGTCGCGGGCCTCGGCCTGGTGCCCGACGACGTGAACATCAACGGCCACGTGCACGTCGAGGCCGACTGGTGGCCGGACGGCTCGCAGAACGCCACGCAGAACTTCTGGCGCTCCGCCGAAGGGCTGTCCGTCACGCCCGCCGACGGCAACGACCGCTGGTCCGTGTCCCAGGCGGCGCCCTACCGCCGCATGCACCTGCGGGGCGGCCTCGCCCTGTCCGACGGCGGCTGGTCGTCCGGCGGGTTCATCGCCGACTCGAAGATCGACGGCCAGATCAACTCCGGCACCCAGCAGCAGTTCCTCACGCGGAACTCCGCCATGGGGAGCTGGACCGGGTCCAACTGGAACCAGGTGTTCGTGGGCAGCACCGGGACGCCGTCGAACAGCTTCCCGAACCCGCCCTACACGACCATCGCCACGACCCCGAAGGTCGCCGAGAAGCCGTACCTCTACGTCGACGACAACGGCTCCTACCGGGTCTTCGTCCCGGCCGTGCGCTCCGGGTCGGTCGGTACCACCTGGGGCGGCGGCAACCCCGCCGGGCGGTCGCTGCCGATCAGCGACTTCCACGTGGTGCGGCCGGGCGACTCCGCCGCCAGCATGAACACGGCGCTCGCCGCCGGCAAGCACCTGCTGGTCACGCCGGGCACCTACCCGATCAACCAGACGCTCCAGGTCAACCGTGCGGACACGGTGGTGCTGGGGCTGGGCCTGGCCACCTTCGTGCCGCAGGGCGGCATCGACGCCATGCGCGTGGCCGACGTCGACGGCGTGCGGCTGGCCGGCATCATGTTCGACGCCGGGACCGGCGGCTCGAACGTGCTGCTGCAGGTGGGGCCGGCCGGCTCGTCGGCCGACCACGCGGCCAACCCGACGGTGCTGTCCGACGTGTTCATCCGGGTGGGCGGCTCGGTCGCCGGCAAGGCCGTCGTGAGCATGGAGGTCAACAGCGACGACGTGATCGGCGACCACGCCTGGATCTGGCGCGCCGACCACGGCAACAGTGGCACGGTGGGCTGGACCGTCAACACCGGCCGCAACGGCCTGATCGTCAACGGCGACGACGTGACGATGTACGGCCTGTTCGTCGAGCACTACCAGCAGTACCAGACCATCTGGAACGGCGAGCGCGGGCGCACGTACTTCTACCAGAACGAGATGCCGTACGACCCGCCGAACCAGGCCGCGTACATGAACGGCTCCACCGAGGGCTGGGCCGCCTACAAGGTGGGCGACGCCGTGACCGACCATCAGGCCTGGGGGCTCGGCAGCTACGCGTTCTTCAACGTCAACCCGGCGGTGGCGAACGCGCGGGCCTTCGAGGTGCCGGTCCGGTCGGGCGTGCGGTTCCACAACATGGTCACCGTGTCGCTGGGCGGGGTGGGCACGATCCGGCGGGTCATCAACAACACGGGGGAGACGGTGAACTCGTCGCGCCAGGTGACGTACCTCACGACGGGGCCGTGACCTCCGCCGGCTGATTGGCCTGATCCGCCTGATCGTCCTGATCAGCCCGATTGTCCTGATCCCGATCACCTTTGAGGCCCGGGTTTCTTCGCTTTGAGCTGGCTCAAAGCGAAGAAACCCGGGCCTCAAAGGTGTCCGTGGGGCCACCGCAAAGATTGGACTTGCTGGTCCAATTTTTGGGGCTCACAGTGGACCGCACAGTCCAACTGAGGAGAGAAGCCCCATGTCCGCCAGTACCAGTACCGCCACCAGCACCACCGAGCGCGAGGCGTCCAACGACGCCCTCGTGCGTGCGTTCGTCGACGCGTTCGAGAAGAAGGACGCCGCCCTGCTCGGGTCGTTCTTCGCCGACGACATCGTCTTCGAGAACTACGGCGACCCCGAGGTGCACGGCCGTGCCGACCTCGTCGCGATGTGGGCGGGCGTGTTCCGCACGTTCACCGGGGTCCGGTTCGAGACCCTCCACCAGGCCGTCGACGGCGACGTCGTGATCGCCGAGCAGGTGCACGGTCTCGGCCTCGCCGGCAAGCCGCTGGCCCCGATCAAGAACCTCGCGGTCTACGAGATCCGTGACGGGAAGATCGCCGCCTGGCGCGACTACACCAACCCGCTGGAGGCCAAGCGCCTCCTGGGCCTCTGACCCGCACACGGAAGGGAAGAGCCATGAGAGACCTGGAGACCCTGAACGCGATCGAGGACATCCGCCGCGTCGAGGCCCGCTACGCCCGGTACGCCGACCACAAGCGCTGGGCGGACCTCGCGGGGCTGTTCACGCAGGACGGCTGGTTCCGCTCGCTCGACGTGGACGGCAACGAGATCGTCCACATGGAGGGTCCGGCGGACATCGCGGAGCAGCTCGGCGCCCACAACTCCGGCGACGTGCAGCCCCTGCACCAGCTGTTCACGCACGAGATCGACGTCGAGTCGGCCGACACCGCGTCCGCGGTCTGGGCGATGTCCGACCTGATCTTCCGGGGCGACAGCGCGATCCCCGAGCCCGCCCCGGGCGACACCCTGCCGCCGTTCCGCACCATGCGCGGTTGGGGCCACTACCACGTCACCTACCGCAGGGTCGACGGCGAGTGGCGCATCGCCACCCGTACCCAGACCCGCACCCGGCTGGAGTTCGCATGACGAGCTCGCCGGTACCCGACCCCCGAAGGAGCAGCACCATGTCCGACCCCCGGAAGACCGGCGCCCAGAAGACCGACCTCGAGCAGCACCGCTTCACCGTCGCGATCCCCCAGGAGGCGATCGACGACCTCAAGGACCGCCTGCGCAACACCCGCTGGCCCGCCGACATCGACGAGAACGACGGCTACTACGGCACCAGCCAGGCCTACATGAAGGAGCTCGTCGACTACTGGCTCGACGAGTACGACTGGCGGGCGGCCGAGCGCGCCCTGAACGAGGCGAACCAGTACCGGGTCACGGTCGACGGCACGCCGATCCACTTCGTGCAGCAGGACGGCGTGGGGCCGGCGCCGATCCCGCTGATCATGAGCCACGGCTGGCCGTGGAGCTACCGCGAGTGGTCCAAGGTGATCGGGCCGCTGACCGACCCGGCAGCGCACGGTGGCGACCCCGCCGACGCGTTCGACGTCATCGTGCCGTCGCTGGCGGGCTTCGGCTTCTCGACGCCGGCCGGCCGCCCGGACATGAACTTCTGGAAGATGGCGGAGCTCTGGCACACGCTCATGACCGAGCACCTCGGCCACGAGAGGTACGCCGCGGCGGGCGCGGACTACGGCGCCCTGGTGACGAGCCAGCTCGGCCACAAGTACGCGAAGGACCTGTACGGCATCTGGCTGGGCCACGCCATCCACCTGGACCTCTTCCAGGGTGAGCGGCCGTGGGACCTGACCGGCGGCGCGACGGTGCCACCCGGCGCGTCCGACGAGATCAGGGACGGCATCCTGACCTTCCAGGACCGGTACGCGTCGCACGTCGCCGTGCACATCCTCGACAACCAGAACCTCGCCTACGGCCTCGCGGACTCACCGGTGGGGATGCTGTCCTGGATCCTGCGCCGGTGGACCAAGTGGAGCGAGTCGAACGGCGACGTCGAGAGCGTGTTCCCGCGGGAGCACCTGATCACGAACGCGACCATCTGGTGGGTCACGAACTCGATCACCAGCTCGATCCGCTCGTACGTCAACGCCAACCGGTACCCGTGGACGCCGTCGCACGACCGCACCCCGATCATCGAGGCGCCCACCGGGCTCACGTTCCTCGGCAACGAGAACCCGCCCGGGGTGAGCACCGAGCAGCGGGTCCAGGCGTTCCTCGACGACCCCGCCGAGAAGCCCTGGTACAACCCGACCTATCTCAACGCGCACGAGCACGGCGGGCACTTCACGCCGTGGGAGAACCCCGAGGCGGTCGTCGAGGACATCCGCGCGACCTTCCGCCCGCTCCGCTGAGCTCTGGACCGTGGCATCCAGTTCCGGTGCCGTCACCACTACCCTGAGGAGATGACCATGCGGATGACGGCCCGGGGCGCCGCGACCCGGCTGCGGCTGGTGTCGGGCGCGGCGCTGCTGATGCGCGAGCAGGGCGTCGCGGAGACCAACCTGGACCAGGTGCTGCAGGCGACGTCGACGAGCAAGAGCCAGCTGTTCCACTACTTCCCGGACGGCCGGGCCGGCCTGCTCGTGGCCGTGACGGCCTACGAGGCGGAGCAGGTCATGGCGGCGCAGCGCCCGCACGTCGACGACCTGTCGACGCCGGAGAGCTGGCGGGCCTGGCGGGAGGCGGTGCTCCGGCACTACGCCGAGCTCGGCGAGCGGTGCCCCCTGGGGGCGCTCACCTCCGAGCTCGGCAGCTCCTCGCCCGAGGCGCGCCACGTCCTCAACGACCTCTACGACCGCTGGGAGGGTGCGCTGATCGCCGGTGTCCAGGCGCTGATCGTCCACGGGACGGCACGGTCCGACCTGCCCGTGCGCGACACGGCCCGCAGCATCCTCACCGCCGTCCAGGGCGGTGTGGTGATGCTGCGGGCCACCGGGCGGCTCTCCTATCTGGAGACCACGCTCGACACGACGCTGGAGCCCCTGCTCGGCTCGCCGGAGGCCGCCGCGTGAGCGCGCGCCGACCGGCGTCCGGCGGCGGGCGGGTGCTCGTCGTCGGCGCCGGCGTCGCCGGCCTCGCCGTCGTCCGCGCCCTGCGCGGCTGGGGCGCGGAGATCGAGGTGGTCGAGCGTGGCCCCGCGCCGACCACGGGCGGCGCGGGCATCTTCCTGCCCGCGAACGCGGTGCGGGGGCTGCGCCTGCTCGGGCTCGACGGCGCCGTCCTGGACTCGGCCGTGCGCATCGACGAGCAACGGGTCGCGGACCACCGCGGCCGGGTGCTGTACCGGGTGAGCACGGAGAGCCTGTGGCAGGGCATCGCGCCGACGGTCGCCACCCACCGTGCCGCGCTCCACGCGGCCCTGCTCGACGGAGTCCCGGACGTCAAGATCCGGTGGGGGACGAGCCCGCTCACCGTGGTCCCGGACGGGCCGGGCGTGGACGTCACGCTCGACGACGGCGCCACCGGACGCTACGACCTCGTGGTCGGGGCCGACGGCGCGCACTCGACGGTGCGCCGGCTGGTGTTCGGGGACGCCGGGCTCCGGCCGTCGGGGCTGCATGCCTGGCGTCTGCTCGCCCCCCGGGGAGACACCGGGCCCGTGTGGTCGGTGCGGCTCGGCCGCGGGGTCTCGTTCCTGACCTTCCCGGTCGGCCCGGACCTGGCCTACCACTACGCGGACGTGGGGGCCGCCGACGCCGACGCCGGGCTGGCGGGGCTCGTCTCCCGGTTCGCGGCGCCCGTTCCCGACCTGGTCGCCGCCGCCACCGTGGCGCACAGCGGGCCGATCGAGGAGGTGTCGCTTCCCGCGTGGTCCCGGGGATCCGTGCTGCTGGTGGGCGACGCGGCCCACGCCACGACGCCGAACATGGCACAGGGCGCGGCCATGGCGTTCGAGGACGCCCTGGTGCTGGCCGACGTCCTGGGCCCGGCCGCATCGGTCCCCGACGCCCTGCGGGAGTACGAGCAGCGCCGCCGACCGCGCGTGGAACGGGTCCAGCAGCAGACCCGCCGGCGCGACCAGACCCGGGGCATGCACCCCGCCGCGCGCGACGTGCTGCTGCGCGCGGCGGGGAGGCGGTTGTTCCACGCGAACTACCGGGGCCTGCACACGGCGCCCTGACGGGCTCGGGCGGCCCTATCGCTGGGCCGCCGGGCGCACGATGATCTCGTTCACGTCGACCTCGGCGGGCTGGTCCAGGGCGAACGAGATGGCGCGGGCGATCGCGTCCGCCGGGATCAGGTTGCGGCGGAACGACGTCATGTAGGTCCGTGCGTCCGGGTCGGAGATGTGCTCGGCGAGCTCGCTCTCGACCGTCCCCGGCGTGATCGTGGAGACCCGGATGCCGGGGTCGGACTCCATGCGGAGCCCCTCGGTGATCGCCCAGGCCGCGAACTTCGTGGCCGAGTACACCGCCGACGTCGGGTACACCTCGTGCGCCCCGATCGAGGCGACCGTCACGACGTGCCCGCCGCCCTGCCGCCGGAAGTGCGGCAGCACCGCGGCGATGCCGTGCAGCAGGCCGCGCACGTTGACGTCGATCATCTGGTCCCACTCGTGGACCAGGAGGGCGTCGAGCCGGGACAGCGGCATGATCCCGGCGTTGTTCACGATCACGTCGATCCGGCCGTGCTCCTGGACCACGGCGTCGACCGCGGTGCGCACGGCGTCGGCGTCGGTCACGTCGAGCCGGAGGGCGGCGGCCCGGCCGCCGTCGGACCGGATCTGCTGCGCGACGGCGTCCAGGCGGTCGATGCGCCGGGCGCCGAGGACGACGTCGTGGCCCTCGGCGGCGAGGCGGACGGCCGTGGCCTCGCCGATGCCGCTGCTGGCGCCGGTCACGAGGACGACCTTGGGGGTGCTTGTCGTTGTCATGGTTCCAGGCTGGTGCGCCGTCCGGCGGCCAGGAAGGACGCCGTCCTCCTGGGTGCGACGCACCCTGGATACCTGGCCCGGCGCGCGCGTACCGTCGGGGCATGACCTCCTCCCCGCTCGGCGACTACCTGCGCGGCCGCCGCGACCGCCTGACGCCGGAGGCGCTCGGGCTGCCCGTCTACGGCCGGCGCCGCGTCGTCGGGCTGCGCCGCGAGGAGGTGGCCATGCTCACCGGCGTGAGCGTGGACTACTACGTGCGGCTCGAGCAGGGTCGCGAGGTGAGCCCGTCGCCGCAGGTGCTCGACTCGCTCGGGGAGGTGCTGCGGCTGGACGACGACGGCCGCCAGCACCTGTACCGGCTCGCCGGCCTCAGCCCCCGCCCGCTGCCGCCCGCCCCCGTGGAGGAGGTGGACGACGCCCTGCTGGAGCTCATGCTCTCGTGGCCCACCAGCCCGGCGCTCGTCCTCGGGCGGGCGTACGATGTGCTGGCCGCCAACCCGCTGGGTGCGGCGCTCTTCGGCGGCTTCCCGTTCTCGCGGAACCTGACGCGCACCGTGTTCCTGGACCCGGGCGCGCGCACCCTGTACCCGGACTGGCACCTGGTCGCGGAGAACGCGGTGGCGGGGCTCCGGCTCGCGGACGGGCTCATGCCCGGCGATCCCCGGATCCGGGCCGTGGTGGACGAGCTGCGCGTGAAGAGCCCGGACTTCGTGGCGCTCTGGGACCGGCACGACGCACGAGGCAAGCGCCTGGACACGAAGCGGTTCCGGCACCCCGAGGTGGGGCCGCTGGAGCTGCGGGTGCACGTGTTCGAGGTGCGGGGCGCGCCGGGGCAGGAGCTGGTGGTCTACCACGCGCCCGCGGGGTCGCCGTCGGCGGAGGGGCTGGCGCTGCTGGGGACGCTGGCGGCGACGCGGGGGATCGGCTGACGCCGTCTCCGTCTTCTATCCTTGACCCGTGGCAGACCGGATCCCTACGGGAGTACCTACCCGCCCAGGACCACGGCCCCGGGTCGTCATCCCGTATCCCCGCCTCTCCCCGGGACTGCGCAGCTACTTCGCGACCGAGGGCGGGGGCGCGACGCTCCTGCTGGCGGCGTCGGCCGTAGCGCTCGTCTGGGCGAACGTCGCGGGCGGGTCGTACGAGGCCATGTGGGACACGCCGATCAACCTCACGGTCGGCACGTGGGAGCTGCACCTCTCGCTGCACCACTGGGTCAACGACTTCCTCATGGCCGTGTTCTTCCTGGTGGTCGGCGTCGAGGTCAACCGCGAGCTGACGGTCGGCGAGCTGCGCAGCTTCCGCGCCGCGTCCGTGCCGCTGTTCGGCGCCATCGGCGGCCTGGCCGTGCCGATCGGCATCTACCTGCTGATCAACCCGTCCGGGCCGGACGCCGCCGGCTGGGGCCTGCCGATGTCCACGGACACGGCGTTCGTCATCGGCGTGCTGGCGCTGGTGGGGCCGCGCTGTCCGGACCAGCTCCGCATCTTCCTGCTCACGCTGGCGATCTTCGACGACATCGGCGCCATCGCGCTGCTCGGCATCTTCTACTCCGACGCGCTCATGATGGGTGCGCTCGTGCTCGCGGCCGTCCTGGCCGTCGTGCTGTTCGCGATGCGCTGGATCGGCATCTGGCAGATCGCGCCGTACCTGATCGTGGGCGCCGTCCTGTGGGTGGTCGTCCTGGAGTCGGGGCTGCACCCGACGCTCGCGGGCGTCGTCGTGGGTCTCGCCGTGCCGACGGCGCGGCACGGCAACGACGACGAGGCGCGCCTGCACTTCGGCTTCTACGGCCGCGCGCTCATGGAGGAGCTGGACCCTGCCCGGTCCCGGCTCGCCGTGCGCGCCGCGCAGTCCGCCGTGCCGACCAGCGACCGCCTGCTCGACGCGCTGCACCCGCTGAGCTCGTACGTCGTGGTGCCGGTGTTCGGCCTGGCCAACGCGGGCGTGGTGCTCTCCGGCGAGTCCATCGACGCCGCCATGTCCAGTCCCGTCACGCTCGGCGTGCTCGTCGGGCTGGTGCTCGGCAAGGGGATCGGTGTGGTCCTCGGCGCGATGATCGCGCTGGTGACCGGGCTGGGCACCCTGCCGGGGCGGGTCAGGTACGGGCATCTCGCCGGCGGCGCGTTCCTGTGCGGGATCGGCTTCACCATCGCGCTGTTCGTCAGCGAGCTCGCCTTCGACGACGAGGCCCTGATCAACGAGGCCAAGGTCGGCATCCTCGTGGGGTCGCTCCTGTCGGGCATCATCGGCGCCGTGATCCTGCGGTACTTCGGCGACCGGCTGCCGCTCTGCTCGCCCCACGAGGCCTCGGGCCCGCCACCGCTGCCCGAGGGGGCGTGGCGCCCGCCGGCCTGACGGCCTCAGGGCGCCGTCGGCCTCGGGTGGTGCCCGTGATCCTGGCCCTGCCCTTGCGCCGTGGTGGTGTCGTCGCCGCCGGGCGGTGCCTTCTCGGCTGCGGCCGCTTCTTCGCGGGCCAGGAAGGCGCCGAGCTCGCCGATGGTGCTCATCAGCGGCGCCGGGAACACGACCGTGGTGTTCCTGTCGACGCCGAGCTCGACCAGCGTCTGCAGGTTGCGCAGCTGCAACGCCAGCGGATGCACCATCATGATGTCGGAGGCGTCGCCCAGCCGCGAAGCGGCGAGCTGCTCGCCCTCGGCGTTGATGATCTTCGCGCGCTTCTCCCGCTCGGCCTCGGCCTGACGCGCCATGGCGCGTTTCATGGTCTCGGGCAGCTGGATGTCCCTGAGCTCGACCAGTGTGATCCGGAGGCCCCACTCGGTGGTCGTGCGATCGAGGATCAGGCGGATCGCGTCGTTGATCCGGTCGGTCTCCGCCAGGATCTCGTCCAGCGCGTGCTGCCCGACGACGTTCCGCAGCGTGGTCTGGGCGATCTGGTTGATGGCCGCGGTGACGTTCTCGATCTCGATCACGGACTTCACGGCGTCGACCACCCGGAAGTAGGCGACGGCGGCCACGTCGACGCTGACGTTGTCCTTGGTGATGATGCCCTGGGACTGGATCGGCATCGTGACGATCCGCAGGGAGATCCGATGCAGCACGTCGACCACCGGGACGATGACCCGAAGGCCCGGCTCGCGGGTGCCCTTGAGCCGGCCGAACCGGAAGAGCACACCCTTCTCGTACTGCTTGACGATCTTGACGGCCATCGCGAGGCCGATCAGGACGAGAGCAACGATCAGGATCAGGATCCAGGCCGACGTCGTCATGACGCCTACCTCTCAAGAAGGTTCAGGACCGGTCCCAGGCGGAGGTGTCCTGGACTCGTCCACTCCTCACGATACTCCGGCGACGACGCCGTGCTGCGGGTGCGCTACAGCACCTACCGCCCCCACCGGGACGTGCGCTTGCGTGACAGGCCCATCGTGTCGCGCAGGTCCGTCACGGTGACGTCGCCCAGGTAGGGCTCGTCGTTGATGAACAGGGTGGGCGTGCCGTGCACGCCGGAGTCGATCCCGTCCTGGTAGTCCGTGCGGACGGCGTCGGCGAACTTCTGCGCCGGGTCTCCCACCAGGGTGCTGGTGTCCAGCCCGAGCTGGTCGCCGTACCGGACGATCGACGCGTCGTCGAGGCTGTCCTGGTTCTTGAAGAGCAGGCCGGCCATCGGCCAGAACGCGCCCTGGTGGCCGGCGGCCTCCGCCGCCAGGGCCGCCGTCAGCGCGTACGGGTGCGGCTCGAACAGCGGGAAGTGGCGCCAGACCAGGCGCACCTGGCCGTCCGAGTTCTTGATGAGCTCGTGCAGCACGGGCTTGGCCGCGCCGCAGTACGGGCACTCGAAGTCGCCGAACTCCACGATCGTGAACGGCGCCTCCGGGTTGCCGTAGGCCCAGCGGAACGCGAAGTCGGCGTCGTGGGGGGCAACCGGCGCGGCGTGGGGCACGGCCTCGCGTGCGCTGCCGTCGGACTCGTCGATGGTCATGGCGTCATCCTTTCACCGGCAGGGCGGGTCGCGGCGTCCAGCAGGGTCTCGGCGGCCGCCCGCGCGTGGTGCGCCGCCTCCGGGGTGCCGGCGATGGCGGCCGTCGTCTGCGCCCCCTCGGCCAGGATGGCGAGCTGCGGGGCCAGCGTGGGCGGCGCCCCGGCGTCCGCCACGAGCCGGGCGACGTACTCCTGGAAGGTGCGCTTCTGCTCGCGGACGGCGTCCGCGACGGCCGCCGACGACGCGCCCAGCTCGCCGTGGGTGTTGATGAACGCGCAGCCGCGGAAGTCGGGCTCGCGGAACCACGCGTCGAGGAAGTCGAAGATCGCCAGGATGCGTTCGCGGGCCGTCGTGGCCGGCTCGGACGCCGCGGCGAGCCCGCTGTCCCAGACCTGCGTGCGGTGGCGCAGGACGGCGACGATCAGCTCGTCCTTCGAGGCGAAGAGCGAGTAGATCCGCTTGAGGGACACTCCCGCCGCCGTCCGCACCGCGTCCATGCCCACGGCCTGGACGCCGCGCGCGTAGAACAGCTCGTCAGCTGCCCGGACGACGTCCTCGCGCGCCGTCTTCTCGTCGATCATGCGATCTCACCCCGTCTTGTGTCCCGCACGAGTTGCGCGGAGAACGTTCGTTCTCTACTGTAGCGGACGTGGGCGGAGAACGAACGTTCTCCGCTGGGATCGAGAAGGAGACGGATCATGGGTTTCATCACGGTCGGCACCGAGAACAGCACCTCCACGGAGCTGTACTACGAGGACCACGGCTCGGGTCAGCCCGTCGTGCTCATCCACGGCTACCCGCTGGACGGCAACAGCTGGGAGCGTCAGTCGCGTGAGCTGATCGCCGCCGGCTACCGCGTCATCACCTATGACCGGCGCGGGTTCGGCAAGTCCAGCAAGGTCGGCGCCGGATACGACTACGACACGTTCGCCGCCGACCTGGACGCCGTGCTGACGTCCCTCGACCTGCGCGACGTCATCCTGGTCGGCTTCTCGATGGGCACCGGCGAGCTGGCCCGCTACGTCAAGAACCACGGCCACGAGCGCATCGCCAAGCTCGCGTTCCTGGCCTCGCTCGAGCCGTTCCTCGTCGCGGCCGACGACAACCCCGAGGGCGTCCCGCAGTCCGTCTTCGACGGCATCGCCGAGGCGGCCCGGGCCGACCGCTTCGCCTGGTTCACCAACTTCTACCAGGACTTCTACAACCTGGATGAGAACCTCGGCTCCCGGATCAGCCAGGAGGCCGTCACCGCGAGCTGGAACACGGCCACGGGCAGCGCCCCGGTCGCCGCGTACGCGGTGGTCCCGACCTGGATCGAGGACTTCCGGGCCGACGTCGCCGCCGTCCGCGCCGCCGGCAAGCCGTCCCTGATCCTGCACGGGACCAAGGACAACATCCTGCCGATCGACGCGACCGGCCGCCGGTTCCACGACGCGTTCCCGGAGGCGGAGTACGTCGAGATCGAGGGCGCGCCGCACGGTCTGCTCTGGACGCACGCCGCCGAGGTCAACGAGGTGCTGCTGCGGTTCGTGCGGGCCTGAGTCCTGGCCCCGGCGTCTCGCCGGGGCTCGAAGTGATCGGTAGGCGGTCAGGTGATCGGTAGCTCGTGCTGCCGATCACCTGACTTTTGCCGATCACCCTGATCCCGGGGTCGGCACCGCTCAGCGGGGGAGCGGGCCCGTAAGTGGCGCGGGAGCGCTCGACGTCGGGCATGTGCGCGTCGCCCCACTCGCCCAGCGCCGCGAAGACGGGCTGCAGGCTGCTGCCGAGCTCCGTGATCTCGTACTCGACGCGCGGCGGGACCTCCGCGTAGATCCTGCGTTGCACCAGACCGTCGCGTTCGAGCTGGCGCAGGCGCTGGGTCAGCACCTTCGGCGTCACCCCGATGCGGCGCTCCAGCTCGACGAAGCGCTGGGTCCCGTGCGCCTGCAGCACCCACAGGATCGGCGTCGTCCACCGGCTGAACACGAGGTCGACCACCGGCGAGATGGGGCACGCGGTGGCCGGGTCGTCGTCGGGCTGCGGGCACCAGGTGCTGGTACCGGGCTTCGTGGCGGGTGTCGCGTCCGGCATGGTGGGCTCCAATACTTTCCTGAGGGAACCTACTGTACTGACGCTCGTAACGTCGGCGGCGCGGCGGCCACACGGGCCGCCCGGCCCCTCTTCGGGGCCGTGTCGTACCGACAAGGAGCACCCATGATCGTCGTCACCGGAGCCACGGGGAACATCGGCCGGCCGCTGGTCGCCGAGCTCGTCCGGCGGGGCCATGACGTCACCGCCGTCTCCCGCGCGGGGGCCGCCCCGCTCGACAGCCCGCAGGTCCGCGGGGTGAGCGCCGACCTGGCCGAACCGGAGGGCCTGCGCGCCGCCGTCGACGGCGCGGACGCCCTGTTCCTGCTGGTGCCGGGCTCGGGCGGCCACCTCGATACCGAGCGGATCATCGGCGTCGCGGCCGAGGCCGGCGTGCGGCGGCTCGTCCTCCTGTCCTCGCTGGGCGCTGTCACCCGTGCGGGGTCGGTCTCGCACGGTCCGCTCGCCGAGCTGGAGAAGCGGGTGCAGGGTTCGGGCCTGGAGTGGACGCTCCTGCGGCCCGCCGACTTCGCCAGCAACGCGCTCGCCTGGGTGCCGACGGTCCGGGCAGCGCGCACCGTCCACGCACCCTTCGGCGACGTCGCGCTGCCCGCCGTCGACCCCCTGGACATCGCCGAGGTCGCGGCCGCCGCCCTGGCGGAGGACGGGCATGCGGGGCGCGCCTACGTGCTGACGGGTCCCGCTGCCGTCTCGCCGCGCGCGCGGACCGCGGCGCTCGCGGAGGCGCTGGGTGTTCCGCTGACCTTCGCCGAGCAGACCCGGGAGCAGGCGCGTGCCGAGATGCTCGCGTACATCCCGGAGCCGGTCGTCGACGGCACGCTCGCGATCCTGGGCGAGCCGACGCCGCAGGAGCAGTCGGTCAGCCCGGACATCGAGTCGGTGCTGGGGCGGCCGGCAAGGACGTTCGCCGACTGGGCACGTCGGAACGTGGCGGCGTTCGGGGGCTGATCCGGGGCGCTCGCGGTGAGTGCGCGGGCGCCGGTGCAGGGGCAGGGGTGGTGGCGGGCGCGGCCGGTCGGGCGGGCCGGCGACTCCGTCTGCCCGGCCGGGTCGGCGAGGCCGTTCTCCCGTTCCGCTGGTGGCCGGCCGTATGCCGAGTTCGCCGGTGCCTTTTGCCGGTCCTACCGGCGAGCGGTCCTCGGGTCGCCCCGGGTGAGGCGTGTGCGGGTTCCCTCGGTCGGATCCTGACCCGGGGCTCGTCAGAAGGGCGGTTCTACCGGAAAGGGCGTGCGTGGGTCGCGCGGCGGGCTGGCCCTGCGCTTCTGCGAGGGCGCGGAGTTCGCGGCCTTGCCGGTGGTCGGGTGCTGACCGAGGAGGTGTCGGGTGTCGTCGGTGAGGCTGGTGATGTCGTTGCTGACGTGGC
This sequence comes from Promicromonospora sp. NPDC110617, assembly GCF_055598465.1. NCBI lineage: Bacteria > Bacillati > Actinomycetota > Actinomycetes > Micrococcales > Promicromonosporaceae > Promicromonospora > Promicromonospora sp. NPDC110617. The sequence goes on from NZ_JBVKBM010000001.1 coordinate 1,291,493, forward strand.
CTACCTGGGTGGCGGGTCGGGTGTAGGTGTGGCCGGTGGGTGCGGTCCAGGTTGTGGTTCCGGTGTGGGGGTCGCGGGTGATGTTCCAGCCGTGGTGGGTTTTGGCGAGGTGGTGGGCGCGGCACAGGGGTTGCAGGTTGGTGGCGCGGGTTTGTCCGGGGGTGCCGGGTGGTTGGGTGGTGTGGTCGAGGTGGTGGTCGTAGGGGTGGATGTGGTCGAGGTCTGTCCAGCGGGCTGGTCGGTCGCAGTGGGGGAAGCGGCAGGTCTGGTCGCGTGCGGTGATGGCTTGGCGCAGGGTCTTGCCGGGTTGGTAGGTGGTGGTGGAGTAGTCGGTCAGGATGCCGGTGATCGGGTCGGTGATGAGGCGTTGCCAGGTGGCGTCGGTGGCGATGCGGGCGGCGGTGTCGGCGGGGATGGGGCCGTAGCCGTGCAGGTGGCCGGGGGTGTTGTCCAGGTCGAGGAGCGTGGTGGCCGGGACGGTGACTCTGATCTGTGGTCGTGTGGTGATGACCTGGACGCTGGTGCCGCCGCACAGGCAGCCGCCGCAGGTGCAGCCGGTCGCGGGCGCGGTGGTGCGCGGCAGAGCGGGATCCGGTGCCGAGCTCGGCGCAGGCGTGCCCGTGCCCGTGCCTGTGCCTGTGCCTGTGGTCGTGTCGTTGGTGCTCGTGCCCGGTGCAGCACCGGGGTCGGGTGCGCATTCGGGGCGGGGTGGGACGATGATGCGGCCGGTGGTGATGGCGACGAGAGCGTCGGCGCGGGCTTGGGTGAGGGTGCGGGTGTTGCCGGGGGTGCGGCGCAGGGTGTGGGCGGCTTGTTCGATGGCGTCCCAGATGGCGGCCGCGTCGGTGGCGGGCAGGTGGGCGGTGATCCAGGCCATGGAGTTGTCGGCGGGGTCGAGGTAGACGGCGCGGCGGGTGATCGCGTGCCGGGCGACTTCGGTGGTGCCGTGCAGGTGGGTGGCGTGCTGGTTCATTTTGTCGCGCAGCCAGCGGCGGGTGTGGTCGGGGGCTTGGGGGAGGTAGCGGGTGATGGCTTGGTCGCGTTCGGCGATGGTGAGGGGGTTGCCGGCGTGCAGCAGGATGTCGGCTTTGGCGGTGTCGATGGTGCCGGTGTGGAGGGCGTTCATGACCTGGGGGTGCTGGGTCAGGCCGGCACCGCGGGCCATCAGCTTGTTTGCTTCGGTCTGTGGGACGTGCAGGCGGGCGCTGATCTCGGCGGCGGCGGCGTTGTGCTCGGTGGTCCAGCCGCGGCGGCGGGCGATCTCGCCGGTGGTGCGGGACTGCATCGCGGTGGCCCAGGAGATGATGTCCTGCCACCGGGCCGCGACGTCCAGCAGGTCGGCGTCGTCGGTGTCCGCGACCTCGACCCGTGCCAGGGCGGCGACCAGCGCCGCACCCACCGGCGGGCCGGCCAGATCCGACGGGCCGATCAGATCCGGCAGTGCAGCCTGCTCGGCCTCCTCGGCCCGCCCGGTCAGACCGCTCGTCGTCGACTGCGTCACGAGGCCGTGACCGCGCCAGGTCACGGTCGCCGCCGGCAGCACACCCTCACCGTTCATGGGCTGCGCGCTCCAGCAGAGGGTGCGAGACGGCGTCGTCGCGCCCGGATGGGCCGCCGGCAGAGTGGCGAAGGCGTTCTGGACGGCCCGCTCGACGGCGGCGGTGACCGCGACTGCTGTCTCCATCCGCACCCCTTCCGCTTCGAATCATTCGGTCTAAACGTCAATGCATCGAATATACGTTCGACATCATGCGGTCGCATCTCCAGATCCAGATCTGTGGACAACGCCGAGCGACGGCACCCGAGCAGCCCACCCGGGTGACCGGATCCGTCCGCCCCGCGACCTGATCCAGCCTCACGCGCGGGCCGCAGCAGGGACCAGACTGGGTTCATGAGCAGAGCACTGATCGTCATCGACGTCCAGGAGTCCTTCCGGGTGCGCCCGCTGTGGGCCGAAACCCTCAACCCCGGGGTCGCGGAGCCCGTCAACCGCCTCGTCGCCCTCGCCCGCGCGGCCGGCGACCTCGTCGTCTGGGTGCTGCACACCGAGCCCGGGTCGGGCAACCCGTTCGACCCCGCGACCGGCCACGTCCGCCTGTTCGAGGAGTTGGGCGAGCCCCGGCCCGGCGAGCCGCTGCTGCACAAGACCTCGCACAACGCGTTCACCACCACCAACCTCCAGCAGATCCTGACCACCCACGGCGTGCGCGAGCTGCGGATCTGCGGCATCCGGGCGGAGCAGTGCGTCGAGACCACCACGCGCGTCGCCTCCGACCTCGGCTACGACGTGACGTTCGTCAGCGACGCGACCACGACCGACCCGTTGGGCCGGTTCACCGCCGCCGACATCCTGGAGCGCACCGAGACCGTGCTCCGTGACCGGTTCGCCCGTATCGCGACCGTCGCCGAGCTCGAGTCCGAGTCCCAGTCCGAGTCCCAGTCCGAGGCCCGGACAGGCGCCACGCCGGACACCGAGGTGGCAGCATCGACGGCGTGACCACCGTCGTCTTCCTGCTCCTGCCCGGGGTCCACCTGCTCGACCTGGCGGGCCCCGCGCAGGCGTTCTTCACGGCCGGGGACTTCGGCCACTGCTACGACCTGCGCTACGTCACCGGCGCGCCCGCCGTCACCGGCGCGCCCGCCGTCACCGGCGCGCCCGCCGTCACCGGCGCGCCCGCCGTCACCGGCGCGCCCGCCGTCACCGGCACTCCGGCCGGCGGCAGCGGGACCGAGGGCACCCCGGTGCCCGACGCCGCCGTGGTCGCCTCCGCCCAGGGCCTCCCCCTGGTCGCGGGCACCGCGTGGCCGGCGCTCGGCCCGGACGACCTCGTCGTCGTGCCCGGTTGGCGCGTGGGCGACAACCCCCAGGCCTGGCCCCGCCTGACCGCGGAGACGTGCGAGCGGCTCCGCGCGCACCACGCGGCGGGCGGCACCGTGGCGAGCGTGTGCGCGGGCTCCGACGCCCTCGGCCAGGCCGGGCTGCTCGACGGCCGCCGCTGCACCACGCACCACGCCGTCCAGGACGCGCTGGCAGCGCGGCACCCGCGGGCGCACGTGGTCCGCGACGTCCTGTTCACCACGGACGACGGCGTGGTCACCTCCGCGGGCATCGCCAGCGGCATCGACCTCTCGCTGCACCTGCTCGCCGTGCGGCACGGCCCGGCCCTGGCCGCCCGCGTGGCCCGGGAGATGGTCGTGTATGCGCGCCGCAATGGGACGGAGCCGCAGGCCAGCGCGATGCTGCGGCACCGGTCGCACGTCGACGACACGGTGCACCGCGTCCAGGACCACATCGACACGCACTTCACGCGCACCCTGCCTCTGACCGCCCTCGCGGGGCACGCCGGCGTCGCCGAGCGCACCCTGACCAGGGCGTTCACCCGGGCCACCGGGGTGACACCGCTGCGCTACCAGCAGCTGCTGCGGCGCGAGCGGGCCGAGCACCTCATCGGGCAGGGCGCCACCGTGGAGTCGGCCGCGCGCACCGTCGGCTTCGAGGACCCCCGGTCCCTGCGCCGCCTCCGCGAACCCCGCTGAGCGGCGGGTCAGGCCCCCGCGCCGCCGTCGACCTGGAGCACGGCGCCCGTGACGTACGACGCGCGATCGCTCAGCAGCCAGGCCGCGGCCTCGGCGATCTCCTCGGGCTGCGCCCCGCGCCGCAGCGGGATCCCGGGCGCGAGGTGCTCCATGAGCCCGGGGGTGTACTCCTCCCAGGTGCGGATCATCTCGGTCAGCGTGCCGCCGGGGGAGACGGCGTTGACCCGGATCCCCTCGGGCCCGTAGGTCACCGCGGCCGACTCGGTGAGACTGTTCACGCCCCGCTTCATGGCGCCGTACGCGGGCAGCACAGGGTTCGCGCGCAGGCTGCCGACGCTCGTGTTGTTGACGATCGCGCCGGTCCCGGCCGTCGCCCTGATCGCCGCGATCTCGGCGACCATCGACAGCCACGGCCCACGGAGGTTCACCGCGTACAGGTGGTCGAAGTCGGCCTCGGAGACCTGGTCCAGCGGCGCGGGCTCCGTGAATGCGGCCCCGTTGTTGAAGGCGACGTCGAGCCGCCCGTACCGCTCCACGGCCTGGTCGACGGCGGCGCGCACGCTCCCGGCGTCGGCCAGGTCGGCGACGGCGTGGTCAGCGGTGCCGCCCGCGGCCCGGACCTCGTCGGCGACGGCGCGCAGCTGTGACTCCGTGCGCGCCGTGAGGAACACCGCGGCGCCCTCTCGGGCGAAGAGGCGGGCCGCGGCGGCACCGATACCCCGGCCCGCACCCGTGATGAAGGCGATCTTGCCGGCGAGCAGCCCGCTCCCGGTCGTCGTGGTGACTGCTGGTGTGGTCGATTGGCTCATGCCGACGAGCCTGCGCCGGCACCGGAGGCCTATCCAGGCAGCGCGCGTACCTGGCTACGCCCGCACCGGCTGCCCATACTCGGGGTATGGACAGAGCCGAGCTCGCGACGTTCCTGCGGTCCAGGCGCGAGCGCATCTCGCCGGCCGACGTCGGGCTGCCCGCAGGGCAGCGGCGTCGGACGCCGGGACTGCGCCGCGAGGAGGTGGCCCAGCTCGCGTTCATCTCGACCGAGTACTACACGCGCCTCGAGCAGGCGCGTGGCCCGCATCCGTCGCGCGAGGTGCTGTCCGGGCTGGTGCGGGCGCTGCGCCTGTCCGACGCCGAGCGTGACCACCTGCACGACCTCGCGGACGTGGCGCCCGGTCTGCCGCCCGGCCCGCCGCGCGAGGTGCGGCAGAGCATCCTGGACCTCCTGCACCGGCTGCCCCTCTCGGCGGCGTTCGTGACGTCGGCCGTGCAGGAGGTGCTCGCCTGGAACCCGCTCGCGGCGGCGCTCATGGAGGACTTCTCGGCGACGCCACGGCGCGAGCGCAACCTGCTGCGCCGGGCGTTCCTGACCGTCGACGCGGACGGCCGACGGCTGTTCGGGGTCTCGGACCTGGACGAGTTCCAGCAGGCCTCGGCCCGTCGGCTGCGCACGGTGACGGCCCGCTACCCCGACGACCCGGAGCTCGCCGCGCTGCTGGCGGAGCTCCTGAGCGGCAGCGACCGGTTCGCCCGGCTGTGGGCCGCGGGAGACGTGCAGGTAGCGCCGGTGCTCCGCAAGACGTTCCACCACCCGCTCGTCGGACCGGTCACCGTCAACTGCGACGCGCTCGACCTCGCCGACCGGGACCAGCACGTGGTGATCTACACGGCCGACCCGGGGTCGTCGTCCGAGGAGGCGCTCCGCCTGCTGTCGGTGCTCGGCACGCAGCGGATGGACGTGACGGCCTGAGCGCTCGCTCTCGGCCCGGGGGCCCGGGTCAGACCAGCAGGCCGACGACCACCGCGACCACACCCAGCAGCGGGACCACGCCCTGCTTGAGCGCCGCGCTCGCCTTGCTCGGGTCCGAGACGATCAGCACCAGCGACGCCGCCACCATGGAGCCCGCACCCGCCAGCACGAGCGCGCTGCCCGCCGCCGTCGACCCCGCCGCCGTCAGCACGATGCCGACCGCCGTGACGATCGCGAGGAACAGGTTGTAGTAGCCCTGGTTCAGCGCGAGCGGCTTGGTCACCTCCGCCTCCTCGGCGCTCATCCCGAACGTCGCGAGGGTGCGCTTCTCGGTCCAGGCGAAGGACTCCAGGTAGAAGATGTAGACGTGGATGAGTGCTGCGAGGCCCGCGAGCACAAGTCCGGCGATCAGCAAGGGTGGAGCCCTTCGTTCCCTGGGTCCCGGTGCGGGTCCCGGCTCGGGTCCCGGCGCGGGGCGCGGCCGGGTGATCGGAAGTATGTCAGCACCCCGCCCGGACAGCGCCGGGAATAGCCGGCGCGTCCAGATGGCTCCGTCTCGTATGGAGTGGGAGATGACGGCGCTGACGCGCGAGCGGTTGTCCGCGGGTGACGTGCGTACCCGGCCGGGCTCCCTGTGGGCCGTCGTGCTGACCGGCGCGGCCACGCTGGAGACCGCCGGCGCCCGCCACCGGGTCCTGGCCGGCGACGCGGTGCTGGTCGACGCCCGGACGGCGCACCGGCTCGTCGCGGACGCCGAGACCGACCTGGTGCACGGCGACCTGCGGCCCGCGGTCCCGTCCGCGGCGCTGCCCAGCCCGCTCGTCGTCCGCGGTTTCGACCAGCGCCAGCGCGGCGTCGTCGCCCTCGTGACCGCCTGCCCGCTCGACGCGATCTCCAGCCCGGCCCCGTTCGCCGCGAGCTACGCGGGCCTGGTCGGGGCGGCGATGACGGCACTGTGGCAGGAGACCGCGACGGCCACCGGCCGCAGCGACGGGAGCGCCGGCGGGCGGGTCGGCGCGGGGACCACCGCGCCCGGTGCCGTGGCCGCCGCCGACGCCCAGGTCGCCGACGTCGTCACGGCGCTCGCGGACCGCCCCGGCGAGCAGTGGTCCCTCGACCGGATGGCGGCGCTGGTGCACCTGTCGCGCTCGGCGCTGACCGAGCGCTTCCGCCGTGCCACGGGGCACAGTCCGATGCAGATGCTGCGGGAGGTGCGGATGCACCGGGCGCGCACGCTCCTGATCGACCAGTGCCTGCCGGTCACGCGGGTCGCGTTCGAAGTGGGCTACGGCTCGGTCGCGGCGTTCAGCCGGGCGTTCACGTCCGATCACGGCCTCTCGCCGCTCGCGTGGCGGACCAGGCCCCCGGCCCCGCGCCGCCAGGCCCGGCCCTGGGTCCCGTCGGCCCCGCTCGGCCCGTCAGGTGCGGGGTACCCGCAGGAAAGCCCAGCCGAGCCCCGCCGCGACCGCGGCGGCCGCCCCGACCAGCATCAGCGGCCGGACGCCGTGCCCGTCCAGTAGCACGCCGCCCAGCGACGACCCGGCGGTGATGGCGATCTGGAACGCGGTGACCTGCAGGGACATCGCGGACTCCGCCCGCTCCGGCTCCACCCGGGTGACCCAGAGCTGGGTGATCACCGGCACCATGCTGATCGAGAAGCCCCACAGCACCACCGCGACGGCCAGCACCGGCACCGACGAGGCGAACGCCGTCAGCACGAGGCCCACGGCCAGCGCGACCGGGGCCGCCGCGGCCAGCGGCCGCAGCCACCGCGCGAGCACCCCGGCGAGCACGGTGCCCACCGTGCCGCCGATGCCCCAGGCCAGCAGCATCCACGTGGTGGCGGCGGGGTCCACCCGCTCGATGGCGATCCGGATGTACGGGTAGGCGGTGAAGTTGGCGAACGCCACCAGCACGACGCAGCCGATGCCCGCCATGAGCCGCCCGTTGCGCAGCGCCTCGCGGAGCATCCGCAGGCCCGCGGTCGGGTGCGGCGGCACCGAGGGCAGGCTCAGGCCGAGCACGACGGCGCCGAGCGCGGTGAGGACGGCGACGCCCCCGAACGTCGTCCGCCAGCCGACGGCGTCACCCACCACGGAGGCCAGCGGGATGCCGACGACCGTCGCGATGCTGGTGCCGAACGCCAGCGCGGACGAGACCACGTGGTCCCTGCCGGGCACGGCTCGGGTGCCGGCCCCGAAGGCGAACGACCAGTAGCCGGCGAGCGCGATCCCGAGCAGGAGCCGGCCGAGCAGCAGCACGGCGAAGCTCGGTGCGAGGGCGACCGCGAGGTTCGACACCGCCGCGGCGACGAGCAGCGCGACCAGCACGGTGCGCCGGTCGGCCCGGGGGAGCAGCACCGCGATGCTCGGCGCGGTGAAGGCCCCGGCGACGGCCGTGGCGGCCACGGCCAGCCCGGCCGTCCCCTCGCTCACGCCGACGTCGGCCGCCAGCGCGGGCAGCACGCTCGCCGGCAGGAACTCGCTGAGGACCACCATCGCGATCCCGAAGGAGAGGGCCACGACGGGCGTCCAGGTCGGGTTGCCGGACGGCGGGGCCGCGACGGCGTCGCGCCGCGGGGTGGTGGTTGTGCTCGTGCTCATGAGCACAACCCTGACCGCCCGCGCCGCCCGCCGGTTGATCGTGCGGCGGGTGCTGTTGACCGGACGGCGGGTCTACTCGACCTCGGCCGGGCGGCGGCCCGCGCGGTCGTGCCGCCAGGCCCGGACGCCCGCGACGACCGACGCGGCGATGACCACGCCCGCCACCACGTACGCGATGGGGCGCACCGACGGGTCCGACGCGGCGTAGTAGCCGAGCACCGTGATGAGCACGCCCCAGCTCACGGCGCCGAAGATGTTCGCGGTGAGGAACCGCAGGTAGGACATGCCGCCGATACCCGCGATGACCGGCACGAACACACGCGCCCAGGGCATGTACCGGCCGATCACCACGGACCACCAGCCGAACAGCTCGTAGAACCGCTCGGTGCGCACCACGGTCGCCTGCACCCAGCGGCCCTTGCGCGTGCTCAGGTACGGGCGCCCGTACCTGCGCCCCAGCAGGAACGCGACCTGGTCGCCCGCCACCGCGGCGACGCCGACGCCGATCGCGAGCACCCAGATGTCGATCCGGTCGGTGCTCCCGGCGACGATCCCCGCGCCGAACAGCAGCCCGTCCCCGGTGAGGAACGGGATGAAGACGCCGACGAAGAACGCCGTGCCGACGAACACCAGGCCCCAGACGGCCAGGTAGAAGGCGAGAGGCCCGAGCACGTCGAGCCAGCCGGCGACGTCGTCCGAGACCGCGGTCCTGACCATCGAGGGCGTCCTCCGGGGCTGGGGGAACAAGCTGGTTAGGACAGCCTAAGGCGTCCCGGGCCGTGCTCCGTCAGGTCAGGCCCCGGGCCGGTCCACCACCCGGGACATCACCAGCGCCGTGCGCGTCTTGACCACGTGGGTGACCGTCCGGATGCGCTCCACGGTGCGCTCGATCTCCTCCATGCTGGTGGCCATGACGTGCACGATCGCGTCGGCGTCGCCGGTCACGGTGGAGACGCGCACCACCTCGGGGATGGGCGCGAAGTCGCGCTCCAGCACCTTGGGTGACACAATCCCGGAGCAGAAGATCTCGACGTAGCCCTCCAGGATCCAGCCCATCGCCTGCGGGTCCACGCGCACGGTGAAGCCGGCGATCTCCCCGCGGGCGAGCATGAGGTCGACCCGGCGCTTCACGGCGGGCGCCGAGAGGCCCACCACGCTGCCGACCTCCTGGTACGTGGCACGCCCGTCGCGCAGCAGCTCGCCGACGATTGCCCGGTTCACGGCATCCATGAACGAATCGTTCAATACTCGCTGCGATTGCGCAAGAATCCGTGCCTGGATACGCAACGGATGCCCGGCTGTTGTGAATCGGTGCGGCCTTAATCTCGCGCCATGACGCAGACCCCCGCGCAGCGGACCGCCACGCCGCGGCACTACCTCATGTGCCCGCCCACGTACTTCGACGTCGTCTACGCCATCAACCCGTGGATGGACCCGTCCTCTCCCGTCGACGCCGCCAAGGCCCTCGCCCAGTGGGAGGCCCTGCGTGACGCCTACGAGGCGCGCGGTCACAAGGTCGACGTCATCGAGCCCGAGCCGGGCCTGCCCGACATGGTCTACGCGGCCAACGGCGGCATCGTCGTGGGCGGACGGGCGCTCGCCGCCCGCTTCACCTACCCGGAGCGCGCCGCCGAGGGCCCCGCGTACGACCGCTGGTTCGGCACGCCCGCCGCCGAGGGCTACCGCCGCCTCGGCGAGTCGACCGAGATCATGGAGGGCGAGGGCGACCTGCTGACGATCGGCAGGCTGCTGCTCGCCGGCACCGGCTTCCGCACCACGCCCGCCGGCCACGCCGAGGTGGCCGAGCGGCTGGAGCTCGCGGAGCAGGGCATGGAGCTGGTCCCCCTGGAGCTCGTGGACCCGCGCTACTACCACCTCGACACGGCGCTCTCCGTGCTCGACGACGGCGCCGTCTCGGGCGAGACCGTCGTGGCCTACCACCCCGAGGCGTTCAGCCCCGCCGCGCAGGAGACGCTGCGCACGCTGTTCCCCGACGCGATCCTGGTCGGCGCCGAGGACGCCGCCGTCCTGGGCCTGAACGTCGTGTCCGACGGGCTGAACGTGTTCCTCAGCGACCGCGCCCGCGACTACGCCGACGCGCTGAAGGAGCGCGGCTTCGTGCCCGTGGGCATCGACCTGTCCGAGATCTTCAAGGGCGGCGGCTCGGTCAAGTGCTGCACGCTCGAGCTGCGCCCCGCCACCACCGAGGAGACCCGATGACCACCGTCCCGTACCTCGACGTCGCCGCCACCGCCCGCTGGGTCGCCCGCCGCGGCCCCGAGGCAGCCATCGCCGCGCTGACCGACGCCCTGGACCGCGACTTCGCGCGCTGGCCTGAGCTCGACAAGCGCCCGCGCATCGCGTCGCACTCCCCGGAGGGCGTCATCGAGCTGATGCCCACGTCGGACGCCGAGACCTACGGGTTCAAGCTGGTCAACGGCCACCCGCTCAACCCCGCGAACGGCTTCCAGACGGTCACCGCGATCGGCATGCTGGCCGACGTCGGCAACGGGTACCCGACGTTCCTCGCCGAGATGACGCTGCTCACGGCGCTGCGTACGGCCGCGACGTCGGCCCTGGCCGCCCGCTACCTGGCGCCGGCGAACTCGCGGACGCTCGCCCTGATCGGTTGCGGCTCGCAGGCCGAGTTCCAGGCGCTCGGCATGCGCGCCGAGCTCGGCATCGAGACGCTGCGCGTCTTCGACGTCGACCGCGAGGCGATGGAGAAGCTGGCGAAGCACGCCAAGGCGCTCGGCTTCGACGTGGTCCTGGCCGACGACGCCGCCGACGCGGTGCGCGGCGCCGACGTCATCACGACGTGCACCGCCGACAAGCAGAACGCGACCGTGCTGCACGACGCCGACGTGACCGGCGGCGTGTTCATCAACGCGATCGGCGGCGACTGCCCGGGCAAGACCGAGCTCGACCCGGCGATCGTCGCCCGGGCCGGCGTGTTCGTCGAGCTGCCGGAGCAGACCCGCATCGAGGGCGAGATCCAGCGCCAGGCTGCCGACTTCCCGGTGACCGAGCTGTGGCAGGTCGTCACGGGCGCGGCACAGGGTCGCACCAGCCAGGACGAGCTGATCGTGTGGGACTCTGTCGGCTTCGCCGTGGAGGACTGGACCGCGCTGAAGTTCGTGCTGGAGGACGTCACGGCGAACGCGCCGGAGCTGCTGCAGCACCTGGACCTCATCGCGGAGCCGGAGAACCCGAAGGACCTGTACTCCCTGGTCGCGGAGGCCTGAGAAACCGCTGGTCGAGCTACACGATCGCTGGTCGAGCTTGTCGAGACCGGGTGAGGTCTCGGCAAGCTCGACCAGCGGAGGGCCAGCAGCCGGATCAGAGGAGCTCGGCGCGGAGCTCCGGTTCGGCGTCGAAGGTGTGGAACGGGTGGGTCGGGGTCGTCAGGCGGTGGTGGCCCAGGCGGAGCAGGTCCTGGTCGACGCCGCCCGGGGTGAGCATGAGCATCCAGTCGGCCGCCATGTCGTACAGCTCGGGCTCCAGGTAGCCGATCTTCACCACCACGACGTCGGTACCGCGCGGGTCCAGCCCGATCGTCGTGAAGTCGCTCTCCAGGTGGTACGGCTTGCGCCGCTCCGTGAGGATCACGCGCAGCCCGCCCAGGCGCACGACGGCGACGATGCCGGCGTCGGGGTCGCCCTCACTCACGTGCTCCACCACGCCGGTCAGCCGGACCGGCCCGTGCGGGCCGTCGTCGACCCGGGCGCCGGCCTCGACGTCGACCTCCGCCCCCGCGCCGCGGGACGCGAACGTCGCGGCCACCGAGCGCGCGGCCGCGGCGTCGGGCAGCGAGGCGTAGATCGCGGTGCGGCCGCCCTCCTCGGGCGCGGCCGCGAACGCGGGCTCCGCGAGGAGCCGCGCAAGCGTCCAGGTGACGTCGCCCGCGCCGCCCGCGGTCGGATTGTCGCCCGAGTCCGAGAGGAAGTACGGCCGGGCCGTGCTCGCCAGCGCCGTCGCGACGCACTGCTCGTACGGGGCGGCGGGTGCGACGAACGCGAAGTCGTCGCGCGCGTCCCAGTACTGCCGGGCGAGCTGCTCGGCCTCGCGCACGATCACCTCCTCGTCGTCACCGGTGACGACGACGGCGGCCCGGCAGCTCGGCTCGTCGGCCCACGCGTACCCGACCCAGAGCGCGGCGTCGAGCACGCCGGGCAGGTCGGCCACGCGCGCGACGTCGGCGTAGATCGAGGCGGCCGGCTCGATACGGGTGCTGGTCTTCTCGCCCGGCAGGAGCACGGGGACCTGCAGCCACGCCTTCTTCGGCGCGCCGCCGGACGTCAGCCGCGCGAGCAGGTTCGCGGCCGCCCGCTCGCGGGTCTCCCAGGCGTCCTCGTGCGGGGCCATCCGGTAGCACGTGATCAGGTCGCTGGCCTGGGCCAGCTCGCGGGGCACGTTGCCGTGCAGGTCCATCGTGGTGCTGATCAGCGTCCCGGGCCCGACGACGGCGCGCACCGCCGCCGCGAGGTCGGACTCGGCGTCGTCCCGGCCCACCACCGTCATGGCGCCGTGGATGTCGAGCAGCAGGCCGTCGTACGGCCCGTGCTGCGCCTGCTGGTCGCGCAGCGTCGCCACGATCTCGTCGCGCACCGACTCGTAGACCTCGGCGGGCACGGCGCCGCCGGGCAGCGACCGGGCGTGCAGCACGCCGGTCCACGCGGCGGCGTCGCGCAGGGGCGCGCCGTCGGCGAGGAACGGGTAGTGCTGCACGAGCTCGTCGCCGCGGCGCAGGGTGAAGGCCTCCCACCCGGAGCGGTGCGGGGAGAACGTGCTGGACTCGATCGACATGCCGGCGATCGCGACCCGCGGGCGGGGATTGGTCATCGTGGTCCTTCCGACGCAGTGGGGGACGGGACAGGGGACGGTACGGGGGACGGCGTGACGGCGAAGGCGTGCGGGACGAGCGCGTCCTCCAGCAGGCGGCCCACGCCGACGAGGTTCGCGTCGGCGCCCAGCCCGGACGGCGCGATCACGAGGTCGCGGGTCATCAGCGGGTGGGCGCCCTCGTAGATCTGGCTGCGGATCGCCGAGACGAACGGCTCCAGCGTGGACAGCGCGCCGCCCAGGTACACGGCGCCGGGGTTGAAGAAGTTGACGACCGTGCACAGCGCCGCACCGAGGTGTCGGCCCGCGGTCCGGGTCAGCGTGGTCGCCACGGGTTCGGCGTCGCGCACCAGGGCGAGGACGTCGGCCGTCGCGGCGACGTCGTACCCCTGCTCGTTCAGCAGCCGCACGAGCGCGGCGCCCGAGGCCACCGTCTCCAGGCAGCCGCGGTTGCCGCACGTGCACGGGGTGTCGCCGCCGGCGGGGATGCGGGTGTGCGTGATGTCGCCCGCCGCGCCGCCCGCCCCGCGGTAGAGCCGGTCGTCGACCAGGATCCCGGCCCCGATCGCGCTGCCGGCCTTGACGGAGACCGAGTGCCGCGTGCGGCGGGCGTGCCCGAAGTGCTCGCCGACGGCCATCGCGTTGGCGTCGTTCTCGACCACGGCGGGCACGCCGAGCGCGTCCTCCAGCCAGGAACCGACGTCGAACCCCGACCAGCCGGGCATGCGCGACGGGCTGTCCAGGGCGCGCTGGGCGACGTCGACGGGCCCCGGCAGGGAGATGCCGACGCCGAGCAGGCGGCCGCCGTCGGGCGCGGCGCCGGCCAGCTCGCGCAGCGCGGCCGTGACCTGCGTCAGGACCCGCTCGGGTCCGTCCGCGATCGCGAGGGCGACCTCCGTGGTCGTGGCCAGCTCGCCGCCGTGCCGCAGGATGCCGAGCCGGGCGTGCGTGCCGCCCACGTCGACCACGCCGAGGTAGCCGGTGCTGCCGGGCACGCGCAGCGCCCGCGGCCGCCGTCCGCCGCTGGACTCGCCCTCGCCCGTCTCCTCCAGGGCGCCCGCGGCGAGCATCGCCTGCACGCGCTGCGAGACGGTGGACGGCGCGATGCCGAGCGACTCGGCGATCTCCTTGCGCGAGCGGGCGCGGCCGCTGGACACGAGCACGAGGATCTCCCGCTCGAGCCGCGGCGCGGCGGCCCGGGGACGCGTGGGCTGGGGCACGGGCCTCCTCCAGACGTGGTGCAGAACTTTTTTCGATAGGTGGAACAAGTGCTGGGCAAGAGTCTGCACCACGTTCCTGCTGTTCCGGACGGACGGGCCTTTTTGCGGCGCCGAATTAACAGTCTTGTTACGGCTTTCGCATAGATCCGGGAAACTTAGTACGTCTACGGTGCTCCATTATTCGGCTGACGAAACAAGTGCCCGTGCCGCACAGGCCCCGGCGTCGTCAGCCCCGCAGACCAAGGAGACCCAGATGCGCACCACGCATGCCGGACGGGCCGCACGGCTGGCCGTCGGCGCGGCCGCCGCCGTCGCCCTCCTCGCCGGATGCTCGACGTCCTCCGGTGCGGACGCGTCCGCCGCCCGTACCGACGTGAACTACGCCCTGCCCGCCAACGCGACCCCCAACTGGATCGTGCCGCTGGGCATCGCGGGCAAGCTCGCGACCCACAACTCCGCCATCATGCGCACCCTCTGGGAGCCCCTGGTGGCCTACGACGGCTCCGAGGGGGAGGTGGGGCGCGTGGCGAGCGCCGATCTCGCCGACGAGATCACCTTCTCCGACGACTCCCGCACCGTGACGATCACCCTCGACGACCGCACCTGGAGCGACGGCGAGCCCGTCACCTCGGCGGACGTGAAGTTCTGGTTCGACCTCGTCCAGGCCAACACGGACGTCTGGGCCAGCTACTCCGAGGGGCGCATGCCCGACAACGTCACCGAGGTGGCCACGCCCGACGAGAAGACCGTCGAGCTCACCTTCGACAAGGTCTACAACCCGGAGTGGCTGCAGGCCTCCCAGCTCACGCTCGTGGTGCCGCTGCCCGCGCACGCCTGGGCCAAGGCCGCCGACGGGGACGAGCCCGACCCGGCGCTCGCCGAGACGAAGGACGGCGCGAAGGCGATCTTCGACTACCTCGTCACCCAGAGCGAGGACCTGGGCACCTACGAGTCCAACCCGCTGTGGCAGACCATCAACGGCCCGTACTCCCTGACCGGGTTCACGGACAGTGGCCAGGTCGAGCTGACGAAGAACGAGAAGTACGACGGCGACGACGCCGCCTCGATCGACACCGTCAACCTGCTGCCGTACACCTCGACCGACGCCGAGGTGAACGCGGTGCGCTCCGGCGCCGTCGACTACGGGTACATCCCCACGACCGGCCTGGACGCGCCGGAGCAGTACGAGTCGCTCGGCTACGCCGTCGAGCCGTGGGCGGGCTGGTCCATCACCTACCTGCCGTACAACTTCAACCACCCCGAGCTCGGCCCGGTCTACCGCCAGCTCTACGTGCGCCAGGCGCTCCAGCACCTGGTGGACCAGGAGCAGATCTCCGACGTCATCTGGAAGGGCGCCGCGCTGCCCGGCTACGGCCCCGTGCCGCAGAACCCCGAGAGCGACTTCCTCTCCGAGGAGCAGAAGACCAACCCGTACCCGTTCGACCCGGAGGCCGCGGCCGCGCTGCTGGCCGACCACGGCTGGACCGCGGGGTCCGACGGCGTGCTGGAGTGCACCAGCCCGGGCGACGGCGACGACGAGTGCGGCAAGGACGTCGAGAAGGGGCAGCAGCTCGCGATCACGATCCTGACGCAGAGCGGCTCGGCCGAGACCGACAACATGTTCGCCGAGATCAAGTCCACCTTCGAGCAGGCCGGCGTGGGTGTGACCATCGAGAGCGCGCCGCTGAACACGGTGCTGTCCTCGATCGCCCCGTGCACCGCCGACCAGGCGGACTGCGACTGGGAGCTGCCGTTCTTCGGCACCGCCGGGAGCTGGTACTTCGGCGGGTACCCGAGCGGCGAGCGGGTGTTCGGCACGGGCGCCGCGTCGAACTTCGGCTCCTACTCGGACGAGGAGCTCGACACCCTCATGCACGACTCCACCGAGAGCACCGACCCGTCGGTCATGCAGGAGTACTCGAAGTTCGGCGCCGAGAACCTGCCGGTCATGTGGCTGCCCAACCCCGTCTACCAGGTCTCCGTGATCAAGGACGGGCTGGAGGGCACCACGCAGGACCCGCTCGCCAGCTTCCACCCGCAGCGCTGGAGCTGGGCCGGCTGACATGACGACAGCCGTCCCCGCGCAGAGCGGGACCGTCGAAGCCGGAGCCGCCGCGCCCGCGCCCGTCAGGGCAGCCCGCGGCGGCTTCGGCCGCTTCCTGATCCGGCGCGTGCTCCAGGCGCTCGCCGTGATCCTCGTGGTCAGCGTCATCGTGTTCGCGCTGCTGCACGCGCTGCCCGGCGGCCCCGCCCGCGGCGTCCTCGGCCAGCAGGCCACCCCCGAGCAGATCGCGGCCTTCGAGGCCGCCAACGGCCTGGACCAGCCCGTGGTGCTGCAGTATCTGTCGTTCCTGGGGCGCTCGCTGACGGGCGACCTCGGCGAGTCGTACCTGCTCAACCAGTCGGTCTCCGACGCCATCGCGCTGCGGCTGCCCAAGACGCTGCTGCTGACCGGGCTCTCGCTCGTCGTCGCGGTGCTGGTCGCCGTGCCGGCCGGCGTCTACCAGGCCGTGCGCCGCAACCGCGCCGTCGACTACTGGCTGTCCACGCTGGCGATCGTCGCCTACTCGACGCCGACGTTCTTCCTCGGGATGCTCCTCATCCTGCTGCTCAGCCAGAACGCCGGGCTGTTCCCCGCGGCGGCGCCCCAGGGCACCGGGATCGCCGAGGTGCTGGCCCAGCCGGCCGGGCTCGTGCTGCCCGTGCTCACGGGTGCGGTACCGATCGTGGCGACGTTCAGCCGCTACATGCGCTCCTCGACCCTCGACAACCTCGGCGAGGACTACGTGCGCACCGCCCGCGCCAAGGGCACCGCCTACCGCGGCGTCGTGCTGCGGCACGTGCTGCGCAACTCGCTGACGCCCGTCGTCGCGATGCTCGGCTACTACCTGCCCGTCATGTTCGGCGGCGCGCTCGTGGTGGAGCAGCTCTTCAACTACCCCGGCATGGGTCTGCTGTTCTGGAGCGCCGCGCAGAGCAGCGACTTCCCGGTGCTGCTGGGCTGCGTGCTCGTCATCTCGGTGGCCACCGTCGTCGGCTCGTTGCTGGCCGACCTGCTCCAGGCCCTCCTGGACCCGCGCACCCGAGGCGGCCTGCGATGACGGGGCTGCGTCGTTTCACGAGGAACCGGCTGGCCGTCGTGGGCGCCGTCGCGCTCGCCGTGCTGGTGCTGTTCGTGCTCGTCGGCCCGCTGGTGTACCCCACGGAGCAGGTGGCGACCGACCTGGGCGCCGCCAACCTGCCGCCCGGCGTCGACGGGCACCCGCTCGGCACCGACGCGCTCGGTTATGACAACCTGGGCCGGCTGATGGTGGCCGGCCGGGTGTCGCTCCTGGTCGGGGTGCTGGCCGGGGCGCTCGCGACGGTGGTCGGCACCCTTTGGGGCGCCGTGGCCGGGTACGTGGGCGGCGTCGTGGACGCCGTCATGATGCGCGTGGTCGACGCCGGCATCGCCATCCCGGCGATCTTCCTGCTGCTCGTGCTCTCCACGATCGTGCGGCCGACGGTCGGCATGATGATCGTGGTGCTGGGGCTGGTGTCCTGGCTGGTCCCGGCCCGGCTGATCCGGGCCGAGGCCCTGTCGGTCCGCACGCGCGACTACGTGGTGGCGGCCCGCGCGATGGGTGCCACGCACCGCCGCACGGTGCTGACGCACGTCATCCCCAACACCGTGGGCACCGTGGTCGTCAACGCGACCTTCCAGGTGGCCGACGCCATCCTGCTGGTCGCCTACATCAGCTTCCTCGGGATGGGCGTCCAGCCGCCCACGACCGACTGGGGCGCCATGCTCAACGACGGCATCAACTACATCTACCAGGGCGCGTGGTGGCTCATCCTGCCGCCGGGCCTCGCGATCGTGATCGTGGTCTGCGCCCTGAACTTCGTGGGCGACGGGCTGCGGGACGTCGTCGACGTGAAGGGGAGGACCGCATGAGCGACGTCGTCCTGCGCATCGCGGACCTGAACGTCACCTTCACCACCGACTCCGGGGCGGTGGAGGCAGTGCGCGGCATCGACCTGGAGGTCCGCCGCGGCCGGGTGGTGGCGCTGGTGGGCGAGTCCGGCTCCGGCAAGAGCGTCACCTCGTTGTCCGTGCTGGGGCTCCTGCCCGGGACGGCGCGGGTGTCGGGCTCGGTCGAGCTGGCCGACGGCGACGGTCTGCGCGACGTCGTCACCACCCCCGAGGAGCAGCTCGTGGACCTGCGCGGCCGCGTGGCGTCCATGGTGTTCCAGGAGCCGATGACGGCGCTCAACCCGACCATGACCCTGGGCGACCAGGTCGCCGAGGCGGTGCTGAACCACGAGCGGGTGCCGCGCGCCGTCGCCCGCGAGCGGGCCGTGGACCTGCTGCGGTCGGTGGGCATCCCCGAACCGGAGCGGCGGGCAGGGCAGTACCCGCACGAGCTGTCCGGCGGGCAGCGGCAGCGCGTGGTCATCGCGATCGCCCTGGCGTGCGAGCCGCGGCTGATCGTCGCGGACGAGCCGACCACGGCGCTCGACGTGACGGTGCAGGCCGGGATCCTCGACCTGCTGCGTGAGCTGGTGGCGCAGCACGACACGGCGCTGCTGCTGGTCACGCACAACATGGGCGTGGTGGCCGACCTCGCCGACGAGGTGGCCGTGATGAGCGGCGGCCGGATCGTGGAGCACGGGCCGGTGGAACAGGTGCTGCTGGCGCCCGCGCACGCGTACACGCGGGCGCTGCTGGACGCGGTGCCGGCGCCGCCGCCGGCGAGCGATCGCGGGCCGAGCTTGTCGAGACCTCGTGCGGAGGTGTCGGAGGTCTCGGCAGGCTCGACCGGCGGGGTCGGCTCGACCGGCGTTGTCGGCTCGACCGGCGATCGGTCGTCCGGCGGCGACCGCGAGGTCGTGCTCGACCTGCGCGGCGTCAGCCTCGACTACCGGGTGCAGGGCCGCCACGTGCGGGCTGTCGAGCGTCTCGACCTGACCGTGCGTGCGGGCGAGATGCTGGGCCTGGTGGGCGAGTCCGGCTCGGGCAAGTCGACGGCGGGCCGGGCCTGCCTGGGTCTGCTCGCGCCGTCCGAGGGCGAGGTGCTCCTGCTCGGCACGTCGGTGGCGCGGGCGCGCGGCCGGGCGCGCCGGCGTCTGCTGGCCGACGTCGGCGTGGTGTTCCAGGACCCGGGCGGGTCGCTCGACCCGCGCCGGCTGGTGGGTGAGTCGATCGCCGAGCCGCTGGCGATCCACGGCCGGGACGGGCGGCGCCTGTCCCCGGCCGAGAAGCGGGCGCGGGTGCGCGAGCTGCTGGACGCCGTCCGGCTGCCGGCGGGCGCCGAGCGGCGCTACCCGCACGAGTTCTCCGGCGGGCAGCGGCAGCGCATCGGGCTGGCCCGCGCGCTCGCGCTGCGCCCCCGCCTGCTCGTGGCCGACGAGCCGACGAGCGCGCTGGACGTGTCCGTCCAGGCCGAGGTGCTGCAGGTGCTGCGCGACCTGCACGCCGAGCTGGGGTTCGGCTGCCTGTTCATCAGCCACGACCTGGGCGTGGTGCACGAGCTGACCGACCGCGTGGCCGTGCTGCGCTCGGGCCGTCTCGTGGAGAGCGGCCCGACGGCGGAGGTGTTCAGCGCGCCCCGTGAGCTGTACACGGCCGAGCTGCTGGCCTCGGTGCCGACGCCGGACCCGGTGGCGCAGCGCGAACGGCGCGCGGCGCGGCTGCGGCTGGCCGAGGCCGTGCCGGGTGCGGCCGCGGGCTCGGCCGTGAGCGCGGGCGAGGACCGGTGACGGACGCGCCCACGGCGGGCGTCGACATCGGCGGCACCAAGATCCGCGCCGCCCTGGTGACGCCCGACGGCGCGGTGCTCGCCTCGGCGACCGCGCCCACGCCGTCGGGCGGCCAGGCCATGCTTGACGTCGCGGCAGAGCTGGTCGCGCGGGCGTCCGCGACGGCGGGGCGGAGCGCGGTCGGGGTCGGGGTCGGCGCGGCCGGCGTCGTCGACCCGGTGACGGGCGAGGTGCTCGCGGCCAGCGACTCCTTCGTCGACTGGGTGGGTACGAACCTGCGCTCCGGGCTCGCCGCCCGGACCGGGCTGCCGGTGACGGTCGCCAACGACGTGGACTCGTTCCTCGTGGGCGAGGCGACCTGGGGCGCCGTCCGCGGCGTCCGCTCGGCCGCGGGGATCGCGCTCGGGACCGGCGTCGGGGGAGCGCTGTGGCTGGACGGCGCGCTGTACCGCGGCGCGGGCGCGGCCGGGGAGATCGGGCACATGCCCGGGTTCGGTGACGCACGGTGCACCTGTGGGCAGCGCGGGCACCTGGAGACGCTCGCGTCCGGGCGCTCGGTGGAGCGGCGGTACGCGGAGCTCCTGGGTGGCGCAGGCCCCGGCGGGACGAGCCCCGGCGGCGTCGACGCGGCGGGTGGTGGTGCGGTGGGTGGCGGTGCGGCGCGCCGTGGCGCGGACGGCGTCGGCCCGGACCTCGTCGGGGCCGCGGAGATCGAGGCCCGCGCGCGGGCCGGCGACGAGGCGGCGCTCCGGGTGCTCGCCGACGCCGGCCGCGCCGTCGGCTCGGCGGTGCTGGTGCTCGCGGCGCTGCTCGACGTCGGGCACGTGGTGGTGGGCGGCGGGCTGGCTCGCGCCTGGGACCTGCTGGAACCCGCGATCCGGGCCCGCCTGGACGACGAGCCGCCCGTCTCGGGTCACGGTATCGAGGTGCGCCGGGCGGTCCTGGGCGGCGACGCGACGGTCGTGGGAGCAGCGGCCCTGGCCCGCTCCTAGCGGGCGGCGCAGATGAGTTCGGTTCCTTGCCTGCCCCATGAACACGGACGGCGCCCGGCCGCGGTGTGCGGTCGGGCGCCATCGGACTGGCTGCCTGAGGGGATCAGGCGGCCGTGGTGACCTCGATGCGCTGCGGCGTGGTGCCGGCGAAGACGCCCGGCACGGTGACCGTCAGCACGCCCGCGTCGTAGGACGCGGTCACGGCGTCGCCGTCCACGGCCTTCGGCAGGGTGACGACACGACGGAAGGAGCCGAAGCGGACCTCCGAGATGCGGCGGCCCTCGGACTCCTCCGAGCGCTGGTCCTTGCGCTCGCCGCGGACGACGAGCTTGCGGCCCTCGACCTCGACGGTGATGTCGTCGGCCGGGTTCACGCCCGGCAGGTCGAGGCGGGCGACGAGGTCCTCGCCCTCACGGTAGACGTCGGCCGCGGGCACGACGCCCTCGGAGACGCCGAGCTGCTGGCTCCACGGCTCGCGGAGCCAGGTGCTGGCGAACGGGGAACGGGTAAGAACGGTGGTCATGATGTCCTCCTCCGGACGGGTCTGATGACGGGTACAACCTGAGTCGACCCGACTCAATTTCCGGGTTCGCCGACGGCGGACGCCGCCCCCCTCCCGCACCGGGATCAGTGCCGGGTGATCGTCAGCGCCGCCTCGTCCGCGCCGAC
This sequence comes from Promicromonospora sp. NPDC110617, assembly GCF_055598465.1. Classification (NCBI taxonomy): domain Bacteria; kingdom Bacillati; phylum Actinomycetota; class Actinomycetes; order Micrococcales; family Promicromonosporaceae; genus Promicromonospora; species Promicromonospora sp. NPDC110617. The sequence goes on from NZ_JBVKBM010000001.1 coordinate 1,312,842, forward strand.
GGTGACCTCCGCCGAGCCGCCGACCGGGATCGTGAGCAGCGGGCTGGTGTGCCCGAAGTCGACCCCCGCCAGCACCGGCTTGCCAGCCAGCGCGGGCTGGCGCGCGACGATCTCGTCGAGCGCCGCACGCGTCATGCCCGTGGCGGCCTGGAACCGGCCGATCACCAGCCCGGCCACGCCGCCGGCGTCGGGCAGCTGGAGCAGGGAGGTGAGGTTGCGGGCGAAGGCGACCGTGTTCGACTCGAAGTCGTCCTCCAGGAAGAGCAGTGCGCCGTCGAGCGACGGCATGTTCGCGGTGCCCTGGAGCAGGTTGAGCGTGCAGAGGTTGCCGCCCACGATCCGGCCCGACGCCTGCCCCGGCCGCAGCCGCCACCAGCCCTCGTTCGCCACGGGGGTGCGGCTGTCCTGGTCGAGGAACCACAGGTCGTCGGTCCAGGCCCCCGACGGCTCGACGACGATCGGGGCGTCGCCGGTCACCGCGGCGCGGAACCAGTCGCCCGTGGGCTCGAAGTGGTCGCGCATGCCCCAGCTCGACCAGTGCGGGCCGGAGTAGGTGACCAGGCCCGTGCGGGCGAGGATCGCGTTCTGCAGCGCGGTGATGTCGGAGTACCCGCAGAACACCTTGGGGTGCGCGGCGATCAGGTCGAAGTCGAGGTGGGGCAGCAGCTCGTTGCTGTTGAACCCGCCGATGACCGTGAGGATGCCGGCGACGGCCGGGTCGGCGAACGCGGCGTGCAGGTCGGCCACGCGGTGCTCGATCGAGGCGCTGCGGAACTGGTCGTCCTCGTCCACGTGCTCGCCGAACGTGAGCGTGAGTCCCATCGCGGCGAACCGCTCGTCGATCCAGCGGGTGTTGTCGTGCTCCATGATCAGGGACCGCGACCGGGCGGGGGCGACGACGCGGACGGTGTCGCCGGAGCGGAGCCGGGGCGGGACGATGGTTGCGTGCGCTGACATGACCGCAGCCTAGGACGACGCCGTCGCTGTCGGCCCCCGGATTTTCCCGACCAGTTCCCGACCAGGAGGAACGATGCGCGCAACCCGGATCATGGCCAACCTGCAGGTGGCCGACCTCGACGCGGCGAAGGACTTCTACGCCGGCTACCTCGGGCTGAGCACCGAGGAGTTCAACCTGGGCTGGGTGGCCCGCTACACCTCGCCGGACACCGGTGCGGTGGTCCAGCTCGTGACGCGTGACGAGACAGCGGCGGAGGACGCGGCCGTCTCGATCCACACGCCGGACGTCGAGGGCGCGTACGCCGAGGCGCGGCAGCGCGGGTACGAGATCGTGCACCCGCTGACCACGGAGTCGTGGGGCGTGCGCCGGTTCCTCGTCCGGGCGCCGGACGGCAACGTGATCAACGTGGTGCACCACCCGGACTGAGGCCATGCCGGTTTCATGGCCTCACCGGTGGATCGGGCCGTCCGTCTCGCTCAGGGGACGGGCCGTGGCACCGGACCGGGCCGCGATCAGCTCGGCGACGATCGACACGGCGGTCTCGTCGGGCGTGCGTGCACCCAGGTCCAGCCCGATCGGGCTGTGCAACCGGGCCAGAGCGGCGGGCGGTACGCCGTCCTCGACCAGGCGGGCGGTCCGCTCGGCGTGCGCCCGGCGGGAGCCCATGGCGCCCACGTAGGTGCCGGCCGGCAGGTCGGTGAGCGCCGTGTGCAGCAGGGGTACGTCGAACTTGGCGTCGTGGGTCAGCACGCAGACGGCGTCGCGCGCGGAGACGCGGCCCGCCGCGATCTCGGCGGTCAGGTACCGGTGCGGCCACTCCGTCACCACCTCGTCGGCCTCCGGGAAGCGTGCCGGCGTGGCGAACACCGGGCGGGCGTCGCACACCGTGACCCGGTAGCCCAGCAGCCGGCCGGCTCGCGCCAGCGCCGCCGCGAAGTCGATCGCGCCGAACACCAGCAGCCGCGGCGGCGGCGTGAACACCTGCAGGAACACCCGCGTGCCCGTGCCGGTGCGCTCGCCCTGCGGCCCGTACTCCCGCAGGGCGGAGGTGCCTGCGGCGACCTGCCCGACGGCGTCCGCGGTCACCGCCGTGTCCAGGCCCGCGTCCCCGAGGGTCCCGTCCAGGCCGCCGCCCGCGCCCGCCCCGGGAACGACCAGGTGCCGCCCGAGCGCGCCGCCGTCACCGGCGCCGCCGGCGTCCGCCCCGACGACCGTCGCCAGGCAGACGCCCGACGGCGCGAGACCGCCGTCGGGCGACGAGGAACCCGGCACCCGCCGGGCGAAGGAACCGAAGCCCGGCCAGGCCGCCCGAGACAGGGGCGCGACGAAGACCTCGATGGTCCCGCCGCAGGTCAGGCCCACGTCGAAGGCGTCTTCGTCGGTGACGCCGTAGCGGGCCGCCACGGGCCGGCCGGTCTCGGCGACCTCCAGGCCGAGGTCGTACACGGCACCCTCGACGCACCCGCCGGACACCGAGCCGATCACCTCGCCGCCCGGGCCGACTGCCATCGCGGCCCCCGGCTCGCGCGGCGCGGACCGGAACGTGCGCACCACCGTGGCCACGGCCGCGCGCTCGTCGGCGCGCCACCAGTCCAGCAGCTGCGGCAGCAGATCCCGCACCCCGGCTCCCTCCTCCGCGCGCGGACTCGCGAACCTCCGCGCGAACCCCTTCTCCTGCCAGGTTCTCACTTCCGTGTCACGCGCCGAGGTCGCCCAGGTAACCGGTACGTCTGTCACGTCGTGCGGTTCGGGGCGATGATGGGGAGATCGCAACGACGCGAGGAGGACCCCATGAAAGCAGCAGTGGGCGACCGGATCGTCACCGCTTCCGGAGTGGTCGGCGGCGTGGTGCGGGACGGCGTGGTGACCGAGTGCCCCCATGGCGACGGATCGCCGCCGTACCGGGTGCGCTGGTCCGACACGGGCGAGGAGACGCTCGTCTACCCGGGCGGGGACACGTACGTGGACGCGCAGGTCGAGGCCGGCTCGGGCGCCTGGGCGGAGGCCCGGCGCGGGCGCGCGCTCACCTGGGACGTGCGGATCACCGTGGTCGAGGCCGCGGGCAGCACGACGGCGGAGGCGACCGTGATGAACGGGCCGCCCGACGCCCTGCGCGGCGTCGGGCACGCCAGGAAGTCACCGGAGGACGACGAGGTGCCGCTGATCGGCGACGAGATCGCCGCCGGCCGGGCGCTGCGCCGGCTCGCGGACCGGCTGCTCGCCGTGGCCGAGGCCGACGTCTCCGCGGCGGTCGGGCACAAGGCGCACCTGCACCGGTGACCCGGATCGGCGTTACGCCAGGATCCCCGACGCGTCGAGCGCCGCACGGATCTCCGGGTCGAGCCACGGCTCCACGCCCGCCCAGGTGGTGCGCCACGAGATGCCGGTGATCCGGGTGCCGTCGGCGAACGTCTCGATGTAGTCGGCCTGCAGCACCCCGTGCTCGTCGCACCAGAAGGCGTTCGCGGGGCTGCCGTCCAGGAGCTGGTCGATGCGCATCGCGGAGACCGAGACGCCGTCGGGCAGCACGAGCGGCTGGGTGTCGGTGCGCACCAGCAGCGCGTGCTGCGTGCGGGCGGGATCGGTGTCGTCGAGTTGGGTGTACTCGACCCAGGAGCCGACGGTCGCGAGCTCCAGCACCAGCAGGTACCGGGCGAACGAGGGCACGCCGTTCCCGACGCCCGGAGGCAGGTCGGCGCGCTCGAACGCGACGTCCACACCGCCCGGCTCGCGCTGGTGCGACCAGCGCACCCAGCGCCGCACGTCACCCTCGTACTCCACGCGGTGCCGGGCCCGCAGCACGACGTGGGGCATCGGTCGCATCGCCAGCACCGACTCGAGCACCAGCAGGCCGTCCGCGGTCTCGGACTCCCGGCGCACCAGGGCGCCGTCCGGGGTGGTCCCGTTGTTGCTCAGCGCCTGGATGTACATGGCCGATCCTCCGGTGCGGCGGGGTTCCGCGCCAGGGTAACCGGCGACCGGCGCCGCTCGCCGGGTAGGTTGCGGACATGAGCGAGCGCGTGGACGTGGAACAGCACCGGGCCGACGTCGCGGAGCTGCTCGCGACGTTCGTCGAGCGGCCCGTCCAGGAGGTCCCCCTCGACGGCGACGTGCTCGGCCGTGTGCTGGCGCGCGACGTCGTGGCATCCGAACCGCTGCCGCGGTTCCGCAACTCGCAGATGGACGGCTTCGCGGTCCGCGCCGCGGACGTCGCCGCGGCCGCCCCCGACGCGCCGGTCACGCTGCCCGTGGTGGGCGACGTCGCCGCCGCCCCGGGCGACCCGGCCCCCCTGGCGCCGGGCACAGCCGTCCGGATCATGACCGGGGCCCCCGTCCCCGCCGGCGCGGACGCCGTGGTCCCCGTCGAGGACACCGACCACGGCACCTTCAACCGGGTAACGGCGGCCCCGGCGGCGGCGTCTGCGGCCACTATGGCCCGGGTGGCGGTGGCGCGCGGCCGGGCGGTCGGCGAGTTCGTCCGGGAGCCCGGGTCCGACGTCGCCGCCGGCACCGTCGTGCTCCCCGTCGGCACGGTGCTCGCACCCCATCACGTGGCGGCCGCCGCCGCGTGCGGCGTCGCCCGCCTCGCGCTCGTCGCCCCGGTCTCCGTGGCGGTCGTCTCCACGGGCAGCGAGCTCGTCGGGCCAGACCGCGAGCCCGGCCCCGGACAGATCTTCGACGCCAACGGCCCGGCGCTCGCGGCCGCGGTCCGGGCGGCCGGCGGGCACGTGGGCCTGCGCCTGGCCCTGCCCGACGACCCGGCCGCGGTACGAGCCGGCCTGGAGCGCGCGGCCGCGGACCACGACCTGGTGCTCACCACGGGCGGCGTGAGCCAGGGCGCCTACGAGGTGGTCAAGGACGCCCTGCCGGAGGTCACCTTCCGCTCCGTGGCCATGCAGCCCGGCGGCCCGCAGGGCCTCGGCCGGGTCGGCCGCACACCGCTGCTCGCCTTCCCCGGCAACCCCGTCAGCGCGCAGGTCTCGTTCGTCGTCTTCCTCCGGGAGATCCTGCGCGCGGCCGCGGGCCTGCCGCCGGTGGACCGGGTACGGGCGGTGCTCGACGGCGCGGTGGCCTCGCCGGCGGGCAGGCGGCAGCTTCTGCGGGGGCGCTGGGTGCGCACGGCCGGGCCGGGCGCCTCGGCGGGCAGCACGCCGCACGTCGCCGTCGTCGGCGGCCCCGGCTCGCACCTCGTGGCGTCGATGGCCGCCGCGGACGTGCTGATCGACGTGCCCGCGGCCGCGACTACGCTCGAACCGGGTGCCGAGGTGGTCGTGTGGCCGCTGTGACGTCGCACCCGAGCGAGAGGGACCGGTGAGGATGAACGAGGTCGTGCGGGTGACGCAGGAAGTGCTCGACGACGCCGTCGGGCGGGCGGTCGAGGCCGCGGTGGCCGCGCCGGAGTGCGGCGCCGTGGTCACGTTCCGGGGCGTGGTGCGGGACGACGACGGGGGCCGCGACGTGGTCAGCCTCGACTACGAGGCGCACCCCGACGCGACCGCCGTCCTGCAAAAAGTGTGCCAGGCGGTGGCCGCCGAGACCGGCCTGCGCGTCGCCGCGACGCACCGCTACGGGCACCTCGTGGTGGGGGACGTCGCACTCGTGGCGTCGGCCTCGGCCGGGCACCGCACGGAGGCCTTCGAGGCGTGCTCCCTGCTGGTCGAGCGCATCAAGGCCGAGGTGCCGATCTGGAAGAAGCAGCAGTTCACGGACGGCGAGTCCGAGTGGGTCGGTCTGTAACGATCCGCCGCACCCGGGTGACCGCCCGGCCGACCGTGCGCGGGATGCTGGCGGGCAGCAGCTCGGGGAGCCGGCTGACGCGGCTGGGCAGCGTGAGGCTGGGCCGCGACAGGCTGGGCCGCGACAGGCCGGACTTCGACAGGCCGGGCAGGTGGAGGCTCGGCAGGTTCAGGCTGGACAGGCTCGGCAGCGTCGGAAGACTTGGCAGGGTCGGAAGACTCGGCAACGTCAGGGTGGGCACGCTCAGGCTCGGCATGCTCAGCCCCGTCAGGCCGAGGCTCGGCAGCCGGTGCATCCCGCGCACCCAGATGCGTTCGCGTACCGGTGGGGGCGGCACGTCGAGCTGGTCGTAGAACGCCTCGGCGCAGGCCCGCCAGGAGAACAGCTCCGCGTGCCGGCGCGTCTCCGCGCGGGAGCACGCCAGCGCGGCGAGGCAGGCCGCCCGCAGGTCGTCGTCGACGGCGCCCGCGCCGGAGCCCGGGATGAGGTCGCGGGGGCCCGGCGCGTCGAAGCCGGCCACGGGTGTGCCCGAGGCCATGGCCTCCAGGATGACCAGGCCGAACGTGTCGGTGCGGCTCGGGAAGACGAGCACGTCGGCGTCGGCGAAGTGCTGGGCCAGGTCGTCGCCCGAGCGGCGCCCACGGAAGTGGGCGCCGGGGTGGGCGGCCTCCAGGTCGGCGCGGGCCGGTCCGTCGCCGACCACCACCTTGGAGCCGGGCAGGTCCAGGTCGAGGAACGCCTCCACGTTCTTCTCCACCGCCAGCCGCCCCACGTACAGGAAGACGGGCCCGGGCAGGTCGCGGTAGACACCGGTCCCCGTGGTCCCGGTCCCGGTGGCGGCGGCCCGACGGCGGGGGTGGAACTGCTCCGTGTCCACGCCGAGGCTCCACGGCGTCACGTTCCGGATGCGCCACTGGGTGAGCTGTTCGCGCATGGTCGGCGTCGCCACCAGCACCGCGCCGGACTTGTCGTGGAACTTGCGGACGTAGCGGTAGCCCGCCCACAGCGGGATCCACGACCAGCGCGCGGACACGTACTCGGGGAACTGGGTGTGGTAGCTGGAGGTGAACGGGAAGCCGAAGTGGTCGCAGACGGCGCGCGCGTACCACCCCAGCGGACCCTCGGTGGCGATGTGCACGGCGTCGGGCGCGAACTCCAGGAAGCGCCGCTCCACGTCGTCGCGCGCCATGATCGGCACCCGGATCTCGGAGTAGGTGATCAGGGGGATCGTCCGGTAGCCGTCCCACGGCGTGACCACCTCGACCGCGCAGCCCATCCGGCGCAGCTCGGCCACGGTGCGCGAGAGCGCCGTGGCCACGCCGTTCACCTGCGGTTCCCAGGCGTCGGTGACGATCATGATCCGCTGCGGCCGCTCGGTCGCTGTCAGCACGGCGCGATTCAACCACGTTCCGGGGGACGCGCCGACCACCGGGAGGCCGGGCGGCCCGGTGGTCGGCGCGGTCACGTCAGTCCTGCGCGTCGAGGTAGGGCTCGACGTTCTCGGTGTACGCCGTCTCGATGCGCGGCGTCACCGACGCGAACGCCGTGGCCGGGTCGGCGCCCTCGATGATGATCTGCTCCAGGGCGTCGTTGAGCAGGGCGTCGGCACCGGGCACGAAGACGCGGACGTCGTCCTGCTTGCGGGCCTTGTCGGCGAGCTGGTCCACCGCGGTGCGGAACTGCGGCGTCTCCTCGTAGGTGGCCGTCATGGTGTCGCTCTCCACCGCGGAGGTGCGCACGGGCATGTAGCCGGTGCTCTGCGAGAAGGTGGCGGTGTTCTCGGTGTTCGTGAGGAACTCCAGGAACATCGCGGCCGCGAGCTGCTCCTCGGGCGTCTTGGACGACGGGATGGCCAGGCCGGTGCCACCGGTCGGGGTGCCGCCGCCCTGCGGGCCGTCGGGCAGGTAGGCCGTGCCCACCTCGAACTTCGCGGCGTCGAGCGCGCCCTTGAGCGAGCCCGTGGAGCCGATGGTGGAGGCGATGAGGCCGGAGGAGAAGTCGGCCATCGCGTCGTCGGCGGACAGGGTGGCCACGCCGGACTCGTGGAAGAGGTCGTGCACGAACTGGCCGCCCGCGATCGCCTCGGGGGTGTCGAGGGTGAGCTCGAAGCCGTCGGAGTACGCCCCGCCCTGGCCCCAGATCATGTTCTCGAACCACCAGGCGCCCCACGACGGGCCGGTCGACAGGCCGAACGTCGAGCCCTTCTCGGGCACCTCCTTCTTCAGGGAGGCGTCCCACTCCTCGAGCTCGGCCCAGGTCTCCGGGCCGCGGTCGGGCAGGCCGGCGGCCTCCCACAGGTCCTTGTTGTAGTAGAAGAGCGGCGTCGAGCGCGCGTACGGGACGGCCCAGTGCTGGTCCTCGTACTCGTAGTCGGAGTACAGCGCGGGCTGGAAGTCGGCGGCATCGGCGTCCAGGAACTCCATGACGTCGTCGACCGGCATGATCTGGTCGTTCAGGTGGTAGCGGAACCACCACACGTCCGAGGCGATGACCAGGTCCGGCAGCTCGTCCGTCTGCGAGGCGGCCTGGAAGCGCTGCGCCACCTCGTCGTAGTCGGCTCCGGCGGTGACCAGCTTGACGCTGATCCCGGTCTCGGCCTTGAAGTCGTCGATGAACTGCTGCTCGACCTCCTGGGAGGCGCCCGGGTGGTTGCTCCACCAGGTGATCTCCTTCGCGGGCTCGACCTGCGACCAGTCGACGGCCTCGGCACTCGCCTCGGAGCCGCCGGTCGCGCCGACGCTCGGGCCGGCGCAGCCGGCAGCGGTCAGGGCGGTGAGCGCGGCGAGCGCGGTGACGACGGCGGCGCGGGGGCGCCGGGCGGCCCTGCGGGCAGGACTGTGGGACACGGGGGTGCTCCTTGGGTTTCGTTCCGGGACGGCGCACCCGGTTCCGGGCGCTGGGGGAGGGGAAGGAGAGGGGCGGCTCAGCCGGTGACGGCGCCCGCGGTGAGGCCGGCGACGAGCCGGCGCTGCAGGACGAGGAAGACCAGCAGGATGGGGAGGGTCACGACGACCGTGGCGGCGAGCAGCACGCCCCAGTTCGTCATGCCGTCGGTGTTCTGCAGCAGGGTGAGCCCCACGGGCAGCGTCATCTTCGAGGGGTCGTCGACGACGAGGAACGGCCACAGGTAGTCGTTCCACTCCGTCACGACGGAGACCAGGGCGACGGCGGCGAGCGTAGGCGTGCTCATCGGCACCACGAACCGCCACAGCTTGCGCCAGTGCCCCGCGCCGTCGAGCTCGGCCGCCTCCAGGACGGACCGCGGCAGCGTGAGGAAGTGCTGGCGGAACAGGAAGGTGCCGAACGCGCTGGCCAGGCCCGGCACGAGGATGCCCTGGTAGGTGTTGAGCCAGCCGAGGCTCGCCACCAGGGTGTAGTTGGGGATGATCGTGATCTGCGGCGGGATCATCAGCGTGGCGATGACCAGCCCGAACACGACCTTGCGGAACGGGAAGTCCAGGAAGACGAGCGCGTACGCGCAGCACAGGCCGAGCGCGACCTTGAGGCCGGCGCCGACGATCGTCAGGCCGATGCTGTTGACCAGCAGCCGGCCGAGCGGGATGGCGCCCGCGGCCTGCGCGTAGTTGTCGAGGTCCGGCTGGGCCGGGAGCCACTGCAGCGGGAGCTGGTAGAGCTCGTCGGGCGCCTTGAGGCTGGCGAGCGCCATCCACAGCAGCGGCGCGCCGAGCACGACCGTCGCGAGGATCATCGTGAGGTAGCCGCCGACCTGCGGTGAGCGCCGTCGTCGGGCCGGGATGGCGGGCGGCGCCGGAGTGCCGGGCTGGGGGAGCGTGGCGGCGGTCATGCGTAGTGCACCTTCTGCTGGACGAACCGCAGCTGCACGGCGGTGACGGCGAGCAGCACGAGGAACAGGACGGTGGCGACGGCGGACGCGTACCCGGCCCGGCCGTTGACGAAGCTCTCCACGTAGATCGAGTACATGAGCGTGGTGGTGGACCCGAGGGGGCCGCCCTGCGTCATGGCCTTGATGGTGTCGAAGGACTGCAGGGAGCTGAGCAGCATCGTCACGAGCAGGAAGAACGTGGTGGGCGTGAGCAGCGGCAGCACGACCGAGCGCAGCGTGCGGGCCGCGGACGCACCGTCGATGGCGGCGGCGTCCTTGAGGTCCTGCGGCACGGCCTGCAGGCCGGCCAGGTAGATGAGGGCGACGTACCCGAGGTTCTTCCACAGGTAGACGATGATGACCATGACCAGTGGCCACGGGCGGCTCGTGTACCAGTCGGGGGACGCGATGCCCACCCAGCCGAGCACCTCCTGGATCAGGCCGTAGCGCGGGTCGAACATGAAGAGCCAGAGGATGCCGACGGCGAAGCCGCCCAGCACGTAGGGCGCGAACGCGACGGTGCGGGCGACGCCCCGGCCGCGCAGCCTGCGGTTGAGCAGCAGGGCCAGGCCGAGGCCCAGGACCATGGCGCCGCCGACGGTCGCGACCGTGAAGACGAGGGTGGTGGTGACGACGCGCCCGGTGGTGGGCGCGGTGAACCACTCGACGTAGTTGCCGAGCCCCACGAACCGCGCGGTGGGCGAACCGAGGTTCCACTGGAGCGTCGAGAGGTACAGGCTCTCGACCAGCGGCCGGTACACGAAGACGAGCAGGAGGGCGATGTTGGGGCCGGCCAGCAGCAGCGCCCAGAGCAGGGCGGTGCGCCGGCGTCCGGCCGCGAGGCGGCTGCGGCGCGGGCGCTGCGGTGCTGTGCGCTCCGGGGCCGTGGAACCGGCCGGCGGGGCGCCGGGGTCCTCGGGCGCCCGTGGCGTCGCGATGGTGGTCACGTGCCGGGAGCCTAGGAACCCGTCTGGGCGTTATGCGGCTTTTTGGTGGCCGGGTGGCCGAGGCTTCCGGCAACGTACACGCGGGCGTCCCCGGGGCGTCACCTCGGACGACGGGACGTCACGTGCCGGTCATGTCAGCCGCCGATGCGGCTCAGGGGCCGAGCAGTGCGAGTGGGACAACCGCGACGCCGTCAGGCCGCCGGTAGGCAAACTCGCCCGTCGTGACGACAACTCGATCGGCCATTCGGTCGCCGATCTGGTCGTGAAGCCAGTTGAGATGGCGCACGTCTTTGTCGGTGACCGTCGCAGCGAGCTTGACCTCCACGGCGACGACCTTCCTGTCCTCGCCTTCGACGATCAGGTCCACCTCGTGGTCGGTGTTCTTGGTGCGGAGGTGGCCGACCTCGGCGTCGAGAGCTCCTGCGTAGACACGCACGCTTTGCGCAGTGAGCGACTCGAAGAGCGCCCCGAGCCAGGTCCCGGTCTGTGCCGAGACGCGGGTCCCCTCGCCGCGGAGCAGACCAGGCTTTCCCACTCCGACGAGGCGAGCGGCGAGCGCTGGGTCGACGAGGTGGTGCTTGGGAGCCTGTGTGAGCCGCTTGAGAGTGTTGAAGGTAGGTATCCAGGCAGGGATCGGGTCGAGGACGAAGATGCGCTGGAGATGCTCGCGGTAGGAGTCTGAAGTTACTCGGCTCGGCTTGTCGTCGTCGCCGGGCGTCGCTGCGTCGAGGATCGTGGTGTAAGAGGCATCGGTAGCTGTCGCGGCACCATAGGCAGCAAGCCAGGCTCTGAGCGCATTCGGTCGGCGTACGGTGATTCCGTTCTCGGGAAGCTCTCGTTCTGCGATTCGTGCCACATAGCTGTCCAACTGGACCCGCCGGGCGCGCTCGGGTAGGTCCCGAATGCCGGGGAATCCTGATCGAAGGATTTCATCGGCATATGTCTGCAGGTCAATAGTGGTGCGGCCGCCGATCGCAGGATGTTCGCCCCGGAGCAGCGCGCCAAGCGAGACCGTTGGCTCGTTGAGGCCTCGTTCCGCGAAGGCGAGGGGGCGCATCGGGAAGCTGACGATTCGCCCGGCCCCCGAGTGAATACGCACCCCGGGCGGCACGCTCGCTGACCCAGCCAGAAGGAACTGTCCACCCTTGTTGTTGTCGTCAACGGCTCGGCGAACGCGGTCCCAGACCGAAGGCTCCAGCTGCCACTCATCGATCAGCACGGGCGGTGGCGCCTGGACGACATAATCGGGGTTGCCTGCGAGCACCTCACGCTGGCGAGGCTCGTTGAGCGTCAGTACCGTTGCCGCTCGCTGGCTGGCAGTGGCCGTCTTTCCCACACCCTTGGCGCCCTCCAGGGCAATCGCCGCCAGGTGAGGGAAGAGGTCGTCGAGGACGTCATCAACGATCCGGCGCTGGTATGCCATAGGCCCAACCTAGCAGTTGGACCGTGCTCCATTAGGCATTTCGACGAGTCTCTACTATGCAGATGGACGATCCTCTACCGGTCGTCTCGACGAGGCGACATCTCAGCCGCCGATGGCGCCCATGCTGCGCTCGGTCTCGGCGAAGGCGTCGGCGGCCAGCTCGGCGGCGTCGCTGCCGTGGGCGCGGGGCTTGGCCCACATGGCGGCCCGCCACGCGTCGCCCACCTCGTCGTCGGTGGCGCCGGCGCGCAGCAGGGACTTGAGGTCCGTCTCCTCGTTGCCGAACAGGCACGAGCGCACGGTGCCCTCGGCGGTCAGCCGGGTGCGGTCGCAGGCCCCGCAGAACGAGCGGGTCACCGAGGCGATGATGCCGACGGTGGCCGGACCCTCGTCCACCAGCCACTCCTCGGCCGGGGCGGACGGGTCCTCGCGGCCGGCGGGCGTGAGCGTGAACCGCTCCTGCAGCACCTCCAGCAGGTCGGCCGCGCTGACGACGTCGTCGCGGGTCCAGCGCCCGTCGGCGTCGAGCGGCATCTCCTCGATGAACCGGAGGTTGCAGCCGTGCTCCACGGACCAGGCGAGCAGGTCGGCGGCGCCCGCCAGGGTCTCGGGCAGCAGCACCGCGTTGATCTTGACGGGCGCCAGGCCGGCGGCCAGCGCCGCGCGGATCCCCGTGAGCACGTCGTCGAGGCGGTCGCGCCGGGTCAGGGTCGTGAACGCCTGGCGGTCGACCGTGTCCAGCGAGACGTTGACGCGATCCAGCCCGGCCGCGACCAGGGCCTTCACGCGCTTGTCCAGCCCGAGCGCGTTCGACGTCATGGCGATGCGGACGTGCTCGTCGGAGCCGAGGGCGCGCATCGCGTCGTCGGCCGCCGTGCGCGCCGCGCCGATGATCTGCTCCAGGTCGCGGCGCATGAGCGGCTCGCCGCCCGTGAACCGGATGTCGCGGATGCCGAGGTCGCGCACGCCGACGCCGACGAGCCGGCCGATCTCGTCCGGCGTCATCAGCTCGTCGCGCGGCACCAGGGGCAGGCCCTCGGCCGGCATGCAGTACGTGCAGCGCAGGGAACAGGCTGTCGTGATCGACACCCGCAGGTCGCGGGCGACCCGCCCGTACCGGTCGACCAGCAGCGGCGTCTCCGGGCGCGGCCGGCCCGCCGGCGTGGCCGCGCGCCGGGGCACGCCTCGTACCGACGGGATGCCGAGAGTCACAGCGGTCATCTCCCGAGACTAGACCAGCCCGGCGGGCGCACCCGCCGTCGTCCACCTCCACTTCGAGGCCGGGGTTTCTCCGCTTTCCGGGGGCGGAAAGCGAAGAAACCCCGGCCTCGAAGGCGAGTGCGGACGGACTACCGGATCCGGGTGGTGGCCGGCGCGCCGACGACCAGCGGCGCGACGGTCACCTTGTCGATGTCGGGCGCCCAGGCCGACGGGTTGCCGATCCGGATCTCGCCGTCACCCGTGGTCAGCGTGACCGGCACCGTCCGCTGCCAGTAGCTGTCCCACGCGTAGGTGTAGCGGAAGAAGGCGGAACCGGCCGGTGCCTCCCGCGAGCCCTCGGTGACGACCGCCTGGCGGTCGACCACCTGCGGGTTGTAGTCGTGCTCCCCGGCCAGCTCGGCGTTCGCGTAGTGGACCACCAGGTCGTAGTCGCCCGGGGTGTCGAACCCGGCGCCGCGCGGGATCGCCACGTGGTTCTCGCTGCCCTGGCCGACCGACCCCGCGTACTTCCCGCCCGAGGCGTTCGAGCCCGACGCGGGGTCGACGCTCCGCACCACCGCGTCGCCGCGCAGCGTCAGGTCCTCAGCCTCGAACGTCGAGGCCGCCGCGTCGCCGTCGGCCGCCCGCGTGACGGTCACCGACTTCACGCGGACCCCGCGCGTGGAGCGCAGCTCCAGCTCGTTGATCCCCTCGGTGAGGTGCACGCGGATGGTGGTGCGGCGGTGGCCGCCGTTCGACACCTGCACCCGCGGCAGCTCGCGGCCGCCGAGGTCGAGGCGCAGGTCGGACGGCCCGGCCGTGTGGTACTCGACCGCGAGGTCGTAGTAGCCGGTCTCCATCGCGTTGACGTAGGCGTCGGCCCGCTGGGCCTGGCCCGCCACGTGGCCGAACCCGCGCGTGCCCGGCTCCCAGCCGAGACCGGCCCCGCCGTAGTAGCGCAGCGTGCTGGCGGGGTACACGGTCGGCTCGCCGTCCGTCACGTCGGTCAGGACGAGCTTGTCCAGGGTGATGTCCGACCCGGGCAGCACCGTGGTGCCGTCCTGGCTCGCGCGGAGGGACAGCACGTGGGTGCCCGCCGTCAGGTCCACGGCGACCTCCGTGCTGCCGCGGTACTGCCACCGCGCCGTGCTGGTCAGCGCCAGGTCGGCCGTGTACTGGACGGTGGTCCGGTGGGCGTCGTCGACGAAGAGGGCGTGCCGGCCGGGCGCGCCCGGCGTGGCCCCGATGACCTGGAAGCGGTAGGTGCCGGTGCGGGGCACGGTGACCGTCCAGTCGGCGCGGGAGCCCGGCCGGTTGAACGACCCGACGTCGTGGCTGCCCGAGGCGAGGAACTTCCAGCCGCCGCCGGCCCGCGGGTCCTGGAAGTAGGTCTGGGCGGCGGTGAGCGCCGTGTCCTCCGCCTCCACGCTGGTGGTCCAGACCGGGTCCACGGTGACCGCGCGGTCCTGCGCGGGCGTGATCACCACCTGGTAGGCGGCGTACCGGTCGTACGTGGGCAGGGTGAGGTCCAGCCGGCCGCCGGCCACGCGGGCGCCGTCGACGGCGTGGACGACGCGCGGTGTGCCGGCGAGCCCCTCCGCGCCGGTCACCGTGACCTCGCGGACCTCGACGTCGACCGTGCGGCCGAACACCGTGGGGTCCAGGCCCCGCAGGTCGAGGCGGACGTCGGAGTCGGTCCCGCCGTACAGCACCGTGGCGCGCCGGTCGTCCGTGTCGACCGCGCCGATGCCCTGGAGGGTGTCGACCGTGTCCGGCTCGGGCGGCGTCACCCGGACGGTCTGCGAGCCGGCCAGGTCGCCGTACCACTTGAACATCCACCAGCCGGCGTTGGCGCCGTTCGGCCGCGCGGTGTTGTCGGAGAGGTTGCCCGCGTAGTTCCAGTAGGCGGTCTGGGCGTCGACCTTGGTGTCCTCGAACATCGAGAGCCACTGGACGAGCTGGCCGGGCACGCCCATGTCGCGCAGCATGCCGTACTCGGTGATGTTCACGTGGATCGGCGAGATGCCCAGCCGCTGCTCCAGCGCGCGGTAGTCGGCGAAGTGCGACCGGTACGTCGCGAGGTTGTCGATGCCCAGCTCGTGCCAGATGAACACGTCCGGCAGGTTGCCGTGGTCGCGTGTGTACGTGAGGAAGTCCGCCGAGCGCTCCGGCTGCCAGCGGGTGTCCCCGGGGCCGCCGATCCGCGCGTGTCCCAGCCCGTGGGCCTGCCAGACCTCCTGGATCTTGGCGTGTACCGCCGACCAGTCGCCCAGGAACTGCTCGCGCTGGCCCGCCCAGTCCGGGTACCAGTTGCCGCCGTCCGGCTCGTTGAACGGGATGAAGAGGTACTTCTCGGGATGCTCGGACTGCGTGGCCACGGCCTCGGTCACGAACTCGACGATCTCGAGGTAGTCCCACACCCCGTTGGGCTGCTCCGTGTACGTGCCGGTCGCCTGGTCGTAGGTGCGGGTGTCGCCCGGCCGCCTGCCCCCGTTGTAGGACCAGTCCGGGTAGTAGTCCTGGATGTAGATCGCCAGCTCCTCGCCGTGCTTGGCGAAGAACCCGTCCTCGACCCGCAGTGCGTCGCCGCTGGGGTGCTGCGTGCCGTACGGCGCGCGCTGGGAGGAGTTGGTCACGTGGGCGCCGTTGACGAGCGCGGTCGTGGGCACGCCCACGTCGCCGAAGCCGTAGAGCGTGCCCGTCGCGCCGCCCCGGAACGCGCCGGTCGTGGTGCCGAAGTCCACCGTCAGGCTCTCCGGGTCGGCCGCCGCCGGCTGCGCGACGGTGAGGGTGGCCGCGGCGAGGGTCGTCACCGCGAGACCGCTCCACGCGCGGCGCCGTCTGGACCGCCGCTCGGTGCGGATTTGATCTGCGCTATCAGGAACATTCACCTGTGTTCCACTCCTTCGTGGATCGGGACCATCGGTCGGTCTACCTGTCGCCCGCCATTGCACCGTCTCTGGGCGGAGGGAGGGCGGCGCTCGCGTCGAGGACGCGGCGCCGGGACCATGAAAGCGTTAATCATTCGGGTTGGCAAGAGTGTCCGGCGTCCTTCGCGCGGATTGCACGTAGCCTGGCCCCGTGGAACCAGACCGCCCGATGAAGCCGCCTGTCATCGCCGACGTCGCGCGCGTCGCCGGCGTCTCCGTGCCGACCGTCTCGCGCGTGCTCAGCGGCTCGGTGCCGGTGGGCCCCGAGCGCCGGGCGCGGGTCATGGCCGCGATCAAGGAGCTGGGCTTCCGGCCCAACGGCGCCGCACGGGCACTGGCCACCGGCGGCCAGCCCATGATCGCCGTGTTCGCGGGCGACACCACGCGCTACGGCTACGCCTCGACGCTCCAGGGCATCGAGGAGGCCGCCCGCCAGGCGGGCTACATGGTGGTCATCTCCGTGGTCGAGACCGACGACCGGCGTACGGTCGACGCCGCCATCGACCACGCGCTCGGCCAGCCGATGGCCGGCGCGATCGTGCTGGAGTACGACCCGCCGGGCGTCGCCGCGCTCGCCGCGATCCCGCAGTGGCTGCCCGTCGTCGCGGCGGCCTCGGGCCGGCCCGCCGACGAGCAGGTGGCGCACGCGTTCATGGACGACCGGTTCGCGGCGGCCCGTGCCACCAGGCATCTCCTGGAGATCGGCCACCGCACGGTGCACCACGTGGCGATCCCGTCGCCCGGCCGCCCGAGCGCCCGCATGCTGGGCTGGCGCGACGCCCTCACCGAGGCGGGCGCGCCCGAGCCTGCGGTGCTGTACGCCGACTGGTCGCCGGACTCCGGCTACGACGCGGGCGCCCGTCTGGCCCTGATGCCCGACGTCACCGCGGTGCTGTGCGGCAACGACGAGCTCGCCATGGGCCTGACCAAGGGCCTGGCCGACGCCGGGAGGAGCGTGCCCGCCGACGTGAGCGTCATCGGCTTCGACGACCACCCGCTCAGCCACCTGTGGACCCCGCCCCTGACGACCGTGCGGCAGGACTTCGTGCGGCTCGGGCAGCGGGCGTTCCAGCTGCTCAACGCACAGATCGACAGCGGGGACGTGCCCCCGTCCGTGCGGTTCGTGCCCGACCTGATCCTCAGGTCGTCGGCGGCCCCGCACACCGCCTCGCGCACAGCCTGAAAGCGGTTGCGCCCGGATAGGGCGCCGAAAAAAGCCATCTGGATGCAGTCTTGCGCTCCGTTCTGATATGCGCTTTCATAGCGGCGTGCCAGCAAGCCAGCCGACGACGGCCAACCCACGCTCCGCAGCGACGCGAGTGACCCTCTGGACCCGGGACCAGGACGAGCTCGCGCTCGTGCTGCCGGCCGACGGCCCGGCCGCCCTCGCCACGACGGGGACGCCGGCCCAGCCGCTGGTGGAGATCCTCGCCGTCGGGCAGGGACGGGCCAGCGCCAACACCCGCAACACGGCCACCGCCGTGGGCGCGCGGCTGCGGGTGCTCGGCCACGACGTGACGTCGACCGACGGGTGGACGACGGTCCGCGCGTTCCAGGGTGACGCCGTCACCGGCCTGCACGTGACCTCCCACCTCCAGGTCCGCGCGGACGGCGCATCGCTCCGGTCCTGGACCACCGTGCGCAACGACGGGGCCGGGCCCGTCGCGCTCCAGGCCGTGTCCTCGCTGGTGATCGGCCGCCCCGTGGGCGCGGCCCCGGTCGCGGGCACACTGTCCCTGGAGGGGCACAGCGAGTGGGTGGGGGAGAACCGCTGGGCGTGGACCCGACTCTCCGGCCAGGACGGGCTCGTCGGGCTGGACCTGCCCGCGCACCAGCACCAGGACGCGCGCGGCTCGCGCAACCTGGTCAGCACCGGCACGTGGTCCTCGGGCAGCCGCAACCCGGCCGGCGTGCTCCGGGCGGAGGACGGCCCCGCGCTGGCCTGGCAGATCGAGCACAACGGCGCCTGGCGCGCCGAGCTCGGCGTCCGCCTCGACCGGGACGATGCCGAGGTGCTGGTCCTGGGCCTGTTCGGCCCCACCGACGACGACCACGCCTGGACCCGGGTGCTCGCGCCCGGCGCGTCGTTCGAGTCCGTCCAGGTGTCCCTCGCGGCGGCGGGCGACTGGCAGGACGCGCTCGCGGAGATGACGCGGCACCGCCGCGCGCTGCGCCGCAACCCGCGCCGCCCCGCCGTCGTCTTCAACGACTACATGAACACGCTCATGGGCGACCCGACCACGGCCAAGCTCCTGCCGCTGGTCGACGCCGCGGCCCGGACCGGGGCGGAGCTCTTCTGCATCGACGCCGGGTGGTACGACGACGGCGGCGACTGGTGGGACTCGGTGGGCCTGTGGGAGCCGTCGGCCTCGCGGTTTCCCGACGGCGGGCTGCGCACGGTGGTCGACGCCATCCGCGCGGGCGGCATGGTGCCGGGGCTCTGGCTGGAGCCCGAGGTGGTGGGCGTCCGCAGCCCGCTCGCGGAGCGGCTGCCGGACGAGGCGTTCCTGCAGCGGGGCGGCGTGCGGATCACCGAGCACGGCCGGCACCTGCTCGACCTGCGGCACCGCGACGTCGTCAAGCACCTCGACGAGGTGGTCGACCGGCTGGTCGAGGACTTCGGTGTCGGCTACTTCAAGCTGGACTACAACGTCACCCCCGGGGCGGGCACGGACCTGGGTGCCGACAGCCCGGGCGACGGCCTGCTCCAGCAGAACCGGGCCCACCTCGACTGGATCGACGGCGTGCTCGCCCGGCATCCCGACCTGGTGATCGAGAACTGCGCCTCGGGCGCCATGCGCGCCGACTACGCCCTGCTCTCCCGGCTCGACCTGCAGTCGACGTCGGACCAGCAGAACCCGCTGCTCTATCCGCCGATCGCGGCGGGCGCGCTCGTCGGGATCGTGCCGGAGCAGGCCGCGAACTGGGCCTACCCGCAGCCGGACATGACCGACGAGGAGATCGTCTTCACGCTGTGCACGGGGCTCGCCGGCCGCCTCTACCTGTCCGGCCGGCTGCACGAGATGACGCCCGAGCAGGCGGCGCTCGTCGCGGGCGGCGTGGACCTGGCCAAGGAGTGGGCGGAGCGGCTGACCGGTTCCGTGCCGTTCTGGCCGCTGGGCCTGCCCGCCTGGAGCGCCCCGCTGCTGGCGGCCGGGCTGCGCGGCGCCGACGAGTCGCTCGTCGTCGTCTGGTGGCGCGGGGCCGAGGCCACCGAGATCGACCTCGACCTGCCCGCGGGCGGCGTCGACATCGCCTACGGGCCGCCCGACGACGGGTGGCACGTCACGCGCGAAGCGGACGGACCCGTCCACCTGCGCATCCCGTCCGGGCCGCAGGCCCGCGTCCTGAGGGTCCGGCACGCCGGCCTCGCCTGATCACCGGGGCCGCCGGGCGGCCCCGCTCGACCCGCAGTCGGCGAAGACTGCGACCATCCAAGGAGTCGATATGAAGAGGTATCTGACCATCACGACGGCCCTCGTCGCCGTCGGCCTCCTCGCGACCGGGTGCAGCGACCCGACCGCGGGCACCGGCGGCGCCGCCCCCGAGGCAGGGGCGGCCGAGTGGCCCGCCCAGGACACCGACCTGACCGGCACGAAGCTCACCATCTGGGCCGCGCAGAACTCGAACACCGCACCGGACGCCGTCGTCGCCGGGTTCGAGAAGCTGACCGGGGCCGAGGTCGAGGTCGTCACCATCCCCGACCCGTACGAGCAGGGCGTGCAGACCAAGGTCGCCACGGGCGACCTGCCCGACCTCGCGTTCTGGCAGCCGACCGGCTCGATGCTGACCGCGCTCAACGCGCCGACCAACCTGCAGCCGCTCGACGGCGCGCAGTTCGTCGACGCGTACACCGACGGGCTCGCCGACATGACGGGCGTCCTCGACGGCACCCGCTACGCGGCCCTGGTCACGAGCCCCGCCGTCGAGGGCGTCTACTACAACAAGGAGGTGTTCGCGGAGCACGGCATCACCGAGCCGCCCGCCGACTGGGACGCCTTCCTCGAGACGGCCCGTGCGCTGAAGTCCGACGGGCAGACGCCGTTCTTCGAGATGGCGGGCGACCGCTGGGCCACGCAGTGGTGGGTCCAGGTGCAGCTCGCCGACGCCGCCCGGGACGGCCTGTGGGACCGCGTGAACACCGGCGAGGAGAAGTTCACCGACCCGGAGATCCTCGGCGCGATCGAGACCTACCAGGGCCTGATCGACGAGGGCCTGTTCAACGAGGACATCAAGACCGCGACGTTCGAGGACCAGGCGGACGCCCTGCTGGCCGGGGACGCCGCGATGGCGGTCCAGGTGAACTCGTTCTTCGGGCAGCTCCAGGCCAAGGCGGACCAGGCCGAGCTCGACGAGAAGATCGGCTTCTTCCCGATCTCGCCCACGGGCAACGTCGGCACGTTCATCCCCGACCAGTCGAACGCGCTGGTCGCGTTCCGCACCGGTGACGCCGACCGCGAGGCGGCCGCGCGTCAGCTCCTCGCGTACTGGCTCGGCGACGGGTACGCCGACTTCGTCGCGGACCGCGACACCATCTCGCTGCAGGACGCCGTGCCGACGCCGGACACGGTGCCGCAGGCGCTGCTCGACGTGCACGCGTCCCTCGGCGAGTCCGTCGGGTCCATGCAGGCGCTTGCCGTGGCGAACCCCGACCTGTACATCTACCTGGCCGACATGATCCAGGGCACGACCACGCCCGAGCAGGTCGCCCAGCAGACCCAGGACCAGTTCGCCCAGCTCGCCCGCGCCCAGGGCATCGAAGGCTTCTGACCCAGATCCGCCCGGGTGCCGGGCCGCCGCGAGGCGGCCCGGCACCCACCGTCCGAGGACTGATCGTGACCGCACAGACCACCGCACGAGCATCGATCCCGCCGGCGAGACCGCCGGCGTCGCGTCGCCCGACGGCGCGCACCGGCCGTCGCCACCGCGCGAGCCACCCCGCCGCCTACCTGATCCCGGCGTTCGCGGTGCTCGGGGTGTTCTTCTTCCTGCCGACGATCTTCAACTTCGTCTACGCGCTCACCGACTGGTCGAGCTTCAAGAGCGAGATCGCGTTCGTCGGGCTGCAGAACTTCCAGGACCTCCTCGCCAGCGGCACGCTCCTGACGTCGCTGCGGATCACGCTGGTCTACGCGGTCCTCGTGGCGATCTTCCAGAACCTCTTCGGGCTGCTCCTCGCGCTGCTGCTCGAACGCGACACCCGGATCAACCGGTTCGCGCGGGTCATGTTCTTCATCCCGGTGGTCATGTCCGCGCTCGCAGCCGGGTACGTGTTCCAGGCGATCCTCAAGCCGGACGGCGCCGCCAACGCCATCCTCGGCGCGCTCGTGGGCCACCCGGTCACGATCCCGTGGCTGGGCGACACCACCTGGACGCTCGTCGTGGTCGCGCTGATCCACTCCTGGAAGTGGATGGGGCTGTCCATGCTCATCTACCTCGCGGGCCTCAAGACCATCAGCGAGGACGTGCTGGAGGCCGCGCGGCTGGACGGCGCCTCGGCGTGGACCACGTTCCGCGACATCCGGTTCCCCCTGCTCGCGCCCGCGCTGACCTTCAACGTCGCCACGGCACTGCTGGGCTCGATGAACGGCTTCGACATCGTGCAGGCGACCACCGGCGGCGGGCCGGCGCGCACCACGGAGCTGCTCAACATCTTCATCTTCCGCACGTTCGGGCAGGGCCTGTTCGCCCAGGCCACGACCATGAGCCTCGTGCTCTTCGTGGTCGTGGTGGCCCTCGCGTTCCCCGTCATCCGGACCCTGCGCAAGAGGGAGGACGTCCTGTGAGCACCCGTTCCCTGACCGGCCGGCACGGCATCTGGCGGCGCGTCCAGCCGGTGGCCGCGATCCTCGCCGTCGTCCTGCTGATCGGCCTGCCGCTGTGGATCGTCGTCGTCACCGCGGGCAAGTCCCAGGGCGAGGCCCTGAACCCGGACCTCTCCCTCCCCACGACGTGGCAGTACGCCGAGAACTTCGCGGCCGTCTGGGAGCAGGGCAGGGTCCCCGCGGCGTTCTTCGGGAGCCTGCTGGTCATGGTCCCGGCCGTGATCGGGGTGCTCGCGCTCGGGTCGCTCGCCTCGTGGGTGCTCGCCCGCCGCAGCTCCCGGCTGATGGCCGTGCTCTACGCGCTGGCGATCAGCGGCATCGTGCTGCCGCCCGCCGTCGTGACCGTGGTGCTCCTGCTGCGCCAGCTCGGCCTCGCGGGCACGGCGATCGGGATGATCGGCGTCTACATGGGCATGTACCTGTCCACGGTGATCTTCTTCGTCACCGGGTTCATCCGCACCATCCCGGTGGAGCTCGAGGAGGCGGCGCGGGTCGACGGCGCCGGCCCGCTGCGGGTGTTCGGCCGGATCATCCTGCCGCTGCTCGCCCCGGTGCTCTCGACGGCGACCATCCTGATCTGCCTGTACGTGTGGAACGACGTCTTCTACGCGTTCTTCGTCGTCGGCGGGCGCCTCGACACGCTGCCGCTGAACCTGTTCCAGGTGGCCAGTGCCGGGCTGTACCTGGACAACTGGCACCTGATCTTCGCCTACGTGGTGCTGATGAGCCTGCCGCTGCTGGTCGTGTTCGTGGTGGCGCAGCGCAAGATCATCTCGGGGATCACGTCGGGCGCAGTGAAGTAGGGGCGGTGCGGCTCAGGCGTAGCTGGCCTTGACCACCAGCACGGGGGCCGGGGAGTCGAGCAGCACCTGCTGCGTCGTCGAGCCGACCAGGAACGTGCCCACCGTGGAGTGCTTGCGCGAGCCGATGACCACGAGCTCGGCGGCGACGGCCTCGGCCTGGTCGACGATCGCGTCGGCCACGTCGGCCTGCTCGGCGCGGAACGTGACGGGCGCGACGGTGACCGTGCCGGGCACCGTGTCGAGCAGGTGCGCGAGCGACGCGGGGACCTTGGTGTCCGCCTGCGGCGTGAGCACGAGGACGGCCAGCTCCTGCCGGCGTCGTACCGCCTCGGCGACGGCGGCGCGCATGGCCGCCTCACCCTGGGGCGACTCGTTGTATGCCACGAGGACGGTCATCGGTCCTAGCACCTCCGGACAGGTTCGCCGGGTAGTCACCCTGCGGTGAAACTCTCTCACATGTCCGGTCCACCGGCAGGCGCCGGACGACGCGTGGAACATCCGTGGGACGACCCGGGCACCGAACGGGACCCCTTTTCGTTTGCCGGGACGTACCGGACTTGTAGGGTCCGAGTGCCCGGGGTTCCCGGGCATGCGCTCGGGTGGAGAGAAGAGGAAGACGGCATGGGCCTGCTGGACAAGATCAAGGGTGAGCTCGTCGACATCGTCGAGTGGCTCGACGACACGCGGGACACGATCGTCTGGCGGTTCCCCCGCTACGAGAACGAGATCAAGATGGGCGCCCGCCTCGTGGTGCGCGAGTCCCAGACCGCCGTCTTCGTCAACGAGGGCGTGATCGCGGACGTCTTCCAGCCCGGCACGTACACCCTCGAGACCCAGAACCTGCCCGTGCTGTCGACGCTCAAGGGCTGGAAGCACGGCTTCCACTCGCCGTTCAAGGCCGAGGTGTACTTCGTCAGCACCCGCCAGTTCACGGACCTGAAGTGGGGCACCAAGAACCCCGTCATGATGCGCGACCCGGAGCTGGGCATGGTGCGCGTGCGGGCCTTCGGCGCCTTCTCGGCGCGGGTCACCGACCCCCAGCTGCTGCTGCGCGAGCTGGTCGGCACCGACCCGCAGTTCCGCACCGACGAGGTGCACGAGTACCTGCGCCAGAACGTGGTGAGTCACTTCGCGAGCGTGCTCTCGTCGTCCGGCATCCCCGTCGTCGAGGTCGCCGCCCACCACGGCGACCTCGGCGACCAGCTCGCTGCCCGGCTCACCGAGGAGCTCGCGACCGACCTCGGCATCTCCGTGCCGAAGTTCGTCATCGAGAACATCTCGCTGCCGCCCGAGGTCGAGGAGGCCCTCGACAAGCGCACGTCCATGGGCATCGTCTCGTCCGGCCCCGTGGGCAGCATGGCCGCCTTCCAGCAGTTCCAGGCCGGTCAGGCCATGGAGGCCGCGGCCGACGGCGGCGGCGCCGCGGGCGCCGTGATCGGCATGGGCCTGGGCCACGGCGTGGGCAACGCGATCGTGCCGCCCACGCAGCCGGCACCCGCTGCGCCCGCCCCGGCCCCGGCCGCGACGTCGGGCCCGCCGCCCCTGCCCGGAGGCTGGTACCTGGGCAACGGTGGCGCGCAGACCGGCCCGTTCGACGACGCCGCGCTCGCGGGCCAGGCCGCCGCCGGCACCCTCACGCCGACCACGCTGATCTGGCGCGCGGGCATGGCCGGCTGGGAGCCGGCGGCGTCGGTCCCGGACGTGGCGAAGCACCTCGGTGCCACGCCGCCCCCGCTCCCGCAGGCCTGAGCATGGCGGAGCTCACCGACGGCGGACCCGCCGCCCACCACGCCTACCCCTGCGCGCAGTGCGGGGCCGCCGTCGAGTTCGCGGCCGGCACCGGCACGCTGACCTGCCCGTACTGCGGCCACGAGCAGGAGGTCACCGCCGTCGTCCGCGAGGTGCGCGAGCACGACTTCGCGGCCCTGGCGGCGACGGCGCGGCCCGCCGCGCCCGCGGCGCACGACTACCGGTGCGACACCTGCGGTGCCGTGACCACCAGCGACCACCTGTCCCAGAAGTGTGGGTTCTGCGGGTCGCCGATGGTCGCGGAGGTCGAGAACCTCGGCCTCGTCGAGCCCGAGGCCGTGCTGCCCTTCGAGGTGGACCGGGCGGCCATGCAGGGCGCCCTGCAGGCCTGGGTGCGCTCGCGGTGGTTCGCGCCGTCGGCCCTGAAGAAGGTCGTCTCGGCGGAGCAGGCGCACGGCGTCTACCTGCCGCACTGGACCTTCGACGCGCGCACCCGCTCGGACTACACCGGACAGCGCGGCGAGCACTACTGGGTCACCGAGACCTACACGACCACCGACTCCGAGGGCCGCAGCCAGACGCAGACCCGGCAGGTGCAGAAGACCCGCTGGTACCCGGCGTCGGGCACCGTGGCACGGGACTTCGACGACGTGCTCGTGACCGGGACCCACCGCGTCATGCCCGAGCACCTGGCGAAGCTCAGCCCGTGGCCGCTGCAGCAGGCCCGCCCCTATCAGCCCGACTACCTCGCCGGCTACGAGACCCTGCGGTACGACGTCGAGCCCGAGGCCGGGCTGGACGCGGCCAAGGGGGAGATGGCGCCGGTCATCGAGAACGACTGCGAGCGGGACATCGGCGGCGACGTGCAGCGCGTGCACCAGGTGCACACCAGCTACGCCGCGGTGACGTACAAGCTCCTCCTGCTGCCCGCGTGGATCGCCACGTACCTGTACGGCGGCAAGCCGTTCCAGGTGCTGGTCAACGCGCGCACGGCCGAGGTGGTCGGTGAGCGGCCGTGGTCGGCGTGGAAGATCACGCTGGCCGTGCTGGCAGGCCTGCTCGTCGCGGCGGCGATCGTCTGGGCGGTCGTCGCGAACGGTGACGGCGGCTCGGCGGGGGCCCTCGGCCCGGCCGGCGCAGCCCTCACCGAGGCCGCCGCGCACTGGGCCGCGCCGGGTTGGCGTGAGAGCGTGGGAGTCCCGGTGTACCCGGTGGTGTAGGAACCGCAGACCTGTCCCGTCCGTTGGCGAGCGGTAACGACGACCGCGAGGAGACCATCCCGATGCTGTGCCCCATCGACCAGACCACGCTCGTCATGTCCGAGCGCAAGGGGATCGAGATCGACTACTGCCCCACGTGCCGTGGCGTGTGGCTGGATCGTGGCGAGCTCGACAAGGTGATCGACCGGTCGGTCGAGGCCGAGATCGCCGCGGAAAACCGCCCGACGACGCCGTCGGCCCCCGTCGCGCCGCCCGCCCCCGCCGCCCCGCCGGCGCCGAACCCGGTGCACGCCGGCCCGGCCTACGGCTCGCCGCAGCCGGCCTACGACCCGCGCTACGACGACCGGCGCCGCGACGACGACCGCCGGCGCCGTGACGACGACCGGCGCTACGACCGCGACCGCCGCTACGACAACGACCGCCGGTACGAGTCGTACGACGACCGCCGCTACGACCCGCGCTACAAGAAGAAGCGCAAGGAGTCGATCCTCGGGGAGCTCTTCGACTTCTGACCCCGGCGGCACCCGCTGCCCCAGCGGTCGAACGTAGGGTCCGTCGGCTCATGAGCGTTCATGAGCCGACGGACCCTACGTTCGATGGCGCCTGCCGGTTGCGCCGACGGCGCCCGGCGTCAGGAGGGCATCAGAGGTAGCAACCCCCGCGTCAGCGTTCCGTCAAGGACCGGCTCCACAGGTCGCGCGCAGGCGTAGACCAGTGGCATGACCGATCTGGCCTTCATCCTCCTGACCGTGGCGTTCTTCGCCGTGGTGGCCCTGGTGGCGCGGCGCGCCTCCGCGAGCCACGACTCCGCCCGCCCCTCGGGGAGGCGGAAGTGAACCCCTTTGACGCCGTGGGCCTCGTGCTCACCCTGGCGGGCCTCGTCTACCTCTTCGTGGCGCTGATCCGCGCCGACCGGACGCGGTGAGCGCCATGAGCACACCGGTTCTCGTCGCGGTGGCGCAGGCGCTCGTCCTGTTCGCCCTGCTCGCCGCCGTCCACGCGCCGCTGGGCGCGTACATGGCGCGCGTCTACTCCAGCCCGAAGCACCTGCGTGCCGAGCGCCTCTGGTACCGCCTGGTCCGGGTGGACCCGGACGCCGAGCAGCGCTGGACCACCTACCTGATGTCCCTGCTGGGCTTCTCGCTCGTCTCCGTCCTCTTCCTCTACGGGATGCTGCGCCTCCAGGCGTACCTGCCGTGGAGCCTCGGCTTCACCGGGTTCGACCCGGCCGGCGCCTGGAACACCGCGGTCAGCTTCGTGACCAACACGAACTGGCAGTGGTACTCGGGTGAGGCCGCCGCCGGACACCTCGTGCAGATGGCAGGCCTGGCCGTGCAGAACTTCGTCTCTGCCGCCGTCGGCATGGCCGTCGCGATCGCCCTGGTGCGTGGCTTCGCCCGCTCCGGGACGGACGCCCGCGTCGGCAACTTCTGGTCCGACCTGACGCGCGGCGTGACGCGCATCCTGCTGCCCCTGTCCCTGGTGGCCGCGGTGCTGCTCATGGCCGGCGGCGTGATCCAGAACCTGGACCCGCACACCGCGATCACCACGGTCGAGGGCGCCACGCAGCAGTCGCTGGGTGGCCCGGTGGCCTCACAGGAGGTCATCAAGGAGCTCGGCACCAACGGTGGCGGCTTCTTCAACGCGAACTCCGGCCACCCCCTGGAGAACCCGACGCCGTTCACCAACCTGGTCGAGATCTTCCTGATCCTGCTCATCCCGTTCACGCTGCCGCGCACGTTCGGCATCCTGGTGGGCGACAAGCGACAGGGCTGGGCGATCCTGGGCGTCATGGGCGGCCTGTTCCTGGCCTCGCTCGTGCTGACCACCTGGGCCGAGCTGGCCGGGCCGGGTGCCGCGCCGCAGGCGGCGGGTGCCGCGATGGAGGGCAAGGAGACCCGGTTCGGGCTCGCGGGCAGCGCACTGTTCGCGGTGGCCACGACCGGGACGTCGACGGGCGCCGTGAACGCGGCGCACGACTCGCTCACGGCGCCGGGCGGCGGGCTGGTGCTGTTCAACATGCTGCTGGGCGAGATCGCGCCGGGCGGTGTGGGCGCGGGCCTGTACGGCATGCTCGTGCTGGCCGTGGTCGCGGTGTTCATCGCGGGCCTCATGGTGGGTCGTACCCCCGAGTACCTGGGCAAGAAGATCGGCCGGCAGGAGATGACGCTCGTCGCCCTGTACGTGCTGACCACGCCCGCGCTGGTCCTGGTGGGCACGGCGGCCGCCGTGGTGGTCGAACCCGGCCTGGTGGGCATCCAGGAGGCCGGCCCGCACGGCCTGTCCGAGGTGCTGTACGCGTACGCCTCCGCCGCGAACAACAACGGCTCCGCGTTCGGCGGTCTCACCTCCGGCACCCCGTTCTACGAGGTGACGCAGGGCCTGGCGATGCTGATCGGCCGGTTCGTGCCGATCGCGCTGGTGCTGGCCCTGGCGGGCCGCCTCGCGAGCCAGACCGCGGTGCCGGCGACGTCGGGCACCCTGCCCACGCACCGCCCGCTGTTCGCGGGCATGCTCGCGACGGTCGCGATCATCGTCGTGGGGCTCACCTTCATCCCTGTTCTTTCCCTCGGTCCCGTTGTGGAGTCCCTGTCATGACCATCGACACCCGGAACGTCCCGGACGTTCCGACCCAAGAGCCCGCGACCGGTGGCGGCCGGCGGCGACCCGCGAAGCGGCAGACGCCGCGCGCCCTGACCTGGGCGCAGGTCCGCTCCGCACTGCCGGGCGCGCTGCGCAAGCTGGACCCGCGCGTGCTGTACACCTCGCCCGTGATGTTCGTGGTCGAGGTGGGCGCGCTGCTCACGACGGTGCTCGCGATCATCGAGCCGGACGTGTTCGCCTGGTGGATCGCGGTGTGGCTGTGGGCCACCGTGCTGTTCGCGACGCTCGCCGAGTCCGTGGCGGAGTCGCGCGGCAAGGCGCAGGCCTCCACGCTGCGTGCCACCCAGAAGCAGACGACGGCGCGCAAGGTCAGCGCCCCGCAGGACACCCTGGCCTCGGGCACGCGGCTCGACCTGCTGCCCACGGTCGAGGTGCCGTCCTCGACGCTGCAGGTGGGCGACGTCGTCGTGGTGGCGGCGGGCGAGACCGTCCCGGGCGACGGCGACGTCATCGAGGGGGTCGCGTCCATCGACGAGTCGGCCATCACCGGTGAGTCCGCCCCCGTCATCCGGGAGTCCGGTGGCGACCGCAGCGCCGTCACCGGCGGCACCGTGGTGCTCTCGGACCAGGTCGTCGTGCGCATCACGGCGCCCGCCGGGGCCACGTTCGTGGACCGGATGATCGCCCTGGTCGAGGGCAGCGAGCGGCAGAAGACGCCGAACGAGATCGCGCTGAACATCCTGCTCACGTCCCTGACCATCGTGTTCCTGCTGGCCGTGGCCACGCTGCCGCCGTTCGCGGTCTACTCGGGCTCGCGGCAGTCGCTGCTGGTCCTGGTGGCGCTGCTGGTCTGCCTCATCCCGACGACGATCGGCGCGCTGCTGAGCGCCATCGGCATCGCGGGCATGGACCGGCTGGTGCAGCGCAACGTGCTGGCCATGTCGGGCCGCGCCGTGGAGGCGGCGGGCGACGTGGACGTGCTGCTGCTCGACAAGACGGGCACCATCACCTACGGCAACCGCCGGGCCACCCAGGTGCTGCCGGTGAGCCGGGTGACGCCGCAGGAGCTCGCGATCGCGGCGCGCCTCGCGTCGCTGGCCGACGAGACCCCGGAGGGGCGCAGCATCGTCGAGCTGGTGGACGAGAAGTACGGCGTGGGCGAGGAGCTGCCGCTGGACGCGGAGCTGGTGCCGTTCTCGGCCCAGACCCGGATGTCGGGCGTGGACCTGCCGGCATCGGTGGTCGAGCTTGTCGAGGCCGGGGTCTCGACAAGCTCGACCAGCGGGGGCGTGCACCGCATCCGCAAGGGTGCCGGCAGCGCGATCCAGCGCTGGGTGCACAGCACGGGTGCGCAGATCTCCGACAAGGAGGTCAAGGACCTGGAGAAGCACGTCGACTCCGTCTCCCGGGCCGGCGGCACGCCGCTGGTCGTCGCGGAGCAGGTGGGCGAGGCGCCCGCGCGGGTGCTCGGCGTCGTCCGGCTCAAGGACGTGGTCAAGGAGGGCATGCGCGAGCGGTTCGACGAGCTGCGGGCCATGGGCATCCGGTCGGTCATGGTCACGGGCGACAACGCCGTGACCGCGCGGGCCATCGCCGCGGAGGCGGGCGTGGACGACGTCCTGGCAGAGGCCACCCCGGAGGACAAGCTCGCGCTCATCAAGCGCGAGCAGGAGGGCGGCAAGCTGGTCGCGATGGCCGGCGACGGCACGAACGACGCCCCGGCGCTGGCCCAGTCCGACGTCGGCGTGGCGATGAACACCGGCACGTCCGCCGCCAAGGAGGCGGGCAACATGGTGGACCTCGACTCCGACCCCACCAAGCTCATCGAGATCGTGGAGATCGGCAAGCAGCTCCTCATCACGCGTGGCGCGCTGACCACGTTCTCCGTGGCGAACGACGTCGCGAAGTACTTCGCGATCCTGCCCGCCATGTTCATGACGGTGTTCCCGCAGCTCGAGGCGCTGAACATCATGCGGCTGTCCAGCCCGGGGTCCGCGATCCTGTCGGCCGTCATCTTCAACGCGCTGATCATCCTGGCGCTGATCCCGCTGTCGCTGCGCGGCGTGAAGTACCGGCCCGCCTCGGCGTCGTCCCTGCTGACGCGCAACCTGCTGGTCTACGGCCTCGGCGGCCTGGTGGCGCCGTTCATCGGGATCAAGCTCATCGACCTCGTCGTCTCGCTGCTCCCGGGCCTGTAGCCCGGTCCTGAGCACGGAAAGGAAATCTCATGGCATCGACCACAGTCGCGAGCGACCTCGCGGCGCTGACCCGGCACTCGCTGGCGGGGCTGCGCATGCTGCTCGTGTTCACCCTCCTGCTGGGGCTGGCCTACCCGCTCGCGGCGACCGCCGTCGGGCAGGTGGCCTTCCCCTGGCAGGCGAACGGCTCGCTGGTGCGGGCCGACGGCACCCACACCACCGACCGCTCCGAGGCGGTGGGCTCCGCGCTCGTCGCGCAGGGCTTCGAGGGAGCCGAGTACTTCCACCCGCGGCCGTCCGCCGCAGGCGACGGGTACGACACGTCGGCGTCCGCCGCGTCGAACCTCGGCCCGCTCAACCCCGACCTGGTCGCGACCATCGAGGAGCGCAAGGCCGCCGTCGCCGAGCTGGAGGGCGTGGACCCGGCGGACGTCCCGGCCGACGCCGTCACGGCGTCCGGCTCAGGCCTGGACCCGCAGATCAGCCCGGAGTACGCCGCGATCCAGGTCGCCCGGGTCGCGAAGGAGCGCGGGCTGTCCGTGGCCGACGTCGAGGCCCTGGTCGCGGAGCACACGGCCGGGCGCACCCTGGGCGTGCTGGGCGAGCCGCGGGTGAACGTGCTGGAGCTCAACCTCGCGCTCGATGACGCACACTGATCCCATGAGCACCGGACGCCGGGGCCGCCTCACGGTCTACCTGGGGGCGGCCCCTGGCGTGGGCAAGACCTACGCCATGCTGGACGAGGCGCACCGGCGCCGCGCGCGGGGCACCGACCTCGTGATCGGCCTGGTCGAGACGCACGGGCGGGCCGCGACGGTCGCCAAGATCGGCGACCTGGAGATGATCCCGCGGCGGCTGGCCGAGCACCGGGGGTCGACGCTCACCGAGCTCGACGTCCCGGCCCTGCTGGAGCGGGCACCTGAGGTGGCGCTCGTGGACGAGCTCGCGCACACCAACGCGCCCGGCTCGCGGCACGCCAAGCGCTGGCAGGACGTGCACGACCTGCTCGACGCCGGCATCGACGTCGTGACCACCGTCAACGTGCAGCACATCGCGTCGCTGACCGACGACGTCGAGGCCATCACAGGCGTGCGGCAGCGGGAGACGGTGCCGGACCAGGTGGTGCGCGACGCGGACCAGATCCAGCTCGTGGACCTCTCGCCGGAGCAGCTCCGGCGCCGGCTCGCCCACGGCAACGTGTACCGGGCCGAGCAGATCGACGCCTCGATGTCGTCGTTCTTCCGCGTGGGCAACCTGACGGCGCTGCGCGAGCTCGCCCTGCTGTGGCTCGCCGACCGGGTGGACGACGCCCTCACGCGGTACCGCGCCGACCACTCGATCGGCGGCACCTGGCCGGCCCGCGAGCGCATCGTCGTGGCCGTCACGGGCGGGCCGGAGACGGAGACGCTGCTGCACCGGGCGGCGCGCATCGCGCAGCGGGCCGCGGGGACCGAGCTGCTGGCGGTGCACGTGCTGCCCACGGACGGGCTGCCGGCCACGCCGTCGGCCACGATCGCCGCGCACCGCGCGCTCGTGGAGTCGCTCGGCGGCGTGTTCCACACGGTGGTGGGGGAGGACGTGCCGTCCGCCGTCGTCGACTTCGCCCGCGGGGTCAACGCGACCATGATCGTCGTGGGCGTCTCCCGTCACCCCGTGTGGCGGCAGGCGCTGCTCGGCTCGTCCAGCGCGGAGATCGCGCGGCTCTCGGGCACGATCGACGTGCACCTCGTGACGCACGAACGTGCCCGGGTCGGGGTGGGGGTGCGCTCGCGGTACTCCTCGCTGTCCCCGAAGCGCCGCGCGGCGGGTTGGGGCTCGGCCCTCCTGATCCCGGCCCTGCTGACGGCCGCGCTCCTGGTGATCGGCACGGACGACGTCGCGCTTGCCACGGACGCCATGCTGCTCCTGGCGGGCGTGGTCGGCGTCGCGCTGATCGGCGGGCTGTGGCCCGCCGTGGTGGCGGCCGTGGTGTCCAACCTGTGCCTCAACTGGTTCTTCGCGCCGCCGGTGGGCCGGTTCACGATCGCCCAGGGGGAGAACGTGCTCGCGCTGGCCGTGTTCGTGGTGATCGCGGTCGCGGTCGCCTCCGTGGTGGACCTGGCCGCGCGGCGCACCACGCAGGCGTACCGGGCGCGGGCCGAGGCGTCCACGCTGGCCGCGCTGTCCCGCTCGGTGCTGTCGGGCCAGGACACGGCGCAGGCGATCGTGCACCGGCTCGCCCAGACCTTCGCGATGGCCGACGTGCGCCTGGAGGAGCGGTCCGACGACCGCACGCCGTGGTCCGTGGTGGCGCACGAGCGGTGGGTCACGGACGCGGAGCCCGCGCCCGGCGGTGCGGAGGCGGACCCGACCGTGACCGAGGTGGTGATCGACGACCGGCACCGGCTGGTGCTCGCCGGCCGCGTGCTGCCGGCGAGCGACCGGCAGGTGGTCGAGGCGTTCGGGGCCCAGGCCGGGATCGTCATGGAGCGGCGCCGCCTGCGCGAGCAGGCCGCCCAGGCCGAGGTGCTGGAGCGCACCGAGAGCACCCGCACCGCGCTGCTCGCCGCCGTCTCGCACGACCTGCGCACGCCGCTCGCCGCGATCCGCACGGCGGTGGACGGCCTGTCCTCGCCCGACGTCGAGCTGGACCGGGAGGACCGCGACGTCCTGACGGCCACGATCGCGGACTCGACGCACCGGCTGGAGCGGCTCATCGGCAACCTCCTGGACCTGTCCCGCATCCAGACGGGCGCCGTCCGGCCCGCGCTGCGGGCGGCGTCGCTGGAGGAGGTGGTGCCGATCGCCGTCGAGCCGTGGCTGGCCGACCTGGCGCTCGACGTGCCGGAGGACCTCCCGCTCGTGCACACCGACCCCGGTTTGTTCGAGCGGGTGGTGGCCAACGTCGTGTCCAACGCGGTGCGGCACTCGCCGCCGGGCGCCAAG
The DNA here is from genome assembly GCF_055598465.1 of Promicromonospora sp. NPDC110617. Classification (NCBI taxonomy): domain Bacteria; kingdom Bacillati; phylum Actinomycetota; class Actinomycetes; order Micrococcales; family Promicromonosporaceae; genus Promicromonospora; species Promicromonospora sp. NPDC110617. The sequence goes on from NZ_JBVKBM010000001.1 coordinate 1,346,205, forward strand.
GTGCTGTTCACGGCCTCCGCGGCGCGCGACGCGGTGGAGCTGCGCGTGGCCGACACCGGCCCGGGCGTGCCCGACGAGCGCAAGACCACGATGTTCGAGCCCTTCCAGCGCCTCGACGACACGAGCGCGGGCGGTCTCGGTCTCGGTCTCGCGGTCGCCGCGGGCCTCGCGGACGCCGTCGGCGCCCGGATCTCGGCCGAGGACACGCCGGGCGGCGGCCTCACGATGGTGCTCACGGTGCCCCGCGCGACCGCCCTGGATGATGGGATGGCCTCGTGACCGGTGAGACGGACGGCGGTGAGGCGCGCGCGGCGGCGTCGGGCAACCGCGTGCTCGTGGTGGACGACGACGCCGCGCTGACCCGCGCCCTGGCGATCAACCTGCGCGCCCATGGCTGGGACGTGACCGCCGCGCCGACGGGCGCGGCCGCGCTCGACGCCGTGGCGTCCGCGCGGCCCGACGTGGTGCTGCTCGACCTCGGGCTGCCCGACATGCCGGGACTCGAGGTCATCGCGGGCATCCGCGGCTGGACCCGGGTGCCGATCGTGGTGCTGTCGGCCCGGCAGCTCGGCGACGACAAGGTGGACGCGCTCGACGCCGGGGCCGACGACTACGTGACCAAGCCGTTCGCGATGAACGAGCTGCTCGCGCGGCTGCGCGCCGCCGTGCGGCGGGCCGAGCCGGCGCAGGCCGAGGAGCCCGTGGTCACCGCGGGCGACCTGCGCATCGACCTGGCCCGGCGGCAGGTGTCCCGGGCGGGGGAGGAGGTGCGCCTCAGCCCCACCGAGTGGGCGTTGCTGGAGGTGCTGGTGCGCAACCGCGGCCGGCTCGTGGACCGCAAGCTGCTGCTGCACGAGGTGTGGGGCCCCGCGTACTCGACGGAGACCAACTACCTGCGCGTCTACACCGCACAGCTCCGGCGCAAGCTGGAGCAGGACCCGTCGCACCCGAAGCACATCCTGACCCACCCGGGGGCGGGGTACCGGTTCGAGGAGTGAGGGCGTCAAGGTCCCGTCAGGATGTCCGGGTCCGGCGTACGGATGACGTTCACGTGGCCCGTTCTCCCGCGCGGCGTTCGTAGCGTCGCGGGTATGGCCGTGACTTCTGCTTCCCGTCGTTCCTCCGGCGCCGGACGCGACGCCGGACGACACCGACCGGGTGATCCTGGACCTGCTGCTGCACGACGGCCGGGCCACGCTCCACGAGCTGGCGGCGGCGACCGGCTTGAGCACGTCCGCGACGTCCGTCCGGGTGCGCCGGCTGGTCGAGCGGGGGGTCATCGAGGGGTTCCACGCCCGGGTCGACCGCGCGGTCCTCGGCCGGCCGGTGGAGGTCCTGGCGCAGGTGCAGGTGCGCGCGGACGGAGACCTCGCGGCATTCGAGGGGACGCTCGCGGGCAGCGCGGCCGTGGTGTCGGCGTGGCAGGTCACGGGGGAGTTCGACTACGCCGTCCACCTCGCGTGCCGGAGCCTGCCGGACGTCGAGGCGGAGCTGCGCCGGCTGCGCGAGCAGCCCGGTGTGCGGCGTACGTCGGTGCAGCTCCTGCTGCACCAGGTGTCGTCCTGAGGCAGCCGTCCTGAAGTACCCCGTCCGGAAACGGCTCAGAGCAGGCGGAGCGCGCCGCCGTGCGCGTCGGGGTGGTCGAGCCGGGCGAGCCCGCTGTGGAAGTCCGGGAGACCCTCGTACACCTCCAGGTCGCGGCGGATCGCCGCCGTCTCCTCGAGGACCGGTCCGACCAGCGGGAGGCGCACCCGGGCGGTCGGCAGCAGGCCGAGGCCGCGCAGCACCACCTTGGTCGCCACGGCGGGCGGCACGTGGCGGTGCAGGGCGTGGTCGAGCGGGGCGAGGCGCCGGGAGAGGTCGTCCGCGGCGTCCAGGTCGCCGCCCAGCAGGGCGTCGACGTAGGCCCGCCAGCGGGCGGGCTCCACGTTGACGCCGACACCGACCACGCCCTGCCCGCCCGCGGTCAGCACCATGGCCGCGGCGTCCGACCCGGCGTAGTAGGCCAGGTCGGACAGCCCCATGAGCTCCGCGGCGCGGTGCGGGTTCTCCGTGGCGTCCTTGACGGCCCAGACGTTCGGGTGCTCGGCCGCGCGGAGGAGGGTCGGCATCTCGAAGCCGACCCCGAACCGGCGGGGGTTGTCGTAGAGCATCACGGGGACGCCGGCGGCGTCGGCGAGCGCCCGCACGTGCGCGAGGAGCCCGGCCTGCGAGGGGCGGCTGGCCGCGGGGGCCGCGACGAGCACGCCGTCGGCCCCGGCCCGGGTGGCGGCGACGGCGAGGGCGATGCCCGACGTCGTGTCGTGCTCGCCCACCCCGGCGACGACGGCGGCGCGGTCGCCGGCGACGTCGGCGGCCGCGTGCAGGAGCGCGATCCGCTCCTCCGGGGCGAGCGCGCCGGACTCGCCCGTGGTCCCGCCGACGACGAGCCCGTCCACCCCCTCTCGCACGAGGCGGTCGATGTGCGCGGTGAGCGCGTCGAGGTCGAGGTGGCCGTCGGGGGTGAAGGGCGTGACAGTCGCGGCGAAGAGCCGCGTGGAGCGTGGATCAGGCACACGATCACGCTATGTCCGGGCGTGGGGGTCGGTCCGTACGGGCGGCGTCAGGACTTGGCCCGTGGCCGTACGGGATGTGTCAATGTGCCCGTTCCCGGGGTCGCGAGCGCCGTACGACGGGGACATGACCCTCACCGCGATCCTGCCCACGCTCCGTGCGAGCATCCCCGATCCGCTCGCCGCGGGCGCCTGGCCGGCGGACACCCGGGCGACCACCACCGACGTCGTGGTGGACGGCGTCTCCCTGCACGGTCTCGCGCTGCTGTGCAGCACGCCGTGCGTGCACACGGCGGACGGCCCGGAGCCGTTCGTGGTGGTCACGAGCGTTCTCGACACCACGGTCACGCACGACGGCCGGCGGGTGCTGGTCCTCGACGCGGGCCTCGCTCGCCCGGGCGCCGTGACGTGGGCGGAGCTGCGGCTGCTGGGCCGGGCGTCGGTGGCGCGGCTGGTGCCGACCGTCGTCTGCGACCCGGACAAGGTGCCGCTCGCCCAGGTGCCGATGCCCGCCGACATCGCGGCCCCGGACCTGCTCGGCGTGCCGTGCGCCGCCGATCCCCGCCGCGGGCTCGCCGGGCGTGCCACCACCGGCCGTGCCACCACGGGCTGCGCTGCGCGGTGGTCGTGATCCCCGCGACGGCCGGGTCGGGGCTGGTCGGTACGCGCCTCGGCGACGTCGAGGTCTGCGTCACCGGCGGGCGGCGCGGGACGGTCCTGTTCTTCCCGGGCGGGCACTGCGGCGCGACCGTCGACTGCGGCTGGGAGTCGTACACACGCCTCGGGTACCGCGTGGTGTCGTTCTCCCGGCCCGGCTACGGCCGGACCCGGGTGGGTGACCTCACCGCGGCGGAGTTCGTCCCGGCCGTCGACGAGGTGTGCACCGCGCTCGGCATCACGGCGGTGGCCGCCGTCGTCGGGGTGTCGTTCGGCGGGCTCCAGGCGCTGCACGTCGCGGCGTCCGGGTCGGTCCGGCCCACGCGGCTGGTGCTGCACAGCGCGGCGCCGTCGACGCTGCGGTACCCCGACTCCGCCGGCCAGCGAGCGCTCGGGCCCGTCCTCTTCGGCCCGCGCACGCAGCGCGGGCTCTGGTCCGCGGTGTCCCGCTTGGTCGCCACGGACGCCGGGCTCCGGATGATGGCCGGGTCCCTGTCGCGGCTGCCCGCGAGCGTCTGGTGGCCCACCTGGAGCCCGGAGGACCGCGGCCGGGCCCGCGCGACGTTCCAGGCGATGGGGTCGGGCACCGGGTTCGCCGTCGACCTGCGGCAGGGCCGGCCGGACGACGACGGCGCGCGCCACGCGCTGCTGCGCCGGATCTCCTGCCCGACGCTCGTGACCGGGTCGCGGCACGACGGCGCCGTGAGCTTCGCCCACGCCCTGGACCTCGCCGAGCACATCGACGACGCGCGCCTGGCCGAGATCGACGCGCCGACCCATCTGTTCTGGATCGGGCCGCACGCCGCGCAGGTGCACCGGGCGGTGCAGGGCTTCCTGGCCGAGCTCCTCTGACGCGCGCCGCGCGGCGCGGGTGGGCCGCGCGCGGGTGCGTCAGTCCAGGGACGCGGCGAGCGCCACCAGCGCCCGCTCGAAGCCCGCGCGCTCGCCGGCCGGGAGGCCGCCCAGCAGCTCCTGCTCCATCGCGCGGATGCTGGCCTGGCACCGCTCCAGGACCCGCCGCCCCTCGGCGGTGAGCGAGACGACGCGGTTGCGGCGGTCGGCCGGGTCGGGCACGCGGCTGACCAGCCCGAGCTCCACGAGCCGGTCCAGGTTGCCGATCAGCCGGGTCTTGTCGCGCCCGGTCGCCGCCGCGAGCTGCGCCTGCGTCGGGGCGTCCTGCCGGGCGAGCGCGGTGAGCACCACGTGGTCCCACATCTGCAGGCCGGCGGCCGCGAGGACCGGTTCCTCGCGGGCGATCACGACGCGCAGCAGCCGGTCGAGCAAGTAGCCAAGCTCGGGACGCTCCACCCGCCGATCCTATCCAGGAACCGACGATCTACGTGGGTGTATCGTCTACTCATGCTTACTTATTCGGAGATGCTCACCCTGCACCACGCCGCGCTCGCCGACACCACCCGCCTCGTCGAGCAGGCCGCCCAGGGCCCGCTCGACCTCGCGACACCGTGCGACGAGTGGGACCTCGCCGCGCTGCTGTCGCACATGATCGGCCAGAACCACGGCTTCGCGGCCGCTCTCGGCGACGGCGACGCCGACGTCGCGCTCTACGCCGGTCCGGAGGTGACGCCGGACGGCGTCGTCGCCGCGTGGGAGGCGTCCGCGACGGCGCTGCGCGAGGCGTCCGCACGCGCGCAACCAGACGCCCCCGTCCATCTGGCCGAGTTCGACGCCCAGGTCTCGGCGACGCTCGCCCTCGGCATGCAGCTCCTCGACACCGCGGTGCACGCCTGGGACGTCGCCGCGTCGCTCGGCACCACCTATCGCCCCGACGACGCCACCGTCGCCTTCGTGCTCGAGAGCGCCGGCCCGATCGCCGCCCGCCCGGGCGGGACGCCGGGCGTGTTCGCCGCGCCGCTCACCGCTACCGGTTCCGACCCGTGGACCGACGCCCTGCGCCTGCTCGGCCGGGACCCGCAGCCGGCCGGCTGACCATCCCGAGCGCGACGCCCGCCACCACGATCGCGACACCCAGCCAGACGGCGGGTCCGGGCACCGGCCCACCGAGCGCCACACCGCCCACGGCCGAGGCCACGGGGACGACGCCGGTGAACAGCCCGGCCCGCCCCGGACCGATCCGGCCCACGGCGGTGTACCAGAGCAGGAACGCCACGACGGTGACGCCGAGCGCCAGGTGCAGCGTGGCCGGCAGGTGCTCGGCCCGCAGGGTCAGGACGGCGTCCGGCCCCTCGACCGCCACGCTCAGCACCCAGAGCGCCACGGCTGCGATCCAGACGGCGTGCAACGAGACGCCGTGCGGGCCGAGCCGGCGCAGCACGGGGACGGCCAGCAGCGTGAACCCGGCCTCGCACACCAGGGTGAGCAGCGCGTAGCCGATTCCCGCCGCGTCCGTGCGTCCGCCGCCCGTGACCAGGACGGCGCCCAGGGTCACCACCGCGGCGGCGCCCACCACGGCCGGCGTCGGCCGGGTCCCGCCCAGCAGGGGTCCCACCAGGGCGAGCAGCACGGGTACGGCGGCGACCGCCACCCCGATCACCGCGGGCTCGGCGTGCGCGACGCCGCGGACCACCCCCACGTTGAACAGCACCAGCCCGCTCAGCGCCACGCCCGCGAGCCAGGCCCACTCCCGGCCACGGGGTGCGGGCAGCGCCCGGCCGGTCAGCCGTAGCACCACCGCCAGCACCAGGGCCGCCAGCGTGTAGCGGACGGCCTGCACCGCGAACAGCGGCGCTTCGGCGAGCACCCCCGAGACCGCCACCTGGCTGCCCACCAGCGCCATGCCGAGCGCCGCGAAGAGCGGGCCGGTCCAGGCAGGGCCGGGCTGGTCGGTTCGGGGGCCGGCGTCGTCGTCCTGCGTGGGGCCGGTGCCGGGGCCGGGGCCGGAGATGGTGCCGGTGCCAATGTCAGGGCTGGTGCTGGTGGTCATGTCCACGAGCCTGCCCGCGCTTTGGTATATCTGACAGAGCCAAGATCACGAAGATCGAAGGGACCAAGATGGCCGGGGCCGACTTCCTCCAGCTCGACCCCGCTCATGCCCCCGCGGGCGGGCTGACCGCCTGGCTCGCCGAGGCGGTGCGGGGTGCGGTGTCCGACGGCCGCCTGGTCCCGGGCGACCGGCTCCCCGCCACGCGGGTGCTCGCCGAGCAGCTCGGCTGCTCCCGCGGAGTGGTGGTCGACGCCTACCGGCGCCTGACGGACGAGGGGCTGCTCGCCGGACGGCGCGGCGGCGGGACGACGGTTCGGGCCGCGTGGGCCACGGCTTCCGGCCCCGCGGGGCCGGCGGAGGGCCACGGGGAGCGGGCCGCCGCGCCCGGCACCCTACCGGCGGCCCGGCCGCCGTCGTCGGGCCTCGCGGGCGGCCCGCCCGGTGCGTTCGCGCCGGCCGGCCCGGGCGCACCCGGCGCCCCCGGGACCGACCTGATCGACCTCTCGCCCGGCCTGCCCGACCTGTCCGCGTTCCCGCGGGCCGCCTGGGCCCGTGCCGAGCGCGCGGCCCTGGACGGCCTGGCGTCGAGCGACCTCGGCTACGGCGACCCGCGCGGCCTGCCCGCGCTCCGCGAGGCGCTCGCGGGCTGGCTCGCCCGCACCCGGGGCCTGCGCGCGCATCCCGATGACATCCTGGTGGTCAACGGCGTCTCCCAGGGCCTGATGCTGCTCGCCCGGGCGCTCGTCGTCCGTGGCACCACCCGGATCGGGTTCGAGGACCCGGGCTCCTACGGCGCGCGCGAGCACCTGCGCCGCTGGGACCTGGCGCCCGTGCCCGTGCCGGTGGACGGGCACGGCCTCGACGTCGCCGCGCTGGACCGGTCGGGGGTCGACGCCGTCCTGGTCACCCCCGCGCACCAGTTCCCCACGGGTGTCGTGCTCGCACCCGGCCGGCGGCGCGCGCTGGTCGCGTGGGCGCGGTCCGGAGCGGCACCGGGTCCGGACGGGCTGCCGGGCCGGCTCGTGATCGAGGACGACTACGACGCCGAGCACCGGTACGACCGCCCGCCGGTCCCCGCGCTGCGCGCCCTCGCGCCCGAGCACGTGGTGCACCTGGGCAGCGTGTCCAAGACGCTCGCCCCCGGGATCCGGATCGGCTGGCTGCTGGCGCCCGCCGCGCTGCGGTCCGAGCTGGTCGAGGCCCGGTACTGGACCGACCTCGCCGGCCCGGCGCTGCCCCAGCTCGCCCTGGCCCACTTCATCACCTCAGGCGGTTTCGAGCGGCACCTGCGCCAGGTCCGACGCCGGCACCGGGCCCGGCGCGACGCCCTCCTGGCGGTGCTGGCCACCCACCTGCCCGGCGCCACGGCCCACGGCGTGGCCGCCGGCCTGCACCTGCTGGTCACCCTCCCGGGCGTCGACGACGCCGACGTGGCCCGGCGCGCCGCCGAAGCCGGGGTCCGCGTGCACCCCCTGTCGGCCCACCGAGTGGGTGACGGGCCGCCCGGGCTGGTGATCGGGTACGCCGCCAACCCGCCGGACCGGCTGGCCGAGGCGGTGGTGCGCATCGCGCGCGTGCTCCGACCCGCACCCGGCGCCGGTGCCGCAGCCGTCGGCGTCCAGCCGCTCACACCGTGACCGCGATGCCGCCCCCGGCACGCGGTGGATCTAGGCTGGGCCGTGGCTCGCTCCGCGAGCCCGCCGGGCGACCCGCCCGGCCACGAGATCCACACCTTACGAATCGGAGCATCCAGCGATGGCTCGCCACCTTGTCACCAGTGCGCTTCCGTACATCAACGGCATCAAGCACCTGGGGAACATGGTCGGGTCGATGCTCCCGGCCGACGTCTACGCGCGGTACCTGCGCCAGCGGGGCCACGACGTGCTGTACATCTGCGCCACCGACGAGCACGGCACGCCGGCCGAGCTGGCGGCGGCCGAGGCGGGCCTGCCCGTCGCGGAGTTCTGCGCCGGCGCGCACGAGACGCAGAAGAAGATCTACGACGGTTTCGGGCTGTCGTTCGACCACTTCGGCCGCAGCTCCTCGACGCAGAACGCCGAGACCACGCAGCACTTCGCGCGGCGCCTGAACGAGCACGGCTTCATCGAGGAGCGGGCGATCCGGCAGGTGTACTCGCCGGTCGACGGCCGGTTCCTGCCCGACCGCTACGTCGAGGGCACGTGCCCCCACTGCGGCTACGACCGGGCGCGCGGCGACCAGTGCGAGAACTGCACGCGCGTGCTGGACCCGACCGATCTGATCGACCCGCGCTCGGCGATCAGCGGGTCGACCGACCTCGAGGTGCGCGAGACCAAGCACCTGTTCCTGCTCCAGTCGAAGCTCCAGGCCGAGGTCGAGGCGTGGATCGACCAGAACAGCAAGGACTGGCCGCTGCTGTCGACGTCGATCGCGTGCAAGTGGCTCTCCGAGGGCCTGCACGACCGCGCGATCACGCGCGACCTCGAGTGGGGCGTGCCCGTCCCGGCCGACACCTGGCCCGAGCTCGCGGCCGACGGCAAGGTCTTCTACGTCTGGTTCGACGCCCCGATCGAGTACATCGGCTCCACCCAGGAGTGGGCGGACGCCGCCGCACCGGGCGAGACCCGGGACTGGAAGTCCTGGTGGTACGAGGCCGACGACGTGCGCTACACGCAGTTCATGGCCAAGGACAACGTCCCGTTCCACACGGTGATGTTCCCGGCCACGCAGCTCGGCGTCCGCGAGCCGTGGACCATGGTCGACTACGTCAAGGGCTTCAGCTGGCTCACCTACTACGGCGGCAAGTTCTCGACGTCGCAGAAGCGGGGCGTCTTCACCGACGCCGCGCTGGAGATCCTGCCCGCCGACTACTGGCGCTGGTACCTCATCGCGAACGCCCCGGAGTCCGACGACTCGTCGTTCACCTGGGAGCACTTCGCCGGCACGGTGAACAAGGACCTGGCCGACACGCTGGGCAACTTCGTCAACCGCGTGCTGACCTTCTCCGCCAAGCGGTTCGGCGAGACCGTCCCCGCGGGCGGCGAGCCGGGCGCCGCCGAGGAGAAGCTCGGCGCGGAGGTGGCCCGGCTGCTGGCCGAGTACGAGGGGCACCTGGAGGCGCTCCAGTACCGCAAGGCCGCGAACTCCCTGCGCGCGCTGTGGTCGGCGGGCAACGCGTACCTCGTCGAGAAGGAGCCGTGGAAGCAGGTCAAGGTCGACCCGGAGGCGGCGGCGGTCTCGCTGCGCACGGCGATGAACCTGATCCGCCTGTACGCGGTCGTCTCCGAGCCGTTCGTCCCGCAGACGGCGGCGACCCTGCGCGCCGTGTTCGCCCTCGACGGCGACACCGCGACCTGGGTCACCCCGCAGGCCGCGACGTCGCTCGACGCGGTCCCGGCCGGGACGGCCTTCACCGTCCCGCCGGTGCTGTTCGCCAAGATCAGCGACGACGACCTGGACGCCTACCGCGAGCGCTTCGGCGGCGGCGAGTCCTGAGTCCGGCAGGCAACTGCCGACGTCACGGCGGTCGCGGCCGCGCGGGGTCAGACCTGCGCGGCCGCGAGCTGCTCGCGGACCTGGCGCTTGGCGCGGGTCAGCATGCCCGCCATGCCGTTCAGGCGCAGCAGGCTCACGACCTTGGTCAGGCCGAGCTGCAGCGGGTAGTCCTCGGGCACGTCCAGCACCTGCTGCGCCGTCAGCCCCGTCAGGCCCTGCGCCAGGATCGAGGCGAACCCGCGCGTGGTGGGTGCCTCCTCGGGGGCGCTGGCGTGGAAGGTGACCACCCCGGCGTCGTCCACCTCGGCGAACGCGTAGACGGGGGACTGGCACTCCTGCACCCGCTCCAGGCGCTCGGGCGCGTCCGCGTACCGCTCCGGCAGCGGCGGCAGCTCGCGCGAGACCTCCAGCAGGAGCTGGAGCCGGTCCCGTTCGGGCGTCTCCAGGAAGGCGTCCCGCAGCTCGGCGAGAGCCTCGGGCAGTTCGACGTCGTTGGTGCTCATCCGTTCATCCTTTCACCGTCGCGGCGGCCGGGGCGAGCCGCGGGGCACGGCCCGGGCGAGTGGGCCGACGGCGTCGTAGCGTGGCCGTATGGCCGGGAACAAGGGGTCGAAGAAGGGGTCCGACGGCGGCCCCGACCGCTGGTCGCAGGGCGTCACCGAGGGCAGTGACGCCCTGGACCTGGAGGAGGGCGTGTTCACCTGGGCCGACCCCGCGCGGATCGCCCGGTCCCTCAAGCGGTCGGCCGAGGCGAGCGACCGGCGCAAGAGCTCCCCGTACCGGTCGGCGATGTCGATGCTCACGTTCTACGTCAACCGTGCGGGCAAGGACCTCGACGCCGACCAGCGCGAGGTGCTGGAACGCGCCAAGGACGAGCTCCGCAAGGCCTTCGGCCGCGCCTGACCCGTCAGACCGTGCCTGGTTCCGCGCCCGTGGCGACCGGGACGCGCACCGCGTTGCCCCACTCGGTCCACGAGCCGTCGTAGTTGCGCACGTTCGGGTACCCGAGCAGGTACGTCAGCGCGAACCAGGTGTGGCTGGAGCGCTCGCCGATGCGGCAGTAGGTGACGACGGCGTCGGCCGGGTCGAGGCCCAGGCCGGCGGTGTAGATCGCGTCGAGCTCCGCGCGCGTCTTGTAGGTGCCGTCCTCGGCCACCGCCGTGGCCCACGGGACGTTGCGGGCCGTCGGGATGTGGCCGCCGCGCAGCACGCCCTCCTCGGGGTAGTCCGGGATGGCGATGCGCTCGCCGGTGTACTCCTGCGGCGAGCGGATGTCGACGAGCGGGCCGTTGCCGAGGTGTGCCAGCACGTCGTCGCGGAAGGCGCGGACCGTCGTGTCGTCGCGCTCGACCACCGGGTACTCGACCGGGGCGGGAGCGGGGACGTCGGTGGTGAGCTCGCGGCCCTCGGCGCTCCACAGCCCGCGGCCGCCGTCGAGCAGGCGTACGTCCTGGTGCCCGAACAGCGTGAACACCCACGCCGTGTACGCGGCCCACCAGTTGTTCTTGTCGCCGTACAGCACGATCGTCGTGTCGCGCGTGATGCCCTTGGCGCCCATCAGGGCGGCGAACGCGGCGCCGTCGAGGTAGTCGCGGACCTGCGGGTGCTGCAGCTCGGTGTGCCAGTCCACCTTCACCGCGCCGGGGATGTGCCCGGTCTCGTAGAGCAGGACGTCCTCGTCGGACTCGACCACGACGATGCCCGGGTCCTTGAGGTGCTCGGCCAGCCACGCCGTGCTCACGAGCCGTTCGGGGTGGGCGTACTGCGCGATCTTGTCCGACGGGTCGATGGGAGCGGGCATGGTTCCTCCTCGATGAGCGTGCACTGTCGAGTCTAGGAACACGGGGCGGGCCCCGGATGATCCCGGAGGTGCCGATCAGGACAGCCGTCGCTCCAGCACGCCCAGGTGGGCCCGTGCCCGCGCGGCCTGCGGCCCGCCGGGCTCGGCCAGCCGCACCAGGAGGGTCCAGGCCGTGTGGTCGTCCGCGCCCTCGTCGCGGGCGGTCCACTGCTCGACGGCGACGACGTCGTCGCAGGCGTGCACCCCCGCCCGGACCTCGGCCTCCAGCTCCTCGCGCAGCCGCTCCACGCCGGGCGCGACCGAGCGGCGCAGCAGCGGCTCGGGGTACGCGGACAGCGCGCCGCGCACGTCGCCGCGGCTCAGCCGGGAGCGCACCGTGTCGACGTCGGACCGGAGCATCCGGGCGAGCCGGTAGGGGCGGGACCCGGCGAGCAGCGGGCCGTCGAGCACGCCGTCGGCCACCCGGCGCAGGCGGGAGATCTCCGCCCGGACGGTCACCGGCGACAGGTCGCCCGGGTGCAGCAGCACGGCAAGCTCCTCGGCGCTGAGGCCGCGCGGCCGCTCGCCGAGCAGCAGCAGGATCTCGGCGTGCCGCAGGGAGAGCCGGCGGCCGCGCAGCGTCGGCGTGCCGAGCAGGCGCAGGTCGGGGACGCGGTCGGCCGCGCCGCCCGCCGGGCCGGCGTCCCCGTCCGGGGCGACGTCGGCCGCCCAGGGCGCGCGGCCGGCGTCCGCCCCCGCCGCACCCGCGGCCTGGAGCGCGAGCTCGCGCTCGACCATGGCGACCGTGGTGCGCACCAGGGCGCGGGCGACGTGCGACCCGGCGGCGCTGCCCCCGGTCAGGTCGAGGACGCCGATGATGCCGCCCGCCGGGTCGTGCACCGGGGCCGCGGTGCAGCTGAGCCGCTGAACCGGGCGCGCGAAGTGCTCGGCGCCGAGCACCTGGACGGGGCGCCGCGCGGCCAGTGCGGTGCCGGGCGCGTTGGTGCCCACGGAGTCCTCGCGCCAGAGTGCGCCCTCGACGAAGCCGACGCCGTCCACGGCGGAGCGCACCTGCCCGCGGCCCTCGACCCACAGGAGGCGGCCGACGTCGTCGGACACCGCGACCACCAGCCCGTCGCCCGTCGCCCCGCCCACCAGGTCACGCACGAGCGGCATCGCGACGGCCAGGGGATGGGCGCTGCGGTACTCGTCCAGCTCGTCCGACGCCGCGACCGTGACCGTGCTCGGCCGGTCGGGGTCCACACCGTTGCGCAGGCTCCGTTGCCACGACGCCGCGACGATCGGGTCGATCCCGTCGGGCTCCAGCGAGCCGGCGGAACTGACGAAGCTCTCATATGCCGCGCGAACCCAGCGCGCGTCCCGGTGTGGCACCTGCTGCATGCTGCCCCTCACCCTGTCCCGACGTCGTCGTCGAACCACGCCAGTGTAGGCATCGGACCAAGTTCATCAACAAGTTGTCCACCGTGATCCCCAAGTTTTCCACCGTCTCGGGGCGGTTTTCCACAGATCACAAGTGCATTACGGTCTCGCCGCGCGCGCCGCGGAAAGTAGTCTTAGCGTCAATAGCACCGGTAGTTAAACGGGCTTCGCGTCCGACAGATAGTTTTCATGAGAACTCTCTTTGGGGGAAGAGTTGAACACCGTCGCTTTAGCTAGACCGGAATCGCAGATGTCTGGAACTGATGAACAGGCCGGAGACAGTCCGAGCCGTGCACTGCCCGCGATCGAGCTCGCCGACCTGCCCGCGCTCGACACCCCTGCGCCGCCGCTCGAGCCCGACGCCGGCCTCGACCTTGCTGGCGCGCGGGGCCGCCGCCGGTGGACGTTCGGCGCCGCGATCATCACGTGCCTGGCGGTCGCCGTCACGCTCTGGTCGATGTCTGCCCGCGCGGAGGAGACCGGCCGCATCCTCAGCCTGACCGCCCAGATCGACAGCCAGGTCACCAGCACCTCGGCCCGGTCGCACGACCTCGCCGCCGTCCTCGAGACGGCCGAGCGGGTCTACGAGGGCTCGGAGGGCCAGGTCGCGGACCCCGCCACCCGCGACGTCCTCGCCCAGGCGCTCGCCGAGGCGCGCCAGGCCGGGGCCCAGCGGCTGACCGACGCCCCGCCGACGTCGGTGACGCAGGCCCGCACCCTGCTCGCCCAGGCCACCCACATCGAGACCTCGCTCGACTGGGCCGTGGAGGACCTGCGCGTCGCCGTCGACATGGTGCAGCAGTCGCAGGGCGCGCAGCGCGCGCTGGACACCCGCGAGCCGGTCGGCAACCGGACCGTGCTCACGTCGCACGACGGCTCCTGACCGACCCGCGGTCCGCCGGCCGCCCGGAGCGCAGGGTCCGCCTCGAGAACGACCTCGGCGACCAGGAGCGCGAAGATCGGTGTCCGGCGTCATTCCGCGGCGGTGCACTGCCGCCGAGGATTCGAATTCCGCATTGAACGCGTCCGGCCGAAAATTCCCGGACGATTCGTCGGCGGTAAAAAGATCTCCAGCGCATTCTGTATGTCTTTCGATCGGGTGTGTCGAAAGCGCGCCCGGGTGACAGCCGCCGTCCCGTGTCGAGATCACCCCACGGTCACCCCATCTCGCGGTAGGCGTCGACCAGGTCGACGAACTCCGCGCGCAGCCCGTACGGGTCGGCACCCAGGGCACCCGCCGCTCGGGCGCGGGCCCCGTCGAGGTTCGCCTCCGCCCGGTGCTCCGAGCCCGTGGCGATCAGCCCGAGCTCCGCGACCGCGGAGGCGAACTCGAAGTCCGCCGACGGCGTCGTCGTGTAGGCGGCGGAGCCGACCGGGAACTCCACCTCGGTGCTCGCGGCGGACGGCCCCTCGTCCGGGGACTTGTACCGCACGTGCACCGTCATGAAGTCGTCGCTCGTGCTCGGGCCGTCGCCGGCAGGGACGAGCTCGTAGAACGCCGTCACCGAGTGGCCCGCGCCCACGTCGCCGGCGTCCTTCGTGTCGTCGTCGAAGTCCTCGTCCGCCAGACGCCGGTTGTCGTACCCGAGCAGCCGGTACGAGCCGACCACGGCCGGGTTCAGCTCGACCTGCAGCTTCAGGTCCTGGGCGACGACGAACATCGTCGAGCCGAACTCGTCCACCAGCACCTTGCGCGCCTCGGCCAGGGTGTCGATGTACGCGTAGTTGCCGTTCCCGTGGTCCGCGATCGCCTCCATCATGCTGTCCTTCAGGTTGTACATGCCGAAGCCCAGCACCGACACGTAGACCCCGGACGCCCGCTCCGCCTCGACCAGCGTCGTCAGCTCCTCGGGCGAGGACGGGCCCACGTTGAAGTCGCCGTCGGTCGCCAGGATCACCCGGTTGTTGCCGCCGCGCACGAAGTTCTTCTCGGCCAGCTCGTACGCCGTGGTCAGCCCAGCCGCGCCACCCGTGGACCCGCCGGCCCGCAGCGACCGCAGGTGGTCCACCAGCACGCCGTGCTCCGAGCCGGGCACCGAGTCGGCGACCACCCGGTTGTCGCCCGCGTAGGTCACGATCGACACCCGGTCACGCTCGTCGAGCTGCTCCACGAGCAACGCGAACGACTCCGCCAGCAGCGGCAGCTTGTTCGGCTCGTCCATGGACCCGGACACGTCCAGCAGGAAGACGATGTTGTTGCCCTCCGACGTCGGCAGTGCCTCCGTCGCCTGGACGCCCACCATCGCGAGCTGGTGCTCCGGGTTCCACGGGGCCCGCGCCACCTCGGTCGTCACGGAGAAGGGCTGCTCGGCCCCGGCGGCGGGCGCCGGGTAGTCGTAGTCGAAGTAGTTGACCAGCTCCTCGATGCGCACCCCCTCGGGCGCCACGCCCTGGTTCACCTGACGGCGCAGGTTCGAGTACGACGCCGTGTCGACGTCGGACGAGAACGTGGACAGCGGGCTCGTCGCGACGTCGAGGAACGGCGACTCGGGGGAGTCGTCGTACTCCTCGCCCGCGGGGTCGGTCGGGCCGGGCTCGGGGAAGGGTTCCAGGGCGGGCGGCACGAACGCCTCGTCGCTGCGTGCTTCCGGGGCCGACGCGCCGTCCAGGGCCTGCGCGCCGTCAGGGGCGGGAGCCGTGTCGGGGGCCGACAGGTTCGTTTCCGTGACGGAGTCCGACCCGCCGTCCTGCGCGGTGCAGCCCGCGAGCGCCAGCACCACGGACAGCGCCGCGGCGAGCGGGACCAGCAGCGGGACCGCGGGGGCGGGGTGGCGTGGTGCGAGGTTCATGGGGCTTCTCCTCGGTGTCGGCTCGTCGCACGGGCACGGTCGGCCCGGCGATCTGTCCTCATCTGTCCATCTGTGCCGGCGGCCGCCTGGCTTGCCACCACGAGGTCACGGTCGGGTTGCAACGCGGATGCAACGCCCCGCTGCCTACCCTCGCCGCACTCGGGTGCACCGGTGCGCCCGGGGCGCGGCTCCGCCGCCGGGCATCCCGGGGCGGGCGCGAGATCCTGCGAGGAGGCAGACCATGACCGTGTACGCAGCCCCAGGTACCGAAGGTGCCATCGCGAGCTTCCGGCCCCGGTACGACCACTGGATCGGCGGCGAGTACGTACCCCCGGCGAACGGGCAGTACTTCGAGAACCCCAGCCCGGTGAACGGGCGCACGTTCACCGAGGTCGCGCGCGGCGACGCCGACGACATCGACCGGGCCCTCGACGCCGCGCACGGCGCCGCGCCCGCGTGGGGGCGCACGTCGGTCACCGAGCGCGCGATCATCCTGAACAAGATCGCCGACCGCATGGAGGAGCACCTCGAGGAGCTGGCCGTCGCCGAGACCTGGGAGAACGGCAAGCCCGTCCGCGAGACCCTCAACGCAGACCTGCCGCTGGCCATCGACCACTTCCGCTACTTCGCAGGCGCGATCCGGGCCCAGGAGGGGTCGATCAGCGAGATCGACGGCGACACGATCGCCTACCACTTCCACGAGCCGCTGGGCGTCGTCGGGCAGATCATCCCGTGGAACTTCCCGATCCTGATGGCGGTCTGGAAGCTCGCCCCGGCGCTCGCGGCGGGCAACGCCGTGGTGCTCAAGCCGGCGGAGCAGACGCCGACGTCGATCCTGTACCTCATGGAGCTCATCGCGGACCTGCTGCCGCCGGGCGTGGTGAACGTGGTCAACGGGTTCGGCGCGGAGGCGGGCAAGCCGCTGGCGAGCTCGTCCCGCATCCGCAAGATCGCGTTCACGGGCGAGACCACGACGGGCCGCCTGATCATGCAGTACGCGTCGCAGAACATCATCCCGGTGACGCTGGAGCTGGGCGGCAAGTCGCCGAACCTGTTCTTCAGCGACGTCGCCGCGGCGCACGACGAGTTCTACGACAAGGCCCTGGAGGGCTTCACGATGTTCGCCCTCAACCAGGGTGAGGTGTGCACGTGCCCGTCGCGCGCGCTCATCCAGAGCGACATCTACAGCTCGTTCCTGGCCGACGCCGTGGCGCGTACCGAGGCGATCAAGCAGGGCAACCCGCTGGACACCGACACGATGATCGGCGCGCAGGCCAGCAACGACCAGCTCGAGAAGATCCTCAGCTACTTCGACATCGGCAAGGCGGAGGGCGCCAAGGTGCTCACCGGCGGGCACCGGGCCGAGCTGGAGGGCGACCTCGCGGGCGGGTACTACGTGACGCCCACGATCTTCGAGGGCAAGAACGAGATGCGGATCTTCCAGGAGGAGATCTTCGGGCCGGTGGTGGCGGTGACGGAGTTCGCGGACTACGACGACGCCATCAAGATCGCCAACGACACCCTGTACGGGCTGGGCGCGGGCGTGTGGACGCGGTCGAGCGCGGCCGCCTACCGGGCCGGCCGGGCGATCGAGGCGGGCCGGGTGTGGACCAACAACTACCACGCGTACCCGGCCGCGGCGGCGTTCGGCGGCTACAAGGGCTCGGGCGTGGGCCGCGAGAACCACAAGATGATGCTCGACCACTACCAGCAGACCAAGAACCTCCTGGTCAGCTACTCCCCGGACAAGCTGGGCTTCTTCTAGGCCGGCGCGGGGCACCACGCCGGGCGGGAGGCCCGGCCGGTACGTCACCGGCCTCCCGCCCGGCGGTCCGGTTCGACTTCGAGCTCTGGGAGGTTCCATGTCCGACGACGTTCGACCGGCCCCGGCGGGCGGGTCACCCGCGGCACGTGTGGCCGTGACCGACGACGCGGCGGCGCTGCTCGTGCGCCTGCGGGACAAGCACGGCGAGCTGATGTTCCACCAGTCCGGCGGCTGCTGCGACGGCTCGTCGCCCATGTGCTACCCGGACGGCGACTTCATCACCGGCGACGCGGACGTGCACCTCGGTGACCTCGCGATCCCGGCCGCGGAGGCCGGATCGTTCACCGTGCCGGTCTGGATGAGCCGCAACCAGTTCGAGTACTGGAAGCACACGCACCTGACGATCGACGTGGTGCCGGGCCGCGGCGCCGGGTTCAGCGTCGAGGCGCCGGAGGGCGTGCGGTTCCTCATCCGGTCGCGGCTGTTCACCGACGACGAGTGGGAACGGCTTGAGGCCATCGGGGCCTGACCCCGGGCACCGGTCTGTCCGATCCAGCGCCCGCGGCGTCGATCAGCCGGGCATCGTCGGGAGCAGCTGCTTGCTCCGGGGCGAGCGCCAGGACGCCGTCCGCCGTGGCGAGGAAGAACGCGGCGACCGTGAGCCCCTGCTCGGCGGCGGCGGACCGGAGCGCCGCGTGCCAGGCCCGGTCCTCGTACGAGGGATCACCGGGGCCGGGGCGTTCCAGCACGACCACCACCGATGCGCCCGGCTCGCCCCGCAGGATCTGGTGCCAGGCCTGGCCCAGGTTGCCCACCCCGATCGGGTCGGGCAGCTCCGGCACCAGGTCCACGGGGACGACCATGGGCAGCGGGCGGCGCTCGCCGTCGAGCAGGGCGAACCACAGCGTACGGCGCCGCGGCCGGATGCCGCCGTGCAGGAGGTGCGCGAACGCGAGGAGCGCCGCGTCGTCGACCAAGGGCTGGCCCGGGATGATCTCGCTCGATGCTGTCATGACGACGAGTCTGGGCGAGGATGCCAGTGGACATGAGTTATCCACAGGTTCATCTGTTTGGCAGTTCTTGGTCGGTGGGAAGAGGGGCTTGAAGTTGACGCGGCGTCAACCTCTACGGTGGTGAACATGCAATGGTCCATCCAGGAGATCTCGCGGTTGACCGGCGTCACGAGCCGCACGCTGCGGCACTACGACGCCGTCGGCCTGCTGCCCGCCGTCCGCACGACGGACGCCGGCCCGCGCCGCTACGACCGCACCGCGCTGGTGCGGCTGCAGCGGATCCTGCTGCTGCGTGATCTCGGGCTCGGCCTCGGCGCCATCGCCGAGGTGCTCGACGCCCAGCGGGACGAGGCGCAGGCACTGCGCACCCACCTCGTGTCGCTGCGGGCGGAGCAGGGCCGGCTGGCCCGGCAGATCGCGTCGGTCGAACGGACCGTCGCGGATCTCGAGAAGGACCCGGACACCACCAAGGAGAGCATCATGGCGAAGGACATGTTCGACGGTTTCGACCACACGCAGTACGAGCAGGAGGTCACCGAGCGCTGGGGCGGCGACGCGTACCGCAAGAGCGACGCGTGGTGGCGCGGGCTCACCCCGCAGGAGCAGCAGGAGTGGAAGGGCCGGGTCGCGGAGCTCAGCAAGGACTGGGCCGACGCCGCGGCGGCGGGGACCGACCCGGCCTCGGACGCGGCACAGGCCCTGGCGGCCCGGCACGCCGAGTGGCTCGTGTCCGTGCCGGGCACACCGGGCGCGGCCCAGCCGCTGCCCGACCGCGGATACCTGCTGGGTCTGGCCGACATGTACGTGGCGGACGACCGGTTCGCCGCGAACTACGGCGGCACGGAGGGCGCGACGTTCGTCCGCGACGCGCTGCGCGTCTTCGCGGAGCGGGCCTATCCCGCCGCGGCTGACGCGGACGGTGCGTACTGAGCTCGGTACAGGTCGCGCAGCAGGCAGATCTCCCCGCCGTGCGCCATGGCCTCGCGACCGAGATGGGTCACCAGCGCCGCCATCGGGAACTCGGCGTACGCGAGGCCCTTGGGGCCGATCGGGCGCAGCAGCGACTCGTCGTCCAGCGCGGCGATGCCGGCCTGCCACGACCGGTAGCCCTCCTCGAGCATGGCCAGGCCGCCGGCGGCCGTGACCGGGGCCTCGGGCCAGTGCCGCGCGTCGAACATGTCGGCGTCGGGCGGTGCGTCGGTCGGGCCGAACAGGGCCCGGGCGCGCCGCCCGAACACGTCGCGGCCCACGTGCACCATGCGCCAGGCGATCGTGGTCACCGGCGGGACCTCCGGCTCGGGCACCTCCTGCTCGAGCCGGGGCACCCCGTCGGCCCCGGCGCGCACGCTCCACGCCGGCGACGCGGGCTCCCAGAGATACTCGGTGTCGGTGAGCCCCTCCAGGCGGGGCCACAGGTGGAAGTCCCAGTAGAACGAGAGCTGGTCCAGGAGGAGGTCGCGCCACACGGAAGCGGGTGGTGTCGGCGGTATGGTCGGTTCCGTCGTCGTCATGCTCGGACAGTACGCCCGGTCTCTGACACCCGGTTTCAAAGGTAGCCTCTGCCCCATGCGCGACACCGCCGCCGAATCTCCGCAAAAACCCCGGGTGACCTGCTGGTTCGCAGGTCTCACGACGCTCGATGTGATCCACCGCAGCGCCGTCCGGCCGGGCCCCGACGAGAAGATCACCGCCGTCCGCCAGGACGTCTCCGCGGGCGGGCCCGCGGCGAACGCCGCGGTCATCGCGGCGACGCTCGGGGCGCGTGCGCTCCTGATCAGCGCGATGGGCACCGGGCCGGTGGGTTCGGCCGCCCGGGGCGACCTGGAGCACCACGGCGTGGAGATCCACGACACGGCGCACGGCCGGGAGATCCCCATCGCCGTCTCGGCCGTGCTGGTCGACGACGTCACCGGCGACCGGTCGGTCGTCTCGCCGGACGCCACGCTCACCAACGGCCTCGACGTGACGTGCGTGGAGCTGGACACCCTGCCGCGGCCCGACGTCGTGCTGCTGGACGGGCACCATCCCGACCTGGCGCGGAGCGTCCTCGCGTACGCCCTCGCCCTGGAGCCCCGGCCGCTGATCGTGCTCGATGCCGGCCGCTGGCGCCCGGTCTTCGCGGACCTGCTCGGCGCGGCCGACGTGGCCGCCCGGTCCGCGGACTTCCGCGCCCCCGACGGGGCCCCCGCGTCCAAGGCCGTAGTCACGACGCACGGCTCCGCGCCCGTGACCTGGTGCGACAAAGACGGACGGGACGGATCCACCTACGTGCCGAGCGTCGCGGTGCGCGACACCCTCGGCGCGGGCGACGCGTTCCACGGCGCCCTGTGCGTGGCGCTCGCCCAGGGCGCCGGGCTGGAGTCCGCGGTCCAGGAGGCGATCCGCGTGGCGTCCATCCGCGTGCAGCACGTCGGCCCCCGGTCCTGGCTGGAGTACGCGGCGTGCGCCTGACCACCGCGGAACTCGTCGAGCGCGCGGCCCGGCTCGCCGACGACGCCGTCCGCGCGGGCGAGGCGCGGGTGCTCGGCATCACCGGCCCGCCCGGCGCGGGGAAGTCGACCCTGGCCGCCGCCCTCGCCGACGGCCTGCCGCCCGGTACCGCCGTGGTCGTCGGGATGGACGGCTTCCACCTGTCCAACGCCGTGCTGGAGGCCCGCGGCAGCCGCGCGCGCAAGGGCGCGATCGACACCTTCGACGACGCCGGCTACGCCGCGCTGATCGGCCGGATCGCGGGCCGCCGGCCGGGCAGCCCGCAGGTCTTCGCGCCGGAGTTCCGCCGCGAGATCGAGGAGCCGGTGGCGGCGGGCACCGTCGTCGCCGACGAGCCCCTGGTGATCACGGAGGGCAACTACCTCCTCGCGCCCGACGGCGCCTGGCCTGCCGCCCGCGCCCGCATGGCCGAGATCTGGTACGTCGACCTGGCCGACGCCGAGCGCCTGCGGCGCCTCGTCGCGCGCCACCACGCGTTCGGCAAGCCACTCCCCGACGCCGAGGCGTGGGCCCGCGGCTCCGACCAGCGCAACGCGGACCTCATCGCCACCACCCGGGACACCGCGGACCTCGTCGTGGAGTGGGTGTAGCCACCCGGTCAGCCGATCTCGAGGACCGCTACGCGCCACACCCCGCGCCGGGCCTCCAGCCGCACGGCCGCGGCGCGCACCCGCCCCTCGTCGTGCAGGATCACCGTCGCCTCGGCGGACGAGGCGCCCAGCCGGACCAGCCGCACGCGCCGCACCGCGGCGGGGTGCGCCTTAGGCCGCGGCGGCCGCACCTGCCGGGCCTCCCGCATGAGCCGGCCCCGCTCCAGCAGCTGGTCGTAGACCTGTGGCGTCACCCAGCGGGCGAGCTGCGCCGCGGGGCGCTCCCCGCGCAGCACCTCGACCGCGGCGCGGACCACGCGGCAGACCTGCGCGGTGGGGTCGGGCAGGGTGGGGTCCGGCTCGGGCACCGGCCGGCCCGACAGCGCCTCCAGCGCCGCCGCCGCGTTCTGCAGCTCGGGGTACGGCGTGCCGCCGATCCGCATGCGGCGCAGCCGCCGGCCGATGCCGGGCCCGGTGACCGGTCCGGCGGGCGGCACGGCGGGGCGCTGGGCGGGCGGCGCCGTCGCCCCGGCCGCCGGGCGAGGTGTGGTGCGGCGGGTGCGGGACGGCGGGGCGGCCTCCGGCACGGGAGCAGTGGCATCGGGTGGGCTGTCGAGCGTGGTCATCCGGGATCTCCTGGGGGCGCGATGGGTACGGGTCGGGGTGCGCGACGGCGCTCAGGGCCGGTGCAGCACCGTGCCCGGCCGGATCAAGTCCGGGTCGGGGCCCAGTACCCGACGGTTGGCGTCGTGCCACCGGACGACGGCCTCGGCGATCTGGGCGTCGGACGGCGCGACGTCGCGGGACGACCCGCCGGACGGCCCGGCGCCGGGCGGCTGCTCGGCTGTGAGCTGGTCGGCGGCGAGGGCCCACAGCGTGTCGCCCGCCTCGACCATCACGGTGGGTTCCTCGCCGGCTCCCGCGTGTCGGTCCTGGTCGACCAGGGATGCCCGCCCGGGCGCAGGTCCGGGGCCGGAGGGGTCCGAGGCGTCCGAGGCGACCGACCGGCCCTGATGGTCCGTCGGTTCCCCGCTCACCGCGCTCGTCGACCGCCAGCCGAGGTCGAGGACGACAGCGGGCCCCGCGTCCGCGGCGGGGACCGCGCCGGTGGGCAGGGCCATCGCCGTCGGCGCGGCGAGCGCCAGGCCGAGCCCTGCGCCCGCCGCGACCCGGGCCAGGCGCCGCACCACGGCCGGCGCGTGGCGGGCCACGGCGCGTTCGGCCGCCGCCCAGCGCCTGCCGCGGCGGTCCGCGACGACGCAGGCCAGCGCGAGCAGCGCGTGCACACCCGTCCAGCCGGCCACCACGGTGCCGACGGCGACCGCCGCCAGCTCGACGATGTCCTCCACCGGGAACAGCGCCGCGCCGAGGCCGGACCCCACCTGCCACGTGCGCGTGCCGAGCACCCCGCACGCCGCGACGAGCGCCGTCCCGACGGCGAGCAGCCCGAGGAGCCCTCGCCAGGCGCCTCCGGTCTCCGCGTCCCCGGCGCCCGAGGTCGCGTCCGGGGCCGGGGAGCCGGCCGGTGGGCGGCCCGCATGCGACAGCCCGCGGCCATCGTCGTGGCGGTCGGCAGCCGGTGCGTGCTCAAGGGCGTGCGTCAACATGGTTCCCCCTGCTGCGGTGTGATTACAGACATTACAAGCGCGGACGGCATCGGTGATGTTGTTTGATGTCGTCCGGCGCTCGTTATTCAACAGGGGTGTCCGGAGGGTGTCCACCGGAGGGCGAGATGCCTGTGGATGGCGCAGGGTGTCTGCATGACATCCGTGCGCTCGACCGGCCCCACGCGCTGGGAGGCCCTCTTCAGTGATCTCGAGGCGCAGGCGCGCGCGCAGGCGGTGGCGGAGACCGACGCGCTCGTGTCCGAGCTGACGCGCGCCGAGCATGCGACGATGACGCTCGCCGACAGGTTCCGCGCCGTCGTCGGCGCGGTGGTGACGGTCGAGCTGCTCGACGGTGCACCGTTGCGCGGCGTCGTGCTGGAGGCGGCGGACGAATGGGTGCTGCTCCAGGGGCTCCGGCCGGAGCCGGCGAGCCAGCACCTGGTGCCGCTGGCCGCCGTGACGGCGGCGCACGGGTTGGCCCGTCAGGCGACGTCCGCGACGTCGCGGCGGGACTCCCTCGGGCTGGGGCCGGTGCTGCGTGGCCTGCAGCGCGACCGGGCCCGGGTCGCCGTGCGCACCCTGAGCGGCGTGTGGGCGGGGCGGATCGCGCGCGTCGGCCGCGATCACCTGGACGTCGACCTGTTCGACGGTCGCGGAACGCGGCTGGTTCCCTTCACCGCCCTGCTGGTCGTGAGCGAGGCACCCTAAACCGACTGGAATGCCCGGAAATGGACAGCGGGACCGGTCTCACCCCGTATGGAGTGTGCCGGTCCCGTCATGTACGACGCGGCTTTTCAGCCGTCTGCTCAGCCGTCAGCGGCCGCAGATCCCTTGAGCCGCTCACGGCTCTTTGCGTACATACGCTCGATGTACGACTCGAGCTCGGCTGCCTCGACGCGCCAGACCTTCTTGGGCCCCACCTGGATGGCGGGAAGGTCGCCGGTGCGAACGAGTGCATAGCCCTGGGCCATCGAGATGTTGAGGGTCTCGACCACATCCGCCAGAGAGAGAAAGCGCTTTTCCATGGGAACAGTGTGGCACGAGACACCGACATGAGGGGGTTATCCACAAGAAGTGTTTATCTGATGCCGGATCGGCGACGTTCGATCACTATGGTTCCGGCGCTCTGCCCAGGCTGTGCGTCATTCCACCCGGGTTCGGGGTTCAACTTGTACTCGACGCCCTACCCAAAGTCCACCAAAGTACGCGGAAGGACCGAGATGACGTATGCCCCGGCCACCCCGGCGCCCGCAGTCCGGGACCAGGGTCTCCCCGAGCCGGTCGCGACGAGGCTGCGCAGGCCTGGCTGGCGCGATCCGCGGCTCGTGACCGGGCTCGTCATCGTCGCGCTGTCCGTCGCCTGCGGTTCCTGGGTGGTCTCGGCGGCGAGCCGCACCGTACCGGTCTTCGTGGCCGACGGCGCCCTCACGCCCGGTGCGGCCCTGACCGCCGACTCGCTCCGCACGGTCGACGTCCGGCTCGGGTCCGGAACGGGCCGCTATCTGTCCGCCGCCGAGCCGTTGCCGGCGGACCTGGTGGTGCTCCGCGTGGTGGACGACGGCGAGCTGGTGCCGTTGACGGCCCTCGGCGCGGATGCTGCCGTCCGCTCGGTCGCCGTCCCCGTGACCTCGGGACTGTCCGACCGGATCCGGGCCGGCGTGGTGGTCGACCTGTGGTTCGTCCCCGACGTGCCCGTCTCGCGCGAGGCAGGCGCGGCCCGACCGGAGCCGGTCACACTGGCGGAGGGCGTGGTCGTCGAGCAGGTGGACGCGCAGGACGGCGCGATCGTCGTGGACGGCACGGTGACGCTGCACGTGCTGGTCCCGGAGGACGTGCTGCCGACCGTGCTGGCCGCGCTCTCCGACGCCGGCACCGTCGCCGTCGTGCCCGTGGCGGGCGGCGTCCGGTGAGCGAGGAGCGGACGGTCACCGTCCTCGTCGCGGTGCAGGCGCCCGAGGAGGAGGCGGCGGTGGTGACCGTGCTCGGCGCGCAGCCCCGGACGACCGTCTCCCGGCGGTGCGCGGAGCTCGCCGAGCTCCTGGCCGCGGCGGAGGCGGGTGCCGGCACGGCCGCCGTCGTCTCCGGGGACCTGCCCGGCCTGGACCGGGACGCTGTGGCGCGGCTGCGCGGCGCGGGCCTGCGGGTCGTCGTGGTCGAGGACCCGGCCACGCCCGCCGCCCGGCTCGCGGGCCTGGGCTGCGACGTGGTGGTCGCGGGCGGTGACGCGGAGAACCTCGTCGCCGCGGTCCGCGGCGACGGCCCGGCCCACGACGACGTCCTCGCGGCAGGTGCCGCCCTGGCTGCGGTGCCCGACGACGGGACCCGGCCGGGCGTGCTCGTCGCCGTCTGGGGTCCGGCCGGCTCTCCCGGCCGCACCACCACCGCCATCGAGCTCGCCGCCGCCCTCGCGGGGGTGGGCGCCACCGCACCGCGCCGTTCGGGCCTGCTGCGCCGGCCGCGCCCGGTGCCCCCGGCGCACGGCACCGTCGTGCTGGCCGACGCCGACACCTACGCCTCCTCGGTGACTTCCCGCCTCGGCCTGCTCGACGACGCGCCCGGCCTGGCCGCAGCCGCCCGTGCGGCCGGCCAGGGGATGCTCGACGTGCGGACGCTGGCCGGGCATGCCCCGGTGGTGCTGCCGGGCGTGCGCGTCCTGACCGGGATCACCCGGGCGTCCCGCTGGCCCGAGCTGCCCGCCAGCTCGCTCGACGTGGTGTTCCAGCGCTGCCGCGAGCTCGCGGCCTGGACCGTGGTCGACTGCGGTCCGGTGCTCGAGGCCGACGAGCTGCTCATGTACGACACGCGTGCGCCGCAGCGCAACGGCGCGACCCTGAGCGCGCTGCAGGCCGCGGACGTCGTCGTGGTCGTCGGCAGCGCCGACCCCGTGGGGCTGCAGCGGCTGGTGCGGGGCCTGGAGGACCTGCGAGACGCCGCGGTGCCCGTCCCGGCGGCGCGCGTGGTGGTCGTGAACCGGGTGCGGGTCTCCGCCGTCGGGCGCCGGGCCGAGGCCCAGGTGCGCGACGCCCTCGCGCGCTACGGGGGAGTGGGCGACGCGCACCTCGTGCCGGACGACCCGGCCGGGCTCGACGCCGCGCTGCTGGCGGGCCGGGTGCTGGCTGAGTGCGCCCCGGGATCGCCCGCGCGGGCCGCGTTCGAGAGCCTCGCGGCGCGGGTCCGGGACCTCGTGCCCGCGGCAGTGTGAGCGGCGATCCGAGCGGCGATCCGAGCGGCGGTCTGAGCGGTGGTCTGGCGGCGGCTCGGCGGCCCGCACGAGGCACATCGCGCGTAACAATCCGCCCGTCCGGCGCGGCTCGGCGACGGAAACCTGGCAACCGGCGCTAGGTTGTGCCCGTGGCCGCCGTGACGAAGGACAACTACGCCGACGACCTGCGTCTGGCGCACGTGATCGCCGACCAGGTCGATTCCATCACCATGTCCCGCTTCCGGGCGCTCGACCTCAAGGTGGAGACCAAGCCGGACCTGACGCCCGTGTCGGACGCCGACCGCGCGGCGGAGGACTTCATCCGGGGCCAGCTCGCCCGCGCGCGTACACGCGACGCGATCGTCGGCGAGGAGTACGGCTCCGCCGGCAGCGGCGCCCGCCGCTGGATCGTCGACCCGATCGACGGCACCAAGAACTTCGTGCGCGGCGTCCCCGTGTGGGCCACGCTCATCGCGCTCGCCGACGGCGACGAGGTTGTCGTGGGCCTGGTCAGCGCACCCGCCCTGGGCCGCCGCTGGTGGGCGGCCAAGGGCTCGGGCGCGTGGACCGGCAAGTCGCTGGCGTCCGCGTCGCGGATGTCGGTCTCCGGCATCTCCCGCGTCGCCGACGCGTCGTTCAGCTACGCGTCCCTCGGCGGCTGGGAGGAGCGCGGCAAGCTGGACGGGTTCCTCGACCTCACCCGGGCGTGCGCGCGCACCCGCGGGTACGGCGACTTCTGGTCGTACATGCTGGTGGCCGACGGCGCCGTCGACATCGCCGCGGAGCCCGAGCTTGAGGTCTACGACATGGCCGCGCTCGTGCCGATCGTCACCGAGGCCGGCGGCACCTTCACCTCGCTCGACGGCAAGCCCGGCCCGTGGGGCGGGAACGCGGTGGCGACGAACGGCAAGCTGCACAAGGAAGCGCTCGACTTCCTGGGCTGACGGCCGCGGCCGGGTCAGCCGCGCGGTGCTCTCTGCGTGGCTTCCTCGGGAACCGCGTGGGCTCCGCCCTCGTGCCTCGAGTGGAGACCACGCGGTCCGCGTCGTCAGCCCCGCGGCACGTCCTTGATCTCGCTCCAGTCGTACCAGAGCAGGTCGCGGTCCGTGACGCGCTGCAGCGCCTCGTCCAGGGCGGAGTCGGACTCCTCGCCCACCTCCGCCGTCGTCTCGGCGTCGCTCTCCTCGTCGGCGGCGGCCAGGACGTCGGCGATGTCGGCCGCCGCCTCCGGCTCGTCGACGTGCACGCAGACGATCGCCACCTGCTCGACCGTGCTGGTCACCTGGACCTCGGAGGCGACGGGCTCGTCGTCGTCCGCGCCGCCGGCCGGGACGGGGCCGACGGTGGCGTCCGGAACCTCGACCGTGATGATCACGCGCTGGTGCGGTGCGTCGGTGCGGCCGGCGATCAGCGCCAGCGAGTCGTCGGCGGCGTTGAGCGCGGCGACGTACTCCAGGCCCTCGGCGTCCTCGTCCGGCAGGGCGGCCTCGAGCTCCTTGGTCACGGCGTGGGCCCGGCGGGGTGCGACGGTCCAGCGGGCGGCGGCGGTGGAGTGGGAGACGGCGTCGAGCTCGTCGAGCGTGGCGGGCACGTAGATGCGCATGTGCTCAGTCTGCCGTGTGTCGAGCCCACGCGAGTGGAGTGGCGGTGTCACCCAGTCCCCGTACTCTCGTGTCCGGCGTCGGGGCGGGACGCCGCGGGCAGTGGTAGCAGCCGAGGGCAGGAGACGAGATGGGTGCCAAGACCGCGATGCTGGTGTACGCGGACGGAGACGTGGCGACAGGTCTGACGGGTGCGGCGGAGTTCGCCGACGAGGCGAGCGCGGCCGAGCTGCTCGGCCTGCTGTGGCCACCGGCCCGGATCCGGCCGGACGGCGAGGAGCCCTGGGATCTCGGGGACGCGGTGTTCCCGCCCGAGGGACGCGCGTGCGCACTGTCGACGCCCGAGGTGGACGTCCTGTGCGACCAGGCCCTGATGCTCGACCGGCCCTCGCAGCTTCCCGCCCACCTGGTCGACGCGAGCATGGGCCGCACCCTCTACCTGCACGCGATGCACAGCGTCGTGGACTGGTTCGCCTTCGCGGTGTGGCGGGATGGCGCGCTCGTGCGCTCGCTCAGCCTCTCGCCGGACGACGGCGTGCTGGAGGACACGGGCGAGCGCCTCGCCTTCGAGCAGCCGTTCTGGGCGGGCGAGCACCCGGCCGGGGGCGACTACGCGCTGCCGTTCCACCCGCTGGAGCTGGGGGAGCACGCCCTGCGCGAGTTCTTCGGCTTCAACATCGAGGGGGCCGACGACGGCGGCCCGTCCGCCGGCCGGCTCGACCCGTGGGCCGTGGAGCTGTTCGGCTTCCAGGTGGTGTAACCGGGCCCAGCGCTCGACAGATCTCCGAATCACTCGTACATTTGTTCGAGAGCGAGGAGGTCGTCATGCCCGAACCCACCACTGCCCGTCCGACCGGGGTGGTCCCCATGCTGTCCTACCAGGACGGCGTGTCCGCCATGGACTGGCTCATCGAGGCCTTCGGCTTCACCGAGGCGGAACGCTGGCTGGACGACGACGGACATCTCTCCCACGGCGAGCTCGACGCCGGGGGCGGTCGTGTGATGCTCTCCGAGCTCGCGTCCTACGAGGGTCCGGCCGAGCACCGCAAGCACTGCCGGGCCGCAGACGCCTGGCTGTCGACACCCTGGGTGATCGACGGCGTGCTGGTCCATGTGGACGACGTCGAGGCCCACCTCGCCCACGCCCAGGCGGCCGGCGCGGGGGTGCTCTCGAAGATCGAGGAGGCGCCGTACGGCCGCTCGTACCGGGCGGAGGACCTGGAGGGGCACCGCTGGATGTTCCTCCAGCCCTGATGTCCTCTCTGTGAGGTCCCGTCAGCGGCGAGGCACCGGGTCCGCCCCGCGCGCCAGCCGGTCCACCCGTCGCAGCGCGGCGGGGAATCGCGCGTCGCCGGCCATCTGGCGGACCAGGTCTGCCGCGGCGTCGAGCGGCATCCCTGCCGCCGTGACGTACAGGGGCTTGTCGGACCGTCCGCGCAGCACCTCGGCGGCGTGCGACGCGGCGTGGAACCGGGTCTTGGCGACGCCGAGGACCACCGGGGCCAGCCCTGCGTCGGCCACGTGGGCGCCCAGCCCCGGGCTGCCCGCCGGGTCGAGGTCCACGTAGCCGTCCACGATCAGCAGGTCCAGCGGTGCCACGCCGGCCAGCACCTGGCGGAGCGGCGGCAGCTCGCGCTCGTAGAACCGCCCTGGCCGGTACTCCGCGACCTGCTCGACCAGCACGGTGCGCTCCTCGACCAGCGTCCCGAACGCCGGGTCCTCGGCGACGACCAGCGCGGCTCGCGCCCCGCCGTCGTCCAGGTACTGCACGTCCACCGCGCCGTAGCGCGGGATGCCGTCGGTCATGGTCAGGCGTCCGAGCCCGTCCGGGACGAGAGCAGGCGGCGGAACGAGGCGAGCCGGGCCTCGCGCGCCGGGCGCTCGGTCTCGGGGGAGGCCTCGATCCAGTCGTCGAGGGCGCAGTCGGGCGCGTCCGCGAGGTGCGTACAGCCGCGGGGGCACTCCTGCGCCACCTCGTCGAGGTCCTCGAAGGCGTGCAGCAGGTGCGCCACCTCGACGTGCGCCAGGCCGAACGAGCGCACGCCCGGCGTGTCGATCACCCAGCCGTCGAAGGCCTCGCCGGGCTCGGCGCCGCCCTCGTCGGGCGCGCCGTCCTCCACGGAGTCGCTCTCCGTGCCTTCGACCGGCAGCCGCAGCGCCACCGCCGACGTCGAGGTGTGCCGGCCCCGTCCCGTCACGTCGTTGACCACCCCGGTGGCCCGCCTCGCCTCGGGGACCAGCGCGTTGATCAGCGTCGACTTGCCGACGCCCGAGTGCCCCACCAGCACCGACACCAGGCCGCGCAGGCGGTCGCGCACCTCCTCGACGGACTCCGGGGTGAGCACCACGGCGCCGTCGTCGCCGGCCGGCGCGCGCTGCGTCACCACCACCTGGACCCCGAGCGGCTCGTACAGCGCGCGGAGGTGGTCGGGGGAGGCGAGGTCGGCCTTCGTCAGGCACAGGAGCACCGACATCCCGGCGTCGTACGCGGCCACGACGCAGCGGTCGATCATGCCGGTGCGCGGCTCCGGCTGGGCCAGCGCCGTGACGATGACGAGCTGGTCCGCGTTGGCCACCACGATCCGCTCGTAGGGGTCGGTGTCGTCCGCGGTGCGGCGCAGCGTGGAGGTGCGCTCCTGGATCCGCACGATCCGGGCGAGCGACCCCTCCCCGCCGGTGGTGTCGCCCACGACGTCGACCCGGTCGCCGACGACGACCCGCGTGCGGGTGAGCTCGCGGGCCTTCATCGCGGTGACCGTCACGTCGTCGTCGACCAGCAGCGTGTACCGCCCCCGGTCCACGCCGGTGACCAGTCCGGTCACGGCGTCCGAGTGCTCGGGGCGCTGCTTGGTCCGGGGCCGGGACCCGCGCTTGGACGGGCGGGACTTGAAGTCCGACTCGTCGCGGATGTCGCGGCGGCCCATCAGCCCAGCATGCCCAGCCACATGCCCGTGAAGTCGGGCAGGGTCTTGGCCGTGGTGCCGATGTTCTCGACCAGCACCCCTGGTACGCGCAGGCCGAGCAGCGCGGCCGAGGTCGCCATGCGGTGGTCGGCGTACGTGCGCACGACGTCGCCGCGCAGCGGCCGCGGCGTGATGACCAGGCCGTCGCGGGTCTCCTCCGCCTGCCCGCCGAGCCGCGTGATCTCGCGGGCCAGCGCGGCCAGGCGGTCGGTCTCGTGGCCCCGCAGGTGGGCGATGCCGCGCAGCCGGGAGGGGGAGTCGGCGAGCGCCGCCAGCGCGGCAAACGTCGGTGCGAGCTCGCCGCCGGCGTGCAGGTCGACGTCGATCCCGTGGATCTCGCCCGTCCCGGTGACGGACAGGACGCCGTCGGCCAGGGTGGACGTGCCGCCCATGCGCTCCAGCAGCTCGGGCACCATGGCGCCCGGCTGGGTGGTGAGTGTGGGCCAGCCGGGGACCCGGACGGTGCCGCCCGCCACGAGGGCGGAGGCGAGGAACGGCGCCGCGTTCGACAGGTCGGGCTCGACGCGCACGTCGCGGCCGGCGATGGGCCCGGGCCGCACGCTCCAGATGCCGTCGCGCGAGTCGTCGACCTCGACGCCGACGTCGCGCAGCGTGGCGACCGTCATCTCGATGTGGGGCAGGCTCGGCAGCGTGGCGCCGATGTGCCGCAGCGTCAGGCCCCGCTCGAACCGCGCGGCGGCGAGCAGCAGTCCGGACACGAACTGCGAGGACCCCGAGGCGTCGACGTCGACGGAGCCGCCCGGCACGCTGCCGCGGCCCTCGACGGTGAAGGGAAGGAAGCTCGGCAGCTCGCCCGGGTGCTCCGGGTCGTGCACCGTGACGCCCAGCGCACGCAGCGCGGCGAGGACCGGCAGCATCGGCCGCACGCGGGCCTCGGGGTCGCCGTCGAACCGGACCGGGCCGTCGGCGAGGGCCGCGAACGGCGGCAGGAACCGCATCACCGTGCCGGCGAGCCCGGTGTCGACCTCCGTGCCGCCGGTGACCGGCCCCGGCGTGATGTGGAGGGTGCTCGGCTGGTCGCCCTCCTCGATCCCCGCGCCGAGGGCGCGCAGGGCGCCGATCATCAGGTCTGCGTCCCGGCTGCGCAGGGCGCCGCGCAGGGTGCCGGGGGAGTCCGCGAGGGCAGCGAGCACCAGGAGCCGGTTGGTGAGCGACTTGCTGCCGGGTACCTCGACCGTCGCGTCCAGCGGTGCGCCGGCGAGCGGCGCCTCCCATGTCGGTGCGGGCGCGGTGGTCGAAGAAGTCATGTGCCGAGATTATCGCGGAGGAGGCCCGCGCGGCGCCTCGTGTCAGACACCCGGGTCACCCGGGTGACCTGCACGTCTGACACGGCGGTCACGCCTCGGCGGCAGCGGCCTTCGCGTCCGCCCGCGCAGCTCGCGCCTGCTGGACGCGCCACGACAGGCCTGGCCGACCCTCGAGGTCCGCGCCGGCGATGAGCGCGGCGCCGACCGAGGCGAGGTTGTGCAGGAACCGGTCGGTGCGCGCGGGCCGCTCCGCCTTGGGCGCGGTGAAGGGCTGGTTCACGAGGGCGAGCGGCAGGGTCAGCAGCGCGAGGGCGAGGGCGGAGGCGCGCGGCGCCTTGCCCAGCGCGAGCAGCGTGCCTGCCGCGGCGGTCGCGACCCCGTGCGCGCGCACGAGCGTGGCGACCTGCTTCTCGCTGAGCGGCTCGGCACCGAGTGCCTTGGTCGCCAGGGCCGATCCCGTGCGGGCGGCGGCCACGTGCTCGCTCGGCTTCCGGGCAGCCTGCACGCCGTCGTAGATGAACGAGGAGGCCAGCAGCGGTCGCGCGATGTGTCGAAGCAGCATGGTTCCACCTTGGCAGATGCGGGCGGCAGACGCAGCAGGATGCCCGCGAGCCGCCGGGAATTCGAGACCGCGGACAACGGTTGAAGCCGACGTGGAGCAATGCCTCGAGAAGGATGCGGTGAACGACACGGTGATCGGCACGGTGACAAACGCAACAACCAGCCCGGAGACCAGCGGTCTGCCCGGTGCGGCGGCGGGTTCGTCGGCGGTCGCGCCGAGCGCTCCCCTGATGTTCGGAGCAGTCCCGACGCACCTTCTGGACCCGGGCACGGACTCGGCGAAGGCCACGGCGGACGTCCTGTCCGGCACCGCGCAGAGCGCTTTCGGCGCCCTTCCGGCCAACACCGGCTGGCCGACGCGGCTAGGCTCAAGGGCGATGACTGACACTTCCCGTGAGCAGAACCAGGGCACAGGCGCCGATGCCGGCAGCGCCGACGTCGAGGCGCGCCCCGGCGAGGCCGCGAGCGAGGCCGTCGTCGGGACCACGGATGTCGACACCGACACCGACGCCGAGGGCACCGAGCGGTCCCCCCAGGAGGAGGACGCGACGGCCCGCGCCGCGCGGTTCGAGCGGGACGCCCTGCAGTACCTCGACCAGCTCTACTCCGCGGCGCTGCGCATGACGCGCAACCCCGCGGACGCGGAGGACCTGGTGCAGGAGACCTTCGCCAAGGCGTTCGCGGCGTTCCACCAGTACCGGCCGGGCACCAACCTGAAGGCCTGGCTGTACCGGATCCTCACGAACACGTTCATCAACAGCTACCGCAAGAAGCAGCGTGAGCCGCAGCAGTCCCAGGCGGAGGACGTCGAGGACTGGCAGATCGCGCGTGCGGCGTCGCACACGTCGCGCGGACTGCGCTCGGCCGAGGCCGAGGCGCTGGACCGGCTCCCGGACAGCGATGTGAAGCGGGCGCTCGCCGAGCTCCCGGAGGACCGTCGGATGGTCGTGTACTACGCCGACGTCGAGGGCTTCCCCTACAAGGAGATCGCGGAGATCATGGGGACGCCGATCGGGACCGTCATGTCCCGTCTGCACCGCGGACGCCGGCAGCTGCGTGAGCTCCTCGCCGACTACGCCGCTCAGCGAGGACTCGTCAGCCAGGCGCCCGGAGGTGCGCAGTGAACAACATCGAACCCGTCCCGCACGACACGGCGGGGGAGTCCGAGTGCGAGCACGCACTCACGCACCTGTACGAGTACCTGGACTCCGAGATGACGCCGGACGACGAGCAGCGCATGCGCGCCCACGTCGCCCACTGCTCGCCGTGCCTGGCGGAGCTGAGCGTCGAGGACCTGGTGAAGCAGCTCGTGAAGCGGTCGTGCAGCGAGCGCGCGCCGGACACGCTGCGCATCAGGATCCATGAGCAGCTGACGGTGATGACGGTCGTCGAGACCGCCTAGCACCGGGCATGACGAAGGGCCGGACCCCCGCGGGGGTGCCGGCCCTTTCGTTTGCTCAGGCTGTTCGCCTCACCTACGGCTCAAGCTGTTCCTTCGAACGCCTGAGCCTGCGGTTCGGCTCCGGGCGGGATGCCTCGTTCCTCGGCCCCCACCCTTCGCCTCACCTACGGCTCAGGCGTTGGGACGCTTGCCGTGGTTGGCGGCCGAGCCCTTGCGGCTACGGCGCTTGCGACCGCGCTTGCTCATGGGTGTCTCCTGACAGGTGACGGACTGAATGGCTCAATGGTCCCACAGATCCGGGGGTTGTCAGGCCGCGAGGGGTTGTCAGGTCGATCAACGCGATATATCGTGTCTGGCATCAACGCGATATATCGCGTTCAGGACCCGAGCAGCGGAGGCACTCATGACCACGGACAGCTGGACCGTCACCGGTCCGCAGACCATCGAGCTGCACGACG
Organism: Promicromonospora sp. NPDC110617; assembly: GCF_055598465.1. NCBI lineage: Bacteria > Bacillati > Actinomycetota > Actinomycetes > Micrococcales > Promicromonosporaceae > Promicromonospora > Promicromonospora sp. NPDC110617. The sequence goes on from NZ_JBVKBM010000001.1 coordinate 1,380,719, forward strand.
TGACCAGCGTGGACGCCCACGTCGTCGACGGCCGGCTGGACGTCGTCGCCCACGACGAGCCCGTCGTCCGCGTCGAGGTGCACTCCGTCGAGGGCCGGTCCCTGGAGGTCCGCCTCGAGGACGGCCGCCTGGTCATCGAGCACGAGAGCGGCCTGGGCGGCTGGGGCTCGTTCATGAAGCGGTTCGCCGACTTCGGTGGCAAGGCGCGCGCCGACATCCACGTCGCGGTGCCCGCCGGCACCGCGGTGCGCCTGGGCACGATCCGCGGCGAGTGTCTCCTGGCGGGCACGACGGCGGGGGCGTCCGCGTCCACCGTCTCCGGCTCCCTGCTGGTCTCGCGGACGGCGGGCGACCTCAAGCTGAACACCGTCTCCGGCGAGGTGACGGTCCGCGACCACGTGGGCGACATCACGAGCAATACCGTGTCCGCCGACGTCGTGGTGAGCGGGTCCGCCGAGAACGTCGTGTCGTCGTCGGTGTCCGGGGACGTGACGATCGACCTGGCGACCCAGCCGCGGTCCGTCAAGGTCAACTCGGTGTCCGGCAACCTGCTGCTGCGTGTGCCGGACGACGGCGCGGTAGCCGTGTCGGCGCAGAGCGTCAGCGGGCGTGTGACGGTGGGCGGCGCGCAGTTTTCCGGCGGCGGCGGTGCCACGTTCTCCGGCGTCGGCCGCACCGAGGCCGGGCCTGCCGGCCAGGGGACCACCCGCCTGCGCGCGACCAGCGTCTCCGGCGAGGTCACCGTCGTCGGCGGCCCGCAGGACGCCCCCGTCGACGCCACCCCCGCGGACCACTCGCCCGTGGAGCTGTGATGCCACCGGTCTTCGCCCACGGCGAGCTGCGCCTCTACCTCCTGGTGCTGCTCATGGACGGGCCCCGGCACGGGTACGAGCTCATCACCGAGCTCACCCGGCGCTTCGGGGGCACGTACCGCCCCAGCGCGGGGACCATCTACCCGCGGCTGGCCCGGCTCGAGGAGGAAGGGCTGGTGCGCCGTTCCGCGCCCGGACCGGCCGGCACCCCGAGGCTCCCCGGCGCCGGGCGCAAGGGCACGTACGAGCTCACCCCTGCCGGCCAGGCCGAGCTCGACGCCCGACTCGACGACGTCAGGCGCCTGGAGCGCAGCGTCGCCGAGACGGTGCGCAGCCTCGCGGACGACGTGCGGGCCGACATCCGCGACACGATGCGCGGCCTGCGGGCCGAGCTCGCGGCCGCGGCACAGGAGGTACGCACCCGCCCGCGACCCGGCCCGGGCACCGTGCCGGACGCGCGCCGCACGCAGTCCAACTCGCTGCGGCACGACGCCGAGGCGGTGCTGCAGCGGTTCCGCAACGACGTGCTGGCCGACCTGCGGGAGGCCGACGTCACCGGTACGGTGTCGGCGCTGACCGTGGAGACGCTGCGCACCGTCCTCGACTCGGCGCGTTCCGCGATCCGTGGGACCCTGCCGAACAGTGCGAGCAGCTCGTCGCCCGGCGCGCACCGCACGAGCCCGCAGTGACCACCCGCCCTGACCAGATCAGTGACCCCCCCCATCCCCATGAACGGAGCACAGCGATGACCACCGAGTCCTGGAGCGTGGCCGCACCGCAGACCATCGAGGTCGGCGGCGCCACGACCCTGACCGTCCGACTGACGAACGGCCGCGCTGAGATCGTGGCCGACCCGAACCGCACGTCCGGTGCCGTCGTGGAGGTTCTCGAGGTCTCGACGCGGCCGCTGCAGGTCCTCGCCGAGCACGGCAACCTCCGGGTCGCGTACGACTTCCCGGGCCTTGAGGGCTTCGTGGACCGGTTCCGCGGCCTGAAGGACCAGGACAGCGCCGTCGTGCGGATCACCGTGCCGGCCACGTCCGTGGTCGACGTCGCGACCGTGGGCGCCGAGGTGGTGGTGACCGGCGCGCAGGCCGGCGTGAACGTCAAGACCGCGGGCGGCGCCATCACGGTCACCGGGACCGCCGGCTCCGTGACCACCAAGTCCGGCACGGGTGCCGTGAGCATCGCCGAGCACTCGGGTGACGCGTCGGCCACGACCGTGTCCGGCGCCGTGTCGCTCACAGGTGCCCTGGGCCGGGTCTCGGTCCAGACCGTGTCCGGTGCGGTCGACGTCACCGCCGTCGGCACCACGCCGCTGGTCAACGCCAAGACGGTCTCCGGCGCGGCCGCCGTCCAGCTCGACGCCGGCGCACCGGTCAACCTCCGCGCGCGCAGCGTCACGGGCAAGGTCGTGATCGACGGGGCGCAGGCGACGTCGAGCGCGCAGCGCACCGTCGTCGTCGACCACGCGGAGCCGGGGGCCGCGGCCTACATCTCGACCAACACGGTCTCGGGAACGGCCACGATCACCCGCGGCTGACGATCCCGTCCCGCACGTGTCAGGCGCTCAGGTCACCACGGTGACCTGAGCGCCTGACACATTGACGGGGTGGTGTTGTCACGCGACCTCGTCCTGAGGCAGGCCCAGCCAGCTGTGCCAGCCCGTGTGCAGCACGAGCCACGCCATGAGCCCGTACCCGGCCTGGCCGGGATAGGTGCCGCCGCCCTGCGCGAGGTCGGCCAGCCACTGCTCGTGCTGCGCCAGCGGCGTGTACGTGTCGACGTACGGCACCCGGCGCCGGCTGGCGACGTCGGCGAAGGCGTCGGAGAGCTCCGCGATCCGGTCGCCCTCGGCGGGCGCGCCGGGCGGCGGCCCGACGACGAACGCCGCCGTGCGGTTCGCGTCCGCGACGTCGAGGATGTTCGCCAGGTTCAGGCGCGAGCGCGCGACTGTGAGCCCCGCGGCGACGTCATGCCGTCCCAGGGCCACGACCAGGCGGTTCTCGACCTCGGAGTCCGGGCCGAACCGCGCAGCGGTCTCGGCCTCCCAGCGGGCGCCGAGCTGCGTGCTGTTCTCACCGGGGACGGCGAGCGTGAAGAGCATGGCGGGCCGGGCGAAGTGGGTACGCGCGACGACACGGCCGGTCCAGCCGAGCGCACGGGCGTCTCCGACACCCGTGGCCAGCTCGTCACCGACGACGCAGATGCGCACCTCGCGATCCTGCAACGGACTCTCCTTGCCTGTTCCCGGCAGCCTGGCGGACGGCCGGTTCCCCATTGTGGTGCACGGAGCGCGGCCGATCGGTGACAACGCGCCGACGGCCGCGCGCCGCGTCGCGACAACGCGGAGATCGTCAGAGCAGGGTCATCCCCCAGCGGACGCCGTGGTGCTCGCCCGGGGCGAGGTGCACGAGCCGTTCACCGGTGCGGAAGGCGTCCGCGACGCAGCTCATCGGCTCGGCGGCGAGGCCCATCCGCCGGCGGTCCGGCTCGATGTGGTCACCCGTGCAGACCTGCCAGACGTCCTGCGACTCGTCCATCCAGACCGCCGCGGTCTTCCCGTCGGGGCCGGTCAGGTGGGCCCACGACAGGCCCGCCTCGTCCCGGATGACATCCACGTACGCGTCGTCCAGGTCGACGCCGGCGGCGCTGCGCGCCTCCCGCAGGTCGAACATGCCCGACGCCGGCTCGGTGCCGGTCGGCAGCAGGCGCTCGTCGGTCGTCACGCGGGTCGCGGCGTCGAGCCGCAGGGTGCACTCGTCCAGGTCGGCGCCGCCTGTGGACAGCCACGGGTGGAACCCGCAGCCGTAGGGCGCGGTGTCGGCGCCCACGTTGGTGACGTCGAGGGTGATCTCGAGGCCGGCGTCGGACAGGGAGTAGCGCATCTGCGCCACGAGCTGGAACGGGTAGCCCGGGCGTGCCACCAGCTCGAGCTCGAGCGTGACGGCGGAGCCCGTGTGCTCCACCACGGACCAGCGGTCGAACGCCGCCAGACCGTGCAGCGCGGTGTTGCGCGCCGGCTCGGTCACGGGGAGCTGGTGGCTCACGCCGCCGTACTCGTAGGCGCCGTCCCGCAGGCGGTTGGGCCACGGGATGAGGACTGCGCAGTTGAACACGGGGTTGATCTCGTCCGCGCTGAAGGGCACCACGACATCACGGCCGTCCACCGAGTACTCTCGCAGCGCCGCACCCACCTGGGTGACGGTGGCGCGATGGCCCGCGTGGCTGATGCGGAACTGGTCCCCGGAAGGATGGGGCCTTGCGGCAGCAACCGGAGGAATTTCTGTCGTCACACTCACACCGTAACCGTAGGGCAATTTTCGCCTGCGCCACGTAGCGTGAGACAGCAGACTAGAGAGCAGGCTAGACGGTCGGGCCCCACACAGCACGCGGGGCCCCTGAGGAACTGGGCCCGACGACGGGTCCGCGCGGGCAGCTCTGCCCGCCCCAGCAGTAGGAGGAACCATGGAACAGCAGGTACTCGGACGGACTGGTCGGCTTGTATCGGCCGTGGGCCTGGGCACCTGGCAGCTCGGCGCTGACTGGGGAGAGGTCAGCGAGAGCGATGCCCACGCCGTTCTCGAGGCCTCGCTCGAGGCCGGGGTGACCTTCTTCGACACGGCGGACGTCTATGGCGACGGCCGCAGCGAGCAGGTGATCGGCGCGTTCCTCAAGGAGCACCCCGAGGCCGGGATCACCGTGGCCACGAAGATGGGCCGGCGCATGGACCAGGTCCCGGAGAACTACGTGCTGGACCACTTCCGCGAGTGGACCGACCGCTCCCGGCAGAACCTCGGCGTCGACCGCCTGGACCTGGTCCAGCTGCACTGCCCGCCCACGGACGTCTACTCCACGGACGCCGTGTACGACGCGCTCGACGAGCTCGTGTCCGACGGCGTGATCGCGGCGTACGGCGTGAGCGTCGAGAAGACCACGGAGGCCCTGGAGGCCATCGCGCGCCCGAACGTCGCCTCCGTGCAGATCATCCTCAATGCGTTCCGGCTCAAGCCGCTCGACGAGGTGCTGCCCGCGGCGTCCGCGGCGGGTGTCGGCATCATCGCACGCGTGCCGCTGGCCTCCGGGCTGCTCTCCGGCAAGTACACGAAGGACACGGTCTTCGCCGAGAACGACCACCGCAGCTTCAACCGCGAGGGCGCCGCCTTCGACGTCGGCGAGACGTTCTCGGGCGTGCCCTACGAGGTGGGCCTCGAGGCGGCGGCCCGGTTCACCGAGCTGTCCCGGGAGATCCTGGGCGACACCCTCACGCCGGCCCAGGCCGCGATCGCGTGGGCGTGGCAGCGGCCGGGCGTCTCGTCCGTCATCCCTGGTGCGCGCAACGTGGAGCAGGCGCGGGCCAACGCGGCCGCGGGTGACGCCGCGACGCTGGGCCCGCTGTTCATGTCGGGCGTGCGGGAGATCTACGACGAGCTGATCAAGGAGCACGTCCACGACCGGTGGTGAGGCTCCCGCCCGGGCCGGCTCAGTCGCGGTCCGGGCGGAACACGCAGAACTCGTTGCCCTCCGGGTCGGCCAGCACGTCCCAGAAGACGTGCGGGTCAGGTGAGTCCTCGCGGCTGGCGAGCAGCGTCGCCCCGGCCGCGAGGAACCGCTCCGTCTCGCCCCAGACGTCCCAGTGGATCCGGTTCTTGACGGTCTTCGGTTCGGGCACCGGGATGAAGAGCATGAGCCAGGGCAGCCCGTCGCCGGGCTCCAGCCGGTACCACGGCCGGTCGGTGAACCGTACGGGTCGCACACCCAGTCGCTCGCCCCACCAGGCGCTCGTCGCCGCCGCGTCCGCGCAGTCCACGACCAGCGCGTAGAGGCGGTACCGGCCAGCCGTGGCGGCCTGGTCCGGGAACGCGCAGAGCTCCCCGCCCTCGGGATCGCGCAGCACGGTCCAGTGATCCTGCTCGGCGCCCGCGAACTCCGCGGCCGGCGTGGCGCCCAGACGCTCCAGCTCCTCGACGGTGGCGTGCAGGTCCAGGTGGACCCGCTGCTTCACGGTGCGCGGCTCGGGGACCTCGTTGATCCAGACCGTGTGCTCCGGGACGTCATCCTCGAGCACGAGGTCCGCGGCGGACTCGCCGGGCGGCCTCGACCGCAGGCCCAGGGCCGCCGACCAGAAGGCGCCGAGCGACGCCCCGTCGGTCGCGTCGATGACCAGGTCCTTGAGGGCCGCGTCTGCCATGACACCAGCCTAGGGCGTGCCGCGCGTCGTCGGCCGGACACAGGAAAGGCGGGCATCCCGGAGGATGCCCGCCTTTCCCGTGTGCGGGTCAGCCGCGGGTGAAGGCCTGCTCCAGCAGGGTCTTCTGCTGGGCCTGGTGCAGCTTCGCCGTACCGGCGGCCGTCGAGGCGGACGCCGGGCGGGAGACCACCTTGACGTACGGCACGTCCAGCGGCAGTGCCAGGTGGATGAAGCCCCACGCGCCCTGGTTCTGCGGCTCGTCCTGGACCCAGACCACCTCGGCGTCGCCGTACTTGGCGAGCTCCGCGCGGATCTGTGCCTCCGGGAACGGGTAGAGCTGCTCCAGGCGGACGATGGCCACGCCCTCGTCGCCGCGCTTGGTGCGCTCGGCGAGCAGGTCGTAGTACACGCGACCGGTGCACAGGAGCACGCGGTCGACCTTGGCGGTGTCCGCCGTCGCGTCCGGGATGACCTCCTGGAACGTGCCCGAGGTGAAGTCCTCCACCGCGGACGCCGCCGCCTTGAGCCGCAGCAGCTGCTTGGGCGTGAACACCACCAGCGGACGGCGCGGCCGGGCGTACGCCTGGCGGCGCAGCAGGTGGAAGTACGACGCCGGCGTGGACGGCTGCGCGATGGTGATGTTGTCCTCGGCGCCGAGCTGCAGGAACCGCTCGATGCGGGCCGACGAGTGGTCGGGCCCCTGGCCCTCGTAGCCGTGCGGCAGCAGCATGACCACCGACGACGACTGGCCCCACTTCTGCTCGGCGGACGAGATGAACTCGTCGATCACCGTCTGGGCGCCGTTGACGAAGTCGCCGAACTGCGCCTCCCAGAGCACCAGGGCGTCCGGGCGCTCCACCGAGTAGCCGTACTCGAAGCCGAGCGCCGCGTACTCCGACAGCGAGGAGTCGTAGACCCAGAACTTGGCCTGGTCGCCCGACAGGTACAGCAGCGGGGTCCACTCGGCGCCGGTCTCCCGGTCGTGGAGCACCGCGTGCCGCTGCACGAACGTGCCGCGCCGCGAGTCCTGGCCGGCGAGGCGCACCGGGGTGCCCTCCGCGAGCAGCGAGCCGAAGGCCGCGAGCTCGCCGAAGCCCCAGTCGATGCCGCCTTCCTTGGCCATGAGCTGGCGCTTCTCCAGCAGCTGGGCCAGCTTCGGGTGGACCGTGAAGCCCTCCGGCGGCGTGGTGTGCACGTCGCCGACCCGCTGCAGCGCGTCGTGCGAGATCGCGGTCTGCCAGCCGACCATCGTGCCGGCGTCCTCGCGCTGCGACTCCGGGCGCTCCAGGCCCGCGAGGTGCTCCGTCTCCGGGGCGGGCGTGAAGCCGGACTTGGTCTCGGTGAAGACCCGCTCGAGCTGCGACTGGTAGTCCTGCAGCGCGTGCTCGGCCTCCTCGACGGTGATGTCACCGCGCGCGACCAGGTTCTCGGTGTACAGCTTGCGCACCGAGCGCTTGGTCTCGATGAGGTTGTACATGAGCGGCTGCGTCATCGACGGGTCGTCGCCCTCGTTGTGCCCGCGGCGGCGGTAGCAGATGAGGTCGATGATGACGTCCTGGCCGAACTGCTCGCGGAAGGCGAAGGCCAGCTCCGCCGTGCGGACGACGGCCTCGGGGTCGTCACCGTTCACGTGCATGACGGGGACCTGGTAGCCCTTGGCGACGTCGGTCGCGTAGGTGGTCGACCGCGACGCCGTCGGGCCGGTGGTGAAGCCCACCTGGTTGTTCACGACCACGTGGATGGTGCCACCGGTGCGGTACCCGCGCAGCTGCGACAGGTTCAGCACCTCGGGGACCACGCCCTGGCCGGCGAAGGCCGCGTCGCCGTGCACCAGGATCGGTAGCACGGAGAAGCCGTCGCCGCCGAGGTCGATGCGGTCCTGCTTGGCGCGGACGATGCCCTCGAGCACCGGGTCCACGGCCTCCAGGTGCGACGGGTTGGCCGCGAGGTAGACGCGCGTGGTGGCGCCCGACTCGGAGGTGAACGTGCCCTCGGTGCCGAGGTGGTACTTCACGTCACCGGAGCCCTGGACGCTCTTGGGGTCGAGCTGGCCCTCGAACTCCTTGAAGATCTGGCCGTAGCTCTTGCCCGCGATGTTCGCCAGCACGTTGAGGCGGCCGCGGTGGGCCATGCCGATGCCGACCTCGTCGAGGCCGCCCTCGGCGGCGCGCGACAGGATCGCGTCGAGCAGCGGGATCAGGGACTCGCCACCCTCCAGCGAGAAGCGCTTCTGCCCCACGAACTTGGTCTGCAGGAACGTCTCGAAGGCCTCGGCGGAGTTCAGGCGGCGCAGGATGCGCAGCTGGTCCTCACGCGGCGTCTTGGCGTAGCCGGCCTCCAGGCGCTCCTGGAGCCACTTGCGCTGACCCGGGTCGGCGATGTGCATGTACTCGATGCCGATGGTGCGGCAGTACGAGTCGCGCAGCAGGCCGAGGATGTCGCGCAGCGTCGCCTTCGGCTTGGGGCCGAAGCCCGCCGTCGGGAACGTGCGGTCCAGGTCCCACAGCGTGAGGCCGTGGGTCTGGATGTCCAGGTCCGGGTGCTTGCGCTGGCGGTAGGCCAGCGGGTCGGTGTCGGCCATGAGGTGGCCGCGCGAGCGGTAGGCCTGCACGACCTCGGCGATCTTGGCCGGCTTGGCGGCCTCGACGTCGGCGTCGACCGTGTTGTCGCGCACCCAGCGGACGGGCTCGTACGGGACGCGCAGCGCCGCGAAGACGCGGTCGTAGAAGCCGTCCAGGCCGAGCAGCTTGTTCGAGATGATCTTCAGGAACTCGCCGGACTGGGCGCCCTGGATGATGCGGTGGTCGTAGGTCGACGTGACCGTCATGACCTTCGAGATACCCATCCGGGCGAGCTGCTCCTCGGACGCGCCGGCGAACTCCGCCGGGTAGTCCATGGCGCCGACGCCGATGATCGTGCCCTGCCCCTGCATGAGGCGCGGCACCGAGTGCACGGTGCCGATGCCGCCGGGGTTGGTCAGCGAGATCGTGGTGCCCTGGAAGTCCGGCACGCCGAGCTTGTTGCCGCGGGCCTTGCGGACCAGCTCCTCGTAGGCCGCCCAGAACTCGGCGAAGTCGAGCTCCTCGGCCTTCTTGATGCTGGGCACCAGGAGCTGGCGCGAGCCGTCCGGCTTGGCCAGGTCGATCGCGAGGCCGAAGCCCACGTGCGCGGGCTGGTTCACGCCCGGCTTGCCGTCGACCGGCTCGTAGTGGGCGTTCATGACGGGCATGTCGGCCAGCGCCTCGACGAGCGCGAAGCCGATGAGGTGCGTGAACGAGATCTTGCCGCCGCGTCCGCGCTTGAGGTGGTTGTTGATGACGATGCGGTTGTCGACCATCAGCTTGGCGGGCACGGCGCGCACCGAGGTGGCGGTGGGGACCTCCAGCGAGGCCTCCATGTTCGTGACCACGCGCGCGGCGGGGCCGCGCAGCTTCTGGATGTCGTCGACGGCGTCCGGGTGCGCCACGGGGCGCTCGAACGTGTCCGCGTAGTGCGTGGTGGGCGGCGTGGCGATCGGGCTGGCCGGGTTGACCTTCGGGTCGGCCGGCAGGGCCTTCTCACGCACCGGCTGCTCGGCCTCGGCAGCGGCGGTGCCGCCGGTCACCGGGCCGCTCGGGGCGGGCGCCTCGGGCACGGGCGTCGCGGCGGGCGTGGCGGCCGGGGCGGACGCCGCGGGCGCGGCCGTAGGCGCCGCGGTCGGTGTCGGGGAGGCCGGCGCCGTGGCGCCTTCCTTGGCGGAACCGTTCTCGCCCGGCGTGTAGTCGGCGAAGAAGTCCCACCACGCGGGGTCCACCGCGTTCTTGTCCTTCAGGTACTGCTGGTAGAGCTCGTCCACAAGCCATTCGTTGGCTCCGAATGACGAGCTCGCCACGCTGATCGACTCTGAACCAGCCTTAGGGGACACGCGCGGATCGCCCACCTTCACCACAGTTGCGTTCGTCGCGCGCCGCACAGGGGTCACAGCGCGCACAGCCCGAATGGTTTTCGGACCCTCCAAGGGTAGGCCCTCCGCGCTCCGCGGGGGGCGTGATCCCGCGGGTGTTGCGGGCGGGTCCGGTGTCAAAGAAGTAGGTTCGTCATGTTTCTCGCACCCAGAGCAAAACCAGGGCAACATTCGGCCTGGAAGTCCCCAACATGGTGTTACGGGGTTTCGCCCGGCGCGGCCAATCTTTGGCGTCTGTGACAGAGATCACGGGACTCCGTCTCACGTTCTGGCCCCGCGCAGCCCTAGGCTGCTGGGTTTCTCACCGGACGCCCGGGCGACGCCGCCCGGTGCGGACGGTGCCTCCGTCCTCAGACCGTGTGGGTCGTCGTGACACCCGGTGCCGGGTGGGCGTGCGCGGGGAGGGTGACGCGCATCGTCGCGCCCCGGTCGGAGTCGACCACCTCGACGTGCCCGCCGTGCAGCTCGACCGCCCAGCGGACGATCGCGAGGCCGATCCCGGTGCCGCCGCTCGACCCGACGGTGCCCGACCCGACCGTGCCGCCGACGCCGGTCATCGTGTCGACCAGGGACTCGTCGACGGCGCCCGCCCGGCCCTTGTCGCCGCGGTTCCGGCCGCCCCGCCGGCTGACGCTCCGGCCACCGTCGCCGCGCCCCGCGTCCCCGCGCTGCGCGCCGGTCGAACCGGTGCCGCGGACGAACCGCTGGAAGATCCGCTCGCGGTCGGCGGCGGCGATGCCGGGCCCCTCGTCGCTCACCTCCAGCACGATGTCCGACCCTTCCGTGCCGTCCACGGGGTACGCGTCCAGCCGGACGACGCCGCCCTGCGGCGAGTGCCGGATGGCGTTCTGCAGCAGGTTGATGACCACCTGGTGCAGACGTTCGGCGTCGCCCTCGATGGTCAGGTCCTCCGGGGTGACGTCCACGACGTAGTGCAGGTCCTTGGCGGCGTCGACCATCTGGAGGTCCTCGGCGCAGTGCTCCAGGAAGTCGCCCACGGCGATCTCGCCGATGTTCAGGGCCGAGGCCCCCGCCTCGATCCGGGAGAGGTCCAGCAGGTAGGTGACGAGCCGCGTCAGCCGCTCGGTCTGGGCGTGCGCCTGCTCCAGGGCGGCCGGGGTGGGCTGCACCACGCCGTCGACCATGTTCTCGAGCTGCGCCTGGAGCGCGGCGACCGGCGTGCGCAGCTCGTGCGACACGTTCGCGATGAGGTCGCGGCGGGTCTGCTCGACCGAGGCGAGGTCCTCCGCCATGCGGTTGAAGGCGTGCGCGAGCTGACCCACCTCGTCGCTGCTCGTCGCGCGCACCCGGCGGGTGTAGTCGCCGTCGGCCATGGCCTGGACGGCCTCGGTGATCTCCCGCAGCGGCGACGTCATGCCGCGCGCCAGGATCTGGGTGACCAGCAGCGACAGGATGATCGCCAGGGGGAACGTGCGGCTCGGCCCCAGGGACGCCTGGAGGCCGAGCCAGGTGATGAGCACCGCGGCCGTCACGGTGGCCGCGACGAGCACGCCGAGCTTGATCTTGAGCGAGCGCAGGGGGTCGAGCGGACGCACGTCGGGGACGCGGGGCACGTGCGGTCTCATCGGAACGACACCGGCGTCACTGGTTGGCGGGCGGCTCGAACGCGTACCCGACGCCGTGGACGGTCCGGATCAGGTCCGGGCCGAGCTTGCGCCGCAGCGCCTTGATGTGGGAGTCGACGGTGCGGGTGCCGCTGGCGTCGGCCCAGTCCCAGACCTCGGCGAGCAGGCGTTCGCGCGTGAGCACGGTCTTGGGGGAGCCGGCGAGCATGACGAGCAGCTCGAACTCCGTCGGCGTCAGGTGTACTTCCTCGCCCCCGCGGTAGACGCGGCGCTGGGCGCGGTCCACCGTCACGTCGCCCATCGTCATGGGCGGGTCCGCCGGCGTGGTCGCGGCGGCCTGCGCCGCGCGGTCGACCCGCCGCAGCAGCGCCTTGATCCGGGCGACCAGCTCGCGCATGGAGAACGGCTTGGTCATGTAGTCGTCGGCGCCCACGCCCAGACCGACCAGCATGTCGGTCTCGTCGTCGCGCGCGGTGAGCATGAGGATCGGGGTCGGGTGCTCCGCCTGGATGCGACGGGTGACCTCGAGCCCGTCGATGCCGGGGAGCATCACGTCGAGCACCACGAGGTCGGGGCGCAGCCGGGAGGCGGCGTCGACGCCGGACAGGCCGTCGCGTGCGACCTCGACGCGCCAGCCCTCGGCGGACAACCGCTGGGCGATCGCGGTGGCGATCGTGGGTTCGTCCTCCACCACGAGAACGGTCGCGCTCTGCTGACCGGTCGAGGTGGCGGCCGACGCCGCGCCGGGCTGCTGCGGGGCCCCAGACGGCTGGGGAGTACCAGATGACATAGGTCAATCATGCCCGTACCTGCCTGATAAGACACTGAAGCCAGCCTGAGAGTCGGCCTCCGGGGCGCTGCGCACACACTTCCCGCTACGATCTATCGCACGATGATCGAGCGACATCCAGACCGAGAACCCTGGACCCATCAGGCCCCCCGCAGTGCCCCCCGGAGCGTGAGATGACCGGCGACTGGATCCTGGTCGCGGTAGGCGTTCTGCTCACCGCCGGTACCGCTGTCTTCGTGGCGGGGGAGTTCTCCCTCGTCACCATCGACCCCGCCGTGATCGGCGACTCCGACGACTCGGAGGGAGACAGACCCGGCGGGTCCCGGTCTGCTTCCTCGCCCGGTGCCCACCCAGGTCTCGGCCACGGCATGCGGGACCGCAGCGTGCGCACCGCGCTGCGCCACCTCTCCACCGAGCTGAGCTCGGCCCAGGTCGGCATCACGCTGACCACCATCCTGCTCGGCTACACGGCCCAGCCGGCGCTGAACTCCCTGATCTCGTCCGCCCTCGGGTCGACCCCCGTGCCGACGGCGGTCTCCGCCGGCCTCGCGGGCGTCCTGGCCCTCATCCTGGTGAACGCGTTCTCCATGGTCTGCGGCGAGCTGATCCCCAAGAACTTCGCGCTGTCGGCGCCGCTGGCCACCGCGCGCCTCGTGGTGCCGGTCCAGCGCGTGTTCACCGTCACGTTCAAGCCGCTGATCGCGGTGCTCAACGGTTCGGCCAACGCGCTGCTGCGCCGCCTCGGTGTGGAGCCGCGGGAGGAGCTGTCCGGGGCGCGCTCCGCGTCCGAGCTCGCCTCGCTGGTGCGGCGTTCCGCCGAGGAGGGCACGCTCCAGGAGTCGGTGGCGACCCTGCTGACCAACTCGATCGAGCTGGACACCCTGAGCGCGCGCGACGTCATGACCGACCGCCTGCGCATGTCCGTCGTGGACCGGGACGCGACGGCGGAGGACGTCGTCGCGCTCGCCCGGCGCACCGGGCACTCGCGGTTCCCCGTGATCGGGGAGGACCGCGACGACATCGTCGGCCTGGTGCACCTGCGCCGTGCCGTCGGCGTGCCGCACGACCGGCGGGCCGAGGTGCCCGCGGCCGCCCTCATGGTGGACGCGCCCCGCGTCCCCGAGACGGTGCGCCTGGGGCCCCTGCTCGTGGAGTTGCGCGGGTTCGGGCTGCAGATGGCCGTGGTCGTGGACGAGTACGGCGGCACGTCCGGCGTCGTGACGCTGGAGGACGTCGTCGAGGAGCTGGTGGGCGACGTCGCGGACGAGCACGACCCCCGGCGCGCGGGGGCTTCCCGCGCTGCCGACGGGTCGTGGATCGTGCCGGGCGTCCTCCGGCCCGACGAGCTCGACGAGTACACCGGCATCGAGGTCCCGGAGGGCGCCGCGTACGAGACGCTCGGCGGCCTCGTGATGGCCGAGCTGGGCCGCGTCCCCGTGGTGGGCGACGAGGTCGTGGTGGGCCAGTCCGGCCCGCAGGGCCTGCACGCCCGGGTCACCCTGCGCGTCGAGGCCATGGACGGCCGGCGCGTCGAGCGCCTGCGGGTCCGCCCGCTGCCCGACGACGACCCGCCCGACGGCGCCGGTCTCGACCGGACCGGCTCCGGCAAGGGGGCGAACCGATGAGCACCACCACCGCACTCGTCGTCGGCCTCGTGCTGCTCGCGGGGAACGCGTTCTTCGTGGGCGCCGAGTTCGCCGTCATCTCCGCGCGTCGCAGCGCCATCGAGCCGCTCGCGGCGGCCGGTGACCGGCGCGCCGTCACCGTCCTGTGGGCCATGGAGCACGTGTCGCTCATGCTGGCCTGCGCGCAGCTCGGCGTGACCGTCTGCTCCACCGGGCTGGGCATCGTGGCGGAGCCCGCCATCGCGCACCTCCTGGAGGGGCCGCTGCACGCCCTGGGGGTGAGCGAGGAGCTCACGCATCCGATCGCGCTGGTCGTCGCCCTGTCGCTCGTCGTGTACCTGCACGTCGTGCTCGGCGAGATGGTGCCCAAGAACCTGGCGGTCGCGGGTCCGGACCGGGCCGTCATGTGGTTCGGGCCGCCGCTGGTGCTCCTGGGCCGGGCGCTCCGCCCCGTCATCGTCGGCCTGAACTGGATCGCGAACCACGCGGTGCGGCTCGCCGGCGTGGAGCCCAAGGACGAGGTCGCCTCGGCGTTCACCGCCGAGGAGGTCCAGTCCATCGTGGAGCACTCCCAGGCGGAGGGTGTGCTGCGCGACGAGCAGGGCCTGCTGACGGGTGCCATCGAGTTCTCCAACCGCACCGCGCGCGACGTCATGGTGCCGGTCGACGGCCTGGTGGCCGTGGACGAGACCAGCACGCCGGACGACGTCGAGCGGCTCGTCTCGAAGCACGGCTTCAGCCGGTTCCCCGTCGTGACGCGCCGGGAGGACGGCGACGAGCTCGTCGGCTACCTGCACCTCAAGGACGTCCTGTACGCCACCGGGCCCGCCCGGTTCGAGCCGGTCGCGGTCTGGCGCGTGCGCGCCCTGGCGGCGGTCGCGCCCGACGACGAGGTCGAGGACGCGCTGCGCGTGATGCAGCGCTCGGGCTCGCACCTGGCGCGGGTCGAGGGGCCGGGCGGCGAGGTGCTCGGCGTGGTGTTCCTCGAGGACATCCTCGAGGAGCTGGTGGGCGAGGTCCGCGACGCGATGCAACGCCGCTGACGGCGGCGCGACGCGGCCGTCCACAGGCCGTCCACCGGTCGGGCTTGGCAGCCGGGCCGACCCAGGTTAATGTCACGTGCACATAACGGAACGCGAGGGGGCCGCGGACACATGACGACGGAGGACGAGTGGAGTCCACGGCTGTGACGAGTGCGCCCGTGCTCATGACGCGTCGCGAGCGGCGCGAGGCGGAGCTGCACACGCAGGCGATGCGCAAGGTGACGTCGTTCGACCGGCTGGTCACCGGAGCGGTCCCCAGGGCACCCCGGCCCACGTCCTCGGTCCCTGCCGGGCAGCGGCTCATCTCCCGGGCCGCCGTGGTCGGCACCCTCGCAGCCGCGACCATCGCGGCGCCGTTCGCGCAGGCGGTCGACACACCGGGCGAGTCCCCGTTCGACGTCGAGGCGCCGCCCACCGGCCCGTCGGTGCTCGACCTGGTGACGCAGCCCGTGGAGCGGCCGGAGACCTCGGGTTCCGTGGTCCGGGCCGAGGCCCTCACCCGGCCCGAGTCGGCTGCCAGCCGCTCGCTGGACCGCAGCCCCCTGCCGAACTGCGACGTCAACGCCTCCGTGGACGGGACGAACGGCGGGCTCGCCGACCACTCGCTGTGCGAGCTGTGGCAGCCGGGGGAGTACCTCCGGCCGGACGCCGCGATGTCGCTCAGCGCGCTCAACGAGGCGTTCCGCGCGTCGTTCGGCCGCGAGCTGTGTCTCGTCGCGAGCTACCGCGACCTGAGCACGCAGTACGAGCTCAAGGCCTCCCGCGGCTACTACGCCGCCTCCCCGGGCACCTCCATGCACGGCTGGGGCCTGGCGATCGACCTGTGCTCCAAGGAGACGGGCGACAGCGACGTCTTCTCGTGGCTGTGGGCCAACGCGCCGGCGTACGGCTGGCAGAACCCGTCCTGGGCACAGCTCGGCGGCAGCAAGTACGAGCCGTGGCACTGGGAGTTCGTGACCGGCGTCGTCGAGAAGGGCGAGTGGCGGGGCTGACCGTGCCCTGGGGGCGCCTCGCTCAGAGGCGCAGGTGCGTGTTGGGTCCGAAGTCCTGCCGGAAGGTCGGCCCTTGCTCGGCGAGCTCCGCGGCGAACGACGGCGCCCACGCGCTGTAGGGCTCCATGGCCAGCGACTCGTTGGAGAACCGCCGGTCGTCGGTGATCTCCGTGACGCAGAAGTCCGGGATCTGCAGGCCGGTGACGGGCCCGGAGCGCTCGCACTCGGCCACCACCAGCGGGTGGTTGGCCCCGCCGAAGACGTCGATCGACCAGCCGTCCGCCCCGAGCCACGCCGCGTAGCGGACCTTGACGATCGGTGCGCCGCCGCGGCGGACCAGCTCCACGCCGACGCGCGGGTCCAGCTCGCGCTCCGCCTCGTAGCGGGTGCCCCCGACCGCGGGTCCCTTGACGGTGACGGCGGCGAAGTCGATGTCCGCGACGTGCGCGCGGAGCAGCTCGGCCGGATCGGTGTCGGCCGTCATGTCGGCGTCGACGTCGCCGGCCTGGACCCGGACGCGCAGGGCGTAGCCGTCGTCGGCCAGGAAGTAGGACTGGACGATGAGCGCCGGCGCGTCCTTGAGCTCGGCCGGCAGGTCGCGCACGAAGAACCGCCGCTCGAACTCGAAGTCGGCGTAACCCTGGTCGGGCTCGTCGGCGGCCGGCTCGTCGAAGAGGTCGTCGCTCATGAGAGGTCCTTCGCCATGCTCGGCAGATGATTCCCGGCGGATGATCCCAGAAGTCTACGCAACCGGCTTCGCATGGGGTGCACGGCCGGCGACGAACCCGGTCAGCGCCGCGGAGAGCTCCTCCGGGCGGCTCGCGATGCTCCCGGGCTTGAGGACCACGGGGGTGCCGACCAGGAGCGAGTTCACCGAGGCGGCGATGCGCCGGACGAACGTCCGCTGACGGACGACGACGGCCCGTGGGTCGGTGACGTCCACGGCGAGCACGCGGCGGAAGGCCAGCCGGGCCTCGCGCACGCCGGTCACCTCGGACCAGAGCACCTGCTCGACGCCGAGGTTGGGCAGCCAGTCGGTGAGGCCGTCGTCGTCGAGCGTGAGCACGGGCCACGCGGGCAGCAGCAGGCGCCGCACCACGATGAGGCCCAGGCCGGTGAAGACCAGCACGCCGATCGCGCTCACGGAGACCACGGTCAGCGCGGCCGGTGAGCCGCTGGTCTGCGCGGCGTCGAAGCCGAGTCGGGTCGCGATCGCGCAGAGCACCACCAGCGCGAGGGTGGCGAGCGCGAGCGTGACGACGTGCGCTCGGGACGGGTAGAAGTCGACGGATTCGTCGGGCATATCCGGACACTAGCGGCCGGTGGGGGCGGATCGGTAGCCCGGGGTCAGGTGAACAGCAGCCGCGCGCCGGCCGCCGCCGTCGCCACCAGCACGAAGGTGCTGAACACCGGGCCGGAGATGCGATGGGCCACGAGCCTGCCGAGCAGGAGTCCCGCGATCATCCCCGGGAGCAGCGCCAGCGAGACGTGCAGCGACCCGGGGGAGACGAGTCCCAGCCCCGCGCTGAACGGCAGCTTGGCCACGTTCACCGTGAGGAAGAACAGCGCGACCGTGCCCAGCAGCCCGGCGCGCGAGATCCCGGCCCGCAGCAGGTAGAGGCTCATGGGCGGGCCGCCGGCGTTCGCGATCATGGTCGAGACCCCGGCCGTGGCGCCGAGTGCGGCGCGGGCGAGCCGGTCGCAGGTGCGGGTACCGCCGGGTGCGGCGTCGCCGTCGGGCACCGGATCGGACGGGGGAGTGCCGGGCCGGGGCGGACGACGCCGCGCGCGGCGCGCGGCGAGTTGCCGGACCAGGTCGCCGAGCCCGGCGAGGAGGAGCAGCGCCCCGACGATCCGGGCGCTGACGTCGGGCGGGGCCCAGCGCAGGGCCGCGAAGCCGACGACGAGCCCGAACGCGACGCTGGGGAGCAGGGCCCGCAGGACGGGCCAGCGGACGTTCCGGCCGTAGGCGCTGACGGCGACCAGGTCGCCCACGATGAGCAGGGGCAGCGCGACCCCGGCGGCCTGGACCGGCGGGAGCACCGAGGCGATGAGCGCCGCGCCGAGGGCGCCCAGCGGCGGCAGCCCGGTCTTGGACAGGCCCATGAGGAGCGCGGCGATCGTGCCGCCGACGACGACGGTGAGCGTGAGGTCCAGTGCGGTGTCCATGACGGGCTGGACTCTACGGCGGAACGGCGACGGCCCGCCGTGGCCGCCCGCCTCGCGGAACCCTCGCCCACGGGTCAGACGTGCAGGTCACCCGAGGGGCCTGCACGTCTGACACGTCGGGATACCCGGGTCAGTGCGCTCCGGGCTCGGCCTTCTCGACGTCGCTCGACCTCTCGGCGTCGTCGGCCTTCTCGACGTCGTCGTTGCGGGTCGCGTGGAGGCTGGTGCAGGTGACGATCACGAGCACGCCGATGATCACGGCGAGCGAGGCAAGGGTCGGGATCTCCGGGACGCCGGCCCAGATGCCGTGGGCCCAGTGCAGCACCAGCTTGACGCCGATGAAGGCCAGGATCGTCGCGAGGCCGTAGCCGAGGTGCACCAGCTTGCTCAGGGCGCCCTGGAGCACGAAGTACAGGGCGCGCAGGCCGAGCAGGGCGAAGGCGTTCGTCGCGAACACCAGGTACGGGTCGCTGGTGATGCCGTAGACGGCGGGCACCGAGTCGACGGCGAAGACGACGTCGGCGGCGAAGATCGCGACGACCACGACCGCCAGGGGCGTGAGCATCCGCTTGCCGCCCTCGCGCACGGAGAGTGCGGGGCCGCGGTAGTCGTCGGTGACGGGCATGAAGCGGCGGATCACCTTGACCGACCGCAGCTCGGAGACGTCGATCGCGTGGTCGTCGCCCTTGACCTGGTCGCGGAGGATCTTGACCGCCGTGGCCAGCAGGATCGCGCCGAAGAGCAGGAAGGCCCAGCTCAGGTTGGCCAGGACGGCCGCGCCGAGGGCGATGAAGACGCCGCGGAGCACCAGCGCCCCGACGATGCCGAGCAGGAGCACGCGCTGCTGCAGGGCCTTGGGCACTGCGAACGCGCTGAGCAGCAGCATGAACACGAAGAGGTTGTCCACGGACAGCGACTTCTCGACGAGGTACCCGGTCAGGTACTGCACGCCGGTCGACGACCCGAAGGTGGCCCAGATCCAGCCGCCGAACACGAGCGGGAGGGCGATGTAGAAGGCGCTCCAGCCCAGGGCCTCGCGCATCGAGACCTCGTGGGGGCGCCGGGTGATGAGGAAGTCCACGACCACGAGGGCGAGGACGGCCACGATGGTGACGGCCCACATCGTGGGGGTGGCCACCGTGGTCAGGCCGGAGGCAGGGGCAGCAGAACTCGTCAGCGAGGCGAGCAAGGAGTCTCCAAAGATAGGTCGGCTCCGAGGTCTCCTTCGCCTTGCTGAGCAAGGCCGCCGCCCGAGGCACTGGTAGCAGCGCCGTAATGACCGGGACGGTGTTGGGAAGTACTCCCCCCGCGGCTGGGAGTCTACGGCATCGCCCCGGGAATGCACCCACCGAGTTCGTCGCGGTGTGCAGCCTCGTGCGGCCGCGGGCCGAAAAAACCTGGGGCGGCCGGGGCCGCCTTGCTACGGTCCTCGGCATGGGCACTCTGCTTCGCTAGTACGGGACACCGCGTCGAGCTTCTCCGCGGTGGGTCCTTCGCGCGCCCGACGACGACGTCGTCCCCGGCGCGAGGTCCCCGTACATCCTGCGTTCCTGGTGGAGCGCGTGTGCCGTGACCCGCGGGCATGACCGCCCGTGCGTCGCGGAGAGGAGTTCTCCCATGACCCGATCACTACCGACGCGACCTGGCACGCACGCTTCCGGCGGCACACCGCATCGCGTCTGCGCGCTGCGCGGCGCCGCCGTCCGCTACGCCGACCGCGCCGTGCTCGACGGCGTCGACCTCACCGTGGGCCCCGCCGACCGCGTCGCGGTGATCGGCGACAACGGCTCCGGCAAGTCGACCCTGCTGCGCGCCGTCGCGGGAACCGCCCCGCTCTCCGCGGGCGAGCGGCTCGTCGAGCTGCCGGGCGGGCTGGTGCTGGCCGAGCAGAAGCCCGAGTTTCCCGCGGGCTCGACCGTCGCCCAGGCGCTCGACCACCTGCTCGCCGACGTGCGCCGGATCGAGGCCGAGGTACAGGACGTCGCCGACCGCCTCGCCCGCGCGCAGGCCGTGGAGGAACCTCTGCTCCTGGAGCGGCTGTCGTCGGCGATGGAGCGCTTCGAGGCGCGGGACGGCTACCACCTGGACCAGCGGCTGGACGCGGCTCTCGACCAGCTGTCGCTCGGCGGGCTCGACCGCGGGCGCGCCGTCGCCTCGCTCTCGGGCGGCGAGCAGGCCCGGCTGGCGCTCGCGGCGGCGCTGTCCGCGGAGGCCGAGCTCCTGCTGCTCGACGAGCCGACCAACGACCTCGACGACTCCGGGATCGCCTGGCTGGAGGAGCAGCTCGCGCGGCACCGTGGTGCCCTGGTGGTCGTGACGCACGACCGGGCCTTCCTCGACCACTTCGCGACGGACGTCGTGGGCATCGAGGACGGCGCCCTGCGCCGGTACGGCAACGGTTATGCCGGCTACCTCGCGGCCCGTGCGGCCGAGCGGCGGCGGCTGCTCGACGAGCACGAGGCCTGGCGCCGGGACCTCGCCCGGAACGAGGCGCTCGTGACCGCCAACGCGTTCCGCCTCGACGCGATCCCGCGCAAGCAGGAGCAGGCCTCGTTCGGCCACGGCGCCTTCCGCGCACGGAGCAGGGGTCACGGGGCGACGAGCCGGATCCGACAGGCCAAGGAGCGGGTCGTGCGCCTGCAGGACCGCCCCGCTCCGAGGCCGGCGGAGCCGCTGCGCTTCGCGCCGCCTTTCACGTCCTCCGCTGTGGTGGTGGACGACGGCCTCGGGGCGGATCCGCCGTTGATCGCGGCCGACGCCGTGCGCCTGGGCGCTGACGGGGCCGGACCGCGGCTCGTGCTCGACGCGCTCGAGGTCCACGCGGGCGACCGCTGGCTGATCTCGGGGCCGAACGGCGCGGGCAAGACGACGCTGCTCCGGGTGCTCGCGGGCGAGCTCGTGCCGCAGGAGGGCAGGGTCTGGCACCGGCCGGAGCTCCAGGTGTCGTGGCTGCGTCAGGACCTCGCGACCGGGTCGAGAAGCACCCTGCTGGACGCCTTCGCCGGCGCGACGGATGCGTTCCGCGAGGACGCCGCCGAGGGACTGCTGGCGCTCGGGCTGTTCTCGCCGGGTGACCTGAGCATGATGGTGCCCGACCTGTCCGTCGGGCAGCGCCGGCGCTTCGAGGTCGCGGTCGCGGTGTCGGTACCCAGCGACGTACTGCTGCTGGACGAGCCGACGAACCACCTGGCCCCGGAGCTCGTCGAACAGCTGGAGGACGCCCTGCACGACTATCCCGGGGCCGTGGTCACCGTCACGCACGACCGGCGGTGGCGGGAGCGGGCGACGGCGGAGGGCCGGGTGCGGAGCCTCCGGGTGCATTCCGGGGGACGGGTGTCGTAGAGCGTCGGGAACGAAACAGACCGCCACCGGCATGTGCGCTGGTGGCGGCCTGTTTCGACTGTGCGCCTGAAGGTGTGCTGGTTCACGACATCGTTCATACCTGGGCGACAACATCACTCGCCCGTCGCAGCGGCAACTGTCAGATCCAAGCCTGCCGGACAGTCTTCCCCGAGATCCCGGACGCGGCGGTACGGCCAGCCCTCCGGACCGGCCCGCCCCACGAGCTCGCCGCACACGCAGGTCAGGCGCTCAGGAGCCGGACGGCTGGCGGATGACTCGGCCCTTTGGGGCTCTGCAGCCTTCCCCGGCCTGACCAGCACCAACAGCACTCCGGGCAAGGCTGCGGTCCGTGCCGTCACAAAGCAATGAGTCGGAACATCTATGAACGATGTCCCGACTCATCACACTGTGCGCCTGAAGGGATTCGAACCCCCGACCTTATGCTCCGGAGCATCCTGGATCGGTCCGAATCGTCGGAATCTAGCGGCTGCCGTGGCACGGTTCACCCGGAAAACTCGGGCTCGCGCGGCTCGTTTCGGCGCTCCGGTGGGGAGATTGGTGGGACATGTGTTGCTGGGCGTGTGCACGTGCGGGACTGACTGTTGAGAGCGATAGATGATCGAGTAACGCACCGGGCACGTGCGATCCTGCAGGCATGGATCAGGTCACTCAGGATGCCGCTCGGACCGCTCTTCTCGAGCTCTGTCGGAGCGGTTCGCCTGTCGTCCATAACGAGGACATCAACAAAATGCTCGCCATCGCTGCCCGGCGCTGGCGATCATTCGAGCGACGTAGCGCCAAGCGCTCAGGCGATCTCGGCGCAAGGGCTGAGGACCTTGCCAAGGGACTACGCGATCACTTCGAAATGCAGCCACAGCTCGTGGGACCACTCATGGAGGACTATCGGCACCTGGCCGGCGTTCTTGCAGCCGAGTTCTCCCGGGAGACCTGAGCCGCCGACCCGCTGCGAAGGCTCGGCGCCCCGGCATGGGTTCGCCGGCTTCCGGGTGCACGACCTGCGGGCGACGGCGGCGACCAACTACCTCGCAGCCGGCGTGCCGGTGAACGTCGTCCGGGACATCCTCGGGCACGAGGACATCAAGGTGACCAACCTCTATGCCCGGTCGCACGATGACGCGCTCACACGGGCCGCCGCGGCCATGGACAAGTACGCGGGCCGCTGACTTGTGGTGGGGAGATTGGTGGGGAACCGCTCCCGGCCCGGGACCGCGAAAGGGCCCCTCATCTGGCGTGATGCCTGGTGAGGGGCCCTTTTCCGGGTGGTGCGCCTGAAGGGATTCGAACCCCCGACCTTCTGCTCCGGAGGCAGACGCTCTATCCACTGAGCTACAGGCGCGTGACCGCTGTTCGGGGAGGCGGTGCTCTCCTAACGGCCGAAGCGAGACTACCAGGTGAGCGGCCCGGAGTGTGCATCGGGCGGTGTGACCCGCGCTGCCGCGTGCCCCCAGGGAGCATGCCACGTGAAACCTGGTGGCGGGCAGGAGAAGTGCGGATCGCCCGGCAACCTTCTCTCGCTCGCCTGCGTCTGTGTGCCGTGCATCTTCGAAGTGCTCGAGACCTGAGGCGTGCGGACGGGTACGCGGACGACGAACGAGGTGGTGGACATGGTGAGTGACGACGCGGGGGTCCTCGACGATCCCCGTGCCCGGGTGGTGACCACGGGCACAGCGGCGGAGCGGTTCACGACGTTCGCCAGGGAGCGGTCGCCGGAGCTGTCCCGCATCGCCTACCTGTTGTGCGGCGACACGCACCGGGCCGCCGACCTGGTGCAGCTCGCCCTGGAGCGGACGTACCGGGCCTGGGGCCGGGTGGGCGACGGCGAACCGTTCGCCTACGCCCGCCGGGTGATCGCCACGGCCCGGATCGACAGCTGGCGACGGACCCGGCGCGACGTCCTGGTGGCCCCGGCCGATCTGCGCCCCGGCCCCGCGTCGGACGGCACGCAGCACGTCGTCGACCGCGACGCGCTGGTGCGGGCGCTCCGGCAGCTCCCCGCAGGACAACGCCGTGTCGTCGTCCTGCGCTACCTGCTGGACCGGACGGAGAAGCAGACGGCGGACGACCTCGGGATCTCCGTCGGAGCCGTGAAGTCGGGCGCGTCCCGCGGTCTCGACCGCCTGCGAGCGGTCCTCGGCACGGACCAGTCGGCGGCCGCTCAGGTCGTCGAACGGAACACCTCGCGAAAGGAGGCGCAGTGATGAAGGAGCAGAGCGACAGCCTGGTGACCCTGATCCACGACGCGGCGGGCCAGGTCGGGCCCGTGGCCGGGATCGACGGCGAGATGATGGCTCGGCGAGCGATCCGGCACGAGCGCACCCGGCGTGGGGTGATCGGCGGCGCCGTGGCGCTCGCCGTCGCGGCGGTCGTGACCGTCGGCGGCCTGGTCGCGACGGGCAGGCAGGCGCTGCCGGCCGGCTGGCCCTTCGGGGACGGGTGGCACGACGTGTCCGGGGGCGGGCTGCTGCTGTCGGTGCCCTCCGACTGGGAGGCGTACGACCAGGGCGAGGGTTACCCCTCCTGGGGTTCGGACGAGCAGGACGGGGCGTTCGATCCCGCGGAGGTGACGTCCGCGGTGACGGTCGTGCCGCTCGCCGAGGGCGACTCGCCCTCCGAGTCCGATGGCGACATGGTCGAGACCGACGTGCCGGGTGCGGTGTCGGCGCGGTACCTCATGGTGGACGAGGGCTGGAGCGGCGGCCCGGAGGGAGTGCTTGACGTCGAGCTGGAGTCCGGCCGGACCGTCCAGGTGCTCGTGGTGCTGCCGGACGCGCCCGATTCGGCGCAGATGTTCGAGCGGCTGATCGACGGCGTCCGGGTCGATCCCGACGCGACCGAGGACGACCTGGACATAGAGGGTCTGGTGCTCGACGTCATCGAGGAGCACCCCGCGGACTGGGCGGTCCAGGAGCACCAGGGCCTGAGCTTCGCGGTCCCGGGCGACTGGGTGGAGGACGACCTGTCCGCCACCCGGGAGGACAACTGGCCGACCGTGTCGGTGGACGACGCCGACGGGGAGCTGCGACTGCAGGTGACCACGTCCGGGGTCTCATCTGTCCCGGACGAGGAGTTCGGCTACGCGTACGGTCTCGAACTGCCCCCGGGCGCCGACCGCGCGGGCGCGGAGCTGGACCCGCAGGACGGGACGCTCCACGCCTTCATCGAGGTCCGCCGGGCCGGGGGACGTACCTACTCGATCGACGTGTACGTCCCGGAGGGCGCGGACGGTGACCAGGTCGTGAGCACGATCGCCGGCAGCCTGGAGTTCACGCCGGAGGCGGACGACCTGCCCGCCTACGAGGACCTGATCGACGCCCAGGCGCTCGTGGACGCCGCGCCGGCGGTCCCGCAGGACTGGGTGGTCGTGTCGGATCTGCCGGACCTGCGTCTGCGGGTGCCCGCGGACTGGGTCGGCATGGGCGAGGGCGGCGAGCTCGTGCGCGAGGCCCCGGGCGACGACTACGAGGGCGTGGGAGCCTCGATCCAGGAGGCCGGGATCCTCGGCAACGGCGACATCCCGGTCGGCGGGTACCGGCTCGACGTCCCGGGAGCGGAGCGCGCGACCGTCCGGATGACCGACTACACCGCGTACGGGGAGGACGAGGCCGCGGCGTTCAACGCCCGGGCCGAGGTGGAGCTCCCCGACGGCAGGTTCGTGCAGCTCACCTACGACGGACCGCCGGACTCCGGCGAGCGCTTCTGGCAGATGCTCGGCACCCTCGAGGTGGGCACGGACTGACGGTCGCGCCGGACGGCGGTGGCGCATCCCGGTGTGGGGTGCGCCACCGCCGTCCGGCGCCTGTGGACAACCGGGGCGGGGCACGCGGCCCGGCCGATAGAATCGATCCGTGACCCCCACCGAGCTCTCCGAAGCGCTGAGCGCTGCCCTTGCCGCGGCCGTCGCCGACGGCACACTCGCCCTGCCCGCCGACGCCGTCCCGGCCTCGGTCCACGTGGAGCGACCCAGGCAGCGAGAGCACGGGGACTGGGCCACGAACGTCGCCCTCCAGCTCGCGAAGAAGGCGGGCACGACGCCGCGGGCGCTCGCGGAGGACCTGGCGGCACGCCTCGGCGCGACCCCGGGCATCAAGTCCGTCGGCGTCGCCGGCCCGGGCTTCCTCAACATCACGCTCGACGCCGCCGCGGCGGGCGAGCTCGCGCGCACCATCGTCGAGGCCGGCGCGTCGTACGGCCGGGGCGAGGCCCTGACCGGCCAGGTGATCAACCTGGAGTTCATCAGCGCCAACCCGACCGGCCCCCTGCACATCGGGCACACCCGGTGGGCCGCGCTGGGCGACTCGCTGGGGCGCATCCTGCGCGCCGCAGGCGCCGACGTGACCGCCGAGTACTACATCAACGACGCGGGCGCCCAGATGGACCGCTTCGGGGAGTCCGTCCTGGCGCGTGCCACCGACGGCGAGGTGCCCGAGGGCGGCTACCGCGGCGAGTACGTCAAGGAGCTCGCGGCCAAGGTGCTCGCGGACCGCCCGGACCTGCCGGAGCTGCCGCACGACGAGGCCGTCGCGGTGGCCCGCGAGTCCGGGTACGCGCACCAGCTCGCCGAGATCCGCGAGGTGCTGGAGAGCTTCGGCGTGCACTTCGACGTCTGGTTCTCGGAGCGCGACCTGCACAGCTCAGGCGCCGTCGAGAAGGCCGTGGCACGCCTGCGCGAGCAGGGTCACGTCTTCGACCAGGAGGGCGCGGTCTGGCTGCGCACCACCGACTTCACCGACGACAAGGACCGCGTGATGGTCCGGGCGAACGGCGAGCCCACCTACTTCGCGTCGGACGCCGCGTACTACCTGTCCAAGAAGGACCGCGGGTTCCCGGGCAAGATCTACCTGCTCGGCGCCGACCACCACGGGTACGTCAACCGCCTCAAGGCCATCGCGGCCTGCGCCGGGGACGACCCGGAGACGAACATCGAGGTGCTGATCGGCCAGCTCGTCAACGTCGGCGGCGCCAAGCTGTCCAAGCGCGCCGGCAACATCATCGAGCTGCGCGACCTCGTCGACTGGATCGGCAAGGACGCCGTGCGCTACTCGCTCGCGCGCTACCCCGCGGACACGCCGCTGGAGCTGCAGGGCGAGGACATGCTCAAGCAGACCAACGACAACCCCGTCTTCTACGTCCAGTACGCGCACAGCCGTACCGTGCAGATCGGCGCGAAGGCCGTGGAGCGCGGCGTGCGCCGCGCGGACGGGTTCGACCCGGCGCAGCTCTCGCACGCCTCGGAGGCGGCACTGATCGGCCGCCTCACCGAGTTCCCGCGGATCGTGGCGCAGGCCGCCGAGCTGCGCGAGCCGCACCGCGTGGCCCGCTACCTGGAGGCCCTCGCCGGCGACTTCCACTCCTGGTACAACGACGACGAGAAGCTGCGCGTCACGCCGTACCCGGACGAGGAGGTCACGGACGCCCACCGGGCCCGGCTCTGGCTGAACGACGCCGTCCGCACGGTCCTGGCCAACGGCCTCGACCTGCTGGGCGTGAGCGCTCCGGAGCGGATGTGACCGGCGCGCCCTGGTCCACCGGCGTCGGCCGGCTGCCGGACGGCGCGCTGGCCGTCGCCGGCGTGGACGTCCGCGACCTCGCCGCCGAGCACGGCACGCCCGCCTACGTGCTGGACGAGGCCGACTTCCGCATGCGCGCCCGCGCCTACCGCACGGCGTTCGAGGCCGCGTTCGGCGCGGTCGGCGCCGGGGTGGACGTGTACTACGCCGGCAAGGCGCTGCTCACCGTGGCCGTCGCGCGCTGGGCGCGCGAGGAGGGGTTGCGCGTCGACACCGCCTCCAGCGGCGAGCTCGCCGTCGCGCTGCGGGCCGAGGTGCCCGGGGCCGAGATCGGCCTGCACGGCAACAACAAGTCCGACGCCGAGATCCTGCGCGCCCTGGACGCCGGGATCGGCCGCATCATCGTGGACTCGCTGGTCGAGATCGAGCGGGTCGCGCGCCTCGCGGGCGAGCGCGGGGTTGTGGCGCCGGTGATGGTCCGCGTGACCACGGGCGTGCACGCCGGCGGCCACGAGTACATCGCGACGGCCCACGAGGACCAGAAGTTCGGGCTGTCGGTCAACGCCGCGGGCGGGGCGGAGAGCCCCGCGATGACCGCGCTGCTGGAGGTGCTCAAGCACCCCGAGCTCAAGCTGCTCGGCATCCACTCCCACATCGGCTCGCAGATCCTGGACCCGGACGGCTTCGAGGCGGCCGCCCGCGTGGTGCTGCGCCTCCGTTCCGACCTGGCCGAGCGGTCCGGCGTGCTCGTCGACGAGGTCGACCTCGGCGGCGGGTACGGCATCGCCTACCTGCCCGGCGACGTCGCCCTCGACCCGGAGCGCGTCGCCAAGGACATCGCGCAGTCGGTGGCCGGGGTGTGCCAGGAGCTGGGCACGGGGCTGCCGCGGTTCTCGATCGAGCCCGGCCGGGCGATCGTCGGCCCGGCGGGCCTCACGCTGTACACGGTCGGCACGGTCAAGCCCGTCACGGTCTCGGCCGACGACGGCGCGGACTTCGCGCGCACCTACGTGTCCGTCGACGGCGGCATGAGCGACAACATCCGCCCGGCCCTGTACGGCGCTGCGTACCACGCCGAGGTCGTGGGCCGGACGTCGACGGCGGAGACCGTGCTGGCGCGCGTGGTCGGCAAGCACTGCGAGTCCGGCGACATCGTGGTGCACGAGGTGCGCCTCCCCGCCGACGTGCGTGCGGGCGACCTGCTCGCCGTCGCCGCGACCGGCGCCTACGGGCGGTCGATGGCGTCGAACTACAACATGCTGCCCCGCCCGCCCGTGGTCGCGGTGACCGGCGGAGCCTCCCGGGTGCTGGTGCGCCGCGAGACCGAGGACGACCTGCTGGGCCTCGACCAGGGCTGACGTGTCCGGGTTCCGGCCGCCGCGCGGCCGGAACCCGGGTCAGACGCCCTGGGCGTCGTCCACGTGGCACCCCTCGGCGGAGTCCTCGTAGTCGTCGATGTGGCCGTTGATCTGCTCGTTCAGCTCCTCGAGCTGCACGGACAGCGCGTCGATCTCGGTGGCGATGGTCTCCGCCGCCGCGATGTTGCCCGCGTTGACCGCGGCCATGAAGTCGTTCAGACCTTCCAGGTAGACGACGGTCTTGTCGTCGATCTTGGCCGAGACCTCGAGCATGGCGTCCGCGTCGTCGATCGCGCCGATGCAGGCGGTCGCCGTGGTCTCGGCCCGCTCCTTGGCGATCTCCAGGTCGTCGATGGTCGCGCGGGCCTCGGCGAGGGTCTGTTCCGCGCTCGCCAGGTCCGACGAGAGCGTCGACGCACGCGACTGCCAGTCGTTCGTCGAGACCACGCCGAGCGCACCCCACACCACGGCCGCGATCAGCAGCACCACCAGCACGAGGGTGACGGCGTGGTTCTTGACGAACGCCACGACGCCTCCGAACGCCTGCCCCGGAGCCGGAGCCGGAGCCGGAGCCGGAGCCGCGGGCCCGGTCGCGTCGTCCGCGAGCGGTGCCGTGCTCTCGGCGGTCAGCACCTGGCCGGCTGCCTGCTCCGTTCCGTCGGTCGCGCCCGGGTCGTTCGTGGCCGGGTCGTTCGTGACCGGCCCGCCCGCCGTCGTGCTGCCGTTCGAGGCGTCGGAGACGGAGCCGTTTGATGCGCCCGGAGCCGGAAGGGGCTCGGCGGACGGGTTCAGTTCTGGAGCGCGGGTCGCGCTCTCGTCGTCGGACATGGGCGCACCGTATCCGGCAAAAAGGGCGAAAAGGCGACCTACCCGGGCCAGAGGTGAAAGATCACCCGGCCTGGTTCGTGGCCCCGCTCGTGCTGCCGCCTCCGAGCAGGCCGCCGACGACGCCGCCGACCACGCCCTCGACCGTGTCGCCGACCAGTCCGACCGTGCCGCCGACCACGTCCTCGACGAGGCCCGTGCCGGTGGGGGAGTCCGGGTCCTCCTGCGCGGGCGGTTCGGTCGGTGTGGGCTCGGCCGGGGCCGGCGGCTCGGGAGTCGTCGGCGTGCTGCCGCCCGGCTCCGTCGACGAGCCGCCGCCGGAACCCCCGGTCCCGCCGGATCCGCCGTCCTGCCCGCCGCTCGCGCCGGAGCCGGAGCCCGAACCGTCCTCGCCGGACGCCGGCCGCTTCGTCGCCGCGGCCTCCTCCGCGGGCCGGGAGCCCGGGTCCGCCGGATCGGTCCGGGACCCCGCGGGCGACCCCCACGTGTCGACGTCGGCCGGGTCGATGGCGCGGTTCGGGACGGAGCCCGCCGCGAAGAACTCGAAGTGCCACGGCTCGGGCTTGGCGCCGTCGAGCCGGGCCCAGGACGGGTTGTCCCAGCCGTAGTCGGGCGCGTGCAGGCGCAGCCACACGTACTCGGGGGAGCTGCCCCCGGCGACGGGGTCGCCCAGGTCGATTGCGAGGCCCCAGCCGTGGTTCGACGTGCCGGGGATGGCCGCAAGGTGCGGCTTGGTGCCCTTGACCGCCACCTGCAGGTCGTACGAGCGGTACGAGTCGGTCAGGGGGATCGGGTAGCCGAACTCGTCCTCGAAGCGGGCACTGAGCGCGGTCAGCCGCTCGGCCGCGTCGCAGCGCAGCAGGTGGCCGGGCGCGAAGGGCAGCGCGCAGAGCACGTCCGCGGGGATGCGGCCGTTCGCGTACCCCGCGGTGGAGTCGCCGTAGGCCGCCACGGTCTCCAGCAGGTTCCGGCGCAGCGACGTGCCGGCGTCCGGCAGCGTGTCCATCAGCGCGGTGGGCGACGACGGGTCGAGCATGTTCGCGAGCCGCATCGCGGCGACGGCCACCTCGTCGAACGTCACGTAGCCCGGCCCCTCCGCGGGGACGGCGCGCTGAGGCGGGAAGGACTCTGACGGGCCCCACTCCGGGGCCCTGGTCTGCCGGAGCGTGCTGGTGACGGTGCGCGACACCTGTTCGGCGCGCACGACCTCGGCCGCGGGGGCCGCCGTGCGTGCCTCACCCGCCGTCGGGGCCGACTCGACTCTGAGCGGCCGGTCGGCCGCGGCCAGGGCGAGCTGCTGCGCCTGGTAGGTCGTGTAGAGCATGCCGAGCTCCGCGGCGGCCTGGGCGATGCCGGGGCTGGGATCCGAGCTCTGCCGCAGGGTCAGCTCGGCGCGGTCCAGCACGGCGAGGACCTGGCTCACGGTGACGCCGTCCGCCACGGCGGACGGCGCGGGACGGGCGTGCCGGACGGCGCCGAGCCGCGCCGTCGTCTGCCCCGGGCCCGACGCCGCAGGCATCGTCGCCACGCCCGCCGTCGGCGTGCCGAGCAGCCCGGCGCCCGCCGGCGGGACGCTCGCGGACGCGCTGACCAGGACGCTTCCGGTCACCGCCAGGGCGACGACACCGGTCCAGGCGCTGCGCCCGTGGCGGCTCAGGGGCGCGCGGCGGCGGTCGTCGCGTCGGCGGAATGCCGCTCCTGGCGGGGACGACCGCGGCCCGGACGTCCCCGGCTCGGACATCCCGGGCTCGGCAGCACCAGCACGCCCGCCCCCGCCCGACGTCCGGTCCGCCGGCTGTGCACCGCTCGGCTGTTCGCTCACTGGTCAACGCCCCCTTGCGTATGACATCGGCGCCGGCGAACCTCGGTCCGCCCCGCCGACCGGTCGGTGCAGCGGTGCCGTCGAGCGCCCGCTGCCGTCCGTCGAAGAACGCCCAGGGTAGCGCTACTGACGGCGCATGCAACAACCGGGATGTCGTGCTTGTCGGAGTCGCCTCGCCGCGGCACCCGACTCGACACCCCGAGCGGCACCCCGGCGAGAGAGCCCGACGCCGCGCCGGTCTCACCCCAGGGGTGGTGGGGCGCCGAGAGAGCGGCGACCGGGCACGGCGTCGGGCGGATGGAAGGGACGCCCCGACAGCGGGGCGTCCCAGCCTGGGGTCGACCGGCTACGGCCGGTCGACGGGCGAGCCCACCAGGTGTCCCTGGTAGGCCGGGCTCGTGAGGAACGCCGGGAAGTCGTCCTCCAGGGCGACGGCACGGAAGATGTCGGCCGCGTCGTCGATCCGGTTGCCCTGGCCGTGCGGCAGCGAGGCCACGACGTCGAGCAGGATCGCCTCGACCCGCTCCCGGGTCACGGGCTGCCGGTCGTCGTCGGTCACGGTGCCCGACGCGATCCACTGCCACACCTGGGACCGGGAGATCTCCGCGGTGGCGGCGTCCTCCATGAGGCTGTCGAGCGCGGCGGCCCCGGTACCGCGGAGCCACGCGTCGAGGTAGCGCACGGCGACCGAGACGTTCGACCGCAGCCCGGCGGACGTCACGGTCGCCCCGGCCCGCCGCGCCGACGCGACGTCGAGCAGCTCGTGCTGCCCCACGGCGACGTCGGGCCGCAGCCGGGTGACCTGGTGGGGTGCGTCGCCGAGCACGGCGTCGAACTCGGCCTCGGCCACCGGGATGAGGTCGGGGTGGGCCACCCAGGTGCCGTCGAAGCCGTCGCCGGCCTCGCGCTTCTTGTCGGCGGCGACCTGCTGGAACGCCTGCCGCGTGACCTCCGGGTTGCGGCGGTCGGGGATGAACGCGCTCATGCCGCCGATGGCGTGCGCGCCGCGCTTGTGGCAGGTGGCCACGAGCAGCTCGGTGTACGCGCGCATGAAGGGCGCCGTCATGGTGACCTGGGCGCGGTCCGGCAGCACGTACGACTCCCCGCGCGTCCGGAAGCACTTGATCACCGAGAACAGGTAGTCCCAGCGGCCGGCGTTCAGCCCGGCGCAGTGGTCACGCAGCTCGTAGAGGATCTCCTCCATCTCGAACGCCGCCGGCAGCGTCTCGATGAGCACCGTGGCGCGCACGGTGCCCCGCGGGATGCCGAGCGCGTCCTGCGCGACCTCGAAGACCTCGTTCCACAGCCGCGCCTCCCGGTAGCCCTCCAGCTTGGGCAGGTAGAAGTACGGGCCACGGCCGCGGGCGATGAGCTCGGCGGCGTTGTGGAAGAAGTAGAGGCCGAAGTCCACGAGGCTGCCGAGCGTGCTGCTCGTGATGCCGTTCGCGTCCGTGTACCGCAGGTGCGCCTCGTCGAGGTGCCAGCCGCGCGGGCGGAACACGATGGTCGGGAGGTCCACGAGGTCGGCCGACCGCAGCGTGTACTCCTTGCCGCCCTCGTTCGTGAAGCTCAGGGTGCCGCGGATCGCGTCGTGCAGCGCGAGCTGCCCCTCGATCACGTTGGGCCACGTGGGGCTGGACGCGTCCTCGGCGTCGGCCAGCCAGCACCGCGCTCCGGAGTTGAGCGCGTTGATCGTCATCTTCGGGTCGGTGGGGCCCGTGATCTCGACGCGCCGGTCCTCCAGGCCGGGCGCGTTGTGCGATCCGGCCACCCGCCAGTCCGGGTCGTCCCGGACCGGCCGGGTCGAGGCCCGGAAGTCGGGGTCGCTGCCGTCGGCGATGTCCTGGCGGCGGAGCTGGCGCTGCGCGATGAGCTCGTCGCGGCGGGCGTCGAACCGGTCGTGCAGGAGAGCCAGGAACGCGAGGGCCTCCGGCGTCAGGATCTCGCCGTACCGCGGCCCGACGGCCGCGGTCACGGTGATCACGCCCCGGCGGGCGCCGGTCCCCGAGGCGCCCACCCCGCCGTTCGGCAGCGTGCTGGGGGCCGAGCTCCGGGGCGCGAGGGCCGGGGCGGGCGCCTGCGCGGGAGCGGGGGTCGACGGCGGGGCGGACGTGGTGCGGGACACCGGGGCGGACCCGGTCCGGGCCGCCGGCGGGGTGCCGATCCCGGCCAGGCCGGCGTCGGCGTCGTAGGGGCTGGTGCCCTGGGCGCGGCTGTCGATGGTGGCGGTCATCAGAACTGCGCCGCCTCGGTCGAGCCGGCCAGCGCGGTGGTCGCGGAGTCCGGGTTGAGCGCGGTGGCGACGCGGTCGAAGTAGCCGGTGCCGACCTCGCGCTGGTGGCGCGTGGCGGTGTAGCCCCGCTCCTCGGCGGCGAACTCCTGCTCCTGCAGCTTCACGTAGGCCGACATCTGCTCGCGGGCGTAGCCGTGGGCCAGGTCGAACATCGAGTAGTTCAGGGCGTGGAAGCCGGCGAGGGTGATGAACTGGAACGTGAACCCCATCGCGCCCAGCTCGCGCTGGAACTTGGCGATCGTGTCGTCGTCGAGGTGCTTCTTCCAGTTGAACGACGGCGAGCAGTTGTAGCTCAGCATCTGGTCGGGGAAGTCGGCCTTCACGGCCTCGGCGAACTTCCGGGCGAGCTCGAGGTCCGGTGTGCCGGTCTCCATCCAGATCAGGTCGGAGTACGGCGCGTAGGCCTTGGCGCGGGCGATGCACGGCTCGATGCCGTTGGTCACCTTGTAGAAGCCCTCGTTGGTGCGCTCGCCGGTGATGAACGGGCGGTCGCGCTCGTCGACGTCGGACGTGATCAAGGTCGCGGCCTCGGCGTCGGTGCGGGCGATCACGATGGACGGCACGTCGGCGACGTCGGCCGCGAGCCGGGCCGCGTTGAGCGTGCGCACGTGCTGCTGGGTGGGGATGAGCACCTTGCCGCCAAGGTGGCCGCACTTCTTCTCCGAGGCGAGCTGGTCCTCCCAGTGCACGCCCGCGGCGCCGGACTGGATCATCGACTTCATCAGCTCGTACGCGTTCAGCGGGCCGCCGAAGCCAGCCTCGGCGTCGGCCACGATCGGCGCGAGCCAGTCGCGGGTGGGGGTGCCGTTCTCGGCGACGTCGATCTGGTCGGCGCGCAGCAGGGCGTTGTTGATGCGGCGGACCACGGCCGGCACGGAGTTGGCCGGGTAGAGCGACTGGTCGGGGTAGGTCTGCCCCGAGAGGTTCGCGTCGCCGGCCACCTGCCAGCCGGAGAGGTAGATGGCCTGGAGGCCCGCCTTGACCTGCTGCACGGCCTGGTTGCCGGTCAGCGCGCCGAGGGCGTTGATGTAGTCCTCCTCGTGGAGCTGGCGCCACAGGCGCTCGGCGCCGCGGCGGGCAAGGGTGTTCTCCTCGCCGACCGAGCCGCGCAGGGCGACGACGTCCTCGGCCGTGAAGCTGCGCTCGATGCCGGCCCAGCGCGGGTCGGACGCCCAGGACTGGCGGAGCTCCTCGGCGGTCTGGACCTGGTCCCCGGCGCGCACGGAGGCCTGCGCCGGCACCGCGGTCGTCGCGGACGTGGTCGCCTCGGACGTGGGGTTGATCGTGGGTGCGCTCATGGCGGGTCTCCTTCTCGGGACGGAACGTTGCCACCGCGTCTGCCGGTGACGTGTTACGACCATCTGCCCCCCGCAACCCCCTTCTCAAGCAGATCCGCGCAGAAGTTTTCGTGTTCTTCTGTTGATCGGAAGCCTTTGCCTATGTCACCCTCTGGCATGGCAGGAAGCACCGGAAATCGCGGAACCGCCCGAAACGCGACATCACCGCGTTCTACGCAGAGCAGGCAAACGGCTCTACCGGCGCCGGCCCCGGCGGACGGCGAGCCGGACGCGCTCACGATCGGCCGGCGCATCCGTTACCTGCGCACCGGCAAGGGCATGACGCTCGAAGATCTCGCCGCCGCCATCGACCGGGCCCCGTCGCAGGTCAGCACGCTGGAGAACGGGAAGCGAGAGCCCAAGTTCTCGCAGCTCCAGGCCATCGCCCGGGCGCTCGGCGCCGGGGTGGACGACCTGCTGTCGGCCGAGCCGCCGTCGGAGCGGGACGCGCTGGAGATCGAGCTGGAGCGCGTGCAGCGCGGCCCCCTGTTCGCGTCCCTCGGGATCGACGGTGTGCGCATCGGCAAGTCGCTGCCCACCGATGCGCTCGGGACCATCCTGGCGCTGCACCGGGAGCTGGAACGCCTGCACACCGAGCGCGCCGCGACCCCGGAGGAGGCGCGCCGGGCCAACGGCGAGCTTCGCGACGACATGCGCGCCAAGGACAACTACCTGCCCGAGCTGGAGCAGGTCGCCAAGGAGCTGCTGGCCGACGTGGGGCACATCTCCGGGCCGCTCCCGCAGCGGATGGCCGCGGAGATCGCCGCGCACCTCGGCTTCACGCTGCACTACGTGAGCGACCTGCCACACTCGACGCGGTCGGTGATCGACACCCGCAACCGGCGCGTCTACCTGCCGTCCAAGGGGTTCCGCGGCCGCTCGAACACGCGCTCGGCGCTGCTCCAGGCGCTCGCCTCGCACGTGCTCGACCACACGGAGCCGGGCCACTACGGCGAGTTCCTGCGCCAGCGGGTCGAGGCCAACTACCTCGCGGCGGCCCTGATGGTGCCTGAGAAGCCGGGCGTGAAGTTCCTGCGCGACGCCAAGGACGAGCGCGCCATCGCGATCGAGGACCTGCGCGACGCGTTCGGCGTGTCCTTCGAGACCGCCGCGCACCGGTTCACCAACCTCGCGACGCGTCACCTCGGGATCCCGGTGCACTTCATGAAGGTCCACGAGTCCGGGATCCTGCACAAGGCGTACGAGAACGACGGCGTGCGGTTCCCCTCGGACGCCCTGGGCGCCGTCGAGGGCCAGCACGTCTGCAAGCAGTGGACGGCGCGCCAGGTGTTCGACGTCGAGGACCGGTTCAACCCGTACGCGCAGTACACGGACACGCCGTCGGGCACCTACTGGTGCACCTCGCGCGTGGAGAACACGTCGGACGGCGCCTTCTCGGTGTCGGTGGGCGTGCCGTTCGCGCACGTCAAGTGGTTCTCCGGGCGCGAGACGACGGTCCGGTCGGCGTCGCGGTGCCCCGACGAGTCGTGCTGCCGGCGTCCGCCCGCGGACCTGACCGAGAAGTGGGGCGACTTCGCGTGGCCCTCCGCCCGTCCGCACGCGTCGATGCTCGCCGCGATGCCCTCGGGTGCGTACCCGGGCGTGGAGACCACGGAGGTCTACACGTTCCTGGAGCGGCACGCCCCCGAGGGCTGAGGCTCAGCGCTGGAAGAACTGCATCGAGTACAGGCCGTCCGGCTGGTCCTCGCCGACCGGGTCGGCGCCGTCGTCCCAGTTCTTGAACTCGACGGTGACCGGGCCGGCGGCTCCGGCGTCCACCTGGAACTCCTCGCCGTTGGCGAAGTAGCCGAGCGACTGTTCGGCGAGGACCCGATCGGCGCGGTCGACCACGAGGAACGCCGTGTTGCTCTGGCAGATGCCGTCGGTGTCGCTGCCGCGTCTGATGCCGACGGCCACGTACGACCGGCCGCCGGGCACCATTCCGACGCCGAGGGCGAGGTTGTTGAGTCCGGAGTTGGCGTGGCACCTGGTGGGCGGGACGCGATGGGTCCAGATGATGTGCTGCCGACGGTCAGCGACGTCGTCGAGCAGCAGGGTGCGGATCGCATAGCCGGTCTCGGTCTGGACCGGCCAGACGACGCGCGTCGCCGTCTCGCCCGAGGCGAGGAGGGCGTGGACGCTGGTCCGCATCTGGTACTCGGGAGGCCTGCTCGTGTGGGGCTGCCGCCACAGCTGGTTGCCGGCGATGATCGTCTCGCGGCCCGCTCCGTCCGAGGCGATCGAGAGGTTGACGCGGGTTCCGTTGACCGTCATCACCCGGTTGCTCGCCGACACCGTGGTGGAGCCCTCGCGAACGACCCTCCGGCTGATGGACGACTTGCCCTCGAAGGGCACCGCCGACACGACCGTGGTCTTGCCCTGCTCGTTGAGGACCACGTCGGCGGCGAGGTGGGGGAAGGGCCCGATCGGGAGGTCCACGAACGTCCACTCGCCGCCGCGGAGAAGGCGGGCCAGGACCATCCTGCCGTCGGGGTGGAGCCGGAGGAGCACCGAGACGTCGCCGTCGGAGTTGGAGTCCAGGTACGCGGCGTGGACCGGCCCGTCGTAGAAGGTGCTGGTATCGCTCCATGTGTCGCCGTCGTGGACGCGGTAGCTGGCAGGCCCGTCGGCGGCGAACGTGACGTTCACGGCGTAGTTGCCGGGGCCCGCCGCGAGCCCGGTCCAGCTCGCTGGTCCGGTCTCGGTCCTGACCCAGTCGTTCTCGTACCCGTGCTCGAGATACGAGACCGGTTTGTACCCGGCCTCGGCGTTCGCGTCGACGAAGACCCGCCCGGATTCGGCGACGGCCACGTTGCGATGGGCCTCCTCGGGTCTCTCGGCCCAGCTGTGCAGCGGGTCGCCGGGATAGGCCGCCGCTGTCCCAGCGGACAGGGTGGTCAGCAGGCTGACCGCGGCCGTTGCCGCGATGGTTGCTGCGACAGATGCTCGGCGCATGGTGACTCCTCGGGGTGTCACGTGCAGCGGGGCGTGCTGGCGCGGCGTTGCGGCAGCACCCTGGCCATGGCCTGCGGCCTTGGCCGCTTCGATCCTGGCACGAACGGCCCGTGCAGACCCGCAAAGTGCGGGCGAACTTCCGTCGACGACACCCGCCGGTGGGTGCCCGGCCGGCCGCACGCCGCCGACCGGACACCGTTGTGGTCAGCAGCCCGTGACCAGGTCGTACACCCCCTCCGACGTCTCCCGCAGCGTCGTCACGGTCGCGTTGCCCTGGCCCAGGTAGTCCAGGGTGCCGACGGCGTAGAACGGGTTGTACGGGTCGATGCCGTACGACGTCGCCCGGCCCGCGGCCTGGTGCTGCGCGTTCGTGGCCGCGCCGCAGAACAGGCCCGGCGGGTCCGTGGGCGGGTCGGTGGGCGGGTCCGTCGGCGGGTCGGTGGGCTCGGCCGACCGGTCCACGCGCCGGTTGTTGTCGAAGAAGAAGTCCGTGACGTACGCCGGGTAGTTCACCGAGCTCGTCGAGATGTACGAGCCGCCCGGCCCGCCGCCGGCCGGCCACGCGTGGCCCACGTTCGTGTTGGCGATCAGCGAGACGCGCGGCCCCGCGGCGTCGGACCAGAGCGTGCCCGAGCCCGCGGTGTTGGTGCCGGGGAGCCCCGCCAGGGAGAACGACGACTGGCTGGAGGCGCCGTAGATCCCGGCCATGACCTGCGCGTTCAGCGTGTTGTAACCGGTCGCGACCGTCGTGTCGGACGACCCGTACACGACCGACGTCACCTGCGTGCCGAAGCCCGGCGAGCCGGTCGAGGCGAAGTTCCGGCAGACGGTCGTGGCCTGCGCCTTCGTGGTCGCCACCGACCCGATCTGGCCCGACGTCGTGCCGACCGTCGGGCCGGCGTCGATACCGATCCCGGCGAAGACGTCGGGCGCGAGGCAGCCCATCACCATGGTCTCGCCGCCGCCCGACGAGAGCCCGGAGAGGTAGACCTGGTTCGGGTCGATGCCGAGCGCGGCGTCCCCGAGCAGGTCGTCGACGAGCTGCAGCAGGTTGTCGTCGTGCCGCGCCGGGTTGGCCCGCGAGTGCGAGGTGTCGTAGTAGTCCCAGCAGCCGAGCAGCACGCCGCCGTTCGGCGCCGCGGGCACAGCCACGACCATGCCGTGCTCGTCGGCCGTCGTGGTCCAGTTGCCGCCGCTCTTCAGGTTGGCCGACGTCTGCACGCAGCCGTGCAGGTTGATCATCAGCGCCCGCCCGGCAGCCAGCGCGGGCTCGGACGTCGGCACGTAGAGCTGCGTCGTCATGCCGCCCGCCGTGCGGGACGACCAGGCGCCGGCCGCGGCGACCTGTTCGACGGCGGCGGGCGCGCCGGGCTGGGCGGCGGCGGCCGTGCTCACGACGGCGGCCGCCGCGGGCGGGACGAGCGCCACGGCGACGGCCGCGATCCAGACGAGCGCACGGCGGCCGGGTCGGCCGGGCGGGCGCGGGGACGGGTGTGTCATGCGAACCTCCACGTTGAGGTCGTGCTGCCCGAGGCGCTCCGATGCGCGGGGTCAGCCGGACATCTGCGGACATTAGGTGCGACCTGAATCACCTGTCAATAGTTCACCCCGACCCCTTCTGGCGGCGGATGGGTTGACACGAGATCCCGTCTCGTCCACTATCTCCGCAACCTGAATCGCCTCTCAGGTTTGGGCGACGTAGCCCGCACCCCACGAGCGGCGACCACCCGAAGAAGGGCAGAGTCATGCGGACGAGGAAGTCCCTCATGGCCGTCGCCGCCGCGGCGGTGACGGGCCTGGCGCTCGCA
The DNA here is from genome assembly GCF_055598465.1 of Promicromonospora sp. NPDC110617. Taxonomy (NCBI): domain Bacteria; kingdom Bacillati; phylum Actinomycetota; class Actinomycetes; order Micrococcales; family Promicromonosporaceae; genus Promicromonospora; species Promicromonospora sp. NPDC110617. The sequence continues at coordinate 1,420,138 of NZ_JBVKBM010000001.1, forward strand.
GCGTGCGCGCCGACCGGCGCGACCACCGGCGGCAGCGGCGACGACGGCGCCGACGCGGCGCCGATCGACGTCGGCATCGTCTACTCGGAGTCCGGGCCGCTCGCGGCCTACGGCGCGGCCTACAAGCAGGGGTTCGAGGCGGGCATCGAGTACGCCACGGACGGCACCGGGACGGTGGCCGGCCACGAGCTGAACGTGACCTACCACGACGACGCCGGCGACCCCGAGAAGGCGGTCTCGCAGGCCAAGGACCTGATCGGCAAGGGCTACCAGATCCTGGGCGGCACGGTCGTCTCGGGCGTGGCGCTGCCGCTGGCCGAGCAGGCCGAGCAGAACAAGGTCCTGTACGTCTCCGGCCCCGCGGCCGTGGACACGCTCACCGGCATCAACCGGTACACGTTCCGCAGCGGCCGGCAGTCGCTGCAGGACGTCGCCGCGGCGGGCACGTTCGTGGACCCGAAGGGTGCGAAGGTCGTCGTCTTCGCCCAGGACAACGCGTTCGGTCAGGGCAACCTCGCCGCGGTCGAGGGTGTGCTGGGCGGCCAGGGCGCGGAGGTCTCCTCGGTGCTGGTGCCCGAGGACGCCACCGAGTTCACGCCCTTCGCCAAGAAGGTGCTCGACGCCAAGGCCGACATGGTGTTCGTGGCGTGGGCGGGCGCCACGACGGGCGCGATGTGGCAGGGCCTGGACCAGCAGGGCGTGCTCGACGGGACCACTGTGGTGACCGGCCTCGGCGACGTGGCCACCTACGGCGCCTACGGGGACGCGGCCGAGAAGGTCAGCTTCCTCAACCACTACTTCCCGGGCGCGGCCGGCACCGAGACCGAGACCGCGATGCTCGACGCCGTCGAGGCGGCCGGCGGCACGCCGGACCTGTTCACGCCGGACGGCTTCGTGGCGGCGCAGCTGATCGTGCACGCGATCGAGGAGGGTGCCGGCGACGTCGAGGCGATGGTCGACGCGCTGGAGGGCTACACGTTCGAGGGCCCCAAGGGCGAGACCACGGTCCGCGCCTCCGACCACGCGCTGATCCAGCCGATGTACCAGGCCAAGCTGGTCAAGGACGGCGACGCCTGGACGCCGGAGCTGGTCGAGGTCATCGACGGCGAGTCCGTCGCGCCCGCCGAGGCGAGCGAGTAATGGCGACGGGTGGCGAGCCGGTCCTCGAGACGGCCGGGCTGGGGCTGACGATCGGCGGCGCACGCATCCTCGACGGGGTGGACCTCCGGGTGGGGCGCGGCGAGCTGCTGGGCGTGATCGGTCCGAACGGCGCGGGCAAGACCACGCTGTTCAACCTGATCAGCGGGATCTACCGGGCCACGAGCGGCCGCGTGCTGCTCGGGGGCCGGGACGTGACCGCGGCGTCCGTCGCGGTGCGGGCCCGCGCCGGACTGGGCCGGACGTTCCAGACGTCGAGCCTGTTCCCGCGGCTGTCCGTCGTCGAGAACGTCCGGCTCGCCACCCAGCGCCGCCTCGGCGGCAGCCTCTCGGTGCTGAGCTTTCCCCGGCGCGGCGACGCCGCGTCGGGGGAGGCCGCCGAGCACCTCGCGACGGTGGGCCTGACCCACCGGGCCGACGCCGCGGCCGGCGACCTGTCCCACGGCGACAAGCGCAAGCTGGAGATCGCCGTGCTGCTGGCCATGGACTCGTCGGTCGTGCTCCTGGACGAGCCGATGGCGGGTGTGGCGACGGGCGACGTCGCCGGGCTGGTCGAGGTGATCCGGTCCATCAACGACTCCGGCCGCACGGTGCTCATGGTGGAGCACCACATGGACGTGGTGCTGGGCCTCGCCGACCGCGTCGCCGTCATGCACCACGGCGAGCTCCTGACCTGCGACGTCCCGGAGAAGGTCATGGCGGACGAGACCGTTCAGTCGGCGTACCTGGGCACGACGGCGGGCTCGACGGCGGGGAGCGCGGCATGAGCGGGTCTCGACAGGTTCGACCAGCGGAGAAGCCGGTGCTGGAGGTGCGCGGGCTGTCCGCGCGCATCGCCGGCCAGGAGGTGGTGCACGACGTGTCGTTCGAGGTCCCGGCCTCCGGCGTCACCGCGGTGCTGGGCCGCAACGGCGTCGGCAAGACGTCCACGCTGCGGGCGGTCCTCGGCCTGATCGAGCGGTCGGGCGAGGTGCTGCTCGACGGCGTCCGGGTGGACGCCGAGCGCACGGACCGCATCGTCCGCCGCGGCGTGGGGTACGTGCCGGAGGACCGCGAGGTGTTCGCGGGCCTGACGGTGGCGGAGAACCTCCGGCTCGCGGAGCGCCGCGCGGGGAGCGGCGGCACGGGGGCGGCACGGCCCGGCACGACGGCGGAGCACCGCGAGCTGGTCGACGCCCTCTTCCCGGACCTGGTCAAGCGGGCCGGGCAGCGCGCGGGCACGCTCTCGGGCGGGCAGCAGCAGATGGTCTCGCTGGCGCGGGCGCTGCTCAACGAGAACCGGATCCTCCTCGTGGACGAGCCCACCAAGGGGCTCGCGCCGCGGATCGTGACCGAGGTGACCGACACCCTGGCCGCAGCCGCCCGGACCGTGCCCGTGCTGCTCGTGGAGCAGAACCTCCAGGTCGTCGAGCGACTGGCCGAGCGCGTCGTGGTGATCGACGCCGGACGCGTGGTGCACACGGGCCCGGCGCGGGCGCTGCTGGACGACACCGACCTGGTCCAGCGGTTGCTGGGGGTCTCGGCGGGCTCGACCAGCGAGGCGGAGGCCGGCCGATGAGCACCCTGATCCTCCTGCTGGCCACAGGTCTCGGCCTGGGCGGGCTGTACTTTCTCGTCGCCTCGGGCCTGTCCCTGATCTACGGCCTGATGGGCGTGCTGAACTTCGCGCACGGCTCGTTCCTCACGCTCGGCGCGTTCGCCGGGCTGGCGGCCGGCAACCTCGTCGGCGCGGGCACCTGGGGTGGCCTGCTGCTGGGCCTCGTGGTGGGCGCGCTGACCGGCGCGGCCGCGGCGACCGCCACGGAGCTGGGCCTCATCCGGCCCCTGTACAACCGGCACATCGAGCAGGTGCTCGTCACCGTGGGCCTCTCGCTCGCCACGGTCGCCTTGTTCGAGGGGATCTGGGGGCCCAACCCGCGCAACGTCACGCGCACCGAGTGGCTCTCCTCGACCACCGACGTCCTGGGCGCGCACGTGCCGAACACCGCGTTCCTCAACGTGCTCGCGGCGGCCGCGGTGCTCGGCGGCATCGTCGCGTTCCTCAAGTTCACGCGGTACGGCCTGATCATCCGCGCCGGCGTCGAGAACCGGGCCATGGTCACGGCGCTCGGCATCGACGTGCGCCGTGCGTTCACGCTCGTCTTCGCCGTCGGCGGGGCCGCGGCCGGCCTGGGTGGCGTGCTCGCCACGCAGTCGCTGAACTACGTCTCGCCGCACCTGGGCGCGAGCCTGCTGATCTTCGCGTTCATCGTCACGGTGATCGGCGGCATGGGCTCACTGACCGGGGCGGCGGTGGCGTCCGTCGTCGTCGCCGTGCTGCAGCAGCTCGCGAACTTCTACCTGAACAACACCGGCGACCTGATCGTCGTCCTGCTCCTGGCGCTCGTGCTGCTCGTGCGCCCGTCCGGACTGATGGGGAGGCCCGCATGAACCGCAGGACCCGCACCCGCCTCGGCGGCCTGGCGCTCCTGGTGCTCCTGGCCTGCCTGCCGCTGCTGGCGCTCCCGGTCCCCGGTGTGCTGCCCGGCTACACCTACGAGCCGGGCACGCTCCAGCTCCTCGCCCTGTGCTGGCTGACGGCGGCGCTCGCGCTGTCGTACCACCTGCTGTTCGGGGTCGCGGGCCTGATGAGCTTCGGGCACGCGCTGTACTTCGCGGCCGGCATCTACGGCCTCGCGATCGTGCTGGACCGTACCGACGCGCCGCTCCTGCCCGCCGCCGCGCTGGTGCTCGTGGGCGGTGTCGCCCTCGCGTTCGTGGTGGGTGCCATCTCGCTGCGCGTCACCGGCATCTCGTTCGCCATGGTCACGCTCGCGTTCGCCCAGGCCGGGAACGTGCTGGTGCGCCGCGACCAGGGCGACGTGACCGGCGGTGAGGAAGGCCTCGCCCTCGCGACCGACGGCGTGCCGGACGCCCTCGTCGGCGTGGTCAACACCCGCAACCTGTACTGGCTGGCGCTCGCCGTGCTGCTGGCGGTCTACCTGGTGGTGCTGTGGATCGAGCGCAGCCGGGCCGGGCACATGGCCGCGGCCGTGCGCGAGAACGAGGTCCGCGTGCGCATCATCGGCGGCCGCCCGTACCTGACCAAGCTCGTCGTGTTCGTCCTGGCGGCGTCGCTCGCGACCGTGGTCGGGATGGCGTACCTGCTGCTGCAGTCCGGCGCCTCGCCGGCGACGTCGACCGCGGACTTCACGCTGACGCTCCTGGTCATGGTGGTGCTGGGCGGGGTCGGCTCGCGGTGGGGCGCAGTCGTGGGGGCGGTGCTCTACACGCTGCTGGACCAGCGCCTCGCGGAGCTCGCGCACTCGGCGGCCGTGGCCGGGCTCCCGGCCGTGCTCCGCATCCCGCTGTCGGAGCCGATGTTCCTGCTCGGCACGTGCTTCGTGCTGGTCGTGATCTTCCTGCCGGGCGGGCTGGCGGGTGCGGCCGAACGGCTCGCCGCCCGACGTCGGCCCGCCGGGAGCCCCGCACCGGAGGGGGCCACGGCATGAGCGACCTGCACACGCTGGGCCGGTGGCCACGCGACCGCGCCCTGGCCACACCCGACCGGGTGGCCGTCGACGACCGCGGCGTCACCCTGACCTACCGTGCCCTCGATGCCCGGGCGACGGCGCTCGCGGCCCGGCTGCGGGACGCCGGGTACGGCGTGGGCGACCGGATCGCGACCGTGACCGGCAACAGCTCCGACCAGGTGGTGCTGTTCTTCGCCTGCGCCAAGGCCGGGCTGGTGCTCGCGCCGCTGTCGTGGCGGCTGTCGCCGCACGAGCTCGCGGCGCAGCTCGACCAGGCCGACCCCGCGCTCGTGCTCGTCGAGGAGGAGTGCGGCACCCTGGCCGACGCCGCGCTCGAACGGCTGCCCCTGCCGCCGTCGCGCACCGCGCTGGGGCGGCACGGCGTGGAGGCCCGCGTGCCGCCGCCCACGCGGCGCCGCACGGACCTGGCCGCGCCGCCCGCCGGCGGCCCCGGCCGCGAGGTGCGCGACGACGACCCGCTGCTGCTGGTCTTCACGTCCGGCACGGGCGGCACCTCGCGGGGCGCGCTGCTCACCCACGCGAACTGCTTCTGGAACAACCTGTCGCTGTCCCGCACGGTCGAGCTGACCAGCACGGACGTGGTGCTCTCGGTGCTGCCGCAGTTCCACGTGGGCGGCTGGAACATCCAGCCGCTGCTGGCCTGGTGGACGGGCGCGACGGTGGTGCTGGAGCGCACCTTCGAGCCCGAGCGCGTGCTGCGGCTGGTCGCCGACCGGCGGGTCACGACGATGATGGGCGTGCCCACCAACTACCTGCTGCTGGCCGAGCATCCCGGCTTCGCGGACGCCGACCTGAGCTCGTTGCGGCACGCCGTGGTGGGCGGCGCGCCCATGCCGGAGCCGCTGCTGCGCGCCTGGCACCGGCGCGGCGTCGCGCTCACCCAGGGCTACGGCCTCACCGAGGCCGGCCCCAACGTGCTCTGCCTGCCCGACGACGTGGCGCGCGACCGCGTCGGCTCCGCCGGGGTGCCGTACCCGCACGTCGAGGTGGCGGTGGCCGACCCGGTCACCGGCGAGCACCTCGCGGGCACCGCCGTCGGCGAGCTGCTGGTGCGCGGCCCGAGCGTGTTCGCGGGCTACTTCCGCGAGCCGGAGGCGACCGCGGCGTCGTTCGCCGGCGACTGGCTGCGCACCGGTGACCTGGTGGAACGCGATGCCGACGGGTACTACCGCGTGGTGGACCGGCTCAAGGACGTGTTCATCACGGGCGGCGAGAACGTGACCCCGGCCGAGGTCGAGGCGGCGCTCCGGCGGCACCCCGCCGTGGCCGACGCCGCCGTCGTCGGCGTGCCCGACGACCGCTGGGGCGAGGTGGGCCACGCCTTCGTGGTGCCGCGCGGCGGGCAGCTCACCGACGCGGAGGACCTGGAGGCCTTCTGCCGCCGCGAGCTCGCGGGCTACAAGGTGCCCCGACACTTCGACCTCGTCCCCGACCTGCCACGCTCGTCCCTGAACAAGGTGGTGCGCTCGGCGCTCCACGTACGCCCTGCCGAGGAGGCCCGGTGAGCACCAACTCCCAGCCCATGACCAAGGGGGAGCGCACCCGCGCGCGCATCCTCGTCGCCGCCGAGCGGGTGTTCGCCGAGCTCGGCTTCCACGATGCCTCCATCGTGAAGATCACGGAGGCGGCCGGGGTGGGGCAGGGCACGTTCTACCTGTACTTCACCTCGAAGATCGAGATCTTCGACGAGGTGGTCGAGGACCTGAACCGGCGCGTGCGGCACGCCATGATCGCGGCGTCCTCGCAGGCGTCCGGCCGGATCGAGGCCGAACGGGCGGGGTTCCGCGCCTTCTTCGAGTTCACGGCCGAGCACCCCGCTTTGTACCGGATCGTGCGGCAGGCCGAGTTCGTCTCGCCGGGCGCGCTGCGCCTGCACTACACGCGGATCGTCGAGGGCTACCGGGACGGCCTCGCCAAGGCGCAGGCGGCGGGAGAGGTCGGCGACATCGACCCCGAGGTGGCCGCGTGGGCGCTCATGGGCATCGGCGAGATCGTCGGGATGCGGTGGGTCCTGTGGGGCCCGGACGTCGAGCCCGGCGGCCCGACGTCGGCCGTCCCGCCCGAGGTGTTCGACCAGGCGATGAAGTTCATCGAGCGCGCACTGGCGCCCGGGGGGACCGGCACGGGCCGGAACGAGGGGGAGGTACGTCCATGAGCATGGTCGACCAGGTGGAGGCCACCGGCTCGCACACCTACGCCACCCACGACGTGGCGGTCGCGGGCGGCAGGCTGCGGGTGGGCGTCTGGGAGCCGACGGCGCCCACGGTGGCCGGCCCGGACGGCGCGCCCCTGCCCGCCGTCGTGCTGGTGCACGGCATCACGGCCTCGCACCGCGCCTGGCCCGCGGTCGTCTCCGCGCTGCCCGGACGCCGCGTCGTCGCGCCCGACCTGCGCGGCCGGGGCCGCAGCAACACGCTGCCCGGCCCGTACGGCATGGCCGCGCACGCCGACGACGTCGCGGCCGTGATCGGGGCGCTCGCCGACGGACCCGCGGTCGTCGTCGGGCACTCCATGGGCGGTTTCGTGTCGCTCGTGCTGACGCACCGCCACCCGGGCCTGGTGGCCCGGCTCGTGCTCGTCGACGGCGGCCTGCCCATCCCGCTGCCGCCGGGCGTGCCGGACGGCGCCACCCCCGAGGAACTGGTGCGCGCCCTGCTCGGACCCGCGATCGAGCGGTTGACCCAGACCTTCCCCAGCGCCGAGGCGTACCGCGAGTTCTGGCGGGCGCACCCCGCCTTCGCCCGGTGGAGCCCCGTGGTGGAGCAGTACGTGGACTACGACCTGGCGGAGTACCCGGCGGTCGGCGCGGCGGACGGCCCGGCCGGCACCTCGGTGCTCCGGCCGGCGACGTCGCCCGACGCCGTCGCCGCGGACTCGGCCGACTCCGCACGAGGCGACGCCCTGCCCGCCGCGCTGGCGTGGGCCGCCGAGACCGGCCTGCCGATCACGTTCCTGCGCGCCCCGCGGGGGCTGCTCGATCAGCCCGGCGGCATGTACCCGGCCGAGACCGTCGCCGAGTGGTCGGTCCGGCTCCCCGGGCTGACGGCGAGCGAGGTGCCCGGCGTGAACCACTACACGATCATCATGGCGGAGCCTGGCATCTCGGCAGTGAGGGCCGCGGTGGGCTGACGGTAGGTGTCGGCGTCGGCGTCGGCTGAGCGTGGGCGTGGGCCGTCGCGGGGGAGCGCCGCGGGGTGAACACCGCGCCTGTGGGGGTGGCCGGGTGGGCTGAATTCTGTTCGCCTCAGGCGCGGTCTTTCTGGCTCTGCCGGACTGTCCGGCACGGCCGTATCGAGCGGGTCCGGGGTGAACAAAGTTCAGCCCACCCGGCCGCCTCTCCCGGTGCGTGCCTCACCCCGACGAGCTCCGCGCCGCCCGGCGCGCCGCGCCTCCGGTCCGGCGACGTCAGGCCTCCGGGCGCCGGCCGAGCATGCGGTCACGCTGGCGGTTCATCTCGTCGCCCAGCACCTGCACCACGGCCGCGACAGCCGGCCGGCGCCAGGACTCGGTGCGGATCACCGCCCAGTAGGGCAGCCGCTCCGTGACCTCGTCGGGCAGGAGCCGTACCAGGTCGTCGTGCCGGTCGGCCATGAAGCAGGGCAGGAACCCGAGCCCTGCGCCCGCGCGCGTGGCCTCGACGTGCACGAACACGTTGGTCGAGGCCAGCGCGTCCGGCATGCCGGGCACCAGGCGGCGCGGCGCGTCGAGATCGTTCACCTGGAGCATGGAGTCGACGAAGTAGACCAGGCCGTGCCGGGACATCTCCTCGACCGTCGTCGGCGTGCCGTGCCGGGCCAGGTAGTCCCGCGAGCCGTACATGCCCAGCACGTACTCGCCCAGGCGCACGGCCTTGGCCCGCTGCACCTTCGGGTCCCCGACCACGACGTCGACGTCGACCCCCGAGCGGTGGTGCGTCGCCACGCGCGTGACCGTGACGAGCTCGACCGACAGCTCGGGGTGCGCGCCCCGCAGCCGGGCGATGGCGGGGGAGGCGACGTAGGCGCTGAACCCGTCGGTGGCGGTCATGCGCACCACACCGGTGACCGGGTCGGCCTCGGTGTCGCCCCCGACGAGCCGGCCGACGGCGTCGGAGACGGCCTCGCCCGCCCGGGCCGCGCGCAGGCCGAGCGACGTGAGCTCCCAGCCGTCGGCCCCGCGCACCAGGAGGCGCCCGCCGAGGGCACGCTCCAGCGCCGTGACGTTGCGGGCGACGGTGGTGTGGTTGACGCCGAGCGCACGCGCCGCCGTCGTGTACCGGCCGGTGCGCGCCACGGCGAGCAGCACCAGGAGCTGGTCGGCGACCTGGCCGGCTGGCGGGTCGTTGCGGGCTGACATGCCGTGACGTTACCAAGTGTGCATCCGTGCACATGCCGTCTGCCGACTTCGTCATTGCTGTGCACAGTGCTTCCCCGGAACACTCTGGCGAGTCACAGGTGGCGGGCCGCGCGGATCGCGCGGGCCGGCCGCACCCCGTGTCAGAGCCGACACCTAGGAGCAGCAGCATGTCCGCACCGCAGGGCACCCACGCACCGGACGACCGGTCGCTGATCAGGCGCATCGTCGCCGCCTCGATGGCCGGCACCGTCGTCGAGTGGTACGACTTTTTCCTCTACGCGACCGCCGCGGCGCTCGTGTTCAACAAGGTGCTCATGCCCGAGACGGGCAACGCCTACGACGCGATCATCGCCGCGTTCGTCACCTACGCCGTCGGCTTCCTCGCCCGCCCGCTGGGCGGCGTCATCTTCGGCCACCTGGGCGACAAGCTCGGCCGCAAGTACACGCTGCAGTTCACGATCGTGCTGATCGGTGTGGCGACCGTGCTCATGGGCTGCCTGCCCACGTTCCAGCAGGTCGGTTTCCTCGCCCCCGCGCTCCTGGTGGTCCTGCGCTTCGTCCAGGGCGTGGCGCTCGGCGGCGAGTGGGGCGGCGCCGTGCTGCTCGTGGCCGAGCACAGCAAGGACGAGGAGCGGGCCCGCTGGACGGCGTGGCCGCAGGCCGGCGTCCCCGCGGGCAACCTGCTCGCGACCGTCGTGCTCTACACGATGTCGGCCACCCTGACCGACGAGGCGTTCCTCGCCTGGGGCTGGCGCGTCGCGTTTTGGCTGTCGGCCGTGGTCATCGTCGTGGGCTACTACGTGCGCACCCGCGTCTCCGACGCCCCCATCTACGAGGAGGCGAAGGCCGAGATCGAGGAGGGCGACAAGGGCTACGGCGTGCTCGAGGTGATCAAGCGCTACCCGCGCGGCGTGCTCACCGGCATGGGCCTGCGGTTCGCGGAGAACATCCTCTACTACCTCGTGGTGAGCTTCTCGATCGTCTACCTCGGCACCGCGCTCGGCATGGACACCACGCGCATCCTCGGTGTGGTCGCGGCGGCGCACGCCTTCCACTTCGTGGTGATCCTCGCCGTGGGGCGGCTCGCCGACAGCATCGGCCGCAAGCCGCTGTACATCGCGGGCGCCGTGCTCGGCGCCACCTGGTGCTGGTTCGCCTTCCCGGCGATGGACACCAAGAACGTCTGGGTCATCCTCGCCGTGCTCATGGCCGGGCTGCTGTTCCACGCCCTGATGTACGCGGTGCAGCCGGCGATCATGGCGGAGATGTTCCCGACCCGGATGCGGTACTCCGGCGTCTCGATCAGCTACCAGGTCACCTCCATCGTGGCCGGCTCGCTCGCGCCGATCCTCGCCACCACCTGGCTCAAGAACACCGGCTCCTGGTGGCCCACCGCCGTCTACATGGGGGTCGCCGCCCTCATCACCCTGGTCGCGGCGGTCGCGCTGCGCGAGACCAAGGGCGCGTCCCTGCACGCCCTGGACGCCGAGGACCAGGCCCGGGAGCGGGCGCTCGCCGGGAACGACTGACGGGCACACCGGCCGGCCGGGCACTCGGCCGGCCGGGCAAGCAGGGATCGACGGGGTGCGGGAACACCGAGGAGAGGGAACGACGATGAACGGGAACACCCAGGAGCACCGGCTCGACGGCCGCCGGGCGCTGGTGACGGGCGGGGCGAGCGGTATCGGGGCCGCGTGCGTGCGGGAGCTCGCCGCCCGCGGCGCGCACGTGACCGTGGCGGACGTGGACGGCGACGGCGCCAAGGCGCTGGCCGAGGAGGTGGGCGGAGAAGCCTGGGTGGTCGACCTGTCCGACACCCGGGCGCTCGACGACCTCCGGCTGGACACCGACGTGCTGGTGAACAACGCCGGCATCCAGCGGGTCAGCCCGATCCAGGACTTCGTGCCGGACGACTTCCGGCTGGTCCAGCGGATCATGCTGGAGGCGCCGTTCCTGCTGGTGCGCGCGGTGCTGCCCGGCATGTACGCGCGAGGCTGGGGTCGGGTGGTCAACATCTCGTCGGTGCACGGGCTGGTGGCCTCGCCGTTCAAGTCGGCGTACGTGGCGGCCAAGCACGGGCTGGAGGGCCTGTCCAAGGTGACGGCCCTGGAGGGCGGCGAGCACGGCGTGACCAGCGTGTGCGTCAACCCCGGCTACGTGCGCACGCCGCTGGTGGAGAAGCAGATTGTCGAGCAGGCGCGGGTGCACGGGATCGCGGAGTCCGAGGTGATGGCGCGGGTCATGCTCGCGGAGTCGGCGGTGAAGCGGCTGGTGGAACCGCACGAGGTCGCTGCCCTGGTGGGCTGGCTCACGGGCCCGGAGGCCGCGATGGTCTCCGGCGCCTCGTGGACCATCGACGGTGGCTGGAGCGCGCGCTGAGTCGCGCCCGGGAAGGCGGCGATGAGTGTGACACTGGCACATGGCATGACCTGCCGGTACTGACCTGATGAAGGAGTCAACGATGACTGTGGCACGCACCGGGTTCGACAAGGTGGTCGCGAGCGCGGCCGAGGCGGTGGCCGACATCCCCGACGGCGCCTCGCTGGCCGTGGGCGGGTTCGGCCTGTGCGGCAACCCGATCGCGCTGATCGAGGCGCTGCTGGCGCAGGGCACCAGCGGCCTGTCCGTGGTGAGCAACAACTGCGGCGTCGACGACTGGGGGCTCGGCGTGCTGCTGAACGCCCAGCGGATCGCGAAGATGACCAGCTCGTACGTGGGGGAGAACAAGGAGTTCGAGCGGCAGTTCCTCTCGGGCGAGCTGGAGCTGGAGCTCACCCCGCAGGGCACGCTCGCGGAGAAGCTCCGCGCCGGCGGCGCGGGCATCGCCGCCTTCTTCACGCGCACGGGCGTGGGCACCCAGGTGGCCGACGGCGGCCTGCCGCGCAAGTACGACGGCGCGGGCGGCGTGGCGATCGCGTCCCCGCCCAAGGAGGTGCGCACGTTCTCGTCCGGTGCGGGGCAGGCGGCCGCCGAGTACGTGCTGGAGGAGTCGATCAGCACCGACTTCGCCCTGGTGCACGCCCTGCGCGGGGACCGGCACGGGAACCTCGTCTTCAACAAGTCGGCGCGCAACTTCTCGCCGCTCGCTGCGATGGCGGGGCGCATCTGCATCGCCCAGGTCGAGGAGCTCGTCGAACCGGGGGAGATCGACCCGGACACCGTGCACCTGCCGGGCGTCTACGTGCACCGGGTGGTGCACGTCGGCACCGACATCGAGAAGCGCATCGAGCGCCGGACGGTGACCGAGCCGGCGTCGTCGGGCGCGGCGACGCCGTCCACCACGCCGTCCGCCACGCCGGGCACGAAGGGAGCCTGAACCATGGCACTGACCCGACAGGAGATGGCCGCGCGCGCCGCGCGCGAGCTGCAGGACGGCATGTACGTGAACCTGGGCATCGGGCTGCCGACGCTCGTGCCCAACTACGTGCCGGACGACCGGCACCTGGTGCTGCAGTCCGAGAACGGCATCCTCGGCGTGGGGCCGTACCCCACGGAGGACGCCGTGGACCCGGACCTCATCAACGCGGGCAAGGAGACGGTGACGCTGCTGCCCGGCTCGTCGATCTTCGACTCGGCGACGTCGTTCGGCATGATCCGCGGCGGCAAGATCGACGCCGCGATCCTGGGCGGCATGCAGGTCTCGGCCGCCGGGGACCTGGCCAACTGGATGATCCCCGGGAAGATGGTCAAGGGCATGGGCGGCGCCATGGACCTGGTGCACGGCGCGGGCCGCGTGATCGTGCTCATGGAGCACGTCGCGCGCGACGGGTCGCCGAAGATCCTGCGCGAGTGCTCGCTGCCGCTGACCGGCAAGGGCGTGGTGAACCGGATCATCACGGACCTGGCGGTGCTCGACGTGACGCCGTCGGGCCTGGTGCTGCGCGAGCTCGCGCCGGGGGTGACGGCCGAGGAGGTCGTGGAGAAGACGGAGCCGGAGCTCACCGTCGAGCTGGTCGGTTCCGCGGGCTGAGGCCCGCGCGCGACTGCTGGGCTCGCCGGTGAATCCGGGGGATACGCTGGGAAGAACGGCCAAAGGAGGTCTCATGAGTGACGCATTTGCAGCCCCGACGGGTGCCACGAGCACCGGTCCGGGCGCCACGGGTCAGGGCGCGACACACAGCGCGGACGACGTGGTGATCGTCTCGGCGGCGCGGACGCCGCAGGGTCGGCTGAAGGGTTCGCTGTCGGCGCTGAGCGCCGTGGCGCTGGGCGCCGTGGCGGCGCGCAAGGCGCTGGAGGGCGCGGGGGCGCTCGCGGCCGACGTCGACAAGGTGGTCTTCGGCCAGGTGATCCAGGCGGGCGCGGGGCAGAACCCGGCCCGGCAGACGGCGGTGGCCGCCGGCGTGCCCTGGGAGGTGCAGGCCGTGACGGTGAACAAGGTCTGCCTGTCGGGGCTGACGTCGATCATCGACGGCGCCCGGCTGCTGCGCACGGGCGAGGCGTCGGTGGTGCTGGTGGGCGGGCAGGAGTCGATGACCAACGCCCCGCACCTCCTGGCCGGTGCCCGGTCCGGGTTCGGCTACGGCTCGGCCGAGCTGACCGACTCCGTGGCGCACGACGCCCTGACCGACGCGTTCGACGACGTCTCGATGGGCATCTCGACCGAGGAGCACAACGCCGGCGACGTGTTCGTCTCGCGCGAGGAGCAGGACGCGATCGCGGCCGCCTCGCACCAGCGGGCCGCCGCCGCGACCAAGGACGGCCTCTTCGAGGCGGAGCTGGCGCCGGTCTCGGTGCCGCAGCGCCGCGGTGAGCCGGTCGAGGTCCGCACCGACGAGGGCGTGCGTCCCGACACGACCCCGGAGTCGCTCGCCAGACTGCGCCCTGCATTCAAGAGCGACGGGACGCTGACGGCGGGCAACTCGTCGCAGATCTCCGACGGCGCCGCCGCGCTCGTGCTCACCACGCGCGCCCGGGCCGAGGCGGCCGGCGTACCCGTGCTGGCGACGGTCCGCTCGCACGGTCAGGTGGCCGGGCCGGACAACTCGCTGCACTCCCAGCCGGCCCGGGCGATCGGCCAGGCCCTGGAGCGCGAGGGCTGGACGGCCGCCGACCTCGACCTCGTGGAGATCAACGAGGCGTTCGCCGTGGTGGTCGGGGTGTCCGCGAAGGAGCTCGGTGTGCCGCTCGACATCGTCAACGTGCACGGCGGCGGCATCGCGCTGGGGCACCCCGTGGGGGCGTCCGGCGCGCGCATCGCGGTGCACGCGGCGCACGAGCTGGCCCGCCGCGGCGGTGGCCGCGCCGCCGTCGGCCTGTGCGGTGGCGGTGGCCAGGGCGAGGCGCTCCTGCTGGAGGTGTGAGGGCCCATCGCTGGTCGACCCCTCGCCGGTCGAGCTTGTCGAGACCTCACCAGGTCTCGACAAGCTCGACCGGCGGAGGGCTCGACCGGCGGGGGCGTCAGTGGGTCTCGCGGTCCTTGGCGTCGCCGATGAAGTCGCGGACGTCGTCCGGGCGGCCGTCGAGGTTCATGTCCGTCGTCCGGGCCTGCCGGGCGTCCCGGCGCAGGGCGATGCCGCCCAGGATCGCCGCCAGCACCGACGCGCCGAGGATCGCGATCTTCGCGCCGTCGGTGTGCTCCGAGTCGCCGAAGGACAGCTCGCTGATCAGCAGCGACACGGTGAACCCGATGCCGGCCAGCAGCCCCACGGGCAGCAGGTCGCGCACGCCGATCCCGTCGGGCAGGCGCAGCGGCGTGATCCGGGTGACCAGCGCGGTGGTGCCCAGCACCCCCACGAGCTTGCCCACGACCAGGCCGGCGGCGATCGCGAGGACGACCGGCTGACCGATCACGGCGCCCGGCCCGGCGCCGTCGACGAGCGACACACCCGCGGCGAAGAACGCGAACACGGGCAGGGCGAAGCCGGAGGAGAACGGCCGGACCAGGTGTTCGTACTGCGTGGTGCGCGACGTCGCCTCGCCGTGCAGCGCGACCGCCGGGACGGTGAACCCCAGCAGCACGCCGGCGATCGTCGCGTGCACGCCGGACGCGTGCATCAGGGCCCATGCCACCACGGCCAGCGGCAGCAGCACGAACCACCGGGGCCGGCGCGAGCGCACGTGCCAGCCGAACAGGGCGACGCAGACGAGCGTGCCGAGCAGCGGCAGCCAGTGGATCTCCTCGGTGTAGAAGATCGCGATGACCACGATCGCGAGCAGGTCGTCCACGACGGCCAGCGTGAGCAGGAACGTCCGGATCGCCGCCGGCAGGCCCCGGCCGAAGATCGCCAGCACACCCACCGCGAACGCGATGTCGGTCGCGGTCGGGATGGCCCAGCCGTGCAGGGCACCGGGCTCGCCGAGCAGCAGGACGACAGCCACGTAGATCAGCGCGGGCACGGCCATGCCGCCCACGGCGGCGATCATCGGGACGCCGGCCTCCCGGGGGTTGCGCAGGCTCCCGGCGACGAACTCCTGCTTGAGCTCCACGCCCACCACGAAGAAGAAGATGGCGAGCAGCCCGTCGGCCGCCCAGGTGGCGAGGGAGAGGTCGAGGTGCACCGGGATCGGCCCGATCGCGGCCGGGCCGACGACGGCGTCGGACAGCGCCTGGTAGGAGTCGCGCCAGGGGGAGTTGGCCCAGACCAGGGCGAGGAACGCGGCCCCGATCAGCAGCGCGCCGCCGGTCGTCTCGCGGGACAGCCAGGTGCGCAGGCGCTGGGCTCGGATGGGTGCGGGGGCGGAACCGGTCAACGGTCGTCCTCTCGGGTACGGGGTCGGCTGACACGGACCGGTCGACCCGGTCCACGCCGACCAGACTTCCCGGCACTCCCTGGACTCCACCCTACCGGGCGCGGGCCGAGGACTACCTGGAGGCCAGCCCGGCGCAGGCGGCGCGCAGCTTGGTGATCGTGTTCCAGTTGCGGGCCGTGGTCGGCGCGCCGACGGCCCGGTCGATGACCTTCGGCGTGAGCTTGGACCGGCCGATCCCGTCCACGTAGTGCACGTACAGCACGCCCGCGGCCGTCGCGAGCATCTCCCGGCCGGGGCTGGCCAGGTCGAGCTTGGCGATGCCCGCCTCGTCGAGCTCGCCGAACGGCACGTGCACCTGCAGGTGGGACGGGTCGTCCCGGGCGGCGGCCGGGAACGGGTTGGCCGAGGCGATGGTCTCCAGCCGCTCCGCGCTCAGCCCGACGGCGGCCACGTCCTGGCCCACGCGCTCGGTCAGTCGCTCCTCGACCAGCCGGGCGACGTCGGCGGCGCTGCCGGCCCCGGAGGTCCCGGGCGTGACCACGAGATTGCCGCTGTTCAGCAGGGTGCGGACGTCGGCGAGACCCGCGTCCTCGGCGGCTCCGCGCAGGTCCGCTGACGACACGCGCAGGCCGGGTCCGATGTTCACGGCCCGGAGCAGGACGGCGAAGGAAGCCATGCGACCATCCTGCCGTCTGGGCGTGCCTCCCTGCGAGTTTTGCTCTTTCTTGGAGTAAAAATCAAGCTATTGCCACCATGTGAACAGTTCGTGACAACTTGCGACCCGCCGGGGCGTGGGTCTGGTCACGGGATGGCAGGGCGCGTAGTTTCCACCTCAGGGACGGCACCCAGTCGCCCCTTCGGGAGGCCAACCTATGGAGTGCTCGCTCCGTGGAGAAGGGCCGGCCCCGGCTCTGCGCCACGACGCGGCGCACCGAGTCGGTCGCTCGGCCCATCCACCAGCCCCGGTTCGACCGGGTCGGTTCCGCCGGCAGGCGGTACCCGCCAGGTAGCGACGAGGCTGTCACGGCGTTTCGGCGCCGGAGGGAGAACCGCAGTGAGCCATTCCGCACACACCACCCGTCCGTCCGACCAGAGTGCCGACGCCGCTGCCGGCGCGGCAGGTGACGAACGCAGGACCTTCGTCATCGACACGTCAGTGCTGTTGAGCGACCCGAAGGCGATGTTGCGGTTCGCGGAGCACGACGTCGTACTCCCGATCGTCGTGGTCACGGAGCTGGAGGCCAAGCGCCACCACGCCGAGCTCGGGTACTTCGCCCGGAGCGCCCTGCGGATGCTGGACGAGCTGCGGGTGCAGCACGGCCGGCTCGACTCACCGGTCCCGGTGGGGGACACGGGTGGCACGCTCCGGGTGGAGCTCAACCACATCGACCCCTCCGTCCTGCCCGCCGGCTTCCGCCTGGGTGACAACGACACGCGCATCCTGGCCGTGGCCGCCAACCTGGCGGCCGAGGGCAGCAGCGTCACCGTCGTCTCCAAGGACCTGCCCATGCGGGTCAAGGCGTCCGCCGTGGGCCTGCAGGCCGAGGAGTACCGGGCCGAGCTGGCCGTGGACTCCGGCTGGACCGGGATGCGCGAGATCGACCTCTCGGACGAGCAGATGGGCTCCCTCTGGGAGAACGAGTCCGTCGAGATCGCGAGCCTGGACCCCGCGACGGTCGAGGCGGCCGCGCCGCTGCTGGTGCACACGGGCATGGTGGTGCACTCGCCGGGCGGCTCCGCGCTCGGCCGGGTGACGCCGGACAAGAAGGTGCGGCTGGTTCGGGGCGACCAGGAGGTGTTCGGCGTGCACGGTCGCTCGGCCGAGCAGCGCGTCGCCATCGACCTGCTGCTCGACGAGGAGATCGGGATCGTCTCCCTCGGCGGCCGGGCCGGTACGGGCAAGTCGGCGCTCGCCCTGTGCGCCGGCCTGGAGTCCGTGCTGGAGCGGCAGCAGCACCGCAAGGTGCTCGTCTTCCGGCCGCTGTACGCGGTGGGCGGGCAGGAGCTGGGCTACCTGCCCGGTTCCGAGTCCGAGAAGATGAACCCGTGGTCGCAGGCCGTCTACGACACGCTCGGGGCGCTGGTCTCGCCCGACGTCGTCGAGGAGGTCATCGCCCGCGACATGCTCGAGGTGCTGCCGCTCACGCACATCCGCGGGCGCTCGCTGCACGACTCGTTCGTGATCGTGGACGAGGCGCAGTCCCTGGAGCGGAACGTGCTGCTCACGGTGCTGTCGCGCATCGGCCAGAGCTCGCGCGTGGTGCTCACCCACGACGTCGCGCAGCGCGACAACCTGCGGGTCGGGCGGCACGACGGCGTCGCGGCCGTGATCGAGGCGCTCAAGGGGCACCCGCTGTTCGCGCACGTGACCCTGACCCGGTCGGAGCGCTCGCCGGTGGCGGCGCTGGTGACCGACATGCTGGAGCGGCTGGAGGTCTGACGCCCTCGCGGGCACTCTCTCCGGAAAACCAGAAGCCCAGGTCGCCGCAAACGACCTGGGCTTCTGGCACCTTCGGAACTTCTGGCACTGGGGAGGCGGGCAGGCCGGACGGAACCCCCCAGCCCCGCATGTCCGGCTTGCCTGCCTCCCGCTGCGTGCATCCCGAGGATAGCACCTTAGGTAAGGCTAACCATAGTCATAGGTCGGGGTGACGTTCTCGGCCACTGGTTCAATCGGGGCGTGTCTCGCTTGTCGGATATAGCATCTGCCCCATGCTGATTGCCGAAGACTTCCTGCTGCTCGCCGTCGACGACGAGACGGGCAAGACCGCCAACGTCGACAACCTGGGTGTTCGCCTCGCCGGTGCGCTCCTGGCCGACCTCTCCGACGCGCGCAAGACCCTGCTGCGGGGCGCGCCCGAGGCCGGCGCCACCAAGGAGGAGCGCGAGAAGGCCGGTGACGCCACGATCATCGTGACCGACAACAGCCCCGTGGGCCACGTCGCCCTGGACGCCGCGCTGCAGGCCGTGCTCGCCACGCCCGACGCCCCCGCGCGCAAGGTCGTCGAGGCGATCTCCAAGGACGCCGAGGAGAACCTCCTGGCCGCGCTCGTCGAGCGGGGCATCCTGGAGAAGGAGGAGACCAAGCTCTTCCGCATGCTCCCCGTCACCCGCTGGCCGGCCCCCGACTCGACCCACGAGACCGCCCTGCGCGCGAACCTCACCAAGGTCCTCGTCGAGGGCGCGGAGCCCGACGAGCGCACCGCCACCCTCATCTCCCTGCTGCACGGCTCCGGCCTGATCTCCGGCCTGGTCGGCAAGGAGCAGCGCAAGGCCGCCCAGGACCGCGCCGAGGAGATCGCCGGCAGCGAGTGGGGCGTCGCCACCGTCGCCACGCAGGTCGCCATCGCGGCCTCGGTCGCGGCCGTCGCGACCGTCGGTGCCGCGGTCGCCGCCGCCGTCATCATCGCGAACACCAAGGAGGCCGCGGAGGCCGAGGCCGCCGCGATCCCGGCTGCCGAGGGCACCCCGGTCGCCTGACCTACCCCGCCGCACACACGAGGGCCGCTTCCGTCCTGGAAGCGGCCCTCGTGTGCGTACCGGGTGGCTCAGGCCTGCGGCGGACGCGTCATCGACAGGACGTCGAGGGCCGTGTCGAGCTGCTCCTCGGTGACCTCGCCGCGCTCGACGAAGCCGAGGTCGAGCACGGCCTGACGCACCGTGATGCCCTCCTTGACCGCGTGCTTGGCCACCTTGGCGGCGGCCTCGTAGCCGATCGCGCGGTTGAGCGGCGTGACGATCGACGGCGACGACTCGGCCAGCGCGCGGGCGCGCTCGACGTTGGCGGTGATGCCCACGATCGTCTTGTCCGCCAGCACGCGCGACGCGTTCGACAGCAGGCGGATGGACTCCAGCACGCCCTGCGCGATCACCGGGATCTGCACGTTCAGCTCGAAGGAGCCGCTCGCGCCGGCCCACGCCACGGTGGCGTCGTTGCCGATGACGCGCGCGCACACCATGAGCACGGCCTCGGGGATGACGGGGTTGACCTTGCCCGGCATGATCGAGGAGCCCGGCTGCAGGTCGGGCAGCGCGATCTCGCCCAGGCCGGTGTTGGGGCCGGAGCCCATCCAGCGCAGGTCGTTGCAGATCTTGGTCACGGAGACCGCGATGGTGCGCAGCGCGCCCGACAGCTCGACCAGGCCGTCGCGGGCCGACTGCGCCTCGAAGTGGTCGCGCGCCTCGGTCAGCGGCAGGCCCGTGTCCTGCGCGAGCAGCGCGATGACCCGCTGCGGGAACCCGGCGGGGGTGTTGATGCCGGTGCCCACGGCGGTGCCGCCCAGCGGGACCTCGGCGGCGCGCGGCAGCGCGGACTGCAGGCGCTCGACGCCGTAGCGGATCGCGGCGGCGTACCCGCCGAACTCCTGGCCGAGGGTGACCGGGGTGGCGTCCATCAGGTGCGTGCGGCCCGACTTCACGACGGTGGCGTACTCGTCGGACTTTGCCTGCAGCGCGTCGGCCAGGTGCGTGAGCGCGGGGATCAGGTCGTTGACCACACCCGACGTCGCGGCGACGTGCACCGAGGTGGGGAACACGTCGTTCGAGGACTGCGACGCGTTGACGTGGTCGTTCGGGTGCACGTCCTTGCCGAGCGAAGCCGTGGCGAGCGTCGCGAGCACCTCGTTGGTGTTCATGTTCGACGACGTGCCCGAGCCGGTCTGGTAGACGTCGACCGGGAAGTGGCCGTCGTGCTTGCCGGAGGCGACCTCGTCGGCCGCGGCGACGATGGCGTCGGCGATGTCCTGGTCGAGCACCCCGAGCTCCGCGTTCGCGGTCGCGGCGGCCTTCTTCACGCGGGCGAGGGCCTCGATGTGGCCCCGCTCCAGCGGGGTGCCGGAGATCGGGAAGTTCTCGACGGCACGCTGCGTCTGCGCTCGGTACAGGGCGTTCGCGGGGACGCGGACCTCGCCCATGGTGTCGTGCTCGATGCGGTATGCGGCGTTGGTGTCGCCGGGCTCGGACGAGCCCGACGAGACGACGGTGTCAGCAGTCATGGGTCTATCGTGCCGCAGGCTCGGGCGGGTGACGCATCCCAGCGCGTGACTCGTGTCACCCCGGCCCGCCCGAGCCCTCGGTCACCCGGCGGTCAGGGCCGCTCGCCGACCTCGCCGATCACGTTCACCATGCGCGCGCTGCCCTCGGCCAGGTCGTACTCCAGCCCGACGACGGCGCACCGGCCCTCCTTGACGGCGTCGGCCAGCGCGGCCGAGTAGCCGTGCAGCATGTCGACGGTGTGCTTGACGTGCTCGCGGCGCAGCACGTTCTGGTCGGACAGCGCGGTCATGGCCTGGGCCGGGTCGCCCGAGGTGATGTTCGCGATGGACGGGATGACGCGGTCCACGACGGCGCGCACGAAGCCCGGGGGCTGCTCGCCCGTGGCGAGCGTGTGCGCGGCGGCGGCGACCGCCCCGCACGAGTCGTGCCCCAGCACCACCAC
The DNA here is from genome assembly GCF_055598465.1 of Promicromonospora sp. NPDC110617. Taxonomy (NCBI): domain Bacteria; kingdom Bacillati; phylum Actinomycetota; class Actinomycetes; order Micrococcales; family Promicromonosporaceae; genus Promicromonospora; species Promicromonospora sp. NPDC110617. The sequence goes on from NZ_JBVKBM010000001.1 coordinate 1,441,294, forward strand.
GAGCGAGGCGCCGAGCACCTCGACCCCGTACTCGATCGACCCGACCACGGTGGTGTCCACGACGTGCCCCGCGGTGCGCACCACGAACACGTCGCCCAGGCCCTGGTCGAAGATGATCTCCGCGGCCACCCGGGAGTCCGAGCAGCCGAAGATCACGGTGTGCGGGTGCTGCGCGGCCTGCAGCTCACGCCGCCGGTCCGCGTTCTGCGACGGATGCGCGGGGGTGTCCGCGACGAACCGCTCGTTCCCCTCCCGCAGCCGCGTCCAGGCCTCGCTGGGGCTGAGCTGATCCGGGTTCATCGTGGTGCTCACAGGCCGACCTCCTGACGACGCGGCGGGTTGGCGCCCGCCCGGGAAACGGTGATGGCGGCGACGGCGACGCAGCGGTCCAGCAGCCGCCGCACCGTGGCCGTGGCGACGGCGTTCAGCGCGTCCCGCCGGGCGGCGCCCAGCAGGTCGTGCTCCCAGAGGCCGTCGATCAGGGCGCCCATGAACGAGTCGCCGGCGCCCACGGTGTCGACCACCTCGACGCTCGGCGCCACGGCCTCGACCTCCCCGGCGTCGGACACGGCCACCGCGCCCTTGCCACCGAAGGTGACGACCACCAGTGCGGGCGTGCCGCGCTGCCAGTCGCGGGCCACGGCCACCGGGTCGGTGCCCGGGTAGAGCCAGGCCAGGTCCTCGTCGCTCACCTTGACCACGTCCGAGAGCTGCACGAGCGCCTCGACCCGAGGGCGCACCTCGTCGGCCGGGCCCATGATCGCGGGCCGGGCGTTCGGGTCGTAGGTCGTGGTCGACGTGGCCCGCGCGGCCTCGAGCACCTGCCGCACCTGCGCGGCGCCCGGTTCGAGCATCGCCGCGATCGAGCCGGTGTGGACGGCGAGCGCGTCGCCCGCCGCGGCGTCCGGCAGCGCGCCCGCGGGGACCTGCCAGGTGAGGTCGAAGTCGTAGCTGGCCGAACCGGCGTCGTCCAGCGTGGCCACCGCGACGCTGGTGCGCTCCGCGCCGTCGCTGCCCTCGACGAGGCCCACCTGGGACTCCGCGAGCCAGCCGCGCACGAGGTCGCCCCGCGCGTCGGCTCCGAGCCACGTCGCGAGCCGGACCTCCCGGCCCAGGCGACCCAGCGTGAGGGCCACGTTGGCGATGCTGCCGCCGGGATGCTCGGCCGAGGAGCCGTCGGGCCGGCGCACCTCGTCCACCAGGGCCTCGCCCACGGCGAGGACGTGCGCGCTCACTCGACGTCCTCCGGCGAGTCGGCCGCCGCCGTCGACGCGTTCTGCGCGGCGGCGAGGCGCTCGCGGGCGCCGTCGAGCCACTCCTGGCAGCGAGCGGCCAGGGCCTCACCACGCTCCCAGAGCGCGAGGGACGCCTCCAGCGGCTCGCCGCCGGCCTCCAGCCGGCCGACGACCTGCACGAGCTCGTCGCGCGCCTGCTCGTAGCTGAGGGAGGCGACGTCGGGCGCGTCCTTCGTGGGATCGGTACCGGTCACAGCATCTGTACTCACGGGGAACAGTCAACAGCACACCGCCGACATCCGGGGTCCGCTGTCCACAGGTTCGACAGGCGACCCCGGCCGGCGGCGCAGAATCAGTTTGGTCCCGGCCGGTCCGGCATCGGACCATGGTGACCCATGGGCCATCTAGAAGTCGCGCACGCCGAGTACCACCTGCCGGACGGCCGGACCCTCCTGGGGGACGTCTCGTTCCGCGTGGGCGAGGGCAGCGCGACGGCGATCGTCGGCCCCAACGGTGCGGGCAAGACGACGCTCCTGCGCCTCATCACCGGCGAGCTGGAGCCGCACGGTGGCTCCGTGGTGGTCAGCGGCGGGCTCGGCGTGATGCGCCAGTTCGTGGGCTCGGTGCGCGACGAGACCACGGTGCGCGACCTGCTCGTCTCCGTCTCGGACGCGCGCCTGCAGCAGGCGGCCCGCGCGGTCGACGAGGCCGAGCACGCGATGCTCACCGTCGACGACGAGGACGCCCAGATGGCGTACGCGCAGGCCCTGTCGGACTGGGCCGAGGTGCGCGGCTACGAGGCCGAGACGCTCTGGGACGTGTGCACCATGGCCGCGCTCGGCGTGCCGTACGACCGCGCACAGTTCCGCGAGGTGCGGACCATGTCGGGCGGCGAGCAGAAGCGGCTCGTGCTGGAGGCGCTCCTGCGCGGCACCGACGAGGTGCTGCTGCTCGACGAGCCGGACAACTACCTGGACGTGCCGGGCAAGCGGTGGCTGGAGGAGCAGCTCAAGGCCACCCGCAAGACCGTCCTGTTCGTGTCGCACGACCGGGAGCTGCTCTCGACGGTGGCCGACCGCATCGTGTCGCTGGAGCCCGGCCCGGCGGGGGCCGACGCCTGGGTGCACGGTGGCGGCTTCGCGACGTTCCACGAGGCCCGGCGCGAGCGGTTCGCGCGGTTCGAGGAGCTGCGCCGGCGCTGGGACGAGAAGCACGCGCAGCTCAAGAAGCTCGTGCTGACCCTGCGCAACCAGGCCGCGAGCAGCCCCGACATGGCCTCGCGCTACCGGGCGGCGCAGACCCGGCTCAAGAAGTTCGAGGAGGTCGGCCCGCCGCCCGAGCCGCCGCGCGAGCAGGACATCACGATGCACCTGCGCGGCGGGCGCACGGGCCTGCGGGCCGTGACCTGCGAGGGGCTGGAGCTCACGGGGCTCATGAAGCCGTTCGACCTGGAGATCTTCTACGGCGAGCGGGTCGCGGTGCTGGGCTCCAACGGGTCGGGCAAGTCCCACTTCCTGCGGCTGCTCGCGGGCGGCGATGTGGCGCACACGGGCTCGTGGAAGCTCGGGGCGCGCGTGGTGGCCGGCCACTTCGCGCAGACGCACGCGCACCCCGAACTGTTCGGCCGGGCGCTGCTCGACATCCTGTGGGAGGACCACGCGCAGGACAAGGGCAAGGCGATGGCACGGCTGCGGCGCTACGAGCTCACGGTGGCGGCCGAGCGGCCGTTCGACCGGCTGTCAGGCGGTCAGCAGGCCCGGTTCCAGATCCTCCTGCTGGAGCTCGCGGGCTCGACGGCGCTGCTGCTCGACGAGCCCACCGACAACCTCGACCTGGAGTCGGCCGAGGCGCTGCAGGAGGGCCTGGAGTCCTTCGACGGCACGGTGCTGGCCGTGACCCACGACCGCTGGTTCGCGCGGTCGTTCGACCGGTACCTGGTCTTCGGCTCCGACGGCATCGTGCGCGAGACCCCGGAGCCGGTCTGGGACGAACGGCGGGTCGAGCGGGAGCGCTGAGCGGCGCCTGTCACAGATCCGGGGTGCTCCCGGTCGAACACGTGACGGGCCGTCCCGGCCCGTCCGCGAACATCGCCAACCAAGGAGCACACCATGAAGATCGTGGTCATCGGCGGCACGGGCCTCGTCGGCAGCCAGGTCGTGAAGAATCTGGAGGCGCACGGGCACGAGGCGGTCGCCGCGGCGCCCCAGACCGGCGTGAACACCCTGACCGGTGAAGGTCTTGACGAGGTGCTCGAGGGCGCGCAGGTGGTGATCGACCTCAGCAACTCGCCGTCGTTCGCCGAGGAGGACGTCACCAACTTCTTCCGCACCTCGACGACCAACCTGCTCGAGGCGGAGAAGAAGGCCGGCGTGCAGCACCACGTGATCCTCTCGATCGTGGGCGCCGACGGCATCGACTCGGGCTACATGCGCGCCAAGATCGTGCAGGAGGACCTGGTCAAGGCCTCCGGCTCGGGCTGGTCGATCGTCCGGTCCACGCAGTTCTTCGAGTTCCTCGCCTCGATCGCCGACACGGCGACCGTCGACGGCGTCGTCCACATCGCGCCCGTCCGCTTCCAGCCGATCGCCTCGGCGGACGTCGCCAGGTTCGTCGGCCGGACCGCCGCGGGCACGCCGCTCGGCGCGACCATGGAGATCGCCGGCCCCGAGACCTTCGGGTTCGACGAGATCGTGCGCAAGCACCTCGCCTCGAAGGACGACCCCCGCGAGGTGCGCGCCGACCCGAGCGCGACCTACTTCGGGGCGGAGCTCAAGGACGCCGAGCTCGTCCCCGCGGGGGAGGCCCAGCTCGGCGAGGTCAGCTACGAGCAGTGGCGGGCGGCTCAGGCGTAGCCTCCCCGGTGCCCGCCTCCGGCGCGGCCTGGTCCGCCCAGGCCCGCCGGAGCGGCGCCATCTTGTCGGGGTTCATCTGCCACATCAGCTCGTGCACGCCCGCGTCGGACACCACGACGGACAGGACGCCGACCAGCGCGCCGTCCCGCTCCATCGCGAAGCCCTCGGCACCGTTGACCTCGATCGGACGCGTGGTGATGCCCGCCCAGAACTCCTCCGCGAACGACGACAGGACCCGGGCCACCTTGGTCCGGCCCTGGACCGCGACCCGGGCGACGTGCTTGGCCCGGCCGTTGCTGTCCGCGCGCGTCACGACGTCCTCGGCGAACAGCCGCTCCAGCCGGGCGACGTCGCCCACCCGGGCCGCGGCGAGGAACGCCGTGAGCAGCTCACGGCGGGCCGTGTCGCTCACCGCGTTCGTGCGCTCCGAGGCGAGGTGCTTGCGGGCCCGGCTCACGAGCTGGCGGGTGGCGGTGGGGGAGACGCCCACGATCTGGGCGATCTCCGGGTACCCGTAGTCGAACGCCTCACGCAGCACGTACGCGGCGCGCTCCGTGGGGGAGAGCTTCTCCAGCAGCACCAGCACCGCGACGTCCAGGGCCTCGGCGCGTTCCGCGCCCAGCGTCGGGTCCGCGCTCGTGTCCACCGGCTCCGGCAGCCACGGACCGACGTACGTCTCGCGGCGCGACCGCGCGCTCTGCAGCACGTTGATCGCCAGCCGGGTCGCCGCCGTCGTCAGGAACGCCTGCGGGTTGACGACGACCGACCGGTCCGTCGTCTGCCACCGCACCCAGGTCTCCTGCACCACGTCCTCGGCCTCCGCGGCGGAGCCGAGCATGCGGTAGGCGATGCCGAACAGCCGGCGGCGGGCCGACGCGAAGACCTCCGCGGCGTCATCGAGCGTGTCCACATCGCCTGTCATCGTGCTCTCCCGGGTAGTGCAGGTCTCGTGCCTTCCCGACCGTAACCGACGAAATGTGCTTGGGACGGGTTCGACGGCGGGCGAACATGTTGCCATGACCACACCCGACCCGATCTTCGTGGATCCCCGCCTCGCGCGCCTCTACGACGCCTTCGACGACGACCGCAGCGACCTCGACCTGTACGCCGGCCTCGCCGAGCGGCTGGGCGCCCGCAGCGTGGTCGACGTCGGCTGCGGCACCGGCGTGCTCGCCCTGCTCCTGGCCGCGCGCGGCCTCGCCGTCACCGGCGTCGACCCCGCCGCCGCATCCCTGGAGGTGGCCCGCCGCAAGCCCGGCGCCGAGGACGTCACCTGGGTCGAGGGCGGGGCCGACGCCGTCGCCGGGCTGGGCCTCGCGGCCGACCTCGCGACGATGACCGGCAACGTGGCGCAGGTCTTCACCGGCGACGACGACTGGGCGCGGGCGCTCGCGGCGGTCCACGACGCGCTCCGGCCCGGCGGCGTCCTCGTCTTCGAGACCCGGGTCCCCGCGCGCCAGGCCTGGCTCGGCTGGACGCGTGAGAACGGGTCGGCCCGCCGCACGATCCCCGGCGTCGGCGAGGTCGAGACCTGGACCGAGCTGCTGGAGGTCGCGCTCCCGCTGGTCACCTTCCAGCACACCTACCGCTTCCCGCCCGGCCTGTTGCCCGACGGCGACGTGGTCACCTCGGTCTCGACCCTGCGGTTCCGGGGGCGCGACGAGGTGGAGGCGTCGCTGGCCGCCGCCGGGTTCACGGTCGAGGAGGTGCTGGACGCGCCCGACCGGCCGGGCCTGGAATGGGTGTTCGTGGCCCGCCGGGGCTAGGGGCGCGGCGCGTCCTTTACATGGCAGCGCCATGTCATAGGATTCCCGCATGGCGAGGCAGAAGGACCCGGCGGTGCGCACGCAGCTCCTGGAGCGTGCGGCGCGGATGCTGCGCGAGCGCGAACCGATCACGCTGCGGTCGCTCGTCGACGGGACCGGGGTCTCGACGATGGCGGTCTACACCTACTTCGGCGGGATGGACGGCGTGTGGCGCGCGCTGCGCCAGGAGGGCTTCACGCGGCTGGCGGCGCGGTTCGAGGCGCTCGTCGTGCCGGAGGACCCCGTCGAGGACCTCGTGGCGGGGGTGGCGGCCTACGTCGTCAACGCGCTCGAGTTCCCCGACCTCTACCGGGTCATGTTCGACGCGACCGTCGAGCTCGAGGACGTCGCGGCCGCCGAGGCGACCCTCGGCTACCTCGTGCGCGCCGCGGGGCGGTGTCGGGACGCGGGGCGCATCGCCGAGGACGCCGACCCCGAGCGGCTCGCCACCGAGGTGTGGACCGTGAGCCACGGGATCGTGTCGCTGGTCGTGAGCCGGGTCGCCTCCCGGCGCACGCTCGCCTCGGGGGTTCCCCTGCTCACCGCGGTGATCGTCGCGGCCGGCGACGATCCCGCGGTGTGCCGGCGCTCGGTCGAGGCCGGCTGGGTCGCGCTGCGGCCGCCTCGGGGCGGGGCGCCTCGGGGCCGGACGGTTCAGGGCAGCACGGCGATGGCGTCGACCTCGACCACGTAGCCGGGCGCGGCCAGCGCGGTGACGCCGATCCACGTGCTGGGTTGCTGGAGCTCGACGCCCAGCGTCGCGGCAGCCCGCTCGCGCCCGACGACGAACTGCTCGGCCTTCTCGGCGTCGAGGTCGACGATGTAGACGGTGACCTTGGCCAGGTCGGCCGCCGTCGCCCCGACCGCGTCGAGCGCGGCGGCGATGTTCAGGTAGGCCTTCTCGGCCTGCGCGGCCACGTCGTCCCGGCCCACGAGATTGCCCTCGGTGTCCCACGACACCTGGCCGGCGAGGTAGATGGTGCGCGAACCCTGCGTGTCGGCCACCTGGTGGTGGACGTCGACGCGGTTGACACCTTCGGGGTGCACCAGCTTGACGGTCATCGCCCTGCTCCTTCTTCTCCACGGTCTGCTCGAACGCCTAAAACATAACACTGCAATGCTATGTTATCGAGAAGGTGTGGCCAGGATCACGCCGGCCGGGCGGGCGGCGAGCCCGACCGGCGCGGGCCGAGCGGCGGAGGAGGCCCGGCTCAGTCGAGGTTGCGGAAGAAGTCGCGGATGTCGTTCGCGAGCAGCTCGGGCTCCTCCATCGCGGGGAAGTGCCCGCCCTCGGCGAACTCGCTCCAGTGGCTGACGGCGTTCCACGGGTCCAGCGCGCGGCGCATCAGCGGGTGGGTGTCGAACACCGCCCAGGCCGCGGGCACGCCCGAGGGGGCGATCCAGTCGAGGCCCGAGTGCTCGGCCTCGTAGTAGAACTGCGCGCTGGAGGCGCCGCTGCGGGTGAACCAGTACAGGCTGACGTTCGTCAGGAGCTGGTCGCGGTCGACCGACTCGTCCGGCGTCGGACGGGCGGGGTTGGTCCAGGTCTGGAACTTCTCGGCGATCCACGCGAGCTGGCCCACGGGGGAGTCGACCAGGGCCGCGCCGATCGTGTCGGGGCGGTGGTTCTGCATCTCGAAGTAGCCGCGCTCGGCGCCGTCCTTGGCCCGGACGGCCTCGATCTGCGCGATCTCGTCCTCGGTCAGGCCCTCGGGGTAGGGGAACTTGTCGCCGACCATCCCGAGCGACCTGCCGTCACTGCCCACGTGGGTGCCGATGACTCGCTCGGGGTAGAGCGCGGCCAGCCGGCCCGTGGTGCCCGCGCCGATGTCGGTGCCGTGCGCGGCGAACCGTTCGTAGCCGAGCCGCGTCATGATCTCGGCGTAGGCCTCGGTCGTCCGCGCGACCTCCCAGCCCGTTCCCGACAGCGGCGTCGAGAACCCGAAGCCCGGCAGCGACGGGATCACCACGTGGAACTCGTCGGTGAGCAGCGGGATCAGGCGCTGGTACTCGACGAACGAGCCCGGCCAGCCGTGGCTGAGGATGATCGGGGTGGCGTCCGGGTTGGCCGAACGCACGTGCACGACGTGGAACGTCTGGCCGTCGACGACGGTCGTGAGCTGCTCGTAGGCGTTGAGCGCCGCCTCCTGCGCGCGCCAGTCGAACCCGTCGCGCCAGTACTCAGCGAGCTCCGTGAGGTAGGCCTGCGGGATGCCGCGGCTGAAGTCCGCGCGGTCGTCGCGGCCGGGGACGGGGACGGGCCGCCGCGTGCGGGCGAGCCGGTCGAGCAGGTCGTCGAGATCGGCCTGGGGGATGTCGATGCGGAACGGGGTGAGTGCGGTGTTCTCGGTCATGACAGCTACCTTTCCAGGAGAGGCGGACAGGTTCTGTCCGCTACTTCGATTCGCCTGAGGCAGGCGTTGCGAGGCTTTCCAGGCCGCGCCGGGCGTCCTCGAGCCCGCGCTCGTTGTCGCGCTGGTCGCGGACGCCGGTCAGGTCACGCTCGGTCAGCCGCCGGGCGAAGTACGCCCCCTGTACCGCGAAGCGGAACCGGCGGAACGCGTCGAGGTGGCGCAGCTCTGACCCGTCGAGCGGGCCCGCGGCCGCGTAGGCGTCCAGGAACGCCCCCGCTCGCTCCGGCCCGCCGAGATACATCACGGCGGAGGCGACGTCGTACAGCACGGGGCCGCGGCACGCGCCCGTCCAGTCGATCAGGCCGACGGCGTCGGCGGCGGCGTCGTACCGGAACGCCTCGGGCGCGGGATCGGTGTGCAGGACGGACCAGGTGACGGTCAGGCCGTCGGTCGCCTCGCGGGCCGTGTCCACCGCGCGAGGGAGCCAGGGGTGGTCGCGCACACCGGGCGCGTCCGCCGTCAGCCAGCCGAAGAACCCGGTGGCGCCCGGTTCCTGTCGTGCGGGGGCGCCGGCGTGGTGCACCTGGGCCAGGGTGGCCCCGATCCAGCGCTGCTCCTCGACCGTCGTCCCGCCGAGCTCTCGGCCGGGGACGTGCTCGAGGAGCGCCAGCCGCTCGCCCGGTGCGACGAGCGCGCCGAGCACGGTGCGCACCGGCCTGCCGGTGGTCAGGCCCGCGCGCCCCAGCTGCTCGGCGACCGAGCATCCTGCGGCCAGCAGCTCCACGTCCGCCGCGGAGACCCGCTTGGCGACGTAGGAGGTGTCGCCCGCACGAACCAGCCACGTCCTGGAGTTCATGCCGCCGTCGATCGCCGTGACCGCCGTCGCGTCCAGTCGCCAGTGGTTCAGCAGGGCCGTGCCGAGTGCCTGAGCGTCCATCTCGCCACCTTCACACCGGCTGGTGCGCCGGCCTAGGGAATAGTCGCGGTGACCTCCGCGTCGAGCGCGCCCTGCGCCAGGCGCACGTGCACGCCCGCCCCGACCGTCACGTCGTCGGGACGGCGCACCACGTGGCCGTCCGCGCGCTGCACGACGGCGTAGCCGCGCTCCAGGGTCGAGGCGGGCGACAGCGCCCTGACCTGGGCGCCGAGCCGGCCGATCTCGCCGCTCGCCCGCAGCAGCAGCGCGTCGAGGGCGTGCCGGCCGTGCCGGATCGCCTGGAGGACGTCGCGTTCGCGCGACTCCAGCATCGTCCGCGGCGTCGCGAGGACGGGGCGCGAGCGGACGCCGTCGAGCCCGCGCTGCTCGCGGTCGAGCATGGCCGCGACAGCGCCGCGCATGCGGGAGCGGGCCTGGTTCAGGCGGAGCCGTTCCTCGGAGACGTCGGGCACGATGCGCTTGGCGGCGTCGGTGGGGGTGGAGGCGCGGTAGTCGGCGACCAGGTCGAGCAGCGGTGCGTCGGTCTCGTGCCCGATGGCGCTGACCAGCGGCGTGCGGACCTGCGACACCGTGCGCACCAGCGACTCGTTGCTGAACGGCAGGAGGTCCTCGACCGAGCCGCCGCCGCGCGCCACGACGATGACGTCGACCCGCGGGTCCTGGTCGAGCTCGGTGATGGCGTTCGACACCTCGCGGACGGCGTTGACGCCCTGCACAGCGACCTCGCGGATCTCGAACCGCACCTGGGGCCAGCGGGCGCGGGCGTTGACCACGACGTCGTGCTCCGCCTTGGACTCGCGCCCGCACACCAGCCCGACGACGGCGGGCAGGAACGGGAGGCTGCGCTTGCGGGAGGCGTCGAACAGGCCCTCCGCGGCGAGCACCTTCTTCAGGGCCTCGATCCGGGCCAGCAGCTCGCCCACGCCGACGGCCTTGATCTCGTTCGCCTGCATCTGCAGGGTGCCGCGCTTGGTCCAGAAGACAGGCTTGGCGTGCACCACCACGTGGTCGCCCTCGGCCGGCGGCTGCGCCAGGGTGCTCAGCACGCGCGAGAAGATCGTCACGGGCAGGGACGCGTCGGCGTCCGTGTCGCGGAGCGTCAGCCACTGCATGCCGGAACCGGGCCGCAGGTTGAACTGCACCACCTGGCCCTCGACCCAGACCGGCGGCATCTTGTCGATGTAGCCCTTGATCTTCTCCGAGAGCACGCGCACCGGCCAGGGACTGGTGGGCGTGGTGTCGAGCGCCTTGCGGGGCAGCTCGGTCGGGAGGGTCTGCTGGGTCGGTTCCGTCACGTGTCCAACCCTGCCACCCACCACCGACACAAGCCCTCCGCACACCGCCCCTAGACTGATCCTGTGAGTGTCACGAGCCCTGAGCGCCCTGCCCGGACCAAGACGAAGCGCGTCCTGCTGGCTGCACCCCGTGGTTATTGCGCCGGAGTGGACCGCGCCGTGGTCGCCGTCGAGAAGGCCCTGGAGACCTATGGCGCACCCGTGTACGTGCGCAAGGAGATCGTGCACAACAAGCACGTGGTCGAGACGCTGCGCGAGCGCGGCGCCATCTTCGTCAACGAGACCGACGAGGTGCCCGAGGGCAGCCGGCTCGTGTTCTCCGCGCACGGGGTGTCGCCCGCCGTCCGCGCCTCGGCCGTGGCGCGGAGCCTCGACACGATCGACGCGACCTGCCCCCTGGTCACCAAGGTGCACAAGGAGGCCGTGCGGTTCGCCAAGGACGACTACGACATCCTGCTGATCGGGCACACCGGTCACGAGGAGGTCGAGGGCACCGCCGGCGAGGCGCCCGAGCACGTGCAGGTCGTCAACTCGCCCGACGAGGTGGACCAGGTCGTGGTGCGCGACCCCGACAAGGTCGTGTGGATCTCGCAGACCACGCTCTCCGTGGACGAGACCATGGAGACCGTCCGCCGGCTGCGCGAGAAGTTCCCGTCGCTGCAGGACCCGCCCAGCGATGACATCTGCTACGCCACGCAGAACCGCCAGGTCGCGGTGAAGAAGCTGGCGCCGGACTGCGACCTGGTCATCGTGGTCGGCTCGGCGAACTCGTCCAACTCGGTGCGGCTGGTCGAGGTGGCGCTCCAGTCGGGCGCCGCGGCGTCGTACCGCGTGGACCGCAAGACGGAGATCAAGGACGAGTGGCTGGAGGGCGTCACCACGGTCGGCGTGACCTCGGGCGCCTCGGTCCCGGAGATCCTGGTGCAGGACGTCATCGCGCACCTCGCGGAGCACGGCTTCGGCACCGTGGACGAGGTGCGGACCGCCACCGAGGACCTGATGTTCTCGCTGCCGCGCGAGCTGCGCGCCGGCCTCAAGGCCGCGGGTGAGGAGACCAAGCGCCCGCGCCGCGAGGCCCGCAAGGAGCTCCCGCAGGCCTGAGCGCGGGTGCCCGGCTGAGCGCGGGTGCGCTGCTGCCTGGCTGAGCGCTGCTGCCGGGGCGCGGGGTGGTCGGCGGATCAAGTGGTCGGTAGATCGGGTGGTCGGTAGAACGTCAGGTGGTCGGCAACCCGGGTGGCCGACCACCTGACGTTCTACCGACCACCCGGATCCGGCCGGGGCGCGCTCCCCGCGCCGCGCTCAGCCCGGCCCGCGTCCCGCTCAGCCCGGCCCGCGCCGCGCTCAGCCCGGCCCGCGCCTAGCCCGGCTCGCGCCGCGCTCAGCCCGCCGCGCTGTCCTTTGCCTCGCTCTTGGCGGCGGCGTCCTCGACCGCCTCCAGCGCGCGCCGGTCGGACACCGCGAGCTCGGTGACCTCCAGCGCCTGGACCAGGATCCCGTCGGTCTCCTGGTCCTGCGCCCGGTCGATCGCGACGACGCCGCCCTCCTCGGCGGCCAGCAGCTCGGGCTTGGTGATCGGCCGCGGCACCTCCTCGATGCCCCGGATCTCCTCGATGCCGTCCTTCTCGTCGACCACGTCGAGCTCGACCATCCGGCGGGCCGACGTGAGCACGTTGCGCTCCAGCGAGCCGATCATCTGGTTGTAGCTCTTGGTCGCCGACTCCAGCGCGCGTCCCGTCCGGGTGACGTGGCCGGTCATCGTGACGAGGCGCGCGTACAGCTCCTTGCCGACGGTGAGCACGCGCTGCGCGTTCTCGGCGAGGGCCTCCTGCCGCCAGGCGTAGGCGACGGTGCGCAGCAGCGCGAGCATCGTGGTGGGCGTGGCGATGATGACGTTCTTCTGCGCCGCGTACTCCAGCAGCTCGGGGGCACGCTCCAGGGACGCCGACAGGAACGCCTCGGCGGGCACGAACATCACGACGAACTCCGGCGCCGGCTCGAACTGGTTCCAGTACTTCTTGCCGGCCAGGTCGTCCACGTGCTTGCGCATGTGCCGCACGTGCGCGTCGAGGCGCTGCTCGCGGTACGCGGCGTCGTCGGACTGCTGGGCCTCCAGGAAGCCCAGGAACGCGACCTTGGAGTCGACGACGACGCGCTTGCCGCCGGCGAGGTTGATGACCATGTCCGGGCGGAGGACGCCGTCCTCCGTGGTGACCTGCGCCTGCTCGGTGAAGTCGACGCGGTTGATCATGCCCGCGGACTCCACGACCTTGCGGAGCTGCAGCTCGCCCCACGCGCCGCGGGTCTGCGACGAGCGCAGCGCCGTGACCAGGTCGGCCGTGCCGTTGCGCAGGTCCGTCGACACCTCGGCGACGTTGCGCATCTGCTCGACCAGGGCGCCCTGACCCTCGATGCGGGCCTTCTCCGCCTGGAGCACCTCGCTGCGCACCAGCTCGACGGCCTTGGTCAGCGGGTCCACCAGCGACTTCACGGCCTGCTCGCGCTGGGCGAGGGCCTGCTCCCCGGCCGACGCCGACCGCTTGAGCCGCTCCTCCGCCAGCTCCAGGAACCGCTTGCTGTTGGCGTCCAGCGCGTCGCCGGCGAGCGCCTGGAACTGGCGCCGCGCGTGCTCCTGCTCGGTGCGCGCGGCCGCGATCTGCTCGGCGGCGCGCTCCCGTGCGTCGGCGATCTGCTCGTCCGCCCGGTCCCGCGCGGCCTCCACCTGACGTTCGGCCGACTCGACCTGGGCGCGCAGCCGCACGGCCTCCAGGTCCGCCTCGCGCACGGCCGAGGTGCTGCGCTGTGCGTGCCCGAGCCACCCCAGCAGCGCACCGACGACGAGGGCGCCGAGGGCCAGCAGAATCGTTGCGGCGATGTCCATGGGCGACAGGCTGCCACGAGCCACCGACAGTCCCGTGCGCCGACACCCCGAGCTGCCCCGATCGTCCGGTATGCGCCGGACATCGGTCCCGTATCACCGCAGGTGACGTTGTCCAACCGGAGACGGACGGACTATCACCCGCCCTCATCCTCGCGTCGGATCCGGTGCGTCGGAGGTCCCGGCTAGGTTGGGTGCCATGACGACCCCAGTCGACCCCGGCCCGCCGGGCAGCGCCGGCCCGCAGGGCGCCCCGGAGCCGCCCCCGTACGACCCGTCGGCAGCGCTCAGCGTCCGCGGCCTCTGGAAGCGGTTCGGGCAGAAGATCGCCGTCTCCGGCGTCAGCCTGGACGTGCCACGCGGCTCGTTCTACGGCCTGGTCGGCCCCAACGGCGCGGGCAAGACCACCATGCTCTCGATGGCCACCGGCCTGCTGCGCCCGGACTTCGGTACCGCGTGGGTGCAGGGCGTGGACCTCTGGGCCCGCCCTGACGAGGCCAAGGCCACCCTCGGCGTCCTGCCCGACGGCGTCCGCCTCTTCGACCGCCTGACCGGCCGCCAGCTCCTCACGTACGCCGGGATGCTGCGCGGCATGGACAAGGCCACTGTCGTCGAGCGCACGAACGACCTGCTCCAGGCGTTCGACCTCGGCGCCGACGCCGACACGTTCGTCGTCGACTACTCCGCGGGCATGACCAAGAAGATCGCGCTGGGCAGCGCCATGATCCACGCCCCGCGCACCCTCGTCCTGGACGAGCCGTTCGAGGCGGTGGACCCGGTGAGCGCGGCCAACATCCGCGACATCCTCAAGGACTACGTGTCGGCCGGCGGCACCGTGATCGTCTCCAGCCACGTGATGGACCTGGTGCAGCGCATGTGCGACCACGTCGCGGTGATGGCGGCGGGGCAGGTCCTCGCCGCGGGCACCGTCGACGAGGTGCGCGGGGAGCAGAGCCTGGAGGACCGGTTCGTCGACCTCGTCGGCGGTCGCCAGCACTCGGAGGGGCTCTCATGGTTGCGCGGTTCCTGACCCTCAAGCTGACACTGATGGGCAACACGTTCCGCAAGAGCGTGTGGCAGACGATCGGCCTGGTCGTCGCCTCGCTGTACGCCCTCAGCATCGTCGGCCTGGTGGTCGTCGCCGTCGTGGGCCTCGGCGTGCTGCAGGACCCGGCGTGGGCCGGGCTGGCGATCACGCTCGGCGGGGCCCTGACCGTCCTGGGCTGGTGGATCATCCCGATCTTCGCCTTTGGCGTCGACGCCACCCTGGACCCGCACCGGTTCGCCACGTTCGCGATCCCCCGGCGCACCCTCGTGGCCGGGCTAGCCGTCGCGGGCCTGGTCTCCGTGCCCGGCATTGCGACCGTCCTGGTCGTCCTCGGCACCTCCTTCGCCTGGGTGCTGGAGCCGGGCACGCTGCTGGTGGCACTCGCCGGCGGGACGCTCGGCGTCGCGACCTGCGTCATCGGCTCCCGCGCCATCACCACGCTCCTGGCGCCCGTGCTCGAGTCCCGGCGCTACCGCGAGGTCGTCACGCTCGTGGCGCTCGTGCTGGTGGTGTCGATCGGCCCGATGATCGGCTGGCTCGCCAACGGCGTCGAGGTGTCCATGGAGGCGGACCCGGAGAGCAGCACCGGCATGCAGCTCCTACCCGTCTTCGAGCAGGCGGCCGGCTTCGTGGGGTGGACGCCGTTCGGCGCCGCCTGGGCGCTCGCGGGCACCGCGCACGACGGCGACTGGGCCGGTCTGGCGGGGCGGCTCGCCGTCGCGCTCGGCACCATCGCCCTGGGCTGGCTGGTCTGGGACCGCGCGCTGGGCCGCGCCCTGGAGCGCCCGCCCGTCGGCGACGGCGGCGGTGGCCGGGCGAAGGGCCTCGGTGCGTTCGGCCGGGTCCCGTTCTCGCCCACCTGGGCCGTGACGGCGCGGACCGCCACGTACTGGTTGCGCGACCCGCGCTACTCGGGATCGCTGGCGATCGTCCCGCTGCTGCCCGTGATCATGTACTTCTCCGGCCAGAGCACGGGCAACTACTTCCTGCTGCTCGCGACGGGGCCGTTCGTGGCCTGGATCCTCGGCTTCAGCATCTCCAACGACATCGCCTACGACAACACGGCGTTCGCGCTGCACGTCGCCTCCGGTGTCGACGGCCGGGCGGACCGGTGGGGCCGGGCCATCCCGATGCTCACCGTGGGGCCCGTGGTCAGCGCGGCCACCGTGATCGCGTCGGTCTGGGTGGCTGACGCCTGGCACCTCACGCTGCCGCTGCTGGGGCTGGCTCTCGGCTCGCTGCTGGTCAGCACGGCCGTGGCGTGCGCGGTCTCCGCCCGGCTCGTCTACCCGGTGGCCAAGCCGGGCGAGAGCCCGCTGAAGTCCCCGCAGGGCGCCGCCGTGGCCACCATGGTGTCGCAGGGCATCGGCTTCGTGATCACCCTCGGGCTGTCGGTCCCGGTGTTCGCGGTAGGGATCGCGGCCCTGGTGCTGGGCGGCGTGCTGTGGGGCGTCGCCACCCTGGTGGTCGGCGTCGTGTACGGCGTCGTGGTCCTGGTGCTGGCGGTGCGGTTCGGCGCCCGCGTGTACGACCGACGGCTGCCGGAGCTGCTGCAGCAGGTGCAGTCGTTCCCGTGACCGTACGGGGCGCGGCCCGCACGGGTCGCGCCCCGGCGGCCGAGTGTCAGAGGCTCGGCGTAGCGTCACCGGCATGAATCAGATCACAGGACGAGTCGACGGCATCGAGGGCGCCGACCTCCGCGGAGCCGTCGTGCGCCGAGCCGACATGAGCGGCGCCTCGTTCCGCGAGGTCGCCCTGAACGGCGTGCGGATGCGCGGCGTCGAGCTGGCCGGTGCCGACATCGACGGAGACATCTACGACCTGCGCATCAACGGCGTCGAGGTCGAGCCCCTGATCGAGGCGGAGCTGAACAAGCGGTACCCGGAGCGCGCCCTGCTCCAGGACCGTACGATCGCGGGGCTGCGCGCGGCTCTGGACGCCTACGAGCGCATGTGGCAGGCCACGGTCGAGCGCGTCGCGTCGATGCCGCCGGGCACGGTGGACGTCTCGGTCGACGACGAGTGGTCGTTCGCCCAGACCCTGCGGCATCTCGTGTTCTGCACGGACGGCTGGCTGCGCTGGGGCGCGCAGGGGCGGCGGGACGACGTGTTCTGGCCGGCCGGCATGCCGCACTCCGGGTTCGCCGCCGGGGCGCCGGACCTCGGGATCGACCCGGCCGCGGCGCCGTCGTACGACGAGGTGCTGGAGGTGCGCCGGGGCCGGCTGCGCGAGGTGCGGGAATACCTGGCCGGTGTCTCGCCGGAGCAGGCGGGCACCCCGGCCGAGCCGCCGCCCTGGATGGACCAGTCCGAGGCCTTCGTCGCGGCCCAGTGCGTGTGGGTGATCCTCACCGAGGAGTGGCAGCACCACCAGTACGCGACCCGGGACCTGGACCTGATCGACGCGGGCGCCGCTCCGTCCACGTAAACTTGCGCGACGTGGCTCTCACTATCGGCATCGTCGGCCTGCCCAACGTCGGCAAGTCCACCCTCTTCAACGCTCTGACCCGCAACCAGGTGCTCGCGGCGAACTACCCGTTCGCCACGATCGAGCCCAACGTCGGCGTGGTCTCGCTGCCCGACGAGCGGCTGAGCAAGCTGGCCGAGATCTTCGAGAGCCAGCGGATCCTGCCGGCGACGGTGTCGTTCGTCGATATCGCGGGCATCGTCAAGGGCGCCTCCGAGGGTGAGGGCCTGGGCAACAAGTTCCTCGCGAACATCCGCGAGGCCGACGCGATCTGCCAGGTCACACGTGCCTTCGACGACCCGGACGTGGTGCGGGTCGACGGCTCGCTCGACGCCCCCGGCGACATCGAGACGATCTCCACCGAGCTCATCCTGGCCGACCTCCAGACCCTCGAGAAGGCCCTGCCGAGGATGGAGAAGGAGGTCAAGATCAAGCGCGGCGACCCCGTCCTGTACGCGGCGGCCAAGAAGGCGCAGGAGATCCTCGACAGCGGCGTGACGCTCTACCAGGGCGCCGCCGACGCCGGCCTGGACCTCGCCGAGATCGCCAGCCTCCAGCTCATGACGGCCAAGCCGTTCATCTACGTCTTCAACACCGACGACGCCGGCCTGGCCGACACCGCCTCCCAGGAGGCGCTGCGCAAGGTCGTCGCGCCCGCGCAGGCGATCTTCCTGGACGCGAAGTTCGAGTCCGAGCTCGTCGAGCTCGAGCCCGACGAGGCCGCCGAGATGCTCGCGGAGACAGGCCAGGAGGAGTCCGGCCTGGACCAGCTCGCCCGCGTCGGCTTCGACACGCTCGGCCTGCAGACCTACCTCACCGCGGGCCCCAAGGAGTCGCGCGCCTGGACCATCCACCGCGGCTGGACGGCACCGCAGGCCGCCGGCGTGATCCACACCGACTTCGAGCGCGGCTTCATCAAGGCCGAGGTCATCTCGTTCGACGACCTCGTCGAGACCGGCTCGGTCGCCGCGGCGAAGGCGGCGGGCAAGGCCCGCATCGAGGGCAAGGACTACGTCATGCAGGACGGCGACGTGGTGGAGTTCCGCTTCAACGTCTAACAACCAGTGCCTCTGTCGCGTGAATTGGCTGGCGAGGAACTCCGGCGCAGAGGCAAGATCTGCGAGTGGCTGACCTGCTGTGGGACGAAGTCAAACCGTTCTTCGACCCCGATCTGATGGGTAGGTTGCCGGACTTGCTCGTTCCCGGGGCGTCGGTCCAGGACTGGCAGGCCGTCCTCGAGCTCATCGCCGAGCGCGGTTGGAAGCACCAGTACTTCGACGGGCAAGCGGTAGTACCGGTGCCACGGGCGGAAACCGTTCTGTCGCGTGCATCGGACGACGCGAGCCCAGACCTACAGGTCTGGGCTCGCCGCCGACGCATTGGCGATCTTCCGCTTCCACTCGGCGGACGAGATCGATTTTGACGTCGACCTGTGGGAACTCCAGGGGCAGGACCGCCTCGACCTGTTCTGCGAGTTCCTATCCGCGATCGGACGGCAAGTGGCGAAACCAGTGCTGATCAGCTCCGAAGGCGGCGACGGGCACCATCCCCTGCTCGGGTTCGACGTCGAGAGCGATCGGGTAGTGCTGTTGGCGGAGCCGTTCGAGAACACGGTCAGGAGGTGACCGACAAGGTCCAGCGCCGTGCGCGTTCGCGGCTGGTCATGATCAGCGGCCCGATCGCGTCCGGGAAGAGCACACTGGCTGTCGAACTGGTCCGGCTGCTACGGCTGGAGGGCTTCTCGGTGGCGCTCACCGACCTCGACACCGTCGCGGAGATGGCGCTGCCGACTCTTCCGGACTGGGACTGGGCTCATGGGATCCATGCACAGCTGGTCGGTGCCTGGCTGACGACTGACATCGACATCGTGGTCGACGAAGGCACGTCCAACCCGACCGAGGTGCAACAGGTCCTTGACCAGGTGCCCGAGGGCAACGACGTTTTCCACGTCGTGCTGACAGCGGACTTCGACGCCTCACTCGCTCGAGCGCGCGCAGATTCCGGACGCGGGGTGAGTAAGGATCCAGAGTTCCTCCGCGCGGAGCACGAGGCCTACTCGCATCATGTGGCGCACCTGCCGGGCGGCCTACGCCTGCACGTCGAGGGGCAGGAACCCGCAGGTTTGGCACGCCAGGTGTTCAACAGCCTGCTGCCGTGAAGACATCGCAGGTGGCGAGAGGTCGCGGGGCGACGCACCAAAACCACGCGCCACCATAGGCTGTCCCGATGGCAAGAGTGCGGGCTACCGCCGTCAGGTGGGAGTCAGACAACTTTCCCGGATTCATCGAGGCATCCGTCCGCGATGCCAGCGGCGAGGATCATCGCATCATCGACAAGGTTCCTGTTCTCACCACGCTGGATATCACCCCAGCGTCGAGTTTCCCCCTTGAGTTCTGGATCGAAGCAGATATCGAACTCGTCGAGACCAAAGGGGTAGTCCAGGTGACGTTCAAGCATGGGGTCCGTACGGCGAATGGCTTGGGAACGCTGGCTGTCTCGGCCGCTGACGTGACAACCGATTGACCCCGTCCGGTCCGGTCAGGCGGGCTCGGCGGCCGGCGCGAGCGTGGCAGCCAGCACCTGCCAACCCTCGTCCGAACGCAGCCAGAGACGCGTGTAGATCAGCCGTGCGGAGACCGCGGTGCCGCCCTGGATCGCCTCCACCGCGGCGACCAGCCGGGTCACCCCGCTCACGGCGTCCTCCCGGACGTCCAGCGACTCCTCCTCCAGGCGGGTGACCCGCAGTGAACCCGAGCGGTAGCTCTCCAGGTCGTCGTCCTTGGAGAACACGGACCCGTCCGGGCCGGTGCCGACGCACCGAGGGTGCAGCAACGCCTCCAGTGCGTTGACGTCGCCGGCCCGCTGGGCGGCTTGGAGCGCATGCTCCGCGGCAAGAAGACTCATCGCCCGAGTCTAGGCACCGGGACCGGACGATTGCGGGCATATCTCCCGCAAGCGAAATCACGACGGCCCCGTCGCGCTCCCCATGGACGGACGGCGGGGGCCGGACCACGCCTCGACGAGCGCAACCCGACCCCGGCCGAGCGTCGGTCAGTGCCGGGTGTTCACCGCCTCCAGCGTCTTCTTGTATCCCCGGAGCTCCCGCCACGTCGAGTCCTCGTCAAGCCGCGCGGTCTCTGCGGCAACCAGCAGATCGCCGACCGTGCCGCCCCCGCGAACCCTGTCCTCCAGGGCGACCGAGCCCGCGTTGACGTTGAGCCACACACTCAGCATCTGCCGGTCGAACGCATCGACCCGCTCGTCGTGGTGGCGCGGCCACAGCACCTGCACGGCGTCGTCCGGCGTGCTCAGGTCGACCACCTCGTCGAACACGTCGCTCTGCGCGCGCGTGCTCGACAGGAGGCACAGCAGCTCGTCGGTCGTGTGGTCGGGGTTCCTGACCTGCCGGAACTCCGACGTCCAGTATCCGGCGCCGCGCGTCACGGGCTCTGGCGCCGGCTCCGCGCCGCTCGGCGTGCCGTAGATCTCGAGCTCGTAGATCGAGAAGCCCCACTGCGTGGCGCGCTCGGTCGCGTAGAGGCGCACGTGCCGGCCCGTGCCCGAGAGGTCGATCTCGTCGAAGAAACCATCGCCGTCGGTGACGGAGTGCACCGTGGTCCAGGTCTCGCCGTCCGGCGAGGTCTGGATCTCGTACCCCGACGCGTACGCCGTCTCCCAGTCGATCACGACCCGGCTGAGGTCGTACTCGGCCCCGAGGTCCACCGCGATCCACTCCGGCTCGCTCCACTGGCTGCCCCACCGGGTGCCGGCATTGCCGTCCACCGCCATCTCGCCGGTGCGCGTGGGGTCGTCGATGCTGGACGTGGTCACCGGCCGGCCCAGCGCCAGCGACGGACCGTCGTTGGGCTCGCAGACGTCGCCCCCGCCGTCGGCCAGGTAGCAGCGCAGGTACCGGTAGGACTCCGCAGACGTCTCGAACGACGGCGCGTTGTCCCACTCGTAGGTGTAGTACTGCACGTACGGCTCGGCCGCGGCGATGATCGCGGGCAGGTCCATCTCGCCGCTGCCCAGGGCGACCTGCCGCATGTCGCCCTGGGCGTTGACGTTCACGGCGTCCTTGACGTGCAGGAGCTCGATGCGGTCCCCGTACTCCTCGATCCACGCGGGGACGTCGATGCCGGCGTCCGCGGCCCAGCCGACGTCGAGCTGGAACGTCACGTAGCGCGGGTCGGTGTTCTCCTCGATGACCTGCCAGGCGCTGACCATCTCGCCCGTCTCCGGGTCGGGGTAGCGCGTGGTGAACTCGCTCTGGTGGTTGTGCAGCACGATCTTGTTCGCGCCGTTCTCGTGCGCGTACCGGCCGAGCTGGTTGACGTATGCCGCGGTCGCGACGGCTTCCTCGTAGGTGCCGTAGTTGCCGGCCATCCCGCCGGTCCCGATGTAGTCCTGGCCCAGCGCGACGGCGTAGTCGACCGTGGCGGGCCATGTGTCCCAGTCGGTGCTGCCGTGGCTCGAGGACACCTCGAGGCCGTGGCGGTCGAGGATCGCCTTGTAGTCGTCGACGGGCATCGAGTAGGGCTGGCTGAACGGCTCGACGTTGGTGAACCCGGCGTCGGCCACCTCGCCGAGCACGCGGTCGATCGTCTCGGGGGTCGGTGTCCCGGACCCGAGCTCGCCGACATGGGTGTACAGCTGGATGGAGATCTTGGAGTCGGGGAGCCCGTCGTCCTCCCCGCAGGCTTGGGCCGCCGTGGTGGTCGGAGCGGCGGCTGCAAGGGCCGAGGGAGCGGCGACGGCCGGGGCCCCGGCGAGGGTGCCCGCGAGGAGCGCGCCGCCCGTCAGGGCCGTGGTGAGGCGACGGGCACGAGTCGAAGGTAGCGAGATCTGCATGGATGCTCCGATTGACGACTTTGTCGGTTGATAGCGACGACCATGCGACTTCTGCCGCTATACGTGCAAAAGTAGAATGGTGGTCGGCCGATGTGGTGTCAAGGGCGGAGCGAGTCCCGGCGCACAGGTCAGAGGGCGATCGATCGCTCCTGCTCGCCGGCGGGCAGCGTGAGGTCCGCCGCGCCGCCGCCCGCGCTGACCCGGAAGTCGCCCGCGAAGGCGTCGATCTCGAGCCGGCCGTGCTCGTCGGTGCGCGTGGTCGTCGGCGGCAGCCACCACGCGCCCTTGATCAGGCCCTTCAAGGCCTCGTACGCGGGCTTGGGCGTGCGGTCGGTGCGCACGAGCCCGCACGGAGCGCCCAGCCAGGCGCCCTCGTCGGTGATCCCCCAGTAGTTGACGGCCTGGACGGCGGGGTGCGCGACGAGCTGGCTGTAGTGGCGCACGATCTCCTCGGCCTGCCGGTCCTCGCCCTCGGGCGTCGACGGCCAGTGGTCGACGACGTAGTCGTTCAGGTCGGTGATCTCGGCCGGCATGAGGTCGCCGGACAGCAGCGTGTTCTCGGTGAGGTGCAGCGGCAGCCCGAAGCGGCTGAACCGGTCGAGCACGTCGGCGAAGTACTCCTCGCCCCGGTAGCCCTGGTGCATGTGCGACTGCAGCCCGAGCGCGTCGATCCGGATGCCGGCGTCGAGCACCTCCTCGACGAGCCGCTCGTAGTCGGGCGAGAGGTTGAAGTCGTTGAGCAGGAGCGAGACGGGCCGGCCGGCGTCCTGGGCGGCCTTCCGGGCGGTGTCGACCGCGAGGCGCACCATGCCGGTCCGGCCGAGGCGCTGCGCGAGGCGGGTGACCGCGTTGTCCTCCCGGTCGAACACCGGCATGATCACCACCTCGTTGATCGCGTCCCACGTGGGCACGACGTCGCCGAGCGTCGAGATCTCGCGCGTGATCCGGAGCCGGATCTCCCGCTCGACCTCCTCGTCGGAGAGGTCGAGCAGCCAGGTGGGCGCCATCGTGTGCCACAGCAGCGGGTGCCCCTTGACGGCGACGCCGCGTTCGGCGAACCACGCCGCGGTGCGGCGCAGCCGCTCGGTGTCGGGCTCGCCACGCACGGGCTCGAACCCGCGCCAGTAGAACGGGAGCGTCACCTGGTTGAACAGGTCGAGCCACAGCGGCGCGAGGGTGCGCGCGGCCTCGACCGACGCCCCGCCGAACGGCGAGGAGGGCGACGTCGTGCCGAGGTCGTCGGCCAGGCCGACGAAGTCAAAGCCGATGTTGCCGAACAGGAACACGTGCCCGGTCTGCTCGACGCGGACCTCCCGTCCCGCCAGGGGCCGGCCCGCGCCGTCGGTGACCGTGACGGTGGCCCGGGTGTGCCGGTGGGAGTAGCGAGGATCGGCGGTGATCGCGACGCGATGGTTCATGGAAAGTTTCCTTAACGGGAGTTCACGGGTGCGGGCAGGCTTGGCGCGGCGTCACTGCCGCGGGGCGGCCGTCGAGCGACGCTCGACGAGCGACGTGGCCAGCTCGGTGCGCAGGGCCGGCCTCAGCTCGTTGCGGGACATCTCGATGACGATGCGCGTCGCCTCGCGTCCCATCTCGAGCAGCGGCTGGCGCACCGTGGTCAGGTGCGGCGTGACCCACTGGCACAGCTCGACGTCGTCGAACCCGACGACGGACACGTCCGCCGGCACCGAGAGCCCGAGCTCCTCGGCGGCGAGGTAGACGCCGTAGGCCTGCTCGTCCGAGCCGGAGACGACGGCGGTCGGGCGGTCCGGGAGCGAGAGCAGCTCGTGACCGTGCTCGCGGCCGCCGCCGACCAGCGAGTCGCCGTGGCGGACCAGCAGCTCGTCGACGGGCAGGCCGTGCCGCTGCAGCGCGCTGCGGTAGCCGTCGAGGCGGTCGCGGTGCGCCTCCTCGTCCATCGGGCCGGTGATCACGGCGATCCGGGTGTGGCCCAGCGCGATGAGGTGCTCCGTCGCGTCGCGCCCGCCGGCCCAGTTCGTGGCGGCGACCGTCGGCAGCGACGGGGGAGCGGCGCCGATCGGGTCCACGAGCACCACGGGCATGCGCAGCCGGGACAGCTCGGACTCGACCGACTCGTGCACGTGCGCCGCCACCAGGACGACACCCTCCGAGCCGCGCTCGGCGAGGTGGTCGACCCAGGCCGCCGTGCCGAACGAGTCGCCGCTGGCGGTGGTGAGCACCAGGTCGAGACCCAGCCGGGCGGCCTCGGTCTGGGCGCCGCGCAGGAGGGTCGTGGCCCACTGGGTGTCGAGGGTCTCGACCACGAAGTCGACGAGGCCGCTCCCGGCGCCCGGGTGCGGCCGGCGCTGCTCGTAGCCGCGCTCGGCGAGCACCTCCTCCACCTGGCGGCGCGTGGCCGCGGAGACTCCCGGGCGGCCGTTGAGGACCTTCGAGACCGTGGGGGCCGAGACCCCGGCGGCCTCGGCGACCTCGGCGATCGTGACACCGCCGCGCCGCTCCTTCTTCCCCGCGCCGGCCTCGGGCCTCGTGGCCGTCCCTGTCATCTCGCGCCCCTCCTCGGTGTCGAACAACGTGCACGACGGGTGTTGACGCCGTCGTGGCACGAACCCTATCGTACCGGCAAGCGAAAGCCTTAAAGAAACTTTCGCGCCTCGCTGAGACCGCAGCGGTCGCGAGGACGAGGAAAGGATGCAGAGATGCAGACGTCGAAGAAGACGTTGTCCGGCCGTCGCGTCGGTGCTGTCGCGGCGGTGGCCACGGCGAGCCTCCTCCTGGCGGCGTGCACCCCGAGCGCGATGGGCGGCCAGGGCGGAGCCGTGAGCGGTGACGCGACCAAGGGCAGCATCACCTGGTGGGGCTGGACGCCCGACGCGAACAACGCGGAGAAGCTGATCGCGGCCTTCAACGAGGAGTACCCCGACATCGAGGTCGAGTTCGTCTCGAAGCCGATCGACAGCTACGACTCGGTGCTGTCGCCGGCGATCACGTCGTCTGACGGGCCGGACGTGTTCAATGTGGCGCCCGGTTCCGCGAACGGCGGCGTCGACACCTTCGGGCCCGGGGCGATCGACCTCACCCCGGCGGTGGAGAAGGCCCTCGGCGCCGACTGGGCGAGCAAGGTCTCCGAGCTCGGTGTCAGCGGCCTGACCGTGGACGACAAGCTGGTAGGGCTGTCCGCCGGAGCCGTCTACTCGGGCAACCTGTGGATCAACCAGGGGATCTTCGACGAGTACGGCCTGGAGCCCCCGACGGACCTCGCCTCCTGGAAGCAGGTGTGCGACACGCTCGAGGCGGCCGGCGAGGGCTGCTTCGTCCAGGGTGCCGGACAGTGGGCGTTCGACATGGACACCTTCGAGGCCATCGTCGAGAACATCGAGCCCGGGCTGTACCAGAAGGCCTCGCTCGGCGAGGCGTCGTACACCGAGGGCGACTCCGGCCAGAAGTTCACGCAGGCGATGGAGACCTGGAAGTCGCTGTTCGACGAGGGGATCATGCAGGACGGCGCGGTCGGCCTGCAGCAGTACCCCGACGCGAACAACGAGTTCATGCAGGGCAAGTACGCCATGATCATGATGGGCTCCTGGTACACCCAGTACGCCGTCAAGGACTCGATGGTCACCGCGATGGAGGCGGCCGGCGTGTCGGACCCCGAGCCGATCACCCTCGTCCCCGTGGACTTCCCGGACCTTGCCGGCACCGGCCAGGTGGGCAACATGTTCGGTGACGCGGACTACGGCCTCGCCGTCTCCGGCCGCTCGGACGACCAGGCGGCGGCCACCACGTTCGTCACCTGGCTCTCCACGTCGCAGGCCGGCCAGCAGTCCGTGGCGAACACGCTGAACAACATCCCCGCGCTGCAGGGCGTCACCCCTGACTGGGGCCAGATCGACCTCGTGGACCCGGAGGCACAGGCAGACGTGCTCTCCGCCTACAGCGAGCAGGCCGCGGCAGCCACGCAGCCGCGCTTCGCCTCCGTCAGCTCCGAGCTCAACACGGCCTTCCGCGACGCGCTGGTCGGCGTCGCCAGCGGGGACGTGTCGGTCCCGGACGCGCTCCAGACCCTCCAGGACGTCGTCGACGCGGAGTGAACGACCGGGTTGGGTCGGCCGACCCCTTGCGGCCGGCCCAACCCCTCCTCCTGGCACGAGCCGCCCGGCGCGGCGTCGTCCGACCCTCAACCCACCCGAAGGACAAGCAATGAGCCTCAGCGCAACGCTGCCTGACGCCGCGACACCCACCGGAGGCGCGCCCGCCGCGCGACCCCGCCGCCACGGGCTGAAGCCGACGGCCAACGGCCTGCCGTGGATCCTGCCCGCGGTCGTCGTGGTGGTCGGGCTGATCTACTTCTCGATCGGCTACACCGGCTACGTCTCCACCCTCGACTGGAACGGCTTCATCCTCACGGAGCCCGCGTTCCTGGGGCTCGCGAACTTCGCCGAGATGTTCGGTGACCCTGTCTTCTGGAAGGCGCTGGAGCACACGGCCGTCTTCTACGTGGTCACGTTCACCGTGCAGACGGCGCTCGGCTTCACGTTCGCGGCGCTCATGCACTCCCAGGTCTACCTGCGCGGGGTGTACAAGGTCGTGATCTTCGTGCCGACCGTGCTCGCCCCCGCCACGATGGCGCCCGTCTTCCGCCAGATCTTCGACGCGGACGGTCAGCTCAACACGTTCCTGAGGGCCGTCGGTCTCGACGGTCTCGCGCAGACCTGGCTGGCCGGGGGCGCCACCGCGATGGCCGTGGTCATGCTCGCCACGATCTGGCAGTGGACCGGGCTCACCTTCATCCTCTTCTACGCCGCCATGAGCCAGATCGACACCGAGGTGCTCGAGGCGGCCCGGATGGACGGCGCCGGCAACCTGCGGACCCTGTGGTCCGTCGTGTGGCCGATGTGCAAGGGCACCACGGTCGCGCTCGCGACCCTCGGCCTGATCGGCGCCCTGAAGACGTTCGACTGGCCGTACCTCATCACCAAGGGCGGCCCCAACTACGCGACCGAGTTCCTGGGCACGTACATCTACCACACGATGCTGTCGGAGAAGCGGTTCGGCTATGCCGCCGCGATCTCGGTCGCCCTCCTGGTCCTCGCACTCGCCTGCGGCGTCTTCATGTCGCTGCGCAACCGCCGAGAGGGAAGGGCCTGACCATGCTCGTGACACGTTCGCGCACCTCGAGGGTCGTGATCCAGGTCGTCGTGACCCTGCTGGCGCTGCCGTTCCTCGCGCCGCTGGTGGCGATGGTCCAGGGGTCGCTCGGCGGCCGCGGCCTCGGCAACTACGTCAAGGTCTGGGAGACGGGCGTCCTGCCCACCTACCTGCTCAACTCCGTGCTCATCTCGGTCTTCGCGATCCTCATCGTCTACGCCTGCACCATGCTCGCCGCGTTCGGGTTCTCCAAGCTACGCATCGCGGGCAAGGAGATCTGGTTCTGGGCGCTGCTCCTGGCGCTGACGATGCCCGAGGCGGTGCTGCTGACGCCGCTGTTCGTCACCGCGTCCGCCTTCGACATGTACAACCAGCTCGTCGCGGTGATCCTCCCGGTCGCCGCGCTGCAGATCCCGTTCACGGTGCTGCTGGCCCGCAACTTCTACGACGGCATCCCCTCGGAGCTCATGGAGGCCGCCCGCGTCGACGGCGCGAACATCTGGCAGGTCTTCTGGCAGGTGGTCCTGCCGCTCACCCGCCCGATCGCGGCCGCGATCGTCGTGCTCACGCTCATCTCGGCGTGGAACGCGTACCTGCTGCCGATGCTCATGCTCAACGACCCCGGCCGGCAGGTCCTCACGCTGCTCCCGTCGTACTTCGTCAGCCAGTACACGAACGACCAGACCGGGGTGCTCGCCGCGGCGGTCATCGCCGCCGTCCCCATGCTCGTCGCCTACCTCGCGCTCCAGAAGTACTTCGAGCGGGGCCTCGCGGCGGGTGCGCTCAAGTGAACACGGCTCGACCGAACACGGAGGAAACCCCCATGGGCCTGCTCGAAGGACGGCTCGCCGTCGTCACCGCGGGGACGGCCGGCATCGGCCTGGCCGTCGCGACCCGCTTCGTCGCGGAGGGCGCGACCGTCGTGGTGACCTCGCCGTCCGCCGCCTCGGTCGACGCGGCGGTCGCCCGGCTCGGGCCGCGGGCGGTCGGCGTCGTCGGCGACGCGTCGAGCGTCGCGGACCTGGAGCGGCTGGCGGACGCCGTCGGCCGGCTCGGCCAGCCGGTCGACGTGCTGCACGTCAACGCGGGCCGCGACGTCGAGCCCACGCCGGTGGCCGAGCTGACGCCGGAGAAGTTCGACGCCGTCGCGGGGCTGACCTTCCGGGGCGCGCTCTTCACGGTGCGGGCGCTGGCCGGGCACCTGGCCGACGGTGCGTCGATCGTGCTGACGTCGTCGATCGCCGGCACCAACGGCGGCCCCGGCCACGCCGTCTACAACGCGAGCAAGGCGGCCGTGCGGTCCCTGGCCCGCACGCTGACGGCTGAGCTCGGCCACCGCGGGATCCGCGCGAACGCGGTGAGCCCGGGACCGACCCGCACCGCGGGCTTCGACGCGTTCACCGGAGGGTCGGACGACGTCGAGGCGGCGGTCGTCGCGCAGATCCCGCTGCGCCGCGTCGGTCGTCCGGAGGAGGTCGCGGCCGCCGTGTGCTTCCTCGCGAGCGACGAGTCGAGCTTCGTCGCGGGCGTTGAGCTGACGGTCGACGGCGGCATGAGCCAGGTCTGACTCCCGTCCCGGACCGACGGACACCCCAGACGTATCAACGAAAGGACAGCACGGATGAGCAACCCCGCACGTTTCGCCGTCATCGGGAGCGGGTGGCGCGCGCAGTTCCACCTGCGCGTGGCCGCCGCCGACCCGGCCCGGCTCGAGGCGGTCGCCGTGATGGCGCGCGACCAGGCGAAGGCCGACGCGATCCATGCCCGCCACGGCGTGCCCGGTGTCACCTCGATCGACGACCTCCTCGCCCACGAGCCGGAGTTCGTGGTCGCCGACGTCTCGTGGCCCGCCATGCCCGGCATCCTCAAGGAGCTGAGCGCGCGCGGCGTCCGGGTGCTGGCGGAGACCCCGCCCGCTCCCGACCTGGCCGGGCTGCGCGACCTGTGGACCACCATCAAGGACGAGTCCCTCGTGCAGGTGGCCGAGCAGTACGTGCTGATGCCCGGCCACGCCGCGCGGCTGGCGGTGATCGCGGGCGGCGTCATCGGTACGCCGCAGGCCGTCGAGGTCGCCTCGACGCACCTGTACCACGCGACCTCCCTGATCCGCGCTTTCCTCGCGGTGGGGACGGAGCGGGCGGTCGTGTCCGGGCGGTCCTTCGAGACCCGGATGGCGCTGCCGCTCGGGTTCGACGGCTGGAACACCGCCCCGCGGCCCGAGGTGCAGACCTCGACCTACGCGACGCTCGACTTCGGCGACGGGCGCGTGGGCGTCTACGACTTCATGAACATGCAGTGGTGGAACCCGCTGCTCGCGCGCCGCGTCGTGGTGCGCGGCACCTTGGGCGAGCTGGTGGACGACACCGTGACCTCGTGGGACGGCCACGACCCGGTCACGTCGCGGATCGAGTACCGCCGGACCGGCGTCGACATGAACCTCGAGGGCAACGAGGTCGTCCACGCCTCGTTCAACGGCTCGGTGGTGTGGCGCAACTCCTGGGTGGGCACCCGCCTCTCGGAGGACGACCTGGCCGTCGCCGACCACCTGGTCGCCGTCGGGGCGTGGGCGCGCGGCGAGGCCGAGGGCCCCTACTCGCTCGCCGCTGCCTGCCAGGACCACGCGCTCGGTCTCGCGATCGAGGAGTCGGCGCGGACGCACCAGGACGTCGTCGTCGAGGGCGAGCCGTGGGCATGAGCGCGCCGGTGCCCGTGGGCGGGCTGATCCAGGTGGCGCTCGTCGTCGAGGACATCGAGGCGTCCCTCGACCGCTGGTGCGCGCTGTTCGACATCGAGCGGCCGGACGTCGTCACGATGGGCCGCCCCAACCACGACGAGACCTACCGGGGGCAGCCGGCCGACTACCGGCTGCGGCTCGCCGTGATCAGGGTTCCCGGGAGCCAGGTCGTCATCGAGCTCAACGAGCCCGACGCCAACCCGTCGACCTTCCGCGAGTTCCTGACCGAGCACGGTGAGGGCGTCCATCATCTCGGCTTCGCCGTCGGCGACGCCCGCGACGCGGTCGTGGCGGGCCTCGGGACGGCGGGTTTCGCCAAGCGCGTCGAGGCCAACTACCCGGGCGGTTCGTGGACGGTGATGGACACCGAGGCCGCGCTCGGCGTCAACCTCAACATCAAGCCGCACGCCTGATGTTCGTCGACACCCACGTACACCTCTGGGACCGGCGCGAGCGCGACCTCGGGTACGGGTGGCTGGACGGCGACGACTTCCCCTTCGGAGACCTCGTCGCCGTCCGCACCGCCCGCTTCTCGGTGCCCGAGCTGCGGGCGGAGGGGCGCCTGGCGGGCCTCACCAAGGTGGTGCACATGAGTGCCGCGTCCACCGCCGCCGACCCCGTCGCGGAGACCGCCTGGCTCCAGCGGCTGGCCGACGAGACGGGCTGGCCCGACGCCGCCGTCGTGACCTGCGGCCTCGCCGCTCCCGACGTCGCCGAGCAGCTCGCCCGGCACGCCGCCCACCGCATCTTCCGGGGCGTGCGCGACCTGGGGCCTACCGCGCGGTTCGCCGACCCCGCCTTCCGGCGCGGCTACGCCGAGCTGGGCCGGGTGGGCGGCCTGTTCTTCCACACCGTCGGACTGACAGGCACGGCGTCGGCGCTCGACCTCGTGCGCTCCAGCCCGGGGACCGTGTTCGTGCTGGACCAGGCGGGCATGCCCCCGGACCGCGGCGTCGACACGTTCGAGGCGTGGCAGGCCATGTTGCGGGCGCTCGCGGCGGAACCGAACACGTTCTGCAAGGTCTCGTCGCTGGGCATGGTCGACCCGGTGTGGACCCCGGCGTCGCGCAGGCCGTGGGTGCTCGCACCCATCGAGGCGTTCGGCGCCGACCGGGTGTTCCTGGGCACGAACTGGCCGGTCGAGCGGATGTACTCCAGCTACACCGACGTGGTCGAGGCGTATCGGCACGCGGTTCGGGACCTCACGCCCGCGGAGCGGGCCGCCGTGCTCGCGGGCACCGCGGAGCGGGTGTTCAGGATCTAGGCTTCGTGCGGTCGCGGTCGCGGACGCGGACGCGGACGGGCGACCGAGACGATCCGTCCACTGGAACCACGAACGGGAGAGAGATCCATGGGCACCTGGGGTCCGGGAAACTTCGACGACGACACGGCTGCGGACCACCTGTCGCGGCTCTCCGACCAGCTCGTCACCGAGGTGGCCGAGGCCATGTCCGGCGACCCGGTGCGCATCGAGCCCGACGAGTACTGGGGCGTGGCCGTCCCGGCAAACCTCGAGCTCCTGGCGGTGCTCGCCCGGCTCGACTACGTGGGCGTCCTGCTGCCGGAAGTGGCGACCATCGAGGCGTGGAAGAGCACGTTCCTGGAGACATGGGAGAGCACGGTCGACGGCCTCGGTCCCTCGGAGTCGTTCAAGGAGGCCCGGCGCTCGGTCCTGGTCCGTACCTTCGACGACCTCGTCGAGCTCCGGAAGGCGGAGGACGCGGGCTGACCGCGCGAGACCCGCTGGTGAGCGCGCGGGGACGAGAAGTGTTCACCCCGCTCTTACCCTGAGGAACCCACGCCGCTCTATCGTCGGTGGATGGACCGCCCGACCAGGCGGTCCGACCAGGCGCGGCGCAGCTGCTGCCGTCCGAGCGCAGGAGAACCATGAGCACCGAGCAGGACGGCGCCGGCCCGGCCGACGCCTCCCCGCGTGACCTGATCCCGTTCCGGACCGCGGTGCGGGCCTGGTTCGCGATCTCCTGGCAGACGTTCGGCGGCCCGGCCGGCCAGATCGCCGTCATGCAGCGCACCCTGGTGGACGAGAAACGCTGGATCGGGCAGGGCAGGTTCCTGCACGCCCTGAACTACTGCATGCTCCTGCCGGGACCCGAGGCGCAGCAGCTCGCCGTCTACACCGGCTGGCTGCTCAACGGGTGGCGCGGCGGCCTGGTCGCCGGGGGCCTGTTCGTGCTGCCCGGGATGCTCGCCCTGCTGCTCCTGTCCGCGGTCTACGTCGCGTTCGGCGACACGACCGTCGTGGCGGGGCTGTTCGCCGGCCTGGCACCGGCGGTGCTGGCCATCGTGGTCCAGGCCGTGCTCCGGGTCGGACGGCGCGCCCTGACCAGCCCCGCCCTGATCGTCCTCGCGGTGGCCGCGTTCGTTGCCCTGACGCTGTTCGCGGTCCCGTTCCCGCTGGTCGTGCTCGGTGCGGGCGTGGCGGGGTGGCTCGTGCACCGCTTCGCCCCGTCCTGGATCGCGACGTCGACCGCCCGGGTCCAGGACGACGGCCCGGCACCCGTGATCCCGGACGACACCCTGCACGCCGAGCGCCCGTCGGGTCGCCGGGCCCTGCGCGTGCTGCTGCTGGGCCTGCTCGCCTGGTCCCTGCCCGTCGCCGCGGTCGCCCTGCTGACCGGTGTCGACAGCGTGTTCACCCAGCAGGGCCTGTTCTTCTCGGGCAGCGCCCTGGTGACGTTCGGCGGGGCGTACGCCGTGCTGGCCTACGTGGCGCAGCAGGCGGTGCAGACCTACGCCTGGGTGACGCCGGGGGAGATGACACGCGGCCTGGCGCTGGCCGAGACCACGCCGGGGCCGCTGATCATGGTGGTGCAGTTCGTCGCGTTCCTCGGCGCCTACCGCAACCCCGGCGACCTCGACCCGTGGGCCGCCGCGCTGCTCGGCGCGCTGCTGACCACCTGGGTCACGTTCGTGCCCTCGTTCCTGTTCATCTTTCTCGGCGCGCCCTACGTGGAGCGGCTGCGCGGCAACCGCACCCTGTCCGCGGCGCTCACCGCGATCACGGCCGCGGTGGTCGGCGTCATCGCCAACCTCGCCCTCTACTTCACCACCCACACCCTGTTCGCCGAGTCGACCACCTGGACCGCCGGCCCCTTGAGCCTCGACGTCCCCGATCCGACGACGCTGGAGCCGGTCGCCCTCGGCATCGCCGTCCTGGCCGCGCTCCTGCTCTTCGTGGTCCGCTGGTCGGTGCTGCGGACCCTCGGCGTGTGCGCGGTGCTCGGCCTGGCGCTGGGGCTGGCCGGGCTGGTCTGACCGTCCCGGCCTCGTCTCAGGCCGTCGCCTCGGTGAGCAGCGCCCCGAGCCGGTTCAGCGCGCCCGGCACCACCGAGTAGTAGGCCCACTTGCCGCGCTGCTCGCGGGTGAGCAGACCGGCGTCGACCAGCAGCTTGAGGTGGTGGCTCACCGTGGGCTGCGACAGGCCGACCGGTTCGGTCAGGTCGCAGACGCACGCCTCGCCGCCGTCGTGCGCCGCGACGATCGACAGCAGGCGCACCCGCGTGGGATCACCGAGGGCCTTGAACACCCGGGCCAGCTCGGCGGCGGTCTGCGGGTCCGCGGCCTCGCGCACGAGGGGTGCGCAGCAGGCGCCCGACGCCGTGTCCGGGCTGGTGCGCGACGTGTCCGTCAGGGTGAGAGCGGTGACCATGCCCCCCATCTTGCCACGCATCGAAGATTATGGATATGTTGCACAGGTCATCCCATCGAGAAACTTCGATCTGAGAAGGAGTGGGTCATGTCCGAGACGTCCCGCGAGAACCTGCCCGTCGTCGTCATCGGCGCCGGGCCGGTCGGCCTCGCCGCCGCGGCGCACCTGCTGGAACGCGGCCTGGAGCCGCTCGTGCTGGAGGCCGGCGACGGCCCCGGCGCCGCCGTCGCCTCGTGGGGCCACGTGCGCCTCTTCTCCCCGTGGCGGTACGACGTCGACGCCGCCGCCCGTCGGCTGCTGACGGGGACGGGCTGGGCCGAGCCCAACCCGGACGCCCTGCCCACCGGCCGCGACCTGGTGGAGGACTACCTGACGCCGCTGGCCGACGCCCTCGGCGACCGCGTCCGCTACGGCGCCCGCGTCACCGGCGTCGCGCGGGACGGGGCGGACCGGTCCCGGTCGCTGGGCCGCGAGCGCCGGCCCTACCTGGTGCGGTACGCGGCGGACGGACAGGTCCGGGAGGTCCAGGCGCGTGCGGTGATCGACGCCTCGGGCACCTTCGGGACGCCGAACCCGCTCGGACTGTCGGGTCTCCCGGCGATCGGCGAGGAGTCGGCGGACGGCCACCTGACCGGCGCCCTGCCCGACGTGCTCGGTGCCGACCGGGAGCGGTTCGCCGGGCAGACCACCCTGGTCGTGGGCATGGGTCACTCGGCCGCGAACACGCTGCTCGGCCTGGTCGAGCTGGCCAAGGAGGAGCCCGCCACCCGCATCGTGTGGGCCATCCGCGGTGGGTCGGCACGCCGCTTGTACGGCGGCGGGTCGGACGACGAGCTGCCCGCCCGCGGCCTGCTCGGCACCCGGCTGCGCGACGCGGTCGAGGCCGGACACCTCGAGCTTCGCACGCGGGTGGCGATCGAGCGGATCGAGTCCGAGGAGCCGGGCGGCGTCCGGGTGCTGGGTACAGCGCGTACGGACGGCGTCGACGGCGCCCTGGACCTGCGCGTGGACACGATCGTCAACGCCACCGGGTTCCGGCCCGACCTGGGCATGCTGCGCGAGGTGCGCCTCGACCTGGACCCCGTCGTCGAGGCGCCGCGCGCCATCGCGCCCCTGATCGACCCCAACCTGCACTCCTGCGGCACCGTGCCCGCGCACGGCGAGACGGAGCTGGCTCACCCCGACGACGGGTTCTACCTGGTCGGCATGAAGTCCTACGGCCGTGCGCCCACGTTCCTGCTGGCCACCGGGTACGAGCAGGTGCGGTCCGTGGTCGCGGCGCTGGCCGGGGACCGGGAGGCGGCCGACGCCGTCGAGCTGAACCTGCCGCAGACCGGCGTCTGCTCCTCGGACCTGGCGTTCGCCGCGGACGCCGACGGCGTGGTCTCCTCGGAGGCCCTCGCGCTGGTGGGCGGCACGGGCGGCGGATGCTGCGCGGCGCCGTCGGGCCCGCAGGTGGTGCCGCTTGGCCTGGGCGCGCCGCGCGAGCCCGCCCAGCCCGAGCCGGCCCAGGCCTGACCTACGCCGTCACGCGACGGGATCGACGCCGAGCTGCGCCAGCAGGCCGCGCACGCGGCGCTCGATCTCGTCGCGGATGGGCCGCACCGCCTCGATGCCCTGGCCGGCCGGGTCGTCGAGCTCCCAGTCCTGGTAGTCCTTGCCGGGGTAGTAGGGGCACGCGTCCCCGCAGCCCATGGTGATGACGACGTCGGAGGCCCGCACGGCCTCGTCCGTCAGCACCTTGGGCTGCTCGGCGCGGAGGTCGATGCCGCGCTCCAGCATGGCGTCGACGGCGACGGGGTTGATCAGCTGGGCGGGCATGGAACCCGCCGAATGCACCTCGACGGCGCCGCCCGACAGCTCGCGCAGGAACCCCGCGGCCATCTGGGAGCGACCCGCGTTGTGCACGCAGACGAACAGGGCGGACGGCTTGCTGGACTCGGTACTGTTCATGAGGTTCTCCGGCTCCATGGGTGGGTCAGGCGGCCAGGGGTGCCAGGTCCGCGAGGAGGGCGCGCACGCGCTCGTCGAGCTCGTCGCGGATCGCGGCGACGCCGGCGGGGGAGGCGAGGGCGGGGTCGCCCACCATCCAGTCCTCGTACCGGGTGCCGGGCAGCACCGGGCAGACGTCGCCGCAGCCCATGGTCACCACGACGTCGGCCGCGCGGACCGCGTCGTCGGTCAGGGGCTTGGGGTAGAAGCGGGTCACGTCGTCCACCTCGTCGGCCGCCGTGGCGTCGCCCAGCTCCGCCAGGAGCCCGCGGACCCCGGCGTGCACGTCGGCGGCGGGCGCCGAACCGGCGGAGCGGACCACCACCCGGTCGCCCGCGTAGTGCCGCATGAGGGCGGCGGCGAGCTGGGAGCGCCCGGCGTTGGCCACGCAGACGAACAGCACCTGCGGGCGCCGCGTGCCGTCCGCGCCGGTCTCCCGCGCGTGCGCCTGCTCCGCGTCGGCGATCCGCTGGCGGGCGAAGTGCTCGGTGAGCGGCACGAGGTCGCCCGCCTCGCCGCCCCGGCGGGCCAGGGCCACGTACGACTCACGGACCACTCGCACGCACTCTCCGCGCGGCGTCGCCGGGAACTGCCCGGCCAGCGCGGCGGCCAGGCGGTCGAGGGCCGGCTCGACGTTCTTCAGCGCGGTCGCGTGCGCCCGGCCCGCCACGTCGACCGCCGCCGGGGCGAACCGGTCCAGCAGGGTGTGCACGGCGCCGCGGTAGGCCGGCTCGATGCGGTACCAGACGGAGGTGCCCCGCCGGTCCGCGCTCAGCAGGCCGACGTCGCGCAGCACCTTGAGGTGGTGGGACACCGTGGGCTGCGACACGTCGGTGAGCGTGGCGAGTTCACCCACGGTGAGCTCGCCGTCCGGGCTGGTTGCGACGGCCGACAGCATGCGCAGCCGCAGCGGCTCGGCCAGGGCCTTCAGCGTGGACGCCACGGCGGTTGCGGCGTCCACGCCGATCGCGTGCGACTCCAGGCCGCGGGAGGCTGACGGCGTGGACACTGTCATCGCGGTCCTCCTGCTGTATTTACGTATGTCTATGTTGACGTCCATCAATATAGCAGGCTGCCGGCCGCGACCGGCAGCGAGAGAACCTGGCGATCTTCGACGTCGCACTCACCGACGACGAGGTCGCCCGGATCACTGCCGTGGGCCGCCTGGGGCCGGGTCATCTGATGGATGCTCAGCACGAGCTCCCACATGGGGTCCAGCCGGCCGCCCACGCGGGTGCGCATCGGGTCGACGGAGGAGAAGTGAATGCGAAGCACAGGTCCCCCTCGGACCGTTCCAGCTCTCACACCGGCGCGGCCGGCGCTCTGGAGAGAGGCGTCGGGATGCTTCGTGGTTACGTCGTCGTCGCAGGTCAGCGTGGCTTCCAACGACAGGGGACACGTGAGGGTGATCGGTAGAAGGTCAGGTGGTCGGCACCGCGAGGTGCCGACCACCTGACCTTCTACCGACCATCTGACGTTCTGCCGACCACCGGCCCCGGCACCGCCGCACCACCCTCAGGCGCAGCCGGCCAGTTCCTCCTCGTCCGGGGTGAACCGGATCCAGTCGAAGGCCGCCGTGAGCTCGGGCGTCGCCGCCGGTCCGCGGTAGGCGAACGGCCCGACGTCGGTCGCGGCGAGCTCGCCGGCGGGAGTGGCGCGCCCGAGGTTGACGAAGGTCGCGCCGTCCACGCTGTACGACGCCGTCAGCCACTCGCCGTGGTTCGTGACCCGCAGCCACACGGTGTCGCCCGTCTCCGGCGGGGCCAGCGCGGAGTCCTCCGCTGTCCACGAGTTGTTCCGGTCGACGCCGTTGGCGCGCCACACGAAGTCGAACCGCTTGCCGGCGTCGACGTGCGAGATGTCGATGCGCACCGAGTTGGCGTCGTCGCGCCGCACGATCAGGCCGGCCTGCTGGAAGTTGACCTGCGGGTCGAGC
This sequence comes from Promicromonospora sp. NPDC110617, assembly GCF_055598465.1. Lineage (NCBI taxonomy): Bacteria > Bacillati > Actinomycetota > Actinomycetes > Micrococcales > Promicromonosporaceae > Promicromonospora > Promicromonospora sp. NPDC110617. The sequence continues at coordinate 1,478,471 of NZ_JBVKBM010000001.1, forward strand.
GTGACCTGCGTGGTCACCTCCCAGGGCGTCGCCGGCACCGGCTGCAGCACCAGCGGGGCCGACGTCGAGTTGCCGGTATAGGTCGGGATGCGCCACGCGCCGTCGGCCACGACCGAGCGGTCCAGGGTGCCGCGGACCGCCGTCGACCAGAGCGAACGGTCCAGCGACGTGCCGTCGAGCTCGTCAGAGCCCGCGCCGGTGCACTGCGCGTACATCGGGTCCTCGGGGCGGGTGTTCAGCGGGTCCCGGACGCCGTCGGGATCGAGCACCGCGTGCCCGATCGTCGTGTGCGACCGCTCGCCGTACTCGTAGATCAGGTGCGTCCGGCCGTGGTCGGTGACGAATTGCGGGGACGACGCCCGCCCGGCCTCGGGCGGCGCCGGGCGGGGGATGAACAGCGGCTCGGGCTCGCCGACCTCGGTCAGGGTCCGGTCCACCTGGCGCGCGAAGATCGTGCCGACGGTGGAGCCGTAGACGATGTAGTCCTTGCCCTTCCAGCGCCACAGGTCGGCGGCCGACACGTTCGTGCCCTCCGCCGGTCCCGGCGTCACGATCGGCTCGGGCTCGACCCGCCAGTCCTTGCCGTCACGTGAGTACGCCAGGTTGATGTGCCGCACGTTGGTGTCGTAGTTGGTCATGAACAGCATCGCCCAGCGGTCGCGGGACGACCGGTCGGGGTTGGGGAAGACCCGCGCGTACGACGTCTCGGTGGCGTGCCGGCCGGGCTGCGCGGCGTCGACCATCTCGGTGGTGACCGCCTCGTCGCCGTAGTCGAAGGTGACGCCGTCGGTCGAGGTCGCGTACCGGGTCACCGTGTTGTCGCCGTGGAAGTACAGGTACATCCGGCGCTCGGCGGCGTTCCAGACGGCGTCGGGGGAGGAGACGTGCGGCACGTCGTAGATGCCCTCCCACTGGTTGGAGACCACCGGGCTGCCCTCGTACTGGGTCCACGGCCCGTCGAGGGAGTCGGCGTACATCAGGTTGATGCCGCCCGGGTCGTCGTGCGGCGCGTAGTAGACGTACCACTCGCCGAGCGGGTCCCTCAGGTGCGCCCCGGCGTGGAACACCGACGGGAAGATGAACTCCTGGTTGGGGTTGTGCGGCAGCGTGTCGTCGAGCGGGTCGACGATCGCTCCGGTCGAGGTGAACACGGGCAGCGCGGCTCCGGGCGCCCCGGGCGCGCCCTGACCCGGTGGCGCGGCGGTCGCCGCCTGCGTCACGCCCGGTATCAGCGCGACCACGAGGGCGAGGGTCGCGCCGGCGAGGGCTCGGCGCGCGGTGGGAACAGCCATGATGCGTACTCCTTCGTCGCAGTGCCATGACGTCGCGGTGTGGCGACCGCGCCAGCCTTCGGGCGCACCGGACCGGCGGTCAAGGGAGGTAATCAAGTTCAGCAACGCGGCCGCTGATAATGCGCCACATCCGGCGCCGGCGGCGTCCTGGGCCGCCGTTCCGGGCCCCACGGCCCCGGCCGGGCAGGTTGCTAATAATGCGCATCATCAGATTGACCGCACGCTCGACCGCCCGTGAGACTCCCGGGGTCAACGATGACCCGACCAGGCGTTCGAGGAGGAGCCGTGCCACGTCGTCGCATCACCCAGACGGACGTCGCCGCCATGGCGGGCGTCAGCCAGGCCACCGTCTCGTTCGTGCTCAACGGCAGCACGCCGGCCGGCGTGCGGATCAGCGAGGAGACGCGCCAGCGCGTGCTGGACGCCATCCGCATCACGGGCTACACGGCCAACCCGGCCGCGCAGCGCCTCGCGGGCGGGCTCGCCCAGATCCTCGGCGTCTTCACCTACGAGGCCACGTTCCCGCGCGCCAGCCGCGACTTCTACGGGCCGTTCCTGACCGGGATCGAGCACGCCGCGGAGCGGCTGGGCGTCGACATCCTGCTGTTCACCAGCGCGCCCGTGGCGGACGGCCGCCGCCGCCTCACCCGCGACGGCTGGCAGCGGCTCGGCGTGGCCGACGGCTGCCTGCTGCTCGGCCAGCACGAGCACCGCGGCGAGCTGCAGCACCTGCTCGACACCAACTACCCCTTCGTCTTCATCGGCAAGCGCGGCAGCGACGGCGGCCGGCTGCCCTACGTGGGCGCCGACTACGTGGGCGGGACCGTGCGGCAGATCGACCGCCTGGTCGCCCACGGCCACCAGCGCATCGGCTACGTGGGGATGCGCGGCACCGACCAGCCCACGCTCGACCGCGTCGAGGGCTACCGCACCGCGATGAAGACCCACGGGCTCACCACCCGGTTCGTCGAGCTGGAGGACGTCGCCGCCACCGCGGCCGAGATCGTCGACCAGCGCTTCACCGCCGTCGTCGTGGCCCCGGAGAACCACCCCGAGGAGCTCGCCGACGAGCTCGAACGCCGCGGCCGGCGCGTGCCGGACGACGTCTCGGTGCTGCTGCTCGGGCAGCCGCACCACCCGCGGCGCGGCGGCCGGCAGTGGTCCGGCTTCTCCGTACCCCGCGAGGAGATGGGCGCCCGCGCGCTCTACCTCCTCTCCCGTCTCGTGTCCGACGACGAGCCGCGGCGGGACCGCGACGCCCGGCGGCCCGCCGCCGTGACGGACGCCGAGCTGCACCAGGTCCTCGTGTGCCCGGACGTGGAGGGCGCCACCGTCGCGCCGCCGCCGGGTGCGCGCACCAGCCCCCGAACAGGCTCCCGAACCACGACTGACGACAGGACGGACCACGCGTGACCCCTCAAGACCTGCAGACCGACGTGCTCGTGGTGGGCGCGGGACTCGGCGGCGTCGCCGCCGCGCTGGCCGCCGCCGACCGGGGTGCCCGCGTCGTCCTCACCGAGGAGCACCCCTGGATCGGCGGGCAGCTGACGTCGCAGGGCGTGCCGCCGGACGAGCACCCCTGGGTGGAGCGGTTCGGCGTGACGGCCCGCTACCGCGCGCTGCGCGACGGCATCCGCGACGTCTACCGGCGGCGCTACCGGCTGACCGACGGGGCGCGAGACTGGGCGGAGCTGAACCCGGGCGCCGGGTGGGTGTCCAAGCTGTGCCACGAGCCGCGGGTCGCCGTCGGCGTCCTGGAGGAGATGCTCGCCCCGTACCGCTCGTCCGGCCGCATCCGGCTGCTGGAGCGCGTCCGCCCGACGTCGGCCACCACGGACGGCGACCGCGTCACCTCGGTGACGCTGCGCTCCGTGGTGGACGGCGCGCACGTGACGGTCGCCGCGGCCTACACGATCGACGCGACCGAGACCGGCGAGCTCCTGCCGCTGACCGGCACGGAGTACGTGACCGGCTTCGAGTCGCGGCACGAGACGGGGGAGCCCAGCGCCCCGGACGAGGCCCAGCCGGACAACGTCCAGGCCCTGAGCGTCTGCTTCGTCGTCGAGCACACGGACGGCGACCACACCATCGAGAAGCCGGAGCGCTACGACTTCTGGCGCACCTACGCGCCGGCCGCCTGGGGTGGCGAGCAGCTCCTGTCGTGGACGGCGCCCAACCCGCGCACGCTCGCGCTGGAGAAGCGGTCGTTCACCCCGAACCCGGGCGACGACCCGCTCGCCGTGGATGCCGACCAGTCGAAGAACGCCGGCGACGGCAACCTGTGGCTGTTCCGGCGCATCGCCGCGCGCGACCTGCACGAGCCGGGTTTCTACGAGAGCGATCTGTGCCTGGTGAACTGGCCGAGCATCGACTACTTCCTGGGCCACGTCCTGGACGTGACCCGCGAGGAGGAGGAGGCCCGGATCGCCGACGCCCGGCAGCTCAGCCTCTCGATGCTCTACTGGATGCAGACCGAGGCGCCGCGGCCCGACGGCGGCACGGGGTTCCCGGGCCTGCGCCTGCGCCCCGACGTCATGGGCAACGCGGACGGCCTGGCCCAGGCCGCGTACCACCGCGAGTCCCGCCGGATCAGGGCGGTCACGACGGTCACCGAGAACGACGTCTCCTACGCCGTGCGCGGCGACCGGGGCGCCACCCGGTACGCGGACTCGGTCGGCGTGGGCATGTACCGGATCGACCTGCACCCCTCCACGGGCGGCGACACCTACATCGACGTGCCGTCCACCCCGTTCGAGATCCCCCTCGGCGCCCTGCTGCCGCGGCGCACGACCAACCTGCTCGCGGGCAACAAGAACATCGGCACCACGCACATCACGAACGGGTGCTACCGGCTGCACCCGGTCGAGTGGAACGTGGGCGAGGCCGCCGGCCACCTGGCCGCGCACTGCGTCGCCACCGGCCGCACCCCGCACGCGGTCCAGTCCGAGCCGGACCTGCTCGCCGACTACCAGGCCGAGCTCGTCGCCTCCGGCGTCGAGCTGCGCTGGCCGGCCGAGGCCCACCCGTACTGACGCCGAAGGCGTCCACCCGTACCGACGCCGAAGGCGTCCACCCCACTGACGCACCCCCTGTTCAAAGGAGAACTGATGTCTGCACTGCACCCCCGGACCCGCAGGACGGCGGGAACCGCCGCCGTCCTCGGGACGGCCCTGGCCCTGACCGCGTGCGCGGGCGGGACCGACGCGCCCGTGGGCGAGCCCGAGACCCCGTCCGAGCCGGTCGACCTGCGGATGACCGTCTGGACGGCGGACCAGACCCAGCTCGACCTCTTCCAGTCCATCGCGGACGCCTACGTGGCCGACAACCCGGAGCTGGCCGCGAGCGTGACGTTCGAGACCATCCCGTTCGAGGACTACACGACGGCGCTGACCACGCAGCTCGCGGGCGGCAACGCCCCGGACCTGGCGTGGATCTTCGAGAGCAACGCCCCGGAGTTCGTGGCCAGCGGCGCGCTCGTGGACCTGGCCCCGGTGCTCGAGGGCACCGACGGCTACGCGTACGACGACCTGGTGCCCAGCGCCCTGTCGCTGTGGCAGGACGGCGACGGGCTGTACGCCTACCCGTTCTCCAACAGCCCGTTCGCGATGTTCGTCAACACCGACCAGATCGAGGCTGCGGGCCAGCCCAACCCGGTCGACCTGGTCGCGGACGGCACGTGGACCTTCGACGCCGCCCGCGACATCGCCGCGGCGACGGCCGCGGACTCGGGCAAGCAGGGCCTGGTGGTGCGGGACTTCGACTACCAGGCGTGGGAGAACCTGGCGACGGTCTGGTCCGGGTGGCAGGCGGCCCCCTGGAGCGCGGACGGGACGCAGTGCACCTTCACGGAGCCGGAGATGGTCGACGCCATGACCTGGTTCCACGACGCCGTGTTCACCGACGGCGCCCTGCCGACGCCGGGTACCACCGCCGACTTCTTCGCCGGGGACGCCGCGATGACGATCACCCAGATCAGCCGGGCGTCGTCGCTTGACGACTCCTTCCACTGGGACATCGTGCCCATGCCCGAGGGCCCGGCCGGCAAGCAGAACGTCGTGGGCCAGGCCGGGGTCGGGGTCTTCGCCGCGAGCGAGCACCCGGACGTCGCCGCCGACTTCCTCGCGTACTTCACCAACCCGGAGAACGCCGAGCAGCTCGCGGCCTACTTCCCGCCGCCCCGCCAGTCCCTGCTCAACGGGGACAGCCTGGCCGCCGCCAACCCGAAGCTCACCGCCGACCAGCTCGAGGCCGTGGTCGTCGAGGGCGTCGAGGACGCGGTGACCAAGCCGGCGCACAAGAACTTCGCCAAGCTGTCGGAGACGGTGCGCGCCGAGCTCGACGCGCTCTGGGTTGAGGACGCCGACGTCGAGGCCGTCCTGGCCGACACCTGCTCGGCGATCACGCCGCTGCTGGAGGACTGACCGTGGCAACGGCGTCAGCGGCGGCGCGCCGCGACTGGCTCGTCGGGTACACCATGGTCGCCCCGGTGGTGCTGGGGTCTCTCGCCTTCGTCGTCCTGCCGCTCGGCATGGTGGTCTGGTACTCCCTGCACGAGTGGAACGTCCTGGCGAACACGTTCACGTTCGTCGGGGCGGAGAACTACCAGCGCATGGCGTCCGACCCCGGGCTGACGGACGCGCTGCTCGCGACCGTGTGGTTCTCGATCGGGCTCGTCGTGGTGAACATCGCGCTGGCGCTGTTGCTCGCCGTCCTGCTCAACCAGAAGCTGCCCGGGACCACGACGTTCCGGACGTTCTTCTTCTCGCCGGTCGTCGTCTCGCTGGTCGCCTGGACGATCGTCTGGAGCTTCCTGCTCCAGGCCGACGGCGGTATCAACGGGTTCCTGGAGCAGGTCGGTGTCCAGGGGCCGAATTGGCTGCGGCATCCCACCACGGCCATGATCGCCGTGATCATCGTCCAGGTGTTCAAGAACGTCGGGCTGAACATGATCCTGTTCCTCGCCGCCCTGCAGGGCGTGCCCGAGGAGCTGCAGGAGGCGGCCCGGCTGGACGGGGCCGGCGCGTGGCGCCGGTTCCGCTCGATCACCCTGCCGCTGATCAGCCCGACGATCCTGCTGGTCTCGATCATCACGATCGTCGGCTCGCTCGAGGTGTTCGCGCAGATCGACGTCCTCACCGGCGGCGGCCCCGGGAACTCGACCACCGTCCTCGTCTACTACCTGTACCAGCAGGCGTTCCGGTTCAACGAGTTCGGCTACGCCAGCGCGCTGGCGGTGCTGCTGTTCGTCGTCGTCCTCGTACTGACGCTCCTGCAGTGGCAGTCGCGCAAGAGATGGGTCTTCCATGAAGTCTGACGTGAAGCCTGACGTGCCGTCCGGCGTGCAGCCGGACCCGGCGTCCGACGTGCTGTCCGAGCCAGAACCCGGGCCCGAGGGTTCCGCCCCGCGCCGCCGGGGGCTGGGCGCCCGGGCCCGCGGGCGCCTGACCCGCTGGCTGCTCGTGCTGGTCCTGGCCGTGCTGAGCGTGCCGTTCGTCTTCCCCACCTGGTGGATGGCGACCTCCAGCCTCAAGCCGATGAGCGAGATCCTGCGCCGGGTGCCGACCATCTGGCCCCAGGACCCGTCGCTGGAGGCCTACGGGCGGGTGTTCACGCTGCAGCCGTTCGCGCAGCAGTACTGGAACTCGCTGTACATCGCGGTGCTGGTCACGGTCGGCACCATGCTCGTGGCGGCGATGGCCGGCTACGCGTTCGCGCGGATCCGGTTCCCCGGGGCCAACGCGCTGTTCGTCCTGGTGCTCGTGGGGCTGCTCGTGCCCTCGGAGGTGACGATCGTCCCGCTGTTCCGCATCGTCAACAGCCTCGGGCTCATCAACACGCACTGGCCGCTCGTCGTGATCCCGGTGCTCGGGGCGCCCGCCGTCCTGGCCGTCTTCATCATGCGCCAGTTCTTCCTGGGGCTGCCCACCGAGCTGGAGGAGGCGGGCCGGATCGACGGCCTCGGGCGCTGGGGCGTCTTCTGGCGCATCGCCGTCCCGCTGTCGCGGTCGGCGCTCGGCGCCGTGGCGATCTTCACGTTCCTCAAGTCCTGGAACCTGTACCTCGAACCCATCGTGTACCTGTCCAGCAAGGAGAACTTCACGCTGCCGCAGGCGCTGACGCAGTACGTCGACGCGTACGGCGGCCCGATGTGGAACGTCCAGCTAGCAGCGACGACACTCACCGTGCTACCCGTCCTGGCCGTCTTCCTCGTGGCGCAGAAGCAGTTCGTCCAGGGGCTCGCGCACAGCGGCCTCAAGGGCTGACCGACGGCGGCACGCTCCCGGGCGTGCCGCCGTCCGCCGCCTCGCCTCGCCGGGGTGAAAAGCAGGTGTGATGCTAACGTGAAGCGCTCTCTATCGATCGCTTCACATGTAAGGAGTCCTGGCCTTCCCTGTGTGACCACCCGGCAGACCCGGGGGGAGCGGAGGGCCGTTGTGATGAGTACCTCAGAAACCACCAAGACCCTGCTGGGGCGTGTCCAGCACGCCGCACGCCGGGTCGAACGGGCCGCACGCGGCCCGCAGGACCACCGCGTCGGGACCGACCGCATCGTCTTCGGCGTCGCCGGCCTGATCGCGCTCGCGTTCATCGTGTGGGGCTTCGCCAGCCCCGACAGCCTCGGCTCCGTCGCCGACAACGCGCTGAGCGCCGTCCTGAAGAACTTCGGCTGGCTGTTCGTCACCGCGGCCACCATCTTCACCGTCTTCGTGATCGTCGTGGCGATGGGCAAGTTCGGCAAGATCCCCCTGGGGCAGGACGGCGAGAAGCCGCAGTTCTCCACCCCGTCCTGGATCGCGATGATGTTCGCGACCGGCATGGGCATCGGCCTCATGTTCTACGGCGTGGGCGAGCCCCTGTACTTCTACATGGCGCCCCCGCCCGGCACCGTCGACGGGTCCACGCCCGCCGCCGCGTCCACCGCGATGGGGCAGACCCTGTTCCACTGGACCCTCTACCCCTGGGCGATGTACGCCATCGTGGGCCTCGGCATGGCCTACGGCACCTACCGCCTGGGCCGCGCGCAGCTGTTCAGCTCGATGTTCACCTCGCTGTTCGGCCGCAAGGCCGTCAACGGCGCGGGCGGCCGGGTCATCAACATCCTCGCCATCCTCGCCACCCTCTTCGGCTCCGCCTGCTCCCTGGGCCTCGGCGCCCTGCAGATCGGCGGCGGCATCCAGCACTCGGGCGTCATGGAGTCCGTCGGCACGGCCACGCTCGTGGTCATCATCGCCATCCTGACCTGCCTGTTCGTCCTCTCGGCCGTCTCCGGCATCGAGCGCGGCATCCAGTGGCTGTCCAACGCCAACATGTGGCTCGCGCTCCTGCTCGCGATCATCGTCTTCATCGGCGGACCCACGCTGTTCATCCTCAACGTGCTGCCCGCCTCCCTCGGTGCCTTCGTCGGCAACCTGCCCGAGATGGCCTCGCGGACCGCGGCGTCCGGCGACCAGGCGCTCGCGGACTGGATGGGCTCCTGGACCATCTTCTACTGGGCCTGGTGGGTGTCCTGGACGCCGTTCGTCGGCCCGTTCATCGCCCGCATCTCGCGCGGCCGCACCGTGCGCCAGTTCGTCACCGGCGTGCTGCTGGTGCCCTCGATCGTCTCCACGGTGTGGTTCGCGATCTTCGGCGGCGGCGCGATCGGCCTGCAGGAGCGCGCCGAGCAGGCGCAGGACACGGGCGCGGCCCTCGCCGCGATCGGTCAGGGCGGGGCCGACATCAACTTCGACCTCATCTTCTTCCAGCTGCTCGGCGCCCTGCCGGTGCCCGGCTGGGTCGGGATCGCGCTGATGATCCTCGCCGTCGTGCTCGTTGCGATCTTCTTCGTCACCGGCGCTGACTCGGCCTCGATCATCATGGGCGGGTTGTCCGAGAACGGTGCCGAGAACCCCACCAGGAAGTCGGTGATCTTCTGGGGCGTGAGCACCGGCGCCGTGGCGGCCGCGATGCTGCTGGCCGGCGGCGACGACCCGGCCGCGGCACTGAACGGCCTGAAGAACATCACCATCGTCTCGGCGTTGCCGTTCGTCGTGGTGATGCTGGTGCTCTGCGTCGCGCTCTGGAAGGACCTCTCCAGCGACCCGCTCGTCCTCAAGCGGGAGCTGGCGGTGCAGGTGCTGGCCGAGACGGTCGACACCGGCGTCGAGAAGCACGACGGCGAGCCGTTCGAGCTCTCCACGTCGGCGTCGGCCCCGGAGGCGGACGCGGACGACACCCCGGCGACCCCGGAGAACGGGGTGCCGCTCGTCGCCGACGGCGGCGCTGCCCTCAAGGACTGACCGCCGCGCCACCTGTCAGACGTACAGGTCACTCCCGTGACCTGTACGTCTGACAGCGGCGAAATTCCGTTGCCCCGGGCGTGTTCCGCGCAGGACGGTGTCCCCATGACCGATACCTCGCGCCTGCTCCGGGCGTACGACGAGCAGCTCCGCACCGACGCCGAGACGCCGAGCGCGATCTCCGTGACCGTCCTCGGGCCGCTGCGGCTGGTGACCTTCCTGGGCGGGCGCGGCTTCGTCACCTACCGGGACCTGGGCGGGGCCGACGAGGCGCGGGTGCAGGAGCTCGTCGAGGAGGCCGTCGCCCACTTCCGGGCGGACGGCGGCATCACGAAGGTCGAGTGGAAGACCCGCGGCCACGACCACGCGCCGGGCCTGCACGAGGCCCTGCTGAAGCACGGGTTCGTCGCCGAGGAGCCCGAGTCGATCATGATCGGTGACGCGGCGGCCCTCGCGGTCGACGTCCCGCTGCCCGACGGCGTCACGCTGCGCCGCGTCACCGAGGAGCCGGACGTCCGCGCCATGTGCGCCATGCAGGACGAGGTGTTCGGCAGCCCGGTCTCGGACAGCACCGCGAACGCGATCCTGCGCCGGCAGGCGATCGACCCCGAGATGGAGCTGTGGGTCGCGGAGGCCGACGGCGAGATCGTGACCGCGGGCCGGCTGGAGCCCGTGCCGGGTACCGACTTCGCCGGGATCTGGGGTGGCTGCACCCGCCCGGGGTGGCGGGGCAAGGGCATCTACCGGGCACTGACGGCGGCCCGTGCGCGCTCGGCCCTCGCGCAGGGCAAGACCCTGGTCCACAGCGACTCCACCGAGTACTCCCGCCCCATCCTGGAGCGCTACGGCTTCGCCCGGGTGTCCACCACGACGCCCTACGTCTGGGAGCGCTGAGCGTCAGCCCGCGCGCCGTCGGCCCATGATGTTCGCCGGCTCGCTGACGCCGGCGTACCGGAACCCGGGGATCAGGTCCACGAACCCGAGGCGGCGGTAGAGCACCTTGGCCCGGTCGGCGGGGTCGGCGGTGGTGGACAGCAGGGTGTGGCGGTGCGCGGCCCGGCCGAGCAGCTCCCGCATCAGCGCGGTCCCCAGGCCCCGTCCCTGGTGCTCCGGCAGGACCTCCAGCTCGTTCAGCTCGAACGCGTCCTCGGTCCACCCGCCGTGCCCGGCACGCTCCAGCGCCGGCCCCACCTGCTGCGGCCACCAGTGGCCGGGCTGGTAGTCGAACCCGTACACGAACCCCACCAGCGTCTCGCCCTCGAACGCGCCGAGCGTCAACGCGCCGTCGTACAGCGGCAGGTAGGCGAGCCGGGTGTCCCGGAAGTGGTCGCGCCGCTCGTCGGAGTAGCCGAACGCCCGCTGGAACACCCCGGCGATCTCGTCCGCGCGCCGGAGCACCTCGGAGGTGTCCAGCGCGCGGATCGTCATGTGCGCACGCTAGCGCCGTCGGGCGGAGCCGTCGCGAGGGACGACCGACGCCAGGTAGGTGCGCACCTCGGCGTCGGACCAGCCGTGCGCCTCGCGCAGGCCCGCGGCTATCGTCGCCAGGTAGGCGGGGGACGGCGCCGTGTGCGGCCGGCCCGCGTGCCCGTGCGGCGCGGTGAAGGTGAGCATCGGCAGCCCGTCCAGCCGCCCCACGGCAATGAGCGTCTCGTACCGACCCGGCCCCGCGGTGTGGCGCCGCGCGATCCCCGAGCGGAGCGTGGCCTCCAGCGGATCGTCGAGGACGGGGACGCGGTGCATCTCCTGGGCCGCGATGTCGGCGAGCTGGGCGGCGGTGATCCGGTACGCCCGGGCCGGTGTCGGGCCCTCGGCGTCGTGGTCGTAGAACGCCGTGCCGCCACCCCAGACGGCGGACTCGCCCGCGAACCAGAGGCGTCCGGGCAGCTCGACCGCCCGGTCCTCGCTCGGCATCGTGCGGTCGCGCGCCCCGGGGTAGCGGCGTCGCGCACCGGGCGGGCACCCGCCCTCGGGGTAGCAGGCGAGCCGGGCCCGGGCCATGTTGGACCCGTAGCTCACGTACCAGACCTCGGTGCTCAGCGGACTCTCCTCGGTGCCGGGGGGTCCCGCACACGCTACGCACTATGCCACCGCCACGGAACCACGGTTACGGCCGCAGGCCCTGCCGGAGAGTCCCTGGACGGAACGCGAGGGGCACCGTGTACGTTGCCCAGGCGGAGTTGGACAAGCGTCCTAGACTCGAAGGTGCAGGGTTTCTCACGAGGTGGAGTGTGTGCCGTGGTTCAAGGCAAGGTCATCAGGTTCGACGAGGTTCGCGGCTATGGTTTCGTTGCCCCGGACACCGGTGGGGACGACGTGTTCATCCACGTCAACGACCTCGAGTTCGACAAGCGCCACCTCGCGGTGGGCGCGGTCGTGGACTTCGCGGTGGAGGACGGTGACCGCGGCCTGAAGGCCTCGACGGTCACGCTGGTGACGCCGGCTCCGGCCCTGGCCCCGGCGATGGCGTCGGCCGCCGTCGGCGCGGGTGCGACCACCACGCCCGTGCCCACCTTTCTCCCGCCCCTGCCTGACGCCGGGTCGCGCCCCGACGGCGAGGGCCCGTCCGAGCGGGAGCTCGCGGTCGAGGTGACCGAGGTACTGCTCGCCGGGGTGCCCACGCTCACCGCCGAGCAGGTGCTCGCGACCCGGGGCGCGTTCGTCGCGGTGGCGCGTTCGCACGGATGGGTGTGAAATTTCACCCGAGGTGTTACCGCCCTGTTTCCGTTCTTGATGCTCGGCGACGGTGCCGCTACGGAGCGATATCAGGTCGGTAACGATCAGTTCCAGCAAACGGCGAAGTAGGGCAAACCCTCCCATCGCGTGAGTAGCGTGAGCGGAAACCTTGACGGTGACGGACATCTCACCCCTGCGCTGAGGCGGACGGCGGTGGTTCGTGACCGTCATCCCCATGAGGAGGAACATTGAAGATCAGGCGACTGAGCGCCGCCGTCGCAGTGGCCGCCAGTGGCGCGCTGCTGTTCTCGGCGTGCACCAGCCCGGCGGGGAACGACGACCCGACCGAAGGTGAAGCCACTGCGACCTCGGCCTCGGCCGACGGCCCGTGCAAGGCAGATCTCGGGGATGTCACCACCGCAGACGGTGAGATCAAGGTGTCCGTCGAGGACGAGTTCCTCGGCTACAACTCGAACACCCCGGAGACCTACTCCACCTACAACAGCGCCGTGACGGAGCGCCTCTTCGGCGGCTTCTGGTACTTCGGTGACGACGGTGCGATCTGCGCCGACGAGCAGTACGGCACCTACGAGGCCGTGTCCGAGGACCCGCTGCAGGTCGAGTACACCCTCAACGACGAGGCGACCTGGTCCGACGGCACCCCGATCACCTACGCGGACTACGTGCTCGACTGGGCGGCCCAGGCGATCACCGAGGACGGCAAGGTCACCAAGGACGGCTCCGAGGTGCCGCTGTTCAACCACATCTCCGGTCTGAGCCTGGGCGACTACGTCCCCGAGGGCCCGCAGGCGGACTCGCCGGACGCGAAGTCGTTCACCTACGACTACGAGCGCGTGTACGCCGACTGGAAGATCCAGATCGGCTCGCCGTTCCCGGCGCACGTGGTCGCCGAGCAGGCCGGCGTCTCCACCGAGGAGCTCGTCACCGCCATCCAGGACCTCGACATGGGCGTCCTGAAGAAGGCTGCCAAGTTCTGGAACGAGGGCTGGCTGTCGCAGCCGGGCGAGGTTCCGGACCCGGCGATCGCTCCGGTCAGCGGCCCGTACGACTTCAAGGCCGACGGCTGGGAGGCCGGTCAGTACATCACCCTCGAGGCGAACGACAAGTACTGGGGCACCCCGGCCGCGACGAAGGAGCTGACGATCCGCTTCGTCGCCGCCGACGCGCAGATCCAGGCCCTCGCCAACGGTGACCTCGACGTCATCCAGCCGAACGGCCCCACGGTCGACACGACGACGCAGCTCGAGCAGCTCGGTGACGCCGTCACGGTGGACACCAACCAGAACCTGACCTGGGAGCACCTCGACTTCAACTTCAACTCGGGCATCTTCTCCGACTCCCTGGAGGCCCGTGAGGCGTTCGCGCTCTGCGTGCCGCGCCAGAAGATCGTGGACGACCTGATCAAGCCGATCGCCCCCGAGGCCGTGGTCATGAACGCCCGCGAGGTCTTCCCCTTCCAGGAGAACTACGAGGACGTCGTCTCGCAGTCCTACAACGGCCAGTACGACGAGGTCGACCTCGACGCCGCCAAGGAGAAGTTCGCGGCCGCGGGCCTCAAGGAGGGCGAGAAGGTTCGCATCGGCTACGCCGCGCCGAACCCGCGTCGTGCCGCCGAGGTCGAGGCCATCAAGTCCTCGTGCGACCAGGTCGGCTTCGACATCGTCGACTCCGCCGCGCCGGACTTCTTCGACAAGGACCTGCCGAACGGTGACTACGAGGTGGCGCTGTTCGCCTGGGCCGGCTCGGGCCAGATCGCCTCGGGCGAGAACATCTACGCCAGCACCGGTCAGCAGAACTACGGCGGCTACGCCGACGACACCGTCGACGAGGCGTGGAAGACGCTCGCCTCGACCACGGACGAGACGGTGCACGCCGAGCAGACCGTGATCATCGAGAAGCAGCTGTGGGACACGCTCTTCGGTATCCCGCTGTTCGCCCACCCGGGCGTCATCGCCAGCAGCTCCAGCCTGGAGAACGTGCGGAACACCGCCGCCCAGAGCGGCGTCGTGTGGAACGCCGAGCAGTGGGCCCGCGCCTCCTGACGCGAGCCTGACGAAAGACCTGCGGGGAAGGGTGCCTCTGGTCCCTTCCCCGCAGGGCTGTCCGCCTCCACCCGGGATTATTTCCAGTCCTGACCTGGGCGGATGGCGGCAATTTTCATCCGGTGTCCTATAGTGACACGCTGATCGCATTCCCCAGCAGACGCCGTGCTGCGTCCGCCTCGAAGGGCCAACCCGTGCTCAAGTTCATCCTCCGGCGCATCGGCGCCTCGGCGCTCGTCCTGCTCGGCGCCTCATTGCTCATGTACGTCCTGACCATCAACTCGGGCGATCCCCTCAAGGACCTGCGCGAGTCCAACGACCCGAACCGCGACCAGCTCATCGACCAGCGGATCGCGATCATGCGGCTCGACGATCCCTGGTACGAGCGGTACTGGGACTGGCTCAAGGGCGTCGGAGGTTGTTTCACAGGGAACTGCGACCTCGGCGTCACGGTCAACGGCGTCGACGTGCTGGGCCTGACGCAGCAGGCGGCGGTCTCGACGCTGCGCCTCATCACCATCGCCACGGTGCTCGCGATCGTCGTCGGCATCGCGCTCGGCATCCTCACGGCGATCCGGCAGTACTCCGGCTTCGACTACAGCGTGACCTTCAGCGCGTTCCTCTTCTTCTCGCTGCCGGTCTTCTGGGCGGCGACGCTGCTCAAGGAGTACGCGGCCATCCAGTACAACAACTGGATCGCGGTGGGCCAGTACGCGCCATGGACCATAGTCATCATCGCGGTGGTGGCGGGGTTCCTGATCCAGGCGGTGCTCGGCGGGTCCCGGAAACGCCGGCTGGTGACGGCCGCGGCCGTGTTCGCCTTCGTCGCGGTCATGCTCTTCGTCTTCAACGCCCTCGACTGGTGGCGCAACCCGATGTTCGGCATCGGCGGCGTGCTTCTGGTCTCAGCCGCGGGGGCCGTGCTCGTCACCGCACTGGTCGCGGGCCTGCGTAACCGGCGTGCCCTCTACGCATCGCTCACCACCGTCGTCGTGGGCGTCATCGCCTACCTCGTCTTCGCGCCGCTCCTGGTCAACCAGCCGTCCTGGGCGCTGCTCGCGGGGCTGTTCGTGCTCGCGATCGTCGTCTCGGTGGCCGTCGGCGCCGCCTGGGGTGGCTACGCGCGCAAGCAGTCGATGCTGGTCACCGGTATCACCGGCGTCATCACCAGCCTGATGGTCTTCGCGGACCTCCTGATCGCGCACTGGGCCAGCTTCCTGGGCGTCAAGTCGCGACCCATCTCGACGATCGGCTCCCAGACCCCGAACTTCACCGGGGGCTTCTGGGAGCAGGTGCTCGACATGGCGACGCAGATCCTGCTGCCGACCATCCTGCTCACCCTGGTCTCGGTGGCGACGCACTCCCGGTACACGCGGTCGTCGATGCTCGAGACCCTGAACCAGGACTACGTGCGCACGGCCCGGTCGAAGGGCCTGTCGGAGCGCGAGGTCATCGTCAAGCACGCCTTCCGCAACGCCCTCATCCCGATCACCACGATCGTCGCCTTCGACTTCGCGGCCCTCATCGGCGGCGCGGTCATCACCGAGCAGGTGTTCGGCTGGAAGGGCATGGGTGCCCTGTTCCAGGACGGCCTGAACGCCGTGGACCCGGCGCCGGTCATGGCGTTCTTCCTCGTCACGGGTATTGCCGCCGTGCTGATGAACCTGCTGGCAGATATCGCGTACGCGGCCCTCGACCCCCGGATCCGGCGCTGAGCGCGGGCCACGGCAGGAGACACAGACATGAGTGACATCAGGAACAGCACCCCTGGCGGCGAGGACTACGAGCCCCAGATCTCCGTGGCCAGCACCGACGCGGTCGGCCTCGCTGCCGGCGGCTCGGCGGCCCCGCTGCCCGGCGAGGACAAGTCCTACAGCCAGGGCCAGCTCGTCGCGCGCCGGTTCTTCCGGCACCGCGCGGCGCTCAGCTCGATGATCGTGCTCGGCATCATCATCATCGTGGCCTTCACCTCGATCGGCATCGGCCCGATCCCTGGCTGGTGGCCCAACAACTACACGCTCCAGTACGACAAGATCGGGGACGGCGCGCCCACCTGGCAGTACCCGTTCGGCCAGGACACCGGCGGCAAGGACTACTTCGCCCTGGTCATGCGCGGCACCCAGTTCTCGCTGATCATCGCGTTCGCCGTGGGCATCATCTCCACCATCGTGGGCACGCTGATCGGAGCCCTGGCGGGCTTCTACCGGGGCTGGGTCGAGTCGGTGCTCATGCGCCTGACCGACGTCTTCATCGTCATCCCGCTGCTGGTGATCGCCGCCGTGCTGGGCAAGACCGCGTCGGGCTGGGGCATCTGGGGCCTGGCCCTGGTGCTCGGCCTGGTCACCTGGACGAGCCTCGCGCGCCTGGTGCGCGGCGAGGTGCTCTCGCTGCGCGAGCGCGACTTCGTGCTCGCCGCCCAGGCCGTCGGGACGAGCCCGTGGCGCATCATCAGCAAGCACGTGCTGCCCAACGCCGTCGGCGTGATCATCGTGTCCGCGACGCTCTCGATCTCCAGCGCGATCCTCCTGGAGACCTCGCTGAGCTTCCTCGGGTTCGGCGTCCAGCCGCCCGACACCTCGCTCGGCACGCTGATCTCCGAGTACCAGGCCGCCTTCACAACCCGGCCGTGGCTGTTCTGGTGGCCGGGCCTGATGATCCTGGCCATCGCCCTGTGCGTGAACTTCATCGGCGACGGCCTGCGCGACGCGTTCGACCCCCGCCAGAACCGGAGCAAGGACTGAAGATGACGACTCTCGACATCAGCGCGCCGGGTTCCGCCTCGGCGACCGGCGACGCCGTCCTCTCCTTCGAGGACCTCAACGTCACGTTCAAGACCGAGTTCGGCGACGTGCACGCCGTCAAGGGCATCGACCTGGAGGTCCGGCCCGGTGAGGTCGTCGCGCTCGTGGGTGAGTCCGGCTCGGGCAAGTCCGTCACCTCGATGACGGCGCTCGGCCTGCTGCCCCGCAACGCGCGCGTCGGCGGCACCATCCGCGTGGGCGACAAGGTCGTGGGCGGGCTGGACGGCCGGGGCCTGCGCAACATGCGCGGCAACGACGTGGCCATGGTCTTCCAGGAGCCCATGACCGCGCTGAACCCCGTGCTCACGATCGGCGACCAGCTCACCGAGGGCCTGCAGCTGCACGGCATCGCGTTCGGCAAGCAGGCCATGGCGCGGGCGGCCGAGCTGCTCGCCATGGTCGGCATCCCCGAGCCCGAGCGCCGGCTCAAGCAGTATCCGCACGAGCTCTCCGGCGGTCAGCGCCAGCGCGTGGTCATCGCCATGGCCATCGCGTGCGACCCCAAGGTGATCATCGCCGACGAGCCCACCACGGCTCTCGACGTGACCGTGCAGGCCGACATCCTCGACCTGCTGCGCTCGCTCAAGGACAAGCTGAACACCGGCATCCTGCTGATCACCCACAACATGGGTGTCGTCGCGGACATGGCCGACCGCGTCGCCGTCATGCTCAAGGGCGACCTCGTGGAGACAGGCACCGCCGACCAGGTGCTCAACCACCCGCGGCACGAGTACACCAAGCGCCTGCTGGCCGCCGTGCCCCACCTGGGCTCCGGGCCGGGCCAGTTCGGCGACGTCGCCCCGGTCGAGGCGGCGCCCGAGGACCTGCCGGCGCTCGACCTCGGCAACCTCGTCATCGAGTACCACCGGTTGGGCAAGCCCACCTTCCGGGCCGTCGACGACGTGTCGCTGGCCGTGGCGCAGGGCGAGATCGTGGGCCTGGTGGGCGAGTCGGGTTCCGGCAAGTCCACCATCGCCAAGTGCGCGCTGGGGCTCATCCCCGCGGCCTCCGGCTCGGTGTCGATCCTCGGGTCCGACTTCGGCAAGCTGCGCGGCAAGGAGCTCAAGGCCCTGCGCAAGCGCATCGGCGTCGTGTTCCAGGACCCGGCGTCGTCGCTCAACCCGCGCCTGCCGATCGGCGACGTGATCGCCGAGCCGCTCGTGGTGCACAAGGAGGGTGACGACAAGTCGCGCCGGCGTCGCGTGCTGGAGCTGCTCGACGCCGTCGAGCTGCCGCGCAGCGTCTTCAACCGGTACCCGCACGAGCTCTCCGGCGGTCAGCGCCAGCGCGTGAGCATCGCCCGTGCGCTCACGCTCGACCCCGAGCTGCTGGTCGCCGACGAGCCGACGTCGGCCCTGGACGTGTCCGTGCAGGCCAACGTGCTCAAGATGTTCACGGCGCTCCAGGAGCGGTACAAGTTCGCCTGCCTCTTCGTGAGCCACGACCTCGCGGTGATCGACCTGCTGGCCCACCGCGTGGTGGTGCTGCAGAACGGCCGGATCGTGGAGCAGGGCCCGCGCGAGGAGGTGCTGCACCACCCCCGCGAGGAGTACACGCAGCGGCTCATCGCGGCCGCCCCCGTGCCGGAGCCGCTGGAGCAGCGGCGCCGTCGCGAGGCGCGCCACGCGCTGCTGAACAAGCTCGGCGACGACGTCGCGGAGCTGCACATCGAGGACGACTACGAGCGGCCCCGTCCGAAGCAGGACGAGGGTGGCAATCCCTCCGGCCTGGGCGGCTTCATGGCCGACGGCGGGAACTGACCCGCCCGGTTGACGTGTCAGACCCTCGGATCACCCCGGTGACCTGAGGGTCTGACACGTTCCGGCTACTCCGCGGCGTCCACCGTGATGCGGACCTCGCCGGGGTTCAGCCGCGTCTCGGCCTCGCTCCAGGCTGCCTCGTCGCGCAGCCACACCTGGTCGTCCACGTGCACCTCGACCGCCTGCGTGGCCTGCGCCGTCGCGACGGCCCACTGGGCGGTGGCCCAGGCGCCGCGCACCGGGTCGTCGGGCGTCAGCGGCGCCGCGTCCACCGTCACGGTCGCCGATGCCGGGTCCTGCCGGTTGGGGTCCGCCGCACCGGTCGCGGGTGCGAGCCCGAGGTCCCGGCCCAGGCGGCCCGCCACGACGTCGCGGGCGGCCTCGGGGGCGATCTGGTCCCCGTCGGCCACCGGGGCGAGCTCGCAGGACAGGGCGGCGGGGGAGTTGCCCGTGAGGGCGGAGGCCCAGGCGCGCGACCGCGTCTCGTGCTGGGCGTACGCGTCGGGGTAGGCGGAGCGCTGCACCGTCTGCGCGGCGTCCGTCACCTCCATGTCCTCGTACCCCTCGACCTCGATGAGCACGTCGTAGAAGGCGTTGGTCGAGTAGGCCGGGTCGAGGATCTCGTCGACGGTGCCCCAGCCCTGGGACGGCCGCTGCTGGAACAGCCCCACGGAGTCGCGGTCGCCGTAGTCGATGTTGATGAGCTTGGACTCCTGCAGCGCCGTGGCCAGGCCGATCGTGGCCGCCCGGGCGGGCAGGCCGCGGGCCACCGCGGTGCCGGCGACGAGCGCCGCGTTGTCCGCCTGGTCGGGCGAGAGGTACCAGTTCGCGTCCTCCAGCACCGCCGTGCAGCGCTCGGTGACGGGACCGGAGCCCGCGAGGCGGTTCAGACCCACGACGACGCCCACCGTCGCGACCACGCACACCGCCCCGACCGCCACGACGTACTTCAGGGCGCGACCGACCGACCGCGGCGGCGTGGGGCCGTCTGCGGGTGGCGGGACCGACGAACCGGTCTCAGCCAGGAGGGCCATGCGAGCTCCCTGTCGTCCGGGGCGGTATCAGGAGGGCCACGAATTGTAATCCGCCTGGTCAGGGATGGTGCAAAACGGGGACGGGTGCCTCAGTTGGCGTGCAGCACCTCGTTGAGCTCGATGCCGACGCCGGTCCGGTCGAGCACCTCGACGGCGCCCGTGGTCGAGTTGCGCCGGAACAGCAGGTTGCTCCGGCCCGCGAGGTCGCGCGCCTTGACCGGGGCGGTGCCGTCGCCGTACGGGTCGGCCGCCGCGCCGAGCACCGTCACCTTGGTGCCCGCCGTGAGGTACAGGCCGGCCTCGACCACGCAGTCGTCGCCGAGGGGGATGCCGAGGCCCGCGTTGGCGCCCAGCAGGCAGCGCTCGCCGAGCGACACGACCTGCTTGCCGCCGCCGGACAGGGTGCCCATGATCGACGCGCCGCCGCCGACGTCGGACCCGTCGCCGACCGTGACGCCCGCGGAGATGCGGCCCTCGACCATGGACGTGCCGAGCGTGCCCGCGTTGAAGTTGACGAAGCCCTCGTGCATCACGGTCGTGCCGGGCGCGAGGTACGCGCCGAGGCGGACGCGGTCGGCGTCGGCGATCCGGACGCCCGACGGCACGAGGTAGTCGACCATGCGGGGGAACTTGTCGACGCCGAAGACGGTGACGTGGCCGCGGGCCCGCAGGCGCAGGCGGGTCTCCTCGAAGCCGTCCACGGCGCACGGGCCGGCGCTGGTCCAGACCACGTTCGTCAGGGCCCCGAAGATCCCGTCCATGTTGAGCCCGTGCGGGCGGACCAGGCGGGCGGACAGCAGGTGGAGCCGCAGGTACGCGTCGGAGACACTCTTGGGCGGGTCGGCGAGGTCGATCTGCGTGGTCACGACCTCCAGCCGGACCCGTCGCACGTCGTCGGTGCCGGCGGCCGCGGCGAGCGACTCGGGCGGCGTGGCGCCGGCGGGCGCGTCGCCGAGGGCGGGCGCCGGGTACCAGGTGTCGAGGGTGGTGCCGTCGTCGGCGATCGTGGCAAGGCCGAAGCCCCATGCGGTCGTCATGCGTCCAGCCTAACGGCCACGGGGAGCCCATAGGCTTGCCCTGTGGACACCGCGATCGACCCTGCCCTGCTCGACCCGTCCGGTGCGGGGGCCGACCTCGTCGCCCTCACCCGGATCCTCTGCGACATCCCGTCCGTCAGCGGCGACGAGAAGGCCCTCGCCGACGCGATCGAGGCGGTCCTGCGCGACTGCCCGCACCTGGAGGTGCTGCGCGACGGCGACGCCCTGGTGGCCCGGACGCACCTCGGCCGCGACCGGCGTGTGGTCGTGGCCGGGCACATCGACACGGTGCCGATCGCGGACAACCTGCCGACGCGCCTGGTCGAGGGGGCCGACGGTACGGGCCCCGACGGCGGGTCGGACGCCGTCCTCTGGGGCCGCGGCACCGTCGACATGCTGGGCGGCGTCGCCGTGGCCCTCGCGCTGGCGGCCGAGCTCGGGGCGCCCGGCACCGCCCCCGCCCACGACCTGACGTGGATCTTCTACGACCACGAGGAGGTGGACTCCGCGCTGAACGGCCTGGGCCGGCTGGCGCGCAACCACCCCGAGCTGCTGCGGGGCGACTTCGCGATCCTGGGGGAGCCCTCGAACGCGGGGATCGAGGGCGGCTGCAACGGCACGATGCGCGTCGAGGTGCGCACGCACGGCGTCGCCGCGCACTCGGCGCGGGCCTGGACGGGCGAGAACGCGATCCACGCGGTCGCGCCCGTGCTGACCCGGCTGGCGGCCTACGAGCCGCGCGAGGTCGAGGTGGACGGGCTGGTCTATCGCGAGGGCCTCAACGCCGTGCGGATCGAGGGCGGCATCGCGGGCAACGTGATCCCTGACGCGTGCACGGTGGAGGTGAACTACAGGTTCGCCCCCTCGCGGTCCGTCGCGGAGGCGGAGGCCCACCTGCGGGAGGTCTTCGACGGTTTCGAGGTCCTCGTGACGGACGCCGCCGGCGGCGCCCGCCCGGGTCTCGACGACCCGCTGGCGGCGCAGTTCGTGAAGTCGGTGCTGGCCACGACGGGTGGCGCCCCGGCCCCCAAGTACGGGTGGACCGACGTCGCCCGGTTCTCGGAGCTGGGGGTGCCCGCGGTGAACTTCGGGCCCGGCGACCCGCTGCTCGCGCACAAGGACGACGAGCACCTGCCGGTCGCGCAGCTCGCGCAGTGCCGCGACGCGCTGCGAGCCTGGCTCCTGGACGACTAGTTTGGACGCATGAGCGACGACGGCATTCCACAGTCCGGCCGCGGCTATCGCCGTGGGCCGGTGCTCCTGCGCGGGAACCAGATTCCGCGTACCACGACGGATCAGCGCCTCCTGGCCTCCGACCAGGACACCGACTGGTTGCACTCCGACCCGTGGCGGGTGCTGCGCATCCAGAGCGAGTTCGTCGAGGGGTTCGGCGCGCTGGCCGAGCTCGGCCAGGCCGTCTCGGTGTTCGGCTCGGCCCGCACCAAGCCGGGGCACGCGGACTACGCCGCCGGTGAGACCGTGGGCCGGCTGCTCGTCGAGGCCGGCTACGCCGTGATCACGGGTGGCGGGCCCGGCATCATGGAGGCCGCGAACAAGGGCGCCGCCGAGGCGGGCGGCACGTCCGTGGGCCTCGGTATCGAGCTGCCCTTCGAGCAGGGTGTGAACGAGTACGTAAATCTCGGAATCAACTTCCGCTACTTCTTCGCGCGAAAGACGATGTTCCTGAAGTACGCACAGGGATTCATCGTCATGCCGGGCGGTTTCGGCACCTTCGACGAGCTCTTCGAGGCCGTCACCCTGGTGCAGACGCACAAGGTCACCCAGTTCCCGATCGTCCTGGTGGGAAAGAAGTACTGGGGCGGGCTCCTGGAGTGGGTCCGGACGACGGCGCTCGAGCACGGTGTCATCAGCGCCGCCGATCTCGACATCATCCATCTGACCGACGACCCGGCCGACGCGGTGCGGCACGTGGTCGACCGGGCCCACCAGATCGCGGCGGAGCAGGCAGCCCTGCAGGCGGCGGTGGCCGCCGAGCGCGCCACCGAGCAGGCGTCTGTCGCGGGCCGGCACGACGTCGTCGTGGGCAACTCCTAGGTGGACCGCCCGGAGACGGCGGCCGGTGTGGTCCCGCCGCCGTCCGAGCGGCTGGTGCTGCGCGGGCGCGACGTGGGGCGGGCCGGCCGCGAGGTGCGCCCGGTCGTGATGGCGGTGCTCAACCGCACCACCGACTCGTTCTACGCGCCCGCCCGGCTGCCCGACGACGCCGCGGCGCTGGCCGCCGCGGAGCGCGCCTGGGCCGACGGCGCCGAGATCCTCGACGTCGGCGGCGTGCGGGCGGGCAACGGCGCCCCCGTCGACGAGGCCGAGGAGATCCGGCGCGTCGTGCCGTTCGTGGCGGCCGTGCGCCGTGCCGTGCCCGACCTGCTGGTGTCGGTCGACACGTGGCGCGCGGGGGTGGCCCGCGCCGCGATCGACGCCGGCGCGGACCTGATCAACGACACCTGGGCCGGGCACGACCCCGGCCTCGTGGAGGTGGCGGGCGCCGCCGGCGTCGGCGTCGTCTGCTCGCACACCGGCGGTGCCGTGCCGCGCACCGACCCGTACCGCGTGGAATACCCCGACACGGGGGAGCGGGACGGCCGCGACGGGCTCGTGGCCGACGTCGTGGCGACCCTGCGGGCCGCCGCGGAGCGGGCCGTCGCGTGCGGCGTGCCGCGCGAGTCCGTGCTCGTGGACCCGACCCACGACTTCGGCAAGAACACGTGGCACTCGCTGCATCTCCTGCGCCGCACCGAGGCGCTCGCCGGACTCGGTTTCCCCCTGCTCATGGCGCTCTCCCGCAAGGACTTCGTGGGGGAGACGCTCGACCTGCCGCCCGAGGAGCGCCTGGAGGGCACGCTGGCCGCGACGGCGGTGGCCGCGTGGCTCGGCGCGCGGGTCTTCCGGGCCCACGACGTGGCCGCGACGCGCCGCGTGCTCGACCTCGTGGCGGCCCTGCGCGACGAGGCGCCACCGGCCGCCGCCCTGAGGGGTCTTGCCTGAGCCCACGCACGATTCGACTCCCTTCCGGGCACCCGGTCGGGTGAACGGCCGACGAATGGGCGAGTGGAAAGTAAGGGGCGTCATTTGAACTAGAATGGGTCTGTGCCCTCGGCGTTCGCCGGAGACATGAATGCTGCTACACACCGGACAACGGAATGGGAGAGCCACACATGGCTGCGATGAAGCCGCGAACGGGTGACGGACCGCTCGAGGTCACCAAGGAGGGGCGCGGCATTGTCATGCGTGTGCCGCTCGAGGGCGGCGGTCGGCTCGTCGTCGAGCTCAACGCGACCGAGGCCAGCGAGCTCGGAGACGCTCTCCAGACCGTCGTCGGCTGACCGGCCGACCCGGTCTCCAGTCTTTCGGCGGCCGTCCGTCGCGAGAACCGGCCTCTCGGCGGGTCAGCGGCGGACGGCCAGCAGCAGCCCGTCCCCGCTCGGCAGCATGGCGGGCAGCACCCGCTCGTCGTTCCGCAGCGTCCGGCCCACCTCGCGCACCACGGTGGTGAGCTCGTCGCGGCGTGCGGGGTCCGCCACCCGGTCCCGCAGCAGGGCGCTGTCGACGGCGAGCACGCCGCCCGGGCGCAGCAGTCGCAGGGCCTCGTCGACGTACTCGGGGTACGCCAGCGGGTCGCTCGCCACGAGCACCAGGTCGTAGGCGCCGTCCGCCAGCCGGGGCAGCACGTCCCCGGGCCGCCCGGGGATGATGCGGGTGCGGTGCGGGGCCACGCCGTCCTCCACGAACGCCGCCCGCGCGGCGCGCTGGTGCTCCACCTCCCGGTCGATGGTGGTGAGCTGGCCGTCCTGCGGCATGCCCCGCAGCAGCCAGAGCGCGGCCACCCCGGCCCCGGTGCCGACCTCCACCACGGCGTGCGCGTTCGTGGCGGCCGCGAGCACCCGGAGCACCGCCCCGACCCCGGGCAGCACGGCGGTGCAGCCCAGCTCCGCGGCGCGTTCGCGGGCGCGCAGCAGCACCTCGTCCTCGGGGACGAAGGCCTCGCTGTAGACCCAGGCCGCGACCCTGCCGTGGCCTGACGGCTCCGCTGTGCTGATGGCTTCCTCCGCTGAACCGGGCAGTTGTGTACATCACGTGCGGCGTCAGGGTACAGCCCGTGGGAACGCCTGGGCTTTGACGTACGTTGAGAGGACGATGACTTCTGTGAGCACTCACCCAGCAGCAGACGCGACCGCGTCGGTACCCTCCGGGGCCGGCGCGGCAGACCTGCCCTGGCAGCCGCCTACCTGGGAAGAGATCGTGCGCGAGCACTCCGCGCGCGTCTACCGGCTCGCCTATCGTCTGACCGGCAACAAGCAGGACGCCGAGGACCTGACGCAGGAGACCTTCATCCGGGTGTTCCGTTCGCTGTCGAGCTACACGCCGGGCACGTTCGAGGGCTGGCTGCACCGCATCACCACCAACCTGTTCCTGGACCAGGCGCGCCGCAAGAAGCGCATCCGCATGGAGGCGATGGGTGACGACGACGGCCACGTCGCCGACACCGGCGACTTCGGCCGGCCGGAGCGCGGGTACGAGCACGCCAACCTCGACCAGGACGTGCAGCGCGCGCTCGACGCCCTGCGCCCCGAGTACCGCGCGGCCGTGGTGCTGTGCGACATCGAGGGCCTGAGCTACGAGGAGATCGCCGTGACCCTGGGCGTCAAGCTCGGCACCGTGCGCTCCCGGATCCACCGCGCCCGCGCCCAGCTCCGCGACGCGCTGGAGCACCTCGCGCCGACGCGCGGGGGCGTGCGATGAGCCACCTCGGTGACCTGGTCAGCGCGCTGGCCGACGGGCAGCTCTCGCCCGCGGAGACGGAGCGCGCGCTCTCCCACGTGACGATGTGCCGCCTGTGCGCCCGCGAGCTCGACACGGCGCGCGCCGCCCGGCGGGCGCTCTCGTCGGCCGCCGACGTGGTGCCCGACCCGGCCCTCACCGCCCGCCTCATGGCGCTCCAGGCCAGCATCCCGTCCACGGACGAGGACCCGCTGCGCCGGCCGTTCCTGGGTCCGGACCCGCTCGCCGCGCCGGTGTGGCAGGCCTCGGGGTTCGGCGACTTCGACGGGCGGATCGACCGCCCGGCCCGCCGCCGCAGGACCGCCCGGATCACCGCGCTCGGCGTCGGCGGCGCCGGTGTGCTGGGCCTCGCCCTCTTCACGCTCGGCGACGTGCCCGTGGTGTCCCCGCAGCTCTCCGCGCAGACCAGCATGACGATGCTCGGCCGGACGGGGCCGGACGCCGCGGCGGCCGGCCAGGACGTGCTCGCGGAGCTCGACGTGGACCCCGGCCAGGTCACGCCCGCCGCGCTCGACTGGGCCGCGGACAACGGCTGGGTGGCGCCCGCCGACCTGCCCGACGGTTACACGGTCTCAGCGATGCGCCTGGTGGGCGAGCAGGGTCAGACGCTGGAGATCGACCTCACCGGGCCCTCGGGGCACGCCGTGGTGCGCGAGCGCGCCGGGCAGCTCGCCCAGGGCGGTACGACGGTCGGCGGCGTCCAGGTGCTCGCCACGGAGCCCGCGCACGTGGCGTGGCAGTCCGACGACATGGTGGTCGACGTCGTCGCCGACGCGCCGGAAGAGGTACTGACCGAGCTCGTGGCGTCGTTCGGTGAGCATGGCTACGATGCCGGGGTCCTGCCCCGCATCGCCCGCGGGTGGCACACCGTGACAGGAGCCATCGAAAGCCCATGACCGACGAGAACCCGTTCGCGCCTCCTACACCGCGCGCAGCAGTGCCCCCCGCGAACGAGCCGACGCCGGCCGCGGGGAGCACGCCCGAACCCGCGCCCGCGGGGACGCCGGCAGAGCAGCCGGCCGCCGGACGCCCGACGGAGCAGCTCCCGGCGCAGCACGCCCCGGCCCAGCCGGTCCCGCCGGTCCCGCCGACGCAGGCTCAGCCGACCCAGCAGCTCCCGACGACGGGCTACCTGACCACGATCCCCGCGCCGTCCGGCGCCGGGCAGGACGCGCACGAGGGCTCCGAGCACGCGTCCCACGCGGGGACCGCCCCGTACGGCACGGCGCAGCCGCCCCGGTCGCGCCGGAGCCGGCTCGGCGCCGGCGCGGTGTCCGCCGTCGTGCTGCTGGGCCTGCTCGCCGGTGCCGGCGGCGGCGTCGGCGCCTACGCGCTCCTGGACGCCCGCGGGACGGCGCGCCCGGCCGACGCCGCGCTGCCCCAGCCCGCCGCGGGCACCACCCACGTGGACCGCCCGGAGGGCTCGGTGGCCGCGATCGCCGCGGCCGCGCTGCCGAGCGTGGTGTCGATCGAGGTGCGCGCCCAGCAGGGCGTGGCCACCGGGTCGGGCATGATCCTCAAGTCCGAGGGCTACATCCTCACCAACAACCACGTGGTCGCCGAGGCGGCCTCGGGGGCGGACGTGACGGTCACCTTCTCGGACGGCCACGAGCAGCCCGCCGAGCTGGTGGGCGCCACGCCGGACTACGACCTCGCCGTCATCAAGGTCGACGAGACGGGGCTGGAGCCGCTCGTGCTGGGCGACTCCGACGACGTCGTGGTCGGCGACTCGGTCCTCGCCGTCGGCTCGCCGCTGGGCCTGGAGGCCACGGTGACCACCGGCATCGTCAGCGCGCTGCACCGCCCGGTCAAGGCGGGGGAGTCCGCGGAGGCGGCGTTCATCGACGCCATCCAGACGGACGCCGCGATCAACCCGGGCAACTCCGGCGGCCCGCTCGTCAACTCGGCGGGCGAGGTGATCGGCATCAACTCCGCGATCGCGCAGGGGCCGGGCACCACCACGGCCACCGGCAACATCGGCCTCGGTTTCGCCATCCCGTCCAACCAGGCACGGCACACGGCGGAGCAGCTCATCGAGACCGGCTCCGCGACGTTCCCGATCATCGGCGTGCTGCTGGACCCCAGCTACCAGGGCGAGGGCGTCCAGGTGTCGCAGGAGGCCCAGCAGGGCACGCCCGCGGTGACGCCGGACGGCCCCGCCGACCAGGCGGGCATCAAGCCCGGCGACGTGATCCTCGCGGTCGACGGCCGGCCGGTGTCCGTGGCCGACGAGCTCATCGTCGCGATCCGCGCCAAGGCGCCCGGCGACCCGGTGACGCTCCAGGTGCGCTCCGGGAACGACGAGCGCGAGGTCCGCGTGGTGCTCGAAGAGCGGTCGAGCGGCCAGTGAACGGGATTCATCCGGCGTTCTCCGGGCCGTCCCGCGACGCGAGTAGGCTCTGACCCGTGTTCGGTATCAACGGCTGGGAGTTCGTGATCATCGTCGTGATCGCGATGCTCGTCATCGGCCCGGAGCGGCTGCCCACCTACGCGGAACAGCTCGGCGCGATGGTGCGCCGCGGCCGCGACCTGCTCCAGAACGCCAAGGCCCGCGTCGACGACGAGCTCGGGCCGGAGTTCAGCGACGTCGACTGGTCCAAGCTCGACCCGCGCCAGTACGACCCGCGCAGGATCGTGCGGGACGCGCTCATGGACGACAGCCCGTCCGACTACACCCGGTCCGCCGCCGCGCGGGCCGCGGACGGGGTGGCGGCCCGCAACGGCATGTCAGCGACGTCGGCCGGACCGGCCGCGGAACCCGGGAAGGCGCCGTACGACGACGAAGCGACCTGAGGATTCGGTGAGCGCGCATGGACCTGCCAGAATGTTGGCCATGTCGTCCCACACCCCGACCGCGCCGGACACCGCTGCCGTGGCCGACCACCCCACCCGGAAGCGCATCTTCTCCGGGATGCAGCCGACCGACGGCTCGCTCCACCTGGGCAACTACATCGGTGCCCTGTCCCAGTGGATCGCGCTGCAGGACTCCTACGACGCGCTCTACTGCGTCGTCGACCTGCACGCGCTGACGGTCAACCCCGACCCGGCGCTGCTGCGCGAGCGCACCCGCCGCACCGCGGCGCAGTACCTGGCCGGCGGCATCGACCCGGAGCGGTCCATCCTCTTCGTGCAGTCGCACGTGGCGGCACACGCCGAGCTGGCGTGGCTGCTGAGCTGCCAGACCGGGTTCGGCGAGGCCGGGCGCATGACGCAGTTCAAGGACAAGTCCGCGAAGCAGGGCAGCGAGGGCACCACGGTCGGGCTCTTCACCTACCCCGTGCTGATGGCGGCCGACATCCTGCTGTACGACGCCGGCCTGGTCCCCGTGGGCGAGGACCAGCGCCAGCACCTGGAGCTCACCCGCGACCTCGCGGAGCGGCTGAACACCCGCTTCGGCGCGGGTACCGCCGTCGTGCCGGACGCGCACATCGTCAAGGCCGTGGCGAAGATCCAGGACCTGCAGGACCCCAGCGCCAAGATGAGCAAGTCCAGCACGGGCGGCAAGGGCGTCGTATGGCTGCTGGAGGACCCGAAGAAGGCGGTCAAGGCCATCAAGTCGGCCGTGACCGACGCCGACGAGTCCTACGGCGTGCGCTTCGACCCGGCGGAGAAGCCGGGCATCTCGAACCTGCTGACGATCTTCTCGGCCGTGACCGGCCGCGACATCGACGCGATCGCCAAGGAGTACGACGGCCGCGGCTACGGCTACCTCAAGGTGGACCTGGCCGACGCCGTCGTCGCGTTCCTCGAGCCGTTCCAGGACCGGGCGAACACGTACCTCGCGGACCCCGCGCAGCTCGACAAGGTGCTGGCCGACGGCGCCGACCGGGCCCGCGCGATCGCCCGCCCGGTGCTGGACCGGATGTACGAACGGTTCGGGCTGCTGCCCGCGCGAGGCGAACGGTGAACCTCCCCGAGCGCGGACCGGGCCAGGTCCGCATCGGGATCGCGATCGAGATCCCGGAGCCCTACGCCGCGCAGCTCAGCGCGGCGCGGGTGGCTGCCGACGACCCGCTCGCGAACTTCATCCCTCCGCACATCACGCTGCTGGGACCCACGCTGCTCGACGCCGGGCGGCTCGCCGAGGCGCGGGAGCACCTGGCGGCGGTGGCCGCGGCCGCGCCGCCGTTCACCGTGCGGCTGCGCGGCACGGCCACCTTCCGGCCCATCTCGCCGGTGGTGTTCGTGGCGCTGGCGCAGGGCATCTCCGAGTGCGAGCGGCTCGAGGCGAGCGTGCGCTCGGGGATCCTGGACGGTGAGCTGCGGTTCAACTACCACCCGCACGTGACCATCGCGCACGAGGTGCCGGACGCCGACCTCGACAAGGCGTTCGACGCGATGGCGGACTACTCCGCGGACTTCGACGTCGACCGGTTCTACCAGTACGAGCACGGTGACGACGGGATCTGGCGACCACAGGCGGCGTTCCCCCTCGGCGTCTAGTCTCGTCGCGATGAGGCGGCTGATCGAGTGGGGGCAGGCGCTCTGGGCGCGCTGGGAGGCGACCCGTCCCGGCCGGGCACTGACCCGGTTCAACACGGCGAACGGCGCCGTGCTCAGCGGGGGCATGGCCTACGCCGCCCTGTTCTCCCTGTTCGCGGCCCTCGCGATCGGCTACACCGTGTTCGTGCGGGTGCTCGGCGGCGACGCCGACCTGCGGGTCGCGGTGCTGGACCAGATCGACACGTGGATCCCGGGGCTGGTCGACACCGGCAGCGGCGGGGTGCTGTCGCCGAACGATCTCGTGATCTCCACCGGCCTGAGCTGGACCTCGGCCGTGGCGGCGCTGGTGCTGCTGTGGTCCGCCACGAACTTCATGGGCGCGCTGCGCACGTCGGTGCGCGCGATGTTCGGGGAGATCGACGGGCACGGCAACCCGGTGACCGACCGCCTGCGGCAGCTCCTCGGGTTCGTGCTGCTCGGCGTCGGCGTCCTCGTCACGGCGGCGGCCAGCGTGGCCGTCTCGGCGGCGGTGCCCTGGACGCTGGAGAGCCTGGGCCTGGACGGGGGCGCGGTGTCCCTCGCGGTACGCGTCGGCGGGGCCCTGGTGACCCTGGCGCTGGACGCGGTGGTCGTGGCCGCCGTGGTCCGGTACGTGGGCGGCGTGCGGCCCGCCTGGCGGGACCTGCTGCTCGGCTCGCTCGCGGTCGGCGTCGTCGCCGGCGCGCTGCGCTACCTCGGCACCGAGGTGATCTCGAACGCCGCCGCCCGCAACGCCCTGCTGGCGTCGTTCGCGGTGGTGGTGACCATCCTGGTCCTGGTCAACCTCCTGGCGAGGGTCCTGCTCATGGCCTGCGCCTGGATGGCCGACCCCGACCTTCCCGCCGGGCGAGGGAATGCGGACGGCTCGGGCACAGAAGAGCCGCGGGCGGAAGGTAGTGGCGGCCGGCCGTAAAGCCGTAGCGGAGCGCCCCCTGGGGCGCGTGAGCGAGGCCGGCCGCCACTACCTTCCGCCCGCGGCGGAAGCAACGCGAGGGCTCAGAATGCCCGAGTGATCATCGCGCGCTTGACCTCCTGGATCGCCTTCGTCACCTCGATGCCGCGGGGGCACGCCTCGGTGCAGTTGAAGGTCGTGCGGCAGCGCCACACGCCCTCCTTGTCGTTGAGGATCTCCAGGCGCTGCGTGCCACCCTCGTCACGGCTGTCGAAGATGAAGCGGTGCGCGTTCACGATCGCGGCCGGGCCGAAGTACTGGCCGTCCGTCCAGAACACCGGGCAGGACGACGTGCACGCGGCGCACAGGATGCACTTGGTGGTGTCGTCGAACTTCGCGCGGTCCTCGGGGGACTGGTAGCGCTCCTTGGAGGGCTCGTTCCCGGAGGTGATGAGGAACGGCATGATCTCGCGGTAGGAGGCGAAGAACGGCTCCATGTCGACCACGAGGTCCTTGACGACCGGCAGGCCCTTGATGGGCTCGACCGTGATCGGCTTGTCCGGGTTGACGTCCTTCAGGAGCGTCTTGCAGGCCAGGCGGTTACGGCCGTTGATCCGCATCGCGTCCGAACCGCACACCCCGTGGGCGCAGGAGCGGCGGAACGTGAGCGAGCCGTCCTCGTCCCACTTGATCTTGTGCAGGGCGTCGAGGATGCGGTCGGTGCCGTGCGCCTCGACGGTGAAGTCCTGCCAGGTGGCCTCGTCGGACACCTCGGGGTTGAACCGCCGGATGCGCAGCGTGACGGTGAACGAGGGGATCTCGCCGGCGGCGGGGGTGGGTGCGGCGGCTTCGAGTGTGGCAGTCATCAGTACTTACGCTCCATCGGCTCGTACCGGGTCTGGACGACGGGCTTGGAGCCCAGGACGACCTTGTAGCCGTCGAACTCCTCGACGTGGTCGAAGTAGCCCTCGACGTGACCCTCAGCCTGGTCGGACGCCGCGGTGGGGCGCCGGTAGGCCATGGTGTGCAGCATGTAGTTGGCGTCGTCGCGGTTCGGGAAGTCCTCGCGGTAGTGACCGCCGCGCGACTCCTTGCGGTTGATCGCCGCGACCACGGTGACCTCGGCGATGTCGAGCAGGAAGCCCAGCTCGATCGCCTCCAGCAGGTCGGTGTTGAAAAGCTTGCCCTTGTCCTGGACGGACGCGTTGCGGTAGCGCTTCTGCAGCTCGCGGATGTCGGCCAGGGCCGCGTTCAGCGAGTCGCCCGTGCGGAACACCTGGGCGTTGAGGTCCATGGTGTCCTGCAGCGCCTTGCGGATGTCCGCCACGCGCTCGCCGTCGGGCCGGTTGCGCATCTCGTCGAGCTGCTCGACCACGCGGACCGTCGGGTCCTCGGGGAGGTCGTGGAACGTCGCCGTCTTGGCGTACGCGGCGGCCGCACGGCCGGAGCGCTTGCCGAACACGTTGATGTCGAGCAGCGAGTTGGTGCCGAGGCGGTTGGAGCCGTGCACGGACACGCAGGCGACCTCACCGGCGGCGTAGAGGCCCTTGACCACGTTGACGCCGTCGCGGAGCACCTCGCCCTGGATGTTGGTCGGTACGCCGCCCATGGCGTAGTGCGCCGTGGGGTACACCGGGACGGGCTCGGTGTAAGGCTCGATGCCGAGGTAGGTGCGCGCGAACTCGGTGATGTCCGGGAGCTTGGCGTCGATGTGCGCCGGCTCCAGGTGCGTCAGGTCGAGCAGCACGTAGTCCTTGTTCGGACCGGCGCCGCGGCCCTCACGGACCTCGTTCGCCATGGACCGGGCCACGATGTCGCGGGGTGCGAGGTCCTTGATGGTGGGGGCGTAGCGCTCCATGAAGCGCTCGCCCTCGGAGTTGCGCAGGATGCCGCCCTCGCCGCGGGCCGCCTCCGACAGGAGGATGCCCAGGCCAGCCAGGCCTGTCGGGTGGAACTGGAAGAACTCCATGTCCTCCAGCGGCAGGCCGCGGCGGTACGCCAGCGCCATGCCGTCACCGGTCAGGGTGTGGGCGTTCGAGGTGGTCTTGAAGATCTTCCCGGCGCCGCCCGTGGCGAAGATGATCGCCTTGGCCTGGAACACGTGGATCTCGCCGGTGGCCAGGTCGTAGGCGACCACGCCGGTGGCGTTGACCTCCTCGCCGTCCGCGATCTCCTCGGTGGTGAGGTCGTGGTCGGTGATGAGGTCCAGCACGTAGAACTCGTTGAAGAACTCGACGTCCTGCTTGACGCAGTTCTGGTAGAGCGTCTGGAGGATCATGTGGCCGGTGCGGTCGGCGGCGTAGCACGCGCGGCGCACGGCGGACTGGCCGTGGTCACGCGTGTGCCCGCCGAACCGGCGCTGGTCGATCTTGCCCTCGGGGGTGCGGTTGAACGGGAGGCCCATCCGCTCCAGGTCGAGGACCGACTCGATGGCTTCCTTCGCGAGGATCTCGGCCGCGTCCTGGTCGACGAGGTAGTCGCCGCCCTTGACGGTGTCGAAGGTGTGCCATTCCCAGTTGTCGTCCTCGACGTTGGCGAGGGCCGCGGCCATGCCGCCCTGGGCGGCGCCCGTGTGGGAGCGGGTGGGGTACAGCTTGGAGATCACCGCGGTGCGGGCCTCCTTCGACGACTCGAGGGCGGCGCGCATTCCTGCGCCGCCGGCGCCGACGATCACGACGTCGTACTGATGGGTCTGCATCGGGCTCGATGCCTCCTGCTATGAGGTTCGGAGTGTGGGGCTGGGGGTGTGCCGGTCGTGCGGGAGCGCTAGGCCGTGCAGAAGGAGGCGAGCAGCTCCGCGGGAGCGTCCGGCGGGCACGGGTCGAACGTGAAGATCACGAGGGTGCCGAGCACGACCACGACGGTGAACGCCAGGAGCAGCAGGCCCTTGAGGATGCCGCGCGTCAGGTCCCGCGTCGCGTAGTCGTTGATGATGGTGCGCACGCCGTTGGTGCCGTGGATCATCGCGAGCCACAGCATGAGGAGGTCCCAGACCTGCCACAGCGGGCTCGCCCACTTGCCGGCCACGAAGCCGAAGTCGATGGCGTGCACGCCGTCGCCGACCATCAGGTTCACGAACAGGTGGCCGAAGATCAGGACGATCAGCACCACGCCGGACGCGCGCATGAAGACCCAGGAGTACAGCTCGTAGTTGCCGCGCGTCGTCTTGCGACGCACGTACGGGGAGCGGGGGGAGTCGATCTTGGCCACCGCAGCGGTTCCGTGTGCCATCAGTGACCCCCGGTGAAGACGTTGATGAGGTGGCGCGGCAGGAAGCCCGCCATCGTCACGACGAACAGGCCGACGACGACCCACAGCATGACCTTCTGGTACTTGGGGCCCTTGGCCCAGAAGTCCACCAGGATGATGCGGATGCCGTTGAAGGCGTGGAAGACGATCGCTGCCACGAGCCCGGCCTCGCCGAGCCCCATGATCGGGGTCTGGTACGTGCCGATCGCGGCGTTGTACGCCTCGGGGGACACGCGCACCAGGGCTGTGTCGAGCACGTGCACGAGCAAGAAGAAGAAGATCAGCACGCCGGTCACGCGGTGCGCGACCCACGACCACATGCCTTCGCGGCCGCGGTACAACGTGCCTGCTGGTGCGGTGGGCACTTCGGGAGCCTCCTATGGCTGTCCGGCTGGGGGGTGGCTGGTCCCCACTGTAATGACAAAGGTTCGCCTCGATCGCCGCCCGGCAGCCCTCGCGGGCATCAAGACACGGCATTTGTGACTGATCCCACAGGGGAGATGTCGTGGCTTCGGGCACCCGTCAGGTTGCTCGTGCGTTGCTGCCCGGACCCGCCCCTGGTATCAGCCAGGGTTCGCCCGGATTTCGGCGAGTTTTGGCTGCGGGGACACTGTCCGGCTGACATCCTGCGGGGCATGACTTCGGCCGCCGCCCTATCGTCCCCGATCGACGACTTCTTCGCAGTGGTACCCGCCGGTGGGTCCGGCACCCGGCTCTGGCCGCTGTCGCGCGGCGGGGAGCCCAAGTTCCTGCACGACCTCGTGGGATCGGGCCAGTCCCTGCTCCAGGCCACCGAGCGCCGGCTGCGCCCGCTGGCGGGGCCCGACGGCGTCGTCCTGGTCACCGGGGAGCAGCACGTCGCGGCCTGCCGCGCGCAGCTTCCCGGCCTGTCGGACGACGTGGTGCTCGCCGAGCCGTCGCCGCGCGAGTCGATGGCGGCGATCGGGCTGGCGGCGGCCGTCCTGGAGAAGCGGCACGGCGACGTGGTGGTCGGCTCGTTCGCCGCCGACCACGTGATCCACGGGACGCGTGCGTTCGAGCTGGCGGTCCGGGAGGCCGTGGCCGCCGCGCGCGCGGGCTACGTCACGACCGTGGGGATCGCCGCGTCGCGGCCGTCGACCGCCTTCGGGTACGTGCGCTCGGGGGAGCCGCTCGGCGTCGAGGGCGCGCCGCACACGCTGCACGTGCGCGGGTTCACCGAGAAGCCGGACGCCGCCACCGCGCGCGCCTACCTCGCCTCGGGCGAGTACCGCTGGAACGCGGGCATGTTCGTCTCGCGCACGTCCGTGCTGCTGGGGCACCTCGCCGAGCAGCGGCCCGCGCTGCACGACGGCCTGCGGACCGTCGCCGACGCGTGGGACACCCCGCGCCGCGCGGCCGTGCTCGCGGAGGTGTGGCCGGGCCTGGAGAAGATCGCGATCGACCACGCGGTGGCCGAGCCGGTCGCCGAGGCCGGCGGCGTCGCCGTCGTGCCCGGGACCTTCGGGTGGGACGACGTCGGGGACTACAACTCGCTGGCCGTGCTGCTGCCGTCCGACGACGACCGCGGCGCCAAGGTGCTCGGTGACCCCGGCGACGTGCTGCGCATCGAGAGCGCCGGCTCCGTGGTGGTCCCGGCGTCCGGCCGGCTGGTGACGGTGCTGGGGCTGGACGACGTCGTCGTCGTCGACACGCCCGACGCGCTCCTGGTGACCACGCGCGCACGTGCGCAACAGGTCAAGGACGTGGTCGCCGCGGTGCGCGAACGGGGCAGGGAGGATCTGCTCTGAATCAAGGATCTTTCCCTGATGTCTCACAGTTGTCCGCATGGTGGGACGCATCGCCCGTTGCCGTGTCTCGCGAGGCGGACGGCGCTACCGTGAGTGCGTGAACCCGACCCAGCAGCCCGTCAGTATTGCCGACTTCGATCAGATCGTTTCGCACGATCAGATGCCGGTCGGGGACGTGCCCGGGGGCAACGCGACGGACGTCGTCGCAGGTCTGGCGGCCCGGGTGGGCGAGCTGGCCGACGGGTTCGACGCGGAGCTGGTCGCGTTCCGCCGCGACGTGCACCGACACCCCGAGCTGTCGCGCCAGGAGATCCGCACCTCCGCGCTGCTGGTCGAGCGACTGCGGGCCGCCGGGCTGGACCCGCGCCCGCTGCCGACGGGCTCCGGCCTGGTCTGCGACATCGGTCCTGACCACGGGCCGGACGGCGAGGGCCGGGTGGGCCTGCGTGCCGACCTCGACGCGCTCCCGCTGCACGAGACGAGCGGCGTGGAGTTCGCCTCGACCCGGCCGGGCGTGGCCCACGCCTGCGGGCACGACGTGCACACCACCGTGGTGCTCGGCGCCGGTCTCGTGCTCGCCCGTCTCCAGGAGGAGGGACGGCTGCGCCGTGGCGTCCGGCTCTTCTTCCAGCCCGCCGAGGAGGTCTTCCCGGGTGGCGCGGAGGACATCATCAACAAGACCTCCGAGCTCGACGGCGTGGACCGCATGGCCGCGCTGCACTGCGACCCGAAGTTCGACGTCGGCCACGTGGGTACCCGCATCGGCCCCATCACGTCGGCGAGCGACTCCGTCATGGTGACCATCTCGTCGCCCGGCGGCCACACCTCGCGCCCACACCTCACCGGCGACGTCGTCTTCGCGCTCGGCCAGGTCATCACGCAGACGCCCGCCGTGCTCGGCCGGCGGCTGGACCCCCGCTCGGGCGTGAACCTCACGTGGGGCGCGGTCCAGGCAGGCTCGACGCCGAACGCGATCCCCTCGACCGGCATCCTGAAGGGCACGCTGCGCTGCCTCGACGTCCGCGCCTGGGAGAAGGCCGGCGAGCTGGTCCGCGAGGCCGTGGAGCAGGTCGTTGCCCCGTACCAGGTGGACATCTCGGTGACGGTGACGCACGGCGTGCCGCCCGTCGAGAACGAGGCGGAGGCCACAGGCGACCTCGAGGCGGCGATCCGGGACGCCGTCGGGCCCGACGCCGTGCAGCTCACCGAGCAGTCCATGGGCGGCGAGGACTTCGCCTGGTACCTGCGCAAGGTCCCGGGCACGATGGCGCGGCTCGGCGTGCGGACGCCGGGCGGCCGCACCTACGACCTGCACCAGGGGGACCTGGTCGTGGACGAGCGGGCGATCGGCGTCGGCGTAAGGACACTCGCCCAGTTCGCTGCCTCCTGAGCGAGAAGTGTTGCTGTCGATGACGCTTCGGTAACGACTTACTCCGGTTACCGTCTCGAAACGCGAAATGCCAGATGCGCTGGCTACCCTCGGTGCGGTATAGGGCTCCAGACCCGTCTGGACATCGCCCTCAGGATCATCGAAGGAGCACCAGTGAAGAAGGCTGTCTGGCTCACCGCCCTGGCGGGAGCAACGGCGCTCGCGCTCTCGGCGTGCGGCGCCGCCCCGGAGGAGTCCACCGGCGGCGAGTCCGCCGCCGGCAGTGACTTCAAGCCCTGCATCGTCTCGGACGCCGGCGGGTTCGACGACAAGAGCTTCAACCAGCTCAGCTTCGAGGGCGCCACCGCGGCGGCCGAGGAGCTCGGCACCGAGCTCGTCGACGTCCAGTCGACCTCCGAGAGCGACTACAAGGGCAACGTCGAGTCCCTCGTGGCCGAGGGCTGCAACGCGATCGTGACCGTCGGCTTCGCCCTGTCGGCGACCACGGTGGAGTCGGCGACCGAGAACCCGGACATCGACTACATCCTCGTCGACGACGCGGCGGACGCCGACTTCGACGGCAAGGCGGACGCCGAGAACATCAAGCCGCTGTTGTACGACACGGCGCAGGCCGCGTTCCTCGCGGGCTACCTCGCCGCGGGTTACTCGGAGGCCGGCAAGGTCGGCACGTTCGGCGGCATGGACTTCCCGACGGTGACCATCTTCATGGACGGCTTCAAGCAGGGCGTCGACTACTACAACGAGACCAAGGGCGAGAACGTCGAGCTCGTCGGCTGGGACGGCAAGAAGGGCTCGTTCACGGGCGGCTTTGCGGCCGACCCGGCGGCGAAGCAGACCGCGCAGAACGTCCTCGACCAGGGCGTCGACGTGATCCTGCCCGTCGGTGGCCCGATCTACCAGTCGGCCATGGACGCCATCGCCGACTCGGGTGAGGACGTCGCCCTCATCGGCGTCGACGCCGACTTCTTCGAGTCGGACCCGACCACCCAGGACCTGGTCCTCACCTCCATCCTCAAGGGTATGGACGTCTCCACGCAGGAGGCCGTGGTCGCGTCGGGCAACGGCGAGTTCGACCCGACGCCGTACGTGGGCACCCTCGAGAACGGCGGCGTGGACCTCGCCCCGCTGCACAACTTCGAGGACAAGGTGGACCCGGCCCTCTGGGAAGAGGTCCAGGCCCTCAAGGAGTCGATCATCGCCGGTGACGTCGCGGTGGAGTCCTACCTCGCCAAGTGACCCGCGGGTCATGGCCGTGGACGGCTGATCGGTCGACGGTCGAGACTTGACGCAAGATGGTCCCGGGGGGCACGGCACGCGCCGTGCGCCCCGGGACCTGTCATGAGCAGGACCCCTGTCGGGAAGGATTCCTATGCGGCTCGAGCTGCGCGGCATCACCAAGCGCTTCGGCGCGCTCGTCGCGAACGACCACATCGACCTGGTGGTGCAACCAGGTGAGATCCACTCGCTCCTGGGCGAGAACGGGGCGGGCAAGTCCACCCTGATGAACGTGCTGTACGGCCTGTACGAGGCCGACGAGGGCGAGATCCTCCTGGACGACGTCGTCCAGGACTTCGCCGGCCCGGGCGACGCCATGGGTGCGGGCATCGGCATGGTGCACCAGCACTTCATGCTCGTGCCGGTCTTCACCGTGGCGGAGAACGTCATGCTCGGTCACGAGCAGACCCGCGGCGGCGGGCGCCTCGACCTGGAGTCGGCCCGCGCCCAGGTGCGGGAGATCTCCGCCCGCTTCGGCTTCCACGTGGACCCCGACGCCGTGGTCGAGGACCTGCCCGTGGGCGTGCAGCAGCGGGTCGAGATCATCAAGGCGCTCTCCCGGAACGCCGACGTGCTGGTCTTCGACGAGCCGACGGCGGTGCTCACGCCGCAGGAGACCGACGAGCTGATGGCGATCATGCGCCAGCTGCGCGACGAGGGCTCCGCGATCGTGTTCATCACCCACAAGCTGCGCGAGGTGCGCGCCGTGGCCGACCGCATCACGGTGATCCGGCACGGCAAGGTCGTGGGCGAGGCCAGCCCGACGGCGTCCGACGCCGAGCTCGCGTCCCTGAT
Source organism: Promicromonospora sp. NPDC110617 (assembly GCF_055598465.1). NCBI lineage: Bacteria > Bacillati > Actinomycetota > Actinomycetes > Micrococcales > Promicromonosporaceae > Promicromonospora > Promicromonospora sp. NPDC110617. The sequence goes on from NZ_JBVKBM010000001.1 coordinate 1,518,062, forward strand.
GGTGGGCCGCGCCGTGGAGCTCACCGTGCAGAAGGAGACGCCCACCCTGCGGGACAACGCGCTCCAGGTCTCCGACCTGGTGGTCACCAGCGAGTCCGGAGTCGTGGTGGTCGACGGCGTCAGCTTCGAGGTGCGCGGCGGCGAGGTGCTCGTGATCGCCGGCGTGCAGGGCAACGGCCAGACCGAGCTCACCGAGGCCCTGATCGGGCTGCAGGCGGACGTGTCCGGCAGCATCGCGCTCGACGGCAAGGAGCTGGTGGGCCGCTCGGTGCGCCGCATCCTCGACCAGGGCGTGGGCTTCGTGCCCGAGGACCGCACGCTCGACGGGCTGATCGGCGAGTTCACCATCGCCGAGAACCTCATGCTCGACCGCACGGACGGGCCGCCCTTCGTGAAGGCAGGCGCGCTGCAGCTGTCCCACCGCGACCGGTTCGCCGACGAGAAGGTCGCCGAGTTCGACGTCCGCACGCAGAGCATCACCACACCGGTGGGGCGTCTGTCGGGCGGCAACCAGCAGAAGGTGGTGCTCGCCCGCGAGCTGTCCCGCGACCTGCGCCTGTTCGTGGCGGCCCAGCCGACGCGCGGCGTGGACGTGGGCTCCATCGAGTTCATCCACAAGCGGATCGTCGCCACGCGCGACGCCGGGGTGCCGGTGGTCGTGGTCTCGACCGAGCTGGACGAGGCGGTGGCCCTGGCCGACCGCATCATGGTGATGTACCGCGGCAAGGTGGTGGGCATCGTGCCCGCCGACACCCCGCGCGACGTGCTGGGCCTGATGATGGCGGGGATCTCGCCGGAAGACGCGAAGGGAGAGGTCGCGTGAACGCGCCCGAACCGAGCTCGGGAAGCAACCCCGAGCAGGAGCCGGGCCTCGACCCCGGCACCGCCGAGGAGCTGGAGCAGGAGCGCGCCCGCGAGCTGGGCGCACCCGCCGGCGAAGAGGTGCAGGACACCGCCAGCCGCATGGCCAGGGCCCTGCAGCAGACGATGACCAGCTCCTGGACCGTGGCCCTCGGTGCCGTGCTGCTCGCCGTCCTGGCGGGCTCGATCATGATCGCGTTCACCGACGAGGAGGTGAAGGCGTCCGCGGTGTACTTCTTCGCACGGCCCACCGACACCTTCGTCGCGATCGGGCAGGCGGTCGGCGGCGCCTACGCCGCGCTGTTCCGCGGCTCCGTGGTGAACCTGCAGGCGCCGGACTTCGTCACCGCGATCCGGCCGCTGACCGAGACGTTCAGCTACGCGACCCCGCTCATCGCGGCGGGCCTCGGCGTGGCGCTCGCGTTCCGGGCTGGCCTGTTCAACATCGGTGGCCAGGGGCAGATGCTCGTGGCGGCCGCGGCGGCCGGCTGGGTGGGCTTCGGCGTCAGCGGGGTGCCGTTCCCGCTGCACCTGCTGCTGGCCCTCGTGGCCGGTATCGCGGCGGGCGCGGTGTGGGCCGGGATCGCGGGCGTGCTCAAGGCCCGCACCGGGGCGCACGAGGTGATCGTCACGATCATGCTCAACTACGTCGCGTACTACCTGATCTCCTACTTCCTGGCGACGCCGGGCCTGCTGCAGGCGCCCGGCTCGTCCAACCCCAAGACGCCGCCGACGCCCGAGTCGGCACAGCTGCCCGCCCTGCTGGGCGACCGGTTCAACGTGACCTGGGGCTTCGTGCTGGCCCTGCTGGCCGTGGTCGGCGTGTGGTGGCTGCTCAACCGCTCGTCCACCGGCTTCGCGTTCCGCGCCGTCGGCGAGAACCCGCGCGCCGCGCGCGTGGCGGGCATCGACACCGGGCGCGCCACCATCAACGTGATGCTCGTGGCCGGTGGCCTGGTCGGCCTGGCCGGCGCCTCGCAGGTGCTGGGCAGCGTCACCACCGGCTTCAGCTCCGACATCGACGCCGGGATCGGGTTCGACGCGATCACCGTCGCCCTGCTCGGCGGGTCCAACCCGTGGGGCGTGCTCGCGGCAGGCATCCTGTTCGGCGCGTTCAAGGCGGGCGGCACCACCATGCAGGCCGCCGAGGGCGTACCCAGCGACATCGTCCTCGTGGTCCAGTCGCTCATCGTGCTGTTCATCGCCGCGCCGCCGCTGGTGCGGGCCATCTTCCGGCTGCCCGACCCGAACCGGCGTCGGACACCGAAGAAGGCCAAGGCGGCCCGGAACCGGAAGGAGGCGGCAGCGTGAGCGCCGACCCCACCACCCAGCTCGACGCGCCGCTGTCGGAGACGACGCGCACCGTCACGGTCGTGTCGTGGAAGACCGCGGGCGTGCTGCTCACCGTGACCGTGCTGTACGCGCTGCTGCTGCTCGCCGTGCCGCACGCGGGTGACACCCGGTTCCTGCTGTCCCAGCGCGGCGACTTCTTCCAGATCCCCGTCATCGTGCTCCCCGCGACGGTGCTCGCGTGGGTGTGCGGCGCGGTGATGCTGGCGGTGACGGTTGTCGCCTTCCTGCTCACGGCGCGTGGGCGCCGGACGTCGATCTGGCTCGTCGTGCTCTTCTCCTTCGCGGGACTGCTCGGCTTCCTGGCGTGGGCGGGCGCGGGCAGCCCCCGCGACCTGTCGATCGTGGGTCTGCTCGGTGGTGCCGTGCTGTGGTCCGTGCCGTTCGTGTACGGCGCGCTGGGCGGCGTGATCGGCGAGCGCGCGGGCGTCGTGAACATCGCGATCGAGGCGCAGCTGCTCGGCGCGGCGTTCACCGCGGCGATCGTCTCCTCGATCACGAACAGCGCCGTGGCCGGCCTGGTCGCGGCCGTGGCCGCGGGCGCCCTGGTGGCGCTGGTCCTCGGCGTGTTCGCGATCACGTACCACGTGAACCAGGTGATCGTCGGTGTCGTGCTCAACGTGCTGGTGGTCGGTCTGACCAGCTTCCTGTACTCGCAGGTGCTCGTGCCGAGCGCGGAGACGCTGAACTCGACCACGCGGTTCCAGTCCATCCCGATCCCGGTGCTGTCGGACATCCCCGTGATCGGCCCGGTCCTGTTCGACCAGCCGCTGCTCATCTACCTGATGTTCATCGCCGTGCCGACCGTCTGGTACACGCTGAACCGCACCCGCTGGGGCCTGCGCCTGCGTGCCGTGGGCGAGCACCCGAAGGCCGCCGACACCGTGGGCATCGACGTGGTGCGCACCCGGTACAACGCCGTGCTCGTGGCCGGCGCCGTGGCGGGCCTGGGCGGTGCGTTCTACACGACCGTCCAGCTCAGCCAGTTCGGCGAGAACATGACCGGCGGCGCGGGCTACATCGCCCTGGCCGCCGTCATCTTCGGTAAGTGGGACCCGGTGCGCGCCGCCTTCGCGGGCCTGCTGTTCGGCTTCGCGTCGAACCTGCAGAACGTGCTGTCCGTGGTCGGCTCGCCCGTGCCGAGCCAGTTCATGCTCATGATCCCGTACGTCGTCACCCTGCTCGCCGTCGCGGGTCTCGTCGGGCGCTCGCGCCCGCCGGCCGCGTCCGGCGAACCGTACGTCAAGGGGTGAGGATGGTGGACGTGAGCTCTGCGGAACAGGTGCGCCCGGACGGCGTCGTGGACTGGGACGGCCTGCGGGCCGCGGCCCGCGACGCGGTCACCAAGGCCTATGCGCCCTACTCGGAATTCAAGGTGGGCGCTGCGGCCTTCGCCGCCGACGGACGCCTCCTGACGGGCGCGAACATCGAGAACGCGGCGTACGGGGTCACCCTGTGCGCCGAGTGCTCGCTGATCAGCGCCCTGATCATGTCGGGCGGCGGTCGGCTGGCCGCGTTCACCTGCGTGAACGCGCTCGGCGAGACGATCATGCCGTGCGGGCGGTGCCGGCAGCTCCTGTGGGAGCACGGCGGCGCCGAGCTGCTCGTGGACACCCCGCTGGGCATCGTGCCGATGACGGAAGTACTGCCCCAGGCCTTCGGGCCGGGCGACCTGGACCACGTGCGGGAGGCAACCCGATGACCGAGCCGTTCGACGCCGTCGACCTGATCCGGGTCAAGCGCGACAACACGGAGTCGCTGACCGACGCCCAGATCGACTGGCTGGTCGACGCCTACACGCGTGGCGCGGTGGCCGACGAGCAGATGTCCGCGATGACCATGGCGATCCTGCTCAACGGGATGACCCGGCAGGAGATCTCCCGGTGGACCGCCGCGATGATCCGGTCCGGCGAGCGCATGTCGTTCTCCGCGCTCTCCCGGCCCACGGCGGACAAGCACTCCACCGGCGGCGTGGGCGACAAGATCACGCTGCCGCTGGCACCCCTGGTCGCGGTGTTCGACGTCGCCGTGCCGCAGCTCTCGGGCCGCGGTCTCGGTCACACGGGCGGCACCCTGGACAAGCTGGAGGCCATCCCGGGCTGGCGGGCCTCGCTGACCAACGCCGAGTTGATGGCCCAGCTCGACTCCGTGGGTGCGGTCATCTGCGCCGCGGGCGCGGGCCTCGCCCCGGCGGACAAGAAGCTGTACGCGCTGCGCGACGTCACCGCGACCGTCGAGGCGATCCCGCTCATCGCGAGCTCGATCATGTCCAAGAAGATCGCCGAGGGCACCGGCGCGCTGGTGCTCGACGTCAAGGTCGGCTCCGGCGCCTTCATGAAGACCCTGGACAGCGCGCGCGAGCTCGCCCGCACCATGGTGGACCTCGGGACCGACGCCGGGGTGCGCACCGTCGCCCTGGTCACGGACATGTCCGTGCCGCTCGGGCTGACCGCCGGCAACGCCCTGGAGGTGCGGGAGTCGCTGGAGGTGCTGGCGGGCGGCGGCCCGTCCGACGTCGTCGACCTGACCGTGGCGCTCGCCGTGGAGATGCTCGCCGCGGCGGACCGGCCCCGGCCGGAGGACGACGTGCGGGCCGCGCTGGCCGACGGCCGCGCCATGGACAAGTGGCGGGCCATGATCGCCGCGCAGGGCGGCGACGTGGACGCGCCGCTGCCGGTCGCCAAGGAGACCGAGACGGTCGTGGCGCCCGAGTCCGGCGTGCTCACGTCGCTGGACGCGTACGCGGTGGGCGTGGCGGTCCGGCGCCTGGGCGCGGGCCGGGCCCGCAAGGAGGACGCGGTCCAGGCGGCGGCCGGCATCGAGATCCACGTGAAGCCGGGCGAGGAGGTGACCGCCGGGCAGCCCCTGCTGACCCTGCACACCGACACGCCCGAGCGGTTCGCCCGGGCCCGCGAGGCGCTTGACGGCGGCTGGTCCGTGGACCCGGCCGGCGACGGCGTGCTGGGCGGCGCTCTCGGGGGTGCCGCCGGCGCGCTGGCGAGCATGGACATGGGGGCCGGTGCCCTGGTCGGCGCCGCCCTGGCGTCGCGCGGATCGGTGGTCCTCGACCGCATCGTCTGAGGTGAGAGGCGGTTTTCACCCACCGGAAGAGGGTCGCCCCGCTTCCCCAGCGTGGCGAACCGGCGAGTCGCCCGGGCGCGGCTTAGCCTGACGAACGTGCAGTCGACATTGCGCCTTTCGTCCCTGCTCGGTGCGATGCGTGCATTCGCCGGGCCCGTCCCCGCGCCGCCGCCGCGTGGCCGCTTCGAGCGCCCCGCGATCCCGGACGACGTCGAGCGGCGGCTCGAGTCGGTGACGTCGCGCGCCCGGCGGTCCGTCCTGGACCCGCTCGGGCGCGAGCGCGGCACCGGGACCGTCGGCTTCCCCCGGCGCCTGAACCTTCCGTCGCTCGACGGCGACACCGCCGCCGCCGTGCAGGTCGACGAGACCACGTGCGGGTCGGCCGTGCTCGCGATGCTGGGGCTGGCCGGCGACCCGCGGGCGGCGCTGCGGATCGCCGGCGACGACCCCGCCGCGCGGTTCGTGCGGCTGCAGCACGCCGTCCAGGCGGCCACGAACCGGCACGGGCTGGTCGTGGCCGCCTGGCCGCGCACCTACGGCACGCCGCCCTGGGGCGCCGCACGGTTCGCCAGCTACGGCGGCGTGCGCTACACCCACCGGGTCGCGGGCTCCCGCGGGCTGCTGGAGGCGGCGGTCGCCGCCGCCCGCGCCGGCATCCCGGTGCCCCTGTACACGGGCGGCGACGTGACGAGCGGATGGGACGCCGCCGTCCCGCGCCACGTCGTGCTGCTCACCCTGGCCGACGGCGAGGGCACCGAGGGCAACGCGGTGATCTACGAGCCGTCCGGGGCGGGCCTGCACACCGTCCCCGTGGCCGTGCTGCTCGACCCGCCGCCCGCCCCGTCGCGGGAGGCCGAGACGCAGCAGACGACGCAGCAGACCACGGGTGACCGCACCGCCGCACGGGTGCGCAAGGCGCTCACCGCGGCGCTCGGCGGCTGGCCGCACGTGACCTGGGTGGTGCTGCCGGAGCGCGCGGGGCGGTGGCAGGGCGGCGGCACCGGGGCGACGATGGAAGCCCACTGACAGGCGGACCGTGACGCCGGACCGCCGACGAGGAGGCCAGATGAGCACCCTGCCCGGCCCCGACTCCTGGCGCGACGCCGGGCTGGACCCGCCCGAGGACGCCGAGGTCGACACCACGCACGAGCCGGACGAGTACGTCCCGGACGCGCCCCGCCCGGACAGCGACGGCGACGCGAACGAGGCCGACGTCGTCGAGCAGGCCCTGGACGCCTCCGCCGACGAGGGCGACGACAGCCCCGGCGCCGGCTGACGCCGGTGTCGGTGCCGGACGGTAGGTTGTCAGCATGACCACGCAAGACCACGGGGCGCGCCCCGGCGAGGCGCTGATCCGCGCCCTGCCCAAGGTAGTGCTCCACGACCACCTCGACGGGGGCCTGCGGCCACAGACCGTCCTCGAGCTCGCGGACGCCGCCGGGCACGAGCTGCCCGCGACCGACGCCGACTCCCTCGCCGCCTGGTTCCGCGACGCGGCCGACTCCGGCACGCTGGTGCGCTACCTCGAGACCTTCGAGCACACCATCGCCGTCATGCAGACGGCCGACAACCTGGCCCGGGTCGCCCGCGAGGCGGTGCTCGACCTCGCCGCCGACGGCGTCGTCTACGCCGAGCAGCGCTGGGCGCCCGAGCAGCACCTGCGGGGCGGGCTGTCGCTCGACGAGGCCGTCGAGGCGGTGCAGGCCGGGATCGACGACGGCATCGCGGCCGCCGCGGCCGGTGGCCACATCATCCGGGTCGGCCAGCTCGTCGGCGCGATGCGCCAGGCCGACCGCTGGCAGGAGGTCGCCGACCTGGCCGTCACCTACCGGGACCGCGGCGTGGTCGGGTTCGACATCGCGGGGCCCGAGGACGGGTTCCTGCCGTCGCGCCACCTCGGGATCTGGCGCTTCCTCGCGGAGCAGGACGTCCCCGTGACCATCCACGCCGGCGAAGCCGCCGGCCTCGACTCCATCGGGCAGGCCGTGCACCTCGGGCAGGCGGACCGCCTGGGCCACGGCGCCCGGATCATCGACGACATCGCCTTCGTCACCGACGGCGACCACGACCCGTCCGACGGTGCGCTCACGGCCGACGGCCGCGGCGGATCGGCCGACCTCGGCCGGCTCGCGCACTGGGTGCGCGACCACCAGATCCCGCTCGAGCTGTGCCCGGTGTCGAACCTGCAGACGGGCGTCGCCGACTCGATCGCGACGCACCCGATCACGCGCCTCAAGGAGCTGGACTTCGCGGTCACGCTCAACACCGACAACCGCCTCATGTCCCGCACGTCGATGACGCACGAGATGAAGCTGCTCGTCGACGAGGCCGGCTGGACGATCGACGACCTCGTCGACGTGACCGTCACCGCCGCCTGGGGTGCCTTCATGCACCACGACGAGCGCCGCGACCTGGTCGACCAGGTCATCATGCCCGGATTCCAGAAAGTCGAAGGTGCCCTCGTATGACCGCACAGACCCACGCGTCGCAGCCCGCCCGGATGCCGCGCGACAAGGCGTCCCTCGCCGCGTTCGTGGACCACACCCTGCTCAAGCCGGAGACCACGGCCGCCGACGTCGCGGCGCTCGTCGAGGAGGGCGCCGAGCTCGGCGTCTACTCGGTGTGCGTCTCGCCGTCGTTCGTGTCGCTCGCGGTCGAGGTCGCCGCCGGACGTCTCGCCGTCGCGACGGTGTGCGGGTTCCCGTCTGGCAAGCACATGACCGACGTGAAGGCGTTCGAGGCGGCCCGCGCCGTGGCCGACGACGCCGACGAGGTCGACATGGTGATCGACGTCGGCACCGCGCGCGCCGGCCGGTTCGACGTGGTGGAGGCCGACATCGCCGCGGTCCGCGGGGCCGTGCAGCCCGGCCGCATCCTCAAGGTGATCATCGAGTCCGCCGCCCTCACCGACGAGCAGATCGTGGGCGCGTGCAAGGCGGCCGAGGCCGCCGGCGCCGACTTCGTCAAGACCTCGACGGGCTTCCACCCGGCGGGCGGTGCCTCGGTGCACGCCGTCTCGCTCATGGCGCGGACCGTGGGCGCGGGGGGCGGGGGCCGGCTCGGGGTCAAGGCCTCGGGCGGCATCCGGGACCTCGACACGGCGCTCGCGATGATCGAGGCGGGCGCCACCCGCCTGGGCCTGTCGGGCACGGCCTCGGTCCTGGCCGGCTTCGACCAGGACGGGCCCACCCCGCCGCCGGCCTCGACCGACACCTACTGACGTGCTCGCTGGTCGGGCTTGTCGAGACCCGGGTCTCGACAAGCTCGACCAGCGAGGTCGCTCGACCAGCGAGGTCGCTCGACCAGCGAGGTCGCTCGACCAGCGAGGTCGCTCGACCAGCGAGTTCAGGCCCGGCGGGTGGCCAGCCATGCCTCCGCGGCGGCCCAGTGCTCCTTGAGCAGGATGTACCGGTCCTCGTGCCAGGGCTTGACCGGGCCGGCCCAGTGGATCAGACCCGGCTCGTCCACGAGCTCCTGCGTGGGCCACGCGTTCCACCGGGCGTCCAGGACGCGGTAGCGCGATCCCGCGTAGGCGTTCAGCACGTCCTGGTCGTTGAGCCCGTACCGCTCCGCGTACGGCACGAACTCCGCGGTGAAGCCGTCGGCGCGCATGACGGCGAGGTCGAGCACCAGGATGCCCGCGTTGAAGCCCTGGTAGCCGTGCCGGTGCCGCTGCATCATGGCGCGCACCAGGTCGCGCGCGGCACCCGGGTCGTGCTGGAGCAGCCGCGTGGACCGGATGACGTTTCCGACGCCGTGCCGGTAGTTGTACGAGATCGACGGGCGGGCTGCCAGCGGCGCACCGCCGAGGTTGGTGTCGTACAGCTCGGCCACGTCCACCACGCACAGCGCGTCCAGGTCGTGGTAGAGCACACGGTCGAGGTGCGGCAGCAGGTCGGGCAGCAGCAGGCGGTCCATCGTGGCGACCGTGATGTGCTTGAGCATGCCGAGCACCGGCCCGTAGTCGATCCCGTCGCAGGCGTACCACTCGAACGTCACCTCGGGGAACAGGGCCCCCAGGCGCTCGTGGTCCGCGGCCGTGTGGTCCCGCGTCAGCGCGATCACCCGCAGCGGGCGGTCGGTGTGCCGCACCACCCCGGCCACGACCACCTCCATCTGGGAGCGCAGGTTGCCGTCGAGGGCCATGGCGACGTTCAGTGCCAGGCCCGTGCCGGTGCGGGGCGAGACGGCCTCCACGACGGTCCGCGTGGCGCGCACCCCGGCGACGATGCCGGCCACGTCGCAGGTGCCGGGCGGCACCGCCACGGGTGCGGCGTGCACCGCCCGCGCCAGCTCGACCTCGGGGGCCACGGTGGCGGCCCAGGTCGCGTAGACCTCGTCGCGCGTGGCGCCGGCGAGGATCCGGGCCATCGCGGGGGCGACGACGTCCCGGATGCGCCGCTGCATGGCACGCCGGCCGGCCTCGTCGGCATCGAGCAGGCCGGCGAACCGGATGTCGGCGTCGTTCCGGGGCCGGAAGTCGACGTCGGCTCCGATCGACCACGCCGGCAGGAAGGCGTGCAGGCGCGAGGTGACCACGCGCGAGTACCGGCTGCGATAGGCGTCGAGCAGGTCGACGGCGTCGCGCACGTTGCGGGCGAACGAGTTCCGGCGCACCTCGGGGTACAGGTGCGTGACGGACTCACCCGTGACGTCGTGCTCCGGGACGGGTGCGTCCACGTACGCGGCCGGGGCACCGGCGGGCGCGGACGTGAAGCCGGCCGGGAACACGGTGTCGACGGTGGTGGTGAGGCAGCCGCTGAAGAACGCCGGGACGCCCGCGTTGAGCAGCAGGTGCACCGTGGTCCAGTCCCGGCAGCCGATCGGCCCGTGGGCCCGCAGGTAGTCGACGGCGGCGGGCGTGAGCACGGCGTGCTTGTTGACGTGGAACGACACGAACAGCGGCTGCAGGTTCTCGTGGAACGGGAAGTCGAACCGCAGGTCGAACTGGCTGTGCATGTACCAGCCGTACGCCAGCATCCACGTGTTCTCCGGCACGGCGTCCAGCCGCGACATGTCGCGCTGGACCAGCGTCAGGTCGACGTCGGCGCCGGGACCCGGTACGACGTGCTCGGGCCGCACACGGTCGGCGAGGAGCCGCACGGGCTCGGTGACGGCGGCGTCGCCGTGCAGGCGCAGCCCCTCGTGCCGCAGCAGGTGGCCGAGGCTCGCGACGGTCTGGATCGTGTCGCCGATGTTGGTGGACGCCACGTTCTCGTCGGGCGCCTTGTAGTCGAGCACGGCGAACGACACGTGCCCGGCCTGTACGCGGGCCGGTGCGGCCGGCCGGTGCGCCTTGTCGATCCAGGGCGCCAGGTGGTCGATCGAGGCCTGGACCTGGTCGGTCAGGCCGGCCCCGCGGCGGGCGGCGTCGAGGGCCTCGGCGGCCAGCGCGGCCTCGTCGGCGACGAACAGCAGCCGTGCGAGGTCGAGCAGGACGGCGGCGTCGGACACGATCCCGTGCCGCACCCAGGTCGCCGCGGTGCGGGCGACGTCGGGGCTGGCCATGGCGATGCCCGCCCGGAGGTACTCCGCCGGGGCGAGGCGGGCGGCGTCGTCCGGCCCGAGCTGGCGGAGCAGGTCCCAGGCGAGCTCGCGCAGGCCCACGCGCTGCGCGATCAGCGCGGCGCCGGCGACGCCGGCACGGCGCGTCTCGGGGCGCGCCATGAGCGAGTGGCAGAGCGACCGCCACTGGGCGGTGTCCAGGCTGCCGGAGATGCGGATCGAGGTGGTGACGGCCTCGTCGATCGGCAGGCCGCGGCGCAGGGCGGCGGTGACCACGGCGTCACCGGAGAGGGGTTCGGGACGCTCCTGGAAGGGGCGGTCCGCGGCACGGTCCGGGGCGGACCACACCTCGCGCGGCTGGCGGCTGGGCTCCTTGGCCTGGGTCCAGGACTCCTGGTCGGGAGTCGGGAGGGGCCGGGCCTCGGGTAACGGGCCCGGGTTGTCGGGATGCGGGTTGTACAGGGTCTCGGCGGTGGCGGTGAGCAGCGCCTCGGCGATCATCTCGTCGGCGGCCGGGACCTGGTGCGCAGTCTCACCGGACGCGGCGAGACGGCGGCTTGCAGGGGACATGAAGACTCCTCGTGGGGTCGACGGTTGAGCAGGAGAACCGTCGTCCCGGCGTGTGCACGGCGCCGACGGTGGCCAGAGCGTAGTGCCCTCCGGTTACGCCCCGACGACGACTGGGTAGGCTCCCGGACATGTCTGCGCAACAACCTGCTGACCAGGCCTTTTCGTCGTCGCAGCCGCCGTCCGGGCGGACCTCCGGGTCGGCGTCGCAACCGACGGAGCGGGGCACCCTCGTGGGCTGCCGCATGCGCAAGTGGGACGGCACGCCGCACTGGCGGTTCGACGCCGCGTACCTCGGCCGGGACGAGCACGGCGTGTGGCTCGGCTACCCGACCGGCACCCGGTTCAGCCGACCTGGGCGGGAGTACCGTACGCGCCACCCCGGGGTCGTCCTCTTCGGCGACGGCGGGTGGGTCGCGGATCTCTACCGCGGCAACCCGCGCGGCGTGCTGCTCTACATCGACCTCGCCACGGTGCCCGAGTGGCGCGCGGTCCCGGACGGTGGGGGCCGCCGCCGTCCGGCGTTCGAGGTCTCCGCCGTCGACATGGACCTCGACGTGCTCGCCCTGCAGCCCGGCAGCGAGCGGGCCAGGACGCAGGGCGAGTTCTTCGTCGACGACGAGGACGAGTTCGCCGAGCACACCGTCCGGTACGGGTACCCGCCGGAGGTCGTGGCCCAGGTGCGGGCGGACGCCGACGCCCTGCTCGCCGCGGTGAGCGCCGGGGAGGCACCGTACGACGGCGCGACGGCGGACCGCTGGTTCGCGGTGCTCGACGCGCTCTAGGAGGCGGTACGCCCGGGCGCGGCGGGCTCAGTGCGCGCTGAGCACCAGGTCGTCCTGCTCGACGGCGGCCCGCCACTCGGGCTTCTCCGCGCGCCAGCGCTCGTCGTCGCGGCCGAGCCGCCAGTAGCCCGACGCCGAGAGCAGCTCACGCGGCACGCCCAGCGTCCCGCGCGCCCAGCGGCGCAGGTCGCGCACGCAGCCGGCCTCGCCGTGCAGGAACGTGTGCGGGGCGCCGTCCGGCAGCTCGGCGGCCTGCACGACGTCGGCCAGGCTCGCCCCCGTGGACCGGTGGACCCAGGTGAGGTGCAGGTTCGCGGCGCTGGAGATCTCCTGCTCCTCCGACGCGTCGGCGACCTCGACGAAGGCGTGCGCCACGGCGCCGTCGGGCAGGGCCTCGCACGCGGCCGCGATCGCCGGGAGGGCGGACTCGTCGCCTGCGAGGAGGTGCCACGGGGCCTCGGGGGAGGGCGCGTAGTCGCCGCCCGGTCCCACGAACGAGACCTCGTCGCCCGGCCGGACCCGCTGCGCCCACGGGCCGCCGTGGCCCACGTCGCCGTGCGTCACGACGTCGATGTCCCAGCCGGACTCCGTCACGGCGCGGATCGTGTAGGTGCGCAGGGTCGGGCGACCCTCGGGCTCGGTGGGCTCGGCCATGACCAGCTTGACGTAGCGGTCGGGGAACGGCGTGGGGTCGGTACCGGCCAGCGCCTCGCCACCGAGCGTCACCCGGATCATGTGCGGCGTGAGCTGCCGGACCGCGGTCACGGTCGCCGTGGTGCGGACGCCCTTGCGGGGCCTTGCGGGGGGTGCGGTGGTGGTCTCAGACATGGTGAGGCAAGCCTAACCTCGGGCACGCTCGGTCGCCGGTGTGGCGTGCGTCACTGGATGAAGCGACTCCGGGGCGCTCCGGCGCCGGACCTACGGACCGCGCGGCGCGCCTACCATGGGCCCGTGGTCGAACTCTTCCTGTCAGGAGCCTGGTCGTGAAGATCGCTGTTGTCGGTACGGGGTATGTCGGGCTGTCGAACGCGGTGCTGCTGGCGCAGAAGCACGAGGTGTGGGCGCTGGACGTGGACCCGGTCAAGGTGGCCCAGGTCAACGACCGGATCTCGCCGATCGTGGACCCGGAGCTGGAGGAGTACCTGGCCGGCCGCGAGCTCGCGCTGACCGCGACGCTGGACAAGGAACAGGCCTACGCAGGAGCCGGTGTCGTGGTGATCGCGACACCGACCAACTACGACGAGGTCACCAACTTCTTCGACACGTCCTCGGTCGAGACCGTGATCGACGACGTCCTGGAGCGCGTGCCCGACGCGACGATCGTGATCAAGTCGACGATCCCGGTCGGGTTCACCGAGCGCATGCGGGCGGAGCACCCCGACGCCGGGATCATCTTCTCCCCGGAGTTCCTGCGCGAGGGCCGGGCCCTGTACGACAACCTGCACCCCTCGCGGATCGTGGTCGGGGACCGCGGCGACCGCGGCAAGCAGTTCGCCGACCTCCTGCTGGAGGGCGCGTTGGACGAGACCACCCCGGTGCTCCTGACCCATCCGACCGAGGCCGAGGCGATCAAGCTGTTCGCCAACACGTACCTGGCCCTGCGGGTGGCGTACTTCAACGAGCTGGACACCTACGCGGCCACGCACGGCCTCGACACCGCGCAGATCATCGAGGGCGTGGGCCTGGACCCGCGGATCGGGACGCACTACAACAACCCGTCCTTCGGGTACGGCGGGTACTGCCTGCCCAAGGACACCAAGCAGCTGCTGGCCAACTACGCCACCGTGCCGCAGAACCTGATCAACGCGGTCGTGGACGCCAACACCACCCGTAAGGACTTCGTGGCCGCGGACATCCTGCGCCGGGAGCCGAAGACCGTGGGCGTGTACCGGCTGGTGATGAAGGCCGGGTCGGACAACTTCCGGGACTCCAGCGTCCAGGGCATCATGAAGCGGATCAAGGCCAAGGGCGTCGAGGTCATCGTCTACGAGCCCACCCTGGAGGCGGACGACTTCTTCTCCTCGGAGGTGGTGCGCGACCTGGACCAGTTCAAGGCGCGCGCCGACGTCATCATCGCCAACCGGCGCACCGAGGTGCTCGACGACGTCGCGGAGAAGGTCTACACCCGCGACATCTACGGGCGGGACTGACCGATGCGGGTCCTGGTCACCGGCGGCGCGGGCTTCATCGGCGCGAACTTCGTGCACCAGACCGTGCGCGAGCGTCCTGACGCACGGGTCACCGTGCTCGACGCCCTGACCTACGCGGGCGACCGCACCTCGCTCGACCCGGTCGCGGACCGGGTGGAGCTGGTCGAGGGCTCGATCACGGACGCGCCGCTGGTCGACCGGCTCGTCGGGGACGCGGACCTCGTGGTGCACTTCGCGGCCGAGTCGCACAACGACAACTCCCTGAACGACCCGTCGCCGTTCGTGCAGACGAACCTGGTGGGCACGTTCACGCTGCTGGAGGCGGTGCGCCGGCACGAGGTGCGGTTCCACCACATCTCGACGGACGAGGTGTACGGGGACCTGCCGCTCGACACGCCTGACCGGTTCACGCCGGAGACGCCCTACAACCCGTCGTCGCCGTACTCCTCGACCAAGGCGGGCTCCGACCTCCTGGTCCGGGCCTGGGTCCGGTCCTTCGGCGTGCGGGCGACCATCTCGAACTGCTCGAACAACTACGGCCCCTACCAGCACATCGAGAAGTTCATCCCGCGCCAGGTCACCAACCTGATCGACGGCGTGCGGCCCCGGCTGTACGGCGCCGGGCTCAACGTGCGCGACTGGATCCACGTCGAGGACCACAACGCGGCCGTGTGGACGATCATCGAGAAGGGCAGCATCGGCGAGACGTACCTGATCGGTGCCGACGGTGAGACCAGCAACCTCGACGTGGTGCGCACCCTCCTGGAGATCTTCGGGCGGGATGCCGACGACTTCGACCACGTGACCGACCGGCCGGGGCACGACCTGCGGTACGCGATCGACGCGAGCCGGCTCCGGACGGAGCTGGGGTGGGCGCCGCGGTACACGGACTTCCGGGCGGGGCTGGAGGCGACGGTCAGGTGGTACCGGGAGAACGAGACCTGGTGGAGAGGTGCGAAGGCGCTGACGGAGGCCAAGTACGCGGCTTCGGGGCAGTAGCGTTCCTTGGGTCCGGCCGGGGGCGAGAGCAGTGTGCGCGCCGCCTCGCTCACGGGCCCCAGGGGGCCCTCCGCTACGGCTTTACGGCGGCGCGCACACTGCTCTCGCCCCCGGCCTCTGCGTTCGGCTGGCTGTCCCGAGGCCGCGTACTTGGGCTCCGTCAGGGCCTGGTCGCTGGGGTGGCGAGAAAGGCGTCGACTGCTTCCTGGGTGGGGAGGAGGTCTTGTTCCTTGGCTTCGGCCAGGGTGGGGGCCTTTTCGTCCTTGTCCGAGAGGAGGGGCTTGATCGGGGTGCCGTCTCGGGCGGTGGTGGGCCAGGCGATCGCGAGGTCCTCGTCGAGGGGGTGGACGCCGTGCTCGCGGCCCGGGGCGTAGCCGGCCGAGCAGAGGTAGAGGACGGTCGAGCCGTCTTCCAGGGACATGAAGGCGTGGCCCAGGCCCTCGGACAGGTAGACGGCGCGGCGGTCGACGTCGTCCAGGAGGACGGCGTCCCAGGTGCCGAAGGTGGGCGAGCCCACGCGGAGGTCCACGACGACGTCGAGCACGGCCCCGCTGACACACATGACGTACTTGGCCTGGCTGGGCGGCACGTCGGCGAAGTGGACGCCCCGGACCACTCCGGCGGCCGAGACCGAGCAGTTCGCCTGCTGGAGGTCGAACGCGTGCCCGACGGCGTCGGCGAACGGGCCCGCCTTGAACGCCTCCAGGAAGAGCCCGCGCGGATCGCCGAACTGCTTCGGGGTGATCTCGAAGGCGCCGGGCACGGTCAGCTCGCGGTACTCCATGGAACTCCTCGCGTGGTTCGTCGGCGGTCCTGCGGCCCTGGTTAGGATCCTAGGGTGACCAGCGGACGCAGCACGGCACAGCAGTGGGTGGTCTTCGGCGCGGCCGGCATGCTCGGCCAGGACGTGGTGGCCGCCGCCCGTACCGCGGGCCACCGCGTGACCGAGATCCGACGGTCCGACGTCGACATCACCGACGCCTCGGCCGTGCTCGTCGCGGTGGCGGGCCACGACGTCGTCGTCAACTGCGCGGGCTGGACCGCCGTCGACGACGCCGAGACGCACGAGGCCGAGGCCTTCGCCGCCAACGCGACCGGGCCCGCGCACCTCGCGCGCGCCGCCGCGGCGTCCGGGGCGCGCCTGGTCCACGTGTCCACGGACTACGTGTTCGACGGCGGCGCGACGCAGCCCTACGCCGAGGACGCGCCGGTGGACCCCCGGTCGGCCTACGGGCGCACCAAGGCCGCCGGCGAGTGGGCCGTGCGGGCCCACGCGCCGGACGCCCTCGTGGTCCGGACCGCGTGGCTCTACGGGGCGGGCGGGAAGTGCTTCCCGCAGACGATCGCGCGTGTGGCGGGGGAGCGGGACCGGCTGAGCGTCGTGGACGACCAGACCGGTCAGCCCACCTGGACCGCGGACCTGGCGGACCTGATCGTGCGGCTCGTGGCGGCGCGGGCGCCCGGCGGGCTGTACCACGGGACGGCGTCGGGCCGGGTGACGTGGCACGGGTTCGCCCGCGAGGTGGTGGCGGCCGCCGGGCTCACGACGCCGGTGGACCCGACCACGAGCGCCGCCTACCAGCTCCCGGCGCCCCGGCCGGCGTACTCGGTGCTCGGGCACGACCGGCTCCGGGAGGTCGGCGTGGAGCCGATCGGCGACTGGGCCGACCGCTGGAAGGCGGCGGCGCCGGCGGTGCTGGGGACCCGCTGAGCGGTAGGCCATGTCGTGGACAGGGCACAACCGGTGTCGTACTCTTGATCCCGCTAGGGGCAGGAGCTCCGAGAAGTGAGCCCGGCAGCCATCCGGACGGTTGGTGAGCCGGGCTTCGCGCTGTCTACGGCAGGTCGACCGTGCGCACGACGATGTTCGCCACCTCGTCCAGCCAGGGCCGTCCCTTCTGGATGCACCAGGCGATCGCGTCCTGGACCCAGAGCATCGGGTCATCGTGCCGGTTGAGGTGCTGGTACTCGGTGTCGCGGCGGTTACCCGGGCCGAGCTCCTCGTAGAGCCATCGCTCGTCGTGGACCTGCAGCGAGTCGTCTCGCTCCAGGACGATCCGCCGAGGCCTCGTGGTGACAGCGGCACGGGCCAGCGCTCGGATGCACCGCTCACGGGACGCCCGTGCGCCGTGCTTGCCGACGACCCGGTAGACAGTGACCTCGATGGGCAGATCGGCGATGATCTTGAGGACGGCGTGCCGGGACGAGTTGCTCTCCTTGGTGAAGTGCAAGCTCCGTTGTCCGGCGCGGAGAAGCTGGCGCAGATCTTTCCGGGCGGCACCGAGCGCCGCGGTCGAGACAGCCGCGACGACGACGATGAACCGGCTCCCCTTGGTCTCGTCCACGAACCAGTGAGCGGGGCTCGCGGTAGCCGTGGAGCTCACCACGGGGTCTGGTCGTCGGCTTCTGGGCATGCGGGCGCTCACTCGATCTCCTCCGTAGGTGTGGTGAGGCTACGGAGGTGCGACTTTGCGGCTGCAAGGGTGACACGCCGTACGCCCGGTATGGGCAGGTCGGCGTCTCCTGTTCAGCGGTCCAACAAGCTCAGCAGGTAGGTGCCGTAACCCGACTTCGTGAGCTTCTCCGCCCGGGCGCGCAGGTCGTCGTCCGACAGGAAACCGCGCCGCCACGCGACCTCCTCCGGGGCGCCGATCTTGAGGCCCTGGCGGCGCTCGATGGTGCGGACGTAGTCTGAGGCCTCCAGCAGGGAGTCGAACGTCCCCGTGTCGAGCCAGGCAGTGCCGCGAGGCAGCACCTCGACCTGGAGCCGGTCCTGGCGCAGGTACTCGGCGTTGATGTCGGTGATCTCGTACTCGCCGCGCGCCGAGGGTTCGAGCCCCTTGGCGATGGCCACGACGTCGTTGTCGTAGAAGTACAGACCGGGTACGGCGTAGCTCGACTTGGGCCGCGTGGGCTTCTCCTCCAGGGAGAGCGCCTTGCCGTGCTCGTCGAACTCGACCACGCCGTAGGCGGTGGGGTCGGCGACGCGGTAGGCGAAGACCGCGCCCCCGTCGAGGTCCGCGAACCGGGTGAGCTGGTGGCCCAGGCCGGGGCCGTAGAAGATGTTGTCGCCCAGCACGAGCGCGGCCGAGTCGGCGCCGAGGAAGTCCTCGCCGAGCACGAACGCCTGGGCGAGGCCGTCGGGCGAAGCCTGCGTCGTGTAGGTGATCGAGATGCCGAACTGGCTGCCGTCGCCGAGCAGGCGCTCGAACTGGCCCGCGTCGTGCGGGGTGGTGATGACCAGGATGTCGCGGATCCCGGCCAGGATCAGGGTGGAGAGCGGGTAGTAGATCATCGGCTTGTCGTAGACGGGCACGAGCTGCTTGCTGATTCCCTGGGTGATCGGGTGCAGCCGTGTCCCTGAACCGCCGGCGAGAATGATTCCGCGCATGAGCCGGATCTTCCCACGCGACGGCCGGTCACCGAAGGGCGGAAGCGGGTGGTCGGAGGGTGTTCTCCTGCTCTTCCTCCGCCGTCTTTCTCTCATCAGGAAATACCCGTGGAGAATTCACCCGGATGAAATGCTTTCCTCGCACACGGGCCGTCATCGTGCAGGTCAGGGGCAGGGTGAACCACGGGTGATCTCTTTCGCAGGGTGATGCGGCGCAGGTCCTCCGAGCGGTACTCAGATGGGTATGCATGGACCTGATGGAGTCGGCGACCTCCTTACCGCGCCACGTCCCGCCGAACCCGAGGGTGCTCCTGCGCGACGTCGTCGCCGGGGCAAGGGATTCGTCGCGCTGGTGATCGTCGGCGCCCTGGTGCTCGTCTGCGCCAGCGGCGCGATGGCGTACTACGGCTACAAGATCTCGCTCGACGAGAAGATCGAGCGCATCGAGGACCCGTTCGCCGACATCGACGAGGCCGCCCGCCCCGAGCCGGCGCCCGTGGAGGGCACCGCCGCGCCCGTCAACATCCTGGCGCTCGGCTCCGACAGCCGGATCTCCGCCGGCGACCCCTCCGCCTGGGAGCTCGGCGCGCAGCGCACCGACGCGATCCTGCTCCTGCACCTGTCGGGGGACCGCAAGTCGGCCGCGGTGATCTCGATCCCGCGGGACTCCTGGGTGGACATCCCTGGCTTCGGCGAGGGGAAGATCAACGGGGCCTTCTCCTACGGCGGCCCGGGCCTGATGGTCCAGACGGTCGAGGCCCTGACCGGGGTGCGCATCGACCACTTCGCGGTGAGCGACTTCGAGTCCTTCACGACGCTCACCGACACCCTCGGCGGCGTGGAGATCACGGTGCCCGACGGTGCGGGCGGCTCGGTGGAGCAGGCGATGACCGGCCAGGAAGCGCTGGAGTTCACGCGCGAGCGGTACGCGCTGGCGAACGGCGACTTCGGCCGCGTGCAGCGGCAGCAGGCCTGGATGCGGGCGATCGCCTCGAAGGCCACCGACAACAAGAGCGACCTGCTGAAGATGTCCAAGTTCCTGGAGGCGGCGGTCCGGGCCGTGGCCGTCGACCCGGACCTCACGATCGACCGGATGCTGGAGCTGGCCGTCAGCGCCAAGGACCTCTCGACCAGCGACATCACCTTCCTGACCGCGCCCTACTCGGGTACCGGCCGCAGCGACGACGGGCAGTCGATCGTGCTGCTCGACCGGGATGCGCTCGACCCGCTCATGGCGGCCGTGGCGCGCGACGAGCTGCCGATCTATCTGGCGGAGTCGCCCGGTGGGATCGACACGCTGCCCACGGTCGTGGAGTAGGCGCGGCCACCGCGCCGCGGAAAGTTGACCGACCGAAATATTGCCCGGGTGAATCTCTGCCCCTTTCACCCCCTATCGCAATGAGGGGGACATGGGTCGCTTGTAGCATCAGTTCACCAATGGCGCATCCTGGACCTCCGGCACCTTCTTTTTCGCGCCTGGCGGGGTGCCCTGATCGCTGAATGCCCTCGGGCAGACAAGGACATTCTTGCCGTGAAGGATCGTGCGCCGGGCGGCGCGGTGCGTAAGCTCCGTCGTGCGCTCTGGCACCTGCGCCACGGCGGCGTCGGCCAGCTTCGGACGCATCTGCGCAGGCAGCGGGTGCCGCTGGCCGGGCAGGTCGGTGGCTCGCGCCTGACGAAGGACGGCCTCACGTTCGACCCGTGGCCGGCCCGTCCGACGTCGGGCCTGGCGGCGAGCACTGCCGCGGCCGACGGCGCTGCGGCGGGGCGTCACCCGGTCGGCGGGCCGCGCGACCTGCGGGTCGGCGTCATCCTCGACGACTTCTCCCGCCTCGCGTTCGCGCCCGAGTGGGACCAGGTGGCGCTGACCCCCACGACCTGGCGCGACGAGCTGGCGAGCGGCCTGGACCTGCTCTTCGTGGAATCCGCGTGGAACGGCAACGCCGGCGCGTGGCAGTACCACCTGACCGGAACGTCGGCCCCGCGTCCGGCCTTCGTCGAGCTCGTCGCTGCCTGCCGTGCGGCGGGCGTGCCGACGGTGTTCTGGAACAAGGAGGACCCGGTCCACTTCGCGGACTTCCTCGACGCCGCCCGCCTGTTCGACCGGGTCTACACCACCGACGTCGACCGCGTGCCCGCCTACGTCGAGGCCCTGGGCCACGACCGGGTGGGTGTGCTGGAGTTCGCGGCGCAGCCCGCCGTCCACAACCCGGTGCGGCTGCACGGCCGCGGCCCGGAGCGGGACGTCGCGTTCGCCGGCATGTACTTCGCGCACAAGTACCCGGAGCGACGCGAGCAGATGGACCTGCTGCTCGGGGCGGCCCTGGACGTGTCGCCGCGGATGGAGCACGGCCTGGAGATCTTCAGCCGGTTCCGCGGCGAGGACGAGAAGTACCAGTTCCCTGCGCCGCTGGACGGGCGCGTCGTCGGCTCGCTCGACTACGACCGGATGCTGACGGCCTACCGCGAGTACAAGGTGTTCCTCAACGTGAACTCGGTGGTGGGCTCGCCGTCGATGTGCGCACGGCGGATCTTCGAGATCACTGCCTCCGGCACGCCCGTCGTCTCGACGCCGAGCGCGGCCGTGGGGGAGTACTTCCCGGCCGACGAGGTCTTCGTCGCCGGGACCCGCGAGGCCGGCGCGCACGCGATCCGAGCGCTCGTGCGCTCGCCCGAGCTGCGCGACCGTGCGGTGCACAAGGGCCAGCGCCGCATCTGGCGCGAGCACACGTACGCCGCCCGGTCGCAGAAGGTGCTGGCCGACGTGGGCCTGGCGACCTCGTCCGTCGTCGCGCGGCCGACCGTGACCGCTCTGGTCTCCACGAACCGCCCGCACCAGCTCGACCACGTCCTGGGTGTCCTGGGCGCCCAGGAGGGCGTGGACCTGCAGGTCGCGCTGCTCACGCACGGCTTCGAGGCGGACGACGCCGACCTGCGCGCCCGCGCCAAGGAGGCCGGCGTCGGCTCGTTGGAGCTGCTGTCGGCGACGGCGGACGTGCCCCTGGGCACGTGCCTGAACCTGCTGCTGGACGCGGCCGACGGCGACGTCGTGGCCAAGATCGACGACGACGACCTGTACGGGCCGCAGTACCTGTCCGACCAGCTGTACGCGCTCGCGTACTCGGGCGCGGCCGTGGTGGGCAAGCAGGCGCACTACATGTACCTCCAGGGCGCCGACGCGACGATCCTGCGGTTCGCGGAGCGGGAGCACCGGTACACCGACCGCGTCATGGGGCCGACGATCGTCGCCGCGCGTGAGACCGCTTCCACGGTGCGGTTCCGGGCGCTGGAGCGCGGTGAGGACACGGCTTTTCTTGCCGACGTCGTCGAGGCGGGCGGGACCGTCTACTCGGCCGACCGGTTCAACTTCATCCAGGTGCGATCGGCCCCGGGCGGGCACTCGTGGTCCGTGACGGAGGCCGAGCTGCTCGCGAGCGGCGAGCTCCAGCACTACGGGCGCGCGGCGACGCACGTCATGTTCTGAACGTACGAAAGAGAGAAATCAAATGGGTATCAGCACCGTCGCCGTGATCGGCCTCGGTTACATCGGACTGCCGACGGCCGCGATCCTGGCTGCCAACGGTGTCGGCGTCATCGGCGTGGACGTCAACCAGGCGACGGTGGACGCCGTGAACCGCGGGCAGGTGCCGTTCGTCGAACCCGACCTGGCCGGGTACGTCTCGGCGGCGGTGACCGGTGAGCGGCTCCGGGCGGTGTCCACACCGGAGGAGGCCGACGCGTTCGTCGTGGCCGTGCCCACGCCGTTCACCGGCGACCACGAGCCCGACCTCACCTACATCAGGGCCGCGGCGGAGGCGCTCGCGCCCAAGCTCCGCGGCGGTGAGCTCGTGGTGCTGGAGTCGACCTCGCCGCCCGGGGCCACGGCCCAGATGGCGCAGTGGATCCTCGACGCGCGCCCGGACCTCAGCCTCGACGGCTCCGGTTCACGGCCGGTGATCCACGTGGCGCACTGCCCGGAGCGCGTGCTGCCGGGCCGCGTCATGGTCGAGCTCGTCACGAACGACCGGATCGTCGGCGGCCTGACGCCGGAGGCGGCGCAGCGCGCCCGCGACCTGTACCGGGTCTTCTGCCAGGGCGAGATCCTGCTGACCGACGCGGTCACCGCCGAGCTCGCCAAGCTCGTGGAGAACTCGTTCCGCGACGTGAACATCGCCTTCGCCAACGAGCTCTCGGTGATCGCCGACCGGCTCGACGTCGACGTCTGGGAGCTCATCCGGCTCGCCAACCACCACCCGCGGGTCAACATCCTCCAGCCCGGTCCCGGCGTGGGCGGGCACTGCATCGCGGTGGACCCGTGGTTCATCGTCGACGCCGCACCCGAGGAGGCACGCCTGATCCGCGCGGCGCGCGAGGTCAACGACGCGAAGCCGGAGTGGGTCCTCGACAAGGTGCGCGCCGCCGCGCAGGACGTGACCGAACCGACCATCGCCGTGCTCGGGCTGGCGTTCAAGCCCGACATCGACGACCTGCGCGAGTCGCCCGCCCGCCGGATCGCCGGCCGGCTCGCCGACGAGTTCGCCGGGTCGGACGTGCTGGTCGTCGAGCCGCACATCGAGGAGCTGCCCAAGGAGCTCGCCAACCGGCGCAACGTGCTGCTCACCACGCTGGAGGACGCCGTGCCGAAGGCCGACGTGGTGGTGCTGCTCGTGGACCACTCCGCGTTCAAGCACGCGGACACGGAGGCGCTGGGGCTGGGCACGACGCCGCTGGTCGACACGCGCGGCGTGTGGGCCTGACCGGCGTGAGCATCACGGCCACGGCAGGAGCCGTCAGCGCCGATGTCATCGTCTCGGTCGGCACCATCCGGGTCGACGACGCGATCGTCCTCGCGCGGCCCCAGGACATCGAGGCCGTCGGGCTGCGGTTCGTCGGGACGAACGTCGAGGTCGTCGACGAGCTCCCGGCTGCGACGAGCGACCGCCCGCTGGTGCTGGTGACAGCGGGGGAGACCGATGTCCGTGAGCTCCTCCGGGCCCGGCCCGCTCCCGGCTCGGCACTCGGCCTGGTCACGCCCGTCCTCGGCGGAGCGTGGCGGCAGTGCCTCGAAGCCAGTCCCGCGAACGGTCTGGCCGTGAGCGCCGTCACTCTCGACGGGCCGTTGGTCCACCTCACGGTCGAGACGGCCGGCGTGACATCGGTACCCCTCGGCCGGATGCTCGAGAGCTGGCTCGACGAACGGGCACGGGCGATGGAGCTGGCGCACGGAAACGCAGAAGCCGTGACCGGCCTCGTCCAGCTGATCCGCGCGGTGGAAGGCGTCCGGACCACACCAGTCGTCCCCGTCCCGGTGGAGCAGGTCTCGGACGCGGCGCTGCGCGGAGCCGTGACGGCTCGCGATCGTCGCATCGAGGTGCTCACCCGGCGCTACGACGCCCTGTCGGGCTCGAAGCTGGGGCGGCTGACGCTCGCATGGTGGCAGTTCCGGAACAAGGGGCGACAGCGTGACAACTGACAACACGACCGAGTTCGGCAGCCGGATCCTCACGGACCCGTCGTTCCGGGACGCGGTGATCGGCCGGCTCGAGCAGCAGCGGTCCTTCCTGGCCGCCACGTCCGAGAGGGCCACGCACGGCATCTCCGTCATCATGCCGACCTACCTCGGCCGGGATCGGATCCGCACGTCCCTGGAGAGCCTCGTCGTCCAGGACCTCGACCCCAGTCGGTTCGAGGTCGTCGTCGTGCTCAACGGGCCCGCGGACGGGACCGCGGACGTCGTCGCCGAGATCGCCCGGACCACACCGGTCAGCCTCCGTGTCCTCAGCTGCCCCGTGGCGAACGCGGGAGCCGCCCGCAACCTCGGGCTCGCGGCGGCCACCATGGCGTACACGACCTTCGTGGACGACGACGACCGCGTGGAGGTGGCGTATCTCAGCTCGCTGCTCGCGCAAGCGGCGGAGGACCGGATCGTGGTCGCACCGATCCGGGACGTCGGCCCCGAAGGGATGCCACGAACCGAGTCGACGCTCGCCCTCCGGATCCGGAGCCTGGCCGATCGTGCGGACGGTGTCCCCGTCCGTACGGTGCCGTGGCTGCTCGGGTTCAACGCCTGCAAGCTCATCCCCACCGCGGTGGCACGCGAGATCCGCTACGAGTCCACGCTGCGTTCCGGCGAGGACGTCGTCTACATGGCGCACCTGCTGGCCCGCGACCTCACCGCGGTGTCGGTCGACCAGTCCGGCCCGAGTGCTTACGTGCGGGTCCTGCGCGACGACTCCGTCTCACGCCAGGTGCAGGACTTCGACTTCGCCGTGAACCAGCGGCTCGCGGTGATGGGACGGCTCTCCGACGTGCCGGCGCTCCCGGAGGCCAAGGGCGCGATCACCGCCCTCGTCCAGGCGCAGGGCGGATTCATCACGCAGTATCTCGGCGCCAACGCCGAGCACCGGGACCAGGTGCGGGCAGCTGCCGGCGCCGCCGACGTGGGCGCCTTCCCGTGGCACGTCGTCAACGCCGGCCAGGCCCGTGACCTCGCGATCTCCTACTGCTTCGCACCCTTCCTCGACTCCGCCGGTGTCATCGCGGGCAAGGTCATCGCCGAGCGTGGGCGTATCGTCGACGTGATCAGCGCAGACATGTCGGGAATTCGGAAGCGGGACGATGCCGTCGGGGCGCTCGCGGCCCCGCTGATCGACGAGCAGGTCATCGTCCCCGGGCGACCCTCCTTCAACGACTGGGCCCTCATCTCGGACTTCGCGCGGAGCGCGGTCCGGGCCGCCGAGGAGCTGCATGCGAAGAAGCGGTATCGCACCCTGTACAGCAGGGCACTGTGGGTGGGCAGCCATGTGGCCAGCGCGCTCTTCAAGCTCCGTCACCCTGAGGTGTCCTGGACGGCGGAGTTCTCGGATCCGCTCGGACGAGGGGTGGACGCGTCGCGGAGGCCCGGGCGGCTCGTCGAGAACGAGGTCACGGCCGAGCTCTGTCGCGCGCTGCGGGCACGCGGGTTCGACGCCTCCCTGGACGGGCTCACCCTGTTCGAGCTCGTCGAGCACGTGACCTACCTTCTTGCGGACGAGATCATCTTCACGAACGAGAACCAGCGGGACTACATGCTGGGGCTGCCCGGAGAGCGGCTCGGTCAGACAGCGGCGCTCAAGGCCGTGGTCCGGCCGCACCCCGCTCCGACCCCCGGTGCGTATCGCGCCAGGACCACCACCTACGAGCTCGACCCGGGCCTCGTCAACGTCGGCTACTTCGGCAGCTTCTACGGGAACCGCACCCTCGACGAGATTCTCGTCGCGATGGTCAATCTCCGGGCACAGGCCAGAGCGGCACTCCGGCTCCATGTGTTCACGAACAAGCCGCAGGAGTTCGAGAAGGTCGTGCGGTCCTTCGGTCTGGAGCAGTACGTCCGTACCAGCGGGTACCTCGACTACATGGAGTTCTTGAACGCCGCGACCCGTTTCGACACGCTGGTGGTCAAGGACGCCGAGACCGCAGGGCAGTTCGCGGTGAACCCCTTCCTGCCCTCGAAGTACTCGGACTACAAGGGTTCGGGCACCCCGGTCTGGGCGCTCGTCGAACCTGGCTCGCCGCTCTCGCAGCTGCCGACCGACCACACCAGCCCGGTCGGTGACTCGAGCGCGGCGTGCCGTGTGCTCGAGGAGATCGTGGCCAAGCACGTGGCCCGATAGCCCTCCGGGGCGAGCGGGCGGTGACCCGCTCGCCCCGGACCGGGCTCACCCGAGCGGCGTCGCGCCGGCTGCGGTCGTCGTGAGCACCGTGTCGACGACGCGGTGCGCCTCGTGCATGGAGTCCCAGCGGAGAAACACCTGCGCCCACACGCGATTGCCGGCGGCGACGTCAGCGAAGGTGAACCGCCCCTCCACCTGGTACCACTGGATCGCGACTCGCTCCCCGTCGACGTAGAGGTAGCAGGCAGCCTGGCAGTCGTCCGGCATGTCGGAGACCTCGACGAACACCGTCGAGGCCTCCGCCGGGTCCAGGGCGACGGACACGGAGACTTGCGAGAGGTCGCTCGCGGCCCATTCTCGGGCGAACACCGTCGCGTCAGCTTGCGGCTGTGTCCTCTCGCGCTGTGGGTCGACGGATGTCCGGAGGAGCTCGACCGGCACTGCCGTGCCTGCGACCACGTCCCGGGCCGACTCCAGGGCGCTCAGAACGATCCAGCGCAGGCGTTGCGAACGCTGGGCGAGCCGGGCCGCGCGCCGGAGCAGGCCGGGCTCGACGCCGCACGCCTCCAGCACACCGGCGGTGTCGAAGACACGCTCCGCCAGGGTGTCGGCGCTCGGCCCGTCCGCGGGCACGGCCCTGCGCGGTGCGGCCGAACCCAGCAGCTGATCCGTCGCTGACGTTGCGTCGACGGCCGCCCAGTCGAACGTCTGTGACGGCTGGAAGGCCGCAGGCCACGGGGGCGAGGCGAACTCGAGGGCGTTCAGCTCCGGTGCGTGCGCCTCGATGAGGTCGAAGAGGAGCCGGCCGTCCTTCGCCGCGTCGGCGGGGTAGTCGACGCCGAATTCGTACAGGTCGGGTGAGGCGAGGGGGTGCGCCGGGAACTGGCCCTGCACGCTGCGGAACGCCACGATCGACCCGTGGGCACGGTTGCGGTACTCCAGGTAGGAGTAGTCGATCTGCGCCAGGACGTCGCCGTCGCGCCCCAGGTCGAGTGCCTCGACGAAGGAACCTCTCGCCGCTTCGTAGAGCTCGGGGTCCACGATGTCGGCGTTGCACACCGCGGAGAAGAGCGTGGCGAGGTCACCGCGGACCGAGGATGAGGACTTGCCGGCGTTCGCCCACCAGCCCGGGTAGTTCGTCCGGTACGGCGACCCGATGTAGCTGCGGTACAGCTCACCGCCCAGGCCGGTGATCTCCACGGTCGGCGGAGACGTGATGACCGACTGATAGCCCTTGTACTCGAAGTTCAGGCCCGCCCGAAGGTCCTGCCAGTAGTCGAAGTAGGCGTCGCGGCCCACGACGACCTCCTCCAGCTCACCCCGGTCCTGCCATGTCATGCCGTAGCGCGCGACAAGGCGCGCGGACACCGCGGCGTCGCGCTCAAGGATCTCCCGCGACGCCGCGCTGAGCGTCCCCGTCGGCTTGCTCGTGTGCACGGCGACCTTCTTGTGCAGGTCGCCGGCGAGCAGCAGAGCCAGCACCGCACGGGAGTCCTTGCCTCCCGAGAGGCTGAGCTGGACCGGGTACGGACCTCCCACCGCACGTTCCAGGACGTCGATGGACCACTCCGTCGCCGCACTGATGTCGGGCACCGCGCCGGTCGGCTCGGGGCGCCGGGCGACGGCGAAGCCGTGGCGGTTCATCACCAGGTAGGCACCGTACGGGAGCACGTGTACACCGTCGGCGAGTGTTTCGGACGACCAGCGCGTGGCGAAGAGGTTGTTGTGGGAAGCGACGCTCGGAAAGAGGATGTCGGTGCGAAGAGCAGTCCGCCCGCCCATCTGCCGGAGCGCGGAGAGGACACCACGCAGGGATCGAGAGGCCAAGAGCGTGCGTCGGCCCCGACGGTTCGCGTCCGGCACCAGCGTGTAGAAGAGCTGCGCGTACCCGAAGTAGTCCGTGGCGATTGCCGTGGAGCCGTCGGCCGAGACGAAGCGACCGACCCATTCGCCGGCCAGGCGGAACGCCTGGGTCAGCTGCAGATCGTCCGTGCCCTCGAACGCATCGGTGGGGCCGACGTGCTCGGGGGCGGTGATCCATCCGGAGAGCCCGGCGGCCCGCATTCCACTGATGCGGGCCTCGGACGCCCCCAGCTCGCCGTTCCCGATGCCGTCGACGACGAAGACCTCATGACGGGTGTGCAGGTTCACAGGGCTCCTTGTCGGTCGGTGCCAGTCACCTGGACAGGGTCTCGACCATCGTGTCGATGTCGCGCCATCCCGGCAGGTCGCGCTGCATGATCTCCTCGACGAACCGGATGTCCGGCTCGAAGAGAGTGACCAGTGCGGCGATCTCCTGCCGCGATACGGGGTGCCGCTTCTTGAAGGGCTTGAGCCAGGGCGCATGGTCGCTGGGCGGAACCAGCTCGGCCGCGGGAACCTGATCGACGCCGGAACGTGAGCCGAGGAGCATCAGCACCTGCTTGAGGTATCGCGCAGGGTCGTCCACGAGGTCGTCGTACAGGACCACCGAGATCCGGTCGGGGTCGATCGCGCCTGCCCAATGGGCGTAGTGACGGCGGTAGAACCCCAGGTCGAGCGTACCGAGCCCCGGTGGGATCGTGAGGATGCTCGACGGCAGGTCGAACTTCGCGACGGAGAAGTGGATCCAGTAGGCGGAGACCGCTCGTTCGACAGGGTTGCGCAGGGAGAGCAGCACCCGGGCGTCCGGCGGAGCGAGCTCTGCGAACGCAGCCGCGGCGTCGTGGGCGGTGGTACCCGAGGAGAACGGGCTGCCGTCGCTGCGCCAGAAGTAGTTGGGCGAGACCTCGGTCCGCCACCGAGCACCGCCCGCGGCCTCGAACGCGCTCAGGTACTCGGTGACCTTGGCCGGATCCTGGTATCGCTCGGGTCGGTTCAAGAAGTTCGATGCAGAGTCGGGCGCCACGAAGAAGTCGGGCAGGTGGGCCAGCCGCTTCTTGAGCCACTCGACGCCGCCGCGCTGCGTCCCCGCGAGCACGAGGTTCGGGCCGCCCTGCAGCGGCCCTCGCGGCTGCACGCCACTCCGGCTGGGCGTGGCGGCCACCGGCTGCGGCGCCGACACAGGCGCGGAAGGCGCGTCCCAGACGACGCGTCCCTCGGTGCCCGTCAGGCGCCGGACGATGTCGAGATAGACGTGCTCCGCGTAGTGGAACGGTGCGTCGCCCCACGGGTGGTGGGAGCCGGACATGACGTCGGCCGGATCGAGCGAGATCACGTGCGCACCGAGCGCCTGCTCGGCCACCTCGACGTAGGAGGCGAACACGGGATTCGCCTGGGCGGCCGTGACCCCGAACGAGTCGGGCGTCTGCGTGCCGGACTCGGACCACTCCGCCCACGGCACGTTCAGGACGGCTACGGAGGCGTGCGGCATCGTCTGGCGAATAGCGTCCCCCAGGGCACGGACTGCCCCGGACCAGTACTCGAAGTGCTGCTGCGTGCCGAACTGCACGTAGTGGGTTCCGGGCGGGAGCGACTGCTCCGCGCCCGACTCGATCAGCTCGACGGACCGCGTCACGACCGTGCCGTCGGGAAGCAGATAGACCCCGAGCCGCTCGTCGGTCAGGTCGACGAGGAGCACGTCGGTCTCGTTCGCGAACTGCTTCAGCAGCGGGCGCAGGCTGGACCGGTAGTCGCCCTCGATCATCCGCTGCTGAAACCGCGACGCCATCGTGGGCGGCGCCATCAGCTCGACCGGGCGCGTGGTCGCGCTCAGGACCGACTGCCGGGCAACGTACTGGACCAGCTCGAACTGTTCGGGGTCGAGGTGCTCGAACGTGTCCCGCGACACGCACGAGCCGAAGATGAAGACCCTGGTGGCGCTCATGCCCCGCCCTCTGCGCTCGCTGTGGTCAGCTCCCCGCTCAGGTCGAAGTCGGGCAGCAGGTCGGGGAGCACGGGCGTGAGCATGCGGGCTGTGGCTTCGAGGGTGCGCGCGGCGCTCTGGCCGTCGCCGTACGGGTTCACGGCCTGGGCCATGGCGGCGTAGGCGGTCTCACTCGTCAGGAGCCGGGCCGCCTCGGCGACGATCCGGTCCTCGTCGGTGCCGATGAGCCGCGCGGTACCGGCCTCGACCGCCTCGGGACGCTCCGTGTTGTCGCGCATGACGAGCACCGGCTTGCCGAGGCTCGGCGCCTCCTCCTGGAGCCCGCCCGAGTCGGTGAGCACCAGCGTGGACAGCGACAGCAGGTGCGTGAACTCGCCGTACGCGAGCGGTTCGGTCACCGTGACGTTCGCGAGCCCGTCGAGGTGGGGCAGCACGGCCTCGCGGACCACGGGGTTGCGGTGCACCGGCAGCACCACCTCGACGTCGGGGAACCTCCGGGCGATGCGCGCCAGGGCGCGGCCGACGCCCGCCATCGCGTCGCCCCAGTTCTCCCGGCGGTGCGTGGTCACCAGGACGATCCGACGGTCCGACGCCGCCACCCGCTCGACCGCCGGGTCGGTGAAGGCCGTACGACGCTCCACCGCCATGTACAGGGCGTCGATGACGGTGTTGCCGGTCACGGCGATGTCCTCGAGCCGGACGCCCTCCGCCACGAGGTTGGCCAGGCTGCGCAGGGTCGGCGCGAGGTGCAGGGTGGCGATCTGGGACGTGATCTTCCGGTTCGCCTCCTCGGGGAACGGCGACATGATGTCGCCGCTGCGCAGGCCCGCCTCCAGGTGCACCACGGGGATCTGCCGGTAGAACGCCGCGAGGGCCGCGGCGGTCGACGTGGACGTGTCACCCTGGACGACCACGGCGTCCGGCTTCAGCTCGGCGAGGATCGGGTCGAGCCGCTCCATGACGCGCGCGAAGATCTGGGCGAGCGTCTGACCGTGGCTCATGATGTCGAGGTCGTGGTCCGGCACGATGCCGAAGATCTCGTTGACCTGGTCCAGCATCTCGCGGTGCTGCCCGGTCACGACCGTGACCGACTCGAACTCCTCGCTGGCTTCGAGCGCCTTGATCACAGGGGCGACCTTGATCGCCTCCGGCCGCGTGCCGTAGACCGTCATGATGAGCGGGCGGGTGGTCACATGTCCTCCTGAGCAGTGCTTCTCGTGCGTGCGGCTCGTTCCAGAGCCTTCAGTTCCTTGCCGGTCGGCCGCGCGTGCCGTTCCCGCACCCGCCCCTTGGGCGGTTCCGGCGCGTCGATCCGAACCTGCGTCTCGCGGCGTTCGGCGAACGCCTCCTCGAGGATCCGCCTGGCCTCCTCGGGCTGGTCCTTGGCGAAGGCCCAGGCCCACTTGCGGTAGCGGACGGCGACGTCCTGCGCCTCGCCGTCGAGCACCAGGCGGCCGTGGTGCAGCCAGATGGCGCGGGTGCAGGACTCCTCGATGGTCTGCGCCGCGTGGCTCACCAGGAACACCGTTCCGGCCTGCTCGCGGAGCCTGGTCATCCGGGCCTCGCTGCGCTCCTTGAACGCGGCGTCGCCGGTGGCCAGGGCCTCGTCGATGAGCAGGATGTGCGGGCGCGCCGCCGTCGCGATGGCGAAGCGCAGGCGCGCCGCCATGCCCGAGGAGTACGTGCGCATGGGCAGGTAGATGGACTTGCCCAGTCCGGCCAGCTCGATGACGTCCGGGATCGCGGCCTCGGCCTCGGCCGGGGAGAGGCCCATGGCCAGGCAGCCGAGGCGCACGTTCTCCTCGCCGGGCAGGTCGGGCACCAGGGCGGCGTTCACGCCGATGAGCACGGGCGTGCTCTCGGCGAGCACCTGACCCTTGGTGGGCTTCTCCAGGCCGGCGATGATCCGCAGCAGCGTGCTCTTGCCGGAGCCGTTCTGCCCCACGAGGCCGATCTGCTCGCCGGAGTTCGCGACGAACGAGATGTCCGTCAGGGCGCGCACCGTCACCTTGGGCTCCTGGCCCAGCACGTTGAGCACCGCGCGCTTCACCTTGGCACGCCGGCCGTGCGTCGTGTCCGTGGACGGCGTCCGGTAGAACATCCGCAGGCCCTGCACGGCCACCGTGGGCCACAGGACGGGCGTGCTCCCGGACTTCGGCCCGACGGCGGCGAACTGCCCGGTGTGGGGCGGCGCCTGGACCGACATCGGGATGGCGCCGGTGAGCGGCCGCTGGGCCGCCTGGGCGGGCAGCGGCATGGACGCCGGGCCGTTCTGGCCCAGCGGCGGGGGCATCGGGTAGTCGAGGTCAGCGGCCATAGCTCTCCTCCGCCCGCCAGAAGACGACGAACCCGACCACGAGCAGACCCACGCTCCAGCCGCCGAGCCAGACCCAGCGCATCAGGTCGGGCGTCGTGGCGTACAGGACGCAGTCCCGCACGATGTCGAGCACGATGAACATGGGGTTCGCCTCCAGCCACATCCGCTGGACGGGGTCGTCGATGAGGTTGTCGAACGAGAAGAACACCGCCGAGGCGTACAGCCAGACGCGCATCACCATGCCGATGAGGTTGGTGATGTCCGGCAGCGCGGCCGCCCACCGGGCCACCAGGAGCGACAGGCCCGTGGTGAACATGACCTGGAGCGCCAGGGCGGCGGGAACCAGCGCGAGGCGCCAGGTGTACTCCTCGGCCGGCGCCGTCAGGTAGATCAGCACGGCGAGGGTGACCAGCGTGGGCCCGAGGTTGAGCAGATTGCGCAGCACCACGGAGATCGGCAGCGCCGCGCGCGGGAACGTGAACGCTCGGATCAGGTTCTTGCCGGTCTGCACCGACCGCGCGCCACCGTTGATCGACTGGGTGGTGAACTGGAAGAGGAACACGCCGATCAGCAGGTAGCCGATGAAGTTGTCGATGCCGTGCGAGCTCTTCATCAGCACGCCGAACACCAGGTAGTAGACCGTGCCGTCGATCAGCGGGTTCAGCACCAGCCAGGCCTTGCCCAGCAGGCTCTGCCGGGTCCCGCTGGCGACCTTCGCGCGCGCGTCCGCCCACAGGAAGTGCCGGCGTGCCCACAGGAGCGCCACGTACTGCCCGAGCGGCGGTCGCGCTCCCACGCGCGACAGGTTGCCGAGCGTCACCAGCTTCGTCGTCGTCGGTGAGGCGTCGAACAGGGCCGCGTACGACCCGGTCTCGGGACCCGCGCTCATGCCGTCACCCCCAGGCACTGCCGGTAGACGCCCAGGTAGGTCTCCGCGTTGCGCACCCATGTCCTCTCCGTAGCCACCCCGTGGCCCAGCTCCACCAGCTCGGCCCGCCGTCCGGCGTCGTCCAGGAGCGAGCCGACGGCGTCGGCCCAGCCCTCCAGGTCGTCGGCGTCGACGTGCAGTCCTGCGCCCCCCACGGCCTCGACGAGCGCGGGCAGCGCGCTCGCCACCACCGGCCGGCCCACCGCCATGGCCTCGACCGGCTTGAGCGGCGTCACAAGGCGCGTCACCTCGTGGTCGCGCCGGGGCACCAGCACGACGTCGAGCGCCGCCAGCCACGTCAGCGCGACCGCGGGCGGTACCCGGCCGGGCAGCACCACGTGGTCGGCCACGCCGAGCTCGCGTGCCAGCCGCGCCAGGCCGGGCCGCGAGACGCCGTCGCCGACCAGCAGGCCCGTCACGTCGTGGCCCCGCGCACGGAGTGTCGCGACCGTGCGGACCACGGTCTCCAGGCCTTCGTAGTCGACCAGGCTGCTCACGGTCCCGATGGCGGGACCGGCGGGCAGGCCCAGGGCCGCGCGCGCCGCCTCCGGCGTCGGGTGGTGCGCGGTGAGCAGCACGTCCGGCACCGCGTTCGGCACCACCGTGATGTGCCCGGCGGGCACACCCCGCGCCACGAGCGCGTCGCGCATCGTGCCGCTGAGCGTCACGACCGCGTCCGCGGCCAGCGCCAGCTCGGTCTCCTTCGCCTGCATCAGCGCCCGACGGCGGGACGCCGCCGCCCGCGCCCGGGCCTCCGCCGTCCCGTGCGCGGCCACCCACGTCTCCTCGGGCAGCCCACGCACCTCGTAGACCCACGGGATCCCGGCGCGGCGCGCCGCGGCGCGGGCCAGCGACCCGACGGCGGACGGCGTGGTCGTGTGCAGCACGTCCGCCCCGACCTCGCGCACGGCCGCGACCAGCAGGTCCGTCTCCTGCGCGGCACGACGCCCGGCGTCGGGCTCCGCGCGCGCCGGGACCAGCCGGCGGTAGGAGACGCCGTCCACGACGTCGGTCCCGCGCGCGGCGAGCGAGCCGATGGTCAGGGGATAGCCCGGCCGCGTCGTCGCCGACGCCGCGAGCCCGTGGGCCTGCTGCGCCACGAGGATCGCGTGCGAGCGCAGGGTGTAGCCGCTCTGGGTGTGCGGCAGGGAGTTGGTCAGGTGGTGCAGCACGGTGACGGGGCGCTCGCCGCGGGCGGTCCCGGCGGTCGCCGGCTCGGCCGCCCGGGAGTCCCGCAGACCCGGCCGCAGCTCGGCCACCTGCGCGCGCAGCCCGGCCGGCGCGTCGGGCCCGATCGATTCGACGTCGCCCAGCAGCCAGGCCGCGCGGTAGCGCGCGGGGCCTGCCGCGGCGACCCCGTCCACCAGCTCGGGGCGGCCCACCGCCACCGCGACCTCCGCCGCGATGCGGCGGCTCCGGCCCGCGGGGCGTGCCAGCAGCGCCTCCGCCTCGCGGGCGGCGCCCGCGGCGTCGCCCGCGAGCATGCTCCCGAGGGCGTGCCGCGCGGACGGCGCCGCCGCCAGGCGCAGGGCGCCCACCAGCGGGCGACGCATCCGCTCGGGCGCCCGCCGGGCGGCCTGGACGGCGAGCCACAGCGGGTCCTCGACCACGGTGCGGGCCACGAAGGACGTGGTGAAGCGCAGGTTGCGCGCGAGCTCGCCCGCGCGCCGGAACGGTCGTGCCATCAGTACCGGGCCCCTCGGTCGGCGGGCTCGAGCCGCAGCGGGTGGGGGAGCAGCTCGTCGAGCAGCTCCGCGTAGCGGTGGCCCAGCACCTCGTCGCTCGCGTGCTCGGCGACCCACGCGGCGGCGTCGGGCGAGGCGGCCGGCACCACGCCGTCGGACAGCCAGCCGCACCACAGGTCGGCGAGGCCCTCGACGTCGCCGGGACGCACGACGGCGCCCGCGCCGTTCGCCGAGACGAGGCTCGCCGCCTCGCCCGCGAGGCACGCGGAGGCGATGACGCCCGAGGCCATGACCTCGTACAGCTTGGACGGGACGGTCCACTCGAACGGGGCCCAGTCGCGCAGGGAGACGACCGTGGTGTCGGCCCAGGCGTACAGCTCGCGCACCTGGGTGGACGGCACGGAGGGCTCCACGCGCACGGGCGCGCCGAGCTCGGCGGCCAGCCGGCGCAGCGGCTCCAGCTCGTTGCCGTGCCCCACGATCCGCACGTCCAGCGCGTACCCGCGCTCCTGGACCAGGGCGGCGGCGCGGACCGCGACGTCCAGGCCCTGCGACCGGCCGACGGTGCCCGCGTACATGACACGCAGGGGCCGGTCGCCGAGGACGACGGGGGCGTGCTCCCGGACCGGCTCGAACGCCGTGCCGTTGCGCACCACCGCGACGTTCCGGACGCCGCGGGAGCGCAGCACCTCGGCGAACGCGGCGGTCGTCGTCACCACGAGGTCCGCCCGGGCCTGCAGCCGCGTGACGGTGCGGTGCACCACGCGCGCCGCGAGGTCGCGGACCACGCGGCGCAGGTCGCCCGTCCGGCCCCGGCGCAGCAGGATGCCGCTGGGCTCGATCAGGTCGGGCCAGGCGTCGCGCATCTCCACGATCAGGCGGGCCCGGTACCAGCGGGCGAGGGCCCAGCCGGCGACGACGCTCGGGATGCCCGGGACGGTGGCGATCACGACGGCGGGCCGGCCCGCGGACGGCCGCACACCGCGCAGCACCGAGCTGACGGCGGCGACGACCTGGTCCGCCACCCGCGAACCGAGCCCGTGGGAATGCTCCCGGAAATTCACCCGGATGATCTTTTCGTCATTGTCGCCCCGGGCCACCGCCCCGGGGAGGAAAGCGGGTGAATAATGGGTGATCTTTCCCGAGGGGTAGTGCGGCGGGGGCGTCAGAACCGTCACCGGATAACCCGCCGGGACGAGGTGCCCGGCCAGGGCACCCCAGCGCCTCTGCGGGGCTCCCGACTCGGGTGCGTAGTGGTGTGTGACGAGGAGAATCGCGCGGTTCTGCGGGCGTCGGGCGCGTGCGACCACGCGGGCTCTCCTCTCTCTGCGGCGGTTGGCCGGGCTTTATGGGAATTCACCCGCAAACGCTTTCTCCGGTTGCGGTGCACGCATAAGCGTAGTAGCCGAAATCGATACTAAGATCATCGGCCATGGCCGCTCCCGATCGAATGAACGACTATCTCTCCGCACCCAACCCGGTGGACGGCGGGCTGCGTCACGCGCGGCGCGGCCGGCGGGGCAAGGGTTTCGTGGCCGGGATCGTCGTCGGCGCCCTGCTGCTCGTGGGCGGCGGCGCGACCGCCGCCTGGTTCGGCTACCGGGCCTCGCTCGACGGCAACGTGGAGCGGCTCGACGCGTTCGAGGGCATCGACCCCTCGACCCGGCCCAGCGCGGCCCCCGTGGAGGGGCCCACCGCCCCCGTGAACATCCTGGTGCTCGGCTCCGACAGTCGGATCTCCGCCGGCGACCCCTCCGCCTGGGAGGCCGGCGCCCAGCGCACCGACGCGATCATGCTCGTGCACCTGTCGGCCGACCGGCAGAGCGCAGCGGCCATCTCCATCCCGCGCGACTCCTGGGTGCCCATCCCCGGCTACGGCGAGGCCAAGATCAACGCCGCGTTCTCCTACGGCGGCCCGAGCCTGATGATCCAGACCGTCGAGGACCTCACGGGCGTGCGCATCGACCACTTCGCGGTGACCGACTTCGAGTCCTTCACCACGCTGACCGACTCGCTCGACGGCGTCGAGATCACCGTGCCCGACGGCGCGGGCGGCTCCGTGCGTCAGGCCATGACGGGCGAGGAGGCGCTCGCCTTCGCCCGTGAGCGCCACGCCCTGGCCAACGGCGACTTCGGCCGCGTGCAGCGCCAGCAGGCCTGGATGCGGGCCATCGTGGCCAAGGCCAACAACAACCGGAGCGACCCGCTGAAGATGGCCTCGTTCCTCGGGGCCGTCACCAGCTCCGTGGCCGTGGACGAGGGGTTCACCTTCGACCGGATGCAGGAGCTGTTCAACAGCGCGCAGGACATCTCGACGAACGACATCACGTTCATGACCGCCCCCTACTCGGGCACGGGGCGCAGCGCCGACGGGCAGTCGATCGTGGTGCTCGACCGCGCTTCGTTCGACCCGCTCATGCAGGCCGTGGCCGCGGACGAGCTGCCCGACTACATGGCCGCCAACGAGGGCACCATGGACGTGCTGCCCGCCGTCGTGAAGTAGCCCCTCAGAGGCCCAGGATCGAGCGCAGGTCCGCCTGCACCAGGGCGAGGCGTTCCCGGGCGGCCACGCGCGCCGTGGACAGCTCCTCGGCGGACGCCGCGGGGTCGATCGGCGCGACCACCTCGATGTAGCACTTGATCTTGGGCTCGGTGCCGCTGGGGCGCACGATCACCCGGGTGTCGTCGACGGTGAGCAGCACGACGCCGTCCGTGGGCGGCAGGCCGTTCAGGCCCTCGGCGAGGTCCCGGACGGAGTTCACGGGTGAGCCCGCCAGCTCCGACGGCGGCGCGTTGCGCAGCCACGTCATGGTCGTCTCGATCCGGGCGAGGTCCTCGAACCGCGCCGACACCTGTCCCGTGACGTGCAGCCCGCAGGCCCGCGCGACGTCGTCGAGCTGGTCCAGGAGCGTGCGGCCCTCGTTCTTCAGCCGGTTCGCCAGCTGGGCGACGGCGACCGCCGTGGACAGCCCGTCCTTGTCCCGCACGTGCACGGGGTCGACGCAGTAGCCCAGCGCCTCCTCGTACCCGAACACGAGGCCCGGGCTGCGCGAGATCCACTTGAACCCGGTGAGCGTCGTGGCGTGCTGCAGGCCGTGGTGGTTCGCGATGGCGGCCAGCGCCCGCGACGACACGATCGAGCAGGCCAGCGTGCCGCCGGTCCCGGCACGCGCGGCCCGCTCGCCCGCGTCCCAGCCCAGCAGCATGCCGACCTCGTCGCCGTGCAGCATGCGCCAGCCCTGCGACCCCGCCGTCTCGGCGCCCTGGTAGGTGCCGTACTGCGGGTCGAACACGGCGACGGCGCAGCGGTCGGCGTCCGGGTCGTTGGCGATGACGAGGTTCGCGTGGGCGTCCTGGGCCAGGGCCAGCGCCATGTCGATCGCGCCCGGCTCCTCCGGGTTGGGGAAGGCGACGGTGGGGAAGTCCGGGTCGGGCGCGACCTGTTCCTCCACGGGCACGACGTCGTCGAAGCCCGCCTCCGCGAGCACGCGGGCGACGGCGACGCCGCCCACGCCGTGCAGCGAGGTGGTGACGATGCGGAGCTTGGTGCGCGGCTCGCCGTCGTGCAGCGTGGCCACCGCCCGGTGGTACTCGTCGGTGATCTCCGGGCCGAGCACGGTCCAGCCGGACTCGGCGCGCGGCACGTCCTTGGCGGCGCCCACGCGGGCGATCTCGCCCGCGATCCGGGCGTCGTACGGCGGGACGATCTGGGCGCCCTGCCCGGGCCCCGCGACGACCCGTCCGCCCAGGTACACCTTGTAGCCGTTGTCGGCGGCGGGGTTGTGGCTCGCGGTGACCATGACGCCGGCGTCGGCGGCCAGGTGGCGCACCGCGAACGCGAGCACCGGCGTGGGCCCGGGCGCGGGCATGAGCAGCACCTCGGCCCCGGCGGCGACCAGCACGGCGGCGGTGTCGCGGGCGAAGTCGGCGGAGCGGTGCCGCGCGTCGTAGCCCACCACGACGCGTGGCGGCACGCCGGCCGCCTCCGCCAGGAGGAACGCGCCGAGCCCCGCCGCGGCGGCGATCACCACGGCGCGGTTCATGCGGTTCGGCCCGGCGGCCATCGCGCCGCGCAGGCCCGCCGTCCCGAACTGGAGGGGGCCCGAGAACCGGTCGGCGAGCTCGGCGACGGCCAGGTGGCCCATGTTCTCGTCGCCGGTCCGGGCGACGAGGGCACGCAGCTCCTCGACGTCGGACTCGTCGACGTCGGCGGCCATCCAGGCCTCGGCGCGCGCGACGAGATCGGGGGCCGAGGGGGCCCCGGTGGCGGTCGGCAGGTCGGTGGCCACGGGCGTCAGATCTGCTTGATCACTCGGGCGAGCAGGTCGCTGATGCGCGGCCCTGCCTCCTTGCCCGCCTCCAGCACCTCCTCGTGCGAGAGCGGGTGGGGGCTGATCCCCGCGGCCAGGTTGGTGGCCAGGGAGATGCCGAGCACGCCCATCCGGCAGTGCCGGGCGGCGATGGCCTCCAGCGCGGTGGACATGCCGACCAGGTCGGCACCCATCAGCGAGGCCATCTTCACCTCGGCCGGCGTCTCGTACTGGGGGCCGTGGAACTGCGCGTAGACGCCCTCGGGCAGGTCCGGGTCGACGGTTCGGGCGACGTCGCGCAGGCGCAGCGTGTACACGTCCGTCATGTCGGCGAACTTGGCGCCCTCGAGCGGCGTCTGCCCCGTGAGGTTCAGGTGGTCCTTGATCAGGACCGGCTGTCCGGGACGCCAGCCGATGTGCACGCTGCCGCAGCCGTTGGTGAGGATGACCGTCTCGCAGCCGGCGGCCGCGGCGGTGCGGACGCCGTGCACCACGCGGCGGGGGCCGAGGCCCTCGTAGAGGTGCGTGCGCGAGCCGAGCACGAGCGCGTGCCGGACGGCGCCGTCGGGCCGCTCGATGCGGATGGAGCGCGTGGTGGACCGGTGGCCCTCGACGGCGGGCTTGACGAAGCCGGGGATCTCCGCGGTGGGGATCTCCGCGACGACGTCACCGATCAGCTCGGCCGCGCCACCCCACCCGGACCCGAGCACGAGGGCGATGTCATGCCCCGGCACCCCGGTCTTGGCCGCGATGTACTCGGCGGCGGCGGCGGCGACGTCGAACGGGTCGGTCGTGGGGTCGTCCAGATCTGGCTCCGTACTCATGGTCCGAGGTTATCGCCACTTTCCCCCGGGCACGCGCCCACGGGGGCGGCGGATCCGGCGCACTTCCCGGCGATGCGAGAATGGACCCCGTGACCCCCCTCGATCCCGCAGCAGTCCCGCACCGTGTCGTCGTCGTGGGAGGTGGCCCCGGTGGTTACGAGGCGGCGCTCGTGGCCCGCAGCCTGGGCGCACAGGTCACGGTCGTGGAGCAGCAGGGTCTGGGCGGCGCGGCGGTTCTGACCGACGTCGTCCCCTCGAAGACGCTCATCGCGACCGCCGAGTGGATGACCATCGCCGACCGCGCCCCCGAGCTCGGCATCCGCATGCCCGACGACGTCGTGGACCCGCTGTCCGACGTCGACGTCTCGCTCGCCACCGGCGGCATCCCCGTCGTCGCCGCCTACGCCGCCCCCGCGCTGAGCGGCGCCGGTGTGCAGGCGGCGGCGTCCGCGGCCGGGACGGCGGAGAAGCGCAAGCACTTCGTGGACCTGCAGGCCGTGAACAAGCGCGTGCTGGCGCTGGCGCGCGCGCAGAGCTCCGACATCCGCGGCCGCCTGGAGCGCGAGGGCATCCGGATCGTCGCGGGCAAGGGCCGGCTGGACGGTCCCACCCGCGTGGTCGCGGAGCTCGCGGACGGCGCGACCGAGGTGCTCGAGGCCGACTCGGTGCTCCTCGCGCTCGGCGCCACCCCGCGCACGCTGCCCACCGCGGTGCCGGACGGCGAGCGCATCCTCACCTGGACGCAGATGTACAACCTGCGGGAGCTCCCCGAGCGGCTGATCGTGGTCGGCTCGGGCGTCACGGGCGCCGAGTTCGCGGGCGCGTACAACGCGCTGGGCTCGGACGTGGTGCTCGTCTCCAGCCGCGACCGGGTGCTGCCGGGCGAGGACGAGGACGCCGCCGAGCTGCTGGAGGGCGTGTTCCGCTCCCGCGGCATGACCGTCCTGTCCCGCTCGCGCGCGGCGTCCGCGGTGCGTACCGACGCCGGCGTCGAGGTCACACTGTCCGACGGGCGCGTGGTGCACGGCTCGCACGTGCTCGTCGCGGTCGGCGGCGTGCCGGCGACGTCGGGCATCGGGCTGGAGGAGGCGGGCGTCCGGCTGTCGGACGGCGGCCACGTCGTGGTCGACCGGGTCTCGCGGACCTCGGTGCGCGGCGTCTACGCGTCCGGCGACTGCACCGGCGTGCTCCCGCTCGCCTCGGTGGCCGCCATGCAGGGCCGGATCGCGATGGCGCACGCCCTGGGCGATGCCGTCCAGCCGCTGGCGCTGCGCACGGTCGCGTCCAACATCTTCACGGCCCCGGAGATCGCGACCGTGGGCTACAGCGAGGAGAAGCTGCGCGCGCAGAACTCCCGCTACATCACCACCACGCTGCCGCTCGCGCGCAACCCGCGCGCCAAGATGCTCGGCGTCAAGGACGGGTTCGTGAAGCTCTTCGCGCACCCCGAGGCCGGGGTGGTGCTCGGCGGCGTGGTCGTGGCGCCGCGGGCGTCCGAGCTGATCTTCCCGATCACGCTGGCGGTGCAGCACCGGCTCACGGTCGACAACGTGGCCTCCGCCTTCACCATCTACCCGTCGCTCTCGGGCTCGATCGCGGAGGGCGCGCGGGTGCTGGACGCCCGCGTCGGCAAGTAGGGCCGAGGCGCCG
Organism: Promicromonospora sp. NPDC110617; assembly: GCF_055598465.1. NCBI lineage: Bacteria > Bacillati > Actinomycetota > Actinomycetes > Micrococcales > Promicromonosporaceae > Promicromonospora > Promicromonospora sp. NPDC110617. The sequence continues at coordinate 1,559,922 of NZ_JBVKBM010000001.1, forward strand.
GCCGTACCTCGGCCGCTGAGGGCCTCGGGGCGACCGTACGAATTCGGGGTCGGTTGCTCTGCGTAGACAATGTCTACGCAGAGCAACCGACCCCGAATTCGTGGTGTCTGCCCGGTGCCGGGTAGAGGTCAGGCTCTGCCTGTCGGTCGCCTGAGCCTGTGGCTCCGCTCCGGCTCCTAGGAGATGGAGGCGTCCAGGACGATCTGGCCGCCCTCGACCTTTGCCCCCGTGACGGTGACGCCCGGGAACTTGGCCTCCAGCAGGCGCTCGACGTCGACCGCGATCCGGGCGTCGGGCTGCACGTCCACGACGCCCGGCGGCAGGCCCTGCTTGGCCACCTCCTGCTCGATCGGCGCCGCTGCCAGGCTGAGCAGCCGGTGCGCCGGGAGGCCCGCCGCGTTCACCTCGACGGCGAGCGTGGCGACCCCGCGCTCGAACGAGGCCAGCTTGACGTCGCCCCGCACGATCGGCGCGATCTTGACGGCCAGCTTGAGCGGGCCGGGCAGGGTCTCGAGGCGGCGCAGGTCCGCGACCACCCGGATCACGTCCCCGTCGCCGACGACAGAGCTGATGACGGGCGGGGCCTGCTTGGCGATCCTCGCCAGGCCGAGAGCCTCTTCGGGAGCGATCCGGATATGCACGATTCGACCCTAACCCAGCAAGGCGAGCAGGCGAGGCAGGGCGTGACCGAACGCGGGCAGCAGGGTCAGCCCGTCCAGCTCGTCGAGCCCGACCCAGCGCACCTCGAGGCTCTCGGGATCGGCGGCGCGCGGCTCGACGGCGTGGCCGGGGGCGACGTCGGCCACGACGGTCGTGTACGTCCACGCCGGGTGCTCCAGCACGTGCGTGCCCACCACGTGCACCGCGGCGGGCTCGATCGCCGCCTCCTCGGCGGCCTCGCGCAGGGCGCCGTCCTCCGGCTTCTCGTCCGGGGCGAGGGCGCCGCCGGGGATGCCCCAGGTGCCGCCCATGTGCGACCACAGGGCGCGGTGCTGGAGCACCATGGCGGACGGCGCCCCCGCGACGTCCCGGCGCACGAGGAACAGCCCCGCCGCGCCGAACAGACCCCAGTGCCGATGGTCCCCGCAGGTCACCCAGCCGTCGCCGTCGTGCCGGTGGAGGTCTGCGGGTGGGACTGTCGGGTTCGGCACGGCGTCAGTCTCTCAGGTCCGGACGCGGGCTGTCAGCGACCGGCGCGGTCAGTCCTCCGCGGGGACACCCTCGACGACGACCTTGCCGCCCTCGAACCGGAAGCCCGTCACCTCGGTGAACTGGCCGCGCATCAGCGCGCGCAGGTCGAGCGAGACCGTGCCGTCCTTGCGGAGCTGCACGGCGTGCTCCGGCAGGCCGCTCTTGCGGGCCATCTTCTCGATGGTGCCGGAGGCGAGGGGGAGCAGCTTGGTGGCGGGCAGGCCGGCGGCGTCCGCCTCGACCTGGAGCACCGCGATGTTCTGCCACACCGACGTGATCCGCGCCGACGCGTGCATGACCGGGACGGCCTTGGCCGCGATCTTGACGGGCAGCGGGGCATACGTCAGGCGTCGCAGGTCCGCGGTGACGGCGATGACGCCGTCCTCGCAGGTCAGCTCGCTGACGAACGACGGAAGGCTCTTGCGAGGACGGACGAGGGCGATGGCCTCTTCGGGGCTGAGAACTACGACGCGTGTCACGTCGCAGAACCTAGCCGATCACACGAGGCCTGATGGGCGCGGGTGGCGCCTATCAGGCCTCGTGGGCCGCTTTTCACCCGGTTTGATGCCGGAAATCACCCGATGAGTTCCGGTGACGGCCCAGGTCAGTCGACGATCTCGCACAGCGGGGCGCCCGCCGTCACGCCCGCCCCCGGCGTCGCCGACAGGGAGCGCACGGTCCCCGCGCGGTGGGCCAGGATCGGCTGCTCCATCTTCATGGCCTCCAGCACGACGACGAGATCGCCCTCGGCCACCTGAGCGCCGTCCTCGACCGCGACCTTGACGATGGTGCCCTGCATGGGCGAGGCGAGCGTGTTGCCCGTCGAGCCGCTCGACGCCTTGCCACCGCCGGCGCGCCGGGCGGGGCGGCGGGCCGCGTTGGCGGTGCGTGCGCGGCCGGCCGCGACGCCGAGGCCCGCGGGCAGCACGACCTCGAGGCGGCGTCCGCCCACCTCGACGACGACGCGCTCGGCCGTGACCTCCTCGACCTCGTCCTCGGGGGCCGGCGCGGGCGCCGGGGCGAGGGCCTTGAGCTCGTCGGCGAACTCCGTCTCGATCCAGCGGGTGTGCACGCGGAACGGCGAGCCGTCCGTCGGGACGAACGCCTCGGCGTCGAGCACCGCCTTGTGGAACGGGACCACCGTGGGGATGCCCTCGACCACGAGCTCGCGCAGGGCGCGGCGGGCGCGCTCGACCGCCTGGGTGCGCGTGGCGCCCGTGACGATGAGCTTGGCGATCATGGAGTCGAACGCGCCGGAGACCGTGTCGCCCGCGACGACACCCGTGTCGACGCGCACGCCCGGGCCAGACGGCCACGTGATCGTGTTCAGGCGGCCCGGCGCCGGCAGGAAGCCTGCCGCCGGGTCCTCGCCGTTGATGCGGAACTCGAGGGAGTGCCCGCGGATCGCGGGGGAGTCGTAGCCGAGCGGCTCGCCGGCGGCGATGCGCAGCTGCTCGCGGACCAGGTCGATCCCCGTGACCTCCTCGGTCACCGGGTGCTCGACCTGGAGGCGGGTGTTCACCTCGAGGAACGAGATGGTGCCGTCGAGGCCCACCAGGAACTCGCAGGTACCGGCGCCGACGTACCCGGCCTCGCGCAGGATGGCCTCGGAGGCCATGTAGAGGGACTTCTCCTGCTCCGGCGTGAGGAACGGCGCGGGCGCCTCCTCGACCAGCTTCTGGTGACGGCGCTGCAGGGAGCAGTCACGCGTGGACACCACGACGACGTTGCCGTGGGTGTCCGCGAGGCACTGGGTCTCCACATGGCGCGGCTTGTCCAGGTAGCGCTCCACGAAGCACTCGCCCCGGCCGAACGCCGCCGTCGCCTCGCGGACCGCCGAGTCGAAGAGCTCGTCGATCTCGTCGAAGGTGCGGGCGACCTTGAGGCCACGGCCGCCGCCGCCGAACGCCGCCTTGATGGCGATGGGCAGGCCGAACTCCTCGGCGAAGGCCCGCACCTCGCTGCTGTCCTTGACCGGGTCGGGCGTGCCGGGGACCAGCGGGGCGCCGGCGCGCTGCGCGATGTGCCGCGCGCTCACCTTGTCGCCCAGCGCGTCGATGGCCGACGGCGGCGGGCCGATCCAGACCAGCCCCGCGTCGATGACCGCCTGGGCGAACTCGGCGTTCTCCGACAGGAAGCCGTAGCCCGGGTGCACGGCGTCGGCGCCGGACCGGCGGGCGACGTCGAGCAGCTTGGCGGGGTCGAGGTAGGTGTCCGCGGCGCGGGCGCCGCCGAGGGCGAACGCCTCGTCGGCGATCCGCACGTGCATGGCCTCGCGGTCCTGGTCGGCGTAGACGGCGACGGACGCCAGCCCCGCATCGGCGCATCCGCGGGCCACGCGGACGGCGATCTCACCACGGTTGGCGATGAGCACCTTCGAGATGGTTCGGGGCAGGCTGGAACTAGGCACGGCTCACCGTAACCCGGGTATCCAGGACCTATGTACCGGCTCCGGGCACCCGGGAGAAAGTCTGGAGACCAGACCAACCCCGGAGCGGGCCGTTTGTGGGGTTCAGACATGGCGTCGGCACTGTGCAGTCCACTGAGCCGCTGCTCCTTGTGGGTATCAGGGAAACGAGGGCTGCTGCCGCCGGCGGGCCGGCGCGTGCTGGCGGGTGCCGGCGGCGGCGAACGTAGGCTTCGTCGGCTCATCAGCGCTCATGCGCCGACGAAGCCTACGTTCGCCTGCCGGGGGCGTGGGCGCGGAGAGTTGTCGGCGTGGGCGACCGGCACGCCGGACGGCGATTGCTGGAAGCGAGCGCGACCACAGGGGGCGTCTCGGATGGTTCGTCCACAGCGGCGCTGCCCGGGGCGTCGTCGTGAGGGCTCGCCGGGGTGGGATCGACGCATGAGACCTCGGCGCACCCTGCCCCAGCCGCTGCTGTCGGTCGCCGCCGCGCAGGAGGGACTGGTGAGCAAGGCCCAGTGTGCGGCGGCTGGCCTCGACAAGGACGCCGTGGCCCTGCTCGTCGGGCAGGGTCGGTGGTGCCGTGTCGTCCGGGGTGTCTACGACACGGATCCGACGTCGGCCGGGCAGCGCCGCCGCGACGGGCGCCACGACCACCTCCGGCGTCGGGCCGCCTGGACGGCGATGCTGGCCGTTGCGAACGGGATCGCGACCGGCGCCTGTGCGCTCGCGTTGCTCGGCGTCGACGGTCTCGTCGCCCCCGTGCTGCCCGAGGCGGCGCGAGCAGGCGGGATGTATGCGGCGGTCGACGGCGTGACGTTGCGGCGCTACCGGGACTTCGCCGACGAGGAGTACCGAGGGAGGCGGATCGCGTCGGTCGTTCCGGCGCTGGCGCAGGCGCTCCCGTACCTGACGCGCGGCGAGGTCGTGGCGGTGCTCGGCGGTGCCCTGCGCGAGGGACGGATCGGCGAGAGCGGCCTCGACGACGTGCGCGCGATGCTGCGCGGGCGCCGAGGGGTTGAGCGGGCACGGGGGCTGCTCGACCTGGCCGAGGCACTGGACGGATCGACAGCAGAGTCGTTCGCGCGCCTGTCCTTCGTCGACTCGGGCGTTCCCCCGGACGGTCAGCAGGTGATGTTCACGCTGGACGGCGTCTTCCTGGCCCGGGTCGACTTCGTGTGGCGGCTGCCGGACGGCCGGTACGTCGTGGCCGAGATCGACGGGCGCGCCTTCCACTCCGGGGAGACGATGCTCGCCGACGACTCCGAGCGGCAGAACCGGCTGGTCGCGACCGGCCAGGTGATCGTCATGAGGTTCCCGGCCGCCAGGGCGTTGGCCGGCGAAACGCCCACGGTCGGCGCGGAGCTGGCCTGCCGCCTGCGAGGGCTCGGCTGGCGGCCCGCGCCGGGGCTGTCGAACGTAGGCATCGTCGCACTCTGAGCGCTCAGTGACCGACGATCCCTACGTTCGACCGAACACCGGCCGCGGAGCGGTCGGTCAGGCGGTGCGGAGTGCTCGCCAGGGGACGTTGAGCTCGCCCAGGAGCTCGCGGAGGAGCGGGAGGCTGATGCCGACCACACCGTGGTGGTCGCCCTCGATGCGCTCGACGTACGGGCCGCCGAGGCCGTCGATGGTGAACGCGCCGGCCACGTGCAGCGGCTCGTCGGTCGCCACGTAGGCGTCGATCTCGTCGTCGTCGATGTCGGCGAACCAGACCGTGGTCGAGCTGGTCGAGCCGAGGGTGCCGCCGGTGCCGCCCATGGCGTCGTCCCGCAGGTCGACCACCCAGTGGCCCGTGTGCAGCACACCCTTGGTGCCGCGCATGGCGCGCCAGCGCTCGCGCGCGGTGGCGGCGTCCGCGGGCTTGCCCACGATGGTGCCGTCGATCTCCAGCATGGAGTCGCAGCCGACGACGATCACGTCGGCGGGCGCCTCGTCAGCGGTGGAGCCGGCGTCGTCAGCGGCGGAGCTGGCCTCGGCGGCGGGCGCACCGTCGGCCGGGGCCTCGGCGTCGGCCCAGGACTCCTCCAGCCGGGACGCCACCTCCTCGGCCTTGGCCTGGGCCAGGACGAGCACGGCGTCGGCGGGATCGAGCTCGCCGAACCGTTCCGTGGCGTCGGCAAGGACCTTGTCCTCGTCCACGCCGGACACGACGACTTCCGGCGTGACTCCGGCGGACTTCAGCGTCGCGAGTCGGGCGGGGGACTGGGAGGCGAGGACCAGGCGTGGCACGCGCGACACAGTAACGAGAATGCGGGCGGACGAAACAGCAAATACGAGATCTGTCGAAAGTGACCCCCGTCACGTGTCAGACGCACAGGTCACCCGAGGGACCTGTACGTCTGACACGGCGGGGGCACGAGAGGCTCAGGCCAGCGCCTCGCGGAGGGTGTCCAGGCCGACGGAACCAAGGTTGAGCGCCCGGGCGTGGAAGGCCTTGGCGTCGAACTCCTGGCCCGCCGGCACGGCCGCGCGGGCGGCGTCGCGCGTCTGCTCCCAGAGGCGCTGCCCCACCTTGTACGACGGCGCCTGCCCCGGCCAGCCGAGGTACCGGTTGAACTCGAACCGGACGAACTGCTCGGGCATGTTCACGTTGGCCAGCAGGAACGGCCAGCCCTTCTCGGCGGTCCAGGTGCCACCGCCCCACTGCTCGGGAGCCGGCAGGCCGAGGTGGACGCCGATGTCGAACACCACGCGGGCCGCGCGCAGGCGCTGCGCGTCGAGCATGCCGAGGCGGTCGCCCGGGTCGTCCATGTAGCCGAGGTCGGCCATGAGGCGCTCCGCGTACAGGGCCCAGCCCTCGCCGTGGCCGGAGACCCAGCAGGCCAGCCGACGCCAGGTGTTCAGCGTCTCGCGCGCGAACACGGCCTGGCCGCACTGGAGGTGGTGACCCGGGACGCCCTCGTGGTAGACGGTCGTCTTCTCGCGCCAGGTGTTGAACTCCGTGACGCCGGCCGGCACGGCCCACCACATGCGGCCGGGCCGGGACCAGTCGTCGCTCGGCGGGGTGTAGTAGATGCCGCCCGACTGGGTCGGCGCGATCATGCACTCCAGGTCGAGCACGGGCTCCGGGACGTCGAAGTGGGTGCCGTTCAGCGCGGTGATCGCGGCGTCCGACGTCTCCTGCATCCAGGCCTTGAGGGCGTCGGTGCCGAGGAGCTTGCGGGCGGGGTCGGCGTCGAGCGCCGCCACCGCCTGCTCGACCGTGGCGCCCGGCCCGGCGATCTGCGCGGCGACCTGCTCCTGCTCCGCGACGACGCGAGCCAGCTCGTCGAGGCCCCACTGATAGGTCTCGTCGAGGTCCACCTTCGCGCCCAGGAAGTACCGCGAGAACAGGGTGTAGCGCTCGCGGCCGACGGCGTCCGCCTCGGGGGCCTGCGGCGCGAGGTGGCGCTCCAGGAACTCGGCGAGCTTCCCGTAGGCCTCGCGGGCGGCGGTCGCGCCGTGCTCCAGCTCCTTGCGGACCAGGCTGCACGCGGCTGACTCGTCCAGCACCGCGTCGACGGCGGCGCCGCGCGTGAACGACGTGAAGAACGAGTCGTCCCCGGCCAGCTCGCGCGCCTGGTCGACACACTCGCGCACCTGCCGGATCGCGGCGACGTTCCCCTGTGCGGCCGCCGCCGTCAGCGACTCGATGTAGCCGTCGACGGCGTCCGGCAGGCCGTTGAGGCGGGAGGCGATGTTTTCCCAGGCCTCGACCGAGTCCGTGGCCATGATGTCGAAGACGTCGCGCAGGCCCTGCACGGGGGACTCGATGTTGTTCAGGTTGCGCAGTCCCTCGCCGGCCTCGTGGAGCTCCAGGTCGAGCCCGACCCGCTCGCGCATGGCGGACAGCGTGACGCGGTCGACGTCGTCGGCGGGCTGCACGCCGTCGAGCCGGGCCAGGACGTCCCGTCCGGCCCGGGCCAGCTCCTCGTGGCCGGCGGGCGAGAGATCGCCGATCTCGTGGTCGTGTCCGGGCAGGCCCATGGCTGTGGCGGACAAAGGGGCGAGTTCAGTGAGACGCTTGACGTAGTCATCGGCGATGACGTCGATCTGCGTGGACGTGCGCACAGGGCTGGTCATGTCGGCCGAGCCTACGTGCCTCGCCGGTGACAAACGAGAAGTTAACGTGCTATGTGGCGCTCGTGGGGCCCCTGGATCGGCCTGGACGGTACGATCGTCCCCGGCTTGAGCGCCCAGCTCGCCGACCCCGAGAAAGGTATATGGATGAACGTTCGAGGCCGGAGCCTGCGCCGTCGCGCACTTCGCAAAATCGCCAGGACGGCTGATCGCTGGGCCGGCACCAGCGCGCCGCAACCCAAGAAGTCCGCCGAGGCAGCTGCGAAGGCACCGTCCTCGGGGTCGTCGGTCAAGCCGACGGTCAACGAGAAGGCCGCCGCGCGCCTGCGCGGCTCGTACCGCCAGATGACCGAGGTCGTGCTCGGCCTCGAGCCCGGCAGCCTGCCCGAGGAGGAGGTGCGGGCGAAGCGCCAGTACGTCCACGCCGCCAAGCGCCTGGCCGCCGACGCCGAGCTCACGCGCAGCCTGCGGTCCGGCGTCCCGCTGACGGACGCCGTGGTCAAGCTGATCCGCGGCCGGTTCACACGCAAGCTGAACGCCGAGGTCCTCGTGGGCGCCCGCGCGCTGTGCCACTCGCTGCACAGCCAGCCCGAGACCCGCGTCGCCGGCGCGCTCGGTGGGGCGCTCGTCGCCCGCCACGCCGGCACCTACGACCTCGCCTGGGACCTGTTCTCCGAGGTGCCGCGCGACGCCGTGGCCCGGAATGCGCCGGTCGAGTTCCTCCGCACCGCCGCCCAGGTGGGCCAGCTCGGCGTGGTGGACGAGGTCGTCAAGTGGATCGACCAGGGCGTGGTGCAGGGCGCCAAGCCCCTCTACAACATGGCGTCCATCTTCTTCGCCGTGAAGGAGTACACGGCCGCGTCCCGCGCGATCGACGCGGCCCGCGAGGCCGGTGACGCCGACGAGGCGCTGACCCGGCGTATCGAGCTGCTTGCCGACTTCACGGCGCGCGCCATCACGCCGCGGACCGCCACCGTCCCGCAGGGGCACGTGTCGTTCGGCGTCATCGACTACAAGCAGCCGGACGAGGGCACGACGTCGTCCAACGTGGGCGACTACGTCCAGACCATCGCGAGCCTCGGCCACCTGGTCCGCCACGCGAACCTGCGCCTGCACGGCGACGACGAGCTCGTCGAGGTGGTCTCCGAGCTCCAGGGCCGGGTGCGCCCCGAGCTGGCGATCGACGGCCCGGGTGCCGACGTCCAGCTCATGGCCCTCAACCGCGACTCGTCGACCTTCGACGCCGTCCCGGAGAACACGTGGGCCATCGCCTTCGGCTGGTACATGCAGGACATCTTCGGGCTGGCCTACGACTTCCCGTTCAACCCGAACGTGAACCCGCTGTTCATCTCGTTCCACGTGAACCGTCCGAACATGCTCACGCCCGAGGCGATCGAGTACCTCAAGGCGCACGGCCCGATCGGCTGCCGCGACTGGAACACGGTCTACCTGCTGCTCGCCCGCGGCGTGCCGGCCTTCTTCTCGGGCTGCCTCACCACGACCATCAGCACGGTGTTCCCGGACGCCGCCGCGCCGGTCCCGGTCGGTGGCCCCACGGCCTACGTGGACACCCCGGCGCCGACGGACGACGCCATCCAGATCACGCAGGTGCACGAGGACGTCCGCTGGACGTCGATGGGCCCGAACGTCCGTGAGGCGCTGGGGCTCCTGGAGAGCTACCGCTCGGAGTTCGGCCAGGTCGTCACCTCGCGCCTGCACTGCTACCTGCCGTCGTGGTCGATCGGCGCGAACGTGCAGTTCACCCCGAAGAACCGGGCCGACGTGCGGTTCGCCGGCCTGCTCGACGCCGACGAGAACGACCTGAACGCGATGCGCGAGCGCATCCGTCGTCTGCTCGCGCCGTCGATGGCCCTCGTGCTCCAGGGCAAGTCGCGCGAGGAGGTCTACGCCGAGTGGCGCAAGACCGTCGCGCCGGAGGTCGCCCTGGCCGAGGAGCGGTTCGCCGCCCCGATCATGAAGCTGACGGCGTCCTTCGACGTCGACGAGGCGTGCCGGACGGCGCGCGCGTCGCGCGTGCTGGCGCCGGCCACCGCGCCGCGCACCGGCGAGGTCGTCAACGTGGCGGTCGCGCTGGACGGCAACCTCAAGCAGGAGATGGAGATCGTCATCGGCGGTCTGGTCCAGCACTCGGACCGGCCGCTGCACGTCGTCGCCCTCACGCGTGACCACACCACCGCGGACCACGACCGGCTCGCCGGCCTGTTCCCCGAGGTCAGCTTCGAGTGGATCGCCTGCGACGACATCGACTACGGGCCCGTGCTCGGCATGCTCAAGCACATCACGGTCTCCACGATGGACCGCCTGCTGCTGCCGGAGCTGCTCCCGGACCTCGACCGCGTGGTCTACCACGACATCGACGCGCTGACCGTCAAGGACATCGCGACGCTGCACGACGTCGACCTCGGCGGCGCCCCGCTCGCCGCCCGTCCGTCCGTCGGGCACGGGGTGCGCAGCGGCCTCGGCAACATCCTGAAGCAGGGCCGCCGTCTGACGGAGGAGCCCGTGGTCGCCAACGAGTTCTTCCGTGCGATGTACCAGCGGCACCCGAACGACTTCGACGGCTTCAACGCGGGCATCCTGCTCATGGACCTCGCGCAGATGCGGTCGGAGGGCTTCACCGCCGACTACGTGGCGTACGTGGAGACCTACGGTCTCAACGACCAGGAGATCCTGAACTGCTACGCCGGCTCCCGGTACCGCAAGATCGCGCCGGCCTGGAACAACTGGCCGACGCAGGAGACGGTGACCGACCCGAGCATCGTCCACTGGGCGGGCTGGCTCAAGCCCTGGAACCAGGAGCTGTACGTCAAGTACCGCGAGCTCTGGGACAAGGGCAGCGCATTCGTCGAGTCGCGGCGCGCCGCGGCCTGACCTGATGACCAGGGGCCCGGACGGGGTACCGCACCGCGAGGTGCGGCACCCCGTCCGGGCCTTTCGCGCTCCCGGCGGCGACGCCGAACTGCGGGCGGCGAAGCGCCGGGCGCGCGATCTCGTGGCGGCGGGCGCGCCCGCGCCCGAGGTGGACGACGCCTTCGGCCAGGTGCTGCTCCTCGACCCGACGAGCGCCCAGGCATGGGCCGAGTGGCGGGACGCGCCCCGCGGGGCGGACGACGTGCCGCTCCCCGACCGGCTCTCCGCGCTCCAGGCGCGCTCGCCGCGGCCGCTCCCCGTGGTGCTGCTCGCCCTCCTCGGCGGGCCCGCGGCGGACACCGCGCGGCGCGAGCATGCCGAGCACCTCGCGGCGTTCCTCGCGTCCGATGACGCCGCCGCGTGCGCCCGCGTCTGGGCCGCCTACTCCGCCCTCGGCCCGCTGCCCGAGGCCGACGCCGCGCACGTCGGCACGCTGCAGCCCGCCGTGATCAAGCTCTACTTCGCCGCCACACGGCCCCGGGTGCTGACGTTCGAGGAGGCGGCCGAGGCGGGGGAGCCGTTGTCCGCCGACGCGGTCGCGTGGTGGCAGGAGGAGTTCCTCAGCCCGGACGTGCCGCGGGCGCACGACCGCGAGTTCGTCACGCCGGCCCAGCGGCGGATCCACGAGACCGCGGACCCGTACCTGGGCCACCAGTCGCGGGCGGTGCGCGACCGGCGGCTGGTGCTCCGCGACCCGGTGACCGGCGCCGAGTGCGCGCCGTTCGACGCGGTGGTGACGGTCGGCAAGGCCGTCTACTCCTTCGGGGATGCCGAGCACACCATGCTCGTGAGCGTCCTGGGCGGCTTCAAGGCCGCCTACCTGTTCCTCCCCGCCCGGGGGCTCGTGCTGAACCTCGGCGCGTTCACCGGGGCGGTGCTCGCGCCGCGCAAGATCACCAACCTGTCGGCGGACCTACTCCGCCGGGTCGTGGCCCGGCGCGACCAGTACGCCCGGGCGGTCGCCACCCGCCCGGACCCGCGCGCGCGGCGCCGGGTGGTGCTCCAGATGACGGTCGCGGAGAACTTCGCGCACCACGTCTGGAACTTCTACCCCGGCGTCGAGCGGCTGATCGACCACGGGCTGGCCGGCAACGTGGCCGAGGTGCGCACGGCAGGGACCGGGTTCTTCGGGGCGTTCGAGGAGCTGTTCCCGGAGTTCTCGGCGGCGCGCGTCGTCGACGAGCCGCGCCGGCTGCTCCGTGACCCCTACCCCTTTTCCCGCGAGCACCTGGTGCTCTCGGTCGGCGGGTACTTCATCCGGCGTTCCCTCGTGGACCGGATCCGGCACCGGATGGTCCAGGCCGAGCCGGCGCCCGGGTACCCGCAGCCGCCGCCGGCCAGGGACGCCCCGGTGGTCTGGATCGGGCTGCGCGTGCGCAGCCGCGCGTGGGCGGACCAGGAGCGCGAGGCCGCCCGGTTCGTCGACGCGCTGCACCGGCGCTACCCGCGGGCGCTGGTGCTCCTGGACGGCTACTCGTACCCGGTCGGCACCGACCTCGTCTCGGACCGGTGGCGCGCCAGCATCGAGGAGCTGCACGCGGTGGCGCGCGCGATCAGGGCCGACGTCCGGCGCCCGGACCAGGTGGTCGACCTGGTCGGCAGCACGCTGCGGGAGGCCGTGCTGTGGGCCGAGGCCACCGACGTGTACGTCGCGCCGAACGGCACCAGCCAGCACAAGGTGGGCTGGTTCAGCGACGCCCCGGGCGTGGTCTACGCGCCGCCCAGCCTGGGCGACGTCCTGCCGGAGCTGCGGCCGGGCGCGCGCGAGGCGGAGGGGCGGCCGGTACCCGTGACCCTGCTGGGCGAGCCCGTCGGTGAGGGCGAGCGCCGTCGGCACGACGACGCCCGCCCCCACCTGGACAACCTCCGGATCGACCGGCGTCAGCTGCTGGCGACGGTGTGCGAGCTGCTCGACTCACGGCTCGCCACCTGGCCGAGCAGGTCCCGCCAGGCGTCCCTGTACCGGCGCGGCGAGAAGCTCGTGGTGACGCGCTTCGCCTCCCGGCCGAGCCGGCGGGCCAGCCGGTCGTCCTGGAGCACCTGAACCAGCCGGTCGGCCAGCGCCGACACGTCGTCCCGGGCCACCAGGAACCCGTTCTCGCCGTCCCGGATCACCTCGGCCGGGCCGTAGTTGCAGTCGTACGCCACGAAGGGCGTGCCCACCGACATGGCCTCGGTGAGGGTGAGCGGCAGCCCCTCGTGGAAGGACGTCATGGCCGCGACCCGGGAGCCGGCGAACGCGTGCAGGGCCTGCGACGTCGCGCCGTGGAACCGTACGGTGGTGCCGAGGTCCAGGCCGAGCTCGGTGGTGAGCTTCTTGAGGGACTCCTCCTCGACGCCGTGCCCGTACACGTCGAGGTGCGCGCCCGGGACGCGCTCGTGCACCAGCACGAACGCCCGCAGCAGGTGGTCGAGCTGCTTCTGCGGCGCGAGCCGGCCCACGAAGACCACGGAGTCGCCGTCCCGCCGCACGCCGCGGACCTTGGGTTTGGGCGCGGCGTGCCGCAGCACGTGCAGCGGCAGCCCCGGGTACCGCTGCAGGAGGTCGGTGCGCTGCCGTTCGGTGAGGCAGACCATGGCGTCCACGTTGGTCGTGTCCGAGAAGAAGCCGGCCCAGTGCGGCTTGGTGGGCGCCGCGGCGTCGTAGGGCGCCGCGAGGTGCGAGTTGTGCAGCACCGACACGCCCCGCAGGTGCGGGTGGCGCATGAGGCGCAGGCTGCGCTGCCAGACGTTCTCGCCGTCGGCGAAGACCACGAGGTGCTCGGAGGCGGCGAAGGTGGTGTCGAGCCAGCGGGCGATCGCCCCCGCATAGTCCCCGACCTCGTCCTCGCGCAGGCGCAGGTGCGCCTCGCCGGCGCCGACGTGTCCGTCGACCTCGGCCTCCAGCCAGACGGCGCGCCCGTCGACCACGAGCTCGCGCCGGCGTCCGCCGCCCGGCGGGAGGTGGTCGATCGCGACGAGCGCGTCGTGCGCGAAGTGCCACAGCGACTCCCGCGTGCCGTCCTCGCGCAGCACGACGAGCTGGCGCGTGGCCTCGGTGTCCTGGTCGAGCAGCTCGATGGTGCGCAGCTTGTCGTCCACCAGGGTGCGCACCTGGAGCGCGTCGCCCACGGTCCGCCGACGGCGCTTCACGCCCGGCCCGTCGGCGATCCGCGGCACCGTGACGGGCTCCACCTCCCGGGCGCGCGCGTGGTCGACGGCGTCGGGCCCGTCGCGCCACAGGACCAGCAGGCGCACGTCGGACCGCAGGAGACCGTGCTCGCGGACCCAGGCGCCGTCGTCGTCCAGCAGGCCCGTCACCACGAGGGTGGTGCGGTACCCGAGGCCGGCGTAGAGGTTGGCGCGGGCCAGGACGGCGCGGGTGCCGCCCGCGATGCGCTGGCCGAGCGAACGGACGAACAGGACGACATCGGTGTCCCCGGGGCGGGGAGCCTTGCTCATGAGCGGAGGCTCCAGCGCCAGGCGTCGGCGTTGTGCCGCCCCGAGCGTCCGCCGAAGTTCTTGGCGGTCGCGGCACCGTTCCCGCGCAGCGAGCGCGCGTGGTTGGTCCACTCGTCGAGCGGCGCGGCGTCGTCGGGCTCCGCGCCGGCCGCCGCGACCGCGGCGAGGCCGGCGACCAGGGCGGCCACCTCGACGTCGTCCGGCTCGCCGCGGACCACCCGGACCTGGGCGCTCACTCGTCGTCCTCCTCGTAGAAGCCGAAGCCGGGGGCCTCGCCGCGCGAGGCGGCCCACTCGGCGATGTCGTAGCCGCCCTCGGTGAGCTGCGTGGCGACGGACTCGCCCGCGGCGTCGAGCAGGTCGATCACACCGTCCAGCGAGGCGTCCCCGCCGCGCGCGCCCACGACGAAGCCGAGGTAGAACGACTCGCCCTCCTCCGGCGTCTCGGACTCGAGGATCTCGTCCTCCTCGCCCTCGTGCTCCGGCTCCCACACCGACGAGGTGAGGTCGGGGTGCATGCCCAGCGCGCCGTGCAGCACGTCGAACAGCGCGGCGTTCAGGTGCCCCACCTTCGACTCGAGGGCCAGCACGCGCGGGTCCTCGTCGGCCTCGGCGGCGCCGAACTCGGCGCGTACGCCCACGGCGGTCCCCACGTAGTCGTGCAGCGCGGCCGCCAGGGCGTCGACGGCGCGGTGCATCGGCTCCGTGTCGACGCGGCCCATCGGCGCCGGGCCGTGGGTGGCGTCTTCGTGGCTCATGCGGTCTCCTCCAGGTCTGGACCGGCTCGACATCCCGCTCAGAGCGGGATGTTGCCGTGCTTCTTCGGAGGAAGCGTAGATCGCTTGGTGCGCAGCGCGCGCAGGGCACGCACGACCTGCACGCGGGTCTCGGACGGGCGGATGACCGCGTCCACGTACCCGCGCTCGGCGGCGTCCCACGGGTTGACGATGGCGTCCTCGTACTCGGCGGTCAGCCGGGCGCGCTCGGCCTCGACGTCGCCGCCCGCCTCCTGGACCGTCTTCAGCGCGCCGCGCTGCAGGATGTTCACGGCGCCGCTCGCGCCCATCACGGCGATCTGGGCGGTCGGCCAGGCCAGGTTCACGTCGGCCCCGAGCTGCTTGGAGCCCATGACGATGTACGCGCCGCCGTACGCCTTGCGGGTGATGATCGTGACCAGCGGCACCGTGGCCTCGGCGTACGCGTAGATCAGCTTGGCGCCGCGGCGGATGATGCCCTGGTGCTCCTGGCCGACGCCGGGGAGGAAGCCCGGCACGTCCACGAACGTCAGCACGGGG
Organism: Promicromonospora sp. NPDC110617; assembly: GCF_055598465.1. Lineage (NCBI taxonomy): Bacteria > Bacillati > Actinomycetota > Actinomycetes > Micrococcales > Promicromonosporaceae > Promicromonospora > Promicromonospora sp. NPDC110617. Next base: position 1,575,248 of record NZ_JBVKBM010000001.1, read on the forward strand.
ATGTTGAACGCGTCGCAGGTGCGCACGAACCGCGCGGCCTTCTCGGCGGCGTCGATGTCGAGCGTGCCCGCCATGGACTGCGGCTGGTTGGCGATGATGCCGACCGACTGGCCCTCCACGTGCCCGAACCCGATCAGGACGTTGGTCGCGAACATCGGCTGGACCTCTAGGAACGACTCCGGGTCCAGCACCGCCTCGACGGCGTCGCGCATGTCGTACGGCTGGTTGTCGCTGTCCGGGATCAGCGTGTCGAGCGCCTCGTCCTCGGCCGTGACCTCCAGGACCGTCTCGTCCTCGGGCGGGAACGCCGGCGCGTCCGAGAGGTTGTTCTGCGGCAGGTAGCTCACGAGGTGGCGCACGTAGTCGAGCGCGTCGTCCTCGTCGCTGCCCATGTAGTGCGCCACGCCCGACTTCGAGTTGTGCGTGCGGGCGCCGCCCAGCGTCTCGAAGTCGACGTCCTCGCCCGTCACCGTGCGGATCACGTCCGGGCCGGTGATGAACATGTTGGAGGTCTGGTCGGCCATGACGATGAAGTCGGTCAGGGCGGGGGAGTACACCGCACCGCCCGCGCTCGGGCCGAGGATCAGGGAGATCTGCGGGATCACGCCCGACGCCGCGACGTTGCGCCGGAACATCTCCGCGAACTGCGTCAGGGCCGCGACACCCTCCTGGATGCGCGCGCCGCCGCCGTCGCTGATGCCGATCAGCGGCACGCCCGTGCGCAGCGCGAGGTCCTGCACCTTGGTGATCTTCTGGCCGTGCACCTCGCCGAGGCTCCCGCCGAACACCGTGAAGTCCTGGGAGTAGATGCACACCTGGCGGCCGTCGATCGTGCCGTAGCCGGTCACGACGCCGTCGCCCGCGATGCGCTTCCTGTCCAGGCCGAAGTTGCGGCTGCGGTGCTTGGCCAGCGCGTCCAGCTCGGTGAAGCTCCCCTCGTCGAGGAGCGCCTCGATGCGCTCCCGGGCGGTCTTCTTGCCCCGCTTGTGCTGCTTCTCCTGGGCCGTCACCTCCGGCTCGTCGATGGCGGCTGCCCGGCGTGCGTCGAGGTCGTCGAGCTTGGCGCGCGTGCCGGCGAGGGTCGTCGTGGAGTCGTTCACATCTCCGAGCGTAGTTGTCGGATGCCTCCCGCTCGATGCGGGAGGGTCCAGCGGGTCGCGCCGCCGACTTGTGGGTTTCCTCCAAGGGCGGTCGCGCGGCCCAGGAGAGAGGATGAAGAGGTGCGCGCCTCCCTGTACCGCGACCGCCTCACCGTCCCCGGGTTCGCCCGGGTCGAGGTGGTCGAGACCTCGCCCTCCACCAACGCCGAGCTCGTCGCCGCCGTCCGGGACGACCCGGCCGCCTGGCCCGCGCCGTCGGCCCTGGTCGCCGAGGAGCAGACTGCCGGCCGGGGGCGCGCCGGGCGGTCCTGGGAGACGCCGCCGCGCGCGAGCCTGACCGTCTCCGTGCTGCTCCGGCCCCGCGTCCCCGCGGCGAGCCTGGGCTGGCTCCCGCTGCTCGCGGGCCTCGCGGTGGTCCGCGCGGTGTCCGACGGCGGGGTCACCGCCGCCGTGAAGTGGCCCAACGACGTGCTGCTGCCCGCCGTCGACACCGTCGCCGGGCTGGGCCGGTACCGCAAGGTCGCCGGGATCCTCGCCGAGGTGGTGCCGGAGGGGCCGGACGCCGCCCGCGCCGTCCGGGATGCCCCGGACGCCGCGCCCGCCGTCGTGCTCGGGATCGGCCTCAACGTGTCCCAGTCCGCCGAGGAGCTCCCCGTCCCGACGGCGACGTCGCTGGCGCTCGCGGGCCATCCCCGGCCCGACCGTACCGACGTGCTGGTGCGGATGCTCGGCGAGGTGCACGCCGTCGTCCGGCGCTGGGAGGAGGCGCGCGGCGACGTGGTGGCGGCCGGCCTGCTGGCGGAGTACACGGCCGTGTCCGCGACGCTGGGCACCCGCGTGCGGGCCGAGCTCGCCGGGGACGCCGGCGTGCTGGAGGGCGAGGCCGTGGGCCTCGACGGCACGGGCGCGCTGACGATCCGCACGGACGCGGGCGAGGAGCGCACGGTGACCGCGGGCGACGTCTGGCACCTGCGGTAACGCGGTCTCCTGGCCCGCGCGGCGGCGTCTCCCGACCCGGAGCGGCGCCGCGGGCCGGCCCGGGTGAACTCGCGCGCGGCGCCGGGTGAACTCGACGGCAGCCCCTGCCGCGGGGCCCCTGACCTGCGGTAATCTCCGCCACAAGCGACGACGGACAGCACGGGCGGGTGACGGTCAGGAGACGCCATGGAGGCAGGTCGAGCCACGGTCGTGGTGGCCAAGGGAATCGTGTGCGCCGCGGCGGTGGTCGCGGTCTACCTGATCAGCACGGTCCGGCTGGACCGTGGCATCGTCCAGAGCGAGGGGACGCCGACGGCGGGCCTCGTCGCGGCCGGGATCTCCTGGCTGCTGGTGGTCTGGGTGCTGCTCTACCGGGACGACGGCGTCCCGGGCGTGCGGCTGGGCCTGTGGAACGTGGTGACCGTGGTCGGCATGCTCCTGGTGCTCACGGGGATCCCCCTCGTGCTGACGTTCTGGAGCTGAGCGGCACCGATGTATGCGGGTGCATGAGGTACGCCCGCCTACAGTGGTGACGTGCTCCACAACTCCGAGACGTCCCCCACGAACCACGAGACCCCCGGCGCCGACACCGCGGCCCGGCTCGACGAGACCCTGCTGGGCGGCGCCCGCCGCTACACCCTGTCGCAGGTCGTGGAGCTCACCGGGCTCGACAAGCAGTTCGTGACCCGGTACTGGCGCTGGATCGGCCTGCCCGTCACGCACCCCACCGAGACCTGGTTCACCGACGCCGACGTCGAGGCGCTCAAGGACGCCGCCGGGCTGTTCGAGGCGGAGCAGATGGACGAGCGCGCCCAGATGACCTTCATCCGGTCGGTGGGCCACACGACCGAGCGGCTCGCGCTGTGGCAGGTCGAGGCCCTCGTCGAGCACCTCGCCCGGCGGTACGAGCTGGACGAGACGTCCGCCCGGCTGCTCGCGCTGGACAAGCTCCCGGAGATGTCCGAGATGCTGAGCCGCCAGCTCGAGCACGCCTGGCGGCGTCAGCTCGCGGCGCTCACGGGGCGCACCGCCATCGAGTTCGCCGGGGCACGCGGCGACGAGAGCAACGACGGCCACCAGCTCCCGCTGCTACGGGCGGTCGGGTTCGCCGACATCGTCTCGTTCACCAAGCGGACGGCGGGGCTCGGTTCGGAGGAGCTGGCGGAGTTCGTGCAGCGGTTCGAGGCCGGCGCGCGGGACGTCATCGTGAACGCAGGCGGCCGCGTGGTGAAGACGATCGGCGACGCCGTCCTGTTCGTCACCGACGACGTGGTCACGGGGGCGGAGGTGGCCCTCGGCCTGGCCGAGACCTCCGGGGCGCAGCTCGGCACCGCCGCGCCGGGCGACCCCGAGATCCCCGTGCGCGTCGGGTTCGTCTGGGGGCGGGTGCTGTCGCGGTTCGGCGACATCTTCGGTCCCACGGTGAACCTCGCGTCGCGCCTGACCGAGCAGTCCGACCCGTCGACCGTGCTGGTCGACAAGGAGACCGCCGCGCTGCTCGCCACGAGTTCGCACTACGCGCTCACCGCCCAGCCCGAGCGTGAGGTCCCGGGCATCGGCCCGCTGGCGCCGGTGCGGCTGCAGCGGGCGTACCAGGGCTGACGCGGAATCGGTTCGCCGGTCGCGGCCGCCGGGTGTGTGGCCACTGGGTGTGGCCGCCGGGCGCGCGGCCGGCGTCAGCCCTCCCGGCCGCCCTTCATCCGCTGCAGCGCCCGCATCGCGCCGGGCAGCAGCCGGAGCTGCTCGCGGCGTTCGGCCGCGAACGTGCGGCGGTCGCCCGACGACCAGCGCCGGTCGAAGAGCCGCTTGGCCGCCGCCACGGCCTCGGGCCGCCGCTCCGCGATGCGGCCGGCGAGCGCGAACGCCTCGTCCAGGGGCGTGTCGGTGACGGTGCCGGCCAGGCCGAGCCGCCCGGCGTCGGCCCCCGTGAACTCCTCGGCGGTGAAGGTGAGGCGCTTCGCCGTCTCGATGCCCACGAGCTGTGTCAGCGCGCGGATCCCGGACATGTCGGGGACCAGGCCGCGCTCGACCTCCTTGACGGACCAGCGGGCGTCGGGCGTGGTCAGGCGCAGGTCGGCGGCCAGCGCGATCTGCACGCCCGCCCCGATGACGTGCCCGTGCACGGCCGCGACGACCGGCACCGGCAGGCGGCGCCAGGCCCAGCAGGCCTCCTGGAACAGGTTGGTGCCCCGCGGCGTCGGCACGAAGGCCCGGGCGACCGCCGCCGGGTTCCGCGCCGCCGAGCCGAGGTCGAGCCCCGCGCAGAACGAGCGGCCGTTGCCGGAGACGACGACCGCACGCAGCCCGGGTTCGCGCCCCAGGCGGCGTGCGGTGGCCCTCAGCTCGCCCAGCATGCCCAGCGACAGTGCGTTGAGCTTGTCGGGCCGGTCGAGGCGGACGTCGGCGATCCCGTCCGAGAGGGTGCAGGAGACACCGCTCCCGGACGGGATGCCGGTCGTGCTGCTGGCGTTCATGACGCGCAGCCTACGGTTCGACGCACGAGCCTGGTGCTCGTGCACGACCTCCGTGCTAGTTCACGACCTCCGTGTCGACGCCCTCGTACGGCGGCACCGTCACGGTGCGCTTGCCGGGCTTGCCGCCCAGCACCACGGTCCGGTAGCTGACGTTGTTGTCCGTCGTCAGCTCGTGCAGGGCGCCGTTCGGGTTCACGGTGATCTTGATCTGGTAGGTCCCGTTCTTGACGCCCGTCAGGTTGAACGCCTGCGTCTGGGTCTGGTTGTAGGTGTCGCCCCAGCCGACGGGCAGGACCTCGCGCAGCCACAGCGCGGACCGGTCGCCGCAGGTGCTGTCGAGGCCGGTCGCCTCCGGCCGCCAGGTCGCGCCGGGCACCGACAGGTCGACGGCGTTGGTGGGCGCGAGGCACCACGACTGCTTGCCGCTCGTGGTCACCAGGGAGCCGTCGGGCTTGACCAGCTCGTAGCTCGCGAAGTCCAGGAAGTGCCAGTGGTCGTGCTCGGGGGCGGCGTGGTACTTCATCTTGCCGGTCTTGGTGCTGCCCACCTCCTTGCCGTCCCGGTAGAAGAACTGGTAGGCGTCCATGACCTCGGCGGCGCCCTTGCGGTAGCCCTCGACCACGAGGGGCGCCGGGCCGGCGTTCCACTCGTTGGCGTTGAAGGTGAGCCGGTCGGTGCCGGAAGCGCGCTCGACGCCGATCTGCCACGCCGGCAGGGAGAGCAGGTCGGGGAGCGTGTCCTCGGCGGGGGCCTTGTTCGACGGCTTGGACCCCGGCTGGCCGAGCGCGGGGTGGTCGCCGCCGTGCTCCTGGCTCCCGCCCTGGAGGGTGAAGAGGTTCGCGCGGTGCGAGGAACCTGCGCCGTCGCCGGCACCGTGGGTCCCGTGGGCGCCGCTGGCCATCGCCCGCACCTGGTCGGCGTGGGTGGACGCGGCGTCACCCTCGGCCAGGGTGCTGAAGCCCTCGGAGGGCGCCCCGAGGAGCGCGTCCCCGACCTCGCCGCAGTCCACGACGCTGCACTCGTCGATCACCTTGACGCGCTGGGACACCGAGCGGCCCGTGGCGGGGAGGCCCAGGAAGTCTGCGACGGGGTCGCTGATGGTCACGGTCATCCGGAGGTTCTTGCGCGTGGTCTTGAGCTCGAAGTACGTGTCGAGCTTGGTCGCCCAGCCCTGCTCGATCCCGGAGACGGTGGACTTGGTGAACCAGTCGCCGCCGCAGAACATGGGGTAGATCGGCTCGGTGTTGCCGGTCGGCTCGACGCGCTGGCGCTCCATGCCGCTGAGGCACAGGCTGCGCGACTTCTTGACGAGCACCTTGCCCGTCGAGTCCGTGACCTGGACCGTGAGGCCCTTCTTGAAGCCGTTCAGCCCGTCGACGATCGCGGCGGGGGCCTTCGTGGTGGTGCGCTCGTCGCCGCGGATCACCGTCTTGGTGAGCGTCGCGCGGGCGGAGGGCTTGGCCTTCTTGGCCCAGAACTCGTAGCCCTCGCCGTAGGCAGCCATCCAGACGCCCGAGTCGAAGTACACCCAGCCGTCGTAGTTGTAGGCCTCGACGGTGCTCGCCGCCGGGGCGAAGCGCAGGCCGCGCTGCGCGGCGGTGGGCGCGGCGTCCGCCGGTGCCGTCGCGATCGGTGCGGCGGAGGCGGCGGCGTTGGTCGCTCCGCCCTCGCCGAGCAGGCCCAGGGCCAGCACGACGGCGACGCCCATGGTGAGCAGGCGCGGCGACGGCCGGGACAAACGTAGTGCGGTCATGGATCCCCCAGATCGGTGAGGACAGGAACCTGTCACCGCTAGGGACGCACGAGAGACCCAGTTCGTTGGCGGGCGCGCCGAATTCACCCGGTGAAGTTGTCCGGGCAGGTCAGAGGGCCTGCGGTGCAAGGCCGGCTCAGGAGCGAGCACCCCGGCGAGCGTCCGGTCGTCGAGGTGCCGGGCGGGGCGCGGAGCGGCGTGTGACACGATGCGAGCGTGCTGAAAGTCGTTCTCTTCGATCTCGACGACACACTCGTGGACCAGGAGGGCGCCTCTCGGACGGCGCTCCTGGACTGGCTTCCCGAGCTGGGTCTGGACCACGACGACCCCGAGGAGCTGGTCACGGCGTGGGGTGGCATCGCCGAGGAGGCCTACGGCCGGTACCAGCGGCGCGAGATCACCTTCCAGGAGCAGCGGCGCGTGCGCGTGCGCGAGTTCCTGGGGGCGGACGCCACCGATGACGAGGCCGACGAGCTGTTCTCCGGCTACCTGTCGCGCTACGAACAGGCCTGGACGGCGTTCGACGACGCCGTCCCAGCCCTGCGCCGGGTGCGGGACGCCGGCCTCGTCGCCGCGCTGCTCACCAACGGCGACTCCCTCCACCAGCGCCTCAAGCTCGACCGCACCGGTCTGGCCGCGCACGTCGACGTCGTCGTCGCCTCGGACGACCTGCCCGCGGGCAAGCCGGACCCGCGCGCCTACGCCGCGACGTGCGAGGTGCTCGGGGTGGCGCCCGGCGACGTGCTGATGGTGGGCAACGACGTCGAGAAGGACTACCAGGGGCCGCTCGACGCCGGGCTGGGCGCGGTGCTGCTGGACCGGTACGACCGGTACCCGGACGTCGAGGACCGCATCCGGACGCTGGACGAGGTGCTGGACGAGTCACCGGGCCCGTGCGGCGTCACGCGGCTCGTTCGAACCAGTCGAGCGTGAGCGCTGCGACCTCGGCGGGTGCGTCGTCGGTGATGAAGTGCGCCGCATCGTCGACATAGGCGAGCTCGGCGTGATCGGCGTGCCGTTCCGGGTCGCGACAGACGTGTTGCAGGATCTCTTCGGTCCAAGGGCGGTCGCGGCGGCCGAACACGAAGAGTGCCGGCACGGTGAGCCGTCGGCGGCGGTAGTCGCCGCGCATCAGATGCAGGGCTTCGGGAACGATCATGCCGCGGGTGAGCGGGCGTACCGCGCCGTCGATGTCGGGTCGGCGCATCGGGGCGAGGTGGGCTTCGATGGTCGCCTCCGACATCGGGTGGGCGACGTAGGCCTCGGAGAAGATGCCACGCAGTGAGTCGCCCGGGTGATGCCAGATGAACCGGGGCAGGTGCCGAAAGCCCGGGAGGAGTTTCGGGCTGAACGTCATGAAGCCGGGCGGCACGGAGAGCTGTACCGCCGTCCGCACTCGCTCAGGGTGGTCGTAGGCCAGCTGCATCGCGGTGATGGCGCCCATGTCGTGGGCGACGAGATGGGCGCGTCCGATGCGGAGGACGTCGAAGAGGGCGAGCAGGTCGTGCAGCCGGGTCTCGCGTTCGACCCGCGGATCGTCGGCCACGCTCCAGCCGGCCCCGCGCAGGTCGGGGCAGAAGACGCGATAGCCGCCCGCGGCGAGGGCGGGAGCGACGGCGTGCCACTGCCACCAGTGCTGAGGGAACCCGTGCAGCAGCACAACCGGTTCGCCCTCGCCGATGGTCGCGACGTGACTGCGCAGGCCGGGCGTCTCGACGACGAGGTGGTCGAAGCCGGCCGCGTCCGGCAGCGGCGGCGACCACGCCGAGTCGTCGATGGACGTGATGCGGGGCGGGGGCGTGGACATGGCGACCACCTTCCCTGAGGATTACTATGTTCATAGTAGACCTGTCCCGAGAGAGGTGTCCATGGCGGCAGCGACCCGTGAGCGCGCGCTCGATGCAGCCGTGGCACTGCTCGGCGCGGACGGCGTACGAGCGTTGACCCATGCGCGGGTCGATGAACGAGCGGGCCTGCCGCCCGGATCGACCTCGAACTGGTTCCGCACTCGCCGGGCTCTGCTCGCCGGTGTGGTCGACTGGATCGCCCAGCGCGAGCGCGCCGACTTCGAGGCGGACACGACGCCCGCGATCTCAGGGGTCGACGAGTTGATCGAGGGCCTGTGCGGCATGGCCGAGGTGCAGACCGGGCCGTTCGCCGCGCGCACCCGCGCGCGCTACGCCCTCTTCCTCGAACTCTCGGGCGATCCTGAGCTCGGCGAGCCGTTGCTGCGGGAACGGCGCGAGTTCGAGCGGTGGACGGAACAGATCGTGACCGCCGTCGGCATCCCCGACCCCGTACCGGCGGCGCGGGCGCTCATGGCGCTCGGCGACGGGCTGCTCCTGCACCGGCTCACGGTCGACCCGACACTTGACCCGCGTCCCGCGATCGAACGCGCGGTGCGTGGCCTCGCCGCGACCTGATCGCGTGCTGTCGAGCGGGACACCACCGGCTCCACCGGTCTTGGCCGAGCGTCAGACCCGGACCGGCTCCGGGTCCCTCGGCTCCGGGTCCTCCTCGATCAGCGACGGCCCGTCGTTCTGCACCGAACCCACCGCGTCGCCCACCGGCAGCGTGGTGAGCGGCGCGTTGTCCAGCTTCAGCAGCTCGGACGCGTCGCCGACCGTGGGGTCGAGCCACTGGTCCCAGGCGCTGGCTGGCAGCACGAACGGCATGCGGTCGTGGATCGGGGCCATGCTCTCGGACGCCGGCCGGGTGATCACGGTGGTGGAGACCAACCACCGGTCGGGGTCGGACTCGCTCGCCGCCGGGTTGCGCCAGAACTCGTACAGGCCGGCGAACGCCGCGACGTCCGCCTCGGCCGGGTGGATCCAGTAGGGCTGCTTCGGGACCTTCTTCGAGCCCGTCGCGGGCAGCGCCAGCTTGCGCCATTCGTAGTAGCCGTCGGCCAGCACGATGCAGCGCCGCACCTTGAAGGGCTTGGCGAACGCCGGCTTGTCCAGGAGCGACTCGGACCGCGCGTTGATCATGCGCGCTCCGCCGCTCGGGTCCTTGGACCAGGACGGCACGAGCCCCCAGCGGGCGAGCCGCGCCGAGCGCGTCACCTCGTCGGAGCCCTTGGCCGCCCGCTCGACGACGATCCGCACCGGGTCGGTCGGTGCCACGTTCCAGGACGGCGGCAGCAGCCGCGCGTCCTCGGCGATCTCGGCGATGGCGAGCTCGTCGGCGAGGTCCTGGGTCTGGGTGAAGGAGGCGAAGCGTCCGCACATGGGACCAGCATGCCCCGAGCCACTGACACTCGCGGGAGCACGACTCCTGGTGGTGAACTGCCGGCGAACACATGACCGGAGAGCGAGATCACTCTTCTCATCGTCGTATCGATTCGATAGCATCGGACCCATGCCAACCTCTGCGCCGTCGGGCGTCTCCCCAGTCGTGCCCGCGCGCCGAGCGTCCTCCCGGTCCACCGTCAAGTGGGTCCTCATGCTCGGGGCCCTGTCGGCCCTGCCTGCCTTCACCGTCGACATGTACCTGCCCGCGCTGCCGCAGGTCGCCCTGGACCTGGGCTCGAGCGAGGCGCTGGCCCAGCTCACGGTGTCCTGCATGCTCATCGGCGGCGGCGTGGGCCAGCTCGTCATCGGCCCGCTCTCGGACCGCTTCGGCCGGCGCACCCCGTTGCTCGTCGGCCTCGCGCTGCATGTCGTCATCTCGCTGCTGTGCGCCGTGGTCACGAGCATGCCGCTGCTGATCGGCCTTCGCCTCGCGCAGGGCTTCTTCAACGCCGCGGCCGGCGTGGCCTCGGTCGCCATCGTGCGTGACCGCTTCGTGGGTGCCGAGGCCGCCCGCATCCTGTCGCGCCTCATGCTCGTGATCGGCGTCGCGCCGATGTTCGCCCCCACCCTGGGCACCTTTGTCCTGGCGCACGGCCCCTGGCGCTGGGTGTTCGTGGTCCTGGCCGTGATGGGCGCCGCGCTCGCCCTCGTGGTGCTCCGGGTGATGCCCGAGACCCACCCGCCGGTCAAGCGGCTCACCGGCGGCGTCCGCATGGTCGCCGGCGGCTACGGCAAGCTGCTCAGGGACCGGCACTTCATGGCCCTCGCGGTGATCCCCGGCCTGGGCTTCGGCGTCCTGATGAGCTACGTGGTGGGGTCGCCCATCATCTTCCAGCAGGAGTACGGGCTCAGCGAGGGGCAGTTCGCCCTGCTCTTCGCCGTCAACGGCGTGGGCCTCGTGCTGTCCGCGCAGGTCAACGCGGCTCTGGTGCGCAAGGTCGCGCCGGTCCGGCTGCTCCGGTTCGGCGTGGTCGCCCAGGCGATCCTCGTCGTCGTCCTCCTCGTGGTGGTCCTGACCGGGGCGGGCGGGCTGATCGGCCTGCTGGTGGCCCTGTGGTGCGTCCTCGCGTTCCAGGGACTCGTCCCGGCCAACGCGTCCGCGCTGGCGCTGTCTCGGCACGGCGAGATCGCCGGCACCGCTGCGGCGATGATCGGCGCCGTCCAGTCCCTGATCGCCGGGTCGGTGAGCTCGCTCGGCGGGTTCCTGGGCGGGGACGCCGCGGCCATGGCCCTGGTGATGCTCGCCGCGGTGGTGCTCGCGATCGGCGTCCTGGCGATCGCCACCCCGGCCTTCCGGCGCGGCGGCTGGCACATGCCGGTCTGAGCACCGCCCGAGAGGTCGCCGGGAGAGTTCACCAGGAGGTAGCGCCAGGTTCACCGGGATGTGGGGTGCGCCCACTTGGCTCGGCCGCATGAGCACACCCCTGCGTACCCGCGCCACGCGCGTGGTGGCCGCCGCGGCGGCGGCATCGTTGCTGCTGCCGGCGGCCTCCGCCGTCGCCGGCCCTCGTCCCGGACCCGCGTCCGAGCACCACGGCGGGACCCACCTCGCCGCGTCCCTGGCGGGCCGCGCCACGCTGTCCGCCGACTACCTGGCCGACGGTCCGCCGTCGGGCGCCGCCGCGAGCCCCGGCAACGGGCGCCAGGGACCCTGGGACGGCCAGGTGATCCCCGGCTTCTCCGCCATGGTCGACAACCACGACGGCACCTTCTGGGCCCAGCCCGACAACGGGTTCGGCGCCAAGGGCAACTCCGCCGACTTCCTGCTGCGCAACTACCTGGTGCGCCCCCAGTGGGACACGAACCGCCGCGGTTCGGGCGACGGCGAGATCGAGGTGCTCGACTTCATCGAGTACAACGACCGCAATGACGTGCTCGACTTCGACATCGTCAACGAGGACACCGACGAGCGGCTGCTCACGGGTGCCGACTTCGACATCGAGTCCCTCGTGCGCGCCGCCGACGGCACGCTGTGGGTGGGCGAGGAGTTCGGCCCGTTCCTGCTGCACTTCGACGCCGACGGCACCCTGCTGGAGGCCCCGTACGCGTTCCCCGACGGCAAGTCGCCCGGCAACCCGTACCTGGAGCCCGGCGAGACGCCCAACGTGGGCAGCAGCCGCGGCTTCGAGGCCATGGCGGGCATCGGCCGCTACCTCTACCCGGTGGTCGAGGGCGCCCTGGCGAACGACACCGACCCGCGCCGCCGCTGGATCTACCAGTTCGACACCCGCCGCGGCGAGTACACGGGCAAGCGCTGGGCCTACCAGACCGACCAGCCCGCCGACGTCATCGGTGACGCCTTCGCCACGGGCCGCGACACGATGCTGCTCATCGAGCGCGACGACTTCGAGGGCGACCAGGCGGTCACCAAGCGCGTCTACGAGATCGACCTGGGCGCGAAGGGCCGCGACGGGTTCGTCCGCAAGGAGCTCGTGGTGGACGCCCTGCGGATCGACAACCCGCGCGGCATCGACGCGGGGGAGGGCTACGGTCTGGGCGACACGTTCGCGCTGCCCGTGCAGTCCTTCGAGACCGTCCTGTTCGTCGACAAGGACACGCTCCTGATCGGCAACGACAACAACTACCCGGGCAACGACGCGCGCGTCACCGGCACCCCGGACGACACCGAGATGGCCCTGGTCGACCTGCGGACGAAGCGCGTCACGGACGACGGCGTCACCGTCGTCGGGCACCGTGGCGCTTCGGGCTACCGGCCCGAGCACACGCTCGCCGCCTACGAGACCGCGATCAACCAGTGCGCCGACTACATCGAGCCCGACGTGGTCTCCACGAAGGACGGTGTGCTCGTCGCCCGGCACGAGAACGAGATCAGCGGCACCACCGACGTCGCCGCGCACGCCGAGTTCGCTGGCCGCCGCACCACCAAGACGATCGACGGCACGCGCATCACCGGCTGGTTCACCGAGGACTTCACGCTCGCCGAGCTGCGCACCCTGCGCGCCAAGGAGCGCCTGCCGCAGGTCCGGCCGCAGAACACCGCCTTCGACGGGCTGTACCTGATCCCGACGCTCGACGAGGTGCTCGACCTGGCCCGCAACAGCCGCACCTGCGACGGCGCGCCCGTCGGCGTCTACCCGGAGACCAAGCACCCCACCTACTTCGACTCGGTGGGCCTGTCCCTGGAGGAGCCGCTGGTGGCCGAGCTGCGCCGCAACGGGTTCGACTACGAGGCCGCGCCGGTGATCGTGCAGTCCTTCGAGGTCGGCAACCTGCAGGAGCTCGACGAGCTCACCGACGTCCCCCTGGGCCAGCTCGTCAGCAGCAGCGGCGCGCCCTACGACCTCGTGGCCGCCGGCGACCCGCGCACCTATGCGGACCTCGTCACCCGCCAGGGGCTCCGCGAGATCGCGACGTACGCCGACGGCATCGGCGCCGAGAAGAACGTGCTGATCCCGCGCACGGCCGACGGCACCCTCGGCGCGCCGAGCAGCGTGATCCGCGACGCCCACCGCGCGGGCCTCGAGGTGCACACCTGGACCTTCCGCCGGGAGAACCAGTTCCTGCCGGCGGAGTTCCGCTCGTCGGCCGACCCGAACGGGATCGGTGACCTCGTCGGCGAGATCCGCGTCTTCCTGGACGCCGGTCTGGACGGGTTCTTCTCGGACAACCCGGACCTCGGCGCCGCCGCGGTCAGGTGATCTCCGGGTGACTTAACAGGCCCCGTGCCGGGGTACGTGCTTATGCTCCGCATGTGCCCCGGCACCTCCGTCACCAGCGCAGTCATCGCGTCGCGCGCGCCGCGGCGCTCGTCGTCGTCGGCGCGCTCGCCCTCGTGGTCGCGGGCGGTGCGGCCGCCTATCTCGACTTCAAGCAGCAGATCGGCGTCAGCGACGTCTCGGGTCTCGTCAAGGGCCCGACGCCGTCCGTGGACCCCGACGACCCGTTCACCGGACGCAGTCTGAACATCCTCGTGCTGGGCACCGACCTGCGCGGCGGCGAGAACACCGAGATCGCCGGTGCGGGCGACGGCGGCATGCGGTCGGACACCACCATGCTGGTGCACGTCTCCGGCGACCGGTCCCGTATCGAGGTGGTCTCGATCCCGCGCGACTCGCTGGTCGACATCCCGTCGTGCAAGCTGCCCGAGGGCGGCGAGTCCGGCGCGACGTACGGCATGTTCAACAGCGCGTTCACGATCGGCGGCGGTGCGGCCGAGGACCTCACCTACGCCGCCGCCTGCACCATCTCGACCGTGCAGACCCTCACGGGGGTGCCCGTCACCAACCACATGGTGGTGAAGATGGACGGCGTGGTCGACGTCGTCGACGCCCTCGGCGGGGTGCGCATGTGCCTGCCCGAGCCGCTCGTCCAGAACCCCGCGTACGGCCGGTTCGAGCTGCCCGCCGGCGAGCAGAGCCTCGACGGCCGCCAGTCGATCGGGTTCCTCCGGGCGCGGCACGGCACCGGCCTGGGCCTGGAGCAGGGCAGCGACCTGACCCGCATCGACCGCCAGCAGGCGTTCGTCGACGCGCTGGTGCGCCAGATCCTGGCCCAGAACATCGTGACCAACTCGCCGAAGCTGTACCGCACCATCGAGGCGGTGCTGCGCGCCATCTCGGCCGACCCCGGCCTGGCCGACCCGGCCGCGCTCGCGGGCCTGGCGTTCAGCATCCGGGACATCGACCCGGCCGAGATCGTGTTCACCGAGCTGCCGGTGGTGGCTGCGCCGACGGACCCCAACCGGGTGGTCTGGACCGAGGACGCCACGGCGATCTGGGAGCGCCTCGCGGCCGACGAGCCGCCGCCCGGCCACGAGAGCGCGGCGCCGGGGTCCGGTGGGGCGTCGGGCAAGCCGTCGGGCGGCACCTCGGACGGGTCCACCGACGCGACCACGGAGCCCGGGCCGGACGACGGCACCACCGCGCCGTCGGACACCCCCAGCCCGTCGCCCTCGCCCTCGCTGCTGCCGGGCGTCTGCGCGGACTGACCGCGGGCCGGATCCCTGACGCGGCCTGGATGCTGCCTGGGAACGGCGCGACTTATTTACACGATTGTTGCACTGAGGCCCTAGTCTCCGATGCGTGGCGAGTGACTTCTGGACGGCAGTCCGACCTGTCGGCGAGATAATTCCCGGGGTTCCCCGACATGCGCGCACGGGTGATCGTCAGCCGCGCCACGTGCGCAGCTGGCGCAGGGCGCTCGTGTTCCGCAGCGTCACGATGGGCGTGGTCGGGGTGATGGCCTTCGGTTCCGCGGCCGCCGCGACGGCGTACCACAACGCGATCTCGCAGATCGAGGTCCAGGACCTCGACGGCCTGGTGACCGAGGTGGTCGAGCCGAAGGACCCGTCCGACCCGTTCAAGGACCAGCCCGTCAACCTGCTCCTCATGGGCACGGACATCCGGGACGGGACGAACGCCGCGATCGGCGGCACGGTCTCCGGCATGCGGTCGGACACCACGATGCTGGTGCACATCTCGGCGGACCGGCAGTGGATCGAGATCGTGTCGCTGCCCCGCGACACGTTCGTGGACATCCCGTCCTGCAAGCTGCCCGACGGGAGCCAGTCGCAGCCGTACCGGGACAAGTTCAACGCCTCGTTCACCGTCGGCAGCGGCGGCACGGACATGAAGTACGCGGCCGCGTGCACGATCAACACGGTCAACGCGATCACCGGCGTCACGGTGACCAACCACGCCGTGGTGAAGATGAACGGCGTGATCGACGTCGTCGACGCGATCGGCGGCGTCAAGATGTGCCTGCCGGAGGCGCTGCACGGCAACCCGAAGTCCGCCCGCATCGACCTGCCCGCGGGCGAGAACCTGCTCGACGGCAAGACGGCGATCCAGTTCCTGCGCGTGCGCAAGGGCACGGGCATGGGCCTGGAGATGGGCAGCGACCTGACGCGCATCGAGCGTCAGCAGGCGTTCATCAACGCGACGTTCCGGCAGATCCTGTCCGCCGAGACGCTCGCGGACCCGACCAAGACGTTCCGCCTGATCAACGCGGCCCTCGGCTCGCTGAGCGCCGACCCGGCGATCGCCAACCCGGGCAGCGTGGCCGGTCTCGCGTGGTCGCTGCGCGAGATCGAGAAGCGCAACATCGTGATGACCAAGATCCCGGTCTACGACACGGAGGAGAACGGCGTCGGCGGGCTGGGCTGGGGGCCGGAGGCCGCGGAGATCTTCGCCCGCCTCGCCGCCGACCAGCCGCCGGAGGAGGCCGTGCTGGACGCCCCGGAGCCGGCCGCCTCGGGCAGCCCGAGCGGGGAGCCGGCGGAGGGCGACACGGCCGGTGACGCCGGTGGCGACACCGAGGAGGGCGCGGATGCGGGCACGGGCGACACCGAGGGTGGTGGCGACGCCGAGACCGGTGACACGGGCGAGGCCGACGGCACCGCGAGCGAGCCGGCCACCCCGAAGCCGAGCCCGAGCCCCGAGGTGCTGCTCGACGGCGTCTGCGCCTGACATGTCAGACGTACAGGTCACCCGGGTGACCTGTACATCTGACACGGGGGATCAGGTGCCGAGGATCAGCGTGGCCGCGACGACCACCATGGTCACCGCGACCACGGTGTCCAGGACGCGCCAGGCGCCCGGCTTCTCCAGCAGCGGCGCGAGGTAGCGGGCGCCGTAGCCCAGCGCGACGAACCACGCCGTGCTGGCCAGGCAGGCGCCGAGCCCGAACCACCAGCGGTCGTCGCCGTGCGTGGCCGCCAGGCCGCCCACGAGCACCACGGTGTCGAGGTAGACGTGCGGGTTGAGCCAGGTCAGCGCGAGGGTGGTGGCGACGGCGGCGCCCATGGTCCGCGACGTCATGCTGTGCCGCCCCATGACGACCTGCTGGCCCTTCCAGGCGCGGCGGGCGGCCATGCCCCCGTAGGCCAGCACGACGACGGCGCCCGCCCACCGCGCGACCTCGACCACCAGGGGTGCGCTCTGGATCAGGGTGCCGAGCCCGCCGACCCCGGCCGAGATGAGCACGAAGTCGCTGACGGCGCAGATGCCCGCGACGAGGCCCACGTGCTCCCGCCGCAGGCCCTGGCGGAGGACGAAGATGTTCTGCGCACCGACGGCGACGATGAGGGAGAGGCCGAAGGCCATCCCGGCGAGCGCTGAGAGCATGTGTGAACCGTAGGAAGTCGGACACGGGATGTCCGGTTCATGATTCGGAAGTGCGGTAGGACTGGAACAGGGTTAATGATGGGGGTACGTCCAGATTTCACGCCGGCAGCAGCTTGCGTGTTGCTTCTTTTCGCAGTGCTGCCGTGACCCGGTCCAGCACCGCGGAGCGGAGCTTCCACTGCTGCAGGAGGAGCGGGATGTCGAGCACGTAGCCGGGCTCCAGCAGCGTGATGCCGCCGCCCGTGCCGGCGTGCAGACCGCCGATGGCGGGCCGCTCCAGGAGCATGCCCCAGCCCAGGCCCAGACGGATGGTGTCCTCGTACTCGACGGTGCTCGGCACGTGGAACCGCGGCGGGCGAGCGTGCGGCGCCCGGGCGCGCAGGTAGACGTCCTGCAGGTCGTCGGTCCGGTCGAAGACGACGACGGGCGCGACGGCGAGGGCCTCCGGCGTCGGGCCGTGGGGGAACCAGCGCTCCGCGAAGGCGCGCGTGCAGGCCGGGCGGTAGCGCATGATCCCGAGCGGGGTGCTGCGGCAGCCCTGCACCTGCGCGGTCTGCGAGGTGACCGCCGCCATGACCACGCCCTCGCGCAGCAGGTCGGCGGTGCGGCTGTCGTCGGCCCGGTGCAGGTCGAACGTGATGCCCTCGACCTGGGCGAGGGCGGGCAGCACCCACGTCGCGAGGGAGTCGGCGCTCACGGCCAGGGGCACCGTGACGAGGCGGCCGGGCGTGCCGTCGTCCGCCTCCTCGGGCGGGTCGTCGGCACCGTGTGCGCCCAGCTCCGCGGCGACCTCCGCGCCGAGCAGCTCGGTCTGCCGGGCGAGGCGCAGCAGCGCCTGGCCCGACGGCGTGGCGACGACCGGCCGGGCGCGCCGCACGAGCACGCTGCCCGCCGCGTTCTCCAGCGCGCGGATGCGCTGGCTCACCGCCGACGGGGTCACGTGCAGGGCGCGTGCCGCGGCGTCGAACGAGCCCTCGGCGACCACGGCGGCCAGCGCCTCGAGCTGGCGGGAGTCCCATCGCATGGGGCCAGTCTGACGCATCTTCAGTTCTGCTTACGCGGGCTGAGAAACGTGAACTGGTCTTCAGGTGGTCCACTGCCTAGCGTGGAGGCATGCTCGCACTGCTCGCCGGACTCGGATTCGGCCTCTCGCTCATCGTCGCCATCGGAGCCCAGAACGCCTTCGTGCTGCGCCAGGGGTTGCGCCGCGAGCACGTGGGCGTCGTGGCGGCGATCTGCGCGGCGTCCGACGTCGCGCTCTACGCGGCCGGCGCCGCCGGGTTCGGGCCGCTGGTCGAGCGCTGGCCGGACGCCGTGGTGGTGGTGCGCTGGCTGGGTGCCGCCGTCGTGCTCGGCTACGGGGCCATGGCCGCCTGGCGGGCGGTCAAGGGCGACACGACGCTCGCCGCGGCCGACGACGGCGCCCTCGGCGACAGCCCGGGCCGCCGCCTGCGCCCCGTGGTCCTGACGGCGCTCGCGCTCACGTGGCTCAACCCGCACGTGTACCTCGACACCGTGGTGCTGCAGGGCTCCGTTGCCGCCACCTACGGCGACACCCGCTGGTGGTTCACCGCGGGCGCGATGGTGTCCAGCGTCGCCTGGTTCGCCGCCCTCGGGTACGGCGCGCGGCTGCTCGCCCCCGTGCTGCGGCGCCCGAACGCGTGGCGCGTGCTCGACGGCGTGATCGCGCTGATCATGCTGGCCGTGGCGATCTCGCTGGTCACGGGCTGACGCCGGGCCGTCCCGGGGGCCGGCGTCGTGCGCGCGGTCAGCTCAACGGCACGCCCAGGCCCGCGAGACGCGTCGCGGCGTCGCGCAGCACGCTCTCGCTCTTCACAAAGGTGAACCGCACGTGGTTCGCCAGGGCTCGCGCCGTCGGGGAGCCCGCGCGGCAGAACGCCGACGCGGGGATCGCCACGACCCCCGCCAGCTCGGGCAGGCGGCGGCACAGCTCGACGCCGTCGCGCAGGCCGAGCCGCGCGAGCACGGCCGACGTGTCGGCCATCACGAAGTACGTGCCCGCTGGGCGCGTGACCACGAAGCCGGCGGCCTCCAGGCCCGCGCACAGGAGGTCCCGGCGGTCGGCCAGCGAGGCGGCCAGGGCGCGCGGTGTGTCGTCGTCGGCCAGGGCCTGCGCGATCGCCGGCTGGAACGGCGCGCCCGACGTGTACGTCAGGTACTGCTTGACCGTCCGCACGGCTGTGACCAGGTCAGCCGGCCCGTGCACCCAGCCCACCTTCCAGCCCGTGAACGAGAACGTCTTGCCCGACGACGAGATCGTCAGCGTGCGCTCGGCCATCCCCGGCAGCGTCGCGACCGGCACGTGCTCGGCGCCGAACGTCAGGTGCTCGTAGACCTCGTCGGTCACCACGATCGCGTCGTGCTCCCGGGCGACCGCCGCGACCGCCTCCAGCTCGTCGCGCGTGAGCACCGTCCCGGTCGGGTTGTGCGGGGAGTTGAGCAGGATCATCCGCAGACGGTCGGTCGCCGCGGCCCGCAGGGCCTCGACGTCGAGCCGGAACCCGTCCGGCCCTGGGACCAGCGGGGCGGTGACGTGCGTGGCGCCCGACATGCCGATCGCCGCCGCGTGCGAGTCGTAGAACGGCTCCAGCGTCAGCACCTCGTCGCCCGGCCGGGTCAGGGCCAGCACGGAGGCCGTCAGCGCCTCGGTGGCACCCGTGGTGACCAGCACCTCCGTGTCGGGATCGACGTCCAGCCCGTAGTGCCGCTTCTGATGCTCGGCGACGGCCTGCCGCAGCTCCGGCACGCCGTCGCCGGGGGCGTACTGGTTGCGGCCCGCCTCGATCGCCTGGATCGCCGCCTGCTTGACGTACTCCGGGCCGTCGACGTCGGGGAACCCCTGGCCGAGGTTGATCGCCCCTGTCCGGACGGCCAGCGCCGACATCTCGGCGAAGATCGTGACGGCGACGCTGCCGTCCTCGGCCAGCAGCCCGGCGGCGCTCGCGGTGGCCTGCCAGCGGTCCGTGCCGCGGGCGGAGTCGTGCTCGGAGTCGCGTTCGGGGTCGTGGCCGGATGAAGGATGGGCGTTCATGGGCTAGACGATATCCACCGCTCGTCCACCGCGGGTTCATCTCCGGGCATCTCCGACAACCCGCTTTACCTGCACCTTTGTGGACAAGTCTGTGGATTAGGTGGATAACTCCGGCTTCTGGGGAAAGTTATCCACAGGGTGGCCTGCGAAGATGAACGTTTGGATCTAGCGTTGCCGCTCATGGGCGATGAGGGGGCGCGGATCCTCGAGCACGAGGTCCGCGAGCTGGTGCGGCGCAGGGGGCTGGACCCGATCGGTGATCGGGAGGGGCTGTCGAGCCTCGTCACGGACGCGGTGGGCGACTACGCGACGCGGGCGAGCGTCGGCGTGGTGCCGCCGCTCGACGATCCCGATGCCGCGGCCCGCACGGTGACGGACGCCGTGGGCGGGTTCGGGCCGCTACAGCCCTACCTCGACGACCCCGAGATCGAGGAGGTCTGGCTCAACGCCCCGACCCACGTCTACGTGGCGCGGCGCGGGGTGTCCGAGCTGACCAGCACGGTCCTGACCGACGAGCAGGTCCGCGACCTCGTGGAGCGGATGCTCAAGACGTCCGGGCGCCGGCTCGACCTGTCCAGCCCGTTCGTGGACGCCCGGCTGCCGGGCGGGGAGCGCCTCCATGTCGTGATCCCCGACATCACGCGCGCCGCCTGGGCCGTGAACATCCGCAAGCACGTGGTGCGGGCGCGCTCGCTGACGGACATGGTGCGGCTCGGCTCGCTCACGGCCCAGGCCGCGACGTTCCTCGACGCCGCCGTGCGGGCCGGGCTGAACGTGCTCGTGTCGGGGCAGACCCAGGCGGGCAAGACCACGATGCTCAACGCGCTGGCAGGTTCGATCCCGGGGTCCGAGCGGGTCATCTCCGCCGAGGAGGTCTGGGAGCTGCGGCTCCCGGTCCGCGACCACGTGGCGCTGCAGACCCGCCCCGCCAATCTCGAGGGCACCGGCGAGGTGCCCCTGCGGCGCCTGGTCAAGGAGGCCCTGCGGATGCGCCCCGACCGGCTGGTGATCGGCGAGGTCCGGGAGGCCGAGGCGTTCGACCTGCTCATCGCCCTGAACAGCGGCGTGCCCGGCATGTGCACGCTGCACGCCAACACGGCGCGGGAGGCCGTCGCGAAGATGACCACGCTCCCGCTGCTCGCGGGCGAGAACGTGTCCGACCGGTTCGTGGTGCCCACCGTCGCCTCCGCGGTGGACCTCGTGGTGCACCTCGGCCTGACCCGCGCGGCGGACGGCGTGGCTCGGCGTCAGGTCCGCGAGATCGTCGCGGTGACCGGACGGGTCGAGGAGGGGCGCATCGAGACCGCCGGGATCTTCGACCGGGACGCCGACGGCGAACTGCGCCGCGGCGACGGCATGCCGCCCGGTGAGGACCGGTTCGAGCGCGCCGGGTTCGACGTCCGGGCCCTGCTCGCCGACCCGCGGGCCCTGTCGCCGGAGGTGCCCCCGCCGGGGACACGCTCCGCACGCGGTGCGGCCGCCACCGGTCCGTGGGCCGGGGTGGGCGGTCGTGCCGCCGTGGGCGGTCGTGCGGGCGCGAGCCCCTGGGCGACCCGCTGATGGGCGTGGTCGTGGGTCTGCTCCTGGGCGCCGGACTGTTCTGCGTGTGGTGGTCGTTCTGGGCCCCTACGCCGCGCCCTGCGGGCCGCGTGACCTGGCAGATGCGCACGCGGGACCTCCTGACCCAGGCCGGGGCGCCCTCCGTGACGCCCGCGATGCTCGTCGGCTCGTGCGTGGCGCTCGGCGTCGTGACCCTGCTCGTGGCGCTCGCCCTGACCCGCTCGCCGGCCATCGCGGCCTGCTTCGCGCTGCTCGCCGCGCCCGGCCCCGTGATGCTGGTCCGTGCCCGGGCGCGCCACCGCCGTCGGGCACTGCGGGAGGTGTGGCCCGAGGTCGTGGACCACCTCGCCTCCGGCGTGCGCGCCGGGCTGTCGTTGCCCGAGGCGGTGGCCCAGCTCGCGCACCGTGGTCCGGTCGAGCTCCGCGAACCCTTCGGCCGCTTCGCCCAGGACTACCGTGCGGGCGGCCGGTTCGGCGACGCCCTGGACGCGCTCAAGGAGCGCCTCGCCGACCCGGTGGCGGACCGCATCGTGGAGGCCCTGCGCCTCACCCGGGAGGTCGGCGGCCAGGACCTGGGCCGGCTGCTGCGGACCCTGAGCGGCTTTCTCCGCGAGGACGCCGCCACCCGGGGCGAGCTCGAAGCGCGGCAGAGCTGGACCGTCAACGGCGCGCGCGTGGCGGTCGCCGGGCCGTGGGTCGTCCTCGCCCTGCTGTCGACCCGGCCGGAGACGGCGCGCGCCTACGACTCGCCGGCAGGCGTCACGGTGCTCGTCACCGGCGGTCTCTGCGCCCTCGTCGCCTACCGGCTGATGCTCCGGATCGGTCGCCTGCCCGCCGAGCGCCGGGTGCTGCGGTGACGGGCTGGGCGGCGGGCGCACTCGTGGGGCTCGGCGTCGCGCTGGGGGTGCTGATCGTGCTGTCGCGCCTGTGGTCCCGGGCCGTCAGCCTCGACGAGCGGCTCGCTCCCTACCTGCGCCCGCGCGACGCGACCTCGACGCTCCTGCGCGAGGCCAGCCGCACCTCGGCGGTGGTCCGGCTCCTCGGTCTGCACGACGTCGGCGCGCGCCTCGAACGGTTCGGCGCACCCCGGGAGGAGATCCGTCGCCGGCTCGACCGGGCCGGATCTGCGGAGACCGTCGACCACTTCCGGGCCCGCCAGGTCGTCTGGACGGTCGCGGGCCTCGCGGTGGGCCTCGGCCTCGCGCTGCTGCTCGCGGCCACCCGCGGCGCGGGGGTCGTCCCGCTGGTGGCGCTCGTGGTGGTCGCCGGCGGATGTGGCTACGTGGCGTGCGACCAGGCGCTCACGCTGCGGGTGCGACGACGCGAGGAACGGTTGCTCGCCGAGCTGCCGACCATCGCGGAGCTGCTCGCCCTCGCCGTCGCGGCGGGGGAGAGCCCGCCCGCCGCCCTCGAACGAGTGGCGTCCACGGCCCGCGGCGAGCTGGCGGGCGAGATCCGGCGCATGGTCGCCGAGGTGCGCGCGGGCGCACCCGTGACGGCCGCGCTCACCGCGCTCGCCGACCGGTCGGGGCTGCCACCCCTGTCCCGGTTCGCCGAGGGCGTGGTGGTCGCGCTGGAGCGCGGCACCCCGCTGGCGGACGTGCTGCGCGCCCAGGCCCGCGACGTCCGCGAGGCCGGCCGCCGCTCCCTCCTGGAGGCGGGCGGCCGCAAGGAGATCCTGATGATGGTCCCGGTCGTGTTCCTCGTGCTGCCGGTCACCGTCGTCTTCGCTGTTTTTCCCAGCCTGGCCACCCTCCGGATCGGGCTCTGACATGACCTCGCCACGGGGTCTGCCGACGAAAGGAAACGCTGTGCGCGACGACCGAGGGACCACGAACATGACCGGGACTCCGGCGGCAACCGAGACCACCGAGGCCGAACGGGGCGACGTGCCGGGCTGGGTGCTCGTCACGCTGATGACCGCCGGACTCGTGGTGGCGCTCTGGGCCGTGGCTGGCCCGCTGCTCGAGAACGCGTTCCGCCAGGCGATCAGCAGCGTCACGGGCCAGGGGTGAGCACCGGCCGGCGCGAGCACGGCTCCGCGGCGGTCGAGTTCCTGCTGGTGTCGGTGCTGGTCCTGGCGCTCCTGCTCGGGGTGGTCCAGGTGGCGCTCGCGGTCCACGTGCGGTCGCTCGCGATCGACGCGGCCGCCGAGGGCGCCCGCGTGGCGGCCCGCGCGGACCGGACCGCGGCCGACGGCGTCGCCCGCACGCGCGCACTCCTGGCGGGAGCCCTGACCGGCGACTACGCCCGCGACGTCACCGCCGGCAGCACGACGCGCGACGGCTTGGCGGTGACGGAGGTGACGGTCCGCACGCCGCTGCCCGTGGTCGGCCTGCTGGGGCCGGGCGGCACGCTCACGGTGCGCGGTCACGCGCTGGAGGAGGAGTGAGCGGGCTGCGCCGAAGGGCGCGGGGCGACGTGCACGCAGCCACGGAGGTAACGCTGAGCGCACAGTGCTACGTCTCCGTTACCCCTCCCGCTGCGGTGGTTGTACCCCGGGGCTCACAGCGGGGCCGCGGCCGTGCGGGTCGCAGCCGTGTGGGTCCCAGGAGCGAAGAAGGCTCCGCCATGGTCGAGTTCCTGGGCGTAGCGCTGATCCTGCTGATCCCGCTGGTCTATCTCGTGGTGACGCTCGGACGGGTGCAGGCCGGCGCGTTCGCCGCCGAGGGTGCTGCCACGGGTGCGGTCCGCGCGCTGGTCACGGCGGAGTCGGCCGCGGTCGGGACCGTCCAGGCGGACGCCGCCGTGCGGCTCGCCCTGACGGACCAAGGCTTCGCGGGCGACGAGGGTGCGCTCACCCTGGAGTGTTCGCAGTCCCCGTGCCTGACGCCGGGAGGTGCCGTGGCCGCCGTCGTCCGGGTCGAGGTGCCCCTGCCTCTGCTGCCCGATGCCGTGCGGGGCTGGGTGCCGCTGTCGGTCCCCGTGGAGGCGGCGCGCACGGGCACGGTCGACGAGTACGTGGCCGTGCGGCCTTGAGGAGTGCGGACAGGGGAAGCGCGGGCTGTGCTCCGGACCGGCGACGACCACGGTCCGCACCCCCTGTGGGGTGCGGACCGCCGTCGTCCGGCACGGCCGGCCGAACGGGCTCGCGGCCCCGCGGCCGGGCCGGGTCAGCCCGTCAGGTGGTCGAGCAGGTCGCGGTGGGCAGGTTCGTGTTCCCGTTCTTGTAGAGCGTGATCCCGAACGAGTTCCCGTTCCCGTTCGGTGTGGCCGTCAGCGTGCCGGAGCTTCCGGAGACGGTGGCGTTCCACGAGTTCTGCAGGCTCTGGCTGCCCTGGAGCCCGATGGAGACTCGCCAGGTTGAGCTGCCCGAGACCGCGAGCGACACGTTGAACCGGTCGGACCACTCCTGCCCTCGGGTGACCGACACCGTGCAGCCGCCGGTGGGCGGCGGGGTCGTGGTGCCGCCGTTCAGGGCGTCGAGCGTCGCGGTGTAAGCGGCCTTCTTGTTGCCGTTGCCGTCGAACAGGAGCGGGGTGCCGCCGGAGCGCCACGAGTCCGTGTCCCGCACGCCCCAGACGCTGATGCCGGTGCAGCGCGACACCGCGAGGCATGCCTGGACGACCCGCCGGTAGTTGTCCGCCTGCGCCGAGCCGGAGCCCTCGATGTCGAGCTCGGTGATCTGCACGTCGACGCCCAGCGCCGCGAAGCTCGACAGCGTGGTCTGGTAGTTGCTCGGGACGGGGCTCTGCGCGTTGAAGTGCGACTGCAAGCCCACGCAGTCGATGGGCACCCCGCGGGACTTGAAGTCGCGCACCAGGTTGTAGACGGCCTGCGTCTTCGCGTGCGACCAGTCGTCGGTGTTGTAGTCGTTGTAGCAGAGCTTGGCGTTCGGGTCGGCCGCCCGGGCGGCGCGGAACGCCGCCTCGATCCAGTCGTTGCCGGTGCGCTGCAGGTTCGAGTCGCGGCGGGCGCCGGACGAGCCGTCCTGGAAGGCCTCGTTCACCACGTCCCAGGAGTGGATCTGGCCGCGGTAGTGGGTGGCCACCTGGGTCACGTGGTTGAGCATCGCGGACCGCAGCGCGGAGCCGCTCATGTTCTGCATCCAGCCCGGCTGCTGCGAGTGCCAGGCCAGAGTGTGCCCCCGGACCTGCTTGCCGTTGCTCCGCGCCCAGCTCACGACGCGGTCGCCGTTGGTGTAGTTGAACTGGTTCTGGTTCGGCTCGGTCGCGTCGATCTTCATCTCGTTCTCGGCGGTGACCATGTTGAACTCGCGGTTCGCGATCGTGGTGTACGCCGTCTCGGAGAGCTTGTTCGCGGCGATCGCCGTGCCGAAGTACCGGCCGGACTCCGCGGCGGCGGCCTGCAGGGTGCTGCCGGCGGCCTGGGCCGAGGTGACGGCCACGCCGGTGCTGAGCACCACCGCGGCCAGCGTGGCGAGCGAGACCGCCCGCAGCCTGCGCCGGTGGCGCGATGGGGTGAGCGTTCGGGTCATCATCGTCGATCCCCTTCGTTCAGGACGTGCCGTCATTGGCCCGTCGGGACGTGGAAAAGGATTTCTATGCCTCCCACCAGGTGTCAAGGGTTTCGCTAAACGTTTTCGAAGATCGGACGAATCTAAACGTTTAGGTCGCCGCCGACGTTGTCCACAGCCTCCCCGAGCCGTGCCCCGTGCCCGACGACACAATGAGC
This sequence comes from Promicromonospora sp. NPDC110617, assembly GCF_055598465.1. NCBI lineage: Bacteria > Bacillati > Actinomycetota > Actinomycetes > Micrococcales > Promicromonosporaceae > Promicromonospora > Promicromonospora sp. NPDC110617. Next base: position 1,601,178 of record NZ_JBVKBM010000001.1, read on the forward strand.
GGATGATTTCCGCCGACCACCTCGACGCCTGCCGGCGCGACCCCGAGAGCGGCCGCATCATGCTGCTCACCTCGGCCTTCGTCGCGTTCGCGCTCATGCTGGTCGCGGTGGTCGCCTCCGCGAGCGCGGTGCACCTGGACCGCAAGGCTCTCTATGACGTCGCGGACCTCGCCGCAGCAGACGCGGCGGACGCGATGTCCCCGGACGCCTTCTACGCGGGCGCGGGTGCGCCTGCCGACGGCGCCCCGCTCACCCTGTCCGACGCCGACGTGCGCGCCGCCGTTGAGCGCTACCTCGCCGCGCACCCGCCCGGCCTGCCCGTGGCGGTGACGGGAGCGTCGTCGCCGGACGGGCGGTCCGCGCGGGTGACGCTCGCGGCCGTGTCCCGCCCGCCGCTGCTGCGCTGGTTCACCGGCGCGTTCGGCGGCGGGATCGGCCTGTCGGCGTCGTCGACGGCCCGGGCCTGGTGAGCCGCCCCGGCGGACCGTGTCGGTGAGCCGGGTTAGGTTGTGGCCATGAGCGAGCACGGCACGAGCGACCAGCACGGCGACGACCAGGGCGGTACCCGCCTCGAGCCGGAGCAGGTCTTCGACCTGGCCCGCCAGGGCGCGGACGTGCTGCTCGACCTGGTCGACGCCGGCCTGCCGGTCGAGCTGGCCGACGGCGCCGGCAACACCCTGTTGATGCTCGCCGCCTACCACGGGCACGCAGACCTCACGGCGGGCCTCGCCGAGCGTGGCGCGGACGTGAACCGGCTGAACGGCAATCACCAGGCCCCGCTCGCCGGCGCCGTCTTCAAGAACGAGGCCGACGTGATCCGTGTGCTGGTCGAGCACGGTGCGGACCCCGACGCGGGCACGCCCAGCGCCCGCGCGACCGCGCAGATGTTCGGCCGGGAGCTGCCCGAACCGGGAGCTCGCTGACCCGGACGGGAGCCGGCGCGAGATCTTCCGGCGTCGGGCACCGGGATGCGCGGGTAACCTTGAACATCGTGGCCACCAACGACTTTCCCGCTGAGATCAAGGCGCTCCGCACGACCCTCGAGTCCATCGAGGCCGTGAGCGACCCCACCGCGCTCGAGGCGAAGATCGCCGAGCTGTCGGAGCAGGCGTCGGCGCCCAACCTGTGGGACGACCCGGAGGAGGGCCAGAAGGTCACCTCCGCGCTCTCGGCGGCGCAGGCCGAGCTGAGCCGCGTGGAGAAGCTCGCGGCCCGCATCGACGACGTCGAGACCCTCGTGGAGCTCGGCCAGGAGATGGACGACGCCGACTCGCTGACCGAGGCCGAGGAGGAGGTCGAGAAGATCCGCAAGGACCTCGCCGCCCTCGAGGTCCGCACGCTGCTCAACGGCGAGTACGACTCGCGCGAGGCGGTCGTGACGATCCGCGCCGGCGCCGGCGGCGTGGACGCCGCCGACTTCGCCGAGATGCTGATGCGCATGTACCTGCGCTGGGCCGAGCGGCACGGCTATCCCACCAAGGTGGGCGACACGTCCTACGCCGAGGAAGCGGGCCTCAAGTCCGCGACCTTCGAGGTCAACGTGCCCTACGCCTTCGGCAACCTGTCCGTCGAGGCCGGCACGCACCGCCTGGTCCGCATCTCGCCGTTCGACAACCAGGGCCGCCGGCAGACGTCGTTCGCCGCCGTCGAGGTGATCCCGCTCATCGAGCAGACGGACCACATCGACATCCCGGACTCCGAGCTCAAGATCGACGTGTACCGCTCCTCGGGCCCGGGTGGTCAGTCGGTGAACACGACGGACTCCGCCGTCCGCATGACGCACATCCCCACGGGCGTCGTCGTCGCGATGCAGAACGAGAAGTCGCAGATCCAGAACCGCGCGGCGGCGTACCGCGTGCTCCAGTCGCGCCTGCTGCTGCTCCGCAAGGCGGAGGAGGCCGCGAAGAAGAAGGAGATGGCCGGCGACATCAAGGCCAGCTGGGGCGACCAGATGCGGTCCTACGTGCTGCAGCCGTACCAGATGGTCAAGGACCTGCGCACCGAGCACGAGTCCGGCAACCCGCAGGCCGTGTTCGACGGCGCCATCGACGACTTCATCGAGGCCGGCATCCGCTGGCGCCGCGGCGGCTCCGGGAACTGATCCGCGCGCCCGGACGCGGGGCGGCGACCGGGCCGCCCGCGCCCGGCGAGCGTCACGCGTGCGGCACGATGACGGCGCGGCCGGAGAGCTGCCCGGACTCGAGCTTGCGGTACGCTCGTCGTACTGGTCGAGGGTGTATCGCTCGATGTCGGGCACGATCTGCCCCGCCCGGTACATCGCGACCACCTCGTAGAGCTCCTCGACGGTGCCCCAGTAGGTGTTGGTGATCTCGGCCTCGTACGGGTTGGTGAAGAAGCTCCACTCGGTCACCCCGCCGGCGATGCCGACCACAGTGAGCCGCCCACGCTGAGCCAGGCACGCCTGCGCCGTCCTGATCGTGGGCGCGGCGCCCACCAGGTCGAAGGCGGCGTCGACGCCACGTCCGCCCGTGAGCTCGCGGATCGCCGCGACCTGGTCGGGCCCGCCGGGCACGGTGACGGCGCCGTTGGCGGCCGCGCGGTCCATGGCGTCCTGCTTCATGTCGGTGGCGATCACGGTGGCGCCGGTGAGGGCTTTGAGGATCTGCACGGCCACCTGACCGAGCCCGCCCAGGCCCACGACCAGCGCGAACTTTCCGCCGCCCGCCAGCTTCGGCAGCGAGAGCTTGATCGCGTGGTAGGGGGTGAGGCCGGCGTCGGCCAGGGGAGCGGCCGCCACCGGGTCAGCGTCGCCCAACGGCACCAGGTTGCGCGCGGGGGCCACCATGTACTCCGCCATCCCGCCGTCGCGGCCGATCCCCGTCGCCGCCCACGGCATGGACGCGGCGTTCTCACAGTACGTGTCCTGCCCGCGTGAGCAGGCCTTGCAGTGCCCGCAGCCGTTGGGCCCGTACACGAGGAAGGCGTCGCCCCTCGTGAACCCGGTGACCCCCGGCCCCAGCTCCTCGATCCAGCCGGACGCCTCGTGCCCCAGCACGAACGGCGGCGCCAACGCCCCGGGCTGCCCCTCCGCGAACTCCTTGTAGAGCGCCACGTCGGAGTGGCAGGCCCCGGAGCCGGCGATCCTCAGGAGCACCTCGCCCGGTCCCGGACTGGGCCGCTCCACCTCCCTGAGGCTGGGGAAGGTCTGGAACTTCTCGAACACGACAGCACGCATCAGCTCACGCTCCTGTTGCCGGGGGCCGGTTTCTCCATGAGAACTCATCCGGCGCGGTCCGGCGCGGGGTAACGCCGAGGCAAAATGCCGGTTGCGCGCGTTTTGGCCAGATATGGCGGACGCGGCCGGGCAACGGGGTACGCGTCGTCGGCGTGTCTGCCCGACACGCCACCCGATCTCCCACCTAGGGTCGGGCTCGTGATCAGGTTCGAGAACGTGTCGAAGGTCTATGCGCGCGGCGCACGGCCTGCCCTCGACCAGGTCTCCGTGGACGTCGAGCGTGGTGAGTTCGTCTTCCTCGTGGGGGCCTCCGGGTCGGGCAAGTCGACCTTCCTGTCGCTGGTGCTGCGTGAGCAGCGGCCCACGCGCGGCCGCGTCTACGTCGCGGGGCGGGACGTCGCGAACCTCTCCGGCTGGCGCGTGCCCACGCTGCGCCGCCAGCTCGGCGTGGTGTTCCAGGACTTCCGGCTGCTGCAGAACAAGACCGTCCACGAGAACGTGGCGTTCGCCCTGCAGGTGATCGGCAAGCCGCGGCACGTCATCCGCGACACCGTGCCCGAGGTGCTGGACATGGTCGGCCTGTCGGGCAAGGGCAAGCGGATGCCCACCGAGCTCTCCGGCGGGGAGCAGCAGCGCGCCGCGATCGCGCGCGCCATCGTCAACCGGCCGCAGATCCTGCTGGCCGACGAGCCCACGGGCAACCTCGACCCCACCACCTCGCTGGGCATCATGCGCCTGCTGGACCGCATCAACCGCACCGGGACCACGGTCGTCATGGCCACGCACGACGACGAGATCGTCAACGAGATGCGCCGCCGCGTCGTCGAGCTGTCGGACGGCGTCGTCGTCCGCGACGAGGCCCGCGGCGGCTACGGCGAGCGCGAGGCGATCCTGCCCGACGTCGGCGCCTCACCCGTGCTCGACGCTCCCGGCAGCGGGACGCGTGCGCCGGTCCAGACGGTGCGGGGGTCCTGAGCGTGCGCTTCCAGTTCGTGCTCGGCGAGGTCTTCAGCGGCCTGCGCCGGAACACCACCATGGTCGTGGCCGTGGTGCTCGTGACGTTCGTGTCGCTGACGTTCGTCGGCGCAGCCGCCCTGCTGCAGGCCCAGATCGGCAAGCTCAAGGACGACTGGTACGACCTCGTCGAGGTCTCCGTCTTCCTCTGCCCGGAGGGCTCCGTGTCGCCCACGTGCGCCACCGGCGAGGCCACCGAGGACCAGATCGACGCCGTGCGCCAGGTCATCGACACCGAGCTGTCCTCGCAGGTCAGCAAGGTCTACTTCGAGTCGAAGCAGCAGGCGTTCGAGGCCTTCAGCGAGCGCTACCCCGACGGCTACCAGGGCACGCAGCTCACCGCCGACGACATGCAGGCGTCCCTGCGCCTCAAGCTGACCGACGCCGAGCAGTTCGCCGTGGTGAGCGACGTCCTGTCCGGGCGGGACGGCGTCGAGATCGTCGAGGACCAGCGCGCCGTCTTCGAGCCGCTGTTCCGCACGCTCAACGTCGCGACCCTGCTCGCGGCAGGCCTGGCCGGCGTCATGCTCCTCGCTGCGGTCCTGCTGATCACCACCACCATCCGGCTCAGCGCCGTCTCCCGGCGCAAGGAGACGGAGATCATGCGCCTGGTGGGCGCGTCCAACCTGTTCATCCAGCTGCCCTTCCTCCTGGAGGGGGCGCTGGCGGCCGTGCTCGGCTCCCTGCTCGCCGGCGGCGGGCTCTGGCTCGCCGTGCGGTTCATGGTCAGCGACTGGCTCGAACGGTCGGTCGACTGGGTCGCCTACGTGTCGGAGGTCGACGTGTTCCGCGTCGCGCCGCTGCTCGTGGTCATGGCGGTCGCGCTGGCCGCTCTCTCGTCCTTCTTCACCCTGAACCGGTACACGAGGATCTGATGTCCACTCCCCGAAATCCCCGCTCCAGGATCCCCGGCCGCAGCACCGTCGCCGCGGCACTCGCCGTCCTGCTCCTGCTGGGCGGCTCGACCGCCGTCCAGGCCGACGACCTCGACGACCGGCGCGCCGCCGCGGAGCGCCAGCAGGCGGCCAAGGAGAAGGAGCGCGAGAGCCTGGAGGCCGAGCTGGAGCACACGGACTCGCAGCTCGCCGACGCCGTGCTCGAGCTGGACCAGGTCGAGGGCCGGCTGCCGGTGGCGGAGGCGGAGCTCGCCGTGGCCGAGGCCGAGCTGCAGCGCGCCGAGCGGGAGGCCGCGATCCTCGCCCAGCGGCTCGCCGACGCCCAGCTCGAGGAGGCGCAGGTCACCCAGCTGCTCCAGGACGGCTCCGGCAAGGTCGACGACGCCCGCGACGACATCGCGCAGATGGCCCGCGAGGAGTTCCGGGGTTCCGGCAGCGCCTCGACGCTCGGGCTGGTCACCGGTGCCCAGAGCACCGAGGAGTTCATCGACGGGTACTCGGTGTCGTCGTCCGCGGCCCGGATCCGGGCGCGCACGCTCGCCGAGCTGCAGGACGCCGAGGCGACCGCCCGCAACCTGCAGGCGCGGCTGGCGGCCATCCGGGAGGTCGTCACCGAGCTCAAGCGTCTCGCGGACGAGAACGTGGAGTCCAAGGAGGCGGCCAAGCAGGCCGCCGTGCAGCGCAAGGCGGAGATCGAGCGCCTCATCGACCAGCAGCAGCGGCTCAAGAACCGCATCGAGCACCGCAAGGACGCGGCGCTGGCGAGCATGCAGGCGAACGAGCAGGAACTGAGCTCCATCGAGTCCGACCTGAAGTCGATCATCGCCAAGCAGCAGGCGCGGGACGAGCGGCTGGCGCAGCAGCGCCAGGAGGAGCAGGGCTCCTCGGGCGGGTCCTCCGGCGGTGGCGGCTCCTCGTCCGGCGGTGGAGGTGGCGGTGGGACCCTGTCGTTCCTCAGCTATCCGACGGCGAACCCGTTCGTCACCTCGTCGTACGGCATGCGGTTCCACCCGGTGCTGAACTACTCCCGCCTGCACGCCGGCACCGACTTCCGGGCCTACTGCGGCACGCCGATCCTGGCCGCGGCGGACGGCACCGTGCTGTATGCGCGCACCCTGGCGGGCCTGGGCAACCAGGTGCTGATCGACCACGGCTACACGGCGAGCGGCACCAGCGTGATGTCGAGCTCGAACCACCTCACGTCGTTCGCCGTCTCGCCGGGGCAGCGCGTCTCGCGCGGGCAGCTCATCGGGTACTCGGGCACCACGGGAACGTCCACGGCCTGCCACCTGCACTTCGAGCTGTACATCAACGGTTCCACCGTGGACCCGATGACCTGGCTCTAAAAGCCTGGTCCCCGCGGTCGGGGCGCGTAAACTGGGACGTCGCGCGGCCCGCAGCGGGTACCGCGCGCCCGCAGACCCCGGAGGGAGACCATGGCCAAGAAGAACGTCGATGATCCGCGCAAGATCGTGGCGAACAACAAGAAGGCCCGTCATGACTACGTGATCGAGGACGTCTTCGAGGCCGGACTGGTGCTCTCGGGCACCGAGGTCAAGGCGCTGCGGATGGGTCGCGCGTCCCTGACGGACGGCTACGCCGCCATCGACCGCGGCGAGGCGTGGCTCGAGAACGTGCACATCCCCGCCTACTTCCAGGGCACGTGGAACAACCACGCGCCGCGGCGCCGGCGCAAGCTGCTGCTGCACCGCGAGGAGATCGCGCGCCTGGAGTCGAAGTCCCGGGAGAAGGGGCACACCCTCATCCCGCTGTCGCTGTACTTCCTGGACGGCCGCGCCAAGGTCGAGATCGCGCTCGCCCGAGGCAAGAAGGAGTACGACAAGCGCCAGACCCTGCGCGAGCAGCAGGACATGCGGGAGGCCCAGCGGGCGATCCGGCACAAGGAGATGCTCGGCTGAGCCGCAGGCTCAGCCGACGACAAGTAGAGCCTGAGCCGGTGGTGCAGCCGACAACGAGCGGAGCCTGAGCGGCTGTCGCGGAAATAACGTTCCCTGCCAGGGCGTTGATCACCTAGACTGGGAACACTTCACGGGCGAGAGCTCGGGGAGCTGGTTGAAAAATCCATAGGGGCTGATCGGTTTCGACGGTGGTCGTGCTTCGAGGAGAAGCGGGCCGAGGATGCAGGCTTATCTCGTAAACGATGCCTGTAAACCAATAGTTGCCGATAACTCGCGCAACGACTTCGCCCTCGCCGCCTGAGCGAGCCCGAAGTCCGTGGGCCCGGAGTCTGCTTTCGCTCCGGTAGCCTGCGTCATCTAGAAAGCCACTGCTCGTAGCTCTCGTCATCGGGGCCACGGGAACACTTAGGTGACTGGGCCTGTCCGCGAACGTGTCTGCGCGAGCGCGGGGGCCGAGAAAATCCATAGCAGACTGCGCCCGGAGAAGTCCTCGTTAACCGATACCGGACCCGGGTTCGATTCCCGGCAGCTCCACTCGATACCCCTGTGGCAGAAGGCCTCGCCGGTTTCCGGCGAGGCCTTCGTCGTGTCCGGGGTCTCGTGTCCGCCCGCCCGACGTCGGTCCGCCTGCCGACGTCGTGGCCGGCCCGCCTACCCGACGTCGTGCAGCGCCGACAGCACGGCGACCGTGTCGGTGCCGTACGTGTCGTCGGCCCAGCGCTGGATGCTGCCGTCGTCGTAGACGACCGTCACCCAGACGTAGCCGTTCTCGACCCAGCCGCTGAGGCCGCCGAGGTCGTCGAACACGTCGCTCTGCAGCTCGTCGGCGTCGGATCCCGCTCCGGCCGCCCCGGCGTTGTCCGGCGCGAGCCGCGGGTCGTCGGGCGTCGAGGGCGGCTCGGCCGGGGCGGCGCCGGCCGAGGTGAGGCCGAAGGTCTCGCCGTCCCAGGTGCCCTCGACCGTGTACATGCCCCAGGTGGTGTCCTGCGCGGACTCCTTCGCGTCGACGGCGTCCCAGTCCCATCCGGTGATCTCAGGTCCGCCGCACTGGGGCGGGTACGACTCGGCCACCCCGCCCAGGCAGAGCTCGGGCGGGGTGTCGCCCTCCTGGAGCACGGTCGCGACGGTGGTCACGGCCCCGAGGGCCGCGGGCGTGGGCGGCGCGGCCGTCGCCGTGTCGCGGGGCTGGTCACCATCGGTTGCGGTACCTGCCGGGCCGGCGCACGCGCCGAGGAGCAGGACCCCGGCCAGGCCGGTACCGAGGACACGGAGTGGTGCTCGTAGCGGGCTCATACCCGGCATGTGTGGCGAGGACGACGGCGCTTGCGCTGACCGGGCGACCCCGTCCGCCCCGCCCACTCGACGTGCCCGCACCTCCGGGGCACACTGGCAGCGGCGCGGACACCGGGGTTCGCGGCGGAGAGCTGGAGGACCCATGGCCGACTACGCGGACGTCTACCGGCGCAGCCTCACCGACCCCGAGGGTTTCTGGGGCGAGCAGGCGGCCCTCGTCTCGTGGTTCCACCGACCCAGCCGGGTGCTCGACGGCGACAACGCGCCCTTCTACCGCTGGTTCCCCGACGGGCGGCTCAACACCTGCTACAACGCGCTCGACCGGCACGTGATCGCGGGCCGTGGCGACCAGACCGCCCTGATCTACGACAGCCCGGTCACCGGCGACTCGGACACGATCAGCTACGCCACCCTGCTGCAGGACGTCGCGGCGTTCGCCGGCGCCCTCCGCGACCTCGGCGTCGAACAGGGCGACCGCGTGGTGATCTACATGCCCATGGTGCCCGAGGCGGTCGTCGCGATGCTCGCCTGTGCCCGCCTGGGCGCGGTGCACTCGGTGGTGTTCGGCGGGTTCGCAGCGAACGAGCTGGCCGTGCGGATCGACGACGCGCAGCCCAAGGTCGTGGTGTCGGCGTCCTGCGGTATCGAGCCGAGCCGGGTCGTGGAGTACAAGCCGCTGCTGGACCGGGCGCTGGAGCTGGCCGACCACGAGCCGGCGTCGTGCGTGGTGCTGCAGCGGTCGCAGGCCGTCGCGACCCTCGTCGAGGGTCGGGACCTGGACTGGGCCACCGCGATGCATGCCGGGCGCACCAATCCCGCGCCCTGCGCGGAGGTCGCGGCGACGGACCCGCTCTACATCCTGTACACGTCGGGCACCACGGGCCGGCCCAAGGGCATCGTGCGCGACAACGGCGGGCACGCCGTCGCGCTGGCCTGGTCGATGCGCAACATCTACGACATCGAGGCCGGCCAGGTCTGGTGGACGGCGTCCGACGTCGGCTGGGTGGTCGGCCATTCCTACATCGTCTACGGGCCCCTGATCGTGGGCGCGACCACCGTGCTCTACGAGGGCAAACCGGTCGGCACGCCGGACGCCGGCGCGTTCTGGCGCGTGGTCGCCGAGTACGGCGTCGAGGCGCTGTTCACCGCCCCGACCGCGATCCGCGCCATCAAGAAGGAGGATCCGGAGGGGATCCTCGTGGCCGCCCACGACACGACCTCGCTGCGGCACCTGTTCCTGGCGGGGGAGCGGCTCGACCCCGGCACCTACGAGTGGGCGGGCCGGATCCTCGGCGTTCCCGTCGTCGACCACTGGTGGCAGACCGAGACCGGGTGGGCCGTCGTCGCCAACTTGCGCGGGCTCGAGCCGATGCCCACCCGGCCCGGCTCGCCGTCGGTGCCCGTGCCGGGCTTCGACGTGCAGGTGCTGCTGCCGGACGGCTCGGTCGCGGGACCTCACCAGGAGGGGAGCCTCGCGCTCCGGCTGCCCCTGCCGCCCGGGACCCTGCCCACGCTGTGGCGCGACGACGAGCGCTACGTGTCGTCCTACCTCGCCGCCTTCGACGGCTACTACCTGTCCGGCGACGGCGGCTACGTGGACGACGACGGTTACGTCTACGTGATGGGCCGCACCGACGACGTCATCAACGTCGCGGGTCACCGCCTGTCGACCGGGGCGATCGAGGGGGTGCTGGCAAGCCATCCCGCCGTGGCCGAGTGCGCCGTGATCGGCGTCGCCGACGCGCTCAAGGGGCAGGTGCCGCGCGGGCTCGTGGTGCTCAAGGCGGGGGTCGATCCCGAGGGCGTCGCGGCCGAGCTCGTCGCCGCGGTGCGCGACCAGATCGGCCCGGTCGCCGCGGTCAAGGACGTCGAGATCGTCGCCGGGCTGCCCAAGACCCGCTCGGGCAAGATCCTGCGGCGCACCATGCGCCAGCTGGCCGACGGCGAGCACCCCGCGGTCCCGTCGACGATCGAGGACCCGTCGGTGCTGACGGCGCTGACCCCGATCCTCCGCCGCGACTAGCGTGCGGCCCGGCCGTCGAACGTAGGGTCCGTCGGCGTCTGAACGCCTGTGCGGCGACCAACCCTACGTTCGACGCCAGGTGCCGCGTTCTCTCGGGGCTGCCGCGCTAGGGTGTCCGGCGTGCACCAGCCCGGAGATCCTGGCCTTGTTCCCCTTCCTGCGTCGACGCAGGTACCGGGCGGTTCGGTGCTGCTCACCGACGGCGCGCGCGTCGCGGCCGACCCCGTCCTGCGCCCCGCCGCACGCTGGTGGCGCCGGGTCACCGAGGAGGCCTTCGGGATCGACCTCGTGCCGGTGTCCGGGAGGCCCGCCGACGTCGTCCTCGCCCTCGCGTCCGACCTGCCCGCCGGGGGCTACCGGATCGAGGTGAGCGAGGCGCCGTCGGGCACCGCCGCGTCGTCCGAGCGCGGCGAGCCGGGCGCAGCGCCCGGGACCGTGCGCGTCGAGGCCGCCGACCTCGCCGGCGCCCACGCCGCCACGCAGACCCTGCGCCAGCTCGCCGGTCCGGCGGCCTTCCGCCGGGCGCCCGCGGACTACCGGGGAGCGTCGCCAGTACCGGTGCTCCCGCTCGTGCGCATCGAGGACCATCCCCGGTTCGAGTGGCGTGGCGTGCTGCTCGACGTCGCCCGCCACTTCCTGCCCAAGCACGACGTGCTGCGGTTCGTCGACCTCGCGGCCGCCCACCGGCTCAACGTGCTGCAGCTCCACCTCACGGACGACCAGGGCTGGCGCGTGCAGATCGACCGGTACCCCGAGCTGACGCGTACCGGGGCGTGGCGCCGCGAGTCCACCGTCGGCACCTGGCGCACCGGCTCCCGCGACGGTCGTCCGCACGGTGGCTTCTACACGCAGGACGACCTGCGCGAGATCGTGGCCTACGCCCGCGACCGGGGCATCACCGTGGTGCCCGAGATCGACGTGCCCGGCCACGTCGAGGCCGCGGTCGCCGCCTACCCCGAGCTCGGCACGCGCAAGGACCGCAGCGGCGTGCGCACCACCTGGGGCATCAGCCAGGACGTGCTCGACCCGTCCGAGGGTTCGCTCGCGTTCTTCCGGCACGTGCTGGACGAGGTGCTGGAGGTCTTCGACGCGCCCTGGATCGGCCTCGGCGGTGACGAGGTGCCGCCGACGCTCTGGCGGGAGTCGCCGGCGATCGTCGAGCGGGCCCGGGCGCTGGGCCTGTTCGCCCCCGACCCTTCGACAGGCTCAGGGCAGCGCGGCGCCGTGGACGTCGGCCTGCTGCACGGCTGGTTCGTCGCACGCCTCGCGGAGCACGTGTCCGCCGCCGGCCGCCGCGCCGTCGTCTGGGACGAGGCCGTCTCGCCCCTGCTGCCGCGCGACGTGATCGTCACCTCCTGGCGCGGTTACGCCCAGGGCGCCGCGGCGCTCGCGGCGGGGCACGACGTCGTGATGGCGCCCGAGCAGGCCGTCTACCTCGACCACCGCGCCGGCGACCACCCGGCCGAGCCCATCCCGGTCGGCTTCCTGCGCACGATCGAGGACGTCTACTCCTTCGACCCCCTCCCGCCCGCGCTGAGTGCGGGGTATGTGCTGGCCCAGGAGGCCTCGACCCCACAGATACCCAGCACTCAACGAGAAGAGGGGCGGCTGCTTGGGGCGCAGGCCCAGGTGTGGACCGAGCATCTCGACAGCGCGAGGCGCGTCGACTACGCCACCTACCCGCGGCTGGCCGCGTTCGCCGAGGTCGTCTGGTCGCCGCGCGGCGACCGCGAGCCGGGCTCGGCGGCGTCGAAGGAGTTCCTGGACCGGCTGGAGCGGCACCACCTGCGGCGGCTCGACGCGTACGGCGTCGAGTACCGGCCGCTCGCGGGTCCGCACCCCTGGCAGACCCGGCCCGGCGTGCAGGGCTACCCGCGGGACCTCGCGGCCGAGACCGCCGTCGGGGGCTGGGCCGGGCTCGGCGGCTGGCGGGAGGACGGCGGCGTCGAGAACCTTCCGGAGCAGGCCGCGTCGGACGAGCGGACGGCGTCGGACGCGCAGACCGTGTCGGACGCGCAGACCGTGTTGGACGAGCAAGCCCGGGCCGACGAGCGGAGCCCGGAGGGCGACACGTGACCGGCATCGTGCACGTCCGCGGCGCCCGTCTGCCGCAACCCGACGGGACCCTGTCCGAACCCCTGGACCTGCACGTCGTGCGGGGCCGGATCGCGGCGATCACCCGCGTGGGCGCGCGGCACGACGCCGTCCGGGACGCCGCCGCCCCGGACGCCGCTGTCCAGGACGCCGCCGCCCCCGACGCCGCCGAGCCCGACACCCGGACCCTCGACGCACACGGCCGCGTCGCCCTGCCCGGCTTCGTCGACGCGCACACCCACGCCGAGGCCGCCGTCTTCGAGCCGGACGTGCAGCTCGCGATGCTCCGCCAGGGCATCACCACGGTCGTGACCGGCCAGGACGGCGTGTCCTTCGCGCCGTCCGACCCCGCGACCTACGCGTGGGCGAGCACGTACTTCGCCGCGATCGACGGCGACCACCCCGGGTTCGCGGGCGGGTCCGTGGGCGACCTCCTGACGACCTACCACCGCACGGTCCCCGTGAACGTCGCCTACCTCGCGCCGCACGGCACCCTCCGCCACCGGGTCCTGGGGGCGGCGCAGCGGCCGGCGTCGGACGACGAGATCGCGGCGATGGTGCGCCTGCTGGAGCAGGCCCTGGACGACGGCGCCTGCGGCCTGTCGACGGGCCTCGAGTACGTTCCCGCCGCGTACGCCGACGAGCGGGAGCTGATCGCGCTCGCCCAGGTGGTCGCCGCGCGCGGGCTGCCGCACGTCAGCCACATGCGCGGCTACGAGGACAAGGGCGTCGCCGGGCTGGACGAGCTGCTGCGGATCGCCCGCGCGTCCGGCGTCGCCACCCACGTGTCGCACCTGCACGGCCCCGCGCGGGAGCTGCTGGACCACATCGGGGCGGCGCGCGCCGCGGGCCACGACCTGACCTATGACTCCTACCCCTACCTGCGCGGCTGCTCCATCCTGTCGATGGTCTCGCTGCCCACCTGGCTCCCCGTGGCCGACGCCGCCGCGACCGTCGCCGCCCTGCGCGACCCCGCCCTCGCCGGGCGCCTGGGCGACCACTTCGCCGGGCTCACGGACCTCTGGCCGCGCATCACCTTCGCGTCCGTGCCCGGCATGGAGTGGGCCGAGGGTCTGACCCTGCCCGACGTCGCCGCCCGGCTCGGGCGCTCGGCCCCCGACACCGTGGTCGAGATCCTCACGACCACCGCGCTGCGCGCGAGCTGCGTGTTCGCGCAGCCGCCCACCAACTCGCCCGAGTCGGTCCGCACGCTCGCCGGGGACGAGGGGCACCTCGCCGGATCCGACGCGATCTACCGGGGCGGCCGGCCGCACCCCCGCGGCTGGGGTGCCTTCGCGCGGTTCCTCGACGAGCACGTGCGCCGCGGCTCGTGGAGCTGGTGGGACGCGGCCGAGCACCTGTCGGCCCGGGCGGCGCGGCGGTTCGGCCTCGCCGGCCGCGGCCGGCTCGTGCCCGGGGCCGTGGCCGACCTCGCGCTCGTGGATCCCGGCCGGGTCCAGGACGAGGCGACGTACGAGGTGCCGCGCACCCCCGCCACCGGCATCGAGGACGTGCTGGTGGCCGGAGTGCCGGTGCTCGCCGGCGGATCGCTCACGGGCGCGACGCCGGGGACCGGCCTGCGGCCCGCCGCGTGGGAGTGACGATCCCTCTCGAGGCCCGACTTTCTCCGCTTTCGGGATCCTGAGAGCGGAGAAAGTCGGGCCTCGAAGGGGATCGGCGACCAGCTCAGCGGCCGGACCGGTCGTCGGCACCTCGGCGCGCACGGCAAGATGGGGGCGTGCTGCGCATCGACGACCCCTCGTTCTCCTGGCCCCTGCTGACCCTCGACGAGCCGGCGCTCGACCACAACATCGCCACCGTCGCGGGCGCCTTCGCCGCCGCGGGCGTGGAGCACGCCCCGCACGTCAAGACCCACATGTCCCGCCAGATCTGGGAGCGGCAGGTCGCCGCCGGTGCGTGGGGCGCCACCGTCGCCACGCCCGCCCAGCTCCGCACGGCGCTCGGCTGGGGCCTCCCCGGCGCCGGACGGCGCGCCTTCCTCGCGAACGAGCTCGTCGACCCCCGCGAGATCGCGTGGCTGCGCACCGCCCTGGGCGACGGCACCGCCGACGAGGTCTGGGTCTACGCCGACTCCGACCGCGGTGTCGACCTGCTCGCCGCCGGGTTCGCGGGCGCCGCCCCCGAGATCGCCGCGCGGCTCGGCGTGCTCGTCGAGCTCGGCGTCCCGGGCGGCCGCACCGGCGTCCGCACCGTTGCGAACGCCGTGGCGCTCGCGCGCCGCGTGCACGACGCCGGGCTGCGCCTGGTCGGCGTCGCCGGCTACGAGGGACCCGTCGCGGGCGGCACCAGCGCCGACGAGCTGGCCGCGGTCGGCCGCTGGTGCGACGGGCTGCGGGACGCCGGGGCGCAGGTCGCGGACCTCGTCGACGGGCCCGTCGTGCTGAGCGCGGGCGGCAGCGCGTTCGCCGACGTCGTGACCCGGCGGCTCGGGGAGCCGCTCACAGCCGCGGACGGCGGGGCCGTGCCCACCCGGGTCATGCTCCGGTCCGGCGCCTACGTGACCCACGACCACGGCCACTACCTGCGCACCGACCCGTGGACCCGGCTGGGCGCCGCACCGCTGCGCCCCGCGATCACGGTCTGGGCCTCGGTGCTGTCCGCACCCGAGCCCGGACTGGTCATCTGCGGGATGGGTCGCCGCGACGTCTCGTTCGACATCGACCTGCCGACACCGCTCGTCGTGCGCCCGGCCGACGCCGACGGGCGGCTCGGCGACGCCCGCGAGCTGTCCGGCGTGGCCGTGACCGCGCTCAACGACCAGCACGCCTACCTGTCCCTCGACCCCGCAGCGGACGGTGCGGCTGACGGCGCGCTCCGGCCCGGCGACGTGGTCGGGTTCGGCATCTCGCACCCGTGCACCACGCTCGACAAGTACCGCACCGCCCTGGTGACCCGCGGCGACGAGGTCGCCGAGCAGGTCACGCTGAGCTTCTGACCGAAACACCGAACCGCAAGGAGAACCACATGACCGCGAAGACCGCCCTCTCCACGCCGGACGCCCCGGCGCCCGCGCACACCTTCCACCAGGGCGTGCGCAAGGGACCGTTCGTGCAGGTCTCGGGGCAGGGCCCCATGGACCCGACGACGAACACGTACGTGCACCTGGGCGACGTCGCCGCGCAGACCACCCGCACGCTCGAGAACGTCCGGGCGGTCGTCGAGGCCGCCGGCGCGACGTTCGACGACGTCGTGATGCTGCGGGTCTACCTCACCAAGCGCGAGGACTTCGGAAAGATGAACGAGGCGTACGGCGAGTTCGTGACGAAGCACTGCCCCGGCGGCGTGCTGCCGAGCCGCACCACGGTGTTCACCGGGCTCCCGCACGAGGAGATGCTCGTGGAGATCGACGCGCTCGCGGTCACCGACTGACCTCGGCTACTCCGCGGGAGCGGGCTCGGGCTCCGCGGTGGGGGAGCCCGAGCCGCCGGAGCGACCCTTGGCCAGCTGCCGGCGCACACCGACCACCGCCAGCAGGACCAGGCCGGCCAGCAGGAGCCACGGCGTGATCGCGCCGAGCACGAGGACCACCACGTTGAACGTGCTCACCAGGGCGCTCCACCCCGCGGACAGGCCGCCGAGGAACCCGCCGGGCCGGGCCTGCGCCGCCGGCGTGCCCTCCGCGACGATCTCGACGTGCAGGGTGGACATCGCCACCTCGTCCGAGAGCCGGTTCCGCTCCGACACCCGCGAGTCGAGCTCGGCCTGACGCGTCGCCAGCTCGGCCTCGATCTCGATGAGGTCGGCGGTGCGGTCGGCGTCGGCCATGAGCTCGCGCAGCCGGTCGGTCGAGGTGCGGAGCGCCTCGATGCGGGCGTCGAGGTCCTGTGCGGTGCCGGTCACGTCCACCGTCTCGACGTGGCGGTCGCGCACGTCGCCGAGCTCGTCGAGCGCGTCCAGGGTGGCCGAGACGCGGTCGGCGGGGATGCGGAGCGTCATCGACGCGCTGCCCAGCTCGTCGGCGGTCTCGGCCCGCTCGTCCCGGGCCTCGACGCGGCCGCCCGCGTCCTCGACCAGGTCGGCGATCTGCTCGGCCGCGCCGAACGGGTCGTCCACGACGAGCGTCGCGTTGCCGGTGGTGATGAGCTCGCGGTCGACGGCCTCCTCGCGGGCCTCGGCGACGCCGATGGCGCCGGCGGCCGCGTCGGTCGCGGCGTCGGGCACGGCCATCTCGCTGCGTGCGGCGTCACCACCGGTCGCCGCCTCGGAGCCGCTGGAGTCCCCTGCTCCGCCGCCCGAGCATGCTGCCAGGGACACGGCGAGCGTGCCCCCGACGATCGTTGCCAACAGTGCGTGGACTAGTCGGCGCGCGGGTGGGCCCGCGTCCCCCAGGGCAGACCGGTTGCGCATCATGGGACGAGCGTAGGAGGCCGACGGTGTCGGAACCCGCCTCACCTGAGAACTGTGATCCCTTTGTGAACTTGTGGCCCTGGTGACCCGATTTTTCATCGGTTTTGCACGGTTCTTGATCACGTTCCGGTCACGCCGTGCCCCGCTCGCCCGCGTGCGGCAGGCTCGCTTTCGTCAGGCACGTGAAGTAATCCGTCCACGTCGAACAGGGTGCGTCCCACGTCAGGAACAGCGTGACCCAAGTAACAGTCTTGTTACGGGTCATACCGGGCAATGGACAGGGACTCTGTTAAGGAGGTCTACTAACAAACATGGCGACGGCGACAGAACGCAGCGGCACCGGGCGAGGGCTCGGGGCACGGCTGCGCGCGACGTCCAAGGTGCTCCCCGAGCACGCCAGGGCGCACAACCGGTCCCTGGTGCTGCAGCACCTCTTCCACGAGGGGCCCACCTCCCGGGCCGACCTCGCACGAGCCACCTCGCTCACCCGCGTCACGATCTCCGACCTGGTCTCGGTGCTCATCACCGAGGGCCTGGTCGAGGAGCTGGGCACGCGGCCCGGCCAGCGCGTGGGCAAGCCTGCGATCCTGGTGGGCCTGCGCACGGACGCCTACCAGATCGTGGCGGTCGACCTCACCGAGCACGGCCACATGCGCGGTGCGGTGCTCAGCCTCACCGGCGAGATCATGGTGCGCCGGCAGCTCGACATCGACGGCCGCACGGGCGACGAGCTGGTCGACCTGCTCACCCGGTTCGTCCGGCGGCTCGTCGCGGCGGCCGGCCACCCCGTCATCGGCGTCGGCGTCGGCTCGCCCGGCATCATCGACCTGGACGGGCGCGTCGTCGAGGCGCCGAACCGCGGCTGGTACGACGTGCCCCTGGCGGAGATCCTGGGCGAGCGCCTGGGCCTGCCCGTGCACGTCGCGAACGACGCCAACACCGCCGCGCTCGGCGAGTTCACGTACGGCGGGGCGACCGGCAGCATGCTGGTGGTCACCCTGGGTGCGGGCGTCGGCGCGGGCGTGGTGGTCGACGGCGTGCGGGTGCACGGCCAGCGTGACGCCGCCGGCGAGATCGGCCACGTCACCGTGGTCGACGACGGCGAGCCGTGCGCCTGCGGTCGTGTGGGCTGTCTCGAGACGGTGCTGTCCGTGCCGGCGCTGCGGCGCGCGGTCGCGGACAAGAGCCCAGAAGATTCCGACGCCGCCCTGGCGTCGGCAGGCCGGGTGCTGGGCGTGACCCTCGCCCCGGTCGTCAGCGCGCTCAACCTCACGGAGGTGCTGCTGAGCGGTCCGCGCGACCTGCTCGACGGCCCCCTGCGCGAGGCTGCGCTGGACACCATCCGACAGCGGACCATGCCGGCCATCAACACCGGCCTGCAGCTGCGGATGGCCGCACTCGACGAGGACGTGGTGCTGGCGGGTGCCGCCGTCCTCGTGCTTTCCGCCCAGCTGGGGGTCTCGTGAGCATCAGTGCGCACGCGTGGGCGGTGGGCATCCCATCGAGCTTTCCCTTTGTTCCGCGACACACGGTCGTATCCTGGGAGGAACCCACACGTGAACAAGAACCGTCTCGTCGGCGCTGCGGCGTCGGCGATCACCCTGACGCTCGCGCTCAGCGCCTGCGGTAACGCCGGCGGTGCCGCCGCCCCCGAGGAGACCGGCCCCGGCGAGGTCCGGGTCTGGCTCGTCGGTACCGACACGCCCCCCGAGGCGCGCGACTACCTGAAGAAGACCTTCGAGGAGGAGAACCCGGGCAGCACCCTCACGATCGAGGAGCAGGCCTGGGACGGCCTCGTCGACAAGTACACGACGGCGCTGGCCGGCTCTGACGCCCCCGACGTGGTCGAGATCGGCAACACCCAGGCCGCGGCGTTCACCTCGAACGGCTACTTCCGGGAGATCACCGCCGACGAGTTCGAGAACCTGGGCGGCTCCGACCTGCTCCCGGGCTTCGTCGAGGCCGGCGACTGGGACGGCAAGCACTACGCCCTGCCGTACTACTCGGGCTCGCGCGTGGTCTTCTACTCCGAGCAGGTCCTGGGCGACACCCCGGTGCCGACCACGCTCGACGAGTACGTCGAGACCGCCGTCGACCTGAAGACCGACGACCTGTCCGGTGTCTACTGGCCCGGCCAGGACTGGTACAACGCCCTGCCCTTCATCTGGGAGAACGGCGGCTACATCGCCGAGCAGGCCGAGGACGGCACGTGGGACGCGGGCTTCTCCTCCGAGGGTGGCCTTGCCGGCCTGGAGCAGATCCAGACGATCATGACCAAGGGCAACAACGCCCCGTCCGACGCCCAGGAGACCGACCTGCAGGTGCCGTTCTGCGAGGGCAAGGTCGCCTTCCTCTCGGCGCCGAGCTGGATCCAGTGGTCCATCAACGCGCCCGAGAAGCCGGAGGACCCGGACGGTGTGCCCGGCTGCGCCTCCACCTACGGCTCGGACCTCCAGGGCATCGCCCTGCCGGGCAAGGACGGCGGCGCCGCGCAGGTGTTCGCCGGCGGCTCGAACATCGCCATCGCGCAGAAGTCCGCGCGTCCTGACCTCGCGATGAGCGCCTACGAGATCCTGCTCAGCGACGAGTACCAGTCCATCCTCGCCGGCATCGGCCTGTTCCCGGCCAAGACCTCGCTCTTCGAGCAGGTCGACCAGTCGACGTCGATCGGCAAGGCCGCTGCCGAGGCCGCCGCCAACGCGAAGCTCACGCCGGCCTCCCCGAAGTGGGCCGACGTCGAGTCCAAGACGCTGCTGCAGACCGCGTTCTCGCGGATCGCCGCCGGCGACGACGTCAAGACCGTGGCCGAGAAGCTCGACGCGGACATCGAGGAGATCCTCAACAGCTGACCACCCGGTCAGCACGACTTCCCGTCCCGCCCGGCGCCGCTCAGAGCCCGGGCGGGACGGGACACCACTGCCCGCCTGATGCCCGCGGCTGCTCTTCCAGTGGAGCGGCAGTCGGCCGCCTCAGAGGAAGACAGGACATGAGCTCCACACTTCTCGATGCCCCGGCGCCACCGCGCCAAGAGATCCGGCGCAAGCGCCGGCCCCCGTACCTGCCCTGGCTCCTGCTGTCGGCCGCGATGGTCATCCTCGGCGTGCTGACCGGCTTCCCCCTCGTCCGCCTGGTCGTGATGTCGTTCCAGGAGTACGAGCGGGCCCAGCTGATGGGCCTGCCCGCCGAGTGGGTCGGGTTCGACAACTACACGACGATCCTGACCGACGTCGACGGCTTCTGGACCGTGCTGGGCCGCAGCTTCGTGCTCATGGTCGTCCTGGTGGTCGTCACGATCGCGCTCGGCATGCTCGTGGCCCTGCTCATGATGCGGGTCGGCAAGGGCCTGCGGCTCCTGGTCTCGGTCGGCCTGCTGCTGGCCTGGGCCATGCCGTCGCTGGCCGCGACCACCGTCTGGGGCTGGCTCTTCGACACGCAGTACGGCGTGGTCAACAACCTGCTCACCAAGATCACCGGGGACCGGTGGTTCGGCTACTCCTGGCTGCTCGACCCGCTGTCCTTCTTCGTGATCGTGACGTGCATCGTCGTGTGGGGTGCCGTGCCGTTCGTCGCGTTCACGCTCTACGCCGGCCTGACGCAGATCCCGGAAGAGGTCATCGAGGCCGCGCAGCTCGACGGCGCGAGCGCGTTCCAGCGCTTCCGGCTCATCCAGCTGCCCTACGTGCGCGCCATCGTCACGGTGCTCGTGGTGCTCTCGATGATCTGGGACCTGAAGCTCTTCACGCAGGTCTTCGTGCTGCAGGACATCGGCGGTGACCGTGAGCTGACCAGCACGATCGGCGTCTACATCTACCAGACAGGTATGGCCCAGGGGCACTACGGCCTGGCGAGCGCGATCGGCGTCATCTTCGTGATCGTCATGCTGGCCATCGCCTACCCCTATGTGCGGCGCACGCTGCGGGAGGAAGAGCTGTGATCAAGATCCGCAAGCGACTCGCCGACACCGGGTTCGGCGTGATCGCCGTGTTCGTCTTCGTGCTCTCGGCCTTCCCCGTGTACTGGATGATCAACACCTCGTTCCTGCCGAACAACCGGATCCGCGGCGAGAACCTGGCGTTCTTCCCGACGCCGGACGTGTTCACCCTGGACAACTACCGGGCGGCGATCTTCAGCCCGCGGGCACCGTTCGCGCCGGCCGTGCTGAACTCGATCGGGACCACGTTCCTGACCCTGGTGATCGTCCTGGTCGTCGGCTTCGTGGCCTCGCTCGCCCTCACCCGGTTCCAGTTCAAGGGCCGTCGCACCTTCATCGTGCTGATCCTCGTCGTCCAGATGATCCCCGGAGAGGCGATGATCATCTCGATGTTCCGGATCATCGACGGCTGGCAGCTCCTGAACACGATCATCGGTCTGACGCTCGTGTACACGGCGGGTGTCCTGCCGTTCACGATCTGGACACTGCGTGGCTTCGTGAACGGTGTACCCAAGGAGCTGGAGGAGGCGGCGATGATCGACGGCTGTTCCCGGGCCGGCGCCTTCTGGCGGGTCACGTTCCCGCTGCTCGCGCCGGGCCTGGTGGCCACCGGGGTGTTCGCCTTCATCCAGGCGTGGAACGAGTTCGTCACGGCGCTCGTGATCATGCAGCGGCCGGAGGCGATGACCCTGCCGCTCTGGCTGCGCACGTTCGTGCAGGCCACGCAGGCCACCAACTGGGGAGCGGTCATGGCGGCCTCGGTGCTCATCGCCATCCCCGCGGTGGTCTTCTTCCTGATCGTGCAGGGCAGGATGACCGGCGGTCTGGTCTCCGGCGCGGTGAAGGGCTGATGGGCGGTAGGCGGAAGTCTGGAAGTGGCAGTTCCACGGGTGAGTCGAGCAAGCGAAAGGTCAGGATGGGAAAGGTCGGCAAGCGGGAGGGTGGCGCCCGGTCGGTGACCGGGCGCGCGCCCGAGTACACGGTCGGCCTCGACATCGGCGGCACCAAGATCCTCGGTGCGCTCCTCGACCCGGCGGGCGAGGTGGTCGCCACGGTGCGCCGCTCCACGGTGCACGGCGCCGAGGGCCTGGTCGCCGGCGCGGCGCAGGCGGTGCGGGACGTCGTGGAGTCCGGCGGGGTGGCGCTCGCGTCGGTGGTCGGCGTCGGGCTGGGCATCCCCGGCATCGTCGACCACGTGTCCGGCACCGTGAAGCACGCGGTCAACCTGGGGGTGCACGACGACGAGCTGCCGCTCGCCGACCTGCTCTCCCTGGCCCTGGGCGGCGTGCCGGTGGTGGTCGAGAACGACCTGAACGTGGCCGCCGTCGGCGCCGCGCACGTGCTGGAGCGCTCGGCGGGCCAGGACGGCCGGGCGCCCGAGCACGAGGACCTCGCGTTCCTCGCCCTGGGTACGGGCCTCGCGTCCGGCCTGGTGCTGGACGGCGAGCTGCGCCGCGGCGCGAGCGGCGCGGCCGGCGAGATCGGGCACATCCCGGTGGACCCGCTCGGGCCGGAGTGCCCGTGCGGCCAGCGCGGCTGCCTGGAGCGGTTCGCGTCGGGCAAGGCGCTGGAGGCGGCGTGGCCGTCGCGGTACGGCAAGCCCGCCCCGGTGGAGCTGTTCGAGGCGGCGCGGGCCGGCGACGAGGAGGCGATCGCGGTCAAGGACCGGTTCGCTTCCGCGACGGCGTCCGCCGTGCGCCTGCTGGTGCTCGCCACCGACGTGCGGCACGTCGTGCTCGGCGGCGGCGTGGCGCTGCTCGGCACCGAGCTGCTGGACGCGGTGCAGGACGCGCTGCGCGAGCAGGCCAAGGTGTCGTCGTTCCTCGGGTCGCTGAAGCTGGCGGAGCGGGTCAGGCTGGCGCCGACGCACGTTCCGGTCGCGGCGGTGGGCGCCGCGGTGCTCGGGAGGAGGAGCTGATGGAGGTCGTGATCGCGCCGGCGGCAGAGCTGGCGAGACTGGCGGCGGACGCCGTGGAGGATCTGCTGCGCGGCAACCCGGAGGCGGTGCTGGGGCTGGCCACCGGGTCGTCGCCGCTGGCGGTGTACGACGAGCTGGCCACCCGGCACAAGGAGGGGCTCTCGTTCGCGCGGGCCCGGGCGTTCATGCTCGACGAGTACGTCGGCCTGAGCGCCGACCACCCCGAGCGGTACCGCAACGTGATCGAGAAGGAGTTCGCCTCCCGCGTCGACCTCGCGCCCGGCGCGGTGCAGGGTCCCGACGGTCTGGCCGACGACCTGCCCGCGGCGTGCGCCGCCTACGAGCAGGCGATCTCGGACGCCGGGGGAGTGGACCTGCAGATCCTGGGGATCGGCACGGACGGGCACATCGCGTTCAACGAGCCGGGCTCCTCGCTCGCCTCCCGCACGCGCATCAAGACCCTGACGAAGCAGACCCGGGAGGACAACGCGCGGTTCTTCGGCGGGTCGGTCGAGGACGTGCCGCGGCACTGCCTGACCCAGGGGCTGGCCACGATCATGTCGGCGCGGCACCTGGTGCTGCTGGCCACCGGGCGGGCCAAGGCCGAGGCGGTCCACCAGCTCGTGGAGGGCCCCGTCTCGGCGATGTGGCCCGCCACGATCATGCAGCTGCACCCGCACGCGACCGTGCTGGTCGACGACGCGGCGGCCTCCCGCCTGCAGCTCGGTGACTACTACCGGCAGACCTACGCCGACAAGCCGGCCTGGCAGGGCCTGTAGGCACGTGTCAGGCGCTCGGGTCACCCGGGGTGACCTGAGCGCCCGACACGTCAGAGGTAGTTGCCCGCGACCGGCGCGGGCTTCCACCGGCCGGACGTCGCCACGTCGGCGACCCGGCCGGTCGTGAGGCCGTCGGGGCCGTGCTCCAGGATGGAGCGGCGGGCCACCTCGCGCAGGTCGGCGCCCGTGGCCCCGTCGAGGTAGGACGCGACCAGGTCCACGTCGACGGGGGAGTCCGGCGGCAGGAAGAGCCGCAGGATCTCCGTGCGCCCCGCCTGGTCCGGCGGCGGCACCTCGATGATGGTGTCGAAACGCCCGGGGCGCTTCACGGCCGGGTCCAGCGCGTCGGGGTCGTTCGTGGTGGCGAGGGTCAGCACGTCGTCGGAGCTGCGGGTGCCGTCCAGGGCGTCGAGGAACTCGGCGAACGACGTGTCGCCGCGCGAGCCCTTGGAGGCGACCGAGTCGATCTCCTCCAGCACCACGAGACACGCCCCGAGGCCCCGGATCTCCTCGTACAGCTCGGTCATCCAGGTGCGCAGCACCTCGGCCGTGACGAGGACCACCGTGAGCGGCCCGGCGAGCTCCGTGGCGATGACCCGCGTGAGCTTCGTCTTGCCGACGCCGGGCCGGCCGGCCAGCAGCAGGCCGCGCGACGTGGTGTGGCCCAGCGCCCGCAGCGCCTCGCGGCGCGTGGTCACGCTGGAGCAGAACAGGTCCACCTCGCGCCACAGCTCGGCGGGCAGCACCACGTCGCCGCGCACCTGGACGGTGTGCCGGACCGGGGTCAGCTCGACGGTGCCGTTCCCGGACCTGGCTGACAGCACCCCGCCGCGGTACGGGTGGTCCGCCTCCAGCGTGCGGGTCAGGTCCGCGAGCACCCGCTCGGCCAGCGCGAGGCCGCCCGGCGGGGTGAAGGTGGTGATCGTGGGCGTCCCGTAGCGGTAGGCCACCTCGACGGCGACGGCCGTGTCGTAGGCGGACCCGGCCGGGAACAGCACCGTGGCGACGGCGGGCACGCTCACCGAGGTGCCGTCGCCGAGGTCGAGCGCCGCGCGCTGCGGCGCTCCGCCGGGGCCGAACACGGCGACCTCGCCGGGGTACCGGTCCACCCAGCGCTGGAGCGCGTAGGCGTGCAGCCGCTGCAGGGTGCGCGACATGTCGCGGGAGACGTTGACGAGCGTGCTCTCGTCGACGTCCCACCGGCGGGCCAGCCACTCGCTCGACGAGCGGGGCTCCTTGGGGCGGTCCGGGACGGGACGGCCGAGCATCGCGGCGACCGCGGCGACGGCGCGCCGTGCGGCCTCGTCGTGGTCGCCGAAGTCGGGCCAGACAGGGTCGGGCGCGCCGCGAGGGATCAGGTCGGTCGCGGAGGCGGCGCCGTCGTCGGGCAGGGTGAGGCTCCTCTCAGGGCGGGGATGTGACATGCGGACAGTTATATCCGTCGTCACCGACACGACCGCAAGGATTTCCGCGGACGAGTTGCCCGGACGGGTGGTCGCGGGGGCGTGCCGACGGCATCGGTGTCGGTGGTCCCGCGTAGACTTGTCCGCATGACCGAACCTCTCTCCAACCCGCAGGACGACCCCGCGACGCAGGGCGCCACGAGCGTCCTCGAGCGCGAGGAGACCCGGGAGGAGACGGAACCGGGAGATCACGAGCGTTTCGCGCACTACGTGCGCAAGGAGAAGATCATGCAGTCCGCCATGAGCGGCAAGCCCGTGATCGCGCTCTGTGGCAAGGTCTGGGTGCCGGGGCGTGACCCGGGCAAGTTCCCGGTGTGTCCCCGGTGCAAGGAGATCTACGACGGTCTCCGCGATCCGCAGGACGGCGGCGAGGGCGACTCCACCAAGTGACGAGCCAGCCGCAGCAGCTGCCCCACACACCGTCGTCTGCGGCCGCTTCGTCGCTCAGCCCTGCCTTTCCACGTCGTGCCCCCTGGGGTACGGCGTCGAGTCTGCGCGCCTGGCAGGCGGAGGCCCTGGAGCAGTACCGCGTGACGAACCCGCGGGACTTCCTGGCCGTCGCCACCCCGGGCGCGGGCAAGACGACGTTCGCGCTCCGCATCGCCACCGAGCTCCTCGAGCAGGGCATCGTCCGGCGGGTCACCGTCGTCGCCCCCACCGAGCACCTGAAGACCCAGTGGGCCGACGCCGCCGCGCGCGTCGGCATCCGCATCGACCCGGCCTTCAAGAACTCGCAGGGCCGGCACGGCTCGCACTACGACGGCGTCGCGCTCACCTACGCGCAGGTGGCGGCCAAGCCCGCGCTGCACCGGGCTCGGACGGAGGCGGCGCGCACCCTGGTGATCCTCGACGAGGTGCACCACGGCGGTGACGCCCTGAGCTGGGGCGACGCCGTCCGTGAGGCGTTCGAGGGCGCCGAGCGCCGCCTGGCGCTCACCGGCACCCCGTTCCGCAGCGACACGTCCGCCATCCCGTTCGTCCAGTACGAGGCCGACCGCGAGGGCATCCGCCGCTCCAAGGCGGACTACACCTACGGCTACGGCGAGGCGCTGCGTGACCACGTCGTGCGCCCCGTGCTGTTCCTGTCCTACGCCGGCGACATGCGCTGGCGCACCAAGATGGGCGACGAGGTCAGCGCCCGCCTCGGCGAGGCCATGACCAAGGACATGACCGGGCAGGCCTGGCGCACCGCGCTGGACCCCGAGGGGCAGTGGATCCCGTCTGTGCTCGCGGCCGCGGACAAGCGCCTCACCGAGGTGCGCCGCACGGTGCCCGACGCCGGCGGCCTGGTCATCGCGACCGACCAGGACAACGCGCGCGCCTACGCCACGCACCTGCAGGAGATCACCGGCAAGCGGCCCGTCGTCGTCCTGTCCGACGACGAGGGGGCCTCCGGGCGCATCGAGGAGTACGCGCAGGGTGAGGACCGCTGGATGGTGGCGGTCCGCATGGTGTCGGAGGGCGTGGACGTGCCGCGCCTCGCCGTCGGCGTGTACGCCACCAGCGCCTCGACCCCGCTGTTCTTCGCCCAGGCGATCGGCCGGTTCGTGCGTGCCCGCAAGCGTGGCGAGACGGCGTCGATCTTCCTGCCGAGCGTCGCGCCGCTGCTGAACCTGGCGAACTCGATGGAGCAGGAGCGCGACCACGCGCTCGACCGGCCGCGCACGGCCGAGGAGCAGGGCATCGAGTACGACCCCGAGGCCGCGCTGATCGCGGAGGCCAACAAGGAGGAGAAGGCGTCGAGCGAGCTGCTGGGCTCGTTCCAGGCGCTGGAGGCCCAGGCCTCGTTCGACCGCGTCCTGTTCGACGGCGGCGAGTTCGGTACCAGCGCGGACCTCGGTTCCGCGGAGGAGCAGGACTTCCTCGGCCTGCCCGGGCTCCTGGAGCCCGACCAGGTGGCGACGCTGCTGCGGCAGCGTCAGGCCGACCACCTCAAGGCGCGTGGCGGTGCCCCCACCGCGCGCGAGGTGGAGAACGAACGGTCCGAGCAGGAGCACCGCCGCGCGGGCGAGCTGCGCAAGGAGCTGTCGAAGCTCGTCTCGGCGTGGGCCAAGCGCAGCGGGCAGCCGCACGGCGTCATCCACACCGAGCTGCGCCGCAAGTGCGGCGGGCCCGAGGTGCCCCTGGCGACCGCGGACCAGCTGGAGGCGCGCGTGGCCCAGGTCCGGCGCTGGTTCGTCGGTCAGAAGTAGGACGGGAGCGAGAAGATCCGCATGGTGAGACAAGAGGCCGTCCTGGCCGTATTCGCCCGGCCCCGGCCAGTTCTCTGGCCTACCGTGAGTGCATGACCGACGAGCTTCGGAGCATCGGCGCTCCGCTCACAGACTCGTGGCCTGCGCTCGACAACGGTGTCGGTGAACCGCGGCCGCTCCCCGCAGCACCCCTTCCGGCGGTACGCCCGTCGGTCGCCCTGCTGACCGACCGCTACGAGCTCACCATGCTCCAGGCGGCGCTGGCCGACGGCACCGCCCACCGGCACTGTGTGTTCGAGGTGTTCACTCGACGCCTGCCCGCAGGCCGGCGCTACGGCGTCCTGGCGGGCACCGGTCGTGTCCTGGAAGCGCTGCCACACTTCGTCTTCGAGGACGCCGAGCTGGCCTACCTCCAGGACAACGCCGTGGTGGACCGCAGGACGCTCGACTACCTCGCGAACTACCGCTTCACCGGGACCATCCAGGGCTACGTCGAGGGCGAGGTGTTCTTCCCCGGCTCGCCCGTGCTGCAGGTCGAGGGGTCGTTCGCCGAGGCCGTGCTGCTGGAGACCCTGATCCTGTCGATCCTGAACTACGACTCGGCGGTGGCGTCGGCGGCCTCCCGCATGACGAGCGCGGCCGGGAACCGGCCCGTCCTGGAGATGGGCTCCCGCCGGGCGAGCGAGCAGGCCGCCGTCGCGGCGGCGCGGGCCGCGGTCATCGGCGGCTTCGCCGGAACGTCCAACCTCGAGGCCGGCATGCGGTACGGGCTGGACACCATCGGCACCGCCGCGCACGCCTTCACCCTGCTGCACGACAGCGAGCGGGAGGCCTTCGAGTCGCAGGTCGCCTCGCTGGGCCCGGGTACCACGCTGCTGGTCGACACCTACGACGTGAAGCAGGGCGTGGCGACCGCCGTCGAGGTGGCAGGCACCGGGCTGGGCGCGGTGCGCCTCGACTCGGGCGACCTCGGGGGACTGGCGGGGGAGGTCCGCCGTCAGCTCGACTCGCTCGGCGCGCGGGACACGAAGATCGTCGTCACCTCGGACCTCGACGAGTACGCGATCGCCTCGCTGGCTGCCGCGCCGGTGGACGTCTACGGTGTCGGCACGTCGCTCGTGACCGGGTCGGGCGCGCCGACCTGCGGCATGGTGTACAAGCTGGTGGCCCGCGCCGACGCGTCGGGCGTGCTGCAGCCGGTGGCCAAGGCGTCGGCGAACAAGGCGTCGGTGGGCGGCCGCAAGGCCGCCGCACGGCGCTACGGCCGCGACGGGTACGCCGTCGAGGAGATCATGGTGACCGGCCCGGACACCGCGGTGGCGGAGTGGACGCCGCAGAGCGACGACCTCCGGCCGCTGCTCGCACCGCTGGTCGTGGACGGCGCCGTCGACTCGCGCTGGGTGGGTCCGTACGGCGTCGCGAACGCCGCGATCAACCACGGGATGGTGCGCGCCGAGCTGCCGCGCGGCGCCCGCCGGCTGTCCAAGGGCGACCCGGCGATCCCGACCGTGGACCTCCGGCTCGACGACCTGCGCGACTGAGGTCACAGCCCGGCGACAACTTGGTGGGAATCTCTGACAGGGGTGTCCAGTCGGGGGACGAAACAGCCTAGAGTGAGACCTGTGACAACTTCCCCGCTGCCGCTGCTCACGCCCCTGGGGTCAGCCGGGACGGCCGTCGAGGAGGACACCGAGGAGGCGCTCGCCTCCGGGATCGCCGACCCGTGGGTGACGATCGTGTGGAACGACCCGGTGAACCTGATGTCCTACGTGACGTACGTGTTCGAGAGCTACTTCGGGTACCCACGCGCCAAGGCGGAACGACTCATGACGCAGGTGCACAAGAACGGTCGCGCAGTCGTGTCCAGTGGTGGGCGCGAGCGCATGGAGGTGGATGTGCAAGCGATGCACGGGTTCGGGTTGTGGGCGACGCTGCAGGAGTCGGGCGCGCGGGGAGCCGCATGACACCGTTCCGCGCCATGCGGCGGGGTTACGAGGCTCGGTTCGAACCGGTGGAGCGCGTCGTCCTCGCCAAGGTGGCACGCGACGTCTCGGCGATGCTGCGCGAGGAGGCGGGCCTGGACCTGTTCGCCGCCGACGACCCGGGGCCGTCGTCGCACCCCGCGCCGGGCAAGGGGCAGGCCTGGGCCAACGGCCTCCTCGCGCCGGACGAGCTGACCGACGCCGACCTGGCCCGGCTCACGGGGGTGACCGGCGTGGGGCGCGTGCCGACGGATCCCGCGGCGCAGCGGCTCCTGCCGGACGCGAGCAAGGACGACGCGGACATCGCCGACGAGTTCCGCCGGCTCACGCAGAACGACGTCGCCCAGGCCAAGGTGGACCGGCTGGAGGCGTTCGCCGCGCTGCTCGACCTGCCGTCGGGCGAGGACGCCCCCGAGCCGCTGGGCCGGCACGGCGCGCCGCCGCCGGTGCGGGTGCCGCGCGAGGACGCGGAGCAGTTCGCCGGTGCGCTCACGGACGTGCGGCTGGTGATCGCCGAGCGGCTCGGCCTGAAGACCGACGACCAGGTCATGCAGCTCACCGACGAGATCATGTGGGACCGGCAGGCCGGCCGCGAGATCCCGGTGGCCACCGACGGGCGCGCCGCCCGCCGGTTCTGGTCCGGGGTGTTCGTCGCGGCGGGCTACGCCCAGGAGACCCTCATGGACGTCATGCTCGCCGAGCTGCGGGGCAGGCGCCCCCTGGCGTAGCGCACGCCCACGTGTCAGACGTACAGGTCACCCGGGTGACCTGTACGTCTGACACGTCAGAGCTCGTAGACCTCGCCCGGGACCGCTACGTCGACCGGGCCCGTATAGGTCGCGCGCGCCTCGGCCAGGGAGTCCTCCGGGTCGTTCCACACGGGCAGGTGCGTGAGCAGCAGCCGGCGGGCGCCGGCCTCGGTTGCCACCTGTCCGGCGCGGTGCCCGGTGAGATGGATCCCGCGCTCCACGACGTCGTCGCGCCCCTCCAGGAACGCCGCCTCGCTGAGCAGCAGGTCGGCACCGCGCGCGAGCTCGACCACGGAGGTGCAGGCGTCGGTGTCGCCCGTGTAGGCGAGCGTGGTCGTGCCGCCGGACGACGACGGCCCGGTGACGCGCACGCCGTACGTCTCGACCGGGTGGTAGACGCGGTACGGCTCGATGGTCAGCGGACCGACCTCGATCTGCTTGTGGTCGGCCCAGGAGCGGAAGTCGAAGTCGTTCTCCATGGACTCGCCGTCGCTCAGCCCGTAGGACAGGGCGACGTGCCGTTCGGCGGTCGACGGCCCGTAGATCGGCAGGGGCTTGTCCCGGCGTCCGGCCCGCAGCGACCCGTGCTCGGGGTGGTAGCGCAGGTAGACGTAGAGGCCCGCGAGGTCCGCGCAGTGGTCGGGGTGCAGGTGCGAGATCGACACCGCGTCGAGCGTGTGGGGGTCGACGTGCTGCTGCAGCGCGCCGAACGCGCCGTTGCCGAGGTCGAGCAGGACGTTCCAGTCGCGTGCCTCGTAGCCGGCCGCGGCCGACTCCGCCGCGCTGACCTGCACCAGGTACGACGACGCGGGCGTCGCGGGGCCGGGGAACGAGCCGGAGACCCCCAGGGGGATGAGGCGCATCAGACGGCCTCCACGAGGGAGACCTCGGGGCCGAGGAACCGGCTGGCGAGCTGCCCGAACGGCGCCGGGTCGCCCGTGGTCAGGAACCGGTGCACCGGGGCGCCGGCGTCGGGCGAACGCTCCAGGTCGTGCGCCACGAGGGTGCGGTACACGTCCTTCGCGGTCTCGTCGGCGCTGGAGACCAGCGTGACGTCCTCGCCCATGACGTAGGAGATGGCGCCCGCGAGCAGCGGGTAGTGCGTGCAGCCGAGCACGAGCGTGTCGACGCCGGCCGCCTTGACCGGGTCGAGGTACTCGTGCGCGAACTTCTGCACCTCCGGGCCCGACGTGCGGCCCTCCTCGACGAAGCGCACGAACTCGGGGCAGGCCTGGCTCGTGATCGTCAGCCCGGGGGTCACGTGGAAGGCGTCGTCGTACGCGCGCGACTGCACCGTGGTGCGCGTACCGATGACGCCGATCCGGCCCGTCCGGGTGGCGGTCACCGCGGCCCGGGCCGCGGGCAGGATGACCTCGACCACGGGGATGCCGTGGCGCTGCTCGTACCGCTCGCGCGCGTCGCGCATCATGGCGGACGACGCCGTGTTGCAGGCGATGACCAGCATCTTCACGCCGTCCGCCACGAGCCGGTCCATGGCGTCCAGGGCCATGGCGCGCACGGCCGCGATCGGCTTGGGGCCGTACGGGCTGTTGGCGGTGTCGCCGAGATA
The DNA here is from genome assembly GCF_055598465.1 of Promicromonospora sp. NPDC110617. Lineage (NCBI taxonomy): Bacteria > Bacillati > Actinomycetota > Actinomycetes > Micrococcales > Promicromonosporaceae > Promicromonospora > Promicromonospora sp. NPDC110617. Next base: position 1,632,565 of record NZ_JBVKBM010000001.1, read on the forward strand.
GCGGACCTGCTCGTTGGGTAGCTGGTCGAGGATGGCGCGCGCGACCGTGAGGCCGCCGAGGCCGGAGTCGAAGATCCCGATGGGCGCGTCGTTCACGGGGTGAAGCCTAGCGACGACATCGTGTCGGAACCGTTACCGGCGCCACGCCCTGTGCGTGACGCGCGACACGTTCTGGCAGGTCAGCGACTTGCTTTCCGGAGCGCGAAATCATCACGCCCCGCACCACCTAGGCTGGGCGCATGACCTCCAGCACCGACGAGATCGTGCGCGCCGACGGGCGCGCCACCGACCAGCTCCGCCCCGTGAAGATCACCCGGGGATGGCTCGACGAGGCCGAGGGTTCGGTGCTCGTGGAGTTCGGGCGTACGCGCGTGCTGTGCGTCGCCTCGTTCACCGAGGGCGTGCCGCGCTGGCGCAAGGGCTCGGGCGAGGGCTGGGTCACCGCCGAGTACGCGATGCTGCCGCGCGCCACCAACGAGCGCAGCCAGCGGGAGTCCGTGAAGGGCAAGATCGGGGGTCGCACGCACGAGATCTCGCGCCTGATCGGCCGCTCGCTGCGCGCCGTCGTCGACATGAGCGCGCTGGGCGAGAACTCGATCGTGCTGGACTGTGACGTGCTCCAGGCCGACGGCGGCACCCGCACGGCCGCGATCACCGGCGCCTATGTGGCCCTCGCCGACGCGATCGCGTGGGGCCGCCGCCACGGGCACATCAAGGGCGGCAAGCAGGTCCTCGCCGACTCGGTCGCCGCCGTCTCGGTGGGCATCATCGACGGCACCCCGATGCTCGACCTGCCCTACGTGGAGGACGTGCGCGCCGAGACCGACATGAACGTGGTGGTCACGGGCGGCGGCAAGTTCATCGAGGTGCAGGGCACCGCGGAGCACGCGCCGTTCGACCGCGCCGAGCTCGACGCCCTGCTCGACCTCGCGGTGGGCGGCACGGCCGAGCTCGCCAAGATCCAGCAGGACGCCCTCGCGCAGGAGCTCGCGTGAGCGCGCGGATCGTCCTTGCCACGCACAACGCCAAGAAGGTCCCCGAGCTCCGCGCGATCCTCACCGAGGCGGGCCTGGACCTGCCCGACGGCGAGCTGGTCACCTCGGGCGAGGTGGGCGCACCGGAGCCCGTGGAGGACGGCGTGACGTTCGCCGAGAACGCCCTGATCAAGGCCCGCGCGGTCTGCGCGGCGACCGGTCTGCCCGCCGTCGCCGACGACTCGGGCCTCGCCGTCGACGTGCTGGGCGGTGCGCCCGGCATCTTCTCGGCCCGCTGGGCCGGCAAGCACGGGGACGACCTCGCCAACCTGGAGCTGCTGCTCGGCCAGCTCGGCGACGTGCGCGCCGAGCACCGCCAGGCCGGCTTCGTGTGCGCCGCCGCGCTGGTCACGCCCGACGGGCGTGAGGAGGTGCGGCTCGGCGAGATGCGGGGCGTGCTGGCCACGGCGCCGCGCGGCGCCAACGGGTTCGGCTACGACCCGATCCTGGTCGTGGACGGCGTCCGGACCGCCGCGGAGCTGTCCGCGGACGAGAAGAACGCGATCTCCCACCGCGGCAAGGCGTTCCGCGCGCTGGCGCCGGTGGTCGTCGAGGTGCTGGGCGCCTAGCTGGCCGCCGCGCGGGCCTGGCCGCGGCGGATGCCCGCGACCAGGCCGCGCCAGCCGAGCATCGTGATCGCCAGGAAGATCGCGGTGACCAGCGCGAACGACCACGCCAGCCCGCCGCCCGAGAGGCCGCGCAGCGCGAGGCCGCCGAGCACGGTGACGGCCCAGACGATCACGCCGGTGGGCCAGAGGCGCGCCGGGTCCCGCCACGCGCGGCTCACGGCCCAGCCGATCGCGGCGGCCAGGGCGAAGGGCCACACCACGCGACCCAGGGCGGCGACCAGCGAGCCGTCGTGCGACGCGATGCCGACGACCGTGAAGACGAGGACGGCGACGGCGTCGGCCACGGCGGCCGGCCAGACCGGAGTTCGAGGAGTGCTCACCAGCGCATCCTAGGTGCCCACCCGTCAGCGGGCGGGCAGGGTCCGCAGGAACGCCACGTAGTCGTCGAGCGCGGCCCGCACCTCGTCGGGGTTCAGCCCGAACCGCTCCAGGGTGTACCGGTGCGGGTGCCGGGGCGCGTCCAGGGCCGCGGCGAGGTTCGCCTCGTCGGCTGGGCCCCAGGGGGCGCCGAGCCGCTCGAACAGCTCGGGCAGCGCGGCGCCGGGGTCGCCGGTGAGCTGGTCGTAGGGCAGATCGACCACGACGTCCGGTCCCAGCTCGGCGCGCTGGGCCAGGGCACGGGACACGCCCTGGGACATGATGGCCAGCCATTCCGGGCCGATCCGCGCCAGGTCCACGGCGGGCGGCCGCCGGTGGATGCGCTGGGCGGACTCGGCCAGCGAGCACAGCGAGGCCACCGCGGTCTCGGGAGCACGGTGGGTCCACACGAACCGGGCGTCCGGGAACACGTCCCGGATCGCGGCCAGGTGGAACAGGTTGGCCGGGTGCTTGAGCACCCACCGTCGCTCGGGGCGGCCGTACGACAGGAGCTGGAGCGTGTCGCGCAGGAAACGGTAGTCCGGCCGGGCGTCGAAGCTCGCGAGCCGGTCCAGGTAGTGCGGCATGGGCACGGCGGCGGCGTGCATCTCCGAGTGCGCCCGGATGAACGTGTCCTCCTCCTCGGACGCCGCGTGCATGGGGTGGATCGTGTCCCACGTGTCGCTCAGCCGGGACGTCATGGCGAACTTGCGCCGGGTGCGCCGGATCAGCGCGGCCTCGGTGGCGGCGTCGACGGCGAGGCCGGGGTAGGTCATCTCCCAGAGCTTGGGGCCGCGGTGGGCGGGCGACCGGGACAGCACGTTGTACGTCAGGGTGGTGCCCGTGCGCGGCATGCCGACCACGAACACCGGGGCCGGTACCGGCTGCTCGGCCACCTCGGGGTGGCGGGCGCGGAGGTCGCCCACGACCACGCGGGTCCGGACCCGGAGGCGCACCAGTTCCTGGCCGGCCGTCCAGCCGAGCGGGCTGAGGCCGGGGAAGTCCGCGAACGCGCGCAGGGCCAGCCGGAGGTGATCCAGGTCGGCGGCGTTCTCGGTGCTGAGCGGCGCGCGGCCGCGTGAGGCACGTGCCAGCATCCGGTCGAACACGGCGTCCGGATCCCTGCGGGTGCGGGTCCCGGGAGCCAGGAGCAGGTTGGTCACGCGCAGGGCGGGCTTGACGGCGGACGAGGTCGAGGACACGTCACTCCAGAGGTCACGGTGCGGGCCGGGATCGCGCACATCGTCGCGCGGGCGCTCGGTGCGGGTAAAGGAAAGGGCCGTCGACTTCGGGCCCCGGCGGGCGTCCCCGTAGGCTGGGCGGATGCACCTCGTCGCCCAGGACCTCGGTTTCGCCTACCCCGGGCGGCCCGTCATGGACGGGGTCTCCTTCTCCGTGTCGCCGGGTACGCGGCTCGGCGTCGTCGGCGAGAACGGCTCGGGCAAGTCCACCCTGCTGCACCTGCTGGCCGGCGACCTGCTGCCCAAGTCGGGCGAGGTACGTCGCCAGGGCACCGTCGCGCTGGTGGAGCAGGAGCTGCACCCGGCGCCGGGGCAGACCATCGGCGACCTGGTCGCCGGGACGCTCGACGGGCTGCGGAACGCCGCCGCCGAGCTGGAGGCCGCCGCCGCGGCGTTCGACCACGGCTCCGGCGACCTGGCGGTGCTCGAACGCACGCTCTCGCTCGCCGAGCACCTCGCCGTCTGGGATGCCGACCGCCGCGTCGAGGTGGCCCTCACGCGCCTGGGCGCGCCGCGCGACCATGCTCGCCGGCTCGACCAGCTCAGCGTGGGGGAGCGGTTCCGGGTCCGGCTGGCCTGCCGCCTCGCGGAGCGCGCCGACCTGCTGCTGCTCGACGAACCCACCAACCACCTCGACGACTCCGCGATCGAGTTCCTCACGGGCGAGCTCGTCGCGTGGCGTGGCGGCGTGGTGCTCGTGACGCACGACCGCGAGCTGCTCGACGACGTCGCCACCGCCATCCTCGACCTCGACCCGTCGTGGGACGGCAAGCCCGTGCTCTACGGGCAGCCCGGCTACCTGGCCTACCGGTTCGCCAAGAACCAGGCGCTGCACCGGTGGCGCCAGCGCTACCGGGCGGAGCGCAAGCGTGCGGCGACCCTGGCCGAGCGGCTCGACGAGTCCTACGAGGGCCTCTCCGACGAGTGGCGCCCCGGCAAGGGCTCCCAGAAGCACCGCCGGGCCACCCGCGCCCGCATCCACGTCAAGGCCGCCGACCGGCTGGTCCAGAAGCTGGAGGCCGAGGCGATCGAGGTGCCCAGGCCGCCGGTCGAGCTGGGGTTCCCCGACCTGCCCGCGATGTCCCCGGGATGGGACCCCAGCAACCCGGTCGTGGAGGTCCGCTCGCCGCGCGTCGGGGACGACGCCGCCGCCCGGCTCGACCTGCCCGGCACGCGGGTCGCGATCCCGCCGTCGGGCCGCCTGCTCGTGGTCGGGCCCAACGGGACCGGCAAGTCGACGCTGCTCGCGGTGCTCGCCGGCGCGCTGGACCTGGACCGGGGGAGCCGCACCGTCGCGCCGGGCGCGCGGATCGGCGTCGTCGGCCAGGAGAGCGAGCCCATCATCGGCAAGGCCCGGCTGCGGACCGGGTTCGAGACCTACGCCGACGAGGCGCTGCGGCTGCTCGCCTCGAACGAGCTGGACCCCGACCACGTGGTGCCGGTCGCGGGCCTCGGGCTGCTCAGCGAGGAGGACCTGGACCGGCCGCTGGCCGAGCTGTCCGCGGGCCAGCGCCGCCGGTTCGAGCTGGCGCGGGCGCTGCTGCACGCCCCGCACCTGCTGCTGCTCGACGAGCCGACGAACCACCTGTCGATCGACCTCGTGGACGAGCTGACCCGGGCCCTCCAGGTCACGCCCTGCGCCGTCGTCGTCGCCACGCACGACCGGCGCATGCGGGCCGACCTGGAGGACTGGCCGGTCCTGGACCTGTCCTAGGCGCGTCGAGCCGTGGCCAGGTCCCGTGCGGGCCCGCGCCACAGCGCCACGACCGCCACGAGTCCCGCCAGGCAAGGGAGCAGACCGACCCAGCCCAGCAGCGGGGGCAGGCCGGTGTCGCCGGAGGTGTCGGTGACCAGCAGGTTGAACAGGGCGACGCTGGTTCCGACGACGAACAGGCCTGCCGCCAGCCAGCGCGCCCACCGCCGTCCGGTGCCGGTGGCCCAGATGCTGGCCAGCCAGCCGAGTGCGCCGAGCGCGCCGACGACGGACAGGTAGACCAGGTACGTCGTGGCCGCCGCGTCGATCTGTGCGTGGTCGTACGCCGGGTAGCCGGCCTGGATGTGCGCAGCGAGCACGTTTGTCCCGGTGCGGTCGACGTACAGGACGAGCGTCGCGGCGACCGTCAGGGCCAGCCCGACGTAGAGCGCCGCCGTCGCCGGGCGTGCGTATCGAGTCGTCATGGTGGGTTCCTCTCCGGAGGGAGCGTTGTTTTACGTCGTATAACTAACGCGGCGACGATACCTTTACGACGTACAACACGTCTATCGATTTCCGAGGGAGTCCCGATGACCGCCAGCCGGACTCGTGGCCAGCACGCGGGCCTTACCGCCCGGGCGATCCTGACTGCCGCCGTGCGTGTCGCGGACCGTGACGGGCTCGCCGCGCTGTCGATGCGGAGGCTCGGCGCCGAGCTGGGGGTGGAGGCGATGGCGCTCTACCATCACTTCCCCGCCAAGGACGCGCTGCTCGACGGGGTGGTCGAGGCGCTCGCGACGGCGGAGCCGGACCCACGGTTCGACGCCGCCGACTGGCGAAACGGGCTGCGCACCTACGCGCGGACCCGCCTGGCGGCCCTGACCGCCCACCCGAACCTGGTTCCGCTGGTCCTGTCGCGCCCAGCGACGACGGCCGGGAACCTGCGGCAGATGGAGACGTTCCTCGAGTCGCTGGGCGCGGCCGGGTTCCCGCCGCGCCCGGCGCTCGACGTCGTCTACGCGATCAACGGGCTGGTCCTCACGCACGCCGCGCTCGATGCCGGGGCCGGCGGCGCGCCGGGGGTGCACCACGAACAAGGGCAGACCGACCGGCTGGCCGGTCTGCCCGAGGGGGACTACCCGCTGCTCGTCGAGGCTGCACGTGACGGGGCGCACGGACCCCGGGACCGGTTCGAGTTCACGCTCGGCGCCCTGCTCGACGGCTTCGCCGCCGTCCGCCGGGAGCCGTGACCCGGCAGCCAGGGTCTGCTAGGGCAGCCGGCCCACGTGGGCCATCGCCTGCTTGATCAGCATGCCCTGGCCGTTCATCATCTCGGCCTGGACGTCGTCCGCGCAGGCCTCCTCCGGCGTGAGCCAGGCGAGGTCGAGGGCGTTCTGCTGCGGCCGGCAGTCGCCGGTGACGGGCACCACGTACGCGAGCGAGACGGCGTGCTGGCGCGGGTCGTGGAACGCGGTGATCCCCGGCGTGGGGAAGTACTCGGCGACGGTGAACGGCTGGGGCGACGGCGGCACCTGCGGCAGCGCGACGGGGCCGAGGTCCTTCTCGATGTGCCGCAGCAGCGCGTCCCGGAGGCGCTCGTGGTACATGACGCGCCCGGAGACCAGGGCGCGCGTCATCGCACCCTGCGGGTTCACCCGGAGCAGCAGCCCGACGGCGACCACGTCTCCCGAGTCGTCGACCCGGACCGGTACGGCGTCGACGTACACGAGGGGGAGCTGCGCGCGTACGACGGCGAGGTCCTCGTCGGTCATCCAGCCCGACACCGGGGCAGGCTCGCGGTAGAAATCGTCGGCTGGGTAGTCGGCAGTGTCCGTCACGGGTCCGTTTCTACCAGGTCGGGCGTTGCGGTGCCTGACCCCGCGCCGCCCCGTGGACACCCGGATGTGACACGGGTCGCCGAACCGCCGCTCCTGGAATAGCAGAGGGTGGGGCTGTGCTCTACCTGGTAGACGCCCAACGAAAGGAAGCGTGACATGGCAACTGTCGACATCACCGACGCCACGTTCGAGAAGACCGTCAGCGACAACGGAATCGTCCTCGTGGACTTCTGGGCCACGTGGTGCCCGCCGTGCAAGATGTTCGGACCCGTCTTCGAGGCCTCCTCGGACAAGAACGACGACATCGTGCACGCGAAGATCGACACCGACGCCAACCCGGGCATCTCGGCCGCGGCACAAGTGACGTCCATCCCCACGCTCATGGCGTTCCGTGACGGTGTGCTCGTGTTCCGCCAGGCGGGCGCGCTGCCGGCCAAGGGCCTCGCCGAGGTCGTCGAGGCCGTGCGGGGGCTCGACATGGACGTGGTCCGCAAGGACATCGCCGCGCAGCAGCAGAACTGACGCGGCGGGCGGGCCTGGCGGCCCGCCCGCGGTGCGGCTACCGGCCGAGCGCCGACTCGACGGCCCCGACCAGGTCGGCAGGGCTCTGCGTCTCGAGCTTCTCGCCGTCCAGGAAGAACGTCGGGGTGCCGCTGACACCGAGCGCCCGGCCCTCGTCGAAGTCGTACTGCACGCGCTCCGCCGTCGCCGGGTCGGCCACGGCGGCGTCGTACCGGTCCAGGTCGAGGCCGAGGTCCCGGGCGAAGCCCCGGAAGACCTCGGCCTGGGACTGCTGGACCTCGCCCCACTCGGCCTGCGACTCGTACATCCGCTGGTACATGGGCTCCAGCGCGCCCTGCGCCGCGGCGGCCTCGACCGCGACGGCGGCGTTGACCGAGTTGGCGTGCGCGGGGATCGGGAAGTACCGGAGCACCACGGTCAGCTCCTCGCCGTACTTCTCCTTGAGCTGCTCGACGGTGGGGTAGTAGGCGCGGCACGTCTCGCACTCGAAGTCGAGGAACTCGACGAGCACCGCCTGCTCGTCGTCGGCCTGGCTCAGGACGTGGCTGTTCTCGCGCACGACCTGGGCGTCCCCGGCCGGGGCGCCGGGGCGGGAGCTCAGGATGAACCCGACCAGCAGCGCGATCAGGCCGAGCACCCCGGCCAGGAGGACGAGCTGCAACATGAGTCGGGGCGTCAGACGACGGGTCGCGGGGCGCTTGGTAGCGGGGCGCTTCGTGGTCACAGGTTTTCCTTCACGGGTCACGGGGGCGTGCACGGGGAGCAGGGCGTGCCGGCGGCCGGGTCGGGCCCGGCGGCCGGTGGTGGGCGGACGACGGCGTCCGCCGGACGCCCTGCCTACGTGCGGCTGATGCCCCAGAGCAGGGGGTCGTGCCCGAGCGCGTACGCCAGCGTGTGGGCGCGCGGCGCGCGGTTCCCCGCGGTGGCCGGCGCCGGCGCCGCGACCCGGTACGACGGCGCGCAGACGGCCGGCTCGGTCCCGGTGCCCAGCGGTGCGCGCAGGCTCAGCAGCCCCAGCGTCTCCGCGCCGTGCCGCGACCCGTGGGCCGGGCAGTCGTCGGCGGCCGGGGTGACCCGGTCGCGGGCCGTGACCTTGCCCGGGCCGGTCGCGTCGCGGTCCGGGACGTCGACGTGGTGCTGCACCACGGCGGCGGCCGGCGCCGTGGCCGCACTCGCCGTGCCCGGCGTGGTCACGCCCAGCAGCCCGGCCAGTGCGAGGAGCAGCACCACGAGCGCGGACCGCTGGGCGGTCGCGCGCGGTCGGGGCCGGGGCGAGAGGGTCATGTCGGGGCGATCGTAGACGAACCGCCCCTGCGCTGGGGTGTGAAGTGCCGAGGGTGCGCGAGGCGGGACTCGAACCCGCACGTCCGGAGACACCAGGACCTAAACCTGGCGCGGCTGCCAATTACGCCACTCGCGCGCGGCGCTCAGTCTACGGCCAGGTGAGCGTGCAGGTCAGCGGAACGCAGCGAGCCCCGTGAGGTGTCGTCCCAGCACGAGCGTGTGCACCTCGTCCGTGCCCTCGTAGGTGCGCACCGACTCCAGGTTGCTGGCGTGGCGCATGGGGGAGTGGTCGAGTGTGACACCGTTGCCGCCCAGGATCGTGCGGGCGGTCCGGCAGACCTCGATGGCGATGCGGGCGTTGTTCAGCTTGCCCGCCGAGATCATGTGTCCCGCCAGCCGCCCCGAGTCCTTGAGCCGGCCCAGGCGCAGGGCCATCAGCTGGGCCTTGGTGATCTCCAGTGCCATGTCGACGAGCTTGGCCTGCGTGAGCTGGAAGCCCGCGATCGGCGTGCCGAACTGCTCCCGGCCCTGCGCGTAGGCCAGCGCCGCCTCGAACGCGTCCCGCGCCGCGCCCACCGCGCCCCAGACGATCCCGTAACGGGCCTCGTCGAGGCACGCGAACGGCCCGGCCAGGCCCGGGTGCTCGGGCAGGAGGGCGTCCACGGGCAGACGCACACCCTCCAACGTGATGTCGCACTGCACGGACGCCCGCATCGACAGCTTCGGCTCGATGGGGACGGCGGTGAACCCCGGGGTCGACGTCGGTACGACGAATCCCCGCACCCGGTCGCGCTCGCTCCCGTCGTCCTGCGGCCCGCGGACCTTGGCCCAGATGATCGCGACGTCCGCGAACGAGGCCATGCCGATCCAGCGCTTGGCGCCGTCCAGGACCCACTCCCCGCCGGTGTCGCCGCCCTCCGTGCCGGGCTCGAAGCGGGCGCGCGTGGTCATGCTCGCCGGGTCGGAGCCGGCCTCCGGCTCGGTCAGCCCGAAGCAGCCCACGACCTCGCCCGTCGCCATGCGCGGCAGCCACTGCTGCTTCTGGGCCTCGGAGCCGTGCTTGTGGATCGCGGACATCGCCAGCGAGCCCTGCACCGAGACGAACGTGCGGATACCGGAGTCGCCGGCCTCGAGCTCCTGCGCCGCCAGGCCGTACTCGACGGCGGACCGCCCGGCGCAGCCGTAACCGTCCAGGTGCATGCCGAGCACCCCGAGCTCACCCAGCTCGGGGACGAGCTCGCGCGGGAAGTGGGCGTCGGCGAACCACCCGGCGATGTTCGGGCGCACCCGGCGGTCCACGAACTCCCGCACGCGTGCGCGCGTCGCGAGTTCCGCCTCGCTGAGCTCGGAGTCGACGTCGAGCAGGTCGGCCGGCGATCCCACTAGGAGTCGAGCCCCAGCACCTTGCGGATCCGGGCCACGTGGCCCGTCGCCTTGACGTTGTAGAACGACTCGGCGACCGTCAGGTCCGGGTTCACCACGACCGTGGAGCGGATCACCCCCACGTACGTCTTGCCGTAGTTCTGCTTCTCGCCCCAGGCGCCGTACGCCTCCAGCGTCGCGTGGTCCTCGTCGGACGCGAGCGGGAACGTCAGCGTCTCGTCCTGCGCGAACTTGGCCAGCTTGGCGACCTTGTCGGGGGAGATGCCGACGACGGCGTAGCCCGCGCCCAGGAGGGACGCCTCGGAGTCGCGGAAGTCGCACGCCTCCTTGGTGCACCCCGGCGTCGCGGCGGCCGGGTAGAAGTACACGATGACGCCCTTGTCGGTGCTCTTCGCCAGGTCGGCGAGGCGGACGGAGGCGCCGTCGGCGGTCGGGAGGGTGAAGTCGGGAGCCTTGTCCCCGGGCTCGAGGCGAGTCGTCATGCCCGTAACGGTAGTCGCCCTCCGCGCTCCTCGTGCGCCGCGCAACCCCGACCTGTGGACAACCCCGTTCGGCGGTCGCGTAGCGTTGTCCTGTGAGCACCTCCGCCGTGACCGACTCCGTGACGAAGCCCGGAAACCTCCCGATCCGCATGCTGCACGACCGGCTCTTGGTCGAGCCCGAGACGGACTCGGCGGAACGGCAGTCGACGGCGGGCCTGGTGATCCCGGCGACCGCCGTCGGCCCCAAGCGGCTCGCCTGGGCGACGGTCGTGGCGAAGGGCGAGCACGTGCGTCAGGTCGACGTCGGCGACCGCGTGCTCTTCGACCCGGAGGACCGCGCCGAGGTGGACCTGGCCGGCACGGACTACGTGCTGCTGCGCGAGCGCGACGTGCACGGCGTGGCCGAGAGCGACGAGGCGGACGGCTCGACGGGCCTCTACCTGTAGGTCCGTGCTCAGTGCCCGGCTGTCGTGCAGTTCACAGGGCGGGCCCGCTCGTTCGGTTACCGGTGACGCCCCTGGTCCTGGTAGTGTTTCTCTCCGTTGCGCGCCATTAGCTCAATAGGCAGAGCAGCTGACTCTTAATCAGCGGGTTCGGGGTTCGAGTCCCTGATGGCGCACCAGCACGACGGCCCCAATGCTTCCTCACGCCCTCCGGCGGAGGGTGAACCACGGCCGTTCGTGAGGCGCAGAAATCGGTGCGCCGAGGGCCCCAGGTCCTGGTAATCTTCCCGTCGCAGGCGCCATTAGCTCAATTGGCAGAGCAGCTGACTCTTAATCAGCGGGTTCTAGGTTCAAGTCCTAGATGGCGCACAACATGTCGAAGGCCCCCACCACGGTGGGGGCCTTCGGCGTTCCGGTACGAGGGTTCGTCAGAGCAGGTCGACCGGGAACAGCTCGGTGCGCGCCACGACCCGGTCCCGCTCCTCCGTCAGTGCCGTGCGGCGGGGATCGGCGAGGTACCCGTCGAGCTCCCGCTGCCCGGCGAACCGGTAGAGCTGGACCTCGTGCGGCCGGCCGTCCGCGCCGTCGGACGCCGCGCGCTGCAGCACCGCGCCGCCGTGCTCCGGGACCAGCGCCAGCACCTTGTCCTCGTAGGCCGTGAGGCCCGCCTCCTGGCCGGGCTGCGCCCACAGCAGGCAGCACAGCCTGATCTCCGCGTCGTGGTTCGTCATGGTCCGAGCGTAGATCCAGCCAGCTCCCATAATTTGTCCGCTTGTTGCCTGCTGCACCTGTTCCGTTCACCCGGCCCGTCCAGGTTTGTCCTCCGGGCGTGCTCGGAGCCGTCCATCTCTCACGGACCACAGGGAGGACGGCCATGCGGCCAGTCACCAGGAAACAGCGGGGCCGGCAGCAGGTCGGTCTCGTCGCGGCGGTCACGGCGGCCACGCTCGCCATGACGGGCTGGGCGGCGACGTCGTCGTCCGCCGCCCCCGCGGACACCGCTCGTCCCGACACCGGCACGACGGCGTCGGCGCCGCACCAGCCGGAGGCCCCGACGTCGGGCGCCCCGATCCTCACTCCCGACGACGGCGAGTTCCTCGAGGGCACCGTGCCCGTGGCGGCCGAGCCGGTCGCGCCCGGGGACGACGTCGCGCACCTGACCGTCGACGGCAAGGACGTCCCGGGCGCCACGGAGACCCTCGGCACCTCGGTGCTCGGCTACACGGTCGGCACCAACTCGACCGAGGCGCGGTACAAGAACTACGTGTCGGTCAACGGCTCGGAGCCGATCCACCTGCCCGACGCCGTGAGCGAGCGCGTCGAGCTGGAGGTCCCCAACGAGTACCTCGTGACCGGCGAGAACACGGTCGAGGTGGTCGTGGGCACGATCAGCTCCGACTGCGGCATCAACTACGACGACTTCGTGCTGTCGGACTTCACGCTGGAGCCCCTCGGCGAGCTCGCCGACGGCGAGGAGAACGAGTACACCTACTCGTTCGGCGACGGCAGCTGCGGCAGCAACACGAGCCTGCTGCTGCGCGCCGAGCTGTCGTTCTTCGTCCAGGGCGACCCGCAGGGCACCACCGGCCTCAGCGCGGACCTCGACACCACGACGCTGACCAACGGCGCGCACACGATCGAGGCCCGCACCGCCTCGGGCGACTCGACGAAGCACCAGGTCCGCGTGAACAACGCGCCCGCCGGCGCGCCCCGCCTCTCGCCGGTCGACGGCACGCTGAGCCGTGGCACGGTCACCGTCACGGGCGCCCGCCCGGCGGACGGCGACGGCGCCACCGCGGAGCTCACGGTCGACGGCGACGCGGTGGAGGCCACCGAGACGCTCGGCGCGGGCGACGCGGCCTTCTCGTTCAACGTCGGCTCGAACGCCGTCGACGGCGGAGCCGCCAACCTGCTGGTCGTCAACGGCATCGAGACGCCGATGGGCGGCTCGTACGCGAGCCAGCGCGCCAGCATCGCGATCCCCAACGAGTGGCTGCGCCCCGGCGACAACACGGTCAAGGTGGTCACCGGCACCTTCGCGGGCGACTGCAACCGCGACGACTTCACGATCTCGAACCTGGCGCTGACCCCTGCCGCGGGCACCGCGGCCGGCGTCGGGCTCAAGCCCTCCTACGCGATGGGCGACGGCACCTGCGGCTCCAGCGGCACCGCGCTCCGCGAGGTCACGCTGACCTTCACGGTCGACGCCCCCGCGCGCGGCCTGCGCGCCGACGTCGACACGGCGACCCTGCCGGACGGCGAGCACGAGCTCGCGGCGACCTCGACCACGGGGGAGACCGCCACGCGCGCGCTCTTCACCGACAACTCCGGTCCGGCGCTGGTGTCCGCGACCCCCGCGGACGGCGACCGGCTCACCTTCACGGTGCCGCTCGCGGTCGTCGTCGAGGACGCCTCCGGTGTGGTGCAGGGCCCGGACGTCACGCTCGACGGTGCCAAGATCGCCGTGGGCGACCCGGTCGGCCCGGGTCTGACCGCCGGCGCGCACACGCTCGCGGTGTCCGCGACGGACGGCCTCGGCAACGAGGTCACGCACGAGATCGACTTCGTGAGCGCCGGGATCCCGGACGTACCGGCGGACGTCGCTCCGGCGTCGGGCACCCAGGACGTGGGTCGCACCGCCACGCTGAAGGCGACCGTGGCCGCGCCCGACGGCGGCGACGTCACCGCGCGCTTCTCCGCCGCGGAGATCCTCACCCCGAACAAGGCGTGGCAGGGCAGCACGGGCGCCGTGCCGACCACGCTGGACGTGCGCGGCCAGAAGAAGCTGAGCACCAAGACGCTGGAGCCGGGCGACGGGAAGTCGGTCACGTCCCCGGCGTCGGGCGACGTCACCTACCAGCGGTTCGACGTGCCGGTCCGCGGCCGCGTCGAGGCGCCGGTGCTGCGCTGGGAGGGCACCGCCGACCCGGCGCGCCTGGTCAGCCTGCGGGCCTGGAACCCGGACACCGACACGTGGGACGTCGTCGCCTCCGCGCGCGGCGCGGTCGAGGGCGGCACCGTGCTGGAGGGCACTGTGTCCCGCGACTACGTGGACCGTGGCACGGTGCACGCCATGGTCACGGGCGAGGACCCCTTCGCCGACGACATCGACGCCGGTGACAAGGACCGCTTCGACGACCCGGACGCCTACGACTTCTCGATGGTGCACTACACGGACACCCAGTACCTGACCGAGGGCGCCGTGGAGCAGGAGACGGCCGAGGAGCGGGCCGTCTGGGCGCAGGGCTACAACGGCGTCATGGACTGGATCGTCGACAACGCCGACGAGCGCAAGATCGCCTACGTGGCGCACACCGGCGACATCGTCGAGAACAACATCCGGGCGTTCCCGCCCGAGATGGAGGACCAGGTCATCGGCGAGTTCGAGTTCGCGTCGCAGGCGCAGGCCCGGATCGACGCCGCGGGCATCCCGAACGGCGTGGTCGCCGGCAACCACGACAACCAGTCCGGCACCGACCCGACGCTGTACGACCAGTACTTCGGGCCGGACCGGTACGAGGCGCTGTCCGAGGACTGGACCGACGCGTCCTACGGCGGCGTCATGGAGCCCGGCTCGAACGAGAACCACTACGACCTGTTCTCGGCCGGCGGCCTGGACTTCGTGGTCGTGGGCCTGTCCTACGGCGTGACGCGCGACGAGGCCGAGTGGGCGGCGTCGGTCTTCGACCGGTACTCCGGCCGCAACGGCATCCTGCTCACGCACGACTACCTGGAGCCGTCCGCGTCGCCCGACGGGCGCGGCGCCAACTTCGGCGGGTCGGACGGGCCGCTGCTGTACAACCTGCTCGTCAAGGACAACCCGAACGTGTTCATGGTGCTCGCCGGGCACCGGCACGGCGTGGGCACCAACGTGCGCCCGCCCGTGGTCGGGGACATCGGCGGCGGCGTGGTCGAGCTGCTCGCGGACTACCAGTTCTACACGGTGTCCGCCGGCCAGCTCGGGCTGACCGAGATCGGCGGGTACGACCCGGCCGACCAGCTCCAGTTCGGCGCCTCGTTCTTCCGCATGCTGCAGTTCGACGTCGACCGCGGTGAGGTCTCCATCGACACCTACTCGCCGCTCCTGGGCGAGTTCGGCGCCACGGAGTACGACACCGAGCACCGCTACAACGGGCTCGAGGACAACATGGTGCTGCCGGTCGACCTGACCTCCCGCACCACATCGTTCAGCACCGACTCGGTGGTGCTGTACGACCCGGTGGACGAGATCGGCCGCGACACCGTGGCCTCCGGTGAGGTCGCCTCGGTCCGCTGGTCGGGCCTCAAGCCCGACCGCACGTACGCCTGGTTCGTCACGGCCCGCACCTCCGGGGGCGGCACGACGACGGCGTCGCCGGCGTACTTCACCACGGCGCGGCGTTGAGACTGCGCCGCCCGCTGGCCCTGGCGGGGCTGCTCGCAGTACTGAGCAGCCCCGCCGTGGGGCAGGTCGCCTCGGCGCACGACGCGACCAGCGACGTCTACGCCGAGGTGACCACGGCGCCGTCGTCCTCCGGTCCGGAGGGCGACGGGCAGGACGTCGTGGCGGTGCTCGACCTGGAGTACGACCTGCTGATGAAGTCCGCCTGGCTGCGGGCCGAGGCGTACGAGGCGACCGGCCGCGACGACCAGCTCGCCCAGCTCGACGAGCACGAGGCCGAGGTGGACGGGTACGTCACCGACCGCTTCGCGGTCACGTACGACGGCGAGCCGTGTGCGTCGGCGCTCTCCGCTGCCGACGTCGTCGAGCGGGGGGAGCGGCCCTACGCCTCCCTGACCTACACGTTCGCGTGCGACGGCGAGCCCGAGGGCGTGCACGAGGTCTCCAGCGCGCTGTTCCCGGACGCCGAGTCGTTCGTGCACTCGACCGAGACGATCATCCGGTACTCGCTCGACGAGGAGGACGGCTCGGCGGTGCTCACCGCGGCGTCGCCCACCCTGACGACGGGGGAGCACCGCCTGCTCCGGCAGGTCGGGGAGTTCTTCGTGCTGGGCGGCGAGCACCTGCTGTTCGGCGTCGACCACGTGCTGTTCCTGCTGGCGCTGCTGATCGGGGCGCGCCGCTTGCGCGACGTCGTCCTGACGGCCACGGCGTTCACCGTGGCGCACTCGGTGACGTTCCTGCTCGCGGCCCTCGGCGTGGTGTCCGTGCCGGCGATCGTGGTGGAACCGGTGATCGCTGCGTCGATCGCGGTGGTGGCGGTGGTGGACCTGGTGCTGATCTGGCGGGGCGGGGCGGCGCTGCGGGGTGAGGCGTGGGGCGGTGCCCCCGCGCCGGGCACGGTGCGGGACGCCCTGCGCTGGCGCGCCCCGGCCGGGACCCGCGACGAGCACGGCACCTGGGACCGCTGGCGGCTCCCCGTGGTGTTCGTCTTCGGGCTGGTGCACGGCGTCGGGTTCGCCGGGGCGCTCGGCATCGACGCCGCGTGGTCGTGGACGCTGTTGTGGTCGCTGCTGTCGTTCAACGTGGGCATCGAGGCGGTGCAGCTCGGCATCATCGCGGTGGTGTTCCCGCTGCTGGTGCTACTGCGGGTCCGCGCCCCGCGCACGGCCCGCTGGGCGCTGCTGGCGGGCTGCGCGGCGATCGCGGCGGTGGCCCTGTGGTGGGTCGTGGAGCGGCTGGCGGGCTGACGCCGCTCCGACCCCCTGGCTGGCCGACTGACGCCGTGGGCACTGAACGTAGGTGTAGTCGCACTCTGAGCGCTCAGAGTGCGACTACACCTACGTTCGGTCATCCGGCGCCGACGTCCAGCTACTCGTGCGCGGACCAGAACGTCTCCAGCTCCGCGTCCAGCGCCGGGGCCACCTGCATCGGCAGCGAGTGCGTGGTGTCCGGCCAGATCTTGACCTGTGCGTCCGGGATCAGCTTCGCCTTCTCGGCCGCCGCCTCGCCCCCGGCCAGCGACGAGTCGCTCGCGATCGCCACGTACACCGGCATCGGCAGCGCCTCCAGCTCCGCGTCGCTCAGCACGCTGGGGTTCGGCAGCCCTGACGAGCTGTAGCTCGCGGAGCCGACGGCGATCATCCGGGCCAGCGGGTCGTCGGGATCCACCTCGTCGTCGGACACGCCGCCGATCCGGTTCAGCGCGGACTCGCGCCACGAGTCCGGGAAGAACGGCAGCGAGACCGGGATGGTCGTGAGGATGACCGAGAGCGGCATCATGCCGAGCGTCATGACGGGCTCCAGCAGGGTGAGGCTCGCCAGGCGGTCCGGGTGCCGCACCGCCACGGCCGCCGCCAGCCCGCCGCCCTGGGAGTGCCCCACGAGGTGAACCCGGTCGAGGTCGAGACCGGCCAGCGCCTCGTCCACCCAGCGCGCGGCGTCGCCGACGTCGCGCATCGCGACCGTCTGCTCCGACAGGCCCGTGTCGCCGAGCGTGTCGAAGGCGTAGACGGTGCGGTGCTCGACGAGGTCGGGCAGGTTGTCGGCCCACATCGGGGTCGCGGCCGACCGGCCCGGCAGCAGGACCACGGGCGGGGCGTCGGCGGCGTCGGGGTGCACCCAGGCGTAGGCGCGGACCGTGCCGAAGCTCGTCTCGACGTCGTGCGTCGTGGTCGGCTCGGGCAGGCGGCCCAGCGCGTCGGCGTACGCGGCCTCGTAGGCCTGGCGCGCCTCCGGCGTGCGGAAGTGGCCGACGCCGGGGCCGCCCGCCGCGATGAGCAGTGCCAGCCCGCTGGTCGAGACCACCGCGACGACGGCCAGCAGGACGGTCGGCCAGCGGCGACGCTTGGGGCCGGTGATCGAGGTGCGCATCGGAGGTCCTCTCGGAGCGGGCGGCTTTTGCAATGCACCTGCATCGTAACAGGTAACGGTGCGATCGCATTGCTATCCTGGCCGCATGCCGAGAGTCGTGGACCACGAGGAGCGCCGCCGGGAGATCGTCTTCGCTCTCTGGCTGGTCGTCGCCCAGCACGGGATCGAGGGCGTCAGCCTGCGCCACGTGGCCGCGGAGGCCGGCGTCTCGATGGGGCGCATCCAGCACTACTTCGGCACCAAGGACGCCCTCGTCCTGGCCGGCTGCACCGCGCTCGTGGACCAGGCGTACGGCGGGTACCAGGAGACCGCCGACGCCGCCCCGCGCGACCGGCTGCTGCACGTCATGACCCAGCAGATCCCACGGGACGACGCCGGACGCATCGGCGTCAGTGTCTGGTACGCCTATGTGGCGAGGTCGATCAACGACACCGCTGTCCGGCAGGTGCTGGCCGAGGCGCGGCGGGGCGCGGAGGACGAGTGCGTGCGGCTGATCCGTGCGCACCGTGACACGAGCACGGACGACGCGCTGACGCAGGCCCGGCGGCTGCTGGCGCTCGCGGACGGGCTCACGCTCCGGGTGTTGGTCCGGGACCTGGAGGCTGCCGAGGCCGTGGCGATGCTGGAGGCGGAGGTCGACCAGGTGTGACGGGGCCGGGCGGCAGGGTCCCGGTGGGTGCCTCTCAGTCCGGGCGGTCCGGACTGCCGAACAGGTCCCCGAAGGCCTCGTCGGCCTGGCGCGCGACCTCGACGTCCCGCGCCAGCCGAGCGCCCCGGTCGACCGGTCCGTCCCAGGCGCGAGGGTCCCGCGCCGGCCCGTCGAGCAGTCCGCGCCGGATCCAGCCGAGCACGAGCTGCGGCCCGGGGACGCCGCTCCGGGCCGCCATCGAGGCGAGCAGGTCGGCGTCCGTGCCGGAGAGGTCGACGACGACCCGCCGTCCGTCGAGCTCGACGCGCGAGCAGGGGGCGCGGTCGGTCATGGGTGCTTCCGATCGGAGGTCGTGGGGGCGGGGGGTGCGCCGCCTCGGTGCCTGGGGCCGAGGCGGCTTGAGACAGCCTGCCGCGTGCACTCGCGGGGCCGCACGGCGGGCCGTGAATCAGTGCGGATACGCAACGCCCGCCCGCGACCTCGTACGCTTTTCCCGTGAGTCAGCCCGCTTCCGCCCAGCCCGACACCGCGCGCCAGGACACCGAGACCCCGCTCGACCTCTCGGGGTTCCGGACCAAGCCGGTGTCGTTCGTGCGCCGCTCGGGCCGCCTCACGGACAAGCAGAAGCGCCTGTGGGCCGAGCGCCGCGCCACCTACGTCTTCGACGTGCCCCGAGCGATCGCCCGCACCTCCGTGCACCCGGAGTACGTGCTCGACGCCGCGGCGCTCTTCGGGCGCACCGCCCCGCTCGTGGTCGAGATCGGCTCGGGGCTGGGCGACGCCGTCGTCGGGGCGGCCTCGACCGATCCCGGGCGCGACTACCTCGCCGTCGAGGTCTACCAGCCCGGGCTGGTGCACACGATCGCGCGCGCCGAGCGGGCCGGGGCCGCCCTGGGGCAGGACGGGCTGCCGAACCTGCGGCTCGTGCAGGCCAACGCGGCCGAGCTGCTGGAGACCACCGTCGCGGCCGGCTCGGTGGACGAGCTCTGGGTGTTCTTCCCCGACCCGTGGCACAAGGCGCGCCACCACAAGCGACGCCTGGTCACCGCGGAGTTCGCGGCGCTCGCGGCGCGTGTGCTGCGGCCCGGCGGCACCCTCCGCCTCGCGACCGACTGGGCCGAGTACGCCGAGCAGATGGTCGAGGTGCTGGACGCCGACGAGAACCTCGTCAACGCACACGGCCCGGGCGTACTGGCGCCGCGGTTCGAGCGCCGCGTGCTGACCGGGTTCGAGCGCAAGGCGCACGACGCCGGGCGGGACATCGCCGACCTGGAGTACGTGCGCCGCTGACGTCGCGCTGACCAGGTGCTTCCCCGGGGCGGGTGGCAGATACCGTTCGAATGTAACGACTTGGTCAAGTCAGGAAACGCGCCGTCTGAACTGTTTGCCCCCGGCGTGTGAGGTACGGCACATTGGGCCGGGTGCGAGATGCGCACATGGGCCGCGGCAGAGCGCGCGCCCCCATGAGCCAATGGAGGCGTCATGAGTGACGTACAGGCAGCAGGGCCTGCCGAAACCGATTACCAACGTGTCGAGCGATCGGACGAGTTCCAGAGCCTGCGCAGGGCGTTCCGGAACTTCGTCTTCCCGATGACGGCGCTGTTCCTCGTCTGGTACCTCCTGTACGCCCTCATGAGCACGTACGCGCACGAGTTCATGAGCATCCGCGTGTCCGGGACCATCACCGTCGGGCTGATCTTCGGGCTGCTGCAGTTCGTGTCGACGTTCGTGATCACCACGCTGTACGCGCGGTGGGCCAACAACAAGTTCGACGCCCGGGCGCAGGCCCTGCGCGAGGAGATCGAGGGGGGCGAGCTGTGAACGGGACAGTCATGGCGGCGGAGGCCACGAACGTCGGCAACACCTGGGTCAACATCGGTATCTTCGCGGCGTTCGTGGTGGTCACGCTCGTCGTCGTCTTCCGGGTCTCCCGGCAGAACAAGAGCGCCGCGGACTTCTACGCCGGCGGCCGTAACTTCACGGGCACGCAGAACGGCACCGCGATCGCGGGCGACTACCTGTCCGCGGCGAGCTTCCTGGGCATCGCGGGCGCCATCGCCGTCAACGGGTACGACGGCTTCCTGTACTCCATCGGCTTCCTCGTCGCGTGGCTCGTCGCGCTGCTGCTGGTCGCCGAGCTGCTGCGCAACACCGGCAAGTTCACGATGGCGGACGTCCTGTCGTTCCGCCTCAAGCAGCGGCCGATCCGGCTCGCGGCGGCGCTGTCCACGCTCGCGGTCGTCTTCTTCTACCTCCTGGCGCAGATGGCGGGCGCGGGCGGCCTCGTCGCCCTCCTGCTGGGCATCACCGACAAGGCGGGCCAGGGCCTGGTCATCGCCGTCGTGGGCGCCCTGATGATCCTGTACGTGCTGGTGGGCGGCATGAAGGGCACCACCTGGGTGCAGATCATCAAGGCGACGCTGCTCATCCTGGGCGCCGGCGCCATGACGATCTGGGTGCTCGCGCGCTTCGGCTTCAGCCTCTCGGCCGTCATGCAGGAGGCCGTGAACATGGCCGGGGAGAACGGCGAGGCGATCCTCGAACCGGGCCTCCAGTACGGCGCGACGGCGCTGTCGCAGCTCGACTTCCTCTCGCTCGCGCTGGCGCTGGTGCTCGGCACCGCGGGCCTGCCGCACGTGCTCATGCGCTTCTACACGGTGCCGTCGGCCAAGGAGGCCCGCAAGTCCGTGGTCGTCGCGATCTGGCTGATCGGCATCTTCTACCTGTTCACCCTGGTGCTCGGGTACGGCGCCGGCGCGCTGGTGGGCCCCGAGGCGATCCTCGCGGCGCCGGGCGGGCAGAACTCGGCGGCACCGCTGCTCGCGTTCGAGCTCGGCGGCGAGATCCTGCTCGGCATCATCGCGGCGGTCGCCTTCGCGACCATCCTCGCGGTCGTCGCCGGCCTGACGATCACGGCGGCGGCGAGCTTCTCCCACGACATCTACGCCTCGATCATCAAGAAGGGGCAGGTCTCGCCCGACGGCGAGGTCCGGGTGGCCCGCTGGACCGTGGTGGTGATCGGCATCATCGCGATCATCGGTGGCATCTTCGCCAACGGGCAGAACATCGCGTTCCTCGTGGCGCTGGCGTTCTGCGTCGCGGCGTCGGCGAACCTGCCGACCATCATCTACTCGCTGTTCTGGAAGCGGTTCAACACGTCGGGCGCGCTGTGGAGCATCTACGGCGGCCTCATCTCGACCGTCGTCCTGATCATCTTCTCCCCGGTGGTCTCGGGGAAGCCCGCGGACCCGGTCACCGGGCTCAGCAAGTCGATGATCAGCAACCCGGCCATCGACTTCCACTGGTTCCCGCTCGACAACCCGGGCATCGTGACCATCCCGCTCGCGTTCGTGCTCGGCATCGTCGGCACCTACCTGAGCAAGGAGCAGTCGCACCCGGAGAAGTACGCCGAGATGGAGGTCCGCTCCCTCACGGGCGCGGGCGCGGAGAAGGCGGTGGCGCACTGACCTGACGCGCTCTCCCGCCCGTCACCCGCTCGTTGAGTGCTGGGTATTTGCCCTGAGATGTGTGCCAGTAGCGCAAATACCCAGCACTCAGCCAGCGGGGTCAGGAGCGGCGGCGGACGACGTCGTCGATCGCCGGGGCGAGCGCGGGCCAGCGGAAGGCGAAGCCCGCGTCGGTCAGCCGCTCGGGCAGCACCCAGCGGCTCTTGAGCACCAGCTCCGCCTCGTTGCGCAGCACCCATACGGCAGGCTCCAGCAGCCAGCGCGGCGCCGGGACGCCCAGCGGCATGCGGGTCGCCCGGCGCAGCTCGGCCATCAGCGTGCGGTTGTCGACCGGGTGCGGCGCGGCGAGGTTGACCGGCCCCGCGATCTCCTCGTGCTGCTCCAGGAACCGGACGGCCCGCAGCACGTCGTCCACGTGGATCCACGAGAACTTCTGCCGTCCGTCGCTGTGGTGCACCGGCACGGGGCCGCCCGTCGGCGAGTCGCCGATGCCGCGGTAGCGGCGGTGCTGGAACCACCACCCGTCGAGCTGCGGGCCGCCCACGCCGAACCGCGCCAGCCGTGCGAGCATGTCGGACGCCGGGCCGCCGAGCACGATCGCCATGCGCAGGGCGACCCGTCGGGTCTCCGGCAGCCGCCCCGCGAAGAACTCGTGCTCCCAGCTCCGCGCGACGTCCACGGAGAACCCGGCGCCGAGCTCGCCGCCGTCCTCGGTCTGCGGCCGGTCGAGCGCGTACCGGTAGATCGTGGCGGTGCTCGCGTTGAGCCACAGCCGCGGCGGACGGGCGGAGGCCGTGACGGCGTCGTGCAGCTGCCGGGTGGTCTCGACCCGGGACCGCAGGATCTCGTCGCGGTTCGGGTCCGTGTACCGGCAGCCCACGCTCTTGCCGGCGAGGTTGACCAGCAGGTCGGCGCCGTCGACCACGTCCCGGAGGGCCGCGGGGTCGTCGGACCACCGCACGTCGGGTCCGCCGCGGCCGACGCGGGCGACGTCGTAGCCGCGCGCCACGAGGTCGTCGACGAGCGCCCGCCCGATGAACCCGGTCCAACCCGCCACGACGGCCCGCTTCGCCTCGGTCATGCGCTGCAGGCTACTCCCGGCCGTTCTGTGGGCTGGGCGGGCACGCCCACGTCGCATAGTGGGAGGCATGACGGAAGCGCCGCTGATCAAGAAGATCGACTGCATCCGCGTGCCGGTGCCCACGCTCGACCTCGGCATCGAGTTCTACTGCGGGGGCCTGGGTCACGAGCTGATCTGGCGTACGGCCACGCAGGCCGGCCTGCGCCTGCCGGAGAGCGACGCGGAGATCGTGCTGCAGGTCGAGCGGCCCGAGCCCGAGGTGGACCTGCTGGTCGACTCCGTCGACGACGCCCTCACCCGGGTCGAGGCCGCGGGCGGGGAGAGGAGGTCCGGGCCGACCGCCATCCCGGTCGGACGGGTGGCGGTCGCCGGCGACCCGTTCGGCAACGAGCTCGTGCTGATCGAGCTCTCCGCCGGCCGCTACGCCGCCGACGAACGGGGCAATGTCACGGGCGTGTCCGCGCCCGGTCGTTGAGTGCTGGACATTCGCCCTCTTCGGGGCAGCAGAGGCGCGAATACCCAGCACTCAGCACGGAGGGTCAGGGGGCGATCGTCAGGTCTGTGATGCGGTCGCCCGTCAGGGTGTAGCGGTAGCGCAGGTCGACCACCCCGCCCGGGAAGTCGCCCTCCAGGTGCCGGACGGCGGTCCAGCGGTCGGCGGCGTCCTGCCGGACGGCGGTGAGCTCGCTGGTGTAGGTGTACTCGCTCGCGGCCTGCGACAGCCAGGTGCGGATCTCCGCCAGGCCGCGGTAGGTGCGGCCGTCGTCGGTGACGACGGCGTCGTCGGCGTAGCAGGCCAGCTCGCGCTCGGCGTCGCGGGCCTCGTGTGCCGCGAGGTGCGCGGTCAGGACGGCGGGCAGGTCGGTGGTGCTGTGCGGTGTGGTTCCTTGGTCCATGTCCCCAGGCTGGAGTCTCCCGCAGGGAGAGGGTCAACACCCGCCGCGAGATGCCCGGGCAGGGTGCACAGTGGTGCCGTGACCAGTGGTGCCGTGACCCGAGGCCTGACGATCGGCGAGTTCGCCGAGCTCACCCACCTGAGCGTCCGGACCCTGCGCCGCTACCACGAGTCCGGCCTGCTGGAGCCGGACCGGGTGGACCCCTTCAGCGGCTACCGGTACTACACGGCCGCGCAGATCCCGCAGGCGCAGGTGATCCACCGGCTGCGCGAGCTCGACGTCCCGCTCGCGGAGGTGCGGCAGATCCTCGACGCGCCGGACGCCGGCGAGCGCGCCGAGCTGGTCGCCGGGCACCTGCGCCGGCTGGAGGCCGAGCTGGACCGGACGCGCACCGCCGTCGCCTCGTTGCGCCAGCTCCTCGGCCCGGCCCGGCCGCCCGACGTCGTGGTGCGCGCTGACCCGGCCCGCCTGGTCGCCGCGATCACCGGCGTCGTCGGGCACGACGAGGTGCTGACCTGGTACTCCGACGCCATGGCCGAGCTGGACGCCGCCGTCGTCGGGCACGAGCGGCTGGGACCCGCCGGCGGGCGGTACGCCAACGAGCTGTTCCGCGACGGCCGCGGGTTCGTGCTGGTCCACCGGCCCGTGGCGGACCCGCCGGAGCGCGGCCGGGTCCGGCCGGTGGAGCTGCCCGCCGCGGAGCTGGCGACCGTCGTCCACCACGGCCCGCACCACGACATCGACGTCACCTACGGGCGGCTCGGCGCCTGGGTGGTCGACCACGCCCTCGCGGTGGACGGCCCCGTGCACGAGACGTACCTGGTCACCCCGGCCGACACCCCGGACCCGGCAGCGTGGCGGACCGAGATCGGCTGGCCGGTCTTCCGCCTCACCCCCTGACGCGCCTCACCTCCGAGTTGAGTGCTGGACATCTGCGCTCCCGGCACACGAAAGACCGCAGATACCCAGCACTCAGCGAGAGGGTTCGAGGCGGATGACCACCGACTTGGACGCCGGGGTGTTGCTCTGGTCCGCCGTGTGGTCCAGGGGGACCAGCACGTTCGTCTCCGGGAAGTACGCCGCGGCGCAGCCGCGCGCCGTCGGGAAGGAGATGGCGCGGAAGCCCTCCGCCCGGCGCTCGCCGACCACGCCGTCGGCCCCGGGCCACTCGCTGACCAGGTTCACCGTGTCGCCGTCGGCCACACCGCTCGAAGCCAGGTCGTCCGGGTGCACGAACACGACGCGCCGCCCGTTCTTCACGCCCCGGTACCGGTCGTCGAGGCCGTAGACCGTGGTGTTGAACTGGTCGTGCGAGCGCACGGTCTGCAGCAGCAGCCGGCCCGGCGGCACGTCGACGATCTCGAGGTCGTTGACCGTGAAGTTGGCCTTGCCCGTCGTCGTCGGGAAGAGGCGGGCGTCGCGGGGCGGGTGGGGCAGCACGAATCCGCCGGGCTCGGCGACCCGCCGGTCGAAGTCCTCGAAGCCGGGGACCACGCGGGAGATCGAGTCGCGGATCCGGGAGTAGTCGGCCGCGAACTCCTCCCAGGGCGTGGGGTCCTGCGGGCCGAGCACGCGCCGGGCCAGGTCGCAGAGGATCGCCGTCTCGCTGCGCAGGGCGTCCGAGACCGGGGCCAGCCGGCCGCGGGACGTGTGCACCACGCTCATGGAGTCCTCGACGGTGACCACCTGCTCGCGCCCGCCCGTCATGTCGCGCTCCGTGCGGCCGAAGCAGGGCAGCACCAGCGACCGCTTGCCGGGCAGGACGTGCGAGCGGTTCAGCTTGGTCGAGACGTGCACCGTGAGCGGCACCTCGCGCAGCGCGGCCTCGGTGACGGCGCTGTCCGGCGTCGCCGCGGCGAAGTTGCCGCCCACCGCCATGAAGACCTTGAGCTGCCCGTCGCGCAGGGCCCGGACCGTGTCGACGACGTCGTACCCGTGGGCGCGGGGCGGCTCGAAGCCGAACTCCGTGGCCAGCGCGTCCAGGAACACCTCGGTGGGCCGCTCCCAGATGCCCATGGTGCGGTCGCCCTGCACGTTGCTGTGGCCGCGCACGGGGCAGGCACCCGCGCCCGGGCGGCCGACGTTGCCGCGCAGCAGCAGGAAGCTCACGACCTCACGGATGGTCGCCACGGCCTGCTTGTGCTGGGTGAGCCCCATCGCCCAGCAGACGATGATGCGGTCGGCGGCCTTCACGTCGTCGACGAACGCCTCGATCTCCGCCCAGTCCAGGCCCGTGGCTCGCTCGACGTCCGCCTGGTCGACGGCGCGCCAGGCGGCCACCGCCTCCGGGAAGCCCGAGGTGTGCTCGGCGATGAACTCGTGGTCCAGCACGGGCGCGTGCCCGGCGGTCCGCGCGTCGTCGTCGGCCTCGACCAGCAGGCGGTTCACCGCCTGGAACAGGGCCAGGTCGCCGGCCAGACGCACCTGGAGGAACCGGTCGGCGAGCTTGGTGCCCTGCCCCACGACGCCGCGCACGCGCTGCGGGTTCTTGAACGTCTGCAGCCCGGCCTCGGGCAGCGGGTTGATCGCCACGATGCGCGCGCCCCGGTCCTTGGCCTCCTCCAGCGCGGTGAGCATGCGCGGGTGGTTGGTCCCGGGATTCTGGCCGACGACGACGATCAGGTCGGCGTGGTCGGTGATGTCCTCCAGCGACACGCTGCCCTTGCCGATGCCCAGCGTCTCGACCAGGGCGGTGCCGGACGACTCGTGGCACATGTTCGAGCAGTCGGGCAGGTTGTTCGTGCCGAGCTTGCGCGCCAGGAGCTGGTAGAGGAACGCGGCCTCGTTGCTGGTACGACCGGACGTGTAGAACGCCGCCTCGTCGGGGGTGTCCAGGCCGCGCAGCTCGCCGGCGACCAGGTCGAGCGCCTCGTCCCACGAGACCGGCCGGTAGTGGTCGGAGCCCTCCTCGCGCAGCATGGGCTCGGTGATCCGGCCGGACTTGCCGAGCCGGTGGTCGGTCCACGTGGCCAGCTCCGAGATCGGGTGCTCCGCGAAGAAGGCCGCGTCCGCACGCTTGCGGGTCGCTTCCTCGGCCACCGCCTTGGCGCCGTTCTCGCAGAACTCCGCCAGGTGCGGCTTGCCCGGCTCCGGCCAGGCGCAGCCGGGGCAGTCGAAGCCGCGCTGCTGGTTGATCAGGGGCAGCGTGCGCAGGCCGCGCCCCACGCCGGCTTCCTCGAAGACGTGCGCCAGGCCGTGGACCACCCCCGGCACGCCGGCTGCCGCCGTCTTGGGCGGCCCGATGCGCAGGCTCTTCTCGGGGGCGTCGGTGCGGGCCTCGTCGCTCACGTCGGTCACTCTCCTGACCCTACGCCGGAGTGATCCGCCTGCGAAGGCTATGGACATATCGGTCGTGGAAGTGGGCGGAAGAGGTGCGAGACTGGCGGTATGGGAGTCGTCACCGACCGACGGCGCGTGGTGCGCGTCCGCGAGGGTGCCCGCGCGGCGCGCCCCGACACGCTCGCCGTCGAGGAACCGTTGATGGTCCGGCTGGTTGGGCCCGGCGATCTTGTCGGCAGGGCGCGGCCGCTCGGCGCCGTTGCGGGCGGGGTCGTGCCGGCGGGCGGCGTCGTCCCCGTGGGGGGTGCCCTGCCGGACGGCGTCCTGCCGGGCGCACGACCCGCCGGGAGCACGCTCACCGTGACCATGCGGACCCCGGGCGACGACTTCGACCTGGTCGCCGGCTGGCTGGTCTCGGAGGGGGCCGTCACGGCGCGCGAGGACATCGCGGGCATGCGCCTGTGCCCCGACGAGGACAACACGGTCGAGGTGGCGCTCGCGCCCGGCGTCGAGCCGCCGCGGCAGCGGGCGTTCGCGACGACGAGCGCGTGCGGGGTGTGCGGGTCGGACACCGTGGTGGAGGTGCGGGCCGCGCTGCGCTGGCCCGTCGCGAGCGACGCCGTCACGGTCGGGACCGGCGTGATCGCCGCCCTGCCCGACCTGCTGCGGGAACGCCAGCGGGCCTTCGAGCGGACCGGCGGCCTGCACGCCGCGGGTCTGTTCACCGCCGACGGCGAGCCCCTGTACGTGCGCGAGGACGTGGGCCGGCACAACGCCGTCGACAAGGTGGTCGGCGCGGCCCTGCGCGACGGTGCCCTGCCCGCTGCCGGGACGGTGCTCCAGGTCAGCGGGCGGGCGTCGTTCGAGCTGGTGCAGAAGGCCGCGCGGGCCGGGATCCCGGTGCTGTCCGCGATCTCCGCGCCGTCGACCCTCGCGGTGGACCTGGCCGAGGAGTGCGGCCTGACCCTGCTGGGCTTCGTGCGCGGCGACTCGATGAACGTCTACACGCGGGCGGACCGGCTGCGCTGAACCGTGGCGGCGGGCGCGACCCGGCGGGCGAGGAAGTCCGCGGCGGTGTCCAGGGCGCGTGCCGCCGTCGGCTCGGTGGCGTGGTGGTGCTGGAAGACGTGCGCGCTGCCCGGGTAGACCTCCAGCGTCACCTCGACGTCCGCCTCCGCGGCCCGGGCGGCCAGGAGGGTGCTGTCGTCGAGCAGCACCTCGGCGGAGCCCACCTGGAGCAGGAGCGGTGGCAGGCCGCGCAGGTCGGCGAGCACCGGGCTGGCCAGGGGGTTGCGGGCGTCGGCGCCGTCGGGCAGGTAGGTGGCCGCATACCCTCGGATGTCGGCGGCGTCGAAGATCGGGTCGACGCTCTCCTTGCCCGTGAGGCTCGCGCCGGACAGCGTCAGGTCGAGCCAGGCGGAGAAGGTGACGACGGCGGCGGGCAGCGGGAGCCCGGCGTCACGGGCGGCCAGCACCGTGGCCAGGGCGAGGCCGCCGCCCGCCGAGTCGCCCGCGACGACGACGCGTGCCGGGTCGGTCTCGGCCAGCAGGGCACGGTAGGCCGCCAGGCCGTCGTCGACCGCCGCGGGGAAGGGGTGCTCGGGGGCGAGGCGGTAGTCGGGCGCGACGGCGCGGAGCCCCGCCCGGGCGGCGAGGGCGGCGGCCAGCGGGACTCCCGTGCGGGCGTCGCCGATCACGTAGCCGCCGCCGTGCAGGTAGAGCAGCACGCCGGCGTCGTCGGCGGCCTGCGGCACGGTGACGTCCAGTGCCGGGACAGCGCCGAGCGTCGTCCCGGCCACGCGGGTGCCCTCCGGCAGCGGGAGCCGGCCGAACGACGTGTAGAAGGTACGGAGCTCGGCGAGCGAGTTCTGGTCCATGGTTCCCCTCGGTGCGCGAAGATAGATTCCATGGAAGCCAAACAAGATTCCGCGGAATCTATTCCTCGCGACGAGGGCGACCTCGACGGCGCGCGGCTGCTCGACGACCTCGTCCGGGTCGAGGTCCGGCTCTACACGCTGCTGGACGCGCGGCTGCGCGCCGCGCACGGGCACGGGCTCGGCCGGTTCGACCTGCTGCGCGCCGTCGACGCGGTCCCGCGGTGCCGGGTGTCCGACGTGGTCCGGCGTCTCGGGATCACCGTCGGCGCGGCCAGCAAGGGCGTGGACCGGCAGGTGCGGGACGGGCTGGTGCGCAGGCAGGCCAACCCCGAGGACGGCCGGTCCTCGTTCCTGGAGCTCACGCCGGCCGGGCGGCGGGTGCTGGACGAGATGCTCCCGACCCTCGCCCGGGAGACGGCCGACGCGCTGCGGGGCACCGGTGTGCCCGACGGCGACCTCGGGCAGCTCGCGCGGGTCCTCGCCGCCGTGCGCGGCGGGCTGGAGGCCGGGAGCGCGCGGTGAGACGGTCGCCGTCGGGCAGCGGGGCTGGTCAGCCCGTGAACAGCGGGATGACGCTCCGGACCGTCTGGAACAGGCCGTAGGCCAGCGGGACGGTCACCACGAGCCAGGTGAGGACCAGCCGCGGGACCTGGTTGCGCGGCTGCTCCGGCGTCCGCTCCTGGGTCTGCTCGACCATGGTCACACCTTCCCTTCGACGAGCTCGTCGGTCTGCCCCGGCCGCTCGTGGAACCGCGCCGCGACGGGGCGGACCAGGGCGTTGGCCACGAAGCCGACCGCGAGGACGGCCACCATGGTGAACAGCGCGGGCCGGTAGTCCGCGGCGACCAGCTCGCCCGGCGTGCCCTGCGCGTCCAGGAACCCGTTGATGATGAGCGGGCCGGCGATGCCCGCGGCCGACCACGCGGTGAGCAGGCGGCCGTGGATCGCGCCCACCTGATAGGTGCCGAACAGGTCGCGCAGGTACGCGGGGACGGTGGCGAAGCCGCCGCCGTAGAACGACAGGATCACGGCCGCCACCAGCACGAAGATCGCCGTGGACGTGTGGCCGACGGTGGCCAGGAGCACGTACAGGATCATCCCGACGCCCAGGTACATGACGTAGGTGGGCTTGCGCCCGATGTAGTCCGACGTGGAGGACCACACGAAGCGGCCGGCCATGTTGAACAGGGACAGGAACGCGACGAACCCGGCCGCCGTCGTCGGCGCGACCGACGAGGTGGTGCCCTCGCGGAAGAAGTCCTGGATCATGGGCGCGGCCTGCTCCAGGATGCCGATGCCCGCCGTCACGTTGCAGAACAGCACGGTCCACAGGAACCAGAACTGCGGCGTGCGGATGGCGTTCGCCGCGGAGACGTTCGCGGTCGAGACCATCGGCTTGGCGGCGACCGCCGCGGCGTCGAACCCGGCGGGCGCCCAGCCCGGCGGCGGCACCTTCACCGTGAACACGCCCAGCATCATCACCAGGAAGTACCCGATCCCGAGGGTCACGAAGAGCGCGGTGACGGCGCTGCCGGAGGCCACGGAGGTGGGGTCGGACGGGTCGTAACCGCTGTCGTAGGTGGCCATGAGCTGGCGGGACAGCGGCGAGGCGATGAGCGCGCCGCCGCCGAACCCCATGATCGCCATGCCCGTGGCCAGGCCCGGCCGGTCCGGGAACCACTTGATCAGCGTGGACACCGGCGAGATGTAGCCGATGCCGAGGCCGATGCCGCCGATGAAGCCGTACCCGAGGTAGACCAGCCAGAGCTGCGACGTCGCGATGCCGACCGCCCCGATGAGGAACCCGGAGGCCCAGAAGCAGGCCGAGGCGAACATGGCGGCGCGAGGGCCCGCACGCTCCACCCAGGTGCCCAGCACCGCGGCCGAGAGGCCGAGCATGACGATGGCGATCGAGAAGATGACGCCGATCGCGGTGAGGCTGGTCTCGAAGTGGGCGACCAGCGCGCTCTTGTAGACGCTGGTGGCGTAGGCCTGGCCGATGCACAGATGGATGGCGAGCGCGGCCGGCGGGATGAGCCACCTGCTGTAGCCGGGCTTTGCCACCGTGTGCTCCCGGTCGAGGAACGACAGTGCCATCAAGCACCTCCTCGTGCTCAGGGGATCAGGTCGCAGTAAGTGCGGTTTCTCCCGTTTGCGTGGGCACGCTACTGGCGCTGGATGCCCGGGTCAATGGTCCGCGCCCCCGGGCCGGCCCGGCTCAGTGCTGCGGGCTGCGCACGGCGGCCAGGAACAGGGGGAGGTGGGTCTCGGTGTGGGCGATCCGCAGCAGGTAGGGCCGGTCCACGGTCAGGCGGACGGCGGGCCCGCCCGCCGGGGCCCCGCTCGTCTCGACACCGATCTCGGTGACGGCGGCCGCGACCGTCCCGTCCTCGTCCAGGCTCAGGGAGGCCTGCTGCATCACCTGGCTCACCCGCAGCCGCTCGGTGGTGCTGATGCCCGAGAGGTCCGGAGTGTCGTACAGCCCGCCCAGGCCCGCCTCGTCCAGCGCCGGGGCCAGGTCCAGCGTCGGCGGTTCGAGCTTCAGGGTCGGCAGGGCGAGCTCGACGAGCTGGGGCGCCGCGGCGTCCAGGGTGGTGGTGAGGGCGGTCAGCGTCCCGGGCGCGACGTCCGCCGGGTCGGTGCCCTCCGGCGGTAGGAGTACGTCCGCGTGGAACGCCTCGCCGTAGGGGAGGCGGACGGCGGACCAGCCGTCGTGCTCCGCGTACGCCCAGGACTCGGTGCCGTGCAGTGTCTCGACGGGCACGGTGCCGTCGGGGCCGGTGAAGTCCTGGTCGCTGGTGGAGTGCTCCGAGAACGGCGTGTCCCAGCGGGCCGCGAGCAGGATCGCGTTCTGCAGCACCAGGCGCAGCATCGGGTCGGGCTCGATCGCCGACTTCTCGATCAGGCCGCCCGTGTGGTGGTTCACCCAGGCGTCCAGCACCTCCTTGCCCGCGCCGGCGCCCAGGTCGGTGCGCTGCACGCCGGCGTCGAACGCGGACGCGAGCGCGTCCAGGTAGTCCTGCTCGACGGCGAGCTGGTCGTCGAGCACGGCCTGGTTCGCGAGGTGCAGCACCGGGCGGTCGGGGAGGTCGTCGTCCTGCGCGACGCCGGGGTCGCCGTCGTGCTCCGTGAGCTCGGCGGTCAGGGCGTTGTAGGCCGCGGTGCGCTCCTCGCCCGAGGCACCGAGCGCGGCGTCCAGGGCCGTCGCCGTCTCGCCGCGCGCACCCTCGGCGAGCAGGGCCAGCGCGAACGCGAGGGACACGGGGGAGACCAGGGCGTTGTCCTTCGGGTCGGCGGTCGCGCGCAGGGCGAGCAGGCCCAGCTCCTCGGTCGCGGCGACGGCGTCGGCGCTCGCGGGGGCGTCGGCGACCGTGACGGCGACGCGCGTGGCGTCGGACCGTTCCAGGCCCTCGTCCGCCGCGGGGCCGCAGGCGGTCAGAGCGAGGACGGCGGCGGTGACGACCGCCGTCCATGTCGTCGCACGGAGGCGGGTGGCCCCCCTGCGACGGCGTGTGACGGGGTGCACGGCTGACTCGCGACACTGCACGAGGACCTCCCTGGGCGGTTTGCAGGTTCGGTCAGTATCTGTCGCGATCACGTCCGGACTTGCAAGGAGTCCGATGCCCGTTCAGGGCCGGCGCACGTGGCCCTCCATGGAGTCCACGAGCGAGCGGGCATGCCTCACCATGTAGGCACTCTGCTGAGGGCTCAGGAACGAGGTGCCGTAGTGGGCGGCGGACTTCTCGTCGAGGATCTTGCGCAGGCGCATGGAGAGCTCCTTCCCATCGGGGGCCACCGTGGCCAGGAGGTCTGCGGCGCGCGAGTGGTCCTGGTCCCTGGCGCACTCCCGAAGCGTCGCCCCGCAGATGGCATCCGATGCCGCGATGGCCGCCAGCACGGCCAGGCCCGCTGCGACATGGCGCTCGGCGCTGTCCTCGCCCATGACGAGCTCCGCGACATCCTGGTACTTCCGCGCCGTGGCGGCTCGGACCGCGACGTCGCCGCGGCTCATCGAGCGGGTGCGTGGCGGATGCTTCGGGCTCATGGCGTTCCTCGGAGGTAGGTGCGGACGTCTGGTCCGTGGAGTTGTTCGCAGTCGTCCCGGAACGACTGGACGATGGGGTCGTGAGTGTCGACGGCATGACGGAGCCGATCCGGATCGGTGAGATACACCTGGATCCACTGGCCGATCCGCGGTTCGAGCGCACGCAGGTCGTCGGCTACCCGCTGGGCAGGTTCGGAGTACGAGTCGGGAACCACGACGAGCAGATCGACGTCGGAGTCGAGCTGCGCCTCGCCGCGCGCGACGGAACCGAACATGGCTACCGACACGGCCGACGGATCGCTCGGGAAGTGCTCGGTGACGATGCCGGCCACGATGCCCCGGAATGCCTCCCCAGGATGCAGCGCGCGGAAGGCGCCGTCGACCGCGGGGAACGCCAGGTGTTCCCGGTTCAGTGAGTAGAGGGTGGCCCTCCCCGCCTGGCGCGACTGCACGATGCCGAATCTGACCAGCCTTTCCAGGGCTCGGCGGACCCCCTGGTCCGAACCTGTGCCGGCAAGACGGTGCACCTGGGCTCCGGTCATGCTCGACGTCGTCCGCCAGAGCACCCGGAGGATCACCGGTTCGAGAGAGGTCCCGAACACGTGCTCGGGGTGGTCCCAGTCCATCGTGCTCCCATCATCCTTCCCGCATCAGAACTTTTGTTCTCTCATCAGAATAATAGTTGGAAGCTGTGGAGTCTGCGCGTCGACCGACGTGTCTCGCTGCAGTCGTCCGCGGCGTGACCTGACACGCGTGGGCGGATGCGACAGATGTCAGTGGCGCCGGGCACAATCTGTCCCGACCATCCCGGTGGGTTCGACCCCCTGAAGTGAGGTAGTGGACGTTGGCAAGCATCAACCAGCGCATCGCCGAGGAGCTGGGCGTTCGGGAGGGGCAGGTGACGGCGGCGGTCGACCTGCTCGACGGCGGCGCTACCGTGCCGTTCATCGCCCGCTACCGCAAGGAGGTGACGGGCACCCTCGACGACGCGCAGCTGCGCACCCTCGAGGAGCGGCTGCGGTACCTGCGCGAGCTCGAGGAGCGGCGCGCGGCGATCCTGGCGTCGGTGCAGGAGCAGGGCAAGCTCACCGACGAGCTGCGGGCCCAGATCCTGGCGGCGGAGACCAAGTCGCGTCTGGAGGACATCTACCTCCCGTACAAGCCCAAGCGGCGCACCAAGGCGCAGATCGCGCGTGAGGCCGGCCTGGAGCCGCTCGCCGAGGCGCTGCTCGGCGACCCGTCGCTCGACCCGACCGAGGCCGCCGGCCCGTACGTCGACGCCGACAAGGGCGTCGCGGACGCGGCCGCCGCGCTCGACGGCGCCCGGGCCATCCTCGTGGAGCGCATGGGGGAGGACGCCGACCTGATCGGCACCCTGCGCGAGCGGCTGTGGAAGCGCGGGCGCATGCTGTCCGCCGTCCGCGACGGGGCGCAGGACAAGGGCGCGAAGTTCTCGGACTACTTCGAGTTCGCCGAGGCCCTGTCGAGCCTGCCGTCCCACCGCGTGCTCGCCCTGTTCCGCGGCGAGAAGGAGGACGTGCTGGACCTGACGATCGAGCCGGAGGAGGGCATCGAGCCCGGCGTGCCGACGTCGTACGAGGCCACGATCGCCCACCAGTTCGACATCACCAACCAGGGCCGCCCGGCTGACCGCTGGCTCGGCGACACCGTCCGCTGGGCCTGGCGCACCAAGATCCTGGTGCACCTCGGCATCGACGTGCGGTTGCGGCTGCGCTCCGAGGCGGAGGACGAGGCCGTGCGCGTCTTCGCCGCGAACCTGCGCGACCTGCTGCTCGCGGCGCCCGCCGGCACGCGGGCCACGATGGGCCTCGACCCGGGCCTGCGCACGGGCGTCAAGGTCGCCGTCGTGGACGCCACGGGCAAGGTCGTGGAGCACGCGACGATCTACCCGCACCAGCCCGCCAACCGCTGGGACGAGTCGCTGGCCGTGCTGGCCCGGCTCGCCCAGAAGCACAAGGTGGACCTGGTCGCGATCGGCAACGGCACGGCCTCGCGCGAGACCGAGCGGCTGGCCGCCGACCTCATGAAGAAGGTGCCGGAGCTCGGCCTGACCAAGGCGGTCGTGTCCGAGGCCGGCGCGTCCGTGTACTCGGCGTCCGCCTATGCGAGCGCGGAGCTGCCCGACCTGGACGTGTCCATCCGGGGCGCCGTCTCGATCGCGCGCCGCCTGCAGGACCCGCTCGCCGAGCTCGTGAAGATCGACCCCAAGTCGATCGGCGTGGGCCAGTACCAGCACGACATCACCGAGACCAAGCTGTCGCGGTCGCTGGACGCCGTGGTGGAGGACTGCGTGAACGGCGTCGGCGTGGACCTGAACACCGCGTCGGTGCCGCTGCTCTCCCGGGTCTCGGGCATCACCTCGACGCTCGCCGAGAACATCGTGGCCCACCGGGACGCCAACGGCCCGTACGTGTCGCGGGCGGCGCTCAAGAACGTGCCGCGCCTTGGCCCCAAGGCGTTCGAGCAGTGCGCGGGCTTCCTCAAGGTCTCGGGCGGCGACGAGCCGCTCGACGCGTCGTCGGTGCACCCCGAGGCGTACCCGTTGGCGCGGCGCATCGTGACGGCGTCGGGCGCGGACGTGCAGGCGCTCATCGGCAACGGCGGCGCCCTGCGCACCCTGAAGCCCACCCAGTTCGTGGACGAGACCTTCGGTCTGCCCACGGTGACCGACATCTTCGCCGAGCTGGAGAAGCCGGGCCGCGACCCGCGCCCGGCGTTCACCACGGCGTCCTTCGCCGACGGCGTCGAGACGCTGGGCGACCTGGTGCCCGGCATGGTGCTGGAGGGCCAGGTCACCAACGTCGCGGCGTTCGGCGCGTTCGTGGACGTCGGCGTGCACCAGGACGGGCTGGTGCACGTCTCGGCCATGTCCAAGAACTTCGTCAGCGACCCGCGCGAGGTCGTGAAGTCGGGCGACATCGTCAGGGTGAAGGTCATGGATGTCGACCTGCAGCGCAAGCGGGTCTCCCTCACGCTGCGGCTGGACGACGAGGTCGGGGCGGCCCCCGGCGGGCGCACCTCCGGGGGCGGCCGTTCCGGCGGCACCGGTGGTCAGGGCGACGGCCAGCGCGGCGGTCGCCCGGGCGGCGAGGGCCGCGGCCGGGGCGGTCAGGGCCGTGGCCAGGGACAGCGCGGGCAGGGTGGACAGGGTGGCCGCGGCCGCCCGGCCCCGGCGGACACCGCGATGGCGGACGCCCTCCGCCGCGCCGGCCTGGCCTGACGCCCCCTCCGAGGCCCGCGCCCGCGGGCCCCGGAGAAGTCGAACGTAGGGTTGGTCGCAGCAAGAGGCGTGATGGAGCGACCAACCCTACGTTCGGCTACCAGGTGATGCCTGGAGAGCTCTGAGCGTGCGAGACTGGGTGTCACATCGTCGGCCCCAACGGAGACCAAGCACGCCCCGTGAGCAGCACCGCAGAGACCACGCCCCGGCGACGTCGACGGCAGGAGCTGCTGAGCAGCTCGATCGCCGTGGCGCGGCGGCTGCTCGCCGACGGCGGGCTCGAGAGCGTGACAATGCTGGCGGTCAGCCGCGAGATCGGGATCGCCGGGCCCGGCCTCTACCGGTACTTCCCGAGCCGCGCCGACCTGCTCCGGGTGACGTACCGGGACGTGCTCGACGAGCTGGTCGCACACGTCCGCGCGGCGATCGCCCGGCAGCCGGCCGGCGACCGCGCCGCCGAGGTGCAGGCGCTGACGAACGCGATGTTCGCGTGGAGCGTGGCGCACTCCCACGAGTTCGACCTGCTGCTCGGCGCAGGCCTGCGCCTGGTCGAGGACGGCGCGCCGGTCGGCGGGGAGTCCGGCGGCGGCACGTTCTACGAGGTGGCGGCGCTCGCGTTCCCGCCGGTCGTCGCCCAGTGGGCCGACGGCGCCGTCCGGTTCGACGAGCCGGTCGTCGCGGAGCTCGCGGCGGACCTGGGCGCCCGCCGCGACGCGCTCCTGGCCGTGTTCCCGGACGCGCCCCGGGACGTGCCGCTGGGCCTGGTCGCCGCCGTCCGCGTCGCGTGGCAGCGCACCTTCGGTCTGCTGTGCATGACGGCGTACGGGCACGTCACCGAGCCCGACGGTCCGGTCCGGCGCGACTACATCACGGCGCTGCTCGACGACCTGAACGCCCGGAACCTCGCACTCTTCGGCCTGGCGCCGAGCCCCGCCGCCGTCCTGGAGCCGGTGTTCGGGTCCCTGTTCGAGCCCGGGTCCGGAAGCGGTGGGCCCGGGCTCGCCGCACCCGAACCGCACCCCGCCGGAGCCCACCCGGCCGACGAGGCGGGCACGACGGCACCGGGCGGCACGGGCCGCCGGGCCCGCCTGCGCCGCGAGCTCCTGGCGGAGGCGCTGCGCTCGGCGCGCCGCCTGCTGGACGAGCACGGCCCGGACGGCGTCACGATGCAGGCCGTCGCGAAGGACGTCGGGATCGCGGCGCCGGGGCTGTACCGGTACTTCGACGGGCGTCCCGGCCTGCTGCACGCCACCCACCAGGACGTCGTCGACGAGCTCCTGGCGTTCGTGGAGACGGCCCGGTCGCGGCAGCCCGCGGACGACCCGAGCGCGCAGTGCCACGCGGTCATCGACGCGCTGTTCCGCTGGTGCCTGGCGCACCGCAACGAGTACGACCTGCTGATGTCGGGGCGGCTGCGGATCTCTCTCCCGGGCGAGGACACGCCCGGGGAGCCTCGCCACGCGCCCCTGATGGCCCTCGACCGGGTGGGCGCCGTGTTCGCGCCGATCGCCCTGGCGTGGTGGCGGGCGGGCTGCCGCGTGATCCCCGACGACGAGATCCTGCCCACGCTCGTGCCGCACCTGCGGGCCGCACGCGAGTCGATGCGCGGGATCCCGGGCTTTCCGCCCGACGTGCCGCTCGGGCTGCTGCACGCGATGAACCTGTGCTCCGCGCGGCTCTGGGGCCTGCTCACGCTGACCGTGTACGGCCACATGGGCGACCTGGACGGCCCGGCGGCTGCCGCGCACCTGGACGCGCTGGCGCTGGACCTCGCGGCCGACGCCCTCGACGTCTTCGGCCAGAAGCTCTCCGCCGCCGTCGTGCTTGCGCGGGACACGCCGGGGCCGTCCGACGCCGTCCGATAGACCGGGGGTGCGGGTTCGGTCAGGATGACGACATGAACAACGCACCCGAGACACCCGGCGAGCAGGCGGACGAGACCTACGACGTCATCGTGATCGGTGGCGGGCCCGTGGGCGAGAACGCGGCGGACCGCGCCTCCCGCACCGGCCTGTCCGTCGCCCTGGTCGAGTCCGAGCTCGTGGGCGGTGAGTGCTCGTACTGGGCGTGCATGCCGTCCAAGGTGCTGCTGCGCGCGGGCACCGTGCGCGCCCTGGCGCGGGACACGCCCGGCTTGGCCGACCCGGGGGCGCCGGACGTCGCCGCCGTGCTGGCCCGGCGCAACGAGATCACCTACGACTGGGACGACTCCGGGCAGGTCTCGTGGGTCCAGAGCGCGGGCCTGACGCTCGTGCGCGGGCACGGCCGCCTCGCAGGCGAGAAGCTGGTGGAGGTGACGGTGCCACGGGCGGCGACGGGCGCCGCAGCTGCCGGCGGTGACGCGGCCGGCGGCGGCGAGGACGACGACTCCGACGTCGGCGGCGGGCTCGCGGAGGCCGAGACCGGCGACGCCCCGGTGACGCGGCTCCTGCGGGCCCGGCACGCGGTGATCGCCGCGACCGGCAGCGTTCCCGTGCTGCCCGACACCCCGGGCCTGGCGGCCGCCTCGCCGTGGTCGAGCCGGGAGGCGACGGGCGCGCAGGCGATCCCCGAGTCGCTGGTCGTGATCGGCGGCGGGGTGGTGGGCGTCGAGATGGCGAACGCGTACGCGGACCTCGGCGCGCAGGTGACGCTGCTGGCCCGGGGCGGCCTGCTGTCGAACGCAGAGCCGTTCGCGGGCGAGATGGTCGGCGAGTCGCTGCGGGCGATCGGCGTCGACGTCCGGACCGGCGTCGGGGTCGCCTCGGTCGAGCGGCCGGGCACGGGCAGCGACAACGAGCCCGCCGGCCCGGTGACGGTCACCCTGTCCGACGGCGGGACGATCACCGCCGCCGAGATCCTGGTCGCGACGGGGCGCGTGCCGCGCACGACCGACCTGAATGTGGAGAGCGTGGGCCTGGACGCGTCGAGCCTCGGCCGCGCCGGGGCGCTCGTCGTCAACGAGTCGCTCGAGGTGGTGGGCGTGCCCGGCGGCTGGCTGTACGCGTGCGGCGACGTGACGGGGCGGGCGCCGACCACGCACCAGGGCAAGTACCAGGGCCGCATCGTCGGCGACGTGGTCGCGGCGCGGTACGGCACGGAGGCCGGCGACCGGTCCCCGACGAGTGGTGACCCGGAGCCCGCCGTCGGACAGGAAGGCAAGCCGTGGTCGCGGTACGCCGCGACCGCCGACCACGGCGCGCGCGTCCAGGTGGTGTTCACCCATCCGCAGGTGAGCTGGGTGGGGCCGACGGAGCGCGAGGCGCGGGCCGCCGGGATCCCGGTCGAGGCCGTGTCGTACGACCTGTCTTGGGTGTCCGGCGCGAGCGTGGACGGCCCGAACTACACGGGCCGGGCCCAGGTGCTGGTCGACACGCAGCGCCGGGTCCTGGTGGGCGCAACGTTCGTGGGGCCGGACGCCGGCGAGATGCTGCACGCCGCGACGATCGCCGTCGTCGGCGAGGTGCCGCTGGACCGGCTGTGGCACGCGGTGCCCGCGTACCCGACGGTCAGCGAGGTGTGGCTCCGCTTCCTGGAGTCCTACGGCCTCTGAGCCAACTGGGGCTCGCTCCACTCACCTTTGAGGCCCGGGTTTCTTCGCTTTGGACGGTTCCACAGCGAAGAAACCCGGGCCTCAAAGGTGAGTCGCGGCGGCCCGGGTGGGGCCCGGGCCGCCGGGGTGGTTCAGCGGTGGATCAGCTCGTCGGGGTGAGCGAGCCGTCCGAGCTGAAGACCAGGCCGAGCGTGACCTCGCCCTGCTGCAGCGCCGACTTGGTCAGCGGGCCGCCGGCGTCGAGCGAGCGGAACTCCGCGAACTCCAGGCCGTAGGTCTCCTCGAGACCCGGCTGGCAGAACGGGCGCTCCGTGCACTCCGGCGGGCCGCCGAGCACGAGGCCGCCGCAGGCCTCGGCGAGGTCGCTGAGCGTGGCCAGGCTGTGCTCGTCCGCGAAGGCCTTGGTCACGGCGAAGGCGTTCTGGTCCTGCGCGGGGGAGGGCTCGCCGAACACGAGGCCCACCTCCTCGCCCAGCCCGGTCAGGCCCTCGACGGTCGTGTCGAGGTCGCTGCTCGCGACGGGCTCGGCGTCGGCCCCGTTGACGTCCTTGTTGATGAACTCGGTCAGGGTGCCGACGTACTCGGGGATCACCTGGACCTGCTTGCCGTCCTCCAGCGCGGGAAGGTAGGCCTCGCGGTTGCCGATGGTGGTCACCTCGGCGTCGTACCCGGCGGCGTTCAGCACCGTCGCGTAGATGGTGCCGAGCGTGGCGCTCTCGGCGAAGTCGGCGGCGCCGATGACGATCTTGCCGCTGCCGCTCTGCTCGGGGCTGTCCAGGCCGGCGTCGGCGACGAACTCCTCGGCGACCTCCGCAGACGTGCGCCGGTCGACGTCCACGGCCTTGTTCAGGCCGATGAGGGTGTCGGTGTCGAGCGCGGCGGACACGCTGTCGAGCAGCGGGATCAGCGTGTCGTCGCCCTCCACGGCCGCCGCGTTGATCGCCGGGATGATGTTGTCGACGGTCTGGAGCTGCTGGTCGTCCTCGAGCACCACCAGCTCGTCGCCCGGGACGGCCTCGCACGCGGCGAGGTCGCTGCCGCCGGTCGAGGTGCTGCCGCCGCCTCCGCCGGAGGAACCCGGTGCGCCACAGGCGGTCAGGAACGCGAGGGAGACGACGGCGGCCGCGGCGCCGAGCGCGCGCGGCAAGGACAGATGCGTACGGGGGAACTTCATCGAATGTCTCCGAACGTGGGTGGCGTACAACTGTTCTACGGCTTCGATCCGTCCCATTCGACCTCGGTCGGCGGTCGATGGCAAGGGATAAACCCCCTCGTGAGAATGTCGTTACATTTGGTCGGGCACCCCGGGGAGTTATTCCCGGAGCTGCCGTACTAGGCGGCGCGGACCCGGAGCGGGGCCGGGGTGGTGAGGTGCTGCCCGACGGCGAGCACGGCGTCGATCAGCAGGCAGAGCCCGGCGACCACCACGCCGCCCGCGAGCACCTCGCCGTAGCGCTGCGTGCCCATGCCGAACGCGATGATCTGGCCCAGTCCACCGCCCCCGGCGAGGGCTGCGAGCGGGATCGTGGCCACGACCTGCACGATCGTGACGCGCAGGCCCGCGGCGACCAGCGTGGTGGCCAGCGGCAGCTCGACCTGCATCAAGATGCGGCCGTTGCTCATGCCCATGCCACGCGCGGCGTCCTTGGCGTCGGGGTCGGCGCCGCGCACGCCCTCGTAGGTGTTGACCAGCAGCACCGGCACCGCGAAGAACGCGGCGGCGATGACCGTGGCGGTGTTGCCGAACAGGCCGCCCGCGGCGAGCAGCAGGATGATGCCGAGGGTCGGCAGCGCCCGGGAGGCGTTGGTCAGCCAGACGACCGTGCCCGCGCCCCGGCCGCTGTGGCCCAGCCAGGCGCCGGCCGGGATGGCGACGGCGGCGGCGATGGCCACGGCGATCGCGGTCATGACCAGGTGCTCGCCCGCGAGCTCGAGGATGCCGCCCGGCTCGGTCCAGGTCAGGGGGTCGTTGAGCCAGACGATCGCCTCCTGGACGACGCCGGTGGAGGCGCTCATGCGGTCCTCCCGCGCAGCCAGGGGGTCAGGGCTCTGCCGACGGCCCAGAGGGCGAGGTCGAGCACGAGGGCCAGCAGGATGGTCGCGAGCGTGGCCGTCATGATCTCGGCCCGGTAGAAGTTGTTGCGGAAGCCCTGGAACATGAGCTGGCCGAGGCCGCCGTAGCCGACCACGACGCCCACGGTCACCAGCGCGACGGTGGACACCGTGGCCAGCCGCAGCCCGGCGATGATGCTCGGCATGGCGCTCGGCATCGCCACCTGGACCAGCAGGCGTCCCGGCCCGTAGCCCAGGCCACGGGCGGCGTCGGTGACGGCGGGGTCCACGGTGGACAGCCCGGCCACGGTGTTGCGCAGGATGATGAGCAGCGCGTAGACCACCAGGCCCACCAGCACTGGCGTGCGGCCGATGCCGAGCAGCGGGGCGAGGATCGCGAACAGCGCCAGGGACGGCACGGTGTACAGCACGGCCGCGGTGCCGAGCACCGGTCCAGCCAGCCACCGGGACCGGGAGATCAGCGCGCCGAGCGGGATGGCGATGGCCGCCGAGATCGCGACGGCCTCGATCGTCAGGCCGGCGTGCTCGACGGTGCGCTGCCAGATCACGGGCGCGTTGTCGACCACGTACGACCAGGAGAACCACGGGTTGCCGGGCATGCCATAGAACCTATCGTGCTCTTCACCCGGTAGGTTCTATGCACATGGCCTCACGCACCGTGATCGAGCTGGACAACGTCCGCAAGTCCTTCGGCAGCGGCACCGTCGCCGTCGAAGGGCTGAGCCTCTCCGTGCACGAGCACGAGGTGCTCGCGCTCGTGGGGCCGTCGGGCTGCGGGAAGTCCACCACGCTGCGCATGGTGAACCGGCTGGTGGAGCCGACGTCGGGCCGCATCCTGCTCGACGGCGAGGACGTGACCACCACCGATCCCGTGGCCCTGCGCCGCCGCATCGGCTACGTGATCCAGAACGTGGGCCTCTTCCCGCACCGCACCGTCGAGGCGAACATCGCCACCGTGCCCGGCCTGCTCGGCTGGGACCGCCGGCGCACCCGGGCCCGGGTGGCCGAGCTCCTGGACCTGGTCGGCCTCCCCGCCGCCACGTACGCGAAGCGGTACCCGCACGAGCTGTCCGGCGGTGAGCGCCAGCGCATCGGTGTGGCCCGGGCGCTCGCGACCGACCCGCCGGTGCTGCTGATGGACGAACCGTTCGGCGCCGTCGACCCGGAGTTCCGCCGCCACCTGCAGACCGAGTTCCAGCGGATCCAGCAGGAGACCGGCACCACGGTGATCCTCGTGACGCACGACATCGACGAGGCGGCGCGCCTGGGCGACCGGATCGCCGTCCTGTCCCGGGGCGGCAAGCTGGAACAGGTGGCGAGCCCCCTCGCGGTGCTGGCCCACCCGGCATCGGAGCGGGTGCGCGACTTCATCGGCGACGGTGCGGCCTCGCGCATGCTCTCGCTCGCGGAGGTGCAGACGGGCGACCTGGAGGGTGTCGACCGGATCGTCGAGCCGGCCCCCGCGCCCGTGCGCCTGGGCGCGCGGCTGACCGACGCGTTCGAGGCGGTGGCCGCGCTGCCGGCGTCCGCCATGGGGCGCGTGCCCGTGGTGGGGGAGTCGGGCGAGCTCGTCGGCTCGCTGACCGCCGACGGCATCCTCGGCGCGCTGCGCCGGGCGGCGGACGCGGCGGCGGGGACGGCGGCGGACGCGGCCTGGGACGGATCGGACGCGGCCGGCCCGACCGCGGACGCCGCGGACGCCGAGGACGCCGCTGTGACCGACGCCGCGTCCTGACCTGCGCGCAGACCGGGACCCGAGGAACCTGCCCCGATAGTCTCGGGGCGTGACCAACGCACGCGTAGCCCTTGCGACCTGTTCCCAGCTGCCCGACCTCGACAAGGACGACGTGCCGCTGATCGCCGCGCTCGCCGAGCGCGGCGTGACGGCCGAACCCGCCGTGTGGGACAGCCCGGCGGTCGACTGGCAGGCCTACGACCTCGTGCTGGTCCGCTCCACCTGGGACTACTCGCCCCGCCACGACGAGTTCCTCGCGTGGGCGCGCTCGCTGCCCAAGGTGGCCAACGGCGCCGACGTCATCGAGTGGAACACCGACAAGCGGTACCTGCGCGAGCTCGAGGCCGCGGGCGTCCCCGTGATCCCGACGATCTGGCTCGACCCGGAGCGGCACCTGTCCAAGCGCGCCGTGCACACGCGCATGCCCGCGTTCGGCGACTTCGTGGTCAAGCCCGTCGTCAGCGCCGGCGCCCAGAACACCGGCCGCTACCAGCCGGTGTCCGCGCAGTCGCGCGGCAAGGCGATCGCGCACGCCACCCGCCTGCTCGACGACGGCCGCTGGGTCATGATCCAGCCCTACGTCACCTCCGTGGACACCACGGGCGAGACCTGCCTCGTCTTCATCGACGGCGAGCTCACCCACGCCGTCCGGAAGAATGCGCTGCTCACCGGGCCGGCCGAGGACTCGGGCGAGCTGTACGCGCGGGAGGAGATGGCGTCGTTCGAGGCCACGCCCGACCAGATCGAGGTGGCCCGGCGGGCGCTCGACGTGGCGCGCGCGGCCACCGGCTCGGACCTCACCTACGCCCGCGTGGACCTCGTCTCGGGCGACGACGGCGTGCCCATGGTCATCGAGCTGGAGCTCACCGAGCCGTCGCTCTGGATGAAGTACGGTGCGGGCGTCGAGGGCAAGCTCGCCGACGCCGTGGTGAAGCTGCTCGGCTGAGCGCGACACCGCCGTCGGGTCCGACGGCGTCGGGACCGCCGGCGCCGTCGGGCAATGCGAAAGGGCCCCTCGCCTGAGCGAGGGGCCCTCTTGCACATGGGGTGAGCGACGGGACTTGAACCCGCGGCCCTCGCGACCACAACGCGATGCTCTACCAGCTGAGCTACGCCCACCATGTTCGCCGATCGTGGACCGGCGACCGTCGAAAAGCATACATGGTCAGCGGCCACGAACCGAACTCAAATCTACGGAGCGAGCTGCTTCGTGACGGACGTCTCGGCGACGCTCGCCGCGGCGGCGCGCGCGGTCGCCGTGTCGGGGCCG
The DNA here is from genome assembly GCF_055598465.1 of Promicromonospora sp. NPDC110617. NCBI lineage: Bacteria > Bacillati > Actinomycetota > Actinomycetes > Micrococcales > Promicromonosporaceae > Promicromonospora > Promicromonospora sp. NPDC110617. Next base: position 1,677,370 of record NZ_JBVKBM010000001.1, read on the forward strand.
GGCTGCGCGGGGAACAGGACCTCGCGGTAGTAGCGCAGCTCGTCGATCGACTCCAGGATGTCGGCCAGCGCGCGGTGCCCGCCGTCCTTCTTGGGGGAGGCGAAGTAGACGCGCGGGTACCAGCGGCGCGAGAGCTCCTTGATCGACGACACGTCGATGATCCGGTAGTGCAGGTACTCCACCAGCTCGGGCATGTGCAGGTCGAGGAAGGACTTGTCCGTGCCGACGGAGTTGCCGGCCAGCGGAGCCTTGCCCGGCTCGGGCACCCACTCGCGGATGTAGGCCAGGATCTGCTCCTGGGCCTCCTCGAGGGTCAGGCCCTCGTCGAGCTCCTCGAGCAGGCCGGACGTCGTGTGCATGGTGCGGACGAAGTCGTTCATCTGCGCCAGCGCCTCGGCGGGCGGCTTGACGAGGACATCGACACCGGTGCCCAGGACGTTGAGATCGGAGTCGGTGACGATCGCGGCGACCTCGATCAGCGCGTCGGCGCGCAGGTCGAGGCCGGTCATCTCGCAGTCGATCCAGACGATGCGCTCGTTGGGGTTGGGAAGGCTCACCGGCCCAGCCTATTCCGTCCGGCGCCGGGGGTGTTCCGCTGGGTGCGGTACGGGGGCTCGGGCTGCGCTGCTCGACGTCGGCATCTTCCTGCGAGGTCGGCAGTCGGCGTCGAGGTCGGCATCTTCCTGCGACGTCGGCAGTTGGCGTCGAGGTCGGCACAGGCCTGTGCCGACCTGGATGCAGACTGCCGACTTTGTGCGGCAAACTGCCGACCCCGCGCGGCGTACCACCGAGCCGGGTAACACGAAGGCCCTTCCGCGAGGCGACCAGGTCGCTCGGGGAAGGGCCACGATGTCCGACGGCGGTCGGAGTGCTGTTGCGCGTTGGATCGGCCGGTCGGCAGCGCCGGTCAGGACGGCATGCCGGACGGTCGCGTCAGATCAGGCGGAGCCGCTTGGTGCGCTTGGCCGTGCGGCGCTCGGGGCGCTCCCGCAGAGCGCGCTCCTGGGCACCGGCAACCTCCGCGCGGCGGGCGATCTCGGCGACCTGTGCGCGGCCGATGTAGTAGGCGGTCTGGGCATGCATGTCCGTGGTCCTTCCAGGGGTGGGGAGAGGTGACGGTCGCAGCGGGCGTGCTCCGGCCGGGTCGCGGTCGGTGCTCCTCAGTGTTTCCGTCGTGTTACATCATCCCAGATTCCGGAAATGCCGCGCAAGGCGGACAGGGGTGACGTGCAGCACCCCGTTGCAGGTCAGCGGCGTGCGGAGCCGGCCCGCGGGGTCATGTCCCCACAAAGAACGAAGCAGAGCGTGTGAGGGACACACGCTCTGCTTCGGGGATGTCGGCCGCGCCGGTCGCCGGTGGCGTTCCGGCGGGCGCCGTACGGATCATGCGGATCGCGCGCGCAGGGCGGGTGCCGGTGCGCGGTGGTCGCGGTCTGCGGCGCGGGCCTCGGCCCGGCGTCGCTTCTGCTCCTCGCGGAGCTGGCGAGAACGCCGGTGTTCCTCGGCGTCCTGGAGGCGTTCCCGGTGAAGGGTCTGCGCCAGTTCGTACTCGGTGTGCACGTGAGTGCCTTTCGTGACGCTGGATTGCCGGTCTCCCGACAGAGGGTCTGGCCGGACCCTGTCCACCGCCCGGTATGGGACCGGACGGACGTCACCGCGGTGTGCCTTGAGCCTCCCAGGAGACGGCGGTGCGGCGCACGGCTTTTTTCGCGCACGTGTCAGACGTGCAGGTCACCCGGGTGACCTGCACGTCCGACAACGTGCGGGCGAAGTTGCTAAAGATTCCTTGCGCAAGTTCTCTTTAGCGTCCTACGCTCGGCGCATGTCCGAGCAGATGCAGCCAGAGGTCCAGGGGTTCACGCGGCCGACGTCGCCGGAGGACACCGTCATCTCGCAGACCGAGGCCATCAAGGCCTTGGCCCACCCGCTGCGCATCCGGCTGCTCGGCCTGTTCCGCCCCGGGGTGGAGCTGACCGCCACCCAGTGCGCCGAGCGCACGGGGGAGTCCGTGGCGAGCTGCTCGTTCCACCTGCGTCAGCTCGAGAAGTACGGGCACGTCGAGCGGGCCGAGGCGCACGGCAAGGAGCGCCCGTGGCGGGCGGTCAGCCGCGGGTTCAGCATCCGCCCTGACCTCGCGGACCCGGAGTCCTGGCCCGCGGCGAAGGCGTTCGGCAGCATGTTCATCGCCGAGCAGTTCGCCGCCCTGCAGCGCTGGCTCACCGACGCCGAGCGCGACGACCCGGACTGGCTGTACGCCACGACCCAGACCCACCAGGAGTACTGGGTGACGCGCGACGAGCTGGACGACCTCTCCCGGCGGCTCGAGGAGCTCACGGCCGCCTTCCGCGGTCGCGGGGAGGACCCGGCGAAGCGCCCGCCGGGCGCCCGGCGGGCGCACCTCTTCGGCGCGGTCTGGTCCGAGATCCCGGACCCGGAGGGTGAGGACGCGTGACCACCACCGAGCCGACCGCACCGGGTGACGGCGCCGGCCCGGGCGACCCGTCCGCCGTCGTGCAGCCGCTGCCGGCCGATCCCGCCCGGTACCTGCGCACCCCGGTCTTCCGGACCCTCGTGGTGGGCTGGACGCTCGCCAACGTGGCGGACTCGCTGCTCACGCTGCTCATGGCGGTCTGGGTCGCGGACCTGACCGGCAGCGCCGCGCTTGGCGGCGCGACGTTCGCCTTGCTGGGCCTGCCCGCGCTCGCCTCGCCGTTCCTGGGGTACCTCGCCGACCGGGTGTCCCGGCGGCGCATGCTCGTGGTCGCCTACGTGGTGGGTGCGCTCGGGCTGGTGCCGCTCTTCTGGGTGACCCGGGCGGACCAGGTCTGGATCGTCTTCGCGTCCACGCTGGTGTACTCGGCGGTCGCCTACGTGACGGGCGCCTGCCAGTCGGGCATCCTCAAGGACCTTCTGCCGAACGAGGCCCTGGGGCACGCCAACGGGCGGCTCTCGATGATCGACCAGGTGTTCCGCGTGGCCCTGCCGCTGTTCGGCGCGGCGGTCTACGCCCTGGTGGGCGTGGTGCCGCTGGTCGCGGTGGCGATCGCGGGGTTCGTGGGCGCGGCGGTGGTGCTCGGCCTCGTGCGGGTCACCGAGTCGCGGTTCGAGGGCGAGCCGGGCGAGTCGTACCTCGCGGCCACGACGGCCGGGTTCCGGCACCTGTTCGGCACCCGGCCGCTCGGCGGGATGACCTGGAACGCCGTGATCGTCTTCGCGTCGGTCGGCCTCGTGAACGCCGTCGTCTTCGCCGTGCTCGACGGGCTGGGACTGCCCGCGGCCTGGCTCGGCCCGCTCACCGTGCTGCAGGGTGTGGCAGGGTTCGTCGCCGGCGCGGTCACGCCGCGCCTCATGCTCCGGTTCGGCCGGCCGCGCGTCTACGCGTTGGGGATCCTCGCCGGGGGCCTGGCCCTTGTGCCGCTCCTGTTCGACTGGGTGATCCCCGTGGTCGTGAGCCAGGCCCTGCTCGGCTTCGGGGTGACGTCCGCGATCATCGCGTGGGTCACGGAGCGCCAGGTCCGGACGCCGGAACGGCTCCAGGGCCGGGTCGCCGCCGCGGGGCACCTGGTCAACAACCTGCCGGGCACCGTGGTGACGGCCCTCGGTGCGGGGCTGCTCGCGGTCGTGGACTACCGGGTGCTGGTCCTCGCCAACGTGATCGTGGTGGTCGGAGCAGGGCTGGTCGCCCTGCGCCTGCGCCGCACGCCCGACCCGGACGTGGGGGGAGACGCAGGGGCCCCCGTGGGGTGGGAGGGTTACAAGGGCTGGTTCGGAGCCTCCCCGGGGGGGCCTCTGGACCCCCCAGGTCGCTCCCCC
>NZ_JBVKBM010000001.1:1681192-2467573 GCF_055598465.1 Promicromonospora sp. NPDC110617
GTTGGTTTAGCCATGGTTGTTAGCTCTCCGTTCACGCCCCCCCCCCGACTCGGCCGTGTCAGCCACCCAGGCCCCCCTGTCCACAAAACCTACTCACACGTCCGGGTCAGGCCTCGCCCGGGAGGGCCTTGCGGATCACCAGGCGCGTCCACGCGCCGAGGAAGACCCGGTCGTTCTCCTCGATCTCGCGGCGCACGCCCTGGTTCAGCGGGCTGTCCGGGAGGGCGTCGCCCGCCGCCGCCACGAAGGTCCCGTTCGACGAGCCGAGGTCCTCGACCCACCAGCGCTGACCGTCCGTCGTGAGCTGGCAGTGCCGTCGGGACACCCCGGGGTCGCTGCCGCAGTCGATGTCGGGCCGGATGCCGCGCGACCGCGACGGCCGCCCCACCAGCAGGCTGCGCTGCCGCAGCGTGACCAGACCGGGCAGCCCCGCGGACGGCATCGGGTCCTCCGGCCGCTCGTGCGCGTACCAGTCGGGGTCCACCCAGATCTCGGCCACCCAGGCGTCGTCGCCCGGGACGGGCGGCGCGGCCAGGCCGCCGCCGTCCGTCGACGGCGCGGGGGCGGGCACTCCGGCCGACGGCGGCGCCGTGCCGGTCGGGGCCGGTGCCGGACCGGCGGGTGCCGAACCCACCGAGGCCGACCCGGCCGGCTCGCCCGCCGGCTGACCGGTCGAGGGCCCCGGCGAACCCGCCGACGCCGCACCGGCCCCCGCCACGGAGCCGCTCGCGGGCTGCGTGGCGTCCAGGTCGCCGAGGTCCAGGCCGGACGTCGGCGGGGGCGGCGGAGCCGGCGTCCCGGTGGTGAAGTCGTACCCGCAGTTCTCGCAGAACAGGGAGTCGGCGGGGGACAGGTCGCCGCAGTTCGGGCAGGTCACAGGCCCGGCGGAGGCCCCGGCGGGCGCGGCCGGCGCACCACCGGACGCGCCGGTTCCGGTCGCGGCGCTCGCGGGTGCGGCGGACCCGCCGGACGACGCGGTGCCGGCGCCTGCGGGGATCGGCGTGCCGCAGACGTCGCAGTAGTCCGTGGCCTGGCTGGGATGTCCCTCCGGACAGATGACGGTCATGCGCGCCGGACCCGGGTCGTCTTGGTGGAGGCGGTGTCGAGTGCCATCTCGTCCAGCTTGGCGGTGTTCCGCTTGAGCCGCACGGTGCCCTCCTCCTCGTTCTCGACCTCGACGATCTTGCGCAGGCGCGACGTGGCCTCGTCGTTGCCGGTCTCGGCGGCGAGCTGCACGGCGCGGCCGAGCTTCACGGTCGCCGTCGCCTCGTCGCCCGCGGCCTTGGCCGCCAGACCCTCCTGGATGGCCGAGGCAAGCTCGGCCTGGCCGGTGTAGTGCGCCACCTCGGGGCTGATCCGGGCGGTGAGGGTGGAGTCGTCCGACCACTTGGCCTTGACCAGGCCCGACGCCTGCACCTCGCCGCCCACCGCGACCTGGACCCGCGCCGCGAGCTGCTCCGAGCCCACGGGCTTGGCCGCCACCCGCACGGCCACGTGGTAGTCGCGCGTCTCGTCGGCCCACGCGCCGGTGGGGTACCCGCTGGTCAGCGGGTTCACCTCGGTGCGACGGCTCGTCAGGTCGTCCACCTCGGGGGCCACCTGCTTGACGAACAGGACCTGCGACCCCTGCGGCGCCCACACCCGCAGGTCCACCGAGGAGACACCGCGCGCCATCGACTTGCGCACCAGGGCCGCGAAGTCCTCGGCGATGTCCTCCGGCCGCGCGATGAGGTCGACGGTGCCGAGCAGGGCCGTCGAGATCTTGCGCAGCTCCTCGACCACCCAGCGGTCGCCCACGCCGCGGGCGTCGCACTGGAAGTGCCCCGTGACGTCCGTGATCATCCGGTCCAGGTGCATCGACGGCTCGGACTCGTTCTTGCCGTCGGTCAGCAGGATCAGGTGCTTCTGCGCCGCCGGGACCGCGGCGAACAGGTCGTCCGCGAGCCGCAGCCACGTCGAGATGGCCGTGCCGCCGCTGGCCGACATCGTGGAGATGGCGCGCTTGGCCTCGGCGCGGGCGCCGGGCTCCATGGCCACCATCGGCACGCGGGCGTTGGGGTACGGGAAGATCCGGGTGGCCACGTGCGAGCCGCCGATGATCGCGAACAGCGTGCCGTCCGGGATCTGGTCGACGGCGACCGCGGCGGCGTGCTTGGCGGCCTCCATGTTGCGGCCCTGCATGGACCCGGAGGTGTCGACGGCGACGATCTCGGCGACCTGTCCCGCACCGCCGGCGTCGCTGGTGGGGCTCGCGTCCGCGGCGACGCCGACGGCCCCGGCCGCGCCCGCGCCGGTGCAGGTCACGGACACGATGGCGTGCACGTCGGTGCCGCCGTCGGACAGGAACTCGTTCTGGAAGACCTCGGCGGAGAACTCGGCCACGGTGGCTCCTCTCGGTTACGGCAGGCTAGCGCTGCTCGGTGACAGTCGGGGCGATCCGCGCGAGCGCGGCGGTGATGTTGTCCCGCCCGCCCTGGGCGTTGGCCCAGCGGACGAGCGCCGCCGCGGCGGCGTGGGGCTCGCCGCAGCCGGCGAACCTGCGCACGAGCTCGCCCATCTGGTGCGCGTCGGAGCAGTAGTTCCACAGGCCGTCCGAGCAGACCAGCAGCCAGCCGGGGCCGGACGGGACGGTCGCGGCGCAGCGCGCGTCGGTGTCGGCGGCGTCGGGGCCGAGCCACCGCGTGATGGCGTGCGCCTGGGGCGACGTCTCCGCCTGGGCCCGCGGCACGCCCGCCGCGATCATCTCCTGCGCCCACGAGTCGTCGACGCTGAGCTGCTCGGCCGGCCCGGCGTCCGGCAGCCAGTACACGCGCGAGTCGCCCAGCCACCCGGCGACGATCAGGTCGTGGTCCACGACGGCGGCCACGAAGGTGCACGACGGCGGGTCGTCCGCCACGTTCGTGCCCTTGGTCGCGGCGAGCTGCTCCGCCGCGCCCCGCACCGCCTGGCCGGCCGCGCGCGACGCGGCGACCATGGCGTCGGTCCAGCCGGCGATGCGCCGGCTGGTGGCGCCCGCGACCGAGCTGGACCCCTCGGGTCCGTAGGCCACGAGCACGTCCCGGGCGGCGCGGCTCGCGGCGAGCGAGGCGACGTCGGAGTCCGGGGCGCTGGAGACGCCGTCGCACACCACGAGCGCGGCGAAGGTGCTGCTCGCGGCGAGTGCCATCGCGTCCTCGTTGCGGGCGTGCCGGATGCCCCGGTCGCAGACACCGGCCACCCACGCGGCCGGACGCTCCTCGAAGTGGTCGCGCTCGGACTGGCCGGGGGTGCCGCAGTCGGCACAGTAGCCGTCGTCTGCGATGAGGCCGCCGCACGCGGCGCACTTGCGCCGCCCGGCCTCGCCCGTCGCCGGGTCGAGGTCCAGCACGGTGGGGGCCACGTCGAGGGTCACCTCGGACGGCAGGGACGGGTCGTCGGCGACGGCGCCCAGCGAGGTACCGCAGTTCTCGCAGAACCGGGCGCGGGGCGCCGCGCTCTCCCCGCAGCTCGGGCAACGGACGAGGACACTGTCGTCGGCGCTCATGTCTCGGTCGATCTCCTTGCGTTCGTCATCGCCACGTCCACTGCCGTACGGAGTTTGCCCGGTCCACGAGCGCGACGCGCTCCGAGCGCTCGTCGGTGAGGTGGGCGAGGTTGCGCAGGGCGAGCTCCAGGCGGTCGCGCAGCTCGTGCTCCTCGGCGCTCACACCGGCCACCCGCACGGTCGGGACGGGCCCGTCGCGCAGCACGATGTCGAGCGCCTCGTCGAGGGCCTCGACGGTGACCTGGGCCTTGGGCCGGTCGGGGATGTGGGCGGCGTCGAGCCCGGCGACGGCGTCGGCCAGGTCGAGCAGCGTGCGGTGCGCGGAGACGAGGAGCCGGGCCCGCTGGAGGCGGGCGTCCGGGAAGGACCCGCGCGTGGGGCCCACCAGCTCGAGGGCACCGAGGGCGCCGTCGAGGTCGCCGCCGCCGGACCGCACGCGGGCGAGGCCGAAGGCGGCGGCGCCGGTGTAGTTGGCGTCGGCCCGGGCGATGGTGCCGTAGAGCTGCTCGGCGACGCCTGGCTCGCCCGAGAGCTCGCAGGACGTGGCGAGGGCGAGCTTCGGCGCCGGTTCGCCGGGCACCTGCCCGTAGACGGCGTTGAACGACGCGCGGGCCGCGGCGGAGTTGCCCGACGCGAGGTGCCCGAGGCCCTCCATCCAGGCGGCGCGCCACTCCCACGCGTCGTCCTCCAGGATCTGTGCCACGGTGGTGCGCAGCAGCGCGGCGTCGTCCGCCTCGATCGCGGCGCGCGCGACGGCGAGGCGCACCTCGACGGTGTGCTCGTCGGGGTCGGCCAGCGCCTTGATGCGCTCCACGGGGTCGGCGACGTTGACGCCGGCCAGCCACGACGCCATCGGGTCGGCGGAGTCGACCTTCAGGAGCGGCAGCTCGTTCCAGTCGAGGGCGCCGTCGGCACCGTCGAGCGGCGGCACGCCGAACAGCAGGGACTCGGCGGACGTCGTCGCGGTGTACCCGGGGCCCTTGTCGGTGGCGACCACCTCGCGCAGTACGCCCAGGAGCTGGACCCGGGCCTCGTCCACGGTGCCGAACCGGTCGGCGGGCGCGGGGGCGCACGCCTTGGCGAGCCAGCGGTAGAACGAGTCGTACTTCTGGAAGACAGGGGTGTCGGCCACGGGCGGGAACGACGCCTGGTAGACGGTCGTGTTGCCGCGGAAGTCCAGCACCAGGGACGCCAGCGTGCGGCCGAGCGTGAAGATGTCGGACGCCACGGACGGCCCGACCTCCGGCACCTCGGGCGCCTGGTAGCCGACGGTGCCGTAGATGGCCGACGTCAGGTCGTCGGTGCGGCGCACGCCGCCCATGTCGATCAGCTTGACGCCGTCGCCCTGGGCGATGATGTTGTCCGGCTTGAAGTCGCAATACAGCAGGTCGTGGTCGTGCAGGTAGCTGAACGCGGGCAGCACCTCGAGGATGTAGGCGATGGCCTGGTCCACGGGCAGCGGGCGGGGCTGCCCGCCGTCCTGCTCGCGGCGGTCCTTGAGCACGTCCTTGAGCGACCGGCCGCCCACGAACTCCATGACGGTGTAGCCGAGGCCCTCGTGGAGCACGAAGTTGAAGATCTCGACGATCAGCGGGTGCTCGACCTCGGCGAGGAACTGGCGCTCGGCGACCGCGGCCTCGTACGCCTCGGTGTCGCCCGCGTTGAGCAGGCCCTTGAGCACCACCCAGCGGCCGCTGACGTTGCGGTCCCGGGCCAGGTAGATCCAGCCGAGCCCGCCGTGGGCGAGGCAGCCCACCACCTCGTACTGCCGGGCCACGAGGTCGCCCGCCTTCAAGGCGGGGGCGAAGTCGTACCGCGCGCCGCAGTGGCCGCAGAAGCCGGCGATCCGGCCGGGCACGCCGTCCCGGGCCCGGCCGACCGGCTGCCCGCACGTGGGGCAGTACCGCTTGGACTCGGCGAGCTCGGGCGTCTCCATGACGGCCTGCAGCGGGTCGGCCACGGGCGTGTGCGGCACGGTGGTCAGGCCCGCCCCGAGCCGGTGCCCGCGCAGGCGCGTGGACCCGGTGCCGACCCGGCGGGTCTGCCGGGTGCCGCCCGTCACGCGGGCGGAGCCCAGAGCGGTGGACGCGAGGCGGGACGAGCTGGTGCGCCCGGTCGACGGCTCGGCCGCGCCGCTGGGCACGGCCGTGCCGCCGAGTGCGGCCGTGCCGCTGGACGCGGAGCCCGCGGCGCGGACGGTCGCCGCGTCGAGGTCGTCGTCGGCCCAGGACGCCGCGACGGCGGCGAGCGCGTCGCCGTCGGGGTTGCCGCCGGCCGGCGTACCGCACACGTTGCAGTAGCCGTCCTCGATGGTGCCGGTGCAGCCCGGCTCGGCGCAGGCCTGTTCAGTCATCGGTGTCCCTCCGGGAGATCGCGCACGAGCGTCTCGAGCTGCTCGGTGAAGTGCCGGGCCAGGGCCAGGTCGCAGGGGGTCGCGTCGAGCGTCTCGCGCACCTCGTCCTCGCCCGCCTTCACGGTGTAGGACGACGCGCGCCCGTTGCCCTGGGCCTTCGTCATCAGGTTCTTCACGCGGTAGCGCAGCTCGGCGCGCTCCCGCAGCGGTGCGGTGTAGGCGTCCTCGACCTGCTCCATGGCGCGTTCGACGGCGCCGAGGCGCTGGACGTACGTGGTGAGCCGGTCCTGCTCGTCCGGGACCTCGCCGAGGCGGTGCACGTCCGGGATCGCGAGCCGCGGCGGGTCGGTGATCTCCCGGCGGCAGCGCTCGGCGAGCTGCGCGAGCCGGGGCGCCCGGTCGGCCAGCGCGGCGCGCAGCTCGACGGCGCGCTGCCGGTCCTTGGCGAGCGACCGGCTCCGGGCCGCGTGCACGATCAGGTCCCGCTCCGTGCGCGCGACCTCGTTCTCCAGCGCGCCGAGGGGCCCCGTGACGTCGGCACCGCGCGCGGCGTCGGCCTTGAGCCGGGCGTGCCGGTCGCGGAGGCGGGCGACGGCGTCGTCGTCCTGCGTCGCGGCCGTGGCCCGTGCGGCGTCCTCCGCCCGGACGATCCCGGCGGCCAGCGCCCGGAACCGGGCGGTGACGTCGGCCGCGTGCGGGTCGAACGAGAGCCGGGAGGCGAGCTGGTCGGCCTGGGCGTCGCAGAGGCGCGCGGCGTCGACCAGGGAGAGGAGCGACGTCGCGGGGTCGCCCCCGAGGCGGCCCCAGACGAGCTGCGACATCCGTTCGCGCGCCACGGCGTCCGCCCGGCCCGAGTCCCACACCTCGACCAGCTCGTCCGTGCGCGTGCGCACGGCCTGCCACAGGGTCAGGGCGAGCACCACGTCAGCCGTGATGGCGTCCGCGCCGGACTGCCGGGCCGCGGCATCGAGGCGGTCCAGGTCGGCGCGGCGCACGTCGAGCCACACCCGCAGGTCGGAGAGGTAGGCCAGGAGCGCGGCCGGCTCGGCCGCGACCCCCAGGGCGCCCGGCGGCGCGGGCGCGCGCTGCGTCCGGCTCACGGCGTCCTTCCGTACACGGGCTCGGGTGCGGACGGCGCCGCGCCGAGCGCGTCGCCCAGCCAGCGGTCGTAGGACTCCTCCCACTGCCCGTCCGCGACCATGTCCTCCAGCACGCCGTTGACGAACCGCACCATGTCCGCGTCACCCGCCGGGATGCCGACGCCGTAGGGCTCGTCGCTCACAGCGTCGCCCACGACCTTGGCGTACGGGTCCTGGGCGGCGAAGCCCGCCAGGACGGTGTCGTCGCCGGTGATGGCGTCCACCGCACCCTGCTGGAACAGGACCAGGCACGTGGTGTGCGTGGCGGCGGGCACCGCCTCGACGCCCTCCCACTGCTCGAGCCGCTCCAGGGTCGTGGTGCCCTCGGGCGCGCACACGCGCTGCCCGTCCAGGTCCTCGATGCTCTGCACGTCCGACGTCGACGGCACCAGCAGCTTCTGCCCCGCGTGGTAGTACTCCGCGGAGAACGCGATGTTCTCCCACCGGTCGCAGTTGATCGTGAACGCGCGGGTCACGATGTCGACGCCGCCGTCCTCCAGGACGGCCTCCCGGTCGCCCGACGTGATGACCCGGTACTGGATCTTGTCGGGGTCGCCCAGGATCGCTTCGGCGATCTGGTGCGCCACGTCGATGTCGAAGCCCTCGATGTCGCCCGTGAACGGGTTGCGCGAGCCCATGAGCAGGGTGTCCGCCGAGACGCCCACCTTGAGCACGCCGCGCTCGCGGATCTCGGCCATCGTGGAGCCGGACGTCACCTCCGGGCTGCCGCCCGGGTCGATCGACGCGACGGGCGGCAGGCCGTCGTTGCAGTCCTCCGCGGGGGCCGTGGCCGTGGCCGACGTCGTCGCGCCCTGCTGGGCCGAGCCCTGGGCCGACTGCTGGGCGGAGTCCTTCGTGGTCTCCTGGACCGACTGCTCGGCGGACGAGCCCGCCCCGGCCGCGCCCGTCAGGAGCTGCGTCGTGGGCTGGGGGGCGCACGCCGCCGTCGTGCCGACGAGGGCCAGCGCCACCAGGGCGGTGACGATCGGTCTGCGGGCTGCGCGCGTGCTCATCGGTACTCCTTCAGGCGGACGTTCATCCCGGCGGCCGCGGCGACGGCGCCGGCGACACCGAGCACGAGGGCGACCCAGGCCGCGATCTGGGCGGTGGTCGCCGCGGAGCCGAGCCGGTCCACCGCGGCGGTGCTCGTGGTCTCGACGTCGGCGTGGGCCTGGTCGGAGAACGCGGTGAAGGCCGCGCCCGCCGAGTCGTCGGCCGTGGACGTCGCCGCGTCGACCGCCTCCTCCCACCTGCCGCCGTCGTCCAGCGCGCGGATCTCGGCGTGCTTCTCGTCCCAGGAGTTCAACAGGTCCAGGGGGTCGGAGCCGGTGTCCGAGGCGTCCTGCGCCTCGGTCAGGAGGTCCCGGGCCTGGGCGACCGAGGCCTGGTAGGACTCCTCGAACTCTGCGCCGGAACCGCGCTTGATCAGCGTGAACGACTCCATCGACTTAGCGTCCGTGGCGAGCGACAGGGCCTGCGACGTGGCGACCGTGGCCGCGTACGGCCCGCTCGCCACCGACCGGGCCACGCCGTTGCCGCCCAGCACCGCCGCCGTCGCCACGATGCCGCCCACCAGGAGGGCGACGCTCGCGGCCGCCAGGCCCAGGTTCAGCCGGCGGTGCGTGCGGCGCGCCAGCCAGAGCTGGACGGCGGCCAGCGCCACCAGGCCCAGCAGGACGAACAGCAGCAGCGCCTGGCTCAGGGACACGGATGTCAGGTCAGCGTCCACGCGCTCGGACGTCGAGACCGCCACGTCGTCGAGCGTGGGCAGCACCTCGTCACGCAGCGCGGCGGAGGCCTGGTCCAGGTAGGCCGCGCCGACCGGGAAGCCCTGGCGGTTGTTCGCCCGGGCCGACTCGACCAGGCCCGCGTACCGCTGCACCGAGTCCGACACCGTGGCCAGGTCCGCGGTCTCGTCCGCGCCCTGCGCCGTCGCGGCCAGCGCGGGCAGCGCCTCCGCGGCCTCGGACACGCTCGCCTCGTAGCGCTCGCGGGCCTCCGTGGGCTCCAGCCCGCCGACGAGGAACGCGTTGGTCGCCGTCGCGTCCGCCGACACCAGGTCGTTCCGCAGCTCCTGCGTGCCGACGAGCTGCGCGGCGTCGCGCTGCGCGTCCCGCAGCGCCGCCGACTGGCTGCTGCCCGCCAGGAACCCGGTGGCCGCGAGCAGCAGGCACGCCAGCACGGCCACGGCGGTGGCGAGCGCCAGCCGGCCCGGGGTGGTCGCGAGCTCCGCGGCGAGGCGGTCCCGGACGGAGACGCGCGAGGGGCCCTCGCCCGCGGTGTCCGGCGCCTGGCCCGGCTCGGTCCGGGGCGGGCCCGTGGTGGTCAGGGGTGCCGTCACAGGATGGCCTCGCTGTCTGTCCCGATGTCCACGACGTCCTCCAGGTCTTCCGGGACCAGCGTGCGCAGCTGGTCCACCGTTGGTCGTTCAACGTCCCGCAGGCGCCAGGCGTGCCGGGCGATCGCGGAGTCGAGCACGTTGCGTGCCCAGCGGCCGTTGCCGAAGCCCTCGCCGCGCACCTGGTCCGCCACGAGGCGGTCGAAGCGGTCGAGCGTCTCCGGCTCCGGCTCGAAGTCTGCGGCCCCGGCCATGGCCGCGAAGATCTGCCGCAGCTCGGCGGCGGAGTAGTCCTCGAACGTGATGGTCCGCGAGAACCGGCTCTCCAGGCCCGGGTTGGTGCCGACGAACCGGGCCATCGGGCCCGGGTAGCCCGCCACGATCACCACGAGGTCGTCGCGGTGGTCCTCCATGTCCTTGACCAGCGTGTCCACCGCCTCGCGGCCGTACTGGTCCTCGGCCAGCGCGTACGCCTCGTCGATGAACAGCACGCCGCCCAGGGCGCGCTGCACCATCGCCGTCGTCTTCTCCGCGGTCTGGCCCAGGTAGCCCGCCACCAGCTCGGACCGGTCCACCTCCACGAGGTGGCCCTTGTCCAGCAGACCGAGCGCGCGGTAGATGCCGGCCACGAGGCGGCCCACCGTCGTCTTGCCCGTGCCGGGGTTGCCGGTGAACACCAGGTGGCGCGTCAGGGTGGGGGAGGTCAGGCCCGCCTCGGCGCGGAGGCGCTCGATACGCAGGAGCTCGGTCTGGCGGTGGATCTCGTCCTTGACGCGGCCGAGGCCGATGAGTGTGTCGAGCTCTTTCAGGAGCTCTTCCAGCGTCTTCTGCGGTTCTGCTCGTGCTGGTTCCGTGGTCGGGGCGGCCTCGGACCCCGCGGCCTCTCCGGTCAGGTCACCTTCGGACGTGGGCGGGGTGGGGTGGGTGCTTGGCCAGGTGGGGTAGGGCTGGGCCGCGTCCCGGGTGGTGGGGTACTGGGGAGTCGGTCCTGTGGGCGGCTTGTCCCTGCCCGTTGCCGCGCTGCGGTGGACGGCCTTGGTGCCCTCGGCGGCGGCGATGGCGCTGATGCTCGGGTCGCCCAGGGCGGCGGCCGCGTCGACGACGGCGGCCAGGGCGTCGGCGTAGGCCGGGGCGTGCTGCGGGGCTGTCGCGATGAGCTGGTCCAGCAGGTCGGTCGGGGCGGAGCGCCAGCGCCGGGCGCTCACGGCGGCGTCGAAGAAGGGCTGCAGCCCGGCCGCGCTGCCGGGGGACGTCGCCGTGAGCCAGTCGGCCGGTGCCCCCGGGGAGGACTCGGCGACGGCGGCGGCCAGCCGCTCACCCTCGGCGCGGGCCTCCGGGCCGCTCAGGCCGGCCGCGGTGCCGGCCGCCGCGAGGGTGTCGAGGGCGGCGGTGAGCGGCGTGGTGGTCACGGGGCCTCCAGGGGCGCGGGCCCCGCTGTCGGGCCCGGGCCTGCCGTGCCCGGACCGGGCAGGGCCTGGCCGGCGCTCGGGAGGGTGAGGCCGCCCGAGGTGCCGAACTTCTCCTCCAGGAACCGGCCGTGCGCCACCAGGGCCACCGCGTCGGCGCGGGAGACGGCGTCGGAGATCTTGTCGAGCGTGGCGCCCAGGAGGTCGAGCTGGTCGCACAGGATCAGCAGCGACGTCTTGCCGCGGTCCACGACGCGCCGGTCGGCGAAGTCCCGCGGCAGCCGCAGGTAGGCGTCCACGGCCTCCGGCAGGTAGCTCGTCGCCGTCGCCACCACGGTGTGCGCCTGCTGGGAGCCCGCGCCGAGCCGGTCCAGCCGGGGTGCCATCTCGTGCACGGTCTCGGCGACGCGCTGCACCCGGGCCGTGACGGCCGCGGGCGCCTTCCCGGACGCGCGCGCCAGCACCGCGTCCACCGACGTCACGATCTGCTCGGTCGTGGGCGGTGCCGGGATGGCGAGGGGCTGCTCCTCCTCGGTGCGTCCGCCGCCGAAGACCCGCTGCCACCAACCCATGCGTTCCCCCGTGCCCGCGGCCGTCACCGGTTGCCGAGGTCGAGGGAGCCGCTCGCCACGCCGTCGGTGTTGGTGCGCCGGGCCCGCTCGACGTACTCGGAGGCCTTGGTCGTCTCGGTCTGCAGCACGCCGATGGTCTGCGACATCGAGTCCAGCGCCCGCGTCTTGAAGTCGCTGATGGAGTCCATCGTCGCGTAGATGTTCGCGAACGCCGACTGGAGCTGCTCGATGCCCACGGTCGAGCTCGCGGCCTGCTCCTGGATGGTCGCGGACTGGTCGGCGAGCATCTTGGACGTGGAGGCGATCATGTTCGACGTCGTGGTGTTCAGGGCGCCGATCTGGTCCAGGACCAGCTTCTGGTTGGCGAGGGCCTGTGCCACGATGACGGCGGTGCGCAGCGCCGAGACCGTGGTCGTGGTGGCGCGGTCGACACCCTTGGTGAGCTCGACGTTGTTCTTGATGATGATGTCGATCGCCAGGTAGCCCTGGATCGAGACCGCGAGCTGGGTGAGCAGGTCCTGGTGCTTCTGGCGCACGTAGAACAGCACGTCCTCGGACAGCGCCTTGGCCCGGTCCGGGTCGGCGATCTGCAGCTCGGCGATCTTCGCGGAGAGCTGGGCGTCGAGCCGCTCGGCCACGTAGATGTACTGGTTGAGCCGCGTCATGGTGTCCCAGAGGTTCTGCTTCTCCAGGTTGAGCGCGGCGTTGTCCTTGCGCAGCTCGTCCTGCCCGTTGTAGAGGGCCTGGATGATGGCGTTGAGCTGGCCCTGGGCGGACTCGTAGCGGCGGAAGTAGTCCTGGATCTTGTCGCCGAACGGGATGACGCCGAGGATCTTGCGGCCCACGCTGGCCTCGGACGGGTCCAGGTCCTCCACCGTGCGGCGCAGCTCCAGGAGGGTCTGGCCCACCTTCGAGCCGTCGGCGAGGCCGCCCTCCTTCAGGGCGCGGACCGGCGTGGCCAGCAGGCGGTTGCTGGAGTCGGCGGCCTGCCGGATGTCCTGGTCGCCCATGGTGCGCACGTCGTCTGCCTTTCGGGCGAACTCGGGGGACCGGGTGTCGGTGCCGAGCAGGCCGTCCAGGTACGTGGTGACCTTCTGGTCGAGCGCGGGGGCCACGGCGGGGTCGACCTTGGGCGCCATCTTGGGTGCCTGCGTCGCGGCGACGGGCTGGACCGGGTCGGGCGCGGTGAGCACGAGCGGCTCTGCTGGCGCGGGGGGTTGAAGCGGCATCGGCTCGGTCATCGGTGCTCCTCGAGATAGGGCGTCCGAACGCGGCGAGTATATGCCGCGGGCTACCGTCTTCGAGGGCGGAAGCGCTGCTCGGCGGGGTGAGAACGAGGGGGCGGCGAGCAGAGTTCCCGGGGCGGTGGGTGACTCGTCGGTGTGGCGCGCCTCACCCGGCGTCCGCCCACGGAATAGGCCCGCCCGGGCCCGGGGTTTGGGAGCATGAACGGAGTCGTTCGGACACCCTTCCAGACAGGATGCACCCGTAGCCATGCCTTCGCGCCGGTTCTCCCGCCCGCGTGCCGCCGTCGTCGTCACGGCAGCCGTCGCCCTCCTGCTCGCCGCGTGCTCACCCGGGGGAGGCGGGACGACCACGGAACCGTCGGGCGAGCCCGTCACGGGCGGCACGCTGACCTACGCGTCGGGCGACGCCGAGCCGTCCTGCCTCGACCCGCACGTCGGCGGCAACTACCCGCAGGCGCTCATCGCCACCCAGTACCTGGAGTCGCTGGTCTCCCTCGACGAGGACGGCGAGGTCATCCCGTGGCTCGCCACCGAGTGGGACGCGAGCGACGACGGCCTGGAGTGGGAGTTCACGCTCCGCGACGACGTCACCTTCACCGACGGCACCCCGTTCGACGCCGAGGCCGTCGCCGCGAACATCGCGCATGTGCAGGACCCGGCCACGGCGTCGTCCACCGGGTACCTCGCGCTAGCGAAGATCAAGGACGTCGTCGCCGCCGACGACCACCTGGTCCGGCTCGAGATGAGCGCCCCCGACTCCGCGCTGCTGGAGTCGCTGTCGCAGGTGTGGGTCGCGATGGAGTCGCCCAAGGCCCTGGAGCGCAGCCAGGAGGAGAACTGCGCCGCGCCCGTCGGCACCGGGCCGTTCGTCGTCGACCAGTGGGAGCGCCAGGACTCGGTGACCCTGGTCCGTAACGACGACTACAACTCCCCGCCGGCCGACGTCGCCGAGGCGACCGAGGGCACCGACCTGCCGTACCTCGACTCGATCGTGTGGCGGTTCATCCCCGACTCCGCGAGCCGCTACGCCGCCCTGCAGTCGGGCGAGGTCCAGGTCGTCGACAACGCGCAGCCGGACACGATCAAGTCCGCCGAGTCCGACGACGCGATCGAGGAGCTCGACGCCCCGCGCCCCGGCGCGTCCAACCGCATCGAGCTCAACTCGGGCAAGGCGCCGTTCGACGACGAGCGCGTCCGCGAGGCGTTCATCCGCTCCGTGAACGTGGACGACGGCATCCAGAGCCTCTTCTTCGGCACCGCCGAGCGCTCGTACTCGCCGCTGTCGAGTGTCGAGCCGCTGGGCCTGAGCCTGCCCGACCTGTTCGCCGTCGACACCGACGCCGCGTCCGACCTCCTGGACGACGCCGGCTGGGCCGAGCGCGACGCCGACGGCTACCGCGTCAAGGGGGGCGAGCGCCTCAGCCTCGACTTCCCGGTGAGCACCAACCAGTCGATCCCCGCCGAGCAGTCCCTGTTCGAGCAGATCCAGGCCGACGCCAAGACCGCGGGCTTCGAGGTCAACCTCCAGCCGCTCGACCTGTCGAGCTGGTACGGCGTGCTCGCCGAGAACGAGTACGACCTGGTCAGCGCGCCGTACACGAAGGTCGGCCCCGACGTGCTCCGGATCCTCTACCACTCCGACTCGATCACCCCCGCGCCGAGCGGCTACTTCGCGAACCTCGCGCAGGTGGACGACGCCGACCTCGACGACCTGCTCACCCAGGCCTCCGCCACGAGCGACGCCGACGAGCGGGCCGCGCTCTACGAGCAGGCGCAGCAGATCATCCTGGAGGGCTACTACATCCTGCCGCTGTACGACCAGCAGAACCACTTCCTGCGGTCGTCCGCCGTGCAGGGGCTGCGCGCGATGCCGACGGTGTCGACGCCGACCTTCGCCGGGGCATGGCTGGTGCCTTGACCCTTCCGGTCGCCACCACCGGGGCGCGCAGGAAGCCGGTGCCGAGCAACCGGCACTGGCTGCTCCTGCGCGCCGGTGGTGTCCTCTTCGTCCTGTGGGCGGCCGCGACCATCACGTTCTTCGCCCTGCGGCTCGTCCCGGGCGACCCCGCCGAGGCGATCCTCGGCGGGCCCGGTTCGCAGGCCGGGCCGGAGGCGCTGGAGCAGGTGCGCCGCGAGTACGGCCTCGACCAGCCGCTCGTGGTGCAGTACCTCACCTATCTGGGGCGGCTGGTGACCGGCGATCTCGGCCAGTCGTACTCCCTGCACAAGCCGGTGCTGACCGCGATCGGCGAGCAGTTCGGCGCCACGCTCACGCTCGCCCTGGTCTCCCTCGCGCTCGCGTGGGCGCTCGCCACCGGCCTGGCGGCGTGGAGCGTGCGGGGCGGGCGGGTCGCGTGGGCCATCGGCTCCGGGCTGGAGCTGGTCGCCGCCGCCGTGCCGCACTTCTGGCTCGCGACCGTGCTCATCCTCTTCTTCAGCCTGACCCTCGGCATCCTTCCGCCGGTCAGCGTGCCCGGGCCGCTCGGCATCGTGCTGCCCGCGCTCACCATGGCGATCCCGCTCGCCGGGTTCCTCGGCCAGGTCATGCGCGAGTCCCTGCTCACGGCCATGGAGTCGCCGTTCGTCACCACGGCCCGGGCGCGCGGCGAGAGCGAGGTGCGGATCTTCTGGCGGCACACGCTGCGGCATGCGGCCATCCCCGCCGTCGGCCTGTCCGGGTGGGCCTTCGGGTCCCTGATCAGCGGGGCCGTGGTGGTCGAGTCCGTGTTCGCGCGGCAGGGGCTGGGGCGCAGCCTGCTGTCCGCCGTGCAGCTGCGCGACGTCACGCTCGTGACCGGCATCGTGCTGGTGGTGGCGCTCGCGTACACGGTGATGACCCTGGTCACCGACCTCGCCGACCGGGTCATCGACCCGCGCACCCGGGCGGTGGCCGAATGAGTCGCGTGCGGCGTCCGAGCGGCGTCGGCAGCCTCCGGTTCACCGTGGCCGAGGTGATCGCCGCCGTGTTCCTGGTACTCCTCGTGGTCGCCGCGCTGTGGCCGAGCCTGCTCGCCCCCGGCGACCCCCTCGCCGTCTCGCACGCCGACGCCTTCCAGCCGCCGTCGCTGGCCCACCTGTTCGGCACCGACGAGTCCGGCCGCGACATCTACACCCGCGTGGTGCACGGCGCCTCGGAGTCGCTGCTGATCGGCGTGCTCGCCACCGCGATCGGCATCGGCCTGGCGATCGTGCTCGGCTTCGTTGCCGGGCTCGGGCCGCGCTGGCTCGACTTCGGCACCACCCGCGTGGTCGAGGTGCTGTTCGCGTTCCCCGGGCTGCTGCTCGCCCTGCTGTTCATCGTGGTCACGGGGCCGGGCGTGCTGAGCTCGACCATCGCCGTCGGCCTGGCCACGGCGCCCGGGTACGCGCGCATCATCCGTTCCCAGGTGCGCCGGACGGCGTCGGCGGAGTTCATCGAGGCCGCACGCGTGCTGGGCCGCGGCCGGCTGTGGATCACTGCGGGCCACATCCTGCCGAACGTGACCGCCGCGCTGTTCGTACTCGCCACCCTCGGCCTCGGACAGGCCGTCATCTGGGTGTCCTCCCTGAGCTATCTCGGGCTGGGCGCCGTGCCACCCGCCGCGGAGTGGGGCGCGATGCTCGCCGCCGGGCGCACCTACATCGCCAACTTCTGGTGGATGACGTTCTTCCCCGGCCTCGCGATCGTGGCCAGCGCCGCCGCGGCGACGGTGATCGGGCGGGCCATGCAGAAGCGGAACAGGAGCGGGGCATGAGCGGGGTGGGGCGGACGGCGGCGGGGCCCGACGCGTCGGTGCCGGGCGCGCCGGTGCTGGACGTGCGCGACCTTGTTGTGTCGTTCTCCGGGCGGCAGGTCGTCGACGGCGTCAGCCTCCAGGTCGCTCCAGGCGAGTGCGTCGCGATCGTCGGCGAGTCCGGGTCTGGCAAGAGCGTCACCGCGCGCAGCGTCGTCGGCCTGGCGGGTGAGGGCGCGCGGGTGTCCGCGGCCCGGTTGTCCGTCGCCGGGCAGGACGTGCTGTCCCTGTCGGGGCGGCGCCTGCGGAAGCTGCGCGGCGGCACCGTCGGGCTCATCGCGCAGGACGCGCTCGTCTCCCTGGACCCGTTGCGCCCCGTCGGCCGCGAGATCGGCGACACGCTCGCCCTGCACACCGACCTCGACGCCGCGGCGCGCCGCGCGCGCACCCTCGAGCTCCTCCGGCGGGTGGGTCTGCCCGACGCCGAGCTGCGGGCCGGTCAACGCCCCGGTCAGCTCTCGGGCGGTCAGCGCCAGCGCGCGCTGATCGCCGCCGGCATCGCGGCCGGCCCGCGCCTCGTCATCGCCGACGAACCCACCACCGCGCTCGACCAGCCCGTCCAGGCCGGTGTGCTTCGGCTGCTCGGGCAGCTCCGCGACGACGGCACCGGCGTGCTGCTGATCAGCCACGACCTGTCCGTGGTGCTCGGCATCGCGGACCGGGTGCTTGTGATGACCGACGGCGTCGTGGTCGAGGAGGGCACGCCCGCCGACGTGTTCGAGCGCCCCCGACACCCGTACACGCGGAAGCTGGTCGACGCCGTCCCGGCGGGCCGGCCGCGGGGTGCGTCGCTGTCCGGTGGCGCGGGCGCGGCGCCGTCGGCCGCCGTCCCGCCGTTGCCCGCCGTCGAACGTAGAGATAGTCGCTTGAACGGCGCTGACACGGCGACCAAACCTACGTTCGACGAGGCGGCCGCCGGAGGGCGGGATGTTCTCGTCGAAGCGCGGGGGCTGGAGAAGGTGTTTCACGTCGGCGGGCGGGAGATCGTCGCCGCCGCCGACGTCTCGTTCTCCCTGCGCGCCGGGCGGACGCTGGGGCTGGTCGGCGAGTCGGGGTCGGGCAAGTCGACCACCGCACGCCTCCTGCTCGGCCTGGAGCACCCCGACGCCGGTGAGGTCACGCTGCTGGGCGAGCCGTGGAACCCGCTCCCGGAGGCCCGACGCCGGGCACGCCGGCCGCTCGTCGGCGCGGTGTTCCAGGACGCGCTGAGCACGTTCGACCCGCGCTGGACGGTCGGCTCCGTCCTCGCCGACGCCGTGACCCGCGGGCGCTCGGTCCGGCCCGGACCGGTGCGCGCCGAGATCGCGGCCCTGCTCGACACCGTGGGCCTCGACCCCGCGCTGGCCGCCCGTCGCCCGCTGCACCTGTCCGGCGGGCAGCGGCAGCGCGTCTCGATCGCACGGGCGCTCGCGCCGCAGCCCCGGGTGCTGGTCCTGGACGAGCCGGTCTCGGCGCTCGACGTCTCGGTCCAGGCGCAGGTGCTCGACCTGCTGGACCGGATCCAGCGCGAACGCGACCTCGCGTACCTGCTGATCACCCACGACCTTGGTGTCGCGCTGCACATGAGTGACGACGTCGCGGTGATGCAGGAGGGTCGCATCGTCGAGCAGGGCCCGGCCGCGACGGTGTTCGACGACGCGGAGCACCCGTACGCCCGGCTGCTGCGCGACGCCGTCCGGCTCTGAGGAGCCTGTCGCACGCGTGGCCCGATGCCCGGCCGACCTCCGGGGGACTGATGTGCGCCCCGGACAGGTAACGCTGAGCTACCACTGCTAGCTCAGCGTTACCCAGCCGTGGGCACAACGTCCGCCCCGAAGCGGGGCGGCTGCGAGAGGGCTCGTGACGCCTCAGCCGATGCCGACGTTCTGCCGCTCCGGTTCGATCACGGCTACCACCCGCTCGTGCTCGCGGGAGTAGGGCGCGCCGGTGTACTTCCTGGCCAGCCGGTCGACGATCGCCCAGCCCGCCTCGCCGTCGAGCCACTCGACGACCCTGCCGCGCACGACGACGGGCTCGAACGGGTTGTCGACGGGCGCGATGGACAGGGCCACCCGGGGGTCGCGGCGCAGGTTGCGGGCCTTGCGCATCGTGGGGCCGGTGAAGAAGACGATCTGGTCGCCGTGGGTGCCGACGAAGACCGGGGCGGCGTGCGGCGCACCGTCGGGGAGAACGGTGGCGACGTGAGCGATGGAGGTGCCGTCCAGGACGCGGCGTACGGCGGGTTCGAGCATGTCGGGGCTCCTTCGGCGGGGATGGTGCTCTGCGGGATGGCTGGGCCCAACCTAGGAGCCGGACGGCGACGGGTTCTTGAACGAAACGAGCAGGCTCAGGCCCTCAGCGGCACCCGGCGTCGTGTGGCGAGGAAGGGGCGGTACGACGCGGCGTGCTCATGACCGCAGGCGCAGCGGTCCATCCCGCCGCTGAGCAGTCCCCGCGGGGTGAGGCCGGTGAGCCGCAGGCACTCCCGGCTCAAGTGGGCCTGGTCGGCGTAGCCGGTGTCGATCGCGAGGCCCGCGGCGCCGTCCGAACCCCGCCGGCCGCTGGCCACCGCACCGGCCTGGGCCAGCGCGAGGAAGCCCTGGAAGCGCAGCGTCCGCTGGAGGACCTTGGGCGTAACGCCCACGGTGTGCAGGCAGCGGCGACGGAGCTGGCTCGGGGAGAGTGCCAGACGTCCGGCGAGGGCGTCGATGCCGATCCGGCGCCACGGCATGAGCGCGCCGACGGCCGCGGCCACCAGCGGGTCCGGCCGGGCCGCTCGCTGCAGGAGCCGCACGAGATGGACCTCCAGGAGGTCGAGCGCCTGCTCGGGGGTGCTCGCCCGCGCGGTCCGGTCCACGAGCTTGTCGACCGACCCGCCCCACAGGTCGGCCAGGTCCACGCGCTGGTCCACCAGGTCGTCGAGCGGCGTGGGCAGGGGCGGCGGGGTCGCCGGGAGGAACCGCACGCCGACGATCGTGGTGCGCGGCGGCACGACCTCGATCTCCGGGCCGGTCAGCGGACCGATGAGCTGAGGGCTGCCCCCGATCGCGAGGTGAATCTCGACACCGCCGGTGGGCAGGTTCCGCTGGACGTACGCCGTCGCGCCGGTGCGCTGGACCCACACCGTCCGCACCGCGCCCGCCAGCGCGGGCAGCGGCGGACGTTCGACGTAGGACTCCATGGGGGTCATCCTCCCCGCGGCGACCCACGGCCCGCCACGGAAGTGCGCGGGCGGTCACCGATGACTTCCCGGGGCACGCGTCGTCTGCCCGGAGGAGTCGGCCAGCGACGGCCGTGACGACAAGGAGGCCGACATGCCGCGATACCTGATCTCGTTCGACGACGGTGCGATGACGTTCCCGCAGGAGGACCTGCCTGCTGTGGCCGAGGCCTCGCACGCGGTGGTGCAGGCGGCCAAGGATGCCGGCGTGTGGATCTTCGGCGCCGGGATCGAACACCAGCAGGCCTCGGTCGTGGCGACCGACGGCACCGTCGTCGACGGGTCGTTCCCGGAGACCAAGGCCGTGATCGGTGGGTTCTCGATCATCGAGGTGCCCACGCGTGAGGAGGCGCTGAAGTGGGCGGCCCGGATCGCCGAGGGCTGCCGCTGCGCCCAGGAGGTCCGGGAGCTGATGTACGACCCGGAGTCCTGAGGGGCACGGCCTGGAGGACGTCGTCGTCCCGCCGCCTGCCGGGGCACCTCCCCTTTGAGGCCCGGGTTTCTCCGCTTTCGGACGGCGGAAAGCGAAGAAACCCGGGCCTCGAAGGAGAACCCGAGGGGTCAGCCGGCGAGCGAGCGGACCGTCTCGATCGTGTCCGCCTCCGCGGCCGTCTTGTCGTCGCGGTAGCGCAGCACGCGTGCGAACCGCAGCGCGAGGCCGCCGGGGTAGCGGGACGAGCGCTGCAGGCCGTCGAACGCGATCTCCACGACCTGCTCCGGCCGGACGGTGACGACCCAGCCGTTGTCCTCGACCTCCAGCTCCCGGAACCGCTCGGTCTGCCACTGGAGCATCTGGTCGGTCATGCCCTTGAAGGTCTTGCCCAGCATCACGAAGCCGCCCTCGGGGTCCCGCGCGCCCAGGTGGATGTTGGACAGCCAGCCCTGGCGGCGGCCCGAGCCGCGCTCGACCGCCAGCACCACGAGGTCGAGGGTCTTGCGGGGCTTGACCTTGACCCAGCCGGCGCCGCGGCGTCCGGCCGCGTAGGGCGCCTCCAGGGACTTGACCACCACGCCCTCCTGGCCCTCGCGGACCGCGCCCGCGAAGAACCCGGCCGCGGCCTCCGGGTCGGACGTCAGCAGGCGGCGCACCGTGTGCGGCGCCGCGACCTCGTCCAGCACCGCCAGTCGTTCGCGTAGCGGGGCGTCGAGCAGGTCGCGCCCGTCGGCGTGCAGCACGTCGAAGAAGAACGGGGTGAGCTCGAACTGGTCGGCCAGCGCCTCCTCCGCCGACGTCGCCCGCGCCGGGCCGCGGGCCAACCCTCGCGTCGACTCGTGGGTCGCGGACCGGGCGGCCGTCTCCTGGAACGGCCGCGGCACGCCGTCCGGCCCGACGCCGAGCGCCTCGCCGTCCAGCACCAGCCGGTCCGCCGGCAGGGCGCGCACGACCTCGACGATCTCCGGCACGCGCTCGGTGATGTCGTCCAGGGAGCGCGTCACGACCCGCACCTCGTCGCCGAGCCGGTGCACCTGGATGCGGATGCCGTCCAGCTTCACGTCCACGCACAGCTCGGCGGGCTCGTCGCCGGGGCCGAGCTTCTCGAAGGCGGCCGCGATGTCCGGGGCCGACTGCGCGAGCATCGGCCGCACCGGCCGGCCCACCTCCAGGGTGAACGCCGCCAGCGCGGCCTGCGGGTCCTCCGCCAGGAGCGTGGCGCTCGCGACCGGTCCGGTCGCCCCGCGCAGCATGACGGCGCGCCGGACGGCGTCGGCGGGCGTTCCGGCGGCTTCCGCGACGGCGTCGACGACGACGGAGTCGAGCGCGCCCTGCCGCAGCTCGCCCGCGACCAGGCCGCGGAGGAACGCCTGCTCCCGCTCGGTCGCGGCGCCGAAGAGCTCGGCGGCCGCGGCGGAGCGGGCCTGGGCCGAGCCCGAACCCTCCAGCGCGGCCATCGCGGCGAACGCGGCGTCGACGTCGCGCACCGTGAGCGTCGCCTCGGCCGCCGGCGCCGGGAGGTCGCGCAGCGCGGCGTAACCGAGACCCGTGCGGCGCTGGCGCAGCGCGCCGGCGAGGTAGGCGACGACGATCTCGAGGTCGTCGGCGACCGCTCCGGCATCGGGGGCGGACGCCGCGCCGTCGGCCGGGCCTCCGTGCTCCAGGTCGTCGGCGGCATCCGCTGGCGCCGCCGCCCCGCCGTCCGCCGTCCGGCGCAGCAGGTCGGCGATGGCCGCACGCTTGGCCAGGCGCGAGCGCGTGGCGGCGACGGCGTCGGACGTGGCGGCGACCTCGGCGAGCAGCATGCTCCATCTTGACCCGCCGCCCGACCAGCCGCGGCCCGAGGCGTTGACCACAGCAGTTGCTGCCACGCCGGGGCCGGTCCTGGCAGCAACTGCTGTGGTCAACACGTCATGCCCACCAGGTCAGGTGGGCTCGGGCTTCTGCCGTCGGCTCGATGAGCTCCCAGGCTTCCGCGATGCGGCCGTCCTCGAACCGCATGATGTCGACCACCGTGATCTCCGGGCCGGCGGGGAGTCGACGCCGCGAGTGCAGCAGCACGTGGTCGCCGTCGGCCAGCACGTGCAGGACCGTCACCTCCATCCCGTCGACGTGGTCCAGCGAGCCGCGCACGGCGGCGAGCCACTCGGTCTTGCTCCGCGACATCCCGTCGGGCCGGTGGTGGACGAAGCCGTCGCTCAGCGCCTGCCCGACGGCGTCGACGTCGCCGGTCTCGGTGAGGGCCGCGAAGGCGGCGGTGACGATGCTCGTGTTGTCGGTCGAGGTGCCCGGCGTGGTCGTGCCCGGTGCCGGCGTGTCCTCTGTCGTCATGTTCTGTGTCGTCATGCCCGCAGTCTTCGACCCGGCCGCGACGGTTGTCGATGAACTCGGAGTTCATGGCGCTCCGGCCCGCCGTGCACGACACTCGACGTCCATGGGAACAGTGGGCGAGCTGCTGCGGCAGTGGCGGCAGCGCCGTCGGCTCAGCCAGCTCGATCTCGCGATCGCCGCCGACGTCTCGGCGCGGCACGTCAGCCTGGTGGAGACCGGGAGGTCCCGGCCGAGCGCCGACATGGTGCTGCGGCTCGCGGAGCAGCTCGACGTGCCGCTGCGTGACCGCAACCGGCTGCTGCTCGCCGCCGGGTTCGCGCCGCGGTACGACGAGCGTCCGCTCGGCACCGACGCCCTGGCGCCCGCCCGGGACGCCGTCGCGCGGGTGCTGCGGGCACACGAGCCCTACCCCGCGCTGGTCTTCGACCGCGGGTGGAACATCCTGATGACCAACCGGGCTGTCGACCGGTTCTTCGCCGGGGTCGCGCCCGACCTGCTGCGCCCGCCGGTCAATCTCGTGCGCCTGGGCCTGGACCCGCGCGGGCTCGCCCCGCTGGTCGTCAACCTCGCCGACGTCCGGGCCGTGTTCCGCGCCCGGGTGCGACGCCAGCTCGCCACCGTGCCCGACGCCGGGCTGACCGCCCTCTACGAGGAGCTGCTGGCGCCCGGCCGGGACGACGACGGAGGCCTGTCGGACGCCGGCCGGTCGATCGCGGCCGAGTCGGACGTGGTGATCCCCATGATCATCCGGATCGACGGGCGGGAGCTGCGGCTCTTCTCGACGATCACCACGTTCGGCACCCCGATGGACATCACGCTCGACGAGGTGGCGATCGAGTCGTACTACCCGGCCGACGCCGAGAGCGCCGCCTGGTTCACGAGCGGCGCCGTCGCCGCCCCGACCGCCCCCGAGAGCTGAGCCTCACCCCAGCGGCCACGCCGCCACCGCCTGCTCGACGGCGGTGCGGGCCGGTCCCGCGATCCCCGGCACGAGCTCGTACGGCGCCTCGCCGGTCTTGGGCGCGCGGCGCCAGGTGCCGACCAGGCGTCCGTCCAGGAGCACCGCCGGCCGGAAGATCCCGTTGGTGAACGGGACGACGGTCCGCATAGCCTCGGCGTCCGCCACCAGGTCACGGTCCTGGTAGCCCAGCACGATCTCGTCGAAGCCGGGCACGAGCAGCACACCGCCGGGTTCGGTGAGCCCCGGCGCGCGCTCGAACGCGATCCCCGCGTCCGGCCCGTCCGCCGCGCGGCCAACGAGCATCACTCGCCCGTCGACCGTGACCTCGGCGACGGCGTCCGGCTCGGTCTCGCGCAGCGCGGCGACGGCGGCGCGCACGGGGGTCTTGGGCAGGCCGAGCCACCAGGCCAGGTCGTCCACCGTGGCGGGGCCGCGGCTCGCGAAGTAGGACCGGGCGATGCGGCGCAGGGCGGCGTCGGGCCCCTCGGCCGGCCCGCCTGCGACACCGCCCGCGGCCGGCGACGCCACCATCTTCTGCTGCGCCCCCGCGAACGGACCCCAGTGCAGCACCCCGCGCAGTGCCAGGGTGACGATCAGGTGGTAGCCCCGCTGCCCCTCGATGGGCACCCCGGCCTGCTGCCACAGGTCGATCATCTCGGTCCGTGTGAACCCGTCCGACGCCGCCAGCGCCTCCCGGGTGATGCTTTCGGCGCGGTCGACGAGCGCGTCGTCCAACCCCTCCGCCTCGCGGACCCGTCGGCCCAGGTGGGTCACGCGCTCACCCGTCAGCGAGACGAGCGCGGCGAGGTCTGACGGCGTGGTCGCGAAGAGGGTGCCGCGCTGGGTCCAGCCGCGCACCAGCTCACCGCTGTCGAACCCGGCGCGCACGTCGTCGAGCGTGGTGCCCGGCCGCGACCGGACGGCGATCGCGCGCAGCACCGCGGGCAGGTCCTGCCCCTGCAGGGCCACCATCCGGCGGACGACGTCGGCCGGGGTCGCGGAGCTCGGCCCGTCGGCGGGCACTGCCAGTCCCTGCGTGCGCAGGCGCAGCCGGCGCGCGGCGTCGGGGGCGAGGTCCGTGGTTCCGGGGGGCATGCGGGAAGAGTACGTCGCGCCTGTGACACTCACCGGGCCCGACGCCGCACTGTCTCCCGGGCACGGCCCGCCCCACCAGTGACGCCGTGTCATGCCGCGGCCTGCGGTATGTCACGGGGGAGCGGTGACGCGGTCGCACTGGTGGGTACCGGCCCGGACCGGTGGGATCGAGTCATGACCTCGACACCAGGGAACCCCGCCGACGGACCCGGCGCCGACAGCCCCGAGCCGACCCGACCGGGCAGGGTGACGCGCGTCTCCGTGCTGACCATCGCGGTGGCCCTCCTGGCGGCGTCGCTGGCGCCCGGGGCGTCGCCGTCCACCCCGACCTCCCCGTGACTCCGCTATTTGCCATGGTCAAGACCGGCCCGGCCTAGGCTAAACTCGGCTCGCTTGCCTCCGTAGCTCAGCTGGATAGAGCGGGTCACTTCTAATGACTAGGTCGCGGGTTCGAATCCTGCCGGGGGCACTGATCTGCTGTCGTCGGGCGTCGGAGACACCCTCCGGCGGCCTGCACAAAACCCTTGTTTCTGCACACCCACCAGCCGCTACGGCTTGGCAGAACGATCTTGACCTATCAGGATGAAGCCGTGACTCCAGGAACACGCTCCGCAGTGCTCGGCCGTCGGGGTGGTGTGGACCCGAACGTTGCGGAGCAGCTCGGCTTCACGGTGCACGACGTCGTGCAGGACCTGCGCCGCGACGTCGCCGCGGCCACCCTGCCCCTGCCCGTCGACGGCGCCGAGGAGGCCGAGGCGTCCCGGGAACGCCTCCTGGCCCAGCTCGACGAGCACCTGCTGCCGCGCCTCGCGGAGCTCTCCAGCCCCGCCGTCGTGGTGCTCGCGGGCTCCACGGGAGCCGGCAAGTCCACGCTCTTCAACAGCCTCCTGGGCGAGGAGGTGTCCGAGGCCGGGGTGCTGCGGCCCACCACCCGCGAACCCGTCGTGGGCGTGCACCCCCGGGACGTCGACACGCTCACCACAGGGCCGGTCACCGAGCTCGCCCGGCTGGTCAAGCACGAGGGCGTGCCGCGCGGCACCGCGCTGATGGACGCGCCTGACCTCGACTCGCTCCTCAAGGAGAACCGCTCGACGGCCCACCAGCTGCTGGAGGCGGCCGACCTCTGGCTCTTCGTCACCACGGCCGCCCGCTACGGCGACGCGCTCCCGTGGCAGGCGCTCGACCGCGCCAAGGAGCGCGGCGCGAGCGTGGCCATGGTGCTCAACCGGGTGCCCAAGGAGAACCTGACGACGATCCGCGCCGACCTCAACACCCGCATGAAGGAGCGCGGGATGAAGGACGTCCCGCTGTTCATCGTGCCCGACGTCGGACCGCACGAGGGGCTGCTCGACGCCAAGCTCGTGGCGCCCATCCAGCGCTGGCTCAACCTGATGGCCGGCCCCGAGCGCTCGCGCACCGTCATCCTGCGCACCCTCAAGGGCGCGATCGGCGCCCTCCCGGACTGGGTGACGGGGCTCGTCACCGCGGTGGAGCAGCAGGGCACCGCCGCGTTCGACCTGCGCAACGCCGTCCAGGCCGTCGTCCCGGACGCGCAGCTCGCCGCGCGTACCGCCGTCCTGTCGGGGACGTCGGGCGAGGGCACGGTCGCCGCACGGTTCGCCGAGATCGCCAGCACCGACCACATCTCCCGGGTCACGGTCCGCGACGGCATCGCGCGGACCACCAAGCGCGCCGGGAAGGCCCGCGAGACGGCCCTGCTCCGGCTGCGCGAGGAGGTCGAGGCCACCGCGACCCGCGCGTTCGTGGCCGCCGGCGTGCGCACCGAGGAGAGCCTGCGCGGCGCCCTGGCCGGGCCCGGCGCGCCGCCCGCCGGCGAGACGATCCTCCCGTCCGCGTCGAGCCGCGCCAAGGAGCGCCTCGCCTGGGGACAGAAGGCGGCCGCGGCCTGGTCCCGCCTGGCCGACGACGTGGTCGGCCGCATGGCGGACGCCGACCCCGCGACGTCCGACGCCGAGGCGGTGGCCCGCGCGACGGGCGCCCGCAAGGCGTTCGGCGACGCCGGGCTCGCAACGCTCCTGCAGGCCGCGGCGCTCGGCAACGAGGACTCCCTGGCGCTCGTCGACCGCGTGCTCGGCGACAGCGCGGGGGACTCGATCGAGGAGCTGCAGGGCGAACTTGCCGACCAGGTCGCGCTAGCGGTTGCGGAAGAGGCCCGTTCTGTCCAGAGTGCCCTTGACGTCCCCGCGCTAGCCGACGACGCGGCCGCTCCGCTCCGCGTGCGGCTGGCCGAGCTCAGGAGGCTGACATGACGAGCCACGACGCGACCCTCGGCGCTCGGACCGAGGACCTCGGCCGAGCCCTCCAGATCGCCGGATCCCGCCTCGACGACACGGTCTTCGGCAAGGTCGCCAGCTCGGTGGCCGGGGTGCGCGAACGGCTCGCCCTCGGCGTGGACCACACGGTGGTGGCGCTCGCCGGCGGCACCGGGTCGGGCAAGTCGAGCACGTTCAACAAGATCTCCCGCCTCACCTTCGCCGACGTCGGCGTCAAGCGCCCCACCACCGCCAAGGTCACCGC
The DNA here is from genome assembly GCF_055598465.1 of Promicromonospora sp. NPDC110617. Taxonomy (NCBI): domain Bacteria; kingdom Bacillati; phylum Actinomycetota; class Actinomycetes; order Micrococcales; family Promicromonosporaceae; genus Promicromonospora; species Promicromonospora sp. NPDC110617. Next base: position 1,708,101 of record NZ_JBVKBM010000001.1, read on the forward strand.
CTGCTCGTGGAGCGACGACGCCGCCACGCTGCTGGACTGGCTCGGCGTGGAGCGGGAGCGCCGCATCACCCGGGCCGGCGAGCTCGACTCGGCCGACGAGGCCGCCCTGAGCGGCCTCGTGCTGCTGGACCTGCCCGACCACGACTCGGTCGCGCCCGCCCACCGCGACGTCGTGGACAAGGTGCTGCCCCTGGTCGACCTGCTGGTCTGGGTCGTGGACCCGCAGAAGTACGCCGACGACGCCCTGCACACCGGCTACCTGCGTGACTCGTCCGGCATGCGGGCCTCCACCGTGGTGGTGCTCAACCAGATCGACACGGTGCCCGTGGGCCAGCGCGACAACCTGGTCAACGACGTGAAGCGCCTGCTGCGTGACGACGGCCTCGACAACGTGCCGGTCATCGCGGCGTCGAGCAAGACGGACATCGGCATCGACGACCTGCGTGGGCTCCTGGAGCAGACGGTGGCCCGCCGGTCGGTCTCCGCCGGGCGCGCCGCGGGCGAGCTGGACGCCGCCGCGACCCTGCTGCTCGGCCAGACCCCGGCCGAGGTGCCGTGGCACATCGACACCGTCCTCGAACGCGAGATCGACGCCCTCGCGCGGGCGGCCGGCCTGGAGTCCGTCGCGGCGCAGGTCGGCGCCGCGGTGCGCAACGGCTACGGCTCGCCCGAGTTCCGCAACCCGGACCCGGACTCGATCGCGCTGTCCCGCTCGCGCTGGCTCACCGGTTCCGGGGAGTCGCTCAAGCCCGGCTGGCAGCGCTCGCTCGCCGAGAGCGTGGCGAGCGCCCGCGACGTCACGAGTGCGGTGTCGACGGCGCTGCAGGGCGTCACCCTGGACACCCGCGGCCCGACGACGCAGCCGCTCACCCGCCGCCTGGCGCTCGGGGCGGTGCTGCTCGCGGTGCTGCTCGGGATCTGCACGGTGCTGGCCTCGACGGGGATGCTGCCCGTGGGCGACACCTGGACCACCGTGCTCGGGGTCGCCGCCGTGGTGGCCGCGGTCGCGGCGCTCGTGGTGTTCCTCGTGGCTATGCAGATGCGCCGCGCGCTGGCCGCGCGCCGGGCGCAGGCCGTCATCGCGTCGGGCCGCGCCGCGCTCGAGCGGGTGCTGCGCCAGACCCTCGGCGTGCCCACCCAGCGCCTGCTCGACGAGCACCGCGCGGTGCGCGAGCTCGCACAGAGCGCGCGCGACGACGGACCCTCGATACCGCTTCGTGTGGAAGAGAACGCGACCACAGGCAGCCAGATCCGGGTTTCGTCAACAGGTGACTTCGGACTGACCGACCTGCGCTCCGTCCGCGCCTGATGCTGGGTACGGACCGGCCGCGAGGGCCGGTCCGGAAACCCAGGAGGGCTCCATGAACGACGTCACGGTGACTGTCTCCGGCTTCGCCGGCAACTCCCCGGTGCTGCACACGGGCAAGGGCAGGCCGTTCGCCATGTTCCGCGTGGCGAGCACGCGCCGGTACATGAACGACGCCGGCGAGTGGACCGACGGCACGACGCTGTGGTTCACGGTGAAGGCGTGGCGGACGGCGGCGGTGAACCTGGTCCGGTCGGTGCGCAAGGGTGACCCGGTGGTCGTCACGGGCCGGCTCGAGATGGACGAGTGGGAGGGCCCGGAGGGCGAGCAGCGCAGCGGCCTCGTGATCGCCGCGACCGGCGTCGGCGTGGACGCGACCCGGGGCAAGGTCGAGTACTCGCGGCTCGTGCACCACGAGCCGGTGCCCGGTTCCCGCGGTGAGAGCGACGTGGCGGAGCTTCCGGACGCCGCCGGGCTGGTCGCGGCGCGGGCGGGCGAGACCGACCCGTTCGGCGTCGACCTGCCGGGTCCCGGGGGTGACGAGGAAGACCAGGGCGACGGGGCCGGCGTCGGGCAGCGGGAGCTCGTGACCGCGTAGGCTGGTCCCAGTCGTGCTCAGCGGTCCGCGGGTGCCGGTGGCATCTCCTGTGCGGACGCCCCCGGCACCCGCTCCGCGTGAGCGCACCCATCCGACGTACCTTCTGTGAACGGTGGAACACAGGCAGTGGCTGAATACATCTACTCCATGTACAAGGCGCGTAAGGCGCACGGCGACAAGGTCATCCTCGATGACGTGTCGCTGAACTTCCTGCCCGGCGCCAAGATCGGTGTCGTCGGCCCGAACGGCGCCGGCAAGTCCACGATCCTCAAGATCATGGCCGGGCTGGACACGCCCAGCAACGGCGACGCGCGCCTGTCGCCCGGCTACACCGTGGGCATCCTGCAGCAGGAGCCGCCGCTGAACGAGGAGAAGACGGTCCTCGGCAACGTCCAGGAGGCCGTCGGCGAGATCTTGGCCAAGAAGGCGCGGTTCGACGAGATCTCGGAGCTCATGGCGCAGCCCGACGCCGACTTCGACGCGCTGCTGGCCGAGATGGGCACGCTGCAGGAGGACATCGACGCGGCCGACGCGTGGGACCTCGACTCGCAGCTCGAGCAGGCGATGGACGCCCTGCGCTGCCCGCCGCCGGACGCCGACGTGACGCTGCTCTCCGGTGGTGAGCGCCGCCGTGTCGCGCTGTGCAAGCTGCTCCTGGAGAAGCCCGACCTGCTCCTCCTGGACGAGCCGACCAACCACCTCGACGCCGAGTCCGTGCTGTGGCTCGAGCAGCATCTCGCGTCCTACGCGGGCGCCGTGCTCGCCGTGACCCACGACCGGTACTTCCTCGACCACGTCGCGGAGTGGATCTGCGAGGTCGACCGCGGCCGCCTCTACCCGTACGAGGGCAACTACTCGACCTACCTCGAGAAGAAGCAGGCGCGCCTGGAGGTCCAGGGCAAGAAGGACGCCAAGCTCTCCAAGCGCCTCAAGGAGGAGCTGGAGTGGGTGCGGTCCAACGCCAAGGGCCGGCAGACCAAGTCCAAGGCCCGTCTGGCCCGCTACGAGGAGATGGCGGCCGAGGCGGAGCGCACCAGGAAGCTCGACTTCGAGGAGATCCAGATCCCTGCGGGCCCGCGCATGGGCTCGCTGGTGCTGGAGGCCACGAACCTCAAGAAGGGCTTCGACGACCGTGTGCTCATCGACGGCCTGTCGTTCACGCTGCCGCGCAACGGCATCGTCGGCGTCATCGGCCCGAACGGCGTCGGCAAGACCACGCTGTTCAAGACCATCGTGGGCCTCGAGCCGCTCGACGGCGGTGAGCTGAAGGTCGGCGAGACCGTCTCGATCTCCTACGTCGACCAGTCGCGCGGCGGCATCGACCCGAAGAAGACGCTGTGGGAGGTCGTGTCCGACGGGCTCGACTTCATCAAGGTCGGCAATGTCGAGATCCCGTCGCGGGCCTACGTGGCCTCGTTCGGGTTCAAGGGCCCGGACCAGCAGAAGCCCGCGGGCGTGCTGTCCGGTGGTGAGCGCAACCGCCTCAACCTGGCGCTGACGCTCAAGCAGGGCGGCAACCTGCTGCTGCTCGACGAGCCCACCAACGACCTCGACGTCGAGACCCTCGGCTCGCTGGAGAACGCCCTGCTGGAGTTCCCCGGCTGCGCCGTCGTCGTCTCGCACGACCGGTGGTTCCTCGACCGAGTGGCGACGCACATCCTGGCCTACGAGGGCACCGAGGAGAACCCGTCGAACTGGTACTGGTTCGAGGGCAACTTCGAGTCGTACGAGGCCAACAAGGTCGAGCGCCTGGGTGCCGACGCCGCGCGCCCGCACCGGGTCACGTACCGCAAGCTGACCCGCGACTGACGACGCGGCAGGCGGGGTGGGCGGCCGAGGAACGAGGCCGCCCACCCCGCCTGCCCCGAGGAAGCCGCGAGACCGGCCCCGCGACTGACGAGACGCCCGCCCCATCCCTTTTGAGGCCCGGGTTTCTTCGCTTTGAGCCCGCTCAAAGCGAAGAAACCCGGGCCTCAAAGGTGAGCCCCCGCGCCCGCATAACGGGCGAATTTCGCGTATGTTCCTTGCTGTCAGTAGGCATCTTCGACAGGATGCCGCAGTGAGCCCTGCCCTACGGCCCGGATGGCGCGAGCTTCCGCCCCTGCTGCGAGACCGCATCACCGATCTGCTCGGCGCCCGTGTGATTGCCGCCAAGCAGCCGGACGACTCCGGGATCCTCCCCGGCGCGCGCTTCCAGGTGCAGACGACGAAGGGCCACGTCTTCGTCAAGGCGATCGGCACCGAGCAGCCGGGACCGCTGAACTTCCTGCGGCAGGAGATCGCGCTGTCGCCGCTGCTGCCCGCCGCGGCGCCGCACCCGGAGCTCCTCTGGTCGCTCGACGACGTGCTGCCCAACCTCGGCAGGTGGGTCGCCGTCGGCTACGCGATGAAGTCCAACGTGCGCCCGATCGACCCCACCTGGCCCGACGAGGACGTCGCGACCATGGTCAAGGTGGTCCGGGGGATCGGGGAGTTCGAGGCGCCGGACGACCCGATGTTCCTGCCCGAGGAGAAGGTCTTCCCCACGGACTCGTGGGAGTACCTCGCGGACAAGCGGCCCGCCGGGCTCGCCCACCACTCGCCGTGGCTCGCCAACCGCCTGGAGGGCCTCGCGGAGATCGTGGCGCACGCCCCGGACGCGATCGCCGGCACGAGCCTGCAGCACGGCACCCTGCGCGTGCAGAACGTGCTGCTGCCCGCCCGGCTGGGCGAGAAGCCGCTGGTCACCGACTGGATCCGCGGCAGCGTCGGGGCGCCGTACCTCGACCTGGTCTCGATGCTGCTGCACGTCCGCGCCAACGACGGTCCGCCGCCGGAGGCCACGCTGCGCCGCTACGGGCTGCCGCCCGGCACGGAGCGGGACGCCGTCACCTGCTGGATCGCGGTGCTCGCCGGCCACTACGTGAAGTCCTCGATGGACACGCCGCCCACGGACATGCCGGAGCTGCGCGCCTACCAGCACCGGCTGGCCCGCGCGGCCGTGCAGTGGCTGCAGACCAGGCTCGGTTTCTGATCCACGCCGTTCCTGCAACACGTGCTGTGGTTTGCGGGTGAAAGCGCAGTTCGGCACACTCCGGCCATGAGCGCTGTGCGGCGACCGGCTTGGTCCGATCTACCCCCGTCTGTCCGTTCTCGAGTCAGCGAGTCCATGGGGGGACGCGTGATCGGCTCGGCCCCCATGAGCGGCACGGATCTGGCCCCGCTCGAGGTGCTGCAGACGGCGTCGGCCCGCTCGATCGTGCGGGCGGTGGGGCCGGAGGCCCCGCTGACCCAGGACCGGATGGCCGCGGAGGCGGCGTCGCTGGCCACGCTGCCCGACGACGTGCCGAGCCTGGAACGCGAGTGGTACGTCGACGAGGTGCTGCCCGGGGCCGGCCGCTGGGTGGTGCTCGGCTACCGGAACGAGCCCATCCGGCCGCCCCACGACCCCTGGGACGACGGCGACCTCGCCGCGGCGGTCGAGCTCGCCATCCAGATCGGCTCGACCGAGGCGCCCCCCGACCTGCCCGACGCGCTCGACCTGATCGACGTGGGCGCCTGGGCCACGATCGCGGCGATGCGCCCCGCCGGCCTGACGGCCTTCACGCCGTGGCTGTCCGACAAGGTCGACCACCTCGCGGACATCGCCCGCTACGCCGGCGAGGCGATGTCCGGCAAGAACCTGGTGCACGGCGCGCTGCGCCGGGAGTCGATCCTGATCACCGACCACGGCTGGGACGCGACCAGCGCGCACGCCGTCGACTGGTTCATGCCGTCCCACGGCGCGTCCTTCCTCGACGTCGTGCTGCTGCTGCCGCACCTGCGGGTCGACGGCGCTCCGCCGCCCGGCGTGGTGCTCGACCGGCACCCCCTGCCCGACGTCGACCCCGAGGCACTGACCTGCGCCGTGACCGTGGTCGCCGGTGCCCTGGTGCTCGAGTCGATGCGGCCGCCGGAGCCGGGCGTGCCGCACGGCCGCTCCGTGCAGCGCGAGGTGGCCCACGCCGCCCTCGACTGGCTGCGCTCGCGCCTCGGCGGCTGACGTCTTCACCCGGTTGCCACGTCACGGGCGCGCCTGACCTGCGCTGCTGCGGCAGACTGAGCGCCATGACCGAGAAGCCCGACGACGGCGCGGTGCCCGGCGGACCGAACCCGGGCGTGAGCCCCTGGCAGACCGCCGGGTTGCCCACGGAGCCCGCTCCTGAGCCGTCCGCGGGCCCCGACGAGGAGTCCGGCCTGACCGGTGCCCTCGAGGTGCTCCGGGCCCGGCTCGGCGCCCTGCGCCTGCCGCTGGAGACCACGGGCGCCGAGGCGGCCCGCACGGAGCTGCGCCGGTCCACGGACCAGCTCGACGACTACCTGTTGCCGCGGCTGCGGGCGCAGAAGGCCCCGCTGCTGGTCGTGGTCGGCGGGTCCACCGGCGCGGGCAAGTCGACGCTCGTGAACTCGGTGCTGGGCGAACGGGTCACCCAGCCGGGCGTGCTGCGGCCCACGACGAAGGCGCCCGTCCTGGTGCACCATCCGCTGGACGCGCGCTGGTTCTCCACCGACCGGGTGCTGCCCGGCCTGGCGCGCGTGACGGCGTCGGGCACCGGGACGCCGACCAGGTCGGCAGTGGGTCCCGCCGTCGTCGAGCAAGTCCACGGGACGCCGCACGACCCCTCCCGCACCCTGCGTCTCGTGTCCAGCGACTCGCTGCCCAAGGGCCTGGCGCTGCTGGACGCGCCGGACATCGACTCGGTCGACACCGCCAACCGCGAGCTCGCCGCGCAGCTCCTCGGCGCGGCCGACCTGTGGCTGTTCGTCACGACGTCGGCGCGCTACGCCGACGCGGTGCCGTGGGACCTGCTGAACCAGGCCGCCGCCCGCAAGGCGCAGGTGGCGATGGTGCTGGACCGGGTGGACCCGGGCGCGGAGGCCACGGCCGACGACCTGCGGGACATGATGGTCGAGCACGGGCTGACCGACAGCCCGCTGTTCGTCATCCCCGAGGGCGACCTGTCCGACGACGGCATGCTGCCCGAGGGCGCCGTCGGCGAGGTCTCGCGCTGGCTCACCGGGCTGGGCGGCGACGCCGACGCGCGCCGCCGGGTCATCGCGGCGACCCGCGACGGCGTGGTCGACTCCCTCGTGGTGCGGGCGGGCGAGCTGGCCGACGCCGCCGACGAGCAGCGGGCCGCCGACGCGCGGCTGCGGCACGTGGTGGACCGCGCCTACGCGGACGCGGTGGCGCACGTGGCCGCGGCGACGTCGGACGGCGCGCTGCTGCGCGGCGAGGTGCTCGCGCGGTGGCAGGACTTCGTGGGCACGGGCGAGTTCTTCCGCGCGGTCGAGGAGGGCATCGGCCGGTTCCGGGACGCGGTGAGCTCGTTCTTCCGCGGCAAGCCCCGGGAAGCGCCCCAGGTCGAGAAGGCGATCGCCCACGGCCTGGAGTCGGTCGTGCTGGACGCCGCCGAGGAGGCTGCCGAGCGCTCCTACCAGGGCTGGCGCGGCGACGCCGCGGGCACGGCCCTGCTGGAGGGCCTGGAGCTGTCGCGGACGCCGGCGGCGTTGCGCGCCGAGGTGGGCGAGCAGATCCGGGGCTGGCAGGGCGACGTCCTGGGGCTGGTGCGCGAACAGGGTGAGTCCAAGCGCGGCAAGGCCCGCGCCCTGTCGTTCGGCGTGAACGGCCTTGGCGTGGCACTGATGATCTTCGTGTTCGCCTCCACGGGCGGGCTCACCGGCATCGAGGTGGGCATCGCGGGTGGTTCGGCGGTGCTGGCGCAACGGCTGCTGGAGGCCGTGTTCGGTGAGGACGCCGTGCGCCGGCTTGCCGTGCAGGCGCGCGACCGCCTGCGGGCCCGCATCCAGGCCGTCATGGACGGGCAGGCCGCCCGCTACACCGCGCAGCTCGACGCGCTCGGCTCCGCGGAGGCGGGCGGTTCCGCCCTGCGTACGGCGGCCGACGCCGTCGCCTCGGCCGCCGCGGCGGAGCGCCGGTCGCGGGCCCGCGACACGGACACGGTGTCCAGGGGCGTCGGGGACCTGACCGAGAGCCGCGGGCTGCGGGGCGTCCGGTCCCCGGCCGGCGGCACGGGTCCGGCGGACGTCCGCGAGGGTCTGACCGAGGAGCCGGCCCGCAAGGGCTTCTGGAAGCGCCTGTTCGGGGACGGCGACCGGTGAGCCGCCTCGACCTGGCCGACCGCACCACGGCCCTCGACACCGCGGTCCAGGCCGCGGACGGCCGCGTCGAGCCCGCGCTGCTGGACGAGGCGCGCGCCGTCGTGACCCGGGCGCGGGAGCGTGGTGGCCTCTCCGCGGAGCACACCGTGGTGGCGCTGGCCGGTGCCACCGGCTCGGGCAAGTCGTCGGTGCTGAACGCGGTGGCCGGTGCTGCGATCGCGCAGCCCGGCGTGCGCCGTCCGACGACGTCGCACCCGATGGCCGCCGTCTGGGGTGACGGCGCGGACCCGCTGCTGGACTGGCTGGAGGTGGGCCGCCGGCACCACGTGGAGCCCGCGGCGGTCGAGCAAGCACCGGACGAGCCGGCGGGTCGTGGGCCGTTCCGCCGTCGGACCCCCGCGGGGGACACGACCGGGCTGGTGCTGCTGGACCTGCCCGACCACGACTCGATCGTCACCGAGCACCGGTTGCGGGCCGAGCGGCTGGTCCAGCGCGCCGACCTGCTGGTCTGGGTGGTGGACCCGCAGAAGTACGCGGACGCCGCGCTGCACGAGGGCTTCCTGCGCCCGCTCGCGGGGCGTGCCGAGGTCGTGGTCGTCGCGCTCAACCAGGCCGACCGGCTGACGGCGGAGGAGACGTCCGCGATGCTCGCCGACCTGCGGCGGCTCGTGGCCGAGGACGGCCTGGACGGCGCGCGGGTGCTGGCGGTGTCCGCGAGGACCGGGCAGGGCATCGACGACCTGCGCGGCCTGCTGGCCAAGGCGGCCGCGCGGCGCGAGGCCGCGACCGCCCGGCTCGCCGCGGACGAGCGGGTGGTGGCGCAGCGGATCGTCGACGAGTGCGGCACTCCGCCGCCGTCGCGCGCCGGGAGCCAGGCCACGGGGGACCTGGTGGCCGCCCTGGAGGACGCCGCGGGTGTGCCCACGGTGGTCGACGCCGTGCGCGTCTCCGCGCGCCGGGACGCCCGGGCGGCGACCGGCTGGCCCCTGACGCGGTGGATCGGCCGGCTGCGTAAGGACCCGCTGCGGCGGCTCGGGCTGCGGACGGCGGACCGGGAGCACCGGGCGCCGTCGGGCCGCGAGGACCTGGTGCGCACGTCGCTGCCGACGGCGCGGCCCGCCGTGCGGTCCACCGCTGCCTCGGCCGTGCGGCGCTACGTCGAGGAGGTGACGCGCGGCGTCGCGGACCCGTGGGTGCTGGCGGCCCGTTCGCGCGGACAGGCGGGGATCGACACGCTGCCCGACGCCCTGGACCAGGCGGTGGCCGCGACCCGCGTCGAGGCGCAGCGCCGCCCGGTGTGGTGGTCGCTGGTCAACGTGGTGCAGTGGCTCCTGGTCGCCGTGCTCGCGGCGGGCCTGCTGTGGCTGCTCGTGCTGTTCGGGTTCGCATACCTGCAGCTCCCGCCGCTGCCCACGCCCGTGCTGTCGCTGCCGACCTGGTCGGGCGACGGCGTCGTCTTCCCGGGGGCACCGGGGTCCGGCTCGGGCGAGGGGCTCGGCGTGGACCCGTTCACCGTCCCGTGGCCCACGCTCATGGTGCTCGGCTCGGTGGTGCTCGGGCTGCTGCTCGCCCTGGTGTGCCGGATCTTCGGCGCCCTGGGCGCCCGCCGCCGCGCGAACGCGGCGCGGCGACGGCTGCGGCAGTCGGTGGCCAAGGTCGCCGACCGGCTGGTGCGGGAGCCCGTCGGGGAGGAGCTCGCCCGGCTCGCGAGCTGCCGGACGGCGGCGACCGTCGCGGCGAGCTGAGGTCTGCCGCCGGGAGAGGATAGGGACCATGACACGCCTGCACGTCCCCGTCACGCTGCGCTGGTCCGACCTGGACGCCTACGCCCACGTCAACAACGTGGCGATGTTCCGCCTGCTGGAGGACGCCCGGATCACGGCCTTCTGGCAGCACCCCGAGGCACCCGAGGGCGAGGCCTGGCCCACGGCCGTGGTGCCGACCGGACCCGACGCCGACTCCCACACGCTCGTGGCCGGCCAGCGCATCGAGTACCTGCGCCCGCTGCTGTTCACCCGCACGCCGGTGCGCGTGGAGATGTGGCTCGGCCGGATCGGCGGCGCGAGCGCGGAGGTCTGCTACGAGGTGCACGACGGCACGGCGAGCATGGCGAAGACCGGCCCGACGTCGGGCGGCAAGCCGTACGCCCGGGCGACCACCACGCTCGTCTTCGTCGACGCCGCCACGGACCGGCCCCGCCGCCTCACCGAGGGGGAGCGCCTGGCCTGGAAGGAGTTCCAGGAGGACCCGATCACGTTCCGCCACCGCGGCTGACGTGTCAGACGGGCAGGTCACCCGGGTGACCTGGACGTCTGACACGTGGACGGGTTGGTTCTCGGCGTGTCCGAATTGCTAGATTCATCCCCCTTGGTTTCGGCCACGGAGGAACAGTGGATCTGCCCCAGCACTACCTTGACCCGGTCACCCTGCACGAGGTGTTCGACGACGTCCCGGCCGCCCGGGCGTATCTCGCCGAGCTGGCCGGGGGTCCGGCCCGCGACGAGCCGGCGATGCTCGCCGTCCGGGTCCCGCTGACCCGGGCCCTGGCCCCCGAGGCGGACGACCCCGACGCCGAGCTGGCCGAGGCGGAGCGCCTCGGGTGGCTCGCCCTCGGTCTGGCCGGCGGGCCGGAGGACGACGCCGCGGCCGCCCACTCGCACGCCGCCGACGTGCCCCTGGGGGCCGTGGCGCCCCTGCTGCGGCTGGCGCACGTGCTCCAGTGGCGGCACCGCTTCTCGGAGGCCGACCTGCTGTTCGGCCTCGCGCTGGAGGCCGCGCACTACTACGGGGAGCACGCCGCGAGCATCGAGCACGCGCGGCGGCTCGAGTTCTTCGCCCTGCAGGACTGGGGCCGGTGCCGCTACGACCAGGCGCTCGAGGTGCACGCGGACCAGGCGCGGCCCTACCTGGGCGAGGCCCTGGCCCTGTTCGTGCGCGCGCTGGAGCAGCGGGTCGACGTCGCGGCGTCGCCGGACGAGATCGCGACCGTCCGCCTGGCGGAGCAGGCCGCCCGCGACCGGCTCGCGGAGCTCGGGGCGTAGCGGGTCTGGCGGGCGGCGCCCCGGGTGGAGCGGATCAGGCCGGCAGCCGGATCATGCCCTCCTGGCCCGCCGAGGCCACGAGCACGCCGTCCTGCGTGTAGACCGTCGCGGTGCCCAGCGCGCGACCGCCCTGGGCCGTGGGCGAGGACTGGACGAACAGCATCCACTCGTCCACCTGGACGTCGCGGTGCCACCACATGCCGTGGTCGAGGCTGGCCATGGGCACCGTCGCGGCGACGTCCTGCCAGGACTTGCCTGCGGCGCGCATGGCGGGCTCCAGCATGAGCTGGTCGCACGCGTAGGCCAGCAGGGCGCGGTGCATCGACTGGTCCTTGATGCCGAGCGGACGGCGCGTGCGCATCCAGACGAGCTGCGTGGCGGGCGGCGTGCCGCCCTGGGCCACCGCGGCGTCCGGGTGCAGGTACAGCGACCCGCCCACGTGCCGCAGCTCGAACGGCGAGTCCGCCCAGAACTGGGCGCGGGCGTCGGCGCTGAGGGAGGCGAGCTCGTCGAAGGCGGAGCCGACCTCGTCGGGCGCGGGGACGCCGTCGGGCATCGGCATCGAGTGCTCGTAGCCGGGCTGGTCCTCCTGGAAGGAGGCGATCATCGACAGGATCGGCTTGCCGAACTGGATCGCGTGGGTGCGGCGCGCGCTGAACGAGCGCCCGTCGCGCAGCCGCTCCACCGCGAAGGCGATGGGCTCCTCGACCCGCCCCTCCCGCAGGAAGTAGCCGTGCAGGGAGTGGATCTGGCGGCCGTCGGGCACCGTTCGGTCCGCAGCGAGGATCGCCTGCGCGAGCACCTGACCGCCGTAGGCGCGGTTCGCCAGGGCGGGCATGCTGTTGCCGCGCAGCACGTCCTCCTCGCCGCGCGGTCCCCAGCCCTCGAGGTGCCGCAGGTCGAGCACCTGCAGCAGGCGGTCGAGCGCGTCGGGCGTGTGGTCCGACGTGGCGTCGCCGGCGATCAGGTCAGGGGTGGCGTCCACGGGCGGGCGTCTCCTTCGGTTCCTCTGGGTCTGTCTTCGTGCGGGGTCAGTCTTCGAACGTGTTGATCATGCTGAAGGCCGCGCGCTCCAGGTAGTCCCACAGCTGCGACTCGTGGATCGGGGCCAGGCCGAGGGAGTCGACGGCGGTCCGCATGTGCGCGAGCCAGCGGTCGCGGGCGTCCGGGTTCACCTTGAACGGCGCGTGCCGCATCCGCAGCCGCGGGTGCCCACGCTGCGCGGAGTAGGTGCCGGGGCCGCCCCAGTACTGATCGAGGAACAGCGTCAGGCGCTCCTTGGCCGGCCCCAGGTCCTCCTCGGGGTACATGGGGCGCAGCACCGGGTCGTCCGCGACGCCGTCGTAGAACGCGTCGACGAGGCGCACGAACGTGTCGTGGCCGCCGACGGCCTCGAAGAAGGAAGGTTCCTGTGTCACGCCAGTCATCCTGCCACCCGCCTATGACGGTCCGGTGAAACTCGGTCTCGTGTGAGCAAGTCGACAATTGCCCGGGCGAAGGGCTTGCCAGCACAGATAGGGTGGGGACAAACCTGCAGCGACGCACGGTGGGAGTTGAGACATGACCAAGGCTGACCAGATTCTTGCGGCACTCGGGGGAACCTCGAACGTCGTCGAGCTGGAACCGTGCATCACCCGGCTACGGGTCGAGGTGAGCGATCCGTCCCTCGTGGACGAGCCCGGACTGAAGTCGTCGGGAGCGTTCGGCGTGGTGCGGTCGGGCAGGGTGGTTCAGGTGATCGTCGGACCCGAGGCGGACAACCTCGCGGCCGAGCTCGACACGCTCAGGGTGTGATCACGAGGGCGTGAACCCGTAACGAGTGGCGTGCGCGGGCCCGGGACGAGCTCCCGGGCCCGTGACCTGCTTCACTGCCCGCCCGCCGCGTGCAACCGGGGCGCGAACGGGCTGTGAAGGTCGCGCAGTGGTCCCTCGGAACCGGCCGGAGATGTACCGGTCCTCCGGTTCGACCCGAGTAGGTTGGGGGCCGTGTTCGAGTCTCTTGCTGCCTCCGTGTTCGACAGCGCCGAGGATTTCTGGACCTGGTTCCTCGACAAACCCCTCACGATCATCCTGATCCTCGTGATCGGCATGGTTGCGATCGGGGTGATGCGCCGTGTCGTGACTGCCCTCACCGAGCGCATCGCGATCGGCCAGAAGCCGCGCGCCGTGGTCGAGACCGCAACGCCGCCGGTGGGCACGACGACGGGCGCCATCCCGGTCACGACGCCCGGCGCCGGGTCGGGGACGACCAAACAGCGCAAGAAGAACGTGCTGATGACGCCGCAGGCGCTGGCCGACGTCTTCGGGGCGGTCAACCCGCGCGCGGCCGAGCGTCGTGCGCAGCGCGCGCGGACCGTCGGGTCCGTGCTCAACTCCACGATCAACATCGTGATCGGCACCGTCATGGCGCTCTGGATCCTGCAGACCCTCGAGGTCAAGATCGCCCCGCTGCTCGCCGGCGCCGGTGTGGCGGGTGTCGCCATCGGTTTCGGTGCGCAGAGCCTCGTCAAGGACTTCATCTCCGGCGTGTTCCTGCTCATCGAGGACCAGTTCGGCGTGGGCGACAACGTGGACCTCGGCGCCGGCGTGGTCGGCACGGTCGAGGCCATGGGCCTGCGCCTCACCCAGATCCGAGCGTTCGACGGCACCCTCTGGTACGTCCGCAACGGCGAGATCGTGCGCGCGGGCAACCGCACCCAGGAGTGGAGCCGCGCCGTCGCCCCGGTGCAGGTTCCGCTCGGGGCCGACATCGACGCCGTGCGCGCCGCGCTCGGCCGCGCCGTCGACCGCGTGAAGAACGACCCCGAGCTGGCCGACAGCCTCCTGGAGACCCCGTCGGTGCGCGGCGTCGACGAGGTGGACCAGGGCGGCCTGACCTTCACGCTGCACGCGCAGGTGCGCCCGGCCCAGCAGTGGGCCGTCGCCCGGTCGTTGCGCGTGGCCGCGCACGCCGCCCTGCTGGACGCGGGGATCGTCGCGCGCTCGGTGCCTGCCCCGTTCGAGGACGGCGTCACGGGGGACACCCCCGGCGTCAGCTGACGTCGCGCAGGGTTTTTCGGGCCGGGTTGCGCCCGGTACGGGTCGGTAGATGGCAGGATCTTTCCTTGTGACCGACGAACCGATGCCCGGGGCCACCGGAGACGGCTCCGCCGTGCCCGCGGAGCTTGCCGAGCTGGCGACCGCCCACGGCGTGCAGTGCGAGTACACCGACCACGACGGCCGCGTGCAGCAGGTCAGCCCCTCGACGCTCGTCGCGGTGCTGGAGGCGCTCGGGGTCCCGGCGTCGACCCCTGGCGCCGTCACGGCCAGCCTGGACCGCGCCCGCGACGACGAGTGGCGCGCCATGCTGCCGCCCACGGTCGTCACGCGCGAGGGCACCGAGGTGCAGGTCCCGGTGCACGTCGCAGACGGCGCGGACGTGACCGCGTGGGTCGAGCTCGAGCAGGCCGAGACGCCCGTCGTCCCGGCCAGCGCCACGCCGTGGCGGGTGACGGCGCCCGGCGCCGCCCCGACGTCCGGCTCGTTCGCCACCGTGCGGGGCGCCCGGGTGCAGCTGCGCCAGGCCGACGTCTACGCCGAGCCGCGCACCGTGGACAGCCGCAAGGTCGGCCGGGCCACGTTCACGCTCCCGGACACGCTGCCGCTGGGCTGGCACACGCTGCACGCGGAGTCGGGCGGGCAGACGGCGCAGGCCTCGCTCGTGGTGACGCCCGCGCGGCTGGAGCTGCGCGAGCCGGTCGCCCGCAAGCAGGCTTGGGGCTTCATGGTCCAGCTCTACTCGGTGCGGTCCCGGGACTCCTGGGGGATGGGCGACCTCGCCGACCTGGCCGACCTCGCCTGGCAGACGGCGCACAACGGCGGGGCCGACTTCGTCGCGATCAACCCGCTGCACGCGACCGAGCCGGTGCTGCCGGTGACCCCCAGCCCCTACCTGCCGACGTCGCGGCGGTTCATGTCGCCGCTGTACATCCGCGTCGAGGACATCCGTGAGACGGCGTATCTCTCCGCCGCGGACCGGTCGCTCGTGGAGTGGGCCGCGGAGCCCGTCCGGGAGCTGTCCGAGGACTCCGGGCCGATCGACCGGGACGCCGTCTGGGAGGCCAAGAAGGCCGCGCTCGAGGTCGTCTGGACGGCGCCGCGGTCGGCGGCCCGGCAGACGGCGTTCGACGAGTTCGTGCTGGCCCAGGGGCGTGGTCTGGCCGACTTCGCCACGTGGTGCGCCATCAAGGAGCACCTGGACGGCCGGGACTGGCCCACGGAGCTCTCCGACCCGGGCTCGTCCGGCGTGCAGACCCTCCGCAACGCCCTGTCCGACCGGGTCCAGTTCTACTGCTGGCTGCAGTGGGTGGCCGACGAGCAGCTCCGCGCGGCCCACCGCGCCGGCCTCGACGCGGGCATGCGGCTCGGGGTGTTCAAGGACCTCGCCGTCGGCTCGAACCCGGAGGGTGCTGACGCCTGGGCGGACGCCGCCGTCCTCGCCCGCGGGGTGTCCGTGGGTGCTCCGCCGGACATGTACAACCAGCAGGGCCAGAACTGGTCCCAGCCCCCGTGGAACCCGCGGGCGCTCGCCAAGGTGGGCTACGCGCCGTACCGCGAGATGCTGCGCACCGTGCTGCGGCACTGCGGGGGCCTGCGGGTCGACCACGTGCTCGGGCTGTTCCGCCTCTGGTGGATCCCGGGCGGGGCGCGCGCGTCGGCGGGCGCGTACGTCACGTACGACCACGAGGCCCTGATCGGCATCCTGTGCCTGGAGGCGCACCGCGCCGGCGTCGCGATCGTGGGCGAGGACCTGGGCACGTTCGAGCCCTGGATCCGCGACTACCTCGCGGAGCGCGGCATCCTGGGCACGTCCGTGCTGCTGTTCGAGCGGGACGAGGCCGGCGCGCCGGTCGAGCCGGAGGCCTACCGCAGCGCGGCCCTGGCCACCGTGACCACCCACGACCTGCCGCCGACCGCCGGGTATCTGGCGGGGGAGCACGTGGACCTGCGGGAGCGGCTCGGCCTGCTGACGGAGGACGCGACGATCCTGCGCGCGCGGGCCCGCCAGGAGCGCGAGTCGCTCGTGGAGGCGCTGTCGCGCCGGGGGCTGACGACGTTCGACCCGTCCGAGCGCGAGCTCGTCGAGGGCCTGCACCGCTACCTCAAGGACACGCCGTCCGCGCTGGTGGGGGTGTCCTTGGCCGACGCGGTGGGCGAGCGCCGCACGCAGAACCAGCCCGGCACCGACTCCGAGTACCCGAACTGGCGGGTGCCGCTCGCGGACTCGGCGGGCACCGTGGTGCTCCTGGAGGACCTGTTCACCAACGCCCGCCTGCGCAGCCTGGTCACGGTGATGAACGAGGAGCCCCCGGCCTGACCCCGGTGCGCACGGCGTCCGGCCGCGTCACCCGGCCGCGCCGGTCCGTCGTCGCCGAGGTGCGCTTCTATCCCGTCGTCGGGCCCGGAATCACCGTGATTCCGGGCCCGACGACGGGATAGAAGCGCACCTTGTGCTGCCGGTGCCGCTGCCGCGCGGCGCGGCTCGGTCAGGCCGAGCCGATGCCCGCGCGGGCGATCGAGAAGCCGCTGCCCGTCGCGTCGGCGACGCAGGTCATGCCCGTGTCCGCGCTGGCGCAGGTGAAGCCGTGCGCCTTCTTGGTCTGGCCGTAGTCCAGGATCGCGACATTGCCCTTGGCCTTCTTGGGCTGGTCGTTCTTGCTGACGCACGGCTGCGTCACGTTGCCGCTCGGGTCGACCTTCGCCACGTAGCCGGACGCGCCGTCGCACGAGGCGTCGGGCGCGGGCTTCTGGGTGAGCTCCGCGATGCCGCACGTCGCGGCGTCGGCCGAGATGGTGCAGGTGATGTTGAGCGACGGTGCCGCGAAGGTCTCGACGCCGGCTCCGCCGTCCGTCTCCAGGCCCTCCTCGGCCTCCGGCTCGGTGGACTGCTCGGCCGCGGGAGACTCGCCGCCCGTGGCCGAGGTGTCGGGCGAACCGAGCAGGTTCACGGCGAACACGATCGCGGCGATCACGAGCAGCACGTCCAGGGCGATGAACGCGATCCAGCCGGGGCTGAGCTTGCGGCGCGGCGGCTCGGGCTCGTAACCGCCCGGCTGACCCGCGTAGACGGGCTGACCGTACTGGTCGTAGCCCTGCGGCTGGTACTGCGCGGGCGGCTGGTACTGCCCGGGCTGCTGCTGGTACTGGCCACCCTGCTGGTACTGGCCCTGCTGGTTGTACTGCGCGCCCTGCGGCGCGGCGTACCCCTGCTGGTACTGCTCGGGGTAGTACTGCTGCTGCATCGTCGGGTCGCCGCCGCGCTGCACGGACTGCACCATGGGAGCACCCGGCGCGGCCGGCGCGGGGGTGACGGCCTGGGCGAACTGGTTGCTCGGCGAGATGGCGGGCGGCTTGCGCGTCGCCGCCGAGACACGCTGCACCGGCGCCTGCTGGACAGGCGTGGGCATGGTGGCGGGGTGCTGCTCCTGAAGGGGAGCGGTGGGCTCCTCGTCAGGGCTGCCGCCCGGTGGCGGTGGCGGGGGCGGCACAGTGCCGGACATCGGGCAACTCCTCAGCTCAAATCGGTCGGTCTGGGCGACCGCGGTCGATCGTACACAAAGGCGTTACTCGCTGTTACTCCTGCGTGGCATGATCGACGAGTCGTCGCAGGTAGTTCACACACCGGACGAGAAGCCAACCGATAAAGCGCGTTATTCGGACGCGCGGGGCGCCTGCGGCGCCCATGAGCAGACAGACGTGGAGGGCCCGTGCCCGGAGAGAACCTGACCCGCGCCGAGGCGGTCGAACGCGCCGGCGTCGTAGCGGTCGAGTCGTACGAGATCGCCCTGGACCTGACCACCGGTCCGGAGACCTTCGCGTCCGCCACGACGCTGCGCTTCACCGCCACGGAGGGCGCCTCGACCTTCGTCGACCTGGTCGCCCCCGCCGTGCGGTCCGTGGTGCTGAACGGCCGCGAGCTGGACCCGGCCACCGTGTTCGCCGACTCCCGGATCGCCCTGGACGGCCTGGCCGAGGAGAACGAGCTCGTCGTCGTCGCCGACTGCGGCTACACGAACACGGGCGAGGGCCTGCACCGCTTCGTGGACCCCGTGGACGGCGAGGTGTACCTCTACACCCAGTTCGAGGTGCCGGACGCGCGCCGCGTGTTCGCCTGCTTCGAGCAGCCCGACCTCAAGGCCACGTTCCAGTTCACCGTCACCGCGCCTGCCGCGTGGGAGGTCGTGAGCAACGAGCCGACGCCGGAGCCGGTCTCGGCAGGCTCGACCAGCGGGGACGTCGAGGCCGCCACCTGGAGCTTCGAGCCCACGGGCCGCATCTCGACCTACATCACGGCGCTCGTGGCGGGCCCGTACGCGGTGGTCCGCTCGTCGCTGACCTCGTCGGACGGCCGCGAGATCCCGCTGGGCGCGTTCTGCCGCAAGTCGCTGTCGGCGCACTTCGACGCCGACTACATCTTCGAGAAGACCCGCCAGGGCTTCGAGTTCTACGAGTCCACGTTCGGCGTGCCGTACCCGTTCACCAAGTACGACCAGCTCTTCGTGCCCGAGTACAACATGGGCGCCATGGAGAACGCGGGCTGCGTGACCTTCACGGAGTCGTACGTGTTCCGCTCCAAGGTGACCGAGGCCGTGCGTGAGCGCCGCGTCGTGACGATCCTGCACGAGCTGGCGCACATGTGGTTCGGCGACCTGGTCACCATGAAGTGGTGGAACGACCTGTGGCTCAACGAGTCGTTCGCGGAGTACGCCTCGACGCTCGCGACGGCCGAGGCCACGGAGTGGGAGGCGGCCTGGACCACGTTCTCCGCGATGGAGAAGTCCTGGGCCTACAAGCAGGACCAGCTCCCGTCCACGCATCCGATCGTCGCGGAGATCAAGGACCTGGAGGACGTCCAGGTCAACTTCGACGGCATCACCTACGCCAAGGGCGCCTCGGTGCTCAAGCAGCTCGTGGCCTGGGTGGGCCGGGACGCCTTCGTCGCGGGTGTCTCCGCCTACTTCGGCAAGCACGCCTGGGGCAACACCGAGCTGCCCGACCTGCTGACCGAGCTCGAGGCCACCAGCGGCCGTGACCTCAAGGCCTGGTCCAAGCTCTGGCTGGAGACCGCGGGCGTGAACACGCTGCGCCCCGTCATCGAGACGGACAGCCACGGCCGCATCATGTCGTTCGTCGTCGAGCAGACGGCCCCCGCCGAGTGGCCCACGATCCGCCCGCACCGCCTCGGCATCGGCTTCTACAGCCTGTCCGACGCCGGGGAGCTCGCGCGCACCCACTTCGTCGAGGTCGACGTCGACGGCCCGCGGACGGACGTGAAGGAGCTCGTCGAGCTCGACCGCCCGGCCCTCGTGCTGCTCAACGACGCGGACCTCGCGTACGCCAAGATCCGGCTCGACCCCGCCTCGCTCGCGGTGGCGCTGGAGCACCTGGCCGACATCACCGACCCGCTGGCCCGCTCCCTGGTGTGGGGCTCGGTCTGGGACGCGGTGCGCGACGGCGAGGTGCCGGCATCCGAGTACGTCAAGCTCGTGCTCGGCGGTATCGCCGGCGAGACCGAGTCGACGACGCTGCGCACCACGCTCAACCAGATGGTGCTGGCCGCCAAGCAGTTCGTGGCGCCGTCGGCCCGCGCGGAGACGCTCGCCACGGTGGGCGACACGCTCTGGTCCCTGGTCGGTGACGCCGAGGCCGGCTCGGACACGCAGTTCCAGCTCGTGAAGTTCTTCGCGCACGTGGCCTCGACGCCCGCGCACGTCGCGACGCTGTCCGGCCTGCTGGACGGCTCGGTCGCGCTCGACGGGCTGGAGATCGACACCGACCTGCGCTGGGAGCTGCTGGAGGGCCTCGTGCTCAACGGCGCGGCCGGCGACGCGGAGATCGACACCACGCTGGCCGCCGACGACACGGCGACGGGCCGCCAGTCCGCCGCCCGCGCCCGGGCCGCGAAGCCCACGGTCGAGGGCAAGCTGGCCGCCCTGTCCTCGGTGGTCGACGCCGCGGACGTGCCGAACGCGATCATCCGGAACACCGGGCTCGGGTTCCTGCACGTGAACGACCCGGCCCCCCTGGCCGACGTCGTGCAGCCCTACCTGGACGCCGTGCTCAAGGTGTGGGACGAGCGCAGCTACCACATCGCCGAGGAGATCATCGAGGGCTTCTACCCGGCCCCGCTGGCGTCGGCGGAGCTGCGCGACGCGACGAAGGCGTGGCTGGAGACGAACGCGGACGCGGCCCCGGCGCTGCGCCGTCTGGTCGTCGAGGCCCTGGCGGGCACGGAGCGGGCGCTGAAGGCCCAGGCCAAGGACGCCTGACGCCGTCGACGGGACCTCCGCTCACCTTTGAGGCCCGGGTTTCTTCGCTTTGAGACTGCTCAAAGCGAAGAAACCCGGGCCTCAAAGGTGAGGGGCGACTACCAGATGCGGACCCGGTCCTCCGGGGCCAGGTACAGCGCGTCGCCCGGCTGGACGTCGTAGGTGGCGTAGAACTCGTCCACGTTGCTCACCACGCCGTTGCAGCGGAACTCGTTGGGGGAGTGCGGGTCCGTCGCGAGGCGGCGGAGCACCTCCTCGTCGCGGCCCTTGGACTGCCAGACCTGGGCCCAGCCGAGGAAGATCCGCTCGAGGGCGGTGAGGCCGTCCACGACGGGCGCCTCGTCCAGCGGCTTGCCGAGCGCGATCCGGTAGGCCTTGATCGCGATGGACAGCCCGCCCAGGTCGCCGATGTTCTCGCCGATCGTCAGGCTGCCGTTGACGTGGCCCTCCGCCGCGGCCTCGCCCTCACCCTCGCCGTCACCGGAACCGGAGCCGACGGCGGACGCCGGAAGCTGCGCCGGCCGGAACGCGTCGTACTGCGCGATGAGCGCGCTCGTGCGCTTCTCGAACTCGGTGCGGTCGGTGTCGGTCCACCAGTCCTCGAGGCGGCCGTCGCCGTCGTACTTGGAGCCCTGGTCGTCGAACCCGTGGCCGATCTCGTGCCCGATGACGCCGCCGATGCCGCCGAAGTTCACGGCGTCGTCGGCCTCGGGGTCGAAGAACGGCGGCTGCAGGATCGCCGCGGGGAACACGATCTCGTTCATGCCCGGGTTGTAGTAGGCGTTGACGGTCTGCGGCGTCATGAACCACTCGTCGCGGTCCAGCGGCTTGCCGATCTTGGCCAGCTCGTAGTCCTGGTCGAACGCGTTGGACCGGCGCACGTTGCCGACCACGTCGGCGCCGTCCACCTCCAGGCCCGAGTAGTCGCGCCAGCGCACCGGGTAGCCCACCTTGGGGGTGAACTTCTCCAGCTTGGTCAGCGCCTTCGCCTTGGTCTCGTCCGTCATCCAGTCGAGCCCCTGGATCGACTCCCGGTACGCGGCGACCAGCGCCTCCACGAGGCGGTCCATCCGCTCCTTGTTCGACGGCGGGAAGTGCCGCGCGACGTACTCCGCGCCGACGACCTCGCCGAGCGCGCCCTCGACCAGGGCCACGCCGCGCTTCCAGCGCTCGCGGACCTCCTGCGCACCGGTGAGAGTGCGGCCGTAGAAGTCGAAGTTGGCCTCGACGATCTCGTCGGTGAGGTACGGCGCTCGCGCGCTGACCACGTGGTACGTCATCCAGAGCTGCCAGTCCAGCGGCGGCAGCTCGCTCCAGAGGGCGGCGAACCCGGTCGCGAAGTCGGGCTCGCGCACCACGATGTCGTCGAACGACCCGGCCGGCACGCCCAGCGCCTCGGCCCAGGCCACCCAGTCGAAGCCCGGCGCGGACTCGACGAGCGCGGCCAGCGTCATCGGGTTGTAGGTGAGCGTCGCGTCGCGGTCGCGCACCACGTCCCAGTGGTGGCCGGCGAGCTGCTTCTCGACGTCGTACACGCGCTGCGCCGCGTCCTGCGGCGAGATGCCCCACGTCTCCTCGACCGGGGCGAAGCCCAGCATCCGCGCCACGTGCGGCACGTACTTCTTGCGCAGCTCCGCGTACTGCTCCTCGCGGTAGTACGCCTCGTCGGGCAGGCCGAGCCCGGACTGCCGCAGGTAGACGACGTACTTCTCGGGGTCGGTCGCGTCGTTGTCCACCCAGAAGCGCACGCCGGCCGTGCCGCCCGTGCGCTGCAGCGCGCCCAGCACGCGGGTCAGCGCGGCGGCGTCCCCGGCGTCCTTGATCAGGGCGAAGTCCTCGTCCAGGGGTGTTGTGCCGAGCTCGGCGATGCGCTCGGTGTCCATGAAGCTGGCGTACAGGTCGCCGATCGTGGAGCCGGTGGGCGCGTCCTGGATGATCTCCCGGACGTGCACCTCGGCCTGGTCGTAGAGAGCGCGGAACGCCCCGTCCATCGCGCGGTCGGCGGGGATCTCGTGGCTGTCGATCCACCTCCCGTTGACGTGGCGGTACAGGTCGTCCTGCGGTCGGGTTGCGGGATCGAGCGCGTCGAGGTCGATCCCCGACGTGAGTCCCGTGGCGTCGGTGGTCATTGCGCCAGCGTACGCAACGTGGACCTCGCGCATGAGGGAAGATGGGGCCATGCGTCTCCACATCGCCGCCGACCACGCCGGGTACGACCTCAAGCAGCACCTGGTGGGCCATCTCACCGCGGCCGGGCACGAGGTCGTCGACCACGGTGCCCACGAGCTCGACCCCCAGGACGACTACCCGGCCTTCTGCCTCTCCGCCGGTGAGGCTGTCGTGGCCGAGCCCGGCTCGCTCGGCATCGTGATCGGTGGATCGGGCAACGGCGAGCAGATCGCCGCGAACAAGGTCACGGGCGTCCGGGCCGTGCTCGCCTGGTCGCTGGAGACGGCGAAGCTCGGCCGCCAGCACAACGACGCGAACGTGATCGCTGTCGGCGGGCGCATGCACACGGTCGAGGAGGCGACGTCGTTCGTCGAGGCCTTCGTGGCCGAGCCGTTCAGCGGCGACGCGCGGCACCAGCGCCGCATCGACCAGCTCGCCGAGTACGAGAGCAAGCGTGCCTGAGGGGCACACCGTCCACCGCCTCGCGCGGACGTTCGACACCTTGTTCGCGGGGCAGGTCCTGCGGGTGAGCAGCCCGCAGGGGCGGTTCGCGGACGGCGCGGGCGTGCTCGACGGCCGACGTCTGGTGGCGAGCGAGGCCTGGGGCAAGCAGCTCTTCCTGGGCTTCGCGCCGGCCGACGTGTCAGACGCACAGGTCACCGGGGTGACCCACACGTCTGACACGCTGTGGCTGCGCACCCATCTCGGGCTGTACGGCGCGTGGACGTTCGCGGGTGCCCCGGACGCGCCCGAGGTCGCCCACGCGATCGGCGCACCCCGGCGCCGGATCGGCGAGCGGGACTCGGTCCCGACCCCGGCCGCGCCCGACGTGTCAGACCGACAGGTCACCCGGGTGACCCACGTGTCGGGCACGTGGGAGGTGCCCGAGCCGCGCGGGCAGGTACGCGTGCGCCTGCTCGGCGCGCACGCCGTCGCCGACCTCACCGGTCCGACGGCGTGCGAGGTGATCACCGCCGACGAGAAGCGGGCCGTCGAGGCCCGGCTGGGTCCCGACCCGATCCGGGACGACGGCGACGCCAGCGCCTTCGTGGCCGCCGTCGGCCGGTCGCGGGTGACGATCGGGCAGCAGCTCATGGACCAGGCCGTCGTCGCGGGCGTCGGGAACATCTACCGTGCCGAGGTGCTGTTCCGCGCCGGCGTCGACCCGCTGCGCCCGGGGCGGGACGTGCCGGCCTCGACCGTCCGCGCGATCTGGGACGACCTCGTGGTGCTCATGCGCGACGGCGCCGACCACGGGGCGATCGTCACGACGCGGCCGGCGGACCGAGGCGCGGGGCAGGTCCCAGGTTCCGGGCCCGTCCCCGTGGCGGACGGCGGCGCCGGGTCGATCCCCGCGCCCGACCGCGGCCGCGGCCGGACCCGGCAGAACACCGACGGCTCGCCCGGCGCCGTGCCCTCCGACCAGGCCTTCTACGTGTACCACCGCGACGGGCTGCCCTGCCGGGTGTGCGGGTCGCCCGTGCTGGTCAAGGAGCTGGCGGGCCGCAACCTGTTCTGGTGCGGGGTCTGCCAGACCTGACGGCCGCGGCGCGGCCTGGCCGCCGCGGCCCGGCCGCGCCCGCCCGCCCGGCCGGGCCGGACCCGGCCCGGCTCAGAACACCCAGGACGCGCCCGGCGCGACCGGCCAGCCGAACGCGGTGCTCGCCCGCGCCAGCACCCCGGGCCGCTGCCCGGGGCGCGGGTGCACCGTGACGAGACCCGCCGCCGCCAGCGTCGCGAGCGACTTGCCCCCGAGGTAGGCCGCGCCGAGCTCGCGGACGTCGAGCGACAGCTCGGGCGCCTCGAACTCCGGGTCGACCCGCTCCACCGACGCCGGCCCGAACGCCTCGGCCTGGAGCCGGTACACCCCGGCGTTCGCCGGGAGGCGGGAGTCGGTCACGGCGAGCGTCACGTCGACGTCGGCGGCGTACTGCCGGCCCGCCAGCGCTGCGGGCACGTCGACCAGCCGGACCCACAGGTTGTCCGGGGTGCGCGGTGCCGCAGCGCGCAGGTTGACCAGGAACTGCGTGACCACGTCGTCCACGGGGAGGATGAACGGGCTGACCTCGTTGGTCAGGTCGAGGTCCAGCAGCGCGCCCCACAGGGCACGGGCCGCGGCGGCGTCGAGCGCCACGACCTCGCCGGCGCTGACCTGACCGCGCGGGCCGGTGGGCTCCCAGGACAGGTTCCGGCGGAACGTCACGTAACCGCGGGGCTCGCCGTCGAGCTCGACGACGATGATGCGGCGTGACTCGCGGCCGCCGCGATGGACCGGGGCGTCGTCCCAGAGGACGGCTTGCAGCTCCTCGGTCTCGCGCGTGACCCAGCCGGGCCGGTTGATGCCCGGCTCCCCGGACGGCGCGGCGCCGGCGGCGCGGTGCAGGCGGTCGACCAGCTCGCCGTGGCGTTCGCGGGACGCCACCTCGACCCGGACCGTGTGCCGCTCCGCGCCGGGCACGTCGCGCAGGGCGGCGCCCCGCGGGATGTCGAGGCGCAGGTCGTCGGCCGCGTGGCCGTAGCCGAACCGGCCGTAGATCGCGGCCTCCGCGGCGAACAGGGCGCTGAGCGGCTCGCCTCGCTCGGCCGATCGCGCCAGGTGCAGGTCGATCATCGCGGTCAGCAGCCCCCGGCGGCGGTGCTGCGGATGCACGCCCACCCAGGTCAGGCCCGCCGTCGGCAGCTCGGCGCCGGGCACGGGGAACTGCCCGAACGGGTAGGACGCGTGCATGGCCACCAGGCCGTCCGCGCCGTCCGCCTCGATGGCCACGGCACGCTCCCAGGTCAGCGGGGACGGGATGGCGTCGAGGTCGTCGTGGGCGTGGCCCGTCGGGAAGGCCCAGGTGTCGAGCTCGGTCACGAGGCGCTGGTCGTCGGAGGTCAGCGTGCGCCAGCGGTAGCCCGCCGGCAGGGCGATCTGGGGAAGTGCCATGCGTCGATCGTCGCACCCGTCGGCAAGTGAAAAACTGCCGGTCGGACGGCACGCGATGACGGCGGTCGGCGACGGCGCGCGGTGTCGGTGTCCGCGTCTACGATCGCCAGCGTGACCCAGCCGCCGCCCGGACCCCCGCTCACCGACGTCGAGGAGTACGCCGCCGCCGTGCTCGACGTGGTCCGGAGCATCCCGTCCGGACGCGCGATGACGTACGGCCTGATCGCGGAGATCGTCGGCGAGGAGCTCGGCCGCGGCGGCCCGCGCCAGGTCGGGAGCGTCCTGGCCGGCTCGGGGAGCAGGTACGCGCACCTCGTGCCGGACGACGGCGGGGTGCACGACGGCGGGGCGGACGGCGAGGGCGCGGACGGCGCCGGCGCACCGCCGTCGGACGGCGACCGCGTGCCCTGGTGGCGCGTGGTCAACGCGGCGGGATCGCCGCCCCAGCACCACCTGACCGAGGCCCTCGACGCGCTGCGGGCCGAGGGCTGCCCGTTGTCCAAGGACGGCCGCCGCGTGAACCTGAGACGCGCGGTCTGGTTCCCGGAGGACGACGAGCCCCCGCACCACGCCTGACCGGCCTGGGCACCAGTCACGCACCGTTCATGCGCCCGGGCCGCATTGTTCACGCGTCCGGGCTACCGTCCCCGAGTCCGATCCGCTGCCGGAGGTCCTGCCATGCGCCGCCCGCTCGCCCGTACGACCGCGCTCCTCGGCGCCCTGCTGCTCGTGTCGGGAGCCGCCACGTCGGGCGTGCTGCCCGCGCAGGCCCGGCCCGCGCCCGAGCGCGACCGGCCCGCGGCGACCCTCCTCTACTTCCACGACGCGCACGAGATCGGCCCGGTGCTCACCGGCGGCCAGGACCGCGGCGGCGTCGCCCGCCTGGCCACGGCCGTGCGCACGGTCGAGGAGCGCAACCGGGCCACGGCCGTCGTCTTCGGCGGCGATCTCGCCGGCGGCACCCTGTTCGGCGGGCTCTACCGGGGCGTGCCCATGGTCGAGGCGCTCAACGAGGTGGGCGTGGACCTGGCGAACTTCGGCCAGCACGACTTCGACTTCGGCGTGGACCACGCGCGCGACCTGGTCGCGGCGTCCGACTTCCCGTGGATCACGTCCAACCTGACCGGCACGGACGGGTCGCCGTTCGTCGAGGGCGGCACCTGGGCCGTGCGGCGGGTGGGTCCGGTCCGGGTCGGATTCATCGGGCTCACCGACGCGATCGAGACGACGTCCGCCGCCGCGGACCTGGTCGAGACCGACCCGGTCGAGGCCGCTCGGGCCGCCGTCGCCGACCTGCGTGCCCACGCCCGGGCCGACGTGATCGTGGCCGTCACCCAGTACCCGATGGACGAGAACCACGAGCTGGTGCGGGCCGTGCCCGAGCTGGACGCCGTCTTCGGCGAGGAGATGGCGGAGTACGAGTCGGTGGTCGAGTACGAGGGCGACGTGCCGCTCATGGCGTCGGAGGGGAACATCGGTTCCCTGATCCGGCTGGACATTCGCCGGGAGCGCGGCGGGCGCCTCACCGCGGGACACGGCGGGCACCGGCCGGAGTACCAGGTCCGGCCGTCCGTGATCGAGGTCGACCACACGGTCACGCCCGATCCCGAGCTGCGCGAGGTCGAGGAGCGGTACGCCGCCGAGATGGACGAGCGGCTCTCCGAGGTGCTGGCCGACGTGCGCACCCCGCTGCTCGACCCGGAGCAGAAGAGCCGGTCCGAGGAGACCGCGCTCGGCGACTTCGTCGCCGACGCGTTCCGCGCGCAGCACGGCGCCGACGTCGGCTGGGTGAACGGCGGCGGGCTGCGCGCCCAGGCGCCCGGGCCCGACTTCACGCTCCGCCACGCCTACTCGATCGCCCCGTTCGCCAACCGGGTGATGGAGGTGCGGATCACGGGCGCGGGCCTGCGCCGGTCGCTGGAGGACGCCGTCGCGCGGGTGCAGGACGCCGGCGGCGGCTTTCCGCAGGTCTCCGGCATGGCGTACACCTACTCGGCCGGTGCGCCCGCGGGCTCGCGGGTGCGCGAGGTCAGCGTGGGCGGCGCGCCGCTCGACCCGGACGCGTCCTACACCGTCGCGGCGACGAACTACGTGATCGGCGGCGGCGACGGGGTCAGCGGGTTCCAGGACGCGGAGGTCCTGGTCCCGCTGGGCGACGCCCCGGTCGACGCGGAGGTCATCGCGGCCCACGCCCGTGCCGAGGGCACGATCGACGTCACCCCGGAGGGCCGCATCACGGTCCTCCCGTAGCCTCCCGTGCCCGGCCGTTGAGTGCTGGGTATTTGCGCTTCTGGCAACTAGAAATGCGCAAATACCCAGCACTCAGCGAGCGGGAAGAGCGGGGATCACGCCTTGGACGGGGCGACCCTTGCGAGGAGCGAGCCCGCCGTCGAGCGGGCGCGGCCGGCCAGGGAGGTGTCCTGGGTCGCGGCCAGCAGCGCGAGCATCGAGGCCGGGTCGCCCTGGACGAGCAGCGTCGTGATCGCCGTCTTCTCCCAGGTGGGCAGCTCGCGGCGGATCTTGTCGATCGGCCCGACGAGCGCGATCTCCTCGACGAGCTGCGTCGGCACGGCCGCGGCCGCCTCCTCCTTGCGCCCGGCGAGGTACAGCTCCTGCACCTTGTCGAGCGGTTCCTGGTAGCCGAGCCGGTCGAGCGACTGCTTGTGGAAGTTTGCCTCCTTCGCACCCATCCCGCCCGCGTACAGGGCGATGTGGGGGCGGATGACGTCGGCGGCGGCCTCGACGTCGTCCCGCACGACGACGGGCACCGTGGCGCACACCTCGAACCGGTCGGTGGCCGACCGCTCCTCGGAGCGGACGTCGAAGCCCTCGGCGAGCAGCGCGCGGAACTCGTCGTCCATGCGCGGCGCGTAGAAGCCGGCCATCCAGCCGTCGGCGATCTCTGCGGCCAGGGCCACGTTCTTGGGGCCCTGCGCGGCCAGCACGATCGGGATCTCGGGGCGGAACGGGTGCACGGTCGGCTTGAGGGCCTTGCCGAGCCCTGTCGCGCCGGGCGCCTCGGCGGACAGCGGGAGCTGGTAGAACGAGCCGTCGTGGGTCACGGGCGCCTCGCGGCGCATCACCTGTCGCACGATGTCCACGTACTCGCGCGTGCGGGCCAGCGGCCGCTTGTACGGCTGCCCGTACCAGCCCTCGACGACCTGCGGCCCGGAGGCGCCGAGCCCCAGCACGAACCGGCCCTTCGACAGGTGGTCCATCGTGAGCGCTTGCATGGCGGTCGCCGTCGGCGTGCGGGCGGAGAGCTGGGCGATGCCCGTGCCCAGGCGCACATTCTTGGTGCGGGAGCCCCACCAGGCCAAGGGCGAGAAGGCGTCCGAGCCGTAGGCCTCCGCGGTCCACACCGAGTCGAGGCCCAGCTTGTCGGCGGCAACGATGAACTGCTGGATGCCCTTCGGGGGCCTGCGGGACCAGTAACCGGTCTGGAATCCGATGCGCATGGGGTTCACCTCGTCGTGGGAACGGCTTACCTGGGACGGCGCGTCCCAGGTACTGCCCCACACCCTACCGGTCGCGCGGGGCCCGTTGTGGTTACGGTGGAGTCGTGGCCACCTACGACGACGTTGCCCGGCTCGCCCTCGCGCTGCCCGAGACGGCCGAGGGTTCGAGCTACAGCCACCGCGCCTGGTCCGTGCGGACCAAGGCGTTCGCCTGGGAGCGCCCCTTCACCAAGGCCGACCTCAAGCGGTTCGGCGACGAGCCGGTGCCGCAGGGCCCGATCCTCGGTGTGCGGGTCGAGGACCTGGGGGAGAAGGAGGCGATCCTGGCCGAGGGCCGGCCGGGGTTCTTCACCATCACGCACTTCGACGGCTTCGCCGGGATGCTGATCCAGCTCGACGTCATCGCCGAGGTCGGGCTCCGCGAGGCTCTGGTGGACGCGTGGCTGGCGACGGCCCCACCGAAGCTCGCGCAGGAGCACGCCGACCGCCTCCGCTGAAGGCCCGGCGGTGAGGGCCTGCGCTGACTGCCTGCGCTGACCGGCAGGCCGCTGATCCCGGGCGCCGGGCCCGAGGTGTCACGGGGTGCCGGGCACGCCGTCGGAACGGGCTGGTGCATCGGACCGTGCCCGTTCCGCCATGGTGTTCAGGAGCGCCGCAGCCTCGGCGGCCCCGTCGATCGTGACGACGAGCCCACGGCCGGCGGTGCGGTCCACCTGCAGCGCCTCGCCCTTGCGCAGCACCACTCCCGTGCGGCCGGAACCGTCGAGGGCCACGCGCCAGCCCCAGCCGCCGTAGTCCCGCAACGGGTTGACGTGCGTCGCGGACGCGACCAGCACCTCGTCCGCCGGGATGCGGGTGCGCGGCCATCCGAGCGCGGAGCGCACGGTCAGCCCGGTGCTGTCGACGCGCACGGTGAACGAGAGCATCGCGAGGAAGAGCAGTACGAGCAGGATGGGCACGGCGAGCATGACCCAGAACTGGGTCAGGACGGCCAGCGCCCCGGTGGCGAGCGCCACGCCGAGCTGGAGCACCATGGCGCCCGTCGTCGTGGTGGCCTGTCCGATCCACGCCGCGCGCTCGCCGGGGGCCAGCTCGGCCCGTGCGGCGTCCGGCTCGACCGGGCCGGACGCCGGCGTGCGCGGGTCGCCGGGTACGAGCATCGCCGCGATCACGGCCAGCACGGCGGGCCCGAGGGCGGCGACGGCGACCAGCCAGCCGGGGATCCCCGCCTGCGCCGCATCCGTGAGACCACGCTGCGCCCACAGGCTGCCCACCAGGATGGTGCCGATGAACCCGCCGATCCATACGTTCATCGCCGCCGAGAGTCGCCTCGTGCTCTCTGCCCTGCCCCAGTGGACCCCGATGACGGAGAACAGGGCGACGCAGGCCGCTGCGGTGCCGACGAGCACGGCGACGAAGGCCCCGAGCGACATGAAACCGTCCGGATCACCTCCTGAAGACCAGTGCGCTGCCACCGGATCGGGCAGGCTGTCGCGCCAGGACAGCGCCAGGCCCGCGGCCAGGGCGAGCAGCGACAGGCTGCACAGAGCGCTGATCGCCATCTGGCCCCGTCGGCTGTGCCCGAACCGCTGGTGCAGCAGGATTCCGGTGGTCATCGCATTGCCTCCTTGACGAGGGTCGCCGTGGCGTCCGGTGAGAGATGTGCCGCCCTGGCGGCACGGATCAGGTCGGCCATTGCGAGCTCGACGGCCGAGAGCTCAGCCCGCGTCCGGCCCGTGACGACCGCTCCTCGGCCGCGGCGCAGGTCCACGAGTCCCTCGTCGCGCAGCACTTGATAGGCCTTGAGGACCGTGTGCACGTTGACCTCGAGCGCCTGCGCGAGCTCACGCGCGGCCGGGAGGCGCTCACCGTGCGCGAGCTCTCCCTTGGCGACCCCGATGCGCACCTGGGCGACGAGCTGCTCGAAGAGCGGCTCGTCGCTCGTGGGATCGATCCGGAACATCATGGGTCCAACGCTACTTGATCTACTGCAACTAGAACAAGTCCGCGAAGAGAAAAGGCCGGCGGACCAGGTCCGCCGACCCTCGTCGACCATGCGCTCGGTCGGTCCAGCTCGGGGCCGGACCGCTCAGATGGAGTACTCGATGAGCTCCGACGGGTCCTCGTTGCGGGAGCGCTCCGCGACGGGTGCCTTCGGCACCCGGATCCGCGCGGGGATGCCCACCGCGACGGCTCCCGCGGGAACGTCCTTGACGACGACGGCGTTGGCGCCGACCTGCGCGTCGTCGCCCACCCAGACGGGGCCGAGCACCTTGGCGCCGGCGCCCACGGTCACCCGGTCCCCGAGCGTCGGGTGCCGCTTGCCGCGGTTGAGCGACCGGCCGCCCAGCGTCACGCCGTGGTAGAGCATGACGTCGTCGCCCACCACCGTCGTCTCGCCGATCACCACGCCCATGCCGTGGTCGATGAACAGCCGCCGGCCCAGCCGGGCTCCCGGATGGATCTCGACGCCGGTCGCCGCCCGCGCGAGCTGCGAGAGCAGTCGCGCGGGCAGGCGCAGGGCCGGGACCCGCCAGAGCCGGTGCGCCGCCCGGTGCGCCCAGAGGGCGTGCACGCCCGGGTAGGCGAGCGCGACCTCCAGGCGCGACCGTGCGGCCGGGTCGTGGGCGCGCGCGGCATCGAGGTCCTCGGACAGGACCCCGAGCAGCCCGCGCCCCTTCGCCATCAGTCGACCAGACCCTCGAACAGCGGCGTGGACAGGTAGCGCTCGCCGAAGTCGGGGATGATCACGACGATCGTCTTGCCGGCGTTCTCCGGGCGCTTCGCGACCTCCAGGGCCGCCGACAGCGCGGCGCCCGACGAGGTGCCGACCAGCAGGCCCTCCTCCGTGGCGGCGCGGCGGGCCGCGTCGATCGCGGTGGCGAGGTTGACGTCGATGACCTCGTCGTAGACCTCGCGGTCCAGGATGTCGGGCACGAAGTTGGCGCCGATGCCCTGGATCTTGTGCGGGCCGGGCTGGCCGCCGTTCAGGATCGGCGACTCCTCGGGTTCGACCGCGATGACCTTGACCTCGGGCTTGCGCTCCTTGAGCACCTGCCCGACGCCGGTGATGGTGCCGCCCGTGCCGATGCCGGCCACGAGGATGTCGACGGCGCCGTCGGTGTCCGCCCAGATCTCCTCGGCGGTGGTGGCGCGGTGGATCGCCGGGTTGGCGGCGTTCGCGAACTGGCGGGCCAGGATCGCGCCCGGGCGCTCCTGCGCGATCTTCTCGGCGGCGGCGACGGCGCCCTTCATGCCCTCGGCACCCGGCGTGAGCACCAGCTCGGCACCGTAGGCGCGCAGCAGGGCGCGGCGCTCCTTGGACATGGTCTCCGGCATCGCCAGGACCACCTTGTAACCGCGGGCCGCGCCCACCCAGGCGAGGGCGATGCCCGTGTTGCCCGAGGTGCCCTCGACGATCGTGCCGCCCTCCTTGAGCTCACCGGACGCCTCGGCGGCGTCGATGATGGACACGCCGATGCGGTCCTTCACGGAGTTGGCGGGGTTGTAGAACTCGAGCTTGCCGAGAACCGTCGCCTCGAGGCCGTCGGTCAGACGGTTGAGCTTGACCAGGGGTGTGTTGCCGATGAGCTTGGTCGCGTCGTCGTAGATGCGGGCCATTGTTCTTCCTTCGCTGGGTGGCGGGTCTGGCTGGGGTCGTGCGCTGCCCGACGTCGGCGCCCCGGTCGTGCGGATGCGCGCCTCGGAGCCGGCGTCGAGCGTCTGGGGCTGGTGTCGGGGCCGGAGCGTCCCGCTGGCGGCCTGGCCACGCGGACGGAGCCGGCGTGGTCTGGCGCGTGCGGACGCTCTACAGACAGCCTCGGGGGCAGCGGCCGGTCTCGCACATCGGGCGCGCGACGACGGCGAGACGGTCGGGGAGTGCGGAGCGCACGGTGCTCAAGACGTCCTCCCTGCGTGTGGCGACCGTGTGGTCGCGCGGCTGCGTGTTTCGTGGCGAGCGGGTGGCTCGACTCGTGCAGGTTACGCGGGCGGGCACTGTGAGACAAGATCTGTCTCAGGTATCGATCATGTCGATGCTTTGCGCTTGCTTGCCCCGCTCACGAGCGGGGCAAGCAAGCAGGTGAGCGATCAGGCGGCGGTCTGTCCCAGCCGGAACGCTGTGGTCGCCGGCGTCCCCGCCGTGCCGCCGATGTTGATGTCCGAGCACAGGTAGTACGGCTGGTCGAGGTGGGACGCCTGCCAGATCGTGTACAGCACGGCGCGGCCGCTGTACCCCGTGAGGTCGACGTCGGTCTCGTACGTGCCCTGCGAGGGGTAGGGGTCGGTCTCCTGCACCAGGTCGAGGTCGTCCCAGCCGAGCGCCTCCGTGGTCGGGTCGAAGCTCGGCTTGGAGACGTAGATACGCAGGTAGTCGGCGCCGTGCCGGGCCTGGTCGGTCAGGGTGAGGTGGAACTGCTGGGGCACGTCCTTGGCCACCCACTCGCCCGGGGTGTCGAGGTAGTCGTAGCGCGGCGACTGGGTGCGGCCGCCCGAGCAGAGCTGCCCGTCGGGGATGACGGCCTCGTGGTTGCCCCCGACGTTCTCGCGGTACAGCCCGTTCCAGTTCCACATGGCGTTGGGGTCGGCCTGCCAGGCGCCCCAGCACATGGGGTCGAGCTCGGCCATCTCGGGGTTGAGGTGGTCGCTGCCCCAGCGCTCGAAGCAGCCGTAGTTGCGGGTGGGCGGGTCGGTCACCGAGCCGTGGGCGGCGGCCGGGGCCGCCGTGACGGTGTCGGCCGCGACGACGGCGACCATCGCGAAGGGCGCGACCAGCGCCACCGTGACGGCCAGCGTGAGACTGCGCGCGTGCGCACGGATGGACATGGGTTCCTCCAGGTGCTCGGGCGGGTGCGCCTGGCGGGGCCCGCCACGGCGCGTGCAGGAACCACTGTCCGGAGCGGGGACGGGCGAGACCACGGGGTGAAACGGTTAAGACTGCGACGCCTGCGCCACGAGGCTCCGGGGAAGTGGTTGCGCAGCCGAGGGGGTAACACTGAGCTAGCAGCGCTACCTCAGCGTTACCCTCTCGGCTGTGTGTGTCTTTCCCCGCGGGTCTGCGCGGCGCGGCGCGTCCTGCTTATGGTCGAGGCAACCGACCGCCCAGGAGGCACTCCATGGCTGCTCCCGACCTGCCCGCCGCGATCCAGGAGTTCATCGACGCGACCAACGCCGGCGACACCGAACGCTTCGTCGCGACGTTCACCGACGACGCGTACCTGAACGACTGGGGGCGCGAGTTCCACGGCCCCGACGGCGTCCGGAGCTGGAACGAGACCGACAACATCGGGATGAAGAGCCAGTTCGAGCTCGTGTCCGTGGCGCCCGGCGACGGTCCGGACGCCTACACGGTCACCATCAAGGTGACGAGCAACCGGTTCAACGGGACGGGGCCGTTCAAGTTCGACCTGCGCGGCGGCAAGGTCGCAAGCCTCGTCCTGAGCTGACGAAGGTCAGCGCGGGCGGGTCTCGGCACGCATCCAGTCGAGGTAGTCCAGGGTGCCGGCCAGGATCGGCACGCTGATGATCTCCGGCACGTCGTAGGCGTGGTGGTCGCGGAGATGCTGAGCCAGGGCCGCGTAGCTGTCGGACGGCGTCTTGAGGACGACGCGCCACTCCTCCTCGACCTGCACGGCGCCGTCCCACCAGAACGTGCTCGTGATCGGCCCCTCGACCTGTGCGCACGGTGCCAGCCGGGCCTCGACGGCCGAGCGGCCCAGGGCCTCGGCGTCCGCTCGGTTCGAGACGGTGGTCATGACCTGGCAGAACTCGAACGCGGCGACGTCATCAGGACCCATACGGGCAGGCTATCGGCCGCCCCGCCGGGTGCGAGGGCTCCTCACCGGTGGGTCTCGCAGGTCTGGATGTGCAGGTAGGCATACGGACTGCGCTTGTGCTGCTCGAAGTGTTGCGTGCCGATTCCGATCTCGGCGCAGACGTGCCCGTCGGGTCGTGCCGCGAGCAGAGCCGCGCTTTCTTCGGCGAAGGTTTGCAGCTCGGGTCCCTGCAGCTGGAAGGCGTCCCGGCTCCCCGCGATGAACAGGGTGTCCGCGGCGATCGTCCAGTGCAGCTCGTCCAGGTGCTCGCGGTGGTGCTTGGCCCGGTGGTCGTCGGCGGTGAAGGTCGGGAACAAGTGCTCTGGGAGCTCGACCGTGTGTGCGGCTCCACCGGCAGTGGTGCGCGCCCGGAGCGACTTCCAGTGAGCAGGACGGAATCCCAGGCTGTGATGCAGCAAGACGAGGTCGAGTGGTCGGTCGCCGCCTTCACCGTCGTCCGCGCCGTTTACATGGCCCGAGCGGCGCAAGGGAAGGTGGACGAGCGAGCGCGGGGAGCGCGCCGCCAGCCACCAGGCGGCGACGAGGTCGCCTGCGAAGTCCTGATGGATGGCCATCTGCCCACCGTGCCAGCTCTCGTGCAGTGATGCGTTCGCGACGGGCCGTGCCGGGCGCACCACGCGGAATGACCGGCCGTCGAAGGTCGCGGTCGACACCGTGGTGCGCCACGTGTGGCCGGAGAGCCGGTTCATGCCAGCGGCGGCGTCAAACGAAGCGTCATGCCCGGAGAGTGGCACGCCGCCCGTGCGGCTGGCGACGGTTTGCCGGCCGGAACGTGCGGGTCAGATGGTCGGGTACGCGGCCGATCGTGCGGATGTGCCACCAGATCACGAGGGGCACGACGACCAGCTCCAGCACCAGCGCCCCGACGAACACGGGGTGCGGCCAGCCGGACGCGGCGATCGAGACGAGCCGTGCGACACCGCCCAGTGCTGCGATCGCGAGGACCACACGCGTGACGTCAGCACGCTGCTCGGGTCGGCGCAGGCTCCACCAGACGAGCAGCCCGGCGGCGAGCCAGAACGTGTTGGTGAACCGGTACTCGCTGTCGATCGTGGCGTTCACCGGTCCGCCGCCAGGCAGCGCTCCCGGTCCGACCACGATGCCGAGGAGTCCACTCAGCACGGGGACCGTGCCGAGCACCGCAACGACCACCAGGAGTGCTCTTCGACCCATCTGGGCAGTCTGTCACGGGCGTCCGGCTCAGCGGCCCCTCACCAGATCGCTACCTCCGCGCCCAGCTCCAGGCCGGCCTCGGTCGCGACCGCCGACGAGATCGTCACGTCGGTCTCGTCCTCGGGGAAGGCCACGCCCTCGACGAGCTGGTCGAGCTGGTCGTTGCCGAGCTGGTCGGCCACGGTGGCGAGCGGGAGGGAGAGGCCGGCGAGCTCGACGGACTCCGCGCGCAGCACGGCCCGGCCGTCCTCGGCGGCCACGGTGAGGAGCACGTCCACGTTCTGCTCGCTGCCCGCGATCGAGAACGGCACCTGCGCGACCAGGTTGCCGGACTGCGGCGTGACCTGGAGGTTCGGCAGGTCGGTGGCCGAGCGGGCCAGGTCGGTGAGCGCCGCCGGCGAGACCTCCGCGCGCAGCGTGGCCCGGCCCGTCGCCACCTGCACGAGCGCGAGCGTGTCGTCGCGCTCCACCGTGACGCCGTCGGGCAGGTCCGCCTCGGCGGTCGCGATCCGGTCGTCGATGATGCCGCGCAGCACCACCTCGCCGACCACGCCCAGGACGACCAGCACCCCGATCACGGAGACGAGGGCGGCGATCCAACGACGGGGACGGCGAGGTGCGCTCGGCGGCGCGGCTGCGTACGACGACATGCGCCTATTCGACAGCATCGTCATGCCGGACTCATGGCGAACCGCTGGGCATCACGTGATGGGTCTCATCGCGACCGCCGCCACCTGTTCATCGCGACCGCCGCCGGACGGACATCGCGTACGCGCCCACCCAGGCGCTCGCGTCCAGATCGCGGGGCAGCGCGTTCGGCCCGACGCCGTGCTCCCGGGCCCATCGTCCGACGTCGTTCCGTGCGATGCCGTACCGCGTGAGCACCTCGCGGACGCCCCGGCCGGGACCGTTGAACACGGCGGCGGCGAAGCGCTGGTAGCGGCCGAGGTCGGTCACGGGCACGAGCGGCCGCGGACGCCGGTCGATCACGAGCAGCCCGGCGTCGACGCTCGGGCGCGGCCGGAAAGCCGCGGCGGGCACGCGCCGGTCCAGGCGGAAGGTGAACCACGGCCACCACTGCGCCGTCAGGAGCGTGGTGCCGCCGACGGCGGCGCGCTTGCGCGCGACCTCCCACTGCGTGATCAGCACGGCGCGCTCCCACCCGTCCAGGGTGAACAGACGGCGCAGCACGGGGGTGGTCAGGTGGAAGGGCACGTTGCTCACGAGGTCGTAGGCGCCCGACGGCGGCGCGTGGCGCAGGATGTCGTCCCGCGTCACCGTGACGTTGCCCGGCGCGATCCGCCCCAGCCGCGCGACCGAGCGCCGGTCGATCTCCACGGCCTCGACCGGACGGCCGAGCCGGGCCAGCGGCAGGGTCAGCGCGCCGCGCCCGGCCGCCCACTCGACCAGGGGCCGGTCGGCGGCGGGGACCAGGGCGACCACCCGGCCGATCACCTGCGTGTCGACCAGGAGGTTCTGGCCGAGCTCGTGGGCGCCGCCGGGGTGCTCGCTCGGCCGGTGGGCGCTGCCCTGGTCGAGGTCGTCCGGCCGGCGGGCAGGGCTTCCGTCGAGGTGACCCGAACCACGGGTGGGCCCGCGATCGACGTCGCCCGACCCGCGGGCTCCGCCCCGGCGTCGGGCCTCCGGGTCCGTGCGGAGGGGCGTGCGGGCAGCGGAACGGGAGGATCGGTTGCGCGACATGGTGTGTGCTCCAGGATTCGTCGGCTGACAGGAATCCGGGCAGCACGAACGCGCCGCCCGGCGGAAGCCGGCGGCGCGGAGCACGCGCTGGGTGGTGGTGTGCGTTCCGCGCCGCTAGCGGGCGGAACGCTGCCTGATCATGGCGTTCATATCGCGGCCGACCCTACGAGCAGGCGTCCGTCCGGCGCCACGTTTTTTCGCCCCGGTCCCTTGACACGGCGATCCGCCGATGGTCGGATGACGCGACTGTTAACGCTCACATTCTCGCGAGGTCACTGTGCAAAGAAGCACTCGTCCTTCCCGCCTGCCCCTGCGCGCGGTCGCCACGGGCGCCGTCGTCGCACTGCTCGGCGGCCTGGTTCCCCTCCTCCCCGCAAGCGCCACGGCGGCCCGGCTGCCCGCGACCGCCCCGGAGTCCACGATGTCCGTCACCGCCGAGACCACGGCCGACACCGCCGACAGCACCGCCCGGGCGGAGGCGGACGCCGCGGCCGCCGCGCTCGACGTCGTGCACGCCGACGACGTCCGCGGCCACCTCACCCTGCCGACGTCCGGCCTGCACGGCGCGAGCGTCACGTGGGCGTCGTCCGACCCCGCCGTCGTGGCGGCCGACGGTGTCGTCCGCCGTCCGGCGCACGGCGCGGGCGACGCGGCGGTCACGCTGACCGCGACCGCCGACGTCGGCGGCGCGACCGCCGTCCGCGAGATCCCGCTGACCGTGCGGGAGGCGCCCGCCGTCGAACCGTACGAGGGCTACGCGTTCAGCTACTTCACGGGCAACTCGGTCGCAGGCGAGAAGATCTACTTCGCGGCGAGCCGCGGCAACGACGCCCTGACCTGGGACGAGGTCAACGACGGGCAGCCCGTGCTGGAGTCGGGCGAGGGCACGCTCGGCCTGCGCGACCCGTTCCTGATCCGCTCGCCGGAGGGCGACCGGTTCTTCCTGATCGCGACCGACCTCTCGATCGGGCGCAACGGGGACTGGGACGCGGCGCAGCGCCACGGCAGCCAGTACCTGGAGGTCTGGGAGTCCACGGACCTGATCACCTGGTCCGAGCAGCGGCACGTCAAGGTCTCGCCGGACAACGCCGGCAACACGTGGGCGCCCGAGGCGTACTGGGACGAGTCGCTGGGGCAGTACGTCGTGTTCTGGGCCTCGAAGCTCTACGCGGACGACGACCCGGACCACACCGGCAGCGCCTACAACCGCATGCTCTACGCCACCACGCGCGACTTCGTGACGTTCAGCGAGGCGCAGGTCTGGCAGGACCGCGGCGAGTCGCGGATCGACTCCACGGTGATCCGGGAGGGCGACGTCTACTACCGGTTCACCAAGGACGAGGGCGGCGGCGGTACGGGCTGCTCGGACATCATCCAGGAGAAGTCGACGTCGCTGACCGCCGTCGACCTGCCCGGCGACCCGGCCTGGGAGTTCATGGCGGGCTGCATCGGCCGGGAGGCCGGCACGTCCGCCGTCGAGGGGCCGACCGTCTTCAAGGCGAACCCGGGCGACACGTCCGGCTCGCCGTTCTACCTGTTCGTCGACGAGTACGGCGGCCGCGGCTACATCCCGCTCGGCACCGACGACCTGGAGAACCCCGACTGGCAGGTGCCCGCGGACTACGACCTGCCCGCCAGCCCCCGCCACGGCACCGTCATCCCCGTGACGGCCGCCGAGCTCGCGGCGCTGCGCGAGGGCATCGTGGTCCCCGAACCGCCGACGCCGGTCGAGTCCGACGAGAACGGCCTGGTCGCGCACTACGCGCTGGACGAGACCACGGGCACGGTCGCCTCGGACGGCACCGGCCACGGGTACGACGGCGTCGTCAGCGGCGACGCCACCTGGGCCGACGGCGGGCTGAACCTGGGCGGCACGAACGGCCACGTGCGGCTGCCGGACGACATGATGGCCGGGCTCGACGCCATCACGGTCTCGACCACGGTCTGGCTGGATCCCGCGCAGGCCACGCCGTACTTCATCTGGGGCCTGGGCAACACCGACGGCGGCGGCGTCGGCAACGGCTACCTGTTCACCACGGGGAACAACTACCGCTCCTCGATCGCGACCGGCAACTGGTCCACCGAGCAGACCGTCGCCTCGGGCGCGGCGCTGCCGCGCGGCGCCTGGCAGACGCTGACCTACACGCTCCAGGACGGCACCGCCCGGCTCTACCTCGACGGAGCGCGGGTGGGCGAGAAGACCGGCGTCACGATCGAGCCCGGCGACATCGGTGACGGCCGGACCACGGCCAATTACATCGGCCGCTCGACCTACGCCGCGGACCGGTACCTCAAGGGCAAGGTGCGCGACTTCCGCATCTACGACCGCGCCCTGTCGGCCGACGAGGTGCGGGAGCTCGGGGCGGACCCGACCGCCGTCACCGGCGTCGAGCTGGAGGCCCTGAAGGTCCCGGCCGTCATCGACGCCGCGACGTCGACCGTCACGCTGCCGGTGACTCCCGGAACCGACGTGACCGCGCTGGAGCCGGCCTTCCAGACCGTGTCCACCTCGACGGTCTCGCCGCAGGTCACGGGGCCGATCGACCTGTCGCAGCCCCGCACGTTCACCGTCACCGCGCAGGACGGCGCCCGCCGGGACTGGACCGTGCGCGCCGTCGAGATGCGCTCGCCGGTGCTGCCGGGCCTGTACGCCGACCCGAACATCGCGCACTTCGGCGACAGCTACTACCTCTACGCGACGTCGGACGGCGTCGCAGGCTGGGGCGGCAAGGACTTCTACGTCTGGACGTCGAAGGATCTCGTGGACTGGGAGCGCTCGGCCGAGCCGATCCTCACCCTGGACGGCGGAGGAGGCGACGTGCCGTGGGCCACGGGCAACGCCTGGGCGCCCACGATCATCGAGCGGGGCGGGAAGTACTACTTCTACTTCTCCGGCCACAACGCGACCTACAACCGCAAGACGATCGGCGTCGCGGTCGCCGACAGCCCCGAGGGCCCCTTCGTCGCGCAGCCGACGGCGATGATCCTCAACAACGAGGCGATCACGTCCGGGCAGGCGATCGACCCCGCCGCGTTCCAGGACCCGGAGACCGGCCGGTACTACCTGTTCTGGGGCAACGGCGGGCCGTCGAACGGCCCGGTGTACGCCGAGCTGAGCGACGACATGCTGTCGATCAAGCAGGAGACCCTGGCGCGGATCGGCGGGCTCACGAGCTTCCGTGAGGGGACATTCCTCAACTACCGCGACGGGCTGTACCACCTGACGTACTCGATCGACGACACCGGGTCCGCCGACTACCGCGTCGGGTACGCCACCGCCACCAGCGTCGACGGGCCGTGGACCTACCGCGGCGTGATCCTGTCCAAGGACACCAGCCAGGGCATCCAGGCGACCGGCCACAGCTCGATCGTCCAGGTGCCGGGCACCGACGAGTGGTACATCGCCTACCACCGCTTCGCGATCCCCGGCGGAGACGGGACCCACCGCGAGACCACGATCGACCGGC
This sequence comes from Promicromonospora sp. NPDC110617, assembly GCF_055598465.1. Lineage (NCBI taxonomy): Bacteria > Bacillati > Actinomycetota > Actinomycetes > Micrococcales > Promicromonosporaceae > Promicromonospora > Promicromonospora sp. NPDC110617. Next base: position 1,749,226 of record NZ_JBVKBM010000001.1, read on the forward strand.
TGACATTCGGCGCCGACGGCCTCATGCACCAGGTCACGCCCACCCTCACGAGCGTGGACCCGCTGCCCTACGCCGGGGTCCGGCCGCAGGCCCAGCGGCCGCCCAAGGTGAACGGCCGGGCTACGGCCGGGTCGACGCTCACCGCGACGTCCGGGCAGTGGGACCAGCGGCGGCTCGCGTTCGCCTACGAGTGGCTGCGCGACGGCGCGGCGGTCTCCGGGGCGGAGGGCCGGACGTACCGGCTCACCGCCGCCGACGTCGGGCACCGGATCACCGTGCGGGTGACGGGGACGACGCCGGGCGCCCTGCCGGGAGTGGCGGTCTCCGACCCGACCGCCCGGGTCGCCGCCCAGGCCGGCTGTCGGGATCGGACGGCCGTCTGACACCTGGTGGCCGACCGGACCACCCCCTGACTCGGCACCCTTGGTGCGGCGAGTCAGGGGGTGGTCCGGTCACTCGGCGCGCAGGCCCTCCGGGCGGGTCAGCCGCCACAGCAGCGGCAGGCCCGCCGCCGTCGTGAGCAGCACCACGAGGGCGGCCACGCCCGACGTCGCGCCCACACCCACCCAGTCGAACCGGACCGGGGCCTCGACGGCGGTCTGCAGCGCCACCGCGAGCACCGTGCCGGTCACCACCGCCAGCGCCAGCCCGAGCACCACCGGGATCGCCACCTGGAACAGCACTGAGGCGCTCAGGGTCCGGCGTCGCGTCCCGAACGCGACCAGCACCGCCAGCAGGCGACGTCGCTCCCGGAGCTGCTCGACGACGTTGACCAGCATGCTCGCCCCGATCATCAGCAGCAGGGCGACCGTGCCGACCAGCAGCACCTGGCGCAGCCCGCCGAGCGCCGCCGCGATGCCGCGCTGGTCGATCGGCGAGGCGTAGGCCGTCGGGTCGACCTGCGCCGCCGCCGTCCGCATGTGGTCCAGGGCGTCCGGTTGGGCGGGATCGAGCGCGACGTACGAGGTGACCGACATCGGCACGAATGTCGCACCCGCCAGCGCCCCGGGCGTCACCAGGATCCGCGCCGGCCCGCCGCCGCCCATCGCGGAGACCCCGCCCTCGGGCGGCGCCACCGTGGTGGCCGACGCCGGGAGCGTCCACCGCGCGAGGTCCTCCGGGCCGCCCGCGCCGGACGGGGCGCCGGCGCCGGACGGATCGCCGGCGCCGGACGGATTGCTGCCGCCCGACGGATCGCCGGCGCCGGGGTCACCCAGCAGGTACGAGCTGCCGGCCGCCGGCGCGGTGGCGCCTTCGGGCAGGACGACGAACGTGTCGCCGTCCGCGCAGGAACCGAGCTGCGCCTGCTGGGCCAGCACGTCGCAGGAACCGGAGTCGATCAGCACCTCGTCGGCGGACCCTGCCCCGGATCCGGCCGGGTCGGGCGTGGCCCACACCGACCTCAGCGTCCCGACCGCCGTCACGCCCGGGGCCCCTGCCAGCTCGCGGGCCCAGGCCTCGCCGGCACCGGACCCGCCGCGGATGTCCAGCACGGACGCCTGGTAGGTGCTGGTGTCGGCCTGCGCCTGCGCGGTCAGCGCCCCGATCGCCCCGACCAGCCCCTGCAGGGCGATCAGCCCCGCGACCGAGACCGCGATCCCCGAGACGGCGCGCACCGCCGTCCCGCTGTCGAGCTGCAGCCGGCGCACCGCGAGGTCCCAGGCGACGCCGCCCCCGCCCAGCCGACGCACGGTCGCCTCCACGAGCCACGGCAGGACCAGGGCGACCCCGGTCAGCAGGAGCACGAGCCCCGCCACGATCATGACCTGGGTACCGAGCGCGTCGTCCAGGCCGGTGACCAGCGGGTGCAGCAGCGCCAGCCCCAGCACGGGGAAGACCAGCCGCCACCAGAGGCGGCGGCGGCGCTCGCCGCTGCGCCGCACCACGCCGAGCGGCTCGACCAGCACCTGTCGCAGGGCGGAGAGCGTGACCAGTACCGTCGTCACGGGCACGAGCACCACGACCAGGGCGGCGAGCGCGGGCACGGGCCGGAAGTCGCCCGGGTAGAAGCTCATGCCGCCGGGAACCAGGTATCCGGCCGCCTGGCGGACGCCGAGGTACAGCGCGGCGCCGACGGCCAGCCCGAGCACGGCGCCCGTGAGGGTCTCGCCGGCGGCGATCCGGCGGGTCGCGCCGACGTCGGCCCCCACCAGGCGCAGGGCGGCGAGCCGGCGGTCCCGGTTCTCGCTGCCGAACCGCACCGCGGTGCTGACGAAGATCGCGACGGGGAGCAGCAGCACCACCATGCCGACCAGGGCGAGCAGCATCAGGACGGGCCCGGGGCCCTCCTCGACCGCGGTGGCCCCGCCGAACGACTGGATCCGGTCCGCCGTCTCGTCGGTGAGCTGGTCGGTGCCCAGGTAGAAGGTGAGCTCCCCGGGTCCGGCCAGCCCTGCCGCGCCGATCGTGCCGACCACACGCTCGCCCCAGCGGCCGCGCAGCGCGGCGCCGTCATCGGAGGCGAGCAGGCGTTCCAGCGCGGGGGAGAGGACGACGTCGCCCGGCGCGAGCTGCCGGGTCACGCCGGGCGGCAGCGGGGCGGCGTCCGACTCGGGCTGGAGCAGCCGGCCGTTGATCGCCGCGTCGTGGAACACGGACCGGACCTCGGCGGTCAGCAGGGTGGGCGCGCCCGGCGTCAGGACCTGCTCCGTGTCCACCGACCGGGCGGTGGCGCGCTCGTCACGGGCGTCCAGCACGGGCGGGATGCTCGCCGCGACCAGCAGCATCGTGACGCCGAGCCCGACGCCGGCGGCGATCAGGGCGAGCCGCGCCCAGCCGGACCGTCCGCCGCCCACGCTCAGCCGGACGCCGAGGGAGAGGTCGACGAACCACCGCCTCATCGGACGTACTCCTGCGCGCGCACCCGGCCGTCGCGGACCACGGCCTCGCGGTCGGAGTACGCCGCGACCCGCGGCTCGTGCGTCACGAGCACCACGGCGGCCCCGGTGTCCCGCGCGGCGGCCACGAAGAGCTGCATGACGCGGTCGCCGTTGACGGTGTCCAGGGCGCCGGTCGGCTCGTCGGCGAAGACGACGCGCGGCCGCGTCACCAGGGCGCGGGCGACCGCCACGCGCTGTCCCTGACCGCCCGAGGCCTGGCCCGGGCGCTTGCCCGCGACGTCGGACACCTCCAGCCGCTCCAGCCAGGCCGCCGCGCTCCGCAGCGCCGCCCGGCGGCTCGCGCCGCCCAGCCGCAGCGGCAGCGCGACGTTCTCGAGGCAGCTGAGCTCCGGGACGAGCTGCCCGAACTGGAACACGAACCCGAACTCGGTGCGCCGCAGCGCGCTGCGCTCGGTGTCGTGCATGGCGGTCAGGTCGCGTCCGGCGTAGGTCACGCGGCCGGCGTCGGGCGTCAGGATGCCGGCCAGGCAGTGCAGCAGGGTGGACTTGCCGGAGCCCGACGGGCCCATGAGCGCCAGCACCTCCCCGGCGTGCACCTCGGCGGAGGCGGACTCCAGCGCCGTCGTGGAGCCGAAGCGCAGGTGCAGGTTCTCGGCGATGAGCAGGGGTTCGTCGGCCATCGTTTCTCCAGGGTCGGTGCACGCGGCGGGCGCGCGCGGGTCGGTGGGGGAGCGGCTACGCGCGGACCTGCGCGGCGAGCTGCCGGACGCGCGCCGCCGTGACCTCCAGCCAGCGCAGGTCGGCCTCCAGGTGGAACAGGGCGTGGTCGCAGATGAGCTGGTCGGCCAGGTCCCCGGCGTCGCGGCGGCGGGTGAGCTCCCGCATGAGGCGCAGGTGCTCGGTGCGCTGCGTGTCGAGCACGTCGTCGGCGTCGTGCCCCGTGAGCAGGGCCAGCACCACCTTGGTGTAGAGGGTGCTCTGCAGGTAGGGCTCGGGCTTCTCCGGCCGGGCGAGCCAGGCGGCGACGTCGGAGACGCCCGCCTCGGTGATCGCGTACTTCTTGCGCTCGGGGCCGGCGCCCGGCTCGGCCTCGACCTCGACGAGGCCGTTCCGCAGCAGCCGGGCGAGCGTCGAGTAGACCTGGCCGTAGGCCAGCGGTCTGTCGTGGCCGAACCGCTCGTCGTAGGAACGCTTGAGGTCGTACCCGTGCCGCGGCCCGCCCTCGAGCAGCCCGAGCAGTGCATGTCCAACGGTCATGCCAGCGACTATACACACGGTGTATACCCGCGCAGAAGCCTCCGTTGAGTGCTGGCTATCTGCGCCTTTGAGCCGCCTCGGACCGCACATAGCCAGCACTCAGCGGGGGGAGGGGGAGGGTAGAGTTGTCGGCTGTCCGGAAGCAGGAGATGCGGGAGATGGGGATGGCGTTGGTGCAGCACGAACTGAACGGTGGAGCCCGATGACCGTCCTGACCTCCGACACCCGTCCCGTCGGGACCGAGGCGGCACGTCGCCGCAGCATCGCGGTCATCTCCCACCCCGACGCCGGCAAGTCGACCCTCACCGAGGCCCTCGCGCTGCACGCCCACGCGATCGACGAGGCCGGGGCGGTGCATGGCAAGGGGAACCGTGCCGGTGTCGTCTCCGACTGGCTCGAGATGGAGCAGAAGCGTGGGATCTCCATCACGTCCGCGGCCCTGCAGTTCGCCTACGGCGACGTGGTGATCAACCTCCTGGACACCCCCGGCCACGCCGACTTCTCCGAGGACACCTACCGCGTGCTGACGGCGGTGGACGCCGCCGTCATGCTGCTCGACTCCGCCAAGGGCCTGGAGCCGCAGACGCTCAAGCTGTTCGAGGTGTGCCGCCGTCGCGGGGTCCCGGTCATCACCTTCGTCAACAAGTGGGACCGCCCCGGGCGCGAGGCCCTGGAGCTGTGCGACGAGCTGGAGGAGCGCATCAACCTGCGCCCGACGCCGCTGAGCTGGCCCATCGGCGAGGCCGGCCGGTTCCTCGGGCTGCTCGACCGCGCCACCGGCGAGGTGCGCACCTACCGGCGCGCGCCCGGCGGCGCGTCCATCGCCGAGGAGGAGCTGCTGACGCCGCAGGCCGCGGCCGACACCCTGGGCGACGACCACACCGAGGCCGTCGAGAGCGTGCAGCTCCTCGACGAGCTCGACCGCGAGTCGTTCCTCGCCGGCACCACGACGCCGATGCTGTTCGGCGCGGCGCTGGCCAACATCGGCGTCCGCCAGCTCCTCGACGCCGTCGTGGACCTCGCCCCGGCGCCCGGCGCGCGGCCCGACGTCGACGGCGGCGCGCGCGACGTCGACCAGGCGTTCAGCGGCTTCGTGTTCAAGATGCAGGCCGGCATGGACCCCCACCACCGCGACCACGTCGCCTTCATCCGCGTGTGCTCGGGCCGCTTCGAGCGCGGCATGGTCGTGACGCACGAGCGCACCGGCCGGCCGTTCGCCACGAAGTACGCCCTGTCGGTGTTCGGGCGCGAGCGTTCGACGGTCGAGGACGCCTACCCCGGCGACGTCGTGGGCCTGGTCAACGCGAGCACGCTCGCCGTGGGCGACACGGTGTTCGACGCCGCGGGCCCGCACGTGCGCTTCCCGCCGATGCCGGTGTTCGCGCCCGAGCACTTCGCGGCCGCCCGTTCGGCCGACCCGGGCCGCTCCAAGCAGTTCCGCAAGGGCATCTCGCAGCTCGAGCAGGAGGGCGTGGTCCAGGTCCTGGTGTCCGAGGCGCGCGGCGACGGCAACCCGATCCTCGGGGCCGTCGGCCCGCTCCAGTTCGAGGTCGCGACCTTCCGCATGGAGCACGAGTTCTCGGCACCCATCCGGACGGAGCAGCTCGGCCTGTCGCTGGCCCGCGAGGCCGCGCCGGAGCACATCGACACGATCGCCGCCTACCCGGGCGTCGAGGTCGTGCGCCGCGGCGACGGCACCCCGCTCGTGCTGCTGCGCGACGTCTGGCACGCCCGGGCCTTCGAGCGCGCCCACCCGGACGTGCCGCTGATCCCGCTGGTCGCCAGCGGCGTCTGACGGCGGAGATCACCCCGGGACCGGCCGTCCGGGGGAGCCGTCCGCGCGCGAACCGCGCGGCGCGGTGCGACGATCGGCATGTTCAGCGGTAGGCGACCGAGGGTGCGGCCATGGACGCACAGGGCAAGAGGCCGCTGGCCACGCTCGTGGGACTGCCCGCGGTGGTCGGCGTCGCGGCGGCGCTCTTCGCCACGCTCTTCACGTCGCTGGTCCACGGTGCCGAGCAGCTGCTGTGGACCTGGCTCCCGAACACCCTGGGGCTCGACGGCGTGCCGTGGTGGTGGGTGCTGCTCATGCTGCTGCTCGGCGCTCTGGGCGTCGCCGGCGCGTCGCGGCTGCCGGGGCACGGCGGCCACCACCCGCTGGACGGGTTCGCCTTCGACATCACGGCGCACGAGCTGCCCTCGACGCTGCTGGCGGCGGCGTCCTCCCTGGTGTTCGGCGCGGTGCTCGGCCCGGAGGCCCCGCTGATCGCGATCGGCACGAGCATCGGCTTCGCCGTGCACCGCCGGCTCGGCACCGACGCGTCCAAGGTGCTCGTCATGGCCTCCGCCGCGGCCGCGCTCGGTGTCGTCCTGGGCAACCCCGTGGTCACGATGCTGCTCGTGCTGGAGGCGATGTTCCTCTCCGCGCGGCCGCGTCCCGAGCAACCGGTGCTCCAGGTGGTCCCGATCCTCGCGGCGCTCGGCGCGGGCTACGTGGTGCGCATCGGCATCGCCGACTGGCCCGGCGTCCACGTCCCCGAGCTGTCCATGGGCGACCTCGGCTCGTACCCCGCCCTCCATGTGGTCGACCTGCTCGCCGGGGCCCTGGCGGCCCTGGTGGCCGCGGGCCTCGTCGTCGCGGCCATGCGCCTCGGCGCCGTCGCGCGACGGCTGGCGTCACGCGGCCCGTTCGTCGCGCTTCTCGCGGGCGGCCTGACGGTCGGCCTCCTCGCGCTGCTGGTCCGGGCGACGACGGGCGCGGACGTGGACACCGTGCTGTTCTCCGGGCAGCAGTCCCTGTCCACGGTGACGACGACGACCGCCGCGGGCACGCTGGTCGTCGTCGCCGTCGTGAAGTCCGCGGCCTACTCCGTGAGCCTCGGCACGGGGTTCCACGGCGGGACGATCTTCCCGTCGGTGTTCATCGGCGCCGCCGCCGGTGCCGCGGCCGCCCTCCTGATCCCCGGGACGGCGCTCGCGCCCCTGGTGGCCTGCGGCCTCGCCGCCGGGGTCGCGGCTGCCGCCGGGATGCCCGTGACCGCCCTCGTCCTCGCCCTCCTGCTCTGCGTGAGCGCGGGGGCCGCCGTCACCGTCCCCGCGATCCTCGGGGCACTCGTCGGCACGCTGCTCAAGGGGCTGCTCAACGCCCGCCGGCCCGCGACGGTCGAGTCGTGAACGTCTACGCGCCGCTCGTGCCCGTGTTCGTGGTGGCGCTGCTCGCGCCGCTGCTGACCGGGTTGATGCCCGTGCGGGCCCGGCTGCCCCAGGTGGTGCTCCTCCTGCTCGGCGGCGTGCTCATCGGCCCGGCCGGGCTCAAGATGGCCGAGCCCGACGACGTCACGCTGCTCTCCGACCTGGGGATGGGCTTCCTCTTCCTGCTCGCCGGCTACGAGCTGCAGCCGAGCCTGCTGCGCGAGCGGTTCGGTCGCCGGGCGGGCGCCGCGTGGGGCACCTCGCTGCTGCTCGCGGCGGTGGTGGTCCTCCTGATCGTCCGGCCGGACAAGGAGGAGGAGCTGGCGGCCGGGGCGATCGCGCTGACGACCACCGCGCTCGGCGTGGTGCTCCCGGTGCTGCGGGACGCCGGCCGGCTCGACTCCCCGTTCGGCCGCGCCGTTCTCGTGGTGGGCGCGTACGGCGAGCTCGGGCCCATCGTCGCGATGGCGCTGCTGCTCGGGACCCGCGGCTCGGGGGCCGCCGCCGTGCTGCTGGTGCTGTTCGCCGTCCTGGCCGTGGCCGTGGCCCTGGTACCGGGCTCCCGGGCGCCGGTGGCCGTGCGGCTCGTCCAGGACTCCGAGCACGGCACCGGGCAGAGCACGCTGCGGCTGACGGTGCTGCTGCTGGTGGGGCTGCTCTCCGTCGCGTCGGCCTTCGGCTTCGACGCCGTGCTCGGCGCGTTCGTCGGCGGCATGGTGCTGCGGCGCTGGGCGCCGGGCGACGTCGGGAGCCTGGAGAAGAAGCTCGACGCCGTGGCGTTCGGGGTGTTCATCCCGGTGTTCTTCGTGAGCTCGGGGATGGCGCTGGACGTGGCCTCCATCCTCGCCGCACCCGCCCTGCCCCTGGTCCTGTTCGCCCTGATGGTGCTGGTCCGCGGCGGCCCGGTGCTGGTGTGGCTGCGCCGGGAGCTGCCCACCGGGGAGCGGGTCCAGGCCGCGCTCTACTCCGCGACCGCCCTCCCGCTGCTGGTCGCGCTGACGGGGATCGCGGTGGAGCGCGGCATCATGACCACGCAGACGGGGGCGGCGCTCGTCGGCGCCGGCGTGCTCTCGGTGATCGTGCTGCCCCTGGTGGCCGGCCGGATCCCGGCGCGCGGCGGTGAGCGGGCCGGCCGCGACACGGGGTGACCGCGCCTACGGGTGGCTCGCCGTCACCTCGATGACCTGGTCGAGCCGGTCCAGGGCGGTCTGCAGCTCGTCGATCCTCGCCCGGATCCGGTCGCGCTCGGCGTGCAGCATGGTGCGCTGCTCGGCGTCCGTGTGCCCGGACTCGATGCACGGCAGCAGCTCCGCGATGTTGCGGCTGGTCAGGCCGGCGGCGTACATCTGCTGGAAGAAGCGCACGCGGTCCACCGTGCCGGGCTGGTAGAGCCGCTGACCCGACGGGCTGCGCTCCGCGGTGAGCAGCCCCTGCTGCTCGTAGTAGCGCACGGCGCGCACCGAGACGCCGGCGCCCCGCGCCACCTCGCCGATGCGGATCAGCGGCCCTGTTCCCACTGCGGCCGCTGCCTCGGTGACCGTCATCACTGCCCCTTTTTGATCGTCTGGCGAGTTGCTGCTTGACCCTGACGTCAGCGTCAGGTTTTAGCGTACCGGACATGGACATCAACAACTCAGTCGCCCTCGTCACCGGAGCCAACCGCGGGCTCGGCCGCGCCTTCGCCCAGCGGCTCCTCGACCGGGGCGCCCGCAAGGTCTACGCCACGGCCCGCCGTCCGGAGACCGTGGACCTGCCCGGAGTGGAGGTACTGGCCCTCGACGTCACCGACCCCGCGTCCGTGCGCGCCGCCGCCGAGGTGGCCTCCGACGTCACCCTCCTGGTCAACAACGCCGGCATCACCACGGGCACCAGCCTCCTGACCGGCCCGCTCGACGGCGTCCGGCACGAGCTGGAGACCAACCTGTTCGGCAGTCTGGCGATGATCCGGGAGCTCGCCCCGGCGCTGGCCACGAACGGCGGCGGCGCCGTCGTCAACGTCCTGTCCGCCATGTCGTGGTTCGGGGTCGACGGCGCGAACGCGTACCACCTGAGCAAGGCCGCGGCCTGGGCCATGACCAACGGCGTGCGGCTGGAGCTCGCCCCGCAGGGCACGCTCGTGACCGCCGTCCACCTCGGCCTGGCCGACACGGACATGTCGGCGGGCTGGGCCGTGGACAAGATCGCGCCGTCGGCCCTGGCGGACGCCGCGCTCGACGGCGTCGAGGCAGGCTCGGCCGAGGTGCTCGCCGACCAGTGGACCCGGGACGTCAAGGCTCGGCTCCAGCTCACGCCGGAGGAGCGGGACGCCGCTACCGCGCGGGGGCTGGCGGCGATGTCGGCGGGCTGAGCTCCGGCCCGGGCTCGGGCGTGGGCTCCTGCGCGAGCTGCGGCCCGGGCTCCTGCGCGAGCCCCGGCCGGCGGGCTGCGAGCCGCTCGATGACGCCGCGGTTGAACCGGTCGTGCCGCTCGATCGCCAGGCCGGCGGCCTCGACGTGCAGCAGCGGGCGGCGTCGGAAGTGCTCGTTCTGGAACCGCACGCTGTACAGCTCCGCGACGGCCTGGAGCGCCCGCAGCGGGGCCGAGGTGCTGACCACGTGGTCGGCCAGGAGCAGCATGCCGCCGGGCCGCAGCACGCGCACCATCTCGTCGACGGCGCCGCGGTCGTCGGGCACGGCGCACAGCCCGAACGTGCAGACCACGGTGTCGAACGAGGCGTCGGCGAACTCCAGCCGCTGGGCGTCGCCGACCCGCAGGTCGACCGCGCGGCCCAGCTCGGCGGCGTGCCGGCGGGCCAGGTCGATCATGGCCGGGCTCAGGTCCATCCCGGTCAGGGTGGTGTGCGCGGGGTAGAGGCCCAGGTTGAGGCCCGTGCCGACGGCGACCTCGAGCACCTGGCCGGTGGCCTGCCGGCAGACCCAGTCCCGGGTGTCGCCGAACATGCGCTCGGCGCCGTTCATCTTGCGGTCGTAGGCCGCCGCCTGCCGGTCCCAGTGCCGGCGGATCCGGTCGGGTCCGGGTGATCTGACCATGGCACCTCGCTCGGTGGTCGGCGCGCGCGTCGCGCGTCGTCGCACGGTGGTCGGGAAACGACTCGGGCGGTGTTGCGGGGAGTCGACATCGTCCACTCTCCGCAACACCGCCCGAAGACGCGACCTGGGTTCAGCCGACCCGCAGGAACGTCGGGTTGGACTGCCAGATGCTGGTGTACCGCACGCTCTTGCCGGGGACCGGCGCCTCGATCTGCATGCCGTTGCCCGCGTAGATCGCGATGTGTCCCGGCGTCCAGATCAGGTCGCCCGCCTGGGCCTCGGCCCACGACACCGGCGTACCGGCGTACAGCTGCTGGGACGAGGTGCGCGGCAGGTCGATGCCCACCTGGGCGAAGACGTAGGACGTGAACCCGGAGCAGTCGAAGCCGGACGGCGTGGTGCCGCCCCACACGTACGGGACGCCCAGGTACCGCATCGCGATGGAGACCACCGAAGCGCCCCGCTCCTTCGCGGCCTGCTCCGCCTGCTCGGCCTCGATCTGCGCCTGGTACTCGGCGTTCTCCGTCGCGGAGACCACGGAGACGGCTGACTTCTCCAGCGTCAGCTGTGCGTCCGCGGCGACGGTGATCATCGGTGAGGCCGAGACCGACTCGCGGGCCTGGGCGGTCAGCGCGTTGAGGTCCGCGGTGTTGAGCGCGCCCTGGACGGGCGCGCCCTGCAGCGCCGTCGTGGCCGGTGCCGCCTGGGCCGGGGTGGCGATGAGCGACAGCAGCACGCCGCCGCCCGCCGCCGCGACGACCGCACCGCGTCCGGCGAACGAGCTGACCTGCTCGCCCGCGGCGCGCGCGACGCCGGCCAGGGGGCGGTGCGCCGCCCGGTGCCGGCCGCGTGCACGGGGGAGTGCGGCCGGTTCGAGGTTGGGATCCATGAAGGCTGGGACCTTTCTGGTTCGGAAGGGGAAGCGCACACGCGGCGTCGTGGTGGGCCGAGCCGAGGTGCGCCCACACTAGCGCCTCATCCGGCGGTGCGGGACCCACCTGACGTGATCTTTTCGTGATCAGTCTCGCCGGGTTGCCGCGGGACGGGTGGCCGGCGCCCGTCCCGCGGCCCGCGGACCTACTGCGGGACGCTCCAGACCTGGGTCCAGAGCCCGTTGCAGTCGTAGATCTGCAGGTCGGTCCCGTCGGCGGTGTTGCCCTGGGGCACGTCCAGGCAGCGGCCCGACTGCGGGTTGTACAGCGAGCCGTCGGCCCGGGCGTCCCACTGCTGCGCGCCGGAGCCGTTGCACTCCCAGAGCTGCACCTTGGTGAAGTTCGCGGTGCCGTTGGCGTCCACGTCGAGGCACCTGCCGAACGCGCGGACGGTGCCGTCCGCGCCCATGGACCACGTCTGGCCGGTCGCGGTGCCGCACGACCAGAGCTGGGCGGCGTTCCCGTTCACGGCCGTGTTGGTGTCGACGTCTAGGCACTTGCCGCCCGGCGCGCCGACCGGCCCGGTGGGTCCGGGCAGGGCGCCGATGCCGAACCGCACCTCGCACTGGTTGCCGGTGCCGAGCCACGTCGCGGCGAGGTAGAGGTAGGAGGTCCCGTCCTCGCGGGGGATGGCCGGGGTGGAGTAGCCGGGGCACGACGGCACGCCTGTGCCGTACCCGCCGGTCGGGCTGACGGTGACCGGGGTGGCCGCCTCGGTCCACGCGCCGTTGCCGAGCGACGTGTTGGCGAACAGCACGGTGCCCGACTCCGCGAGGACCGTCTTGTTGCCGGTGGGCCCGGCGACGACGCGCTGGCCGGACAGCAGGACGGTCCCGTTCGGGCCGCCGCCGGGGACCCACGAGATGTACGGGGTGTGCAGGAGCTCGCGCGCGTCGGCCGTGCGCACCAGGGTGCCCGCGTCGCCGGCCGCGCCCCAGTCGTACCCGTTCGCGCTGCGCTTGACGTACACCTCGCAGGCGTGGTCCGGGTCGGTGGCGTCGCGGCACATCTCGTACGCCATCAGGTGGTCGCCGTCCGGCAGCGCGGCGAACGTCTGCATGCCCGGACGCCGCAGGTTGTCGGCCGGGAAGGAGACGTCCACGGTCATCGAGGAGCTCCACGTGCGTCCGCCGTCGGACGAGGTGTAGTGCCCGATCACCTGGTTGTTGGTCGGGGTGTTCGCGGGGCGCTCGTCGGAGATGAAGCAGGCGAGCCGGTCGTCCTCGGTGACCAGGAAGACGGGTTCCCAGATGCCGTGGCCCCAGGTGTCGGGCTGCCCCGAGGTCTGCGTGCAGTTGGACAGGAACTGCCACGTGGCGCCGCGGTCGGTGGAGCGGAAGACCTCGACCTTCTGCGTGCTGTAGTCGCCCACCTGCCAGGCGGTGCCCGCGGCGAGGACGTCGCCGGCGGCCAGGCCGTTGATGGCGCGCGGCACCTCGTACAGGGTGGGCGCCTCCAGGTCCCAGCCCGGCGTGTTCGAGGTGATGGTGGACACGGCGGACCACGACTGGCCGCCGTTGGTGCTGCGGTAGACGGGCAGCGCCGTGGGGGAGCCGGTGCCGCCGCGCGCGAACGTGGCGAGCATCGTCTGGTTCGCGCTCTGATCGTGGTCGAGGCGGACCGCCCGCGGGTAGCCGGCGGTCCCGTTCGGGTGCTGGCCCAGGTCCGGGCTGTACAGCACGGTGCCGGGGAGGGCGGCGGGGGCGACGTCGCCGGACGGCGTCGTCGCTGGTGTCGCGGTCGTAGTTGTGGTCGTGGTCGCCGTGGCCGGCGCGGCTCCCAGCGGCGCCGTCGAACCGGCCGGTGCTCCGGCCAGGGCGAACGCCGCGGCGAGGGCGACGGCCAGCGCGGCGGATCTCCGCGGGGTCGTGAGATGTCGAGACATGGTGCAGGACCTCCTTGTCGTGCGCGTGATGTCCGGCAGCGGTGCGGGACGTCGTGCCCGAGATGCACCTTTGCAGACGTTGCAAAGCCAACTGTGGCCCACGATGTGCACACGTTGCAAGACCCGGCGCGCGGCAAAGTCGTGTTCTACCCAGCGATCTGGCCCGGAATCACATGAGTTCCGGGCGCAATGACTGTGTGGACCGTGACTTCCCGGTGCGGCCCGGTGCGGCCCGGTGCGGCCCGGCGTGGCCCGGCGTGGCCCGGCCCGGCCCGGCTCGGCCCCGGCTTGGCTCGGCCCCAGCTTGGCTCGGCGCGGGTGTCGGGTGACGCTCGGTCAACGCTGGGCAGTGCACACCCGGTGTCGGGCGATGCTGTCAGCTCCCGGCCGGCGCCGTCGTGCTCTCGCGGTCGGGAGGACGCCAGAGGGTTCGGCAGTTTGCATCGAGGTCGGCACAGGCCTGTGCCGACCTCGATGCAAACTGCCGAGTTTGCGGGGCAAACTGCCGACCTGGATGCGAACTGCCGAGTTTGCGGGGCAAACTGCCGAACCTGCCGCCAGCCAGGCTCAAGGAGCGGAGAGCAGGCTCTGGCTCAGCCCCGGCGTGACAACCGGAGAGCAGGCTCTGGCTCAGTCCCGGCGCGAGAACCGGAGGGCCGACTCCGGCACCACCAGCTCCAAGAGCGGGGCCCCCGCCGTCAGCCCCCGGTCGGGACCGTCGTGCTCTCGCGGACCACCAGGGTGTGCGGTGCCGTGACCTCGACCGCCGGGGTGTCGGGGTCGTCGATGCGCTCGGCGATCCGGCCCACTGCCTGCCGGGCGATGAACGGGGTGTCCAGGGAGACGGTCGACAGGCTGGGGTGCGTGTACTTGCCCTCCTCGATGTCGTCGACGCCGATCACGGCGACGTCGTCCGGCACGCTGCGGCCGGCGTCGAAGACGGCGCGCATCGCGCCCATGGCGAGCAGGTCGGAGTAGCAGAAGATCGCGTCGGGCGGCTCGGGCAGGGCGAGCAGCGCCGTGGCGGCGTCGTACCCGTCGGCCCGGCTGTAGTGCGCGGCCGGGCGCAGCAGGTCGCGCTCGGGGGTGAGCCCGGCCTCGGCCAGCGCGCGCTCGTAGCCCACGGTGCGCTGGCGCGGCGTGGTGTAGTCCTCGTCGGGCTGCACGCCGATCGCCGCGATGCGGGTGCGGCCGGTCGCGATGAGGTGGGCCGTCGCGTCGTGGGCGGCCTGCACGTTGTCGATGGCCACGTGGTCGTAGCGGCCGTCGAAGTCGTGCTCGCCGAGCAGCACGAGCGGCATCGACCGGCTGGGCTCCATCTCGGCCAGCTCGCCCTGCGTGACCAGGGGGGTGAACAGGACGCCGTCGAACAGCATCGTGCGGTCGGCGCCCGTCAGGAGCCGGCGCTCGCGCTCGTGGTCGTGCCCCGTCTGGTCGACCATGACGCGGTAGTCGAGCGCGGCGGCGGCGTCGATCACCTCCCGCGCGAGCTCCGCGAAGTACGGCACGTCGATCTCCGGGACCACGAGCGCCAGCACGCCGGTGCGCCCCGTGCGCAGCGTGCGGGCCACCGGGTTGGGCCGGTAGTCCAGCTCCTCGATCGCGGCCTGCACGCGCTGCCGGGTTCGCTCGCTCACGTGCGTGTAGCCGGCGACGACGTTCGACACCGTCCGCACCGAGACCTGGGCTTTCTCTGCCACATCGCGCAGTGTGATCGGCACCGCGGTCCCCTTTCATCCTGGTGGACCTAAGGATAGGCCTTGCAACGTACGCAAAGCCGAGCTAGTTTGCACACGTTGAAAACCTCGCGGGGCGCCATGCCCCGCGCATGCACAAGGGAGTGCTCATGCACCCGATTCGCACCACCCGCGCGGCCGACAGCCACGCGGTCACCGCCCGCCCGTCCGCCGTCGGCCGCCCGTCCGCCGCGCGCCGCACGGCGGCCGTCGCCGCCGGAGCCCTGACCTTGGCGGCCACGCTCGCCGCGTGCGGCCCCGCCATCACGAGCGGGGAGGCCGGCCCGGACGACGCCGCGGCGTCCGCCGACCGCCTCCAGGCCCCCGCCGAGGAGTCGCCCCAGGGCGAGATCACCATCTGGGACCGGTCCGGCGACCTGTTCAACGTGTTCGAGGCCGTCATCGACGACTTCAACGAGGTCTACCCCGACATCACGGTGCACCACGAGGCCGTGGACATCGACGCCAAGCTGCAGAACACCCTGATCACCGGGGCCGACGTGCCCGACGGCGTGTTCCTCGACGACGCCAAGGTGGCCGGCTTCTCCGACTACCTCTGGGACCTCACCGACGTGCTGGCCCCGTACACGGACGACATCGCCCCGCAGAAGATCGACGTCAACTCGCAGGACGGCGCCATCTACGGCGTGCCGTTCGACCTCGACCCGGGGCTGCTGTTCTACAACGAGACGGCACTGACCGAGGCCGGGATCGACGCGACGACGATCGAGACCTACGACGACCTGCTGGCGGCGGCCCGCGAGTACCAGGAGGCGGTACCGGGGTCGAAGCCGATCCACCTGGAGCAGAGCCCGTTCCTGGGCCAGCTCCAGCTCGAGATGTACGCGAGCCAGCTCGGCACGGCGCTGGCCGACGAGAACGGCGAGCTGCGGCTCGACTCCGACGAGTACCGGCAGGTCCTCGGCTGGCTCGACACCGTCAACCAGGAGGGCCTCGGCACCCGGGCGGAGTATCTGTCGCCGTCCGACGTCGGCGCGCTGGAGTCCGGTGACCAGGTGTTCTACCCCTGGGCCATCTGGTTCAGCTTCGCCCCCGAGCAGCAGCTCACGAAGACCAGCGGCGACTGGCGCGCCATGCCGCTGCCCGCGTGGGAGGACGGCGGGGCACGCTCCGGCGCCATGGGCGGCTCGTCGTTCGTGCTGCCGAAGGACGGCGAGAACTCCGACCTGGCCTGGCTGTTCTACGAGTTCCTGATGTTCCACGAGGACGGCTACAGCGCCGTCTGGGGCGAGAACGACACCTACCCGAACGGCCTGGCGACGTCGATCCCGGCGTACGCTCCCGCGGCGGACCCGGACAAGCCGCTGTTCGGGCCGGTCGAGGGGCTCGGCGGGCAGGACCTGTGGACCACCGCGGTCGAGGCCGGCGCGCAGATCCCCGGCGGGGCGCCCGCCCCGACCTGGTGGACCGGCGCGGTCGACTACCTCGGCACGAACGTCCAGCGGATGTACGACGGCGACATGACCCCCGACGAGGTCATCGAGCAGTCGACCGCCGACATCCAGACGAACCTCGTCGACCGGCAGTGAGCACGCTCGTCAGCCCGGAGCGTGTCCGGGGCAGCCAGAGCCGGCCGCTGCTGCGGCCCTGGCTGCCCCGCAAGGTCGCGCCGTACGTGTTCGTCCTCCCGTTCGTCGCGATCTTCGTCGCGTTCAGCGTCTACCCGATGCTGTTCACGCTGCGCCTGAGCTTCACCGACTGGCGCGGCTCGGGCGCGGCGCGGTGGGTCGGCTGGGACAACTACACCTACCTGCTCGGCAACGACATGTTCTGGGGCTCGCTGGCCAACTCGGCGGTGCTCTGGCTGATGATCGTGCCGGTCCAGGTGGTGCTCGGCCTGCTCGTCGCGGTGCTGCTGAACAACGCGAAGATCCGGATGCGCTCCTTCTACCGGATCGCGTTCCTGGTGCCGTTCGTGACGCCGCTCGTCGCCGTCGCCCAGATCTGGGTGGTCGTCTTCGACCAGGAGTTCGGGGCGGTCAACGGCTTGCTCAACCTGGTCGGCCTGCCCGACGTCGGCTGGCTCACCACCAGCGCGTGGGCCAAGCCGACCCTCGCGCTGCTGTTCCTGTGGAAGACCACGGGCTTCATCGTGATCATCCTGCTCTCCGGCCTGCAGTCGATCGACGCGAGCGTCTACGAGGCGGCCTCGATCGACGGCGCCTCCCGCACCCGCCAGCTCTGGAGCATCACCGTGCCGCTGGTGCGGCGCACCCTGATGTTCTCCGTGGTGCTCCAGACTCTGGCCGTGTTCCAGATGTTCGCCGAGCCGTTCGTGGTGACGGACGGCGGCCCCTACAACTCGACGACCACCGCGGGCCTGCACCTGTACGAGCACATCACCCGCGGCGACCTCGGCACCGGGGCGGCGAACTCGTTCCTGCTCGTGGTCGTCGTCATGGGCCTCTCGCTGCTGTTCGTCCGGTTCCTGCGGACGGAGGACTGACATGACCACCACGCACGCCCCCAGCCCGGCCGGGACCCGGCCGGCCCGGACCCGCGCAACGGCGACCCGGCCACCCCGGACGAGCCCCCGCGGGCTGCCCGCCGCCGTCGGCTCCCAGGCCTTCCTGCTGCTGCTCGCCCTCGCCTTCCTCGCCCCGGTCGTGTGGGCGCTGGTCTCGGCGTTCAAGCCGGCCACGCAGATCATCAGCGACCCGCTGGGCCTGGACCTGACGGCGCTGACGTTCGACAACTACGAGCGCATGTTCGCCGACGTGCCTATCGGCCAGGGCTTCCTGAACACCGCCGTCGTGCTGGTCACCAAGGGGAGCATCACGCTGTTCTGCGCCCCGCTGGCCGCCTACGCGTTCGCCAAGTACCGGTTCCCGGGCCGCGACCTGCTGTTCGGCACCGTGCTGATCACCCTCATGCTGCCCACGATCGTGCTGATCATCCCGCTGCTGCTGGAGATGAAGGCGCTGGGCTGGGTCAACACCTACCAGGCGCTGGTGCTGCCGGGCGCCGTGGACGCCTTCGCCATCTTCTGGATGCGGCAGGTCATCGCCGACGTCCCCGACGAGCTGCTCGACGCCGCGCGCGTCGACGGCTGCGGCGAGTTCGGCATCTTCACCAGGATCGTGCTGCCCGTGATCCGGCCCGCGCTGGCCGGGCTGGCGGTCCTGACCGTCATGAACATCTACAACGACTTCGTCTGGCCCGTGGTGGCGGCGAGCTCCGAGCGGATGGCCACGCTGCAGGTGGTTCTCTCCACCCTCGCGCAGAACATCACCGGCAACCGCGTCGGGGCCGACTACGCGACCGTGACCGGCGAGCTGCTCGCCGCCGCGTCGATCGCCCTCGTCCCGCTCCTCATCGTCTTCATCGCACTCCAGCGGCACTTCATCAACGGCATCCTCGCCGGAAGCGTCAAGGGCTGAACCCCGCATTCCTGAAAGGCAGACACACACATGACCTCGGCTCTCCCGCGCCCCGACGCCGCTCGCCCCGACGCAGCCCCCGCCTACCCCCGGCCCGACCGTGACCGCTCCGACCGCTGGACCAGCCTGGACGGCACGTGGGACCTCGACGTGCCCGGCGGCACGGTGCCGGTCACCGTCCCGTTCGCCTGGGAGACGGCGGCCTCCGGCGTCGGGCGCACCTGGCTGGAGCACGCGACCTACCGGCGCCCGGTCACCGTCCCGGCCGCCTGGACGGACGCGCGGCCCGTGCTGTGCTTCGGCGCCGTGCACCACCACGCCGTCGTCCGGGTCGACGGCGTCCAGGTCGCCGAGCACGTCGGCGGGTCCACGCCGTTCGAGGTCGACCTCTACGGCGTCCTCGCGGCCGGCGCGACCGGGACGCTGGAGGTCGAGGTGCACGCGCCCGCCGACAAGCGCGCCATCCCGCACGGCAAGCAGCGCTCCATCCCGCGCGACGACTACGACGGCGTCTCGTTCACCCCGACCTCCGGCATCTGGCAGCCGGTCTGGCTGGAGGCCCGCGGCCGCACCTATGCCGCACGCGTCGGGGTCCGGGGCGACTCGCTGACCGGCTTCGACGTGACGGTCGACGTCGCGGGCGACGCGCCCGCGGGCGCGGTGGTGACGGTCGAGGTGACGGCCGGGCCGGGTGCGGCTGGTCCGGGCGGCGCGGCGGGTGCGGGGGAGCGGGTCGAGCTGGTCGCCGACGGCGCGGGCGCGGCGTCGGGCCGGATCGAGATCACGGAACCCCGGCTCTGGAGCCCGGCGGACCCGCACCTGTACGTGCTCACGGTGACCAGCCGGGCCGCCGACGGCGCCGGGCCGGACGGCGCCGGCGAACCCGACGCCGTCGCGATCACCGGCGGGCTGCGCCGCATCGACCGCCGGGGCGAGCACCTGTACCTCAACGACGAGCGGATCTACCTGCGCGGCGTCCTCGACCAGGGCTACTGGCCCGACTCCGGGCTCACCGCCCCCGACGTCGACACCCTGGTCGCCGACCTGGAGCACGCCCGCGACCTCGGCTACAACCTGGTCCGCAAGCACATCAAGCTGGAGGACCCGCGCTGGCTGCACCACGCCGACCGCACGGGCATGCTGGTCTGGGCCGAGCCGCCCGCCCCCAGCCGGTTCAGCCCCGAGGCCGCGCGGGCGTTCGAGGAGCAGGTCGCGCCCATGGTCGAGCGCGACGGCAACCACCCGAGCATCGTGATCTGGGGCCTGTACAACGAGGAGTGGGGCCTGGACTGGGACATCCCCGGCAGCACCGACCGCGCGGCCGCCGCCGTCCGGGCCTACGACACGCTGCACGCGCTGGACGACACCCGACCGATCGTCGAGAACTCCGGCTGGGCCCACGTGCGCACCGACCTCGTGGACTGGCACTACTACGACGAGGACCCCGCCGCCTGGGCCGCGAACGTCGCGGCGCTCGCGGACGGCACGGGCGAGGACTTCCCGGTCCGGCTCGCCGCCGACTTCCTGGCCAGGAAGTCGCTGTACGGGTCGGCGGACCACCCGCGCACCGGTCTGCCCGTGCTGAACAGCGAGTACGGGGCGGGGTTCACCAGCCTCGAACGGGCCTGGCACCTGCGCTGGCAGACCCAGGAGCTGCGCCGCCACGACCGGTTCGCCGGCTACGTCTACACGGAGCTGACCGACGTCGAGCACGAGATGGCGGGTCTGCTCGACGTCGACCGCCGGCCCAAGGACCGCGGCGGCCTCGAACCGCGCGACATGAACGCCGAGACGGTGCTCGTGGTCGACCTCGTCCCCGCGCACGCGGGCGCCGACCTCCCCGTGCCGGACGCCGAGCTCGGCCTCGACGTGCACGTCTCGCACCACGGCCCGGGCGTCGTGCGCGGGCAGGTCCGCGCGGCCTGGGTCCCAGCGGGCACGCCGTTCGCCGGGAGTCCTCTGGGTTCCGACGGGCCGGGCGGCGTCGCGTCGGAGACCGTCGAGGCCAAGCCGTTCGTGCTCAGCCCGGCCGTCCGGGTCACGGTGCCGCCGCCCGGCACCCCGGCGTCGGGCGGGGCGTCGTCCGCCCGCCTGCACCTGTGGCTCGTCGACGACGACGGCGCCGTGCGGGCGCGGACCTTCGTCGACGCGGCGCCGATCGAGGAGCCCAACCGGCGCGGCGAGCGCTGGGCGTGACCCCAGCCTGACCCGGCCTGACCCCGCCGTGCGGCGGGGTCAGGCCTTCTGCTGTTGCGCCTCGCCGGGCAGCCCGGTGAGGGCGTCGACCGACCGGCCGATCTGGCCGACGGCGCGAGCGAGCAGGTCGTCGGGGTCGGTGTCCCAGGTCTCGGCCTTCTGGGTGAGCAGGCCGTCGAGCGCGAGTGCCGCCAAGCCGTGACCCGTGGCCCAGAGGGTGAGCCCGAGCGCGTGCGGGTCGGCGACGCCCAGCCGGCCGACCAGGTCGGTCAGTACCTGGAGCGCGGCGTCGCCCGCTTCCTGCACGGCCGGATGCTTCTCGGGCTCGGAGAGCTCGGGGCGGAACATCACCTGGAAGTGGCCCGGCTGCCGCCGGGCGAAGGCGACGTAGGCGGCGACGGTCCGCGCCACCTCGTCGCCGCCCGACGTCGTGCCTGGCCGGCCGGTCGCGCCCAGCAAGTCCTGGGTGAGCAGCTCGAAGCCGCGGGCCGAGATCGCGGACAGCAGCGCCGCTCGGTCCGCGAAGTGGTGGTAGGGCGCGCCCGGGCTCACGCCGGCCTCGCGTGCGACGCGCCGCAGGCTCACGGCGGCGATCCCCTCGGCCTCGATGAGCCGCACGCAGGCCTCGACGAGCTCCTCGCGCAGCGCGCCGTGGTGGTACGTCTCCCGTGTGCGTGACCCGTTGACCTCCATGGCCGCAATCTATACGGTGCTCATAATCTAAACACTGCTCAGACTGGAGACGCGATGTCGAGGGTTCTTGTCACCGGCGCCACGGGGTTCATCGCCGGGCACGCGATCGAGGAGCTGCTCAGGAACGGTCACGAGGTGCGCGGCACGGTGCGCTCGCTGCGGGATCCGGCCCGCGTGGCACACCTGCACCGCATCGCCGACGCAGTCGGCGGGCGGCTCGACCTGGTGGAGGCCGACCTGTCCCGCGACGACGGCTGGGACGACGCCGTGGCCGGACGGGAGTACGTGCTGCACATGGCCTCGCCGTTCCCGGCCGCGCCGCCACGGGACGAGGACGAGCTGGTCGGGCCGGCCGTCGACGGCACCCTGCGGGTCCTGGGGGCGAGCGCGCGAGCCGGGGTGCGGCGCGTGGTCATGACCTCGTCCCTCGCCGCCGTGAGCGCGGCCTCCTCGCGCGCGGGCGACCGGCGGTGCACGGAGGAGGACTGGAGCGACCCGGACCGGATCGCGCCCTACGCCAAGAGCAAGACGCTGGCGGAGCGCGCGGCCTGGGACTTCGTCGCCGACCACCCCGAGCTCGAGCTGGCGGTGATCAACCCGGGGCTCGTCCTGGGTCCGGTGCAGCACGCGGCGTCCGGCACGTCGGTGTCGCTGGTCCGCAGGCTCCTCGGCCGGGAGATCCCGGCGGTCCCGGAGCTCGGGTTCGCCCCGGTCGACGTGCGGGACGTGGCGCGGGCGCACCGGCTGGCCATGGAGGCGCCCGGCGCCGCGGGCCAGCGGTACATCTGCGCCGGCGACAACTTCTGGTTCGGCGACCTCGCACGGATCCTCGACGAGGAGTTCGGGCCGCTGGGGTACCGCGTGCCGCGGCGCAGGATGCCGTACTGGATGCTCTGGACGGTCGGCCGGTTCGACCGCGAGGTGCGGCTCGGCCTCGACTTCGTCGGCAGCGCGGAGCTCGTCAGCGCGGACAAGGCGCGCCGCGAGCTCGGCTGGAGCATGCGGCCCGTGCGGGAGACGCTGGTCGACACCGGCCGCAGCCTCGCCGAGCTGGGGCTCGTCCGGCCGCGCGGCGCGGTGCGATCGGCAGCGTGAGCCGGGCGGTCGGCAGTCTGCATCGCAAACTCGGCAGTTTGCATCGCAAACTCGGCAGTTTGCATCGCAAACTCGGCAGTTTGCATCGCAAACTCGGCAGTTTGCATCGCAAACTCGGCAGTTTGCATCGAGGTCGGCACAGGCCTGTGCCGACCTCGATACAAACTGCCGACCTCGCAGGAAACTGCCGATCTTGGCGGCACCTGCCGACCTCACCGCGGGTCCCCTCAGGGAAGGCCCGGCAGGAGGGCTCGCAGGCGGCGGTTCAGGTACTGCTGCTCGGCGAGGTTGTGGGTCGACCGGGCGGCCCGGCGGTACGCGTCGGCGGCCTCCGTCGTCCGGCCCAGGCGCTCCAGGAGGTGCGCGCGGACGGCGTCGAGGCGGGGCAGCCCGGGATGCTGCCGCCCCAGGTCGTCGACCGAGGCCAGGGCCGCGCCGTCGCCGTGCACCTGGGCCTCGGCGACGATCCGGTTGAGCGCGATCGTCGGGTTCTTCCGGCCGGTGACGACCTCCAGCACCCCGTACAGCGCGAGGATCTCCGACCAGTCGGTCGAGGCGGTGTCGGCGGCCTCGGCGTGCAGCGCTGCGACGCAGGCCTGCAGCAGGTAGGGACCGGGCTCTGCGCCGGGCACGGTCGCCTCGACGAGGGCGACGCCCTCGCGCACGAGGGCGCGGTCCCACCGGGTGCGGTCCTGCTCGTCCAGCGGCACCAGGGAGCCGTCGTCCGCCTGCCGTGCGGGCCCGCGCGACGCGGTGAGCAGCATGAGCGCGAGCAGCCCGGCCACCTCCGGGTCCTCCGGCAGGGCCTGGCGCAGCAGCCGGGCCAGGTGGATCGCCTCCGCCGCGAGGTCCGCGTCCCGGGCGGGCGCGCCCGACGTCGTGTGGTGGGCCTCGGTCAGCATCGCGTAGAGCACGTCGAGCACGGGGCTGAGCCGTTCGGCGGCATCGCGAGGCCGGGGTACGTCCCCGCCGAGCTCGGCCAGCCGGCGCTTGGCGCGGGTGATGCGCTGGGCGACGGTCGCCTCGGGGAGCTGGTGGACGTTCGCGATCTGCGCCGTCGTCAGGCCGGCCACGGCGCGCAGCGTCAGCGCCACCTGCGCGGGGCGGGCGAGCGCCGGGTGACAGCAGAGCTGGAGCAGGAGCAGGCTGTCGTCGGCGGGGGAGGCGCCGGGGTCCGTGTCGTCCGGCGGCGTGCTCAGCGGGTGGGCCAGGAGCGCCTCGCGGGTCTCGCGGTCACGACGCCGGCTGTCGGCGCGCACGCGGTCCACGTACCGCCGTCGGGCCGTGGTGACGAGCCAGGCCAGCGGGTCCGACGGCGGGTCGGCCGGCCACTGGCGGTACGCCGCGAGCAGGGCGTCCTGGACGGCGTCCTCGCACACGTCGAACTGGCCCGGGCCGTGGGTGCGCACGAGCCGGGCGAGGACCTGCGGCGCGAGCTCGCGCAGCAGGTCCTCGCCGACGCCCGGTCCAGGGTTCACAGGTCCCCGAGGTCGCTGAACATCACGGGCCGCACCTCGACGGCCAGCCCGTCGATGGACGTGTCCGGGATCATGCGGGCGAGCTCCAGGACCCGCGCCTCGTCCTCGACGTCCACCAGGTAGAAGCCGCCCAGGAACTCCTTGGCCTCGGCGAACGGCCCGTCGCTGGTCTGCGGCGTCCCCGCCACGGACCGCACCACCTTGCTCTGGCTCGGGTCGGCCAGGGCCTGCGTGCCGACGAACTCGCCGCGCTCCTTGAGGTGCGCCATGAACGCCTCGTGCCCGTCCTGGACCAGCTTGTTCTGCTCCGGCGTGAGCTGTTCGAGGACGGTGGGGTTGATCTGCATCAGGATCAGGTACTTCATGGTTCCTCCTGGGTTGGGTCCGACGGCGCTCTGCCGTCGTGGTACCCCTTGGTCGGCACGGCCGGGCCGCATACGACAACCGGTCACGAGAAATCTTCGCCGGATTTCTCCGGCCCGGCGGGTCGGGGTCGCTACCAGGGGCAATCCCGATGTCAGGGGGCCGAGACCTTTCTACGGTCGGACGCATGACACCCACCGGAGCACCTCTCGCCTCCGTCCTGCTCGCCCCCGTCGTCGCCGTCGCGATGCTGTTGTCCCTCGCCGCCGCGCCCGCCCAGGGGGGCCGGTGTTCGTCGGCGGGGGCGACCTGTCGGTGCTGACCCTGGAGGACCCCATGCCCTACCGCACCCTCCGCATGGTCGACGCCGACGACGCGGGGCGCTACGCGCCCCCGGACGGCAGGCAACCATCCTCGGCTGGGGCATCTACGAGGAGGACGGCCCGCTGGTCGTCGACGGGCGGCTCGCGGGGGTGTTCGGGCCGATCCTTTCCCGCAACGGCGCGGTGTGCGCGGACGCCTACAGCGGGTACACGAGGGTCGACGTCTACGCCGACCTCATCCGGGCCGAGCTCCGCCGCAGATGACACCCGTGGCAGGAGGGAGTCCGCGGAACCGCGATACTGGAGTGTGACTACGTCCATCGTGACCCCTGCGGAGGCGGGGGCGGAGATACCGATCGAGCTGCTCTACCGGGTGCCCTACGGCAAGGTCCTGCACGGCAAGGACTGCCCGCACCTGACCCCGAGCCGGTTGGCGACGCTCCAGCCCGCGACCGAGCTGGACCGCCAGAAGTTCAAGATCTGCAGGTCGTGCCTCATCGCCCTCGACGGCGACCCGGGCCGCGACGACTTCGAGTCCCTCGACGCGGCGCTCGAGGCGCTGCAGGTCCCGCAGGCGAACCGGCCGGCCATGCGCGCCATCGCGGAGGGCCTGGACACGTCCCGCATCTGGATCCCGACCACGCGCACGTACATCGCGGTCTCGCCCGGCACGGGGCACGAGGTGACGGCCTTCTTCAGCAAGGACGCCGTAGACCTGCGCAAGGACGAGGGCGGGTACGAGCGCCTGGTGCTGTCGACCCCGGCCACACCGGCCGGACGGACGAGCGCCGCGAAGGCCGCGAGGAAGACGAAGGCGGCGGCCGCCCAGGAGCCCGAGCCGGCCCCGCCGACCTGCCCGACCTGCTTCATGCAGCTCCCGGCCACGGGCGTCTGCGACAGCTGCGACTGAGCTGACCGCCGGTCGTCTTCGGTTGCCGGCTGCCGGCCGCCGGCCGCCGGCCGCCGTCGACCGCGTGTGGCGGACCCCGGTGCCGGGGCTGCCGCGGCCACATCACCTTTGACGCCCGGGTTTCTTCGCTTTGAGCCAGCTCAAAGCGAAGAAACCCGGGCCTCAAAGGGGACTCGACGAGGCGAACCGGGGTCGGGCCGAACCTGGACCGCCGCGTGCGAAGACGTGCGGACGGGTTGGGTAACGGAGAAGTAGCACTGCTCCCTCTCCGTAACCCTGCGCGATGCGCATGCGTCCTGGGAGGCTTCCTCCGATGAACGGACAGGTCGATGAGGCCGGACGCGCTCGCCCTCGCAGAGGGATCTCGTTCGCCCAGGAGTTCGCGACTCCGACGGCGGTGGTCGCCGTCTGGATCGGCTTCGTCGGCCTGCTGATCTCCTTCGTCGCCCTTGTGTTCCCGATTCCCGGGTGGATCAGGGTGCTGACCGTCGCGCTGTGCCTGTCGGGGACGCTGCTGATGGGTGTCTCCTCGTGGAGGGCATCGCGGCGACTGGGTGTCTCGACGGGTCGTGTCGCATGGAACTCGTTCCTGAGCGCCTTCAACTACTTCATGCTGTTCCCGTGACGCCCCCCGGGGGGCCGCCGCGCTGCGCTCGTTCGTCGCGACACCATCAGTACATCACGATAGCCTGATAGTGTGGCTTGGGATGTGGAGTTCGACGAGGCGGTGTTCGAGTGGTTGACCGGGTTGGAGGAGGAGTCGTTCGTTCAGGTGCGTGCTGCGCTCAACGTGTTGCGCGACCGAGGTCCGCAGCTGGGTCGGCCGCTGGTGGACACGGTTGTCGGATCGCGGCACAAGAACATGAAGGAGCTGCGGCCAGGGTCAGCAGGTCGCAGCGAACTGCGCGTGTTGTTTGCTTTCGACCCCGAGAGATCTGCGATTCTGCTGGTCGGCGGTGACAAGGCAGGTCGCTGGCAGGATTGGTACCGGTCCGCGATCCCGATGGCTGACGACCGCTACGACGTCCATCTCGAGGCGCTCTGGAGGCGGGCCGACGGCGACGCAGGAAGAGGAGAGGAACGATGACCCGAAGCCTTGACGACCTCGACCGGGCTCGGCCGGTCGATCCGGAGAAGGTGGCCGCCGCCGAGGAGCGGCTGCTCGCGCGGCAGCGGGCCTGGCAGCTGCGCGAGCTACGTACCCAGCAGGACCTGACCCAGGCCGAGCTCGCGGCGCGTATGCACGTCGGTCAGAACCGGGTCTCGCAGATCGAGTCGGGCGGCGCGGAGTCGACTCGGCTCGACACCTTGCGCCGCTACGCCCAGGCTCTGGGCGGCACTCTGAGTGTTGAGGTCACGATCGGCGACACACGGTACATCGTCGCCTGATCCGGTCGAACCCTTCGCGACACGAGGCCCGGTCTCCCGCTGGGTGCGGGGGACCGGGCCTCGTCGGCGTTCCTGCGGGACTACTTCTTGCCGGAGATGCCGAACGCCGCCGTGACCTCCTGGGTCACCGAGTTGCCGGCGTCGTCACGGGCGGTGGCCCGCAGCGAGACCAGGTCGGCGCCGCGGGACGGGATGCGCAGGCGCGTCTCCCAGCGGTCGTCGTCGCGCCGCAGCGAGACCTTGGACCACGTGGTGCCGCCGTCGTAGCTGACCTCCAGCGTCGCCCCCTTGACCGTGCCCGCCCGCGGCGCGCCCGGCACCGTGTACGGCTCCACCGCGAACGGCACGGTCGAGCCGGCCCGGACCGTGCCGTCCAGCGCGGTGTCCACGTCGTAGTCGAGCTGGACCAGCGGGAGCGGCGTGCCGGTCTGCCCCGGCACCTCGGCGTCCGCCTGGTCGGCCACGAAGGTCCACGACGTGCGGGTGCTCGTCGAGTACCGGTGAGTGTCGTCGGCGGCGTCGGTGTCGATCTCGAACCGGTAGGCCTGCGGCCCCTCGACCGCCGGGACCGAGGCCTGGACCGCCTGGCCGATGTTCTCCCGCACCAGGGTGTCGCCCTGGTAGAGCCGGGAGGTCACCGGGGTCTCGCCCCACGGGAAGCCGCCGGTGAGGCCGTCCTGGCCGCCCGCGGCCGACACGTTGACCGCGAACCAGTCGCCGCTGTGCCACGGACCCCAGTAGCCGTCACCCGTGCGAGGCGCGGTGACCGGCGCGAACCAGTCGCGCACGGTGGTGCTGCGCGGCTCGTACGCCTGCCGGACGCCGCGCTGCTCCCAGGTGCTCTCGTGCTCCACGTTCTCGTACCAGGTGACGTCGTCGTAGGTGGAGACGTAGTCCGTCCGCTCCGACGCCGTCGGCTGCAGCACCCGGACGCTGAGGCACGGCGGCCACTGGTAGTCGCGGCAGTCCGCGCGGTCGTCGACCGCGAGACGCGCCTCGGTGTCGTTGTACCGGCTCTCGACCGTCGCGAGCTGCCGTGTCGACGGCGCCAGGGCGAGCTCGGCAGGGATCTCGCCGGGCCAGCTCTTGGACACGTCGTACAGGTACGTCGGGAACTCGACTGCCTTGCCGGTCAGGGTGAGCCGGCCCTTGCCCGCCGCCGCGAGGAGCCTCGCGCCCTGCGCGGCCCGCACCGAGACGACGGGCACGTCACCCTGCGTCGCGTACCCGACCAGGGAGCCCGGCCGGTCGTTGACGACCACCAGCAGGGCGGCACCAGCCGCCTGGGCGGCGGCCTCCCGCTCCTCGGCGGACACGGCGTCGTCCCGGGTCACGAGGACCGCGCGGCCCTCGGCGTGCACGCCCTCGTACTCGGCGGCCGTACCCGTGCCGGCCGCGACGGCCCGCAGCGAGACCCGGCCGTCGAGCCGTGCCGAGCCGACCTGGTAGACCGGGTCGAACGCCGCGGGCAGCGGCGTCCAGGCCCGGACGTCGAGCGCCGGCTCGGTGGCCCGCCACCGCACGGCGAAGTCGAAGTCGGCGCTGTCGACGGGGCCGGTCCTCGCGGCGTAGAACGAGTCGACGTCCGCCGGGACGGCGTACGTGGCGCCGAACGTCGAGTACAGGCCGCCGATCCCGGAGTCGTTGAAGAACTGGAACCGCCGGTAGGCGACGTCGCTCGCGCGGGGCGTGTCGAGCGTCAGCTCGTCGGCGTCGCGTGCGTCCAGCACGAGCGACTGGTCCGCGTCCGTGACGACGACCTGCGGGTCGCCGACCAGCGCGATGCCGGTCGAGCCGGGGCCCGTCGAGCCGGCGACGTCGAGGAACGCGGTCGCGGAGTAGACGCCGGGCTGCAGACGCTGCGTCGGCACCTCGCCCGTGGCCGGGTCGATCGGCAGGCTGCTGACGAACTGGTCGCCGTAGCGGTAGAAGTCCACGTAACCGCCGGCCGGCTCGCCGGACCGGTCGAGCGCCGTGATGTCGAGGCCGTACCGCTCCTCCTCCTTGACCAGCGCGACGGCGGTCCGGACGGTCACCTCGCCCGAGGCGTCCGTGCCGACGACGGCGCCGCTGTACTTGCCGGCCAGGCCGGCGTCGTCGGCGTCGGCGGTGACCGTGACGTCGGCCGTGCCGCTCGCCGGGACCACCACCTCGGAGGCGGACAGGGTCATCAGGTCGCTCGGCGCGCCGTCCGGCCCGGTGACGTCGGTGCTCAGCGCGAGCGTGACGTCGGCGTCCGTGGCGTTGGTGAAGGTGACGGTGCTGCTCGCGGGCTCGTCGCCATCGTGCGGCCAGTCGTAGAAGCCGAGGAAGCCGGCGCCGGAGGCGTCCACGCCGTCGAGCGCGGCCGGGACGTCCAGTCGCCCCGTGCCCACCTCGTACGCCGGGGCGTCGATGTCGGCGGCGGAGGAGACCAGCGCCTCCTTGAGCTGCTGACCGGTGAGCTCCGGGTGCGCGCCCTTGACGATGGCGGCCGCGCCCGCGACGTGCGGGGTGGCCATGGAGGTGCCGTTCATCGACACGTACCAGCCCTCGCCGCCCGACTGCTGTGAACGGGCCGCGACGATGCCGACGCCGGGCGCCGTCAGGTCGGGCTTGATCGCGTGGTCGCCCACGCGCGGGCCGTAGCTGGAGAAGTCGGCGCGCACGTCGTCGTCGTCCACCGCGCCGACCGTGAGCGCGGCGTCCGCCGTGCCCGGGCTGCCGAGCGAACCCTCCGCGTAGCTGTTGCCGGCCGCGACGACGAACAGGGCGCCCGTCTCCTCGCTCAGCGCGTTGAGCGCCTGCGCCATGGGGTCGGTGCCGTCGTTGAGGCTCGAGTCGCCGAGGCTCATGGAGACGACGTCCGCGTTCGCGGCACCCCACTCCATGCCCGCGATGATCCAGGAGTCCTGGCCGTAGCCGTCGTTGTCGAGCACCTTGCCGACCAGCAGGTCGGCGCCCGGGGCGACGCCCTTGTACAGGCCCTCGCTCGCCGCGCCCGTGCCGAGCACAGTGGAGGCGACGTGCGTGCCGTGCCCGTGCTGGTCGTCGTCGACCGCCTGGCCGGGCACGAACGACTCCGCCTGCGCGATCTGGTCGGCGACGTCGGGGTGCGTGGCGTCGATGCCGGTGTCGAGCACGGCCACCGTGGCGCCCGTGCCGTCGAAGCCCGCGGCCCACGCCTCGGGCGCGCCGATCTGCGCGGTGCTGTGGTCCAGCGTGGACTCGGCCTTGCCGTCGAGCCAGATCTTCTCGACTCCGCCGCGGAACGTGCCGGCGTCCGCCGCCGCGCCGCGCGCGGCTCGCGCCGACGCGGCCTCGGGTGCGGCGACCGCCGACCAGAACGCCGACGCCTTCTTCTTGCTCGCGTCCACGGCGGACGCGTCGATGCTCGGCAGGTCGAGCGTGCGCCTGGCCCCCGGCAGGTCGGACGTGGCGGAGCGCGCCGCGGCGCGGGTGTGCTCCAGGATGAGCGGCGTCGCGGCCACGGTCTCGTCGTCGTACTGGAGCTCCAGCAGCGTGGTGACGTCGAAGAGCCGCCGGTCGAGCGTCCCCGCGGCCAGGTACGGCAGCGCGGCGTCGGGCACCACGTAGAGATGGTCGCCCACCTGCTGGGTGCGGACGGCGCCGCCGTCGGCCGGCTCGACGCCGACTGTCAGCGCGCCCGTGTCGGTCGTGGTGACGTCGACGACGTCGCCGGTCACGAGGGTGACGGTGGTGCGGCCGTCGGCCAGGGCAGGCGTCCGCGGCGCGGCGCCGGAGCCGCCGGAGCCGCCAGGACCGGACGAGCTGCGGGGGCCCGCGGCGGGCTCTGCGGCGGACGTGGGGTCGGTTGTCGCGTGCGCCGTGGTGGCCATCGCAGCGACCAGGGCGGTCGCGGCGACTGCCGCGGCGGCCCGGGTGGCGGCCGACAGCCCGCGCCGAGTGGGGGATCTCATGGACCTGGACACTCCCAGCGAGCGGCGACACGTCACAAGAGGCGCATCGTGGCGGCTTTACGGCATGTCGCGACTCCGCCAGAGTTGGGCACCCATCGACGTGACGGAGGAGTGCCATGCTCGGCGACGTGCTCGGACTGACCCCTGACGAGACCCTCGCGTACAGCGAGCTCGTCGCCCTGCCCTCGGCGACCGTGGCGGATCTCGCGGCCGCGCTCAGCCCCTTCGGCACCTCGCTGGGGGACGCCCACCGGTTGCTGCGCCGCCTGGAGGAGCACGGCCTGGCCGCGCGGATCACCGGCGACGAGCGTCGGTTCGCCGCCGCGCCGCCCGCGATCGCGCTCGGCGCCCTCCTCGCGCGCCGGCAGGACGAGGTGCGGCACGCGGAGGTCGAGCTCAGCCGCCTGGAGGAGGTCTACCGGGTGGCCGCGGCGGGCCGCGGGCCCACCGACGTGGTCGACGTGATCCGGGGCGAGGACGCGGTGCGACACCGGTTCGAGCAGCTCCAGCTCGGCGCGCGCGAGTGCGTCGACGCCTTCGTGCGGCCGCCCGTGATCGTCACGTCCAGCCAGGAGAACTCTGCCGAGGGCCAGGCCGTGGAGCGGGGCGTGCAGTACCGCGTGGTCGTCGAGCGCAGCATGCTGGAGAGCCAGGACGTGACGATCGACGAGGCCGTCGAGGCCACGGAGGCGGGGGAGGACGTCCGGTTCGCCGAGCGCGTGCCGCTCAAGCTCATCGTCATCGACCGCCGGCTCGCCCTGATGCCGCTCACGTCGTCGGGCGACGTCGTCGGCGCGCTGCTGGTCCGGGAGAGCACGCTGCTCGACGCCCTGCTCGCGCTCTTCGAGAACGTGTGGGACCGGGCGACGCCGCTGCTGGTGGGCACGTCCGGCCTGGCCGGCGACGTCGTGGACCACGTGGACGACGACGACGCCCGCGTGCTCGGGCTGCTGCTCGCCGGGCTCACCGACCAGGCGGTGGCCAAACAGCTCGGCACGTCCCTGCGCACCGTGCAGCGGCGGGTCCGGGCGCTGATGGACCTCGCCGGCGTCGAGACGCGGGTGCAGCTCGGCTGGCACGCCGCGACCCGCGGCTGGGTGCGCTCGGGGGCCGTGCCGGTGTGACGTTCCCGACGCCGGCACGGTGACGTCCGAAATCCGCTTTCCGCGCCGCCGCGCCCGGGGTGAGGATCGGGCAGTGACCTCTTCTCCACGCACCGGCGCCCTCGGATTCTGGGCGGACCTGCCGCAGGACGGCCGCTGGCTGCTGTCCACCGTGGTGGTGCAGTTCTTCGGCCGCGGCCTGACGCTCCCCTTCACGATCATCTACCTGCACGAGGTGCGGGGGTTCTCGCTCGCCCTGTCCGGCACGCTCATGGGCCTGATCGCCGTGGTCGGCGTGCTCGTGACCGGCCCGGCCGGCGCCCTCGTGGACCGGTACGGCGCCCGGCGCGTCATGCTGACCGGCCTGTTCTTCGCCGTGGCGGGCTACTCGGTGCTGGCCTTCGCCACGACCCCGCTCGTCGCGGCCGCCGGGCTCGCCCTGTTCGGCGTGCAGCTCGGCGTCGGCTGGCCGTCGGTCAACGCGCTCGTGGCCACGGTGGTCGACGGCGACCTGCGGCAGCGGTACTACGGCGTGAACTTCGCGCTGCTCAACCTCGGCGTCGGTGTGGGCGGCGTGGTCGGCGGGCTCGTGGTCGACGTCGACCGGCCCGGCACCTTCGTCATGGCGTTCCTGGTCAACGCCGCGACGTTCCTGCTCCCGATCGTGGTGCTGCTCGGGCCGCTGCGCCACCTGCACGGTCGCGTGGACCGGCCGCACGACGCCGAGGTGGGCGGCGAGAGCTACCTGGCGATCCTGCGCCGGCCCGAGGTCCTGTGGCTCGCCGCGCTCGGGCTGCTCGCGGCGTTCGTGGGCTACGGCCAGATGGAGGGCGGCTTCCCGGCCTTCGCGCGACAGGTCGCCGAGGTGTCCACGCGCGTGGTCGGCTTCGCGTTCGTGGTGAACACCGTGGTGATCGTGGCGCTGCAGTTCTGGGTGATGAACCGGGTCAGCGGACGCCGCCGCACGCGGGTGCTGGCGCTCATGGCCGTGGTCTGGGCGGCGGCCTGGCTGCTGCTCGGGGTGACGGGGCTGATGCCGGGCGGGCTGGCGGCCGTGGTGATCGTCCTGGCGTTCCACGGCGTGTTCGGCTTGGGGGAGACCCTCATGCAGTCGGTGCTGCCCGCCCTGACCAACGACATGGCGCCCGCGCACCTGCGCGGCCGGTACAACGCGATCGGGTCGGGCTCGTTCCAGGCGGGCACCATCGCCGGGCCCGTGGTGGCGGGGCTGCTGCTGGAGCACGGCTGGGCCGGGGCCTTCATCGGCGTGGTCGTGGCGGGCTGCGCCGGGATCGCGGCGACGTCGTACGCCGTCGGGCGGCGGGTGACGCCGGAGGTGAACGGCGTCGCGGACGCGACCCCGACGTCGTCCCCCGCCGCCGCGAGCCCGGCCTGACAGCGGAACTGGCCTGACCGCGGGCCCGGCCTGACCGCGGCCCCGGCGCCCCACTTCCCTTTGAGGCCCGGGTTTCTTCGCTTTGGACTACGTCAAAGCGAAGAAACCCGGGCCTCAAAGGTGAGGTGTGTCAGGAGTCAGACGTCAGGCGTCAGGCGTCAGGCGTCCGGAGTCAGGAGTCAGGCGTCAGGCGACCGGCTTGTCGGCGGACGCGTGCTCCTGGGCCCACGCCAGCGCGTGGTCCGCGACCTCCTGCCAGCCCTCCGCGCCGCACGTCCAGTGGTCGCGGCCCTCGAACTCGTAGTACTCCGTGATCGCGGGCGACTTGTCGTAGTGCTTGGCGTTCGACCGGTTCACCGACGGCGGCATGATGTGGTCCTCGCTGCCCGCGATGAACAGCAGGGGAGCGCGGTCGGCGGCGTAGTCCACCCAGGTCTCCTGCGGTCCGGGCTTGAAGTTGGCGAACAGGCCGTACTCCCAGACCCAGTGTCCCGGCGCCGGGATGGCGTACCGCTCCCAGACCTGCCGGGACTCCTCCTCCGAGAGCGTGTTGGTGAACGCGTAGTGGAACTCCTCGGCCGTGAAGCCGACGGCGCGGTGCCGGTTGGCGGGGTTCTTCAGCGCGGGGAACAGGGACTTGGCCTGGGACAACGGGTTGACCCGCACGCCCTCGGTCGGCGCGGAGTCGATCACCACGCCCGCGGCGCCGAGCCCCCGGGCGAGCAGGAGCTGCGTGAGCGTCCCGCCGAACGAGTGACCCATGATGATCGGCGCGCTCGGCAGCGCCTCGATGACACCGGCGAGGTGGTCGACCGTCTCGGGCACGGTGAGCTTCGCGATGAGGTCCGGGTCGGCCCGCAGGGCCTCGACCTCGATCTCGAAGCCGGGGTAGCCGGGCGTCACCACGTTCAGGCCCTTGGCCCGGTAGTGGTCGACCCAGGCCTCCCAGCTGCGCGGGGTCATCCAGAGGCCGTAGACCAGGACGACGGTGTCGGGTTGTGCTGCGTTCATGACAGGGCTCCTCGGGGTGCGGGAACAGCGGGAACAGCGGGAACAGCGGGAACAGCGGGGAAACAGCGGGGAACAGCGGGGACGGACGGAGTAGTGCGGTGCGGCCGGTCAGCCGTCGATGAACGCCAGCAGGTCGGCGTGCAGGCGCTCGCGCGCCGTGTCGGGCAGGGCGTGGGAGGCGCCCTCGTAGACGGTCAGGACGGCGTCGTCGACCAGCGCGGCGGACCGCTTGCCGCCCACCTCGAAGGGCACGATCTGGTCGTCGTCGCCGTGGATGACCAGCGTCGGCACGTCGACCTTGGCGAGGTCGGGCCGGAAGTCCGTGGCCGAGAACGCGGCGATGCACTCGTAGGCGCCGCGGTGCCCGGTCGCCATGCCCTGCGCCCAGAACGCGTCGCGGAACCCCTGGTCGACGTCCTGGTTCCGGTTGTGCCCGAAGAACGGGCCGTCGGCCAGGTCGCGGTAGAGCTGGGCCCGGTTGGCCCGCTCGCCCGCGCGGATGGCGTCGAAGGTCTCGGGCGGCAGGCCCTCGGGGTTGTCGTCGGTGCGCACCATGAGCGGCGGCACGGCGGAGACCAGCACGAGCCTGGCGACCCGCGCCGTGCCGTGCCGGCCCACGTACCGCACGATCTCGCCGCCGCCGGTGGAATGACCGACGAGGGTCAGGTCGCGCAGGTCGAGCGTGTCGATGAGCACCGCCAGGTCGTCGGCGTAGGTGTCCATCTCGTTGCCCTGCCAGGTCTGGCTGGACCGGCCGTGGCCGCGCCGGTCGTGCGCGACGACGCGGTGGCCCCGCTCGGCCAGGAACAGCGCCGCCGCCTCCCACGCGTCGGAGCTCAGCGGCCAGCCGTGGCTCAGCAGCACGGGCGTGCCGTCCGTGCCCCAGTCCCGGTAGAAGATCTCGGCGCCGTCGTCGGCGGTGACGTAAGGCATGTGGCCCCCCTTGGTCGGTCGGGTGATGAACCTTGACCTTGCCGCCCACCCCCGTCCGCGCGGACCACGCGAACCACGTAGTCCGTCGCAGGCCCGTGACCTGGGCTACGACGTGGTGGGGCGGGGATTCTCGTCCGACGGCGGGGTCGCGCCCGGCGCCGACGACGGCGGGGCCGCCAGCCGGTCGGCGAGCTGCCGCCGCGAGGTGACCCCGAGCTTCTGGAAGACCTTGCGCAGGTGGTAGTCGACGGTGCTGGGGCTGATGAACAGGTTCGCCGCGATCTCGGGGTTGGTGTGCCCGGACCCGGCGAGCCGTGCCACCGTGTGCTCCTGCGCCGTCAGGTCGAAGCGGTGTGGCGCAGCCCCCGCGACCTCGTGCAGCCCGGCCGCCTCGAGCTCCGCCTGGGCGCGGGGGACGAAGAGCTCGGCCCCGCTGTGCCGGAGGTGCTCGAGGGCGAGCTGGAGCTGTTCGCCGGCCGCCCGGCGCCGCCGGACGCGACGGAGCCACTCGCCGTACACGAGGTGGGCCCGGCCGAGGTCCATCTCGGCCCCGGTGCGGCCGAGGGCCTCGATCGACGCGAGGTGGTGTCGTTCGGCGTCCTCGTCCCCGGCAGCCAGCGCCAGCGCCCGCTCCGCCACCCCGCGGCACCAGTCGGAGCCGTTCGCGTCCGCCAGCGCCGCCAGGATCCCCGCGACCCGCGACGCCTCGCCGGGCTGCCCGCTCCGCGCGGCCGCCTCCACGTAGTCCGGGTACTGGGTCGGCGTGACCTGGAGGAATGGCTGCGCCATCAGCGGGCCGAACCGCTCGTAGGCGGCACCGTAGTGCCCCTCGGCGAGGTCCCGGACGGCGAGCGAGGCGACGGCGGACGCGCCGACCCCGCCGAACCCGACGGCGTCCGCGCCCGTGGCGACCGCCTGCACGACCTCGCGCGGAGCCCCGGTCCAGGCCAGCACCGCGACGTTGACGACGTTCTGGGCGTCGTAGCCCATGGCATGGCGTACCTCGCGGACGAGCTCGTCGTACCGCGCGGCCCGGCGGGCGGTGCCGCCCCAGAGCTCGGAGATCGCCATCACCCACAGCAGGGTGTCGAGCGACTGCAGCGCCCCGGCGTCCCGCGCCGCGTCGGCGGCCCGCTCGAGCGCGGCGCCGCGGCCGCCGTCGTCCCACAGGAAGGAGCCGAGCGCCGCGATGATGGTGCCCATCTGCATGAGGTGGTCGTCGGGCAGGGCGAGGACGGCGTCGAACGCCGCGCGCGCCGGGGCGACCGCGCGCTCGTACGGTTCGAGGATCAGTGCGCCCAGCCCGCGCAAGACGTCCGCCGCCGGGCCGTCCGCCACGGCGGCTCCCGCGGACAGGCGGCGCCCCAGCTCGGTCCGGGTGACCCCCACCACCAGCCGTTCGGCCGAGCAGCAGCTGTCGAACGCCCGGATCAGGGCCACCTGCTCCCGCTCGGCGTCGTGTCCGTGGAACGCGTCGGCGGCGCGCAGGTGCGCCGCGGTGGCGCCGCGCACCTGGTCGGCGTC
Source organism: Promicromonospora sp. NPDC110617 (assembly GCF_055598465.1). NCBI lineage: Bacteria > Bacillati > Actinomycetota > Actinomycetes > Micrococcales > Promicromonosporaceae > Promicromonospora > Promicromonospora sp. NPDC110617. Next base: position 1,785,832 of record NZ_JBVKBM010000001.1, read on the forward strand.
GGCGGTGAAGAGGCTGAGCGCGGTGCGTACGGCCAGCGCGCGGCCGCGCGTCACCGGGTCCACGGCGGGCAGGTCGATCTCGTCCGCGAGCCGCTGGGCCACGTGGACCGCCCCCACGGCCAGCGCGGCCTCGGCGGCGCCGACCTGGCGCGCGTCGCGGACCGGGCCGGGCGCGGTCAGCTCGGCCGCCCGGGTCAGGATCGTCGCACGCGAGGCGAGGCCGCCGCGCCGCGCGGCGAGGTCCGCGGTGTGCGCCAGCCGGTCGGCGACGGCGGGGTCCGTGCCCAGCACGGCACGCGCGGCGTGCCAGGCCTCGGTCTCGACCATGCCGAGCCCCTCGGCCGCCCGCGCGAGCGCGCCGTGCATCCGGCGCAGCTCCGCGCCCGGCGCGGCGTTGTAGACGGCGGACCGCACCAGGGGGTGCCGGAACCGCACGACGGGCTGCAGCTCCACCAGGCCGGCCACCTCGGCCCGGTCGCCGTCGTCGGGTCCCAGGCCCACGTCGGCCGCCGCGGCGGTCACGAGGTCGATGTTCCCCGTCGAGTCCGCCGCGGCCAGCAGCACCCAGGTCTGCACGTGCGGGTCGGCCCGGCGCACCTGCCGTACGTAGTGCTCCTCGAGGTGCCGGCCGACGGGCACCGGCGCCCCGCCGAGGCCCAGGTCCGGCAGCTCGTGCACCAGGGCGTCGCCCGCCAGGTCGATCAGGGCCAGGGGGTTGCCGCCGGTCGCGCGGGCGATGGCGGCGGCCGCCGACGGCGCGAGCGGCCGCTCCGCCGAACGGTTCAGGAGCTGCGCGGCCGCCTCCGGGGAGAGGCCCGTGAGGCCGAGCCGCGGCACCCCGCCCATCCGGTCGGCGAACCCGCCGTCGTCCCGGGCCGCGAACACGACCGCCACGTTCTCGACCGCGAGGCGCCGCGCCACGAAGGCGAGCGCGTCGAGGCTCTCGGCGTCGATCAGGTGGGCGTCGTCGACCACGCACACCACCGGCCGCCTGGCCCCGGCCGCGGCCAGGAGGCCGAGCACGCCGAGGCCCACCAGGAAGCGGTCCGGGGCGGGCCCGTCGGCCTGGCCGGACGCCACGCGCACCGCCTGCCGCTGCCGCTCCGGGAGGCTCTCGCAGTGCTCGCGGAGCAGGGAGACGAGCCGCTGCACGGCGGCGAACGGGATGGTCGACTCCGACTCGTACCCGTCCAGGCGGATCGTGGCGAGGCCTGTGGCGTGCGTCGCCGCCGTCAGCAGGCAGGTCTTGCCGATGCCCGGTTCGCCCAGGACCAGCAGCGAGCCGCCCCGGCCGTTGCGCGCACCGCCGAGCAGCGTGGCCAGCCGGCGCAGCTCCTCGTCGCGCCCGACGGGGGCGGCGGCGGTCTCCATGCGCCCACGGTAGGGCCGACGGCGAGGGACTACGCGGTTCACGTGGTCCATATCACCCGGCCTGCTGCGGATGATCTTTGGTGTCCGTACCACGACAGGAGACATACCGATGACCAGGAGACGCTTCACCCGCCCCACCGCACTGGTCGCAGCGCTCGCCACGACGCTGCTCGCACTCTCTTCCGTGACCGGCGCCGCGACGCCGGCCCGTACGCACGGCCCCTCCGGGGGCCACGGCGACCACGACAAGCCCACCGTCGTGCTGGTCCACGGCGCGTTCGCCGACTCCAGCGGCTGGTCCGGCGTCTCCGAACGCCTCATGGACCGCGGCTACCCGGTCATCGCGTTCTCCAACCCGCTGCGCGGCGCGACGTCGGACAGCGAGTACCTGCGCCTGTTCCTCGACACGATCGAGGGGCCGATCGTGCTGGTGGGCCACTCCTACGGCGGTGCCGTGATCACCAACGCCGCGACCGGCGACCCGGACGTCGAGGCCCTGGTCTACGTCGCGGGCTTCGCGCTCGCTGAGGGGGAGACGGTCGCCGACGCCAACGCGCTGGGCGGTGGCCCGCCGCCCGAGGTGATCGACCACCTCGTGCTGCGCCCCTACCCCGGGGCCCCGGAGAACGACGCCGACGCGTACATCGACCCCGTCTGGTTCCCGCGGCTGTTCGCCCAGGACCTCCCGCGCGACGAGGCGCGGTTCATGGCCGCGACCCAGCGCCCGGCGACGCTCAGCTCGCTGGTGACGCCGTCCGGCCCACCCGCCTGGGAGGACATCCCGAGCTGGTACATCGTGGCCAAGAACGACCGGATCATCCCGCCCCAGGCGGAACGGGCCATGGCGAAGCGCGCCGGCTCCACGACGGTCGAGCTCAAGAGCTCCCACGTCGCGATGATCAGCCAGCCGGGGGCCGTCACCAGGGTCATCCTGGACGCGGCCCGCAACAGCTGACGTCGAGCCCGTCGTGCCGGTCGAGCTTGTCGAGACCCAGGTCTCGACAAGCTCGACCAGCGGTGGCCTCAGTGGCGCGCCGGACCGTCGTCCGTCCTGGTCCAGGTGAGCCTGGTGCTGGTGCCGGTCAGCGGCACCGTCACGGTGCGCCCGACGCCGTTCGTCGTGAGTCGGAGCTCCGCCGTGGACGTCTCGTCCGGGCGCACCGGGTCGAACCGCACCCACACCTCGCAGGTCCGGCCGGGCGCGAGGACCCGGTCGTCACAGCGGTCGCGGTCGACCGTGAACGGGCTGTGCCGCTCGTCGTCCTCGACGTCCACCGCGCGGATCCGGACGGGCGCCGTGCCGGTGCTCGTGATCGTCACCTTCTGCACCTGGCCGCGGGTGCCCACGGGCTGTGCCGTGAACACCGGGGCCTCGGCGGTGATCCGCGGACCGGCGTCCGCCGCCGGGACCACGTCGATCGTCTCGGACGTGGTGACCGGCGCCAGCGACGCGTCGCCGTCGTAGGGCCGCATCGCGTCGTTGGTGACCGTGACGGTCACCTCGCCGCGGCGCAGCGCCGTCAGGGTCCGGGTCTCCGGGTCGAGCACCGCCACCTTGCCGGAGCGGCGGGCCGCCTCGACGGCGCGCTCGCCGGAGCCGATCGCGAGGTCGTGCGACCCGCTCCAGTGCACCGACATCGGGTAGCGCAGCGGCACCACACGGGTGCCCTCCGCGACGCCGTTCGGCTGGACGATGTTGCCGCTGAGCTGCGCCGTCGTGCCCACCTCGAGCGTCTCGGGCGTGGTCAGCTCGACGGACTGCGCGAACGCGCGGACGTCGGCCTCGACCCACTGCTCGTCGGCCTCGCCGCGCGGGTCCACCGACCAGCTCACCCAGCCCGTGAAGCCGCCCCGGTCGGGCGTGCCGTAGGGGCTCTTGCCGGACGACGGCAGCACCACGTACGGCACGCCCTCCTCGCGATGCACGTCCACGATCTGGGCGTGGGACCCGACCATGACCGCGCCCTTGTCCGTGCGTTCCCGGAACCCGGTGAGCATGCTCTGGACCAGCGCCACCTCGTTGCCGTCACCGAGCTGGCTGGCGGCGGTGTCGCCCGGGTCGGCCACCGGGTGGTGGGCGAAGACGACGACGTTGTCCACCGTGCGGTCGCGCTCGGCGTCCGCCAGCGCCTTCTGCAGCATCGGGAGCTGGTCCCAGGCGGTGCCGCGCAGCGTGCCGTACGAGCTGGCGAGCAGCACGAACCGCGTGCCCTTGTGGTCGAAGGTCCGGTACGGCTGCCCGAACTCGGCGACGAACGGGTCGAGCGTGGCCTGCGTGTTGTTCAGCCCGTACGACTCGTGGTTGCCCGGCACGTAGTAGCAGGGCACCGTGCCCGAGCGCGGGTCGGGCGTGCTGTCCGGCGCCGGCTCCTCGCCGACCGCGACGAGGTCGCACCCGGCGTCCTCCAGGACCTGACGGGCGAGCGCGATGTCCTGCGGCAGGCCGCGGTCGGTGATGTCGCCGTTGAGGACCACGAGGTCCGGCCTCGTGGCGCGGATCGTGTGCAGCGCCGTGGTGGCGACCTGGGTCAGGTCGGTATTGTCGGCGGTGAACTGGACGTCGGACAGCGTGGCGAAGTTCCACGTGCCGCGGCCGTCGAGGCCCTCGCCGTCGACGGAGATCAGCGGGTCGGCCTCCAGGTCGGGGCGCGGGGGCAGCTCGATCGACGTCGGGACGTCGGCCTCGATCCGGTCCAGCACGAACGTGCCCGGCTTCTGCTGGGCCGCGTTGGTGTTGATGCCCTGCCAGCCCGTGACCGAGATCGGGTACGCCGTGGTGGCGGGCAGCGTGAACGTGGCGTTCTGCCAGTCGTCGGACGGCGTCAGGCCGGTGCCGTAGACGCCGCCGCTCTTGCCGGTCGCGTCGACGTAGGCGATGTAGGTGAGGCCGCTCGGCACGGAGATGCTCGACTTGAGCCGCACCCGCAGGCGCAGCGGCTGGCCGGGCACGGGGACGCGCACGGACGCCGACGCCGCGGAGATGCCGACGTTACGCATGCCCTCGAAGTCGACCCGCAGACCGTCCGGGTCCGCGGAGAACGACGTGGCCCGGGTGCTGTTGTTGCGCCAGCGGGCGAGCACGTCGTCGTCGAAGTCGTAGACCGTGACGTTCTGCACGCCGATCGTGATCGGGAGCTGCACGGACTCGCCCGCGACGGCGATCGTGAGGATCGTCGCCGCGTCCCGCAGCGGGGTGATCCGCAGACCGCCGGGCGCCGGCTCGACCCGGACCACGTCGCGGTCGTAGTCGAGCTCCAGGTCGCCGGCCTCGATCGGGGCGGTGAAGCCCTGGGCGTCGCGTCCGGTCACCCCGACCGTGACGGCGGACGACGTCGCGTCCGCGATCGACAGCCGCTCGGTCGACAGCTCGACGTCGTCCAGGGCGCCGAGCACGCGGACGTCCGCCGTGTCGCGCTCGCGGCCCGACCGGGCGGTGACGGTGATCTCGCCGCGGGCCTTCGCCGGGGCCTGGAGCCGCCCGCCGGTCACCGACGCACCGCGCGCGTCCCAGCGCACGTCGCCGGCGTCCACCTCGACCGGTGTCTCGTGGTCGTCGGTGCCCTTGGCCACCAGGGTGCGGTGCAGGCCGGGGAAGACCCGCAGGTCGCCGTCCGCGGTGGCCGCGCCGGCGGCGGGGGAGACCAGGAGGTCGTGCAGGCGGCCGTCACCCGGGGCGACGAAGACGCCCACGCCGTTCGGGTCGTTGCGCTCGTGCCCGTCCGAGGGCACGTTGCGCAGGGTCGCGTCCTGGTCGCCCAGCGCCCGCGCGACCATGGTGGTCGAGCCGCCGCCGTCCAGGTTCACCGCGGTCTCGACGCCCTGCCGGACCAGGTCGCGTGCGGCCTTGTCGATGCCGACACCGCCCTTGCCGGTGCCGCCCGGGCCGTCCCAGGTCGCCAGCACGAGCGTGCGGCCGCCGTCCTTGAAACCGAGCGCGGTCCGCGGCGCGACCGACGTCTGCAGACCGTCGACCACCTTGCCGTCGCGCACGATCGTGCCGCCGTGCCCGAGTGCGAACTCCAGGTCGCGGGTGGCCTCGTCGGCCAGCCCGTAGCGCAGGGACACCGGGTCGCCCGGCCGCAGCGCCCGCAGGGCGTCGGCCGCACCGTCCCGTCCCACCAGGGCGAACCCGCCCTCCGGGAGCTGCCCCGAGCCCGCCGGACCCGACGGAGCGACCGACACCACGGCGCCGTCGTCCGCGACCACCTCGGCGATCCGGTCCGCCGCGACGTTCGTGAACCCGCGGTTGCGGCTGTACTCGCCCCACACCGGGGTGTACGCGACCATGCCGTTCGCGGGCACGCCGCCCCCGTTCGCGGCGTTCACCGACAGCACGTCGTGCGCGGCCCCCGCCAGGTCGGCGCTCGCGTCGACGGCGAGGTCGACGAGCTGCGCGATGCCCGCACTGCTCACGCCGACGTGCTCGCGCCCGCCGACGTCCGCGGACTTGCGCAGCACGCCGCCCTGCACCTCGCCGCCCAGGGCGGCGTTGCTGTTGCCGATGTCGAAGAACTCGCCGTTGACGCCGGCGACAGCACCTGCCCGGTTGGCGGCGGCGCTCAGCGGGCCGGCCGACGCGACCGGGCCGGCGGTCAGCAGGTCGGTGCTGACGGCATCCTCGGAGAGGTCGACGGTGAGGAAGCGGGCGTCGTACCAGCCGCCCGCCTCCACCGCCTTCAGGTGCCGCAGGCTGATGCCCGGGCCGACGTCCTCGACCGTGTCGATCAGGGTGAGCTCGTCCACCGGGTTGCCGGACTCCAGGGTGTCGGAGGCCTGGGCCACGGATGGCAGCGCTGTCAGAAGGGTGGCCGCGGCGACAGCCGCGGCCAGGGAGCGGGACCACCGGCGATTCGGGGTCGTAGTGCGCATGGGGGTTCCTCGTGTGCGGAGGGGAGGCGGGCGCTGGTTGCACGCCGTCGCGCCGTCGTCCTCCGACGGCGCACGCACACGATCGATCTCCCCGGCCACGGGCGGGTGAACGGGCCCCGGCAGCTCGGTGAATTTGTCCAGGAATCACCCGGTCCGGGGGGTCGTGCGAGCGCCCGGACCGGGGGGCGTCAGCGCGCGGCTGTGGCGCCCGCCCGACGGCCCCGGACCCAGGTGGCGATCCCGAGGGCCAGCGCCAGGAGTGCGGCGACCGCGGGGACCAGCAGCGCGCGCCGGTAGTCGCCCGCGCCGGCGGCCGTGGCGTGCCCGTCGACCAGCACGATCGTCGCGGCCGTGACGCCCAGCGCGGCCCCGAACTGGAACGCCGTGTAGACGACGCCGCCGGCGACACCGTGCTCCGACTCGGCCAGGCCCGCCGTCGCCGCGGCGGTCAGCGGCCCGTACACCAGCGCGAACATGACCGCGACCAGCAGCAGCGACGGCAGCAGGTCGAGGTAGCCCCAGGTCCCGTCGAGGCGCAGCGCCAGGACGAACGCGACCGCGCCGGCGCCGATCCCGACCACCAGCACGGGGACGTTCCCGAACCGCCTGACGAGCCGGTGGGTGACCAGCGGCGCGATGAGCATGTCGGCGCCCATGACGGCGAACACCAGCCCCGTCGCGACGGGCGACCAGCCGCGATACTCCTGCAGGTAGAGCGTGATCAGGAACTGGAACGCGAAGAACGCGCCGATCACCAGCAGCCCCGCGAGGCTCGCGCGCAGCAGCAGGCCCTCGCGCAGCACGGCGAGCCGCAGCAGCGGGTCGGCCGCGCGCCGCTCGATCAGCACGAACGCTCCGGTCAGCACCGCCGCCGCGACGAAGGACGCGACCCCGGCGACGACGTCGCCGCCCTCGCCCAGCGCCACGACGCCGTAGATGAGCGCGACCATCGCGCCCGTCAGCGTGATCGCGCCGCCCACGTCGAACCCGCCGCGCGGCCCCGCGGCCGGCTCGTCGGTCCGGATGAGCAGCCGCCCGGCGACCCAGAGCGCGGCGCCCACGATCACCGGCGCGAAGAACACCCAGCGCCAGCCGGCGTCGGTGAGGAACCCGCCCGCCACGACGCCGAGCGTGAACCCGCCCGCGCCGATCGCGCCGTAGATCGCCAGCGCCCGGTCGCGCAGCGGACCCTCGGGGTAGCTGGTGGTCAGCAGGCTGAAGCCCGCCGGCGTCATGAACCCCGCGGTAGCTCCGGTCACGAACCGGGCGACGACCAGCACCCAGGCGTCGTCAGCCAGGCCGCCCAGGCCGGAGAACACGACGAACACCGCGAGGGCGACCAGGAAGGTGCGGCGCCGGCCCACGAGGTCGGCCGTGCGGCCGCCGAGGATCATGAACCCGCCGTAGGCGAGCACGTAGGCGCTGATCACCCAGTGCGCGTCGGCGGTCGCCAGGCCGATGTCGGCGGCGATGGCGGGCACCGCGACGTTGAGCATCGCGATGTCGATGCCCTCCAGGAAGAGCGCGCCGCAGACGACGGCGAGCACTCCCCAGCCCGTCCGTGTCGCGGTGGTCGGTCGGGCGACCGCACTCGTGTCCGTCACAGAGATCTCCTCGCTCGGATGCCGCATGGTTACCACTTGTAACCATGACGATCGTTGGGCACGATCGACGGATGGCACAAGAAGGCACTTCGACGTCACCGGGTTCCCCCGAGGTAACCGCCGCGGAGCTGGCGGAGTGCCGGGCGGACCGCGACCCGTTCCAGTGGGACGTCCGCGAGGACTGCCAGGTGCGGCAGATCCTGGACCGCATCGCCGACAAGTGGTCCCTGCTGGTCATCGCCCTGCTCGACGAGCGGACGCTGCGGTTCGGCGAGCTGGGCCGGGAGATCGACGGCATCAGCAAGCGGATGCTGACCGTGACGCTGCGCAACCTCGAACGCGACGGCCTGGTGCGCCGCACGGTCTACCCCGAGGTGCCGCCGCGCGTGGAGTACGAGCTCACCGCGCTGGGTCGCACGCTGCTCGCGACGACCCAGGCTCTGGTGTCCTGGACGGAGGAGCACCAGGACCAGATCGCCGAGGCCCGCGCGGCGTTCGAGACGGCGAACGGCGGGGCGAGCCTCGGCGTCTGAGAGGTCCCGGCTTCGGTGGGGTCTTCGGCGGAGTAGCCAGCACTCGTGCGGAGGGTGTCGGCTGGGCTGAACTTCGCTCGGCTGTGGCCCGGGTTCTTCAGCTGTGCAGGATTATTCGGCTCAGCCGGATTACGCGGGCCCAGGCTGATCGAAGTTCAGCGCACCCGGCCGGTCTCGTCCCAGGGCGTGTCACCTGGCGTGCGCAGGGCACGCGGCGGCCGGACTCAGATCCGGTCCCACGGGACTGCGGCCAGGCGGTCGACGAGGCCCGTCAGGAGCGGGCCGGCGTCGGGGAGCGGGACGTCGTCGATCGACGCGACGGCGACGACGCCGATCGAGTTGACGAGGAAGGCCCCGGCGAAGCCGGCGACGTCGGCCAGCGGGACGAGCCTGCGGGACGACGGCGTGGTGTCCTCGACCAGCCGCATCGCGGTGCCGTGGAGCCAGGGAGCCTCCGGCCAGACGACGGCACCGCCGGGCTCCAAGAAGCCGATGTTGGCGATCGAGGACTCCGCGACGGCGCCGTCGGGCGTGGTGAGCAGGGCGTCGTCGTACCCGTCGCGGCCGACCCGGCGGGCCCACTCGAGCTGGGCGAAGCCGCCCAGGTGCTTGAGGTGCGCGAACGGGCGCAGGTAGGGGACCGACCGCAGCCGCTGGGGCGCGGCGGGCGGGTGGTGCGGCTCGGCGACCGTGACCACGACGTGCTCGGCGTGCCGCAGGACGACGCGCACGGACGCGTCCGCCGTGCCGTCCAGCGCGTGCCGGACCAGGTCGCGGACCCGGTCCGCCTCCAGCGGCCGGCCGAACAGCTCGCGGTGCGCCTCGTCGAGCCGGGTCAGGTGGTGGTCCAGGCCCTGGACCCCGCCGTCGCGCACCTGCATGGCCGTGAAGTGGCCGTAGGTGCTGAACAGGTCCGTGGGTGCCGCAGGGCGGCCGTTGGTCTCGATGCGCACCCTCGGACCCTAGCCCGCCGTCAGGCGGTGACGGCGGCGTGGGACGTGGCCCAGGTCAGGGCGTGGTCCGCGATCTCCTCCCAGCCCGGCTGGGAGACGAGCCGGTGCGTGCGGCCCGCGTACTCCTTGTACTCGACGACCGAGGGGCTGCCGGTGCCGGTGTACTTGGCCACGATCGCCTTGCCGATGGCCGGCGGGGCCACGTGGTCGATGCCGCCCGTGATCACCAGGAGCGGCGCGCGGTCGGCGCGGGCGTAGTCGACGTGGGTGACGCCGGTCTTCTCGTTCATCGTCGACGCGACGCCCTCGAAGAGGACCCGGTTGTAGGACGGGACGGCGGACTGCTCCCAGAGGACGTCCGACGAGGCGCGGTTCAGGTCGTTGCCGAAGGTGAAGTGGAAGTGCGCCTTCGAGAGCGGCTTGGCGCCGTTGCGGCCGAACGGGTTGGACAGGATCGGCAGGCCGGTGCGCAGCGTGGACAGCGGCAGCACGCTGATGCCGGCGGTCTGTGCGGGCGCGACACCGACGTAGGCGGCGCCGAGGCCGCGGTCGGCCAGCATCTGCGTGATGACGCCGCCGAACGAGTGGCCCATGATGATCGGCTTCACCGGCAGGGCGCGGATGATGCGCTCGTAGTGGTCGGTGATCTCCTTGAGGCCGACGCCGCGCAGGGCCGCGGGGTTGCTGCGGACGTCCTGCACGCTGCGGTCGTCGATGCCGGGCCAGCCCGGGACGATCACCTCGTGGCCCGCGGCGCGGAAGCGCTCGGCCCAGGTGTCCCAGCTCGCGGGGGTCATCCAGAGGCCGTGGACCAGGACGATCGGGAGCTTGGCGGGGGCGGGGGTGGTGCCGCTGGCGGTGGTGTCGGCGGTGGCGTTCATGTCGGGCTCCTCAGGTTCGGTGGGCCGGGGACCCGGTCCGTCGTCGTCAGGAAGAACGATCGTTCTTTCTCTGTTATTCCGAGAAGGTACGCCCGCCTCGGGTGGCCGTCAACCCCTAAGGAGAAAGATCGTTCTATGCTGACTGACATGGCACCCAGATCCACTGCCTCCCGCGCCCCGCGCAAGACCGCCGAAGGAGGCTCCGAGGCGCGTGAGCGCCTGCTGCGCACCGCGTCCGAGCTGTTCTACGCCCAGGGCATCCACGTGGTCGGCGTGGATCGCATCGTTGCCGCGGCCGGCGTCACGCGGGCCACGTTCTACCGGCACTTCCCCGGCAAGGAGGACCTGGTCGAGGCCTACCTCGGCGTGGAGGACGCCAACCTCCGCGCCGCGCTCGACGGCGCCCGGGCCGCGACGGACGACCCGGTCGAGCTGGTCGGGATGGTCATCGAGGGCATCGCCGAGGACGTCGCCCGGCACCACACCCGCGGCTGCCCGTTCATCAACGCAGCCGCCGAGTACCCCGACGCCGACAGTGGGGTGCGGCGCGCCGTCGACACGCACCGCGCCTGGTTCCGGGGTGCGCTCGAACAGGTGCTCACCGACGCCGGCGTCGACGATGCCGTGACCCGCGCCGGACAGCTCGTGCTGCTGCGTGACGCCGCGCTGGTCGGCGGCTACCTCGACGGCTGGGACAACGTGCGCGTGGCGTTCGTGAGCGCCGCCCGCCAGGCGGCAGGCCTGGAGCCGGCGGGCTGAGGGCTGTGCCGGGCGGTGGCCAGTTCCAGACTTCCCTTTGCCGAGCGTTGACCCATATCCTGGCGTCCGTCGCGCGACCGTCACGAGGGGGAACGGCCTGATGAACGCACCCGACGCAGGACGGGGGACCGCGCGCGGAGTGCGCGGCGTCCTCGCGGCGTCGGCGGCGACCCTCGTAGCGCTCGCCTCGCACCTCGCCGGCGGCGGGGACCTCCCGGGCTGGCTGGGGATCCTCGTGCCGTGGGTGCTCTCGCTGCCCGTCTGCACGGCCCTGGTCGCCCGCCGGCTCACGCTGCCGCGGCTGTCGGTCTCGGTCGCGGCGAGCCAGCTCCTGTTCCACCTGCTCTTCCAGCTCGGTACCCCGGCCGGCACGCTCCAGGCCGCGAACCCCGGGACGCACGGCGCGCACGGGGACATGGCCCCGCTGGCGATGTCCGGGGCGCCGCTCCAGGCCGAGCTGCTGCACGGCGGCCCGCAGATGTGGCTCTGGCACGGCCTCGCGGCGGCGGTCACCGTGATCGTCCTGCACCGCGGGGAGCTGCTGCTGCGGCGCCTGCGCGAGCTCGGCGGCCGCATGGCGGCCTGGCTCCTGCGCGGCTGGGCCGTCGCCGGCCACGCGCTCACCTTTGTTGCGCCCGCCCGCTCCCGGGTGCGCGCCGAGGCCTTCCGCCCGCTCCACCCGGGGCCGCGGATCACCCCTCACCTGCGCAGGGGACCTCCCGCACCGCACGCGGTCTGAGCTCTGCCCCACGGGCGCACGTGTGCCCGTGGGCTGTTCCGCGCTCGCCCGCGGGGTTCCGCCCTGCGCGGTCCTGCCCTGTGCGACGGACGTCGACCGACAGTTCGTCCCGCTCCAGCGCCGCCTGGACCAGCTCGACCTGCTCAACCAATGGACCGTGCCCATCGGCTCGGCCGTCTTCGCCATCCCACCCGGGTGCGGCGAGGGCGGATTCATCGGCGAATCCCTCCTCACCTGAAAGCAGGACCCACATGACCGACACGATCACGGGCTCCGACGTCCCCACGGCGGCCGACCCCGCACCTCCGCGCGGCCGCACGCCCTGGTTCGGCCCGCTGCTCCGGCGGCTGCACTTCTTCGCGGGCCTTCTCGTGGGCCCGTTCATCCTGGTCGCCGCGACCAGCGGCGCCCTCTACGCGCTCACTCCCGCCCTGGAGCAGGTGGTCTACGACCAGGAGCTGCACGCCCCGGTCGCCGACACCGCCCTGAGCCTGGGTGACCAGGTCGAGATCGCCCAGGGCCAGGTCGGTGCCGACGCCGTGCTCACCGCCGTCCGCCCCGCGCCCGAACCCGGCGACACCACCCGCGTGATGTTCGGCGAGGACGGCCTGGGCCCCAGCGAGTCCCGGGCGATCTTCGTCGACCCCGCGACCGGCGAGGTGCGCGGCGACCTGACCGTCTACGGCTCCAGCGGCGCGCTGCCGCTGCGCACCTGGATCTCCAACCTGCACCGCAGCCTGCACCTCGGCGATCCGGGGCGGCTGTACAGTGAGCTCGCGGCGTCGTGGCTCGGCATCGTCGTGGTGGCGGGGCTGATCCTGTGGATCGCCCGGCTGCGCGCGTCCCGCCGGGCCGCCGGCGTCGTCCGGCCGAAGCGCCGGCAGACCGGGTACCGGCGGCTGCTGTCCTGGCACACCGTCGTGGGCGCCGTGGTGGTGCTGGGTGCGCTCTTCCTGTCGGTCACCGGGATCACCTGGTCCCAGTACGGCGGCGCCAATGTCGGCGAGCTGCGCAGCGCGCTCGGCTGGACCACGCCCGCCCTGGACACCCGCGTGGCCGGCGGCGCCCCCGCCGAGGCGGACGAGCACGCCGGGCACGGGGGCGGCGCCCCCGGGGCGGACGGCGCGGTGGACCCCGCGACGTTCGACGCCGTGCTCGCGGTCGCCCAGGGCATCAACGTCAACACGAACGAGGTGGAGATCAAGCCGCCGGCCGAGGCCGGCACCGCGTGGACCGTCCAGGAGAACAAGAGCGACGTGCCCACCGAGGCCGACGCCGTGGCCGTGGACGGGACCACGATGCAGGTGGTGCACCGGACCGACTTCGTGAGCTTCCCGCTGCCCGCCAAGCTCACCACCTGGGGCACCGACCTGCACATGGGCCTCCTGCTCGGCCCGCTCAACCAGGCCGTGCTGTTCGTGCTCGCGCTCGGCATCGGCTCGATGGTGGTGCTCGGCTACCTGATGTGGTGGAAGCGGCGGCCCACGCGCGAGCCGCGCGGGATGGGCAGGCTCGGTGGTCCCGCTCCGCGGCGCGGGGTGCTGCAGGGCACGCCGTGGTGGGGGCTGGCGGCGGTCGCCGCGGTGGCGATCACGGTGGGGACGTTCCTGCCGCTGGTCGGGTACACCCTCATGGCGTTCGTGGTGGTCGACGTCGTCGTCGGGCTGGTGCAGGCGCGGCGCGCCGGGGAGCGGGTCAGCGCCACGCCCTGACCTCGAACCCGGCGTCGGCGACCGCCGTCGCGACGCGGGTGTGGTCGACCGGCGCGAGGGTCTCGAACGTGACCCGGCCCGACGCCGCGTCGATCCGCACCCGCCAGACGCCGGGCACCGCGGACAGCTCGGCGAAGAGCGCGCGCCGGCAGTGCTCGCAGGTTCCGGTGTTCACGTACAGCTCGGTCGTGCGCACCGGAACCACCCCGTTCCCCGTCCGCCCCGGTCCCCAGAACCGTACAACATCTCTACATCATGTGGTACTGTCGCGGCGGTTCGACCGCTTCAACTTCTCGGGACGCGGGGGCGCCAGTGACGTCGGACCCAGTCGCACAGTGGGCGGCGACAGCCCTCTTCGGTGCCCTGAGCGCCTGGTCCCTCTGGCGTCTGAGCGCGACCCGCCGCCCCCTCCGTGCGGCGAGCCACCTGTTCCACCTGGGCATGAGCCTCGCGATGGCGGCCATGGTCTGGCCGTGGTGGGCGCGCCTGCCGGTTCTGCCCCAGGTCGCCTTCTTCGCCGTGGGCGCGGCCTGCTTCGCCGCCGCGGCGGGCTGGTACGGCCTCGACGCCCTGAGCCGCCCGGCAGGCGGCCGCGGTCCGACGGCGGACGGCCGCGGTCCGACGGCGGACGGGCGGGGGCCGGGCAGGGCTCGGGCCGGCCACCACGAGAGCGCCTGGTGCCAGGCGACGCACGCCGTGCTGATGCTCGCGATGGTGTGGGCGCTCGCGGTCATGGCTCGGCCCGGTGGGCACGGTTGGCGCGGTGGGCACGGTGCCGCGGGACATCGCGCCGCCGGGCATGGTGCCGAGCGGGCGCTGGCGGCCGTGCCGCTGGACACCCCGACGGCTCTCGCCGGCGCGCTGCTCGCGGTGCTGCTCGCGGGCGGGGGTGCGCTGTTCCTGGTCGCTGCGGTCCGGCACGCGCGCGCAGGTGGACCCGCGGGCGACCCTGCCGGGCTCGACCTGCTGGCGGGCGGCTTGATGAGCCTCGGCATGGCTGCGATGTGCGGGCTCATGCTCGCGCGGTGATCGGACCAGGACCCCCTGCGGGAGCCGAGTCGGGCCCGAGCTCGACGCCGACCGGGATCAGGCGCGCGGCAGGAATCCGGACAAACCGCCTCGTGGCGGAGCGATGCCGATGAGCACCGGCCGGCTCTGCTGAATATCGTTCGGTCCTGACCCTGCGAGTTCGGCTGGGCGGGACAATCCTGCTGGGCCAGAGAAACAGGGGCGCAGCCGCACAGAGTTCACGTCTCCCGACAGGTGTTGCAAGAGTGCACCCTGGTCCCACGCATGACTAGATGTTTTGCTGATCTGCGTCCTGCGTCCTGCGTCCTGCGTCCTGCGTCCTGCGTCTGCGGCCGCGACCGAGGGTGGGATCAGCCCGCGCGGCGGCGTCCGGCGGGCTGCTTGGGGCGCAGGGCGCGCTGCAGCATCTCGGCGTCCCGGGCGGTCAGGTGGTCGGCGAACCGGAGCAGCGCTCCCTCGCGGTCGCCCGTGCCCTCCAGCACGGAGAGCATCGCGGCGCCGGCGCGTTCGCCGTCGGACCGGGTGGGCCGGAACCGGACCTTGCGCGGGGAGGCCGCGATGCGGACCACCTCGCCCTTCTTCTCCAGGCGGTCGAGCACCGTCAGGAGCGTGGTGTAGGCCGGGACGTGCTCGTCCCCGAACCTCTCCTGGATCGCTCGTGCCCCGATCGCGTCCTCGTGGTCCCAGAGGATGCGCATGACCTCCGCCTCGAGCTGTCCGCGTGCGCGAGTCCTGCCTGACATAGTGCCCTCCTGGCAGGACCATACTGCAAAGGTGGCCGCCCACCGGTGAGTGGACAGCCACCTTTGCCGTCGTCCGGAATACCGGACGGAACGCCCTTGCCGTCAGGCCGGCTGCAGCGCCGTCGCGTCGAGCGCGCCGCTGCGAGCCTGCTCCACCAGGTCCGCGAGCTGGTCGTGGCTCATCTGGATGCGCTGGCCGAAGTCGTCGGTGATCACGATCTGCTTCAGGGGCTCGGCGGTCGGGTCGACGAACAGTTCCGGGCAGCCGCAGTCGCACTTGCCGCAGAACGTCGCCACGTGAAGTAGCTGAGAGTTCTCGCTCATCGCTGTCTCCTCTGTTGGAACGGACGGGTCTCGGGCGCGTGCTGGATGCCCTCTACGAGGGTCGCCCTATCTCTACAACACGTCAAGATGTGGTTGTGGTCGTCCGTGCCTCCGCCACCAGGTGCTCGACGAGGTCGGCGGCGCGTGCGGTGCCGCCCTCGGCCCGTGCGGCGGCGCGCAGCCGCGCGGACCGCTCGGCGCGTGCGGGGTCGCCGACCAAATCGTCCAGCGCGGCGCGGAGCGTCTCGGCGGTGGCGTCCTCGGTGTCCACCCGGCGGGCCACGCCGAGCTCCACGAGGCGGTCGGCGTTCATGAACTGCTCGGCGGCCTGCGGCACGGCGATCATGGGGACGCCGGCCAGCAGGCCCTCGCCGCAGCCGCCCATGCCGGCGTGCGTGACAAAGGCGTCGGCCCGCTCCAGGATCGCCCGCTGCGGCACCCAGGGGTGCACCTCCACGTTGGCCGGGACGTCGCCGAGCTCCGCGGGGTCGGTGTGCCTGCCGATCTGCAGGACGACGTGCCAGCCGGCCAGGTCGCCGAAGGCGGCAAGGCACCGGCGGTAGAACTCGGGCTGGTGCGTGTAGGCGGAGCCCAGGGAGATCAGCAGCACGTTCTCCGCGTCCGCGGGGCGGGTCCAGCCCTCGGCGTCCGCGCCGGCGTCGTCGAAGCACGGTCCCACGAAGGCCACCGTGTCGGAGTTGACGCGGTCGGCGTGCGGCTGCATGGCCCGCGGGATCAGGGCGAGGGCCTGGTCGGGCGGGCCGGAGAAGGCGTCCACGTCCGTGGTGGTCGCGCCGCAGCCGGCGAGCCAGCGCGCGAACCGATCCCGGTACGTGTCGGCTCCCGGCAGCTGCCACAGCTGGGCGGCCACCTCTTCCTGATAGCCGTCCCAGCCGACGAACGTCGGGGACAGCTGCAGGAGTGGGCGGCCCTGCGCCTCGGCGAGGGCGCGCGCGGCGTAGGCGCCGATGTCATAGAGGTACAGGTCGGCCGGGTCGTCGTCGTAGGCGGCCCGCAGCTGCGGGAGGGCCTGCACGGCGTCGTCCAGGAAGAGACTCGCCGCGGCGATGGGGTCGGCGGGCCAGTCGTTGTCGGCCACGGGCAGCGTGGAGGTGCAGGGCACCAGCTCCGCGCCCGTCGGCGCGATCCGGTCGGCCACGAACGGGTCGTTGGCGTAGGTGACCCGGTGTCCGCGGGCCACCAGCTCCCGGACGACCGCGAGGCTGGGCAGGACGTGGCTGACGATCGGCACGCCGATCATCGCGATGTGGGCAGGGCGAACAGGCATGGTCAGGGCCGCCCCACCTGCTCGGCGGCCCGTTCGAGGTCGTCGACGGTGCCCGACATGATCGTCCGGATGTGCTCGGTGACGTGCTCCGCGGGCCAGTCCCACCAGGCGATCGCGAGCAGCCGGGCGACGTCGTCGGCCTCGTACCGGGTGCGGATGAGCCGGGCGGGATTGCCCCCGACGATGCCGTAGTCGGGCACGTCACCGGTGACCACGGCTCCCGCGGCGATGATCGCGCCGTTCCCGATGCGCACACCCGGCATGACGGTGGCGCCGTGCCCGAACCAGACGTCGTTGCCGACGACGGTGTCGCCGCGGCTCGGCAGGCCGGTGATCAGGTCGAAGTGCTCGGCCCACGAGCCGCCCATGGTGGGGAACGGGAAGGTGGAGGGGCCGTCCATGCGGTGGTTGGCGCCGTTCATGATGAACCGGGTGCCGGTGCCGAGCGCGCAGTACCGGCCGATGACGAGCCGCTCGGGCCCGTAGTGGTAGAGCACGTTGCGGGTCTCGAACGCGGTGGGGTCGTCGGGGTCGTCGTAGTACGAGAACTCGCCGACGTCGATCAGCGGGGACGTCACCAGGGGCTTGAGCAGGACGACGCGGGGGTGCTCCGGCATCGGGTGGAGCACGGTGGGGTCGGCAGGAGCTTGCGGCATCGGCAGGGTGGTTCCTCTCGGTGACTACTATTGCGACGAGTGTCGCGTTAAGATCCTGGCATATCACCCGTGCCCCGATCAACCGGATACTGGATCCCCGATGACAGAACCGCCGCCGACCGCCGCCGACCGCCGCCCCGGCGGGCGCACCGCCCGAGTCCGCACACAGGTGCTCGACGCCGTGCGCGCCGAGCTCGCCGAGAACGGTCACGAAGGCCTCACGATGGAGGCGGTCGCGACGCGCGCGGGCGTGCACCGGGCCACGGTGTACCGGCGCTGGCGTGACGTGGGCGGCCTGCTGGCCGACACCATCGCCGCCGCCGGCGAGATCGACTGGCAGCCCCCGGACACCGGCTCGCTGCAGGGGGACCTGACCCAGCTCAACCGGGAGATCCAGGAGTCGCTGCTCGTGCAGCCGTCGTTCGCCGTCGCCCTGATGGCCGCCTCGTTCCACTCCGACCAGGCCGCGCGGGCTCAGACCCGGCTGTGGGCGGACCGTTACGCGCAGTGCGAGGTCCTCGTCGACCGTGCCGTCGAGCGTGGTGAGGTCTCCGGGCTGCCGGACCCGCGCAGCCTGCTCGTCGCCGCGACCGCGCCGGTCTACCACGAGCTGGTGCTCCTGCGCACCGACCCGGACCCGCTCCTGCCGGAGCGGGCCGCGACGGCGGCCGTGCTGGCGGCCGCCGCGGGCGCGTTCACCGATCCGCAGCACCGCGTCCCACCCCACCAAGGAGAGACATGACAAGCAGGTTCACCGAACTGGTCGTCGACGCCCATGACCCGGAGCGGCTCGCCGCCTTCTGGTGCGAGGTGCTCGGCTTCCGGGTGCTCGACCGGGCCGGCGGCAAGGTCGAGATCGGCTCGTGGGAGCCGACCGTCGAGGACGTCCGGGCAGCGCAGATGGCGCCCACGCTGCTGTTCGTCCCGGTGCCCGAGGACAAGATCGTGAAGAACCGGCTGCACCTCGACGTCAGCCCGATCGACGGCAGCACCGAGGACGAGGTGGCCAGGCTGATCGGCCTCGGCGCCACCACGGTGGACCTCGGCCAGGGCGCCGACGCGACGTGGCAGGTCATGGGCGACCCCGAGGGCAACGAGTTCTGCGTCCTGCGTACGCTCGCGCCGTAGAGACCTGGTGAGCATCGGACATACCACGGGCCGGGCGCGCCAGAATGGTTCGATGATCTCCACCGAGCTGGCCACGAAGCTGCGGGACGCCGGCCTGGTCTGGACGCCGGTCGACGGCGACCAGTTCCGGGTCCGGGCGCCCGACCTCGCGGGCGACGTCTTCACCGTGAGCACCATGACCATCGAGGCGCACGACTACCCGACGGGCACGATCCTCGGCTTCAACGGCACCACCGAGTGGGCGCTGGACTCGGTCGCGATCGAGGACGCCCTCTGGCTGCCGCGCGAGGACCAGCTGCGCGCGCTGCTGCGCTCGGCCTTCCGCACGCTGCGCCGCACCGGCGACGGCTTCGAGGTCGAGACGGAGCTGCTGGGCGAGCCCCGGGTCTTCACCGACCCGGAGCCCGCCGAGGCCTACGGACTGGCGCTGCTGGCGCTCATCGAGCTGAGCCGCTGAGCGATCGGGGCTGACCCACGGCGGCGGTCAGCCCCGGTCGTCGTCCGTCAGGCCCAGTTCCTCCGCGAGGCCCAGCAGCGAGTCGGGCCTGGTCGAGGGGCTGGACGACGGGCTGGACGACGGCGCCGGCGAGGCCGGCGTCCCGGTGTCGCTCGGGGCGGGCTCCGGCGCCGGGCTCGGCGCGCTCTGCGACGGGCTGGGCGACGGCGCCGACTGGCTCGGCGCGGGCGTCGGGCTCGGTGTCGGCTGCGACGGGGTCGGTGCCGGCTGCGACGGCGTCGGGGACGGCGACGCCGACGGCTCGCCCGGGTCCGACGGGGACGGCGTGGGGGTCGGGGGCGGCGTGGGCTTCGGCGACGGGTCGCTCGGGGACGGTGAGGGTGACGGCTTCGGCGTCGGCTTCGGTGACGGCTTCGGCGTGGGCTTCGATGCCGGGTCGCTCGGCCTGGGCGACGTGGCGGGCTCGGACGGCTTCTTCGTCGGCGGGTTGTTCCGCGGCTCGTCGTCCCGCGTCCGCGGCGTGTCGGCGGACGGGCCGCCCTCGGACCGGGGATCGCGCGCAGCAGCCTCGTAGACCGGCTCGGACGCGTCGTCCGAGGTCCAGCGGCCGACGTCGGACGGGTCGATCGCGCGGTCCGGCACCGAGCCCGCCGCGAAGAACTCGAAGTGCCACGGCTCCGGCTTGGTGCCGTCCAGGCGGGCCCACGACGGGTTGTCCCACCCGTAGTCCGGACCGTGCACCCGCAGCCACACGTACTGCGCGGACGCGCCGCCCGAGATCGGGGCGCCCAGGTCCACCGCGAGGCCCCAGCCGTGGTTGGACGTGCCCGGGACGGCCGCCAGGTGCGGCTTCGCGTCGGCCACCGCCACCTGCTGCACGTACGACCGGTACGAGTCGGTGATCGGGATCGGGTGCCCGAACTCCTCCTCGAACTCCGCGTTCAGCGCCGTGAACCGCTCAGCGGCGTCGCAGCGGAGCAGGTGACCGGGCGCGAAGTCCAGCGGGCACAGCACGGCGGCGGGGATGCGTCCGTTGGCGTACTCCAGGGTCGAACCGCCGAACGTCGAGACCACGTCGAGCAGGCTCGCGCGCAGCGTCCCGCCCGCGCGGTCCCGGCCCGCGAGCACGTCGCCGGTCCCGCGGGACGACGGCTCCTGGTCCGGGTCGACGGCCTCCACCTCGACCAGCGCGAGCGGAACCGACGGATCCAGCAGGTTCGCCAGCCGCACCGCCGCCAGCACCACCTGCTCGTAGGTGATCCGGCCCGACGGCAGGTCCTCGCCCTCCGTGCCGGCGGCCGCCCCGTGCACGTCCGACACCGGGATCGCGGCCGGGAGCCGGCCCGCGTCCGCCGACGTCGCGGGGCCGTCGTCGTCCCTGGCCGCACGCGCGACCGGGGCGTCCTGGACCCGCAGGCCCTCGGTCGCCTCACCGAAGGCGAGCTGCTGCATCCGGTACGTGGTGTAGAGCATGCCGAGCTCGGCGGCGGCCTGCGCGACCGCCGGGCTGAGCCGCGGACCCTGCTGCTCGGCCTCCTCGTCGGCGCGGGCCAGGACCGCGGTGATCTGCTCCATGCTCACGTGCCGCGGCGTGGTGTTCACGTGCGGCGTCGTCGTCGCCGAGCGGGCGACCGCCACCGCGGCGATCAGCTCCTGGTGCCGGTCCGTCCGGTCCCGGCCGTCCCCGGCGGCGGGCTCGCCCGGCACGCTCGGCGCCGCTGCGAACAACAGTCCTCCCGCCGTCACGGTCGCGACGGCGCCCGCCCACGCGGTGCGCAGCACCCGGCGTGGGTCGGGGCGGGAAGCGGGGGGCACGAGCTCGTTCGCCTGGTCCTGCACGCGTCGCTCCTTCAGGTCGGTGCGGTGGCACGCCGATCACAGGTAAAGAACTCCTGCGTGGCAGTCAAAGAACTATCACGAGTCGGCGGGGTGCACAGGACGAGGTCCGGATGCCCCGGTCTTGCGGCCGTTCCCGGGCCCTCGACGCCGAAGCCTCGGTTCTTGTCCCGCCCGACCCCGCCGAGCGCTGCGGCTGCTCACCCCTCGTTTCCTGGCCGGACGTCGGGGAGCGGGTGAATTGCGCCCGCGGGTTGGTGATTCGGTTGGTGATTTCTTGATCCCCGACTGGTGATCGAGCGCCGAGGGGATGGCATAGAACACGCCGTACTGGATACGGGCCGTGTGGCCCGTGAGCGAGGGGAACAGCAGATGCGAGTACGAAGGTCAACGACGAGGACCACCCGGGGCGGAACGGCCAGGAGGCGCCGCGGACGAGTTCCCGCGGTCCTGGCAGCGCTCAGCCTGGTCGGGGCGGGCCTGGTTGCCACCTCGCTCACGGCGGTCACGCCGAGTGCGGTCGCCGCGCCCGGAAACCCCGGCGTACCCGGTGAGCCGACGGTCCTCTTCGTCGAGGACTTCGAGAACCGGGCCGCGGACTCGAACGTGCTCCTGACGGACTACACGGGGGCGGAGGGGACGACCTACGCGGCCGACCCCTTCTGGGTGGACCGCGCGGCGTGCAACGGGTTCATCGTCAACTACAGCAGCCCGCGTGTCGTCGGCGACTGCGTCGGTCAGGGCGGCGAGGCCGGGGGCATTGGCGTGTACAACTCGCTGATGTCCCTGCCGTACACGCTCGGCACCATCAACGGCACCGACCCGGCGAGCAACGCCGCGGCGTCGTCCTACACCTCGGGCAACACCACGCCGAACGAGATCCAGTTCCGCACGGCCGATCCGCTGACCCTGCCCACCGCGGGCCGGTTCGTGACGTTCTCCGTCGACGCCGTCGCGCAGAACTGCACCTCGACCCACCCGGAGCTGCGCTTCTACCTCGTCGACGGCGCCGGCGAGGAGATCGCGGTCTCCAGCGCCGCGATCGACCCGTGCACCGACCCGCGCGGCACGCAGTACAACTCGCCCGCCCAGGACGGCACGCCGCGCGTCGTGATCGGCGGGCGCTTTCCCGCGGACGGCTCGAACCTCGTGACCGGCGGCTCGTTCGGCATCGTGATGCGCAACGAGAACGGCAGCGGCCAGGGCAACGACGGCGCCTACGACAACATCCGCGTGCTCGACGTGACGCCGCAGCTCGACAAGGAGTTCAGCCCGACGTCGGTCGCGACCGGCGGCGTCTCCACGCTGACGCTGACCATCACGAACACCAGCGACCTGGCCGCCAAGAACGGCTGGTCGTTCACCGACACCCTCCCGGAGGGCCTGGTCGTCGCCGACCCGTCCGCCGTCGCGACGGACTGCCCGGCCGGCGACGTGACCGCCACGGCCGGCGCCACCTCGCTCTCGGGCACCGGCAACCTGGACGCCGGCATGGCCTCCTGCACCATCTCGGTGAACGTGACCTCGGACGAGGCGGGCAGCTACACGAACGGCCCCGACAACATCTCGGCGATCGGCCTGGACTACCCGGACCCGTCGACCGTGACGTTCGGCGACCCGAGCCTGGAGCTCGTCAAGACCGCCGGTGAGCCGGTCGACGTCAACGAGAACGGCATCACGGACACCGGCGACACCATCGCCTACACCTTCGAGGTGACCAACACCGGCGACGTCGCGATCGACGACCTGGCGATCGACGACCCCACGGTGGGCGCGATCACCTGCGAGGCGACCTCGGTCGCTCCGGGCGACACCGTCACCTGCGCCACCGACGAGCCCTACGTGGTCACGGACGAGGACGTCGCGGCAGGCTCGGTCGACAACTCCGCGACCGCCACGGGCACCCCGCCCGGCACGGACACCCCGATCGGGTCGCCGCCCTCGACCACGACGACGCCCACCGAGGCCCCGGACCCCGCCGTCGAGGTCGTGAAGTCCGCGACGCCGTCCGCCCCGGCCGCGTACACCGTGGGCCAGGAGATCGCCTACGACTTCGTCGTGACCAACACGGGCAACGTGCCGCTGAGCGACATCACGGTCGACGAGACCGAGTTCTCGGGCTCGGGCGAGGCCCCGGTCGCGACCTGCCCCGCCGACGTCGTCCTGGCGCCGGGGGAGTCGGTGACCTGCACCGCGAGCTACACGCTCACGCAGGAGGACGTGGACTCCGGTGCGCTGACCAACACGGCCACGGCCACCGGCACCCCGCCGGGGGACACCCCGCCGCCGACGTCGCCGCCGTCGACCGTGGAGATCCCCAGCACCCCGGAGCCGGGACTCGAGGTGGTCAAGACCTCCGACACCGAGGAGATCACCGAGGTGGGCCAGGAGATCACCTACAGCTTCGCGGTGACGAACACCGGCAACGTCACGCTGACGGACATCGAGGTCGACGACTCGGACTTCTCCGGTTCGGGTGAGCTGTCGGCGATCGACTGCCCCGCGGAGGCCGCCGGCCTCGCGCCGGGCGCGTCGGTGACCTGCACCGCCGGCTACGTGGTCACGCAGGCCGACCTCGACTCCGGCGAGCTGAGCAACACCGCGACGGCCACGGGTACGCCGCCGGGGGACACCCCGCCGCCGACCTCGCCGCCGTCGACCGTCGACATCCCGGGCACCCCTGCGCCCGGCATCGAGGTGGTCAAGACCTCCGACACCGACAAGATCACGACGGTGGGCCAGAAGGTCACCTACAGCTTCGAGGTGACCAACACCGGCAACGTGGCCCTGAGCGACGTCACGGTGGACGACTCCGACTTCTCCGGGTCGGGTGAGCTCTCGCCGGTGGACTGCCCCGCCGAGGCGGAGAACCTCGCGCCCGGCGCTTCGGTGACCTGCACCGCGACGTACCTGGTCACCCAGGCGGACCTCGACACGGGCGAGCTGACCAACACGGCCACGGCCACCGGCACCCCGCCGGGCGGCACGCCGCCGCCCACCTCGCCGCCGTCGACGGCGAAGGTCCCGGTGGACCCCGCTGACCCGGCGCCCGCGGCTCCGACGCAGCCGGACCGTCCCGGTGGCTCGCTGGCCGCGACCGGCGCCGATCTCGGGTGGACGGCCGGCCTCGCCGCGCTGCTCTTCCTGACCGGTGCCGCGACCCTCCTGGTCGTGCGCCGCCGCCGCACGGCGAGCTGACCGTCGGGTCCCTCGTCCCGTCGTCGTCGCGGCGGGGCGAGGGGCCCGGCCTCGGCCGGAATGCGTGCAATAAGGTGCAGTGCGTTTTTCCGGGCATTTTTCGCTGTATTGGCGGGTGATGCCAGGTCGGACCGGACAGCCCTTTCCATGGGTTTGTGGAATGACTTATAGTGCCGTCGCGGTACTCAATGCGAAACGATGATCCACTCCTGACGAACCAGCACTGGTGTAGCCCTGAGCAGGGGAGATGCCGGAGTTGCCCCCTCGTTGCACCCGAGCGATCACGCCGGGTGGCCGGGCCGGCACCCCAGGCCGAATACCCCGCCAACGAATGCGCCGACACTCTGGTGGAAATGGGACGCAACGACTTTGTCAGACGATCTGAGATGGTTCGTCACGCTCGAACCGGACACCCAGGTGATAGCGGACCGAGCGGACGACCACGGCGAGCACGGCGTGCTGAGCGCCATCGCCTCCGGAGACCTGGACACCCTCGAGGACCTGGCGGACGTGTGGTGGTTCGAGCTGCCCGCCCGCTTCGGCCCGGAGCTGCTCGGCCTGCTCGAACATCTGCCCGCCACGACGGCCGCCCGCCGTCCACGGCTGCTCATGGCCGGCGTGCTGGCCTACCAGCTCGCCGAGGCGCGCGACGACTCGCAGCTCCGCGCCACGATGCGCCTGTTCGAGCTGCACGGCGTGCGGCTGTCCAAGCGGCTGCGTTCGTTCACGCGGGCCGGGGACCTGGTCGCCGCGGGGGCGCTCGCGATGCACGCGGCCCGCATGCGCGGTCAGTACCGCACGGCGGAGGGCATCGGCGCCTGGGTCGAGGAGCACCTGCTCCGGACCGACGACGCCGGGGCGCTGCCCTGGACCGGCGACCGCCGGGTGGGGCGGCCGGGCCTCATCGCCCTGAACCGGGGCGTGACGGCGATGCTGGCCGGGCACCCGGCGATCGCGATCGGGCACCTGCGCCGCGCCTACGAGCAGGCCGGCCCGCCGCCGTTCCAGCACTTCGCGGGCGCCTCGGCGTGCGCGAACCTGGCGCTGCTGGCGGCCGTGCGCGGGCACCACGCGATGGCCGAGAACTGGCTGGGGCGTATCCGGGAGTGCGGTCCGGTCCCGGAGTGGCTGGAGCACCACCTGCTGCTCGGGGCCGTCATCGCGCGGGCGCTGCTCGCGATCGACCGGCTGGACCCCTACGCCGCCGCGCAGGCCCTGGACGAGGCCGGCAGCGGGGAGGACCCGGGCGACCTCTGGCCGTTCCTCGCGGCCGCGCGGGCGGCGTACGCCGTGGCGTTCGACGAGCCCGTGCACGGTCTGCTGGGCCTCGACGCCGCCTGCTTCGCCCACGGGATGGGCGCGCGCCCCGGCCCGGACGCGCACCCGGTCCTGCTGCGGGCCCACGCCGACCTGCTCGCCGCGACCGGCGAGGGCAACCGCGTGGTGGCCCTGGCCGAGTCCGCCCCGGCCAGCCGGCTGCTGCCGCCCGCGGCCCGGGTGCGGCTCCTGGCCGGCGACACCGACGGCGCGCTGACGGTCGCCGGACGGGCGATGCGCGACGCGGCGGTGACGCCCCGGGACGCGCTGGAGCTCCAGCTCGTCATGGCCGTGGCGCACCTGCGCACGGGCGAGCCCGACGAGGCCCGCGCGCGGTTCCTGCACGCCGCGGAGCTCGGGCGACAGGGTCTGCTGGCGCCGTTCGCGCTGTTCCCGCGCGAGGAGATGCTGGACCTGTGCCACCGGACGGGCACCGACCCCCGGCACGTGGGGATCACCCGCATCCCCGACGACGCCAGGAACCCCGTCTCGGGCCCGATCGTGCTGCTCACCCGGCGGGAACGGGCGGTGCTGGTCGGCCTGGCCGCCGGTGACAGCGCTGTCCGGATCGCCGCGGACCACGGTGTCTCGGTGAACACCGTGCGCACCCAGGTGCGCAAGGTCTACCGCAAGCTCAACGCGTCGAGCCGCACCAGTGCCCTCGCTCGCGCGGGCCAGCTCGGGCTGATCCCGCCCGAGACCCCGCGCAGCGCCTGACCGCCCTCCGGCATCCCCGACCGGCGGACTCATCCGCGTGCCGGTCGGGGGCCGCCGGGCCATAGTGGCTCCAGACGAGGTCGGCCGGCAGCACGGGCTTCCGGACGGGGTGTGCCGGCACGGGGAGGGACGACGATGGGCGACGGGGACGGACTGACCCACAGCAGCGATGCCGACCCGGGTATCCACCGCCGTCGGCGCGGCACGGGATTCTCCTACACGGACCACCGCGGCGACCGGGTCACCGACGAGCGCACGCTCGACCGGATCCGCGCGCTCGTGATCCCGCCCGCGTGGACCGACGTGTGGATCTGCGCGGACGCCACGGGGCACGTCCAGGCCACGGGGCGCGACGTCAAGGGCCGCAAGCAGTACCTGTACCACCGCGAGTGGCGGCGCACCCGCGACGCCGCAAAGTTCGAGGAGCTGACCGGCTTCGGGGACGGTCTGGTGGCCCTGCGCAAGCGGGTGGACGCCGACATGGGCGCGCCGCGCCTGAGCCTCGACCGGGTCGCGGCCACCGTCGTCCGGCTGCTCGACGAGACGCTGATCCGCGTCGGCAACGACGAGTACGTGCGCTCCGGCGAGTCGTACGGGCTGACGACGCTGCGCAACCGGCACGCCCGGGTCGACGGCGCCGAGGTGCGGTTCCGCTTCGCGGGCAAGTCCGGCGCGCCGCACGACGTCGTGGTCGACGACCGGCGCGTGGCGAACATCGTGCGCCGCTGCAAGGAGCTGCCCGGCCAGCAGCTCCTGCGGTACGTCGACGGCGACGAGGTGCGCGACGTCGGCTCGCGCGACGTCAACGACTACCTCGGCCGGGTGACCGGGGCCGGCTGGACGGCCAAGACGTTCCGGACGTGGGGCGCCAGCGCCGTCGCGTTCGGGCACCTGCGCCGGCTCGAACCGGCGGACCAGGCCGAGCACGACGCGCAGCGCGTCGAGGCGGTCAAGATCGCCGCCGGTCACCTGCACAACACCCCGGCGGTGTGCCGCAAGAGCTACGTGCACCCGGCGATCCTCGCCGACGACCGTGCCGAGCTCGACCGCCTGATCGCGCGGTCGGGCGCCGACGACGTGCGCACGTCCCGCTGGATGGCGGCCGACGAGCGCGCTCTGCTCCGGTTCCTCACCGTCGCGGAGCGCGCCCGCCGCAGGGCCGCCTGACCGGTCAGCTCCAGAGCTCGGCGAGCTCCTCGGCGCGGGCCCTGCCCTGGTCGTAGCCCGCCCGGGCGGCGGCCGGACGCAGCGACCCGTCCATCGCGTTGAGGCCGAACAGGTGCTCGTGCTCGCGCTCCGGGAAGATCGTCGCCACCCTGCTGCCGCCCGCGCGCAGGTCCTCGACCTGGGTCGCCAGGTCCAGACCCCAGTCCGCCGGGGTCCGGGACCGGCCGCCGAACGGGGACAGCACCAGCACCCGGGCGTACCCGGCGGCCAGGTCGGCGTTCTCGGCGCCCGCGCGGTAGCCGCCGTCGATGTAGCGGCCGGAGCCGATCCGGTAGGCGAAGCCGCTGGCGCAGCTCGCCGCGACGGCGTCCGCCAGGCCGACCCCGCTGGTCCGGTCGAACACGACCGGCTCCCCGGTGATGGCGTCGACCGCCGTGAGGAGCACCGTCCGCTCCGGCCAGGTCTGGGCGGGCAGCCGCGCGGCGACGGTCGCCCGCCACCGCTCCTGCACCGCGTCGTCCGAGGACCCGGGCAGGTCGAGCGACATCGCGCCCAGCCGGCGGCGCAGGTCGGCGGGGCCGGTGGCGGCCTCGATGACCCGGCGGGTCCGCTCCATGTGGTCGGTCACGGGCCGGGTGCTGTGGGTCTGCGACCCGGCGGGCCGGGACGTGGCGGGCTGCGGCGGCGCGGTCAGCGCCGCGGCGTACAGCTCGCCCGGCGTCGCGCCGGAGAGCTGCGCCGCCGCCGTCGACCCGGCCGACGTGCCGACGGTCAGGTCGGCCGTGGTCACGTCCAGCCCGCCGTCGAACAGGCCGGCCGCGACGCCGAGCAGCCACGCGTTGCCTGTGGAGCCGCCGCCGCCGAGCACGAGAGCGCGCTCACGGGCGGCCGTGGGCGCGGCGGAGGGCAGAGCAGAAGGAGAAGATGAGGTGTTCATGGGGGTCGCCTCTCGCGAGTTGCCTGGCGGGCGCTCCCGGTGGCGACTAGCGCCGTCGCGCGATCGTGGGCAGCGGGGGAGCACCCGGTACGGACACAGCGTTCACGGGTCTCACCTCCTCCGGCCTGCGGTTCACGATCGCGACGACGTTAGCACACGTCAGGGGCAGTCTCGTCGGCCACCACGAGCGCCACCTCGCAGAACATCGAGTCGGCCCACGAGAACCACGGCCGCGAGTACGCCGTCGGGTCCGAGGCGTCGAACGCCTCGTGCATGCGGCCGGTGCCGCCGTCGGTCCGGGCGAGCACGCCGAGGAGCCGGACCCGGTCCTCGGGGGTGCCCGTGAGCGCCTCGACGGCCAGCGCGATGGGCCACACCCGGCCCGGCTTCGTGTGCGGGCTGCCGATGCCGCTCGCCGCCGTGCCCGTCACGTAGTACGGGTTGGCGGGGCTGAGCACGAACTCGCGGGTCGCGCGCCAGACGTCGGCGTCGTACACGTCCGGCGCGACCAGCGGGAGCGACAGCAGCGACGGCGTGTTGGCGTCGTCCATGCGCAGCACCCCGCCCAGCCCGTCCACCTCGTAGGCGTAGATCGGGGCGGCGTCGCCAGGCCCCGCGCCCGGCAGGCCCGGCTCCTCGCCCGGCGCACCGGGCACCACGCCGAACGCCTCGACGCCGGCCACGAGCTCGCCGGACAGCGTCCGCGCGTCGGCGGCCAGGGCGGCGTCGGCGAGTACCCCTTCCGCGATGTCGCCGATCGCGAGCAGCGCCTGCGCCGCGAACAGGTTCGCGGGGATGTTGTAGCCGTACGTGCAGGCGTCGTCCGACGGCCGGAACCCGCTCCACGTCATGCCCGTGCGGCCGACGGCGGTGCCGCGACCGTCACGCGCGAGGGTCTCGGTCGGGATGTCGGTGTCGCGCCGGAACCGGTACGGCGACGCGTCGTGGTCCTGCTCGGCGCGGAGCTGGTCCACGATCGTGCGCAGCACCTGGTGGGCGCGCCCGTCGAACACGTCCGTGCGGCCCGTCGTCCGCCAGAGCGTGTGCGCGAGCGTGACCGGATAGGCGAAGCTGTCGATCTCGTACTTCTGCTCCCACACGTGCGGGTCGTCGCACACGTCCTCGGGGTCGTAGTGCGCGCCCGTCGGGCCGTCGTTGAAGGCGTTCGCGTACGGGTCGTGGTCCAGGCACGCCAGCTGGCGCCGCACCACGGCGGCGACCAGGTCGGCCAGCGGCGGGCACGTGGTGAGAAAGCGCAGGTACGGCGTGAGCTGCGTCGTCGAGTCGCGCATCCACATCGCCGGGATGTCGCCGGTGATCACGAACGCCGTGCCGTCGTCGCTCGTCGTGACCGTGTCGGTCAGCGTGCGCAGCAGCGCGGCCTCGACCATGTCGCCCACCTGCGTGCCCGAGGTGGCGCGCACGCGGTCGGCCGCCTCCGTCAGGGTTGCCGTGATCGCCGGGTCGAGCGGGGTGCGCGTCATCGCTCCCATGGGGTGGCTCCGTTCTGGTCGGTCACGCGGACCGGTAGGGCGTCGGCGGGCGGGTCCGATTCCGGCGTGCACCAGACGCTGAGCGTGACCGGCGCGGCGACCGGTGCGCCGCTCGCCCACGAACCCAGCTCGTCCAGGCCGAGGTCGAAGGCGACCTCCGTGGTGGCACCGGGCGCGAGCGTCACCCGCCGGACGGCGAGGAGCTGCCGGCGGCGCGGCCGGATCCCCGGCTCGTGCCGGCGGGCGTACAGCGGCACCGGGAACGACCTGGTGTCCGGGCCCGCGTTGGTCACCTCGACGGTCACGTGCGCCGTGCCGCCGTCCACCAGCGCGGACGCGGCGACCGAGGCTGCCTCGTCGCCCAGCCGCAGGGTGACGCCGGGCAGGTGCGCCGTGCCCAGGGGAAGCCGCTGGAGCACGTCGGTGTCCACGTACCCGCGCGCCGTCTCCATCCGCTCGTCGTGCGCCACCGGCATGACGCCGTCCGCGGCCGGGAAGGTCGCCGGCAGGCGGCCCGACGCCGCGCCGTCGCACAGCGCCGCGACGATCGCGGCGCCCCCGCTCGGCCCGGGGAACGGCACGACCAGCAGCGCGTCGACCAGGGAGCGCAGCTCCGTCAGGGCCCGCGGCCGCCCGTCCAGCACGACGGCGACCACGGGCGTGCCGCCCGCCCGCGCCGCCCGCACCACGTCGAGCTGCGCCTGCGGCAGCGCGACCGACGACAGGTCCACACCCTCGCCGTTCGTCGTGTCGAGCGCGGGGCCGTCGACGGCGCCGTTGTCGGCGAACTCGTCGTCGTAGGTGCGGCGGCTCGTTCCCCCGAGCACCACGACGCAGACGTCGGCATCGGCGCTCGCGGCCCGGACGGCGTCGAGCGCGTCCGGTTCGTCTGCGTCCGGGGCATCAGCGTTCGGGGCGTCAGCGGCCGGGACGTCGAGCGGGCCCCGCAGGCGGCTGCCCTCCGCGTACCGCACGCGGTCCGCGCCGAACCGCGCCGTCAGGGCGGAGCGCACGGTCGAGGCACGCGGGTCGGGCGCGGGTCGCGGCGGCGTGTAGTCGCCGAGCTGGGCGTCAAGGTCGTCGGCGTTCGGGCCGACGACGGCGATCGTCGTCCCGGGGCGCAGCGGCAGCACGCCGCGGTCGTCCACCAGGACGACGGACTGGCGGGCCGCGCGGTCCACGAGCTCGACGAGGTCGCGCCGCGCCGGCGCGGACGGGGCGGGTGTGGCCGGGACGGCGTCGCCGAACAGCCCCAGCCGTCGCTTGAGGGCGAGCACCCGGTCGGCGGCGCGGTCGAGCGCGGCCTCCTCGACGAGCCCGCGTTCGATCGCGGGCTCCAGGTGCGTGAACGCCTCGTCCCAGAGGCTGAGGTCCACGCCGGCCCGCAGGGCGAGCGCGGCGGCGAAGGCGGGGTCGGGCGAGCTGTCCCTCAGGCGGTCGATCGCGGTGCCGTCGGCCATGACCACGCCGTCCCAGCCCCACTGCTCGCGGATCGTGCCGGTGAGCAGCTCCTCGTTGGCGCTGCACGGCACGCCGTCGACGTCGTTGTACGCGGCCATGAAGCCGGCCACGCCCACCCGCGCGGCGGCGTGCGCCGGCCGCAGGTGGATCTCGCCGAGCTCGCGCGGGCCGACGGGCGCGCCGGAGCCGTTGCGCCCGCCGATCCCGGCTCCCTGCCCGGCGAGGTGCTTGGCGACGACGGCGACGTGCGAGCCGTCGATCAGGTCGCCCGCGGAGGTGGTGCCCTGCATGCCGCGCACCGTCGCCGCGACGAGTGCGGCGGCCAGCGCCGGGTCCTCCGAGAAGCACTCCTCGGCGCGGCCCCAGCGCGGGTCGCGGAGCACGTCCAGCCCGGAGACGAGGGCGACGTGCGTACCGCGCGCCCGGGCCTCGGCGGCGACGGCGGCCGCCAGCTCCTCGGTCAGGTCGGCGTCCATGCCGGCGCCGAGCGCGAGGTTCACGGGCAGCGTGGTGCCGCCGAGCGCCATCAGGCCGTGGGGCGCCTCCTCGACGAACAGCACGGGGATGCCGTCGCCGAAGGTGTTCACGTGCTCCTGGACCGCGGCGTAGGCCTCGGCGCTGCGCTCGGGCGGGATGCCGTTGTCCCACCGCACCGCCGACCACGGGTCGGCGCGGAGCACGCCGTACAGGGCTCCGAGCCCGCCCCAGCGGTCCACCTCGCGCCGCAGCACGTCGGTGACGCGTGGGGCGCCGTCGACCCACCGGACGGCCTCCCAGCCCTTGAGCCGCTGGTTGACCTGTCCGATGCGGGTGGCGAGCGGGAGCGCGGCCGCCCCGCCCGCCGGGAGGGTGGTGCCGAGGGTCATCCCTTGACCGCCCCCGAGAGCAGCGCGCGCTGCATCTGGCGCTGGAGCACGGTGTAGACGAGGTACACGGGCAACAATGTGAACAGGGTGCCGGCCATCAGCACGCCGTAGTCGGTCCCGGCGTCGACCTTGAGCGTCGGCAGGGCCACCTGGATGGTGCGCTGCGCGGTGTCCGGGCCGATCAGGATGAGCGGGTACAGGTAGGCGTTCCAGAACGAGAGGAAGTTCAGCAGCAGCACCGTCGCGATGCCCGGCACGCAGATGGGCAGGTAGACCTGCCGCAGCACCTGGAGCGACGACGCGCCGTCCATGGAGGCGGCCTCCTCCAGCTCACGCGGGATGGTGCGCATGAACGAGGTGAGGATGACGATCGACAGCGGCAGCGCCGTCGCCGGCAGCAGGAACACCACGAACGTGCGGGTGTGGAACAGGCCGAGCGCGGCGGCGAGCAGGAACGTCGGGAACAGCGCGGCGAACGACGGGATGAGGAAGCCGAGGGCGAAGACGCTCTCGACGACCTTGCCGGCGCGGCCGCGCGCCCGGGCCAGCGCGAACGACGCGGGCAGGGCGAGCAGCAGGGTCAGCACGAGCGCCGCGACCGTGGTCAGCGCGGAGTTGGCCACGGCCAGGCCGAGGTCGGCCTGCTGGATCGCCGTCGTGAAGTTGGAGAAGTCGAACGTCGTCGGCAGGGCCAGCGGCGACTCGAAGATCTCCTCGTTCGTCTTGAACGACGAGACGATGAAGTAGTAGAAGGGGATGACCAGCAGTGCGGCGTAGATCCACGCGAGCGTGCCGCTCGTGATCGAGCCGATGCGGTCGCGCAGGGGGAGTCGCCGGGCGACTGTGGCGCTCTGAGCCATGAGGGTCTCCAGGGCAGGTTCGGGAGGCAGATCGGGCGGGGATCAGTGGGTGGCGCGGAGCGTGCGGCGGATCGCCCACATCCCGAGCAGCCCGATCACGAAGAGGACGACGCCGACGGCCTGGCTGTAGCCCAGGTCGGTCTCGACGAACGCCTTGCGGTAGATGAGGTACGCGAGCGTGGTGGTCGCGTTCTCGGGGCCGCCCTGCGTGAGCAGCAGCACGGTCTGCGCCGAGTTGAACAGCATCGACAGGAACTGCAGCATCGCGACGACGCCGATGAAGTCCCGCGCGATGGGCCAGTACATGCGCCAGGCCAACCGCCAGTCGTTCGCCCCGTCCAGGCGGGCGGCCTGCACGATCTCGCTCTCCACGCCGTCGAGCCGCGACGCGATGAGCACCGCGGAGTAGCCGATGCCGCTCCACAGCTCGACGGCGATGATGGCGCCGAGCGCGGTGGTCGGATCGGCGAGCCACTCGTTGCCCTGCAGGCCCAGCGGCCGCAGGAACCCGTTGACCAGGCCGTCCGGGTTGAGCATCGCGTAGAAGACCATCGCGGTGGCGGGCGCGGAGATGAGCGCCGGGATGAACAGCAGGTACCGCAGCACGCGGTGGCCGCGCGGCTTCTGCACC
This sequence comes from Promicromonospora sp. NPDC110617, assembly GCF_055598465.1. Taxonomy (NCBI): domain Bacteria; kingdom Bacillati; phylum Actinomycetota; class Actinomycetes; order Micrococcales; family Promicromonosporaceae; genus Promicromonospora; species Promicromonospora sp. NPDC110617. The sequence goes on from NZ_JBVKBM010000001.1 coordinate 1,819,361, forward strand.
ACGTAGAACGCGAGCAGGAAGGCGAGGCCGATCATGATCGGCAGGCCCACCACGATCTGGATCGCGGAGTTGGCGGTCGCCGTCCAGAAGGTCTCGTCGGCGAAGACGCGGGCGAAGTTGTCGAGGCCCGCCGGGGTCGGCGTGGTGAGCATGCCGGGCCACGAGAGGAACGCGATGACGAACATCGCGACCACGGGGCCGATCATGAACACCGCGTACCAGATCAGCGCGGGCAGGGCGAGGCCGGGGAACCGGTCGCGGAGGGTCCCGCGGCGGCGGGTGCGGGGGGCGGCGGTCGTGCCGTCGCCGGTCGTGTCGGGGCGGCCGGCGTCGAGGAGCGCGGTCATGGGTGGGGGTCCTTTCCCAGCTCGAGCGGTCAGACCGCCTGGTATGACTTCTCGAAGGCGTCGATGATGCGGTCGGCCGGGGCGGACCCGTAGGCGAGCGCGGTCGCCTGGATCATCGGCTCGAACACGGCGTCAGGGATGAGCAGGTCGGGCAGCATCACGGGGGTGACGTCGTCGTCCGTGAGGCGCGAGCCCTGGGCGACCAGCGGGAAGTCCTGGCTCACGGTGTCGGTGATGCGGCTCATGTCGCGCCCGGACCCGAGGATGAACTCGTCCGTGACCTCGGGGGTGTACAGGTTCTGCACGAACGGCTTGATGAGGTCGAGCTTCTTGCGGCCGTTCTCGCTGATCCAGATGCCGTGGCCGTTGAAGCTCTTGATGACGCTCGGGTGCTCCAGCACGCCGCCGCTCGACGGCTTGGGCCAGCCGCCCACGGTCACCTCCGCCGCGCGCTCGTTCGGCACCAGCGCCAGCGCCGACGACATGGCCGGCACGATCGCGGCCTTGCGCGTGTTGAACTGCGTCAGCTCCGAGTCGGACGTGTAGCCCTGGACGTTGTCGACGAAGACGCCGGCGTCGCGCAGCTCCACGAAGTGCTCCACGCCCGCGATGGCGCCGCGGCTCTCGGAGATCTTGCCCGTGGAGAACACGGTGCGCGCCTCGTCCTGGGTGATGAAGCCCTGGATGATCTGCAGGAACATCTTCTGGCCGCTCCAGTCGGAGCCGCCCACGGTCACGGGGCCGATGCCCTTGGAGCGCAGGGCGTCCGCGGCGGCGATCAGCTCGTCCGACGTCGTCGGGATGGCGCCGACGCCCGCCTCCTCCAGCAGCCCGGTGTTGAACGACACCGGCCAGTTGGTGCGGGTGAACGGGAAGGCGCGCAGGCGGCCCTCGTCGTCGGTCCACTCGGCCAGCGCCTCCGGGATGATCAGGTCCCGCAGGCCCCAGTCGTCGAGGTAGTCGTTCACGGGTACGGTCGCGCCCAGGCGGGTCCAGGACAGGGTGCGGCCCATCATGTTGACGATGGCGACGTCCGCCTCCTTGCCCGCGAGCGTGCTCGTCTCGAACACGATGGGCAGGTCGGAGCCGTTCTTCAGCAGCGCGACCTTGCGCGCGGTGGCGCGCTGGTAGGCGGCGACGACGTCGGAGAACACCTGGGCGCCGGCGACGGCACCGCTGATCTGCGTGTGCACGGTCAGGGCGTTCGGGCCGCTGGAGGCGGGGACGAGCGCCCCGCATCCGGCGAGGAGCGGCGTGATGATCCCGCCGCTGAGCGCGGCGCCCAACAAGGTGCGCCTGCTGATGCCGTGGGACACGGAACCTCCTGGAGCTTGTCGACCTGGGACTTCGGTGTGTCGATCGAGAGGGGCGGGGCACATCCGCGTGCCGGGCCTTGTAAAGCGGTACACAATCTGGCTGGCCGCGAATGTATACCGCTTTACTTTCGAGGGTCAACCCCCGTAGGGTCTGGCACGTGACCGAAACACCCCCGAAACGAGCAACGATCGCCGCGGTGGCTCGCCGTGCCGGCGTGTCGCCGTCCGCGGTGTCCCACGTCTTCAACGGCCGGCCCAACGTCTCGGCCGCCACGGCCGAGCGCATCCGCCAGGCGGCCGACGAGCTCAACTGGCGCCCCAACTACGCCAGCCGCAAGGTGTCGGGCCAGGGCGGGCGCAGCCTCGGGCTGGTGATCGCCCGGGCGAGCGACACCTTCGGTCGCGACCCCTTCTTCATGCGGCTGCTGGCCGGGCTCACGCAGCCCCTGGCCGACATCGGCTGGTCGCTCTCGCTCACGCTCGTGGCGGTCGACGACGAGGCGCGCGTCTACCGCGAGTGGTGGGCCGAGCAGCGCGTCGACGCGTTCCTGCTGGTCGACGCACGGACGGACGACCCGCGGCTCGACCTCGTCGGCCAGCTCGGCGCCCCCGCGGTGGTGCTCGGCGCGCCCGTCGACGCCGCGGTCCCCGCGGTCACGGTGCGCGACGACGCCGCGTTCGCGGCGGTGCTGACCCACCTGGTCGAGCACGGGCACCGCCGGGTCGCGCGGATCAACGACGCGCCCGGCCTCGCGCACACCCAGGCCCGCGACCGGCGGTTCGCCGCGGCGGCCGCCGACAGCGGCGTGGAGCCGTCCTACGCGGTCTGGGACGCCGAGGCCGCCGACCCTGTGGCCGACCTGCTCGGCCGGATCGGCGACGTCACGGCGATCATCGTCGACAGCGAGGTGATCGCCGCCGAGATCGTCGCGCACGCCCCCGAGCTCGGGGTGAGCGTGCCGGGCCAGCTCTCCGTGGTCGCCTGGGAGGACTCCTGGGTCTCCACCCTCGTGCGCCCGCGCCTGACCGCGCTGGACGCGCCGGTCGAGGAGAGCGCCCGCACCGCCGTCGCCCTCCTGGAGCGGCTGGTGCGGGGCGAGGACGTCACGTCGCAGACGGTCGGCGGGCGCCAGCTCATGGTGCGCGAGTCGACGTCCGCGGCGCCCGGCGACCGCTCCTGACCACCCCACGCCTTGGTTATCTGATCCACCTGAGAGGCAGGCCCTTGACCACCACCCCGCGCTTCGGCGTCAACTACACCCCGTCGAAGGACTGGATGTTCCAGTGGATGGCGATCGACCCGGACGTCGTCCGCGCCGACTTCGAGGCGATCGCGGCGCTCGGCGTCGACCACGTGCGGGTGTTCCCGCTCTGGCCCGTGCTGCAGCCCAACCGCACCCTGATCCGGCAGCGCGCCCTGGACGACATCGCGCTCGTGGCCGACCTCGCGGCCGAGCAGGGCCTGGACATCGCGGTCGACGTGATCCAGGGGCACATGTCCGGCTTCGACTTCGTGCCGGCGTGGCTCGTGAACTGGCACGACGGCAACATGTTCACGGACCAGCCGGCGATCGACGCGCAGGCGGCGCTCGTCGCGGCGGTCTACGACGCCGTCCGCGACAAGCCGAACTTCCTGGGGCTCACGCTCGGCAACGAGCTCAACCAGTTCCAGCGGCCCAACCCGGCGGCGATGCCCGCCAAGCGCGACGAGATCACGCACTGGCTGACGTCGCTGCTGGAGGCCCCGCGCGACCGCGACCCGGGACACCTGGTGACGCACAGCGAGAACGACCACCTCTGGTACCGCGACGAGCACCCCTTCGTGCCGGCACACGCCTCGCGCCTGGGTGACGTGACCACCGTGCACTCCTGGATCTTCAACGGGACGGCCGCGACCTACGGCGCGCTGTCGCCGCAGTCGGTGCGGCACGCCGAGTGGATGATCGAGCTGTCCAAGGCGTTCGCCGCGCAGCCCGGCCGGCAGGTCTGGCTGCAGGAGGTCGGCGCGCCGTCGATGAACCTCGCCGAGTCGGAGATGCCCGAGTTCTGCGCGCGCACCATCGAGGCCGCGCTCACCACGGACGACCTGTACGCCGTCACCTGGTGGTGCTCGCACGACGTGACGCGCGACCTCGCCGACTACAAGGACCTGGAGTACTCGCTGGGTCTGCTCGACACCGAGAACCGGGTCAAGCCGCTCGGCCGGCGGTTCGCCGAGGTGGTCGCGGAGGCGCGGCGGGGTGGGGCGCGTCCGGCTTCTGCTGGTCGTTCGGTCGCCGTTGTGGTCGACGTCGACGCGGACGACCTGCCGCTGTCCCGGCCGTCCCTCGGGCCCGGCGGCACCGTGTTCGAGCGGTGGCACGCGCTGCGCGAGGAGGGTGTGGAGGTCACCGTCGTGACGAGCGCCGCCGCCGCGGACCCCGCGGCGCTGGAGGCCCGCGGCATCCGGGAGCTCGTCCGTGTCGACGCCGTCTGACGGCGACCTGCTGCTGCGCGGCGGTCTGGTCGTCGACGGCAGCGGGGCGGAGCCGGTGACCGGCGACGTGCTGGTGCGGGACGGCCGGATCGCCGCCGTCGGCCTCGGTCCCCGCGGCCGGATCGACGCGCCCGGCGTGCGGGTCGTCGACGCCGACGGGCTGGCCGTGGCGCCGGGCTTCGTCGACATGCACGCCCACTCCGACCTGGCCGTCCTGGCGGACGGCGAGCACCTCGCCAAGGTCACGCAGGGCGTGACGACCGAGGTGGTCGGCCAGGACGGGATCTCCTACGCGCCCGTCACCGACGAGACGATGGCGCTCGTCCGCGAGCAGATCGCGGGCTGGAACGGCATCCCCGACGGCGTCGACTTCGCCTGGCGCTCCGTCGCGGAGTACCTGGCGGAGGTGGACCGGCGCGGCAGTGCGACGAACGTCGCCTACCTCGTGCCGCAGGGCACCGTGCGGATGAACGTCGTCGGCACCGGCGACCGGCGCGCCACCCCCGCGGAGATCGCCGAGATGCGCGCGCAGGTCCGCCAGGGCCTGCGGGAGGGTGCGTTCGGCCTGTCGTCCGGGCTCACGTACGTGCCCGGGATGTTCGCCGACACCGACGAGCTCGTCGCCCTCGCCGAGGTGGTCGCGGAGCACGGCGGCTACTACGCCCCGCACCAGCGGTCCTACGGCGCGGGTGCCATCGGGGCCTACGCCGAGATGGTCGAGGTCGCGCGCCGCTCGGGGTGCGCCCTGCACCTGACGCACGCGACGATGAACTTTCCCGAGAACCGCGGCCGCGCGGGGGAGCTGCTGGCGCTCGTGGACCAGGCGATCGCAGACGGCGTGGACGTCACGCTCGACACCTATCCCTACCTGCCGGGCTCCACCACGCTGTCGGCCCTGCTGCCGAGCCGCGCGGCGGTCGGCGGCCCGGAGCGGACGCTGGCCCGGCTGCGCGACCCGGGGGAGCGGGCGTGGATCGCGCACGAGGTCGAGGTCGTCGGCAGCGACGGCTGCCACGGCGTGCCCGTCGACTGGGACAGCATCGAGATCGCCGGGGTGCGCTACGCCGCGCTCGGCGACCGCGTGGGTCGCACCGTGGCGCGGATCGCCCTCGACGAGGGGCGGCCGCCGGCCGAGGTGTTCCTCGACCTGCTGGTCGCGGACCGCCTCGGCACGAGCATCCTGCAGCACGTGGGCGACGAGCAGAACGTCCGCGAGATCATGCGGCACCCCCGGCACACGGGCGGGAGCGACGGCATCCTGGTCGGCGCCAAGCCGCACCCCCGCGGCTCGGGCACGTTCCCGCGCTACCTCCGCCGGTACGTGCGCGAGGAGGGGGTGCTGTCGCTCGCCGAGATGATCGTGCATCTCTCGGCCCGGCCCGCGGCCCGGCTCGGTCTGCACGACCGGGGCCGGATCGCCGAGGGCTACGTGGCGGACGTCGTCGTCCTCGACCCGGCGACCGTCGCCGACCGGGCGACCCCGGCCGAGCCGCGGCTGACCGCCGCGGGCATCCCGTGGGTGCTGGTGGGCGGTGTGCCGGTGATCGAGGAGGGCGCGCGCACGGCTGCGCGTCCTGGCGTGGCGCTGCGGCACCGGCCGGCGGGTGCGAAGCGGCGCGGGGCCTAGCCCGGTGGGCCCGGGCTTGTCGGGCCGGCTAGACCTAGGGCATGTAGTGCCTGCAGAGGGTGCCGCCTGGGCCATACTTCGCTCACCCAGGACCCGCTGAGTTCACGCCAGCCGGACAGTCCGGCGCAGGCGAATACCTCGGGTCCCAGGTGAACGAAGTCTGGCCCTCCCGATACCCCCTCGAAAGCATGTACGCGCCCTGTGGCCGGCCAGCCAATCGGGGCGCCGACCGGCTCCGAGGTCGGACAGCCGGCTTGCTGTGCCGGCTCGATGTGCGGACCTGGTGTGCTGGCTCCGCCCGGTGCATCCGCCCCGAGGCCGGCCAGGTGGCGCCCCGAGTTCGGCAGTTCCCTGAGGTGAGCTGGTGAGATCGGTCGGTGGCATCGAGACCGGTCGGGCGTTGGACCGGCCTCGATGCCACCGACCGATCTCATGTGTGCGAGCAGGAATAGTGTGCCAAGCGCGGAGCGCCCCTGGGGCGTGCGCGTGCTGGGAGAGCGGGCGGGCCGTGCAGGAGTGCGGGACTTGCCAGGTCGAGCGCCCGTGCAGCTAATATATTGCATGCCCATTCCGAGGAGCGTGCCCGCGATCGATCGCCGGCTGCTGCGTGACGACGTCTACGGCCGGCTGCGCGACGCGATCGTCGACGGCAGCCTGGCGCCGGGGGAGCAGCTGCGCGACCTCGAGCTCGCGGCGTGGCTCGGCGTCAGCCGCACGCCCGTGCGGGAGGCGCTGCTGCGGCTGGCCGAGGCCGGCCTGGTCGTGGCCCGGCCGGGCAGCTCCACGACCGTGAGCTCGCTGGACCTGCGCGAGGTGCGCGGGGCACGCGACGTCGTCGCCGCGATGCACGAGGTGGCCGTGCGCGCGGCCGTGCCGGGCCTCACGGAGGCAGACCTGGACACGATGCGCGCGGCCGAGCGCGAGTTCCGCGAGGCGATCGAGCGGGGCGACGTCGAGGCGGCCTTGCGCGCCGACGACGCGCTGCACGGCGTGCCCGTGACGGTGGCGGCCAACCGGGCGCTGTCCGCCGTGCTCGACCAGTTCACGCCGGTGCTGCGGCGCGCGGAGCGGCTGCGGTTCTCGTCGCTGGGCGGGCGTGCGTCGCTCGCCCGGCACGAGGAGCTGATCCGGCTGTGCGCCGCCGGGGAGGCGGAGGGGGCGGCGGCGGTCGCCTTCGACACCTGGAGCACCCTGCCCACCGACGCGCACGAGCCCACCGACGCCGACGAGCCCACCGACGCCGACCACCCCGCCCGCGAGGAGTAACCCATGGCCCTGTCCGACTTCCCCCGCCACCCGCTCACCTTCGGGCCCAGCCCCGTCCACCCGCTGCCGCGCCTCACCGCCCACCTCGGCGGCGCGTCGGTCTGGGCCAAGCGGGAGGACTGCAACGCGGGCCTCGCCTACGGCGGCAACAAGACCCGCAAGCTGGAGTACTTCGTCCCCGAGGCGCTCGCGCAGGGCGCGGACACGCTGGTCTCCATCGGCGGCTACCAGTCCAACCACACGCGCCAGGTCGCGGCCGTCGCCGCGTCGCTCGGCCTCAAGGCCGTGCTGGTACAGGAGAACTGGGTCGACTGGCCCGACTCCGTGGCCGACCGGGTCGGCAACATCATGCTCAGCCGCATCATGGGCGCGGAGGTGCGGCTCGACCCGGCCGGCTTCGGCATCGGCTTCAAGGACTCCTGGTCCCGCGCGATCGAGGACGTGAAGGAGCGCGGCGGCACGCCGTACGCCATCCCGGCGGGCGCCTCCGACCACCGGCTCGGCGGACTCGGCTTCGCCCGCTGGGCGTACGAGGTCCAGGAGCAGGAGCGGGAGCTCGGTGTCTTCTTCGACACCGTCGTCGTCTGCGCGGTGACGGGCTCCACCCAGGCCGGCATGATCGCCGGGTTCGCGGCGCTGGAGGAGGCCGGCGGCCCGCCGCGCCGGCTCATCGGGATCGATGCCAGCGCCAAGCTCGACGAGACGCGCGACCAGGTCGCGCGGATCGCGCGCGCCACGGCCGAGCTGATCGGTGTCGGCCGCCCGCTGCGGGACGACGAGATCACGGTGCTGCCCGGCTGGGCCGGCGACCTCTACGGCATCCCGGTGGAGTCGACGCTCGACGCGATCCGGCTCACCGGCGAGCTGGAGGGCGTCATCATCGACCCCGTCTACGAGGGCAAGTCGATGGCCGGGCTGATCGACCTCGTGACCAGCGGCGACATCCCCGCGACCAGCAACGTGCTGTACGCCCACCTGGGCGGGCAGCCCGCGCTGAACGCCTACAGCGGCCTGTTCACGCAGACCCGTTCCGTGCTCGGCTGACGACGCGCGCCCGAGACGGCGACAAGCGGCGCGCTTTCGGGGAGGCTTGGCACGCGCCGGGTGTTCACCGCGGACACCCGGGATCGAGATGGAGCGTCATGGCCCGCCTGCTGCACCGCCCCGGCACCCCGCCACGCCTGCCCCGAGGGCGGGACCTCGACGCGAGCTTCCGCCCGGCGGGGCCCGCGCGCTCGCCGCGGATCGCCGGCGAGCGGGCCGGGGGCCGGAGCCGTGCCGTGGTGGGTCTGCCGGCCAACCCGTTCGGCTACGCGATGCTCGCCACCCTGGGGGTCGGCGCCGGCCTCGCGGTGCTCGGCGCGCTCTCCGCGGTGGCAACGGTGCTCGTGTACGTCGGGCTCGCGCTGTTCCTGGCGCTGGCCCTGGAACCCGGCACCGAGGCCCTGACCGACCGGGGGCTGCCGCGCTGGGTGGCGGCGACCGTGATGGTCGTCGGGTCGCTGGTGGTGATCGCGCTGGTCGTCGTGGCGGTGCTGCCGATCGCCGTCCCGCAGGTCAGCAGCTTCGGCGCCCAGCTCGTGGACCTGCTGCGCACCCTGCCCGACCAGGCCTGGTACGCCTGGGCGACCAGCAACCTGGGCGCCCTCGACCTGAACGGGCTGCTGTCCTCGCTGACCGACCTGCTGAGCGACCCCCGGCAGCTCTCGGCGATCGCCGGCGGCGTGCTGCAGGTCGGCACCGGGCTCATCAACGGCGTCACCGCCGTCATCATCGTCACGGCCCTGACCATCTACTTCGCCCTGACGCTGCCGACCATGGTCGCCGCCGTCCTGCGGCTGGTGCCGCGCTCCCGGCGGGAGATGACCGGGTCGCTCCTGGACGAGGTGCTCGACTCCGTGGGCCGGTACGTCTCCGGGCAGCTCATCCTGGCCACCATCAACGCCACGTTCACGCTGGTGCTCACCCTGTTCGCGGGCAGCCCGGCGCCGATCCTGCTCGCCGTCATCGCGTTCGTCGCGGCCCTGATCCCCGTCGTGGGCACGGTCATCGGGTCCATCCTCGTGACGCTCGCGACGCTCACGGTGAGTCCCGTCGCGGCGATCGTCGTCGGCGCGTGCCTGCTGGTCTACATGCAGGTCGAGGCGTACGTCCTGTCCCCGCGCGTGATGAGCCGGGCCGTGTCGATGCCCGGCGTCCTGGTCATCGTCGCGGCCCTCGCCGGCGCGGCGCTCGGCGGCATCCTCGGGGCCCTCGTCGCGGTCCCGGTCGCGGCGGCGGGCCTGCTGGTCATCAAGCGCGTGGTCATCCCGTACCAGGAGACGCGGTAGCGCTCACCAGCGCTGATGGCGCTCCGACCGATAGGATCCCCGGACAACAGATCCCGGCCGGCCCGTCCGTACCGGGAGTCGAGCCGGGCGAGAGCAGGGGCGAGGGATGGCGCAGGGCAGACGGCCGCCGACCATGGTCGACGTCGCGCGGGCCGCCGGCGTCGCCCACATCACCGTGAGCCGGGTCGTGAACGACGAGCCCACCGTGAAGCCCGAGACCCGCGCGCGCGTCCTGCGTGTCATCGAGGAGCTCGGCTACCGGCGCAACGACAGCGCCCGCATGCTCAAGAGCGGCCGGTCCACGATGCTCGGCGTCGTCCTCGCCGGCTCGGAGCTGTTCGAGCTGCCGCGCGTCCTCCTCGGCATCGAGCAGGCGGCCAAGGAGGCCGGCCACTGGGTCAGCCTCGCGAGCTGGCAGGGCGGCACCCACGAGCAGCTCGAGCAGTGCCTCGGCCGGCTCGTCGGGCAGGGCGCCGCGGGCGTGGCGGTCATCGCGGACCGACCCGTCGCCCTGGAGGCGCTCGACCGGACCGTGACCCGCGTGCCGATCTCCGTGGTCATGTCCGGCAACGTCGCCAACCCGGCGATCGGGTCGGTCGAGCTCGACCAGGAGGAGGGCGCGCGTCTCGCCACCCGCCACCTGCTCGACCTCGGCCACCGCGACATCGTCCACCTGAGCGGGCGCATGGAGACCTTCGACGCCCGCGCGCGGGTCGACGGCTGGCGCGCCGAGCTCCGTCGCGCGGGCATCGAGGAGCCGCGCCTGCTGCACGGCGACTTCAGCGCGCGCAGCGGGCACGCCCTGACCACCGAGCTGATCGACGCCGGCCGGCTGCCGACGGCGATCTTCAGCGGGAACGACCAGATGGCGCTCGGCGTGCTCTCGGCCCTGGCCGCCCGCGGCCTGACCGTCCCTGGTGACGTGTCGCTCGTCGGCTTCGACGACATGGCCGGCGCCGACTACCTCGTGCCCGCCCTGACGACCGTCCGGCAGGACTTCGTCACGCTGGGCCGCCTCTCGATCGAGGTGCTCCTCGACCTGATCGGTGGTGGCGACGCCCGCCACCACCTGCTGCCGCCGTCACTCGTGGTGCGCGCCAGCACCCGCGCGGTCTGAGGCGGACGCCGGCACCCCGTACCGGACGCCGCGGAAGGCCAGCGGGGCGGCCCCGACCGGGGCCTCGTTGACGAGCCCGAGCAGGACGCCGGTGAAGCCGCCCGCCGTCTCGGTGCTGAGCACGGTGTGCGGGAAGGCCGCCAGGGTCTGCTCCTCGGCTCCCTGCGCGCACAGGAACTCGTAGGACTCGCCGTCCGACCGGATCCGCAGCGCCACGTCCCCGGCGACCGGCACCTCCTGGCCGGCGACGTCGGCGCCGTTCAGCCGGCCCGTCACCCGCGCCACACACCCGCCAGGGCCCCGCCGGACCCGCGCCGCGAGGAACGTGTTCTCGTCCTGGAAGGCGACCACCCCGGCGTCGTGCGCCCCGATCAGGGCGGTGTCCACCACCGCGTCGAGCTCGAACGCGTGCATGTCCTGGCGGCGGGCGAGGAACGCGGGCACCTCGCGGGCCGAGAGCGGGACGGGCTGCGGGTGCAGCGTGACCACCTCGCCCGCGACGTCGGCGGCCACGTCTGCGGTCACCGGCCCGCGCAGCGACAGCCAGTCGGCCGGGCGGTCGGCCGTGACGGGCAGCCCGGGCCGGACGCCCTGGACGCGCCCGGTACCGGGCGCGAGGACCGGCCCGTGCTCGTCCCACTCGACGGGGACGAGCAGCACCTCGCGGCCGAGCGTGTGGTGCTGCGCCACGGGGCGGACGCCGAGCACCAGCGCCCAGGCCGCGCCGTCGGGCGACTCGACGAGGTCGGCGTGGCCCACGTTCTGCACGGGCTCGGCCGCGCCGAGGTGGCGGTGGGTCAGCAGCGGGCTGCGCGGGTCCGTCCGGTACGGGCCGGTCACGTGGTCGGCGGTCGCGCTGGTGACCGCGTGGTTGCGCTCGGTGCCGCCCTCCGCGCCCACGAGGTGGTAGCGGCCTGCGCGCTCGTAGATGTGCGGGGCCTCGACCCAGGCGCCCGTCACCGCGCCGTGCCAGAGCACGTGCTCCGGTCCGACCAGCTCCAGCGCGGCCAGGTCGAGCTCCCGCAGCCAGATCTCGCCGGGCCCGGTCGCGCCGTGCGCCGTCGCGTCCCGCGCGGCGGTGAACCAGGCCCGGCCGTCGTGGTCGAAGAACAGCGACGGATCGATCCCGTCGGCCTCCAGCGGCACCGGGACCCGCCACGGCCCGGCGGCGTCGGGCGCCGTGGTCAGGTACGTGGCGGAGCCCTGGCGGTCGCGGGCGATCGTGAACACCACGTAGAACACGCCGTCATGGTGGCGGATCGTGGGCGCCCAGACGCCGTCCGCCACCTGGCTGCCGTCCAGCGGGAGCCAGCTCGCGCCGGCCAGCACGTGCCCGACCAGGTCCCAGGTGACCAGGTCACGGCTGTGGTGCACCGGGATGCCGGGGTGGTAGGCGAAGGTCGAGGTCACCATGAAGTAGTCCTCGCCGACGCGGCACACCGAGGGGTCGGGGTGGCAGCCGGGCAGTACGGGATTGGGGACCAGACGCATGTGCGCTCCTTTGCGCGAGGGGTCGCGCTTGACGAAATGGCAACGTTGCCATCAGCATAGGGGCACTTCCCGAGGACCCCGCGACGAGCCGCCGGGGCCGGCCGGAACACATCGAAGGAGATGTGCGATGAGCACACACAGCAGTGAGTCCAGGCGCGCCCGCCGCGCTCTCGGCCTCGGCGCCGCCGTGGTCGCGATGAGCCTCGGCCTGGCCGGCTGCGCCGGGGAACCGGCCGCGGACGGCCCGGTCACCCTGGAGTTCTGGACCTGGTCGCTGAAGGAGGCCGACCCCGCCGCCCAGGCGATCGTCGAGCAGTACGAGAAGGAGAACCCCGGGGTCACGATCAAGCTCTCCGAGGTGGGCGGCACGCCCGAGACCTCGTCGAAGCTGCTGGCGGCCGACCGCGCCGACGAGGCGCCCGACGTCGTGCAGGTCGAGTACCGCGCGCTGCCGTCGCTGGTGACCGCGGGCGTGGTCCGGGACATCACCGAGGACGTCGAGCCGAACCGCGACGCCGTGGCCGACAACATCTGGGCGCTCAGCACGCTCGGCGACCAGGTCTACGGCGTGCCGCAGGACATCGGGCCGATGATGCTCACCTACCGCACCGACCTGTTCGAGAAGTACGGCGTCGAGCCGCCGGCCACGTGGGCCGAGTACGCGGAGGCGGCCGAGAAGATCCACGCCGCCGACCCCGACGTGTACCTGGCCAGCTTCTCGGCGACCCAGCTCGAGTTCTTCGCGGCGCAGGCCGCGCAGGCCGGCGCGCAGTGGTGGGGCACCGACGGCGACGCCTGGTCGGTCGGCATCGACGGCGACGCCTCGCTGGAGACCGCCGACTACTGGCAGGACCTCGTCGAGCGCGACCTCCTGACGGTCGAGCCGCTGCTCACGCCGGAGTGGAACGCCAAGGTCAACGACGGCAAGATCCTGAGCTGGGCGGCCGCCGCCTGGGCGCCGAGCGTCATCTACTCGGTGGCCCCCGACACCGCGGGCAAGTGGGCCTCGATCCCGCTGCCGCAGTGGACGCCGGGCGACGCGTCCGTGCCGTTCCTCGGCGGGTCCACCTACCTCGTGCCCGAGAAGTCCGAGCACGCCGAGGAGGCCGCGAAGTTCGCCGCCTGGCTCGGCGCGTCCGACGAGGGCTCGAAGCTGCTGCTCACCCTCGACCTGTACCCGGGCGGCAACGCCGGCCGGGAGGCGACCCTCTCGAACGACCCGCCGAAGCTCATGCCGCAGCAGAAGGACTTCTACGAGGTGGCCGACCAGGTCATCGACGACACGACCATCCCGGTCGTGTGGGGGCCGAACGTCAACGTCGCCACCAACGCCTTCGGTGACGCCCTGAACGAGGCGGCGCTCGGCGGCACGTCCTTCCGGGACGTGTACGGCGCCACCCAGACGGCCGTCGTCGCGGACCTGGAGAAGTCCGGGTACACCGTCGAGAACCCATGACCGCCGTCGCACCTGTCCGCAGGCGCGGGCGCCGGGGCCGCGAGCTGACCCCCTGGCTGTTCGCGGCCCCGGCGATCGTCCTGTTCGTGTGCTTCCTGCTCGTGCCCATCGGGTACGCGCTGTACCTCAGCTTCCGCGGGCTCCGCATCGAGGGCGCGGGCGCCTTCGGGCGGCGCACCGAGGGGTTCGTCGGGCTGGAGAACTACGTCACCGCGCTCACGGACCCCGAGCTGCTCGCGGGGTTCGGCCGGTCGCTGGTCTACGGCGCGATCGCCGTGCCCAGCGTGCTCGGCCTGGCCCTGCTCTTCGCGCTCCTGCTCGACACGCCGCGGGCGCGGCTGACGAGCTTCTCGCGGACGGCGATCTTCCTGCCGTACGCCGTGCCCGGCGTGATCGCGAGCCTGCTGTGGGGGTTCCTCTACCTGCCCAGCACCAGCCCGGTCAGCTACGTCGCGCGGGAGCTCGGCGGCAGCAACGTCGACTTCTTCGGCTACCCGACCCTGTACTTCGCGCTCGCGAACATCGCGCTGTGGTCGGGGGTCGGCTTCAACATGATCATCATCTACACCTCGCTACGGGCCATCCCGCAGGAGATCTACGAGGCGGCGCGGATCGACGGCGCGAACGAGTGGGCCATCGCCTGGCGCATCAAGATCCCGCTGGTGGCGCCCGCGCTCGTGCTGACCGGCCTGTTCTCGGTGATCGGCACCGTGCAGCTCTACAGCGAGCCCGCCACGCTGCGCCCGCTGACGAGCACCATCTCGTCCACCTGGGTGCCGCTCATGGCGATCTACCAGGAGGCGTTCGGCAACGACAACCTGGGCGGCGCCGCCGCGGCGTCCGTGCTCCTGGCGGTCGGCACCCTCGTGGTCTCGCTGGTCATCCTGCGCTTCTTCCAGCGCCGCACGTTCGGAGAGGCCTCATGAGCACCAGCACCGCGACCCGGCGTCCGACGGCGCCCGCGGCCACCCCCGGCACCACGACGCGGCGCAGGCCGCGGTTCGCCCCGGCCGCGACCATCGTCCTGCTCGTGGGCGCCGTCTACTGCCTGGTCCCCGTGGCCTGGGTTGTCGTCGCGGCCTCCAAGTCGCCCCGCGAGCTGTTCACCAGCTTCTCGTTCCTGCCCGGCTCCGGCCTTGCCGACAACCTCGTCGACCTGGCCACCTACGGCGGCGGCGTGTTCTGGCAGTGGGGCGCCAACAGCCTCGTGTATGCGGGCGTCGGCGCGGTCGCCTCGACGATCGTCTCCGCGATGGCGGGCTACGCGCTGGCCAAGTTCCGGTTCCGGGGGAGCGACACGCTGTTCGCCGCGATCCTCGCCGGCGTCCTGGTGCCGGGCATCGTGCTGGCGATCCCGCAGTACCTGCTGCTCGCGCAGCTCGGGCTGGCCGGGACGATGTGGTCGGTGCTGCTGCCGTCGATCATCAACCCGTTCGGGATCTTCCTGTGCCGGGTGTTCGCGCAGTCGGCCGTCCCGACCGACACACTGGAGGCGGCCCGGCTCGACGGCGCGGGCGAGGCGCGGATCTTCACCACGATCGTGCTGCCGATGATGGCCCAGGGCCTGGTCACGGTGTTCCTGCTGCAGTTCGTGGGCATCTGGAACAACTTCCTGCTGCCGTTCATCATGCTGAGCGACCAGCGGCTCTACCCGATCACCCTCGGGCTGTACTCGTTCCTCTCGAAGGGCGCCGGCGACTCCGACCTCTACCCGCTCGTGATCGCGGGCTCGGCCGTCTCGGTCGTCCCGCTGATCGCCATGGTGCTGCTGCTCCAGCGGTTCTGGCGGGCGGACCTGCTCGCGGGCGGGCTCAAGGGGTAGGGCGCGTTCGGGCGGCGCCGGCCTCGCGGTCGGCGTCGCCGGACGACGCCGCCGGTCGGCGCCGCGCGCCGCGTCAGCCCAGCACGCCGAGCCTGAGGGCGCGGAGCACGGCGTTGGTCCGGTCCCGGGCCGCGAGCTTGAGCAGGATGGTCGAGACGTGGTTCTTCACCGTGCCCTCAACCAGGCTCAGCGCGCCGGAGATCTCGCGGTTGGTGTAGCCCTCGGCCATCAGCCGCAGCACCTCGAGCTCACGGTCGGTGAGCTGCTGGACCGCGAGCGTGTCGCCGTCGTCGGCCGTCGGCACGGCGCGCAGCGCCCGCAGCATGCGGTCCGTGATCGACGGCGCCACGAGCGTCCCGCCGCCGGCCAGCGCGTGCACGGCGCGGGTGAGCTGCTCGACCGTGACGTCCTTGAGCAGGTACCCGCGCGCCCCGGCACGCAGCGCGTCGAGCACGAGGGTGTCGTCGTCGAACGTCGTGAGCACCAGTACGGGCACGTCGCTGCCCTGCGCGCGCAGCCGCTCCAGGGTCCACAGGCCGTCGTACCGGGGCATGCGCAGGTCCAGCAGGATCACGTCGGGCGCGACGTCGACGACCACCTCCAGGGCGGCCGCGCCGTCGTCGGCCTCGCCCACCACCTCGACGTCGGCGATCTCCAGGAGCGCCCGGATGCCGTGCCGCACCAGGGTCTGGTCGTCGACGATCACCACCCGCGTCACGTCGGCACCCGCGCCGTGACCCGGAACCCGTCCGCGCCGTCGAACTCGACGCCGCCGCCCAGGGCCTCGAACCGTTCGGCCAGGCCGCGCAGCCCGTTGCCCGGCACCAGCTCGCGGAACCCGCGGCCGTCGTCCAGCGCGGTCAGCACCACGCCGTCCTGCCCGGCCGTCAGCGAGATCCGGAGCGCCCGCGCCTCGGCGTGCCGCAGCGTGTTCGTGACGATCTCCTGCACGGCGCGCACCAGGGCCGCCGTCTGCTCCTCGTCCACCCGCACGTCCGGCCCCACGTCGATCGACACGTCCAGGTCGGGCAGGTCGCGCACCACCTCCCGGAACGCCTCGGTCAGGTCCGACGACGCCGTCCGCAGCTCGCCGACCGTCGTCCGGACGTCGGCGAGCAGCTCGCGCGCCACCCGGTTGGCCCGTTCCACGTGGTCACGCGCCTGCGTGCCGTCCCGGTGCCGCGCCGCCTCCAGCTCCAGGGTGAGCACGGTGAGCTGGTGGCCGATGAGGTCGTGCAGGTCGCGCGAGATCCGCAGCCGCTCCGCCGTCCGCGCCGACTCCGTGAGCAGGGCCGACGCCGCCCGCAGGTCCACGTGCGCCTGGCTCAGCTCGCGGCGCAGCCGCTGCTCCCGGAGGAGCGTCATCGAGCTCAGCATGGTCGCCACCTGGATGAGCAGGTAGAAGCCGACGCCGATCAGGGCGTCCGCGAGCCCGTTGTCCCGCTGCCCCGCGAGCGCCACCAGCACCAGCGTGTTCAGGCCGATGACGACGAAGCCCACGCGGAGCGGCGCCACGTAGACGCTGACGCTCGCGATGACGACGAGCAGCACCGGCATGAGCCCGACCTGCGGCGCGGTGAGCACCACGGCCCAGGACGAGACGACCGCGGTGGCGAACAGCGCGTGCCGCAGCAGGTCGGCGCGCTCGCGCACGAGGGAGCCCAGCAGGGTGACCATCAGCAGCACGAACAGGGCGATCCACCAGCCGCGCGGGATGCTCGGGTCCGCGTACCCGAACAGCACCGGGCCGGCCAGGGCCAGCGCGACCACGAGCATCGCGAGTCCTGACCATTCCTCCGTCCCGAGCCGCATGTCAGCCACCCTACGGGCGTGGTCCGCGGCCGGCCCGTGCCGAAAGTCATGGTTCACATCCCTGACCAGCGGCACAGGCGCGGGGTGGGGCGGGGTACCTAGCGTCGTCGTCCATGAGGAGCGACACGAACGGGAACGGCCGGCCGCCGGCCGTCGAGGCCGAGGGCCTCGGCAAGCGGTACCGCGACAAGGTGGCGGTCGACGACCTGAGCCTGACGGTCGGCCTGGGCGAGGTGCTCGGCATCCTCGGCACCAACGGCGCGGGCAAGACCACCACCGTCGAGATGATCGCCGGGCTGCGCCGGCCGGACCGGGGGAGCGTCCGCCTGCTGGGGCTCGACCCGTGGCGGGACCGGGCGAAGGTGCGCCAGGTGCTGGGGGTGCAGCTCCAGGCGGCCTACCTGCACGGCGCGCTGACCGTCGCCGAGCTCCTGGACCTGTACCGCAGCTTCTATCCCGACCCGCGCCCGGCCGCCGAGCTCCTCGATCTGGTGGGCCTGGCGGAGCAGCGGCGCGTGCGGTTCGAGAAGCTGTCCGGCGGCCAGCAGCAGCGGGTCTCCATCGCGCTCGCGATGGTGGGCCGGCCGCGCGTCGTGATCCTGGACGAGCTCACGACCGGGCTCGACCCGCTCGCCCGGCGCCGCATGTGGGGCACCGTCGAGCGCCTGCGCGACGAGGGCGTGACCATCGTGCTCGTCAGCCACGCCATGGAGGAGGTCGAACGGCTCTGCGACCGGGTCGCGCTGCTCGACGCCGGACGGCTGGTCGCCGTCGGCACACCGGGCGAGCTGACCGCCGAGGCGGGTGCGGACACCCTCGACGACGCGTTCGTCGCCCTGACCGGAAAGCAGCTGGAGGCAGCCGGATGAGCACCGTCGCCACTCCCGTCACCGTACGCCGGCCGGGCCCGCGGGCCTGGCTCACCCTGGTGGTCTGCGAGGCCAAGATGGTCGCGCGTGACACCGCGGGCCTCGTCGTGCCCCTCGGCCTGCCGCTCCTGATCCTCCTGACGAGCGCCCAGGCGGCCGGCGACCAGGAGGTGGTCGCCGGGTTCTCCGCCCTGGAGGCGTACGTGCTGCCGCTGGTGCTCACCATGGTCATCGCCACCATCGGGGTGATCAACATGCCGAGCTTCCTGGCGTACTACCGGCGCTCCGGGATCCTGCGCCGGCTCGCCGTCACGCCGGCGTCGCCCGCGATGGTGCTCGTCGCCCAGGTCGTGGTCAGCGTGCTCCAGACGCTCCTCGGGCTCGTCCTGGCCCTCGGCGTGGCGTTCCTCGGCTTCGGCGCGAGCCCGCCCGCGCACCTCGGCACGGCGATCGGGGTCTACGCCCTCGCGATGGCGGCGATGTACGCCGTCGGGATGATCGTGGCCGCCGTCGCGCCGACGCCGAACTCGGCCGTCGCGATCGGGCTCGTCGGCTTCTTCGCGCTCGGCGCCCTGGGTGGCATGTTCGGCGGCCCCGGCAGCCTGCCCGAACCGCTCGCCGCACTTGGCGAACGGCTGCCTTTCGGCGCTGCGGTCCAGGCGCTCGCGGGGGCCTGGGTGGGGGCGCCCGTCGAGGCGGCACACCTGGTCAGCCTGGGTGTGACGGTCGTGGTCGGCAGTGTTACCGCCGCGGTGCTCTTCCGCTGGGACTGACGGGCGTCAGTCTCCCGCGGCAGGCCCGGGCCCGACGGCGGTCAGGCCGCGCAGCTCGGCGAGCACCGACCGCTCGATCTCCCCGATCGAGCGCTCCTCGCCCGGCGCGATCCACTGCGTGAAGGAGACGCCGAACACCGTGGCCGCGGACTCCGCGGCCAGCGTGGCCGCCGGCTCGGTGACACCACGCTCGCGCAGCGCGTCGCGCAGCGTCGTGGCCAGCACCGACATCTTGTGCCGCTCCCGTTCCTGCAGCGCCGGGTTCTGGTCGATGACGCTCTGCCGCAGCCGGGAGTGGTCGCGGCGCTCGGCGGGGAAGAACTCCTCCGCCGCCCCCAGTGCCGCGCCGACCAGCTCCATGGGTGACGCGTCGTCGGGCGCGGCCACGACCCCGCCGAGGAACGCCTCGACCAGGAGTTCCTGCCCGTGGAACAGCACCTCGCGCTTGTCGCTGAAGTGGCGGAAGAAGGTGCGTTCGGTTAGGCCGACCGACTGGGCGATCTCCGCCGCCGTCGTCTGCTCGTAGCCGCGCTCCGCGAAGAGTTCCAGGGCGGCGGCCTGCAGCCGCTCGCTCGTACCGGGCTGCCATCTGACCATGCCTCCAGTCTAGGTGATGACAGACGCTGACGTCACGCGTATGGTGATGTCTGTGACTGACAACAGTCACTGACATCACTGGAGGTTCACCATGCAGGTTTTCGTCACCGGAGCATCCGGCTGGATCGGGTCGGCCGCTGTCGACGAGCTGCTCGCGGACGGCCACGCCGTCACCGCGCTCGCCCGGTCCGACGCGTCTGCGGCCGCACTCGAGGCGAAGGGTGTCCGCGTGCAACGCGGCGACCTGGACGACCTCGACGGCCTCCGCCGGGGCGCCGACGCCGCCGAGGCGGTGCTGCACCTCGCCAACAAGCACGACTTCGCGAACCCGGCCGTGTCGAACGCGGCCGAGCGGGCCGCCGTGCAGACCATCGCCGACACCCTCGCCGGTTCGGGCCGGCCGTTCCTGTTCGCGGCGGGCACCGCCGGGCTGGCGCAGGGCAGGCCCGCCACCGAGGCGGACACCTCGTCGGCCCACGGGCCTGACTCACCGCGCGGCGGCGCCGAGAACCTGGCGCTGGAGTACGTCGACCGCGACGTGCGTGCCGTGAGCCTGCGCTTCTCCCCCACGGTGCACGGCGCGGGGGACCACGGCTTCATCGCCGCGATCACCGACGCCGCCCGGCGCAACGGCGTGTCCGGCTACCCGGGCGACGGCACCAACCGCTGGGCCGCCGTGCACCGCTCCGACGCCGCCCGCCTCGTCGCGCTCGGCCTCGCCAAGGCCCCTGCCGGCTCCCGGCTGCACGCCGTCGCCGAGGAGGGGGTCACGAGCCGCGAGATCGCCGAGGCGATCGGTGCCGTCCTCGACCTGCCGGTCACCTCGGTCGCGCCCGACGACGTCCCGGCGCACTTCGGCTGGATCGGCGGGTTCTTCGGCATGGACGGCTCCGCGACGAGCACTGCGACGCGCGAGCTGCTCGGCTGGACGCCGACGGGCCCGACGCTGGTCGAGGACATCGCGGCGGGCGCGTACAGGACGCCGTCGGGGCGGTAGGGGCGGCGTCCGCTCGTGGCACGCGGCCAACCAATCCCCTTTGAGGCCCGGGTTTCTTCGCTTTGAACTCGCTCAAAGCGAAGAAACCCGGGCCTCAAAGGGGAGGGTGACCCGTCGCGCGACGACCGCCCCGGCGGGGGCGAGGCCGGGCTGGTCGGCAACGTCTCAGGCCGCCGGCGTCTCGGCGATGTCAGTGGTGGTCGCGAGAGCACGGGACGCCTCGACATCGTCCGACAGGCTCTGCAGGCGGCCGGCCGCCAGGCCGAGTGAGTCCGAGCCGAGGAGCTGGTGCAGCGGCGCCTCGCCCGTGGTCGCGACGGTGATGATCGCCGCGGCCGCCCGGGCGGGGTCGCCGAGCTGGGTACCCGGCATTCCGAGGTGCTGCTCGACCATCTCGCGGACGGCGGGGTAGGCCTCGTTCGTGTCCTGCGGCAGGCCGAGCGAGACCGGGCGGAGGAAGTCCGTGCGCAGGTAGCCGGGCTCGACCACGTTCACCCGGATGCCGTGGTCGGCGACCTCTGCGGCCAGGGACTCGCTGATCGCCTCGACCGCGAACTTACCCGCGGCGTACAGGCTCCAGCCCGGGAAGGAGAGCAGGCCGAGGATCGAGGACACGTTGATCACGTGCCCGCTCCGGTGGGCACGGAAGCCCGGCAGCACCGCGCGCAGCACGTTCCAGACACCGAAGACCTGGACGTCGAACATCGCGCGGGCGTCCGCGTCGGACACCTCCTCGACGGCCGCGAGGTAGCCGTACCCGGCGTTGTTCACCACGACGTCCAGGGTGCCGAAGCGCTCCGTCGTGGCGGCGACGGCCTCGTTCACCTGCGCCTGGTCGGCCAGGTCGACCGGCAGGGCGAGCAGGCGGGACGTGTCGGCGTCGGCGAGCGCGGTGGTGAGGCGCTCGGCGGAGCGGGTGGTGGCCGCGACGTTGTCGCCGCGCTCCAGGAGCTGGCGGACGAGCTCGAGGCCGAGGCCGCGGGAGGCGCCGGTGACGAACCAGGTGGCGGGGCGGTCGGTGGGGTAGGACATGGTGGCTCTCCTCGGAAGGTCGGGCCGGCGGATCTGCCGGCCCCTCAAGACTTCCGCGCGGAACCGCGTCCCAGGGCGTCATCGTCGGCCCTCCGCGTCCGCGGACGCCGCGGACGAGGACGCCGCCGACTAGGACGCGGAGGTCCACCCTGAGGGGTGCGCTCCCCGGATCCGCCCGCCCAGAATGGACGCATGGCCGAGAAGAACACGGAGCTGGCGGACTTCCTGCGCCGGGCACGCAGCCAGGGCGACGCCTCCCGCGCCGGCCTGCCCGCCGACGGCCGCGTGCGCCGGGTGCCGGGTCTGCGCCGCGAGGAGGTCGCGTTCCTGGCCGGCGTCTCCACCGACTACTACGCGCGCCTGGAGCAGGGGCGGCGCATCGTGCCGTCGCCGTCGGTGGTGGATGCGATCGGGCGCGCGCTCGGGCTGGACCAGGCCGGCCGCGCCCACCTCGCCGACCTGATCGGGCTGGGCTCCGCGTCGGCGCGGCCGCGTACCCGGCCCGTCCAGCGCGTGCGCCCCGGGCTGTACCAGCTGCTCGGCGCGCTCGACGACGTGCCGGTCCTGGTGCTGGGCCGCCGTGCCGACGTGCTGGCCCAGAACCGCATGGGCCGGGCCCTGTTCACCGACTTCGAGCGGTTCCCGGCGGCGCGGCGCAACTACGCGCGCTGGATGTTCCTCGACGAGGGCGCCCGGTCGCTGTTCGTCGACTGGGAGGAGCAGGCCCGGGCCGCCGTCGAGAACCTGCGGCTGGAGGCCGGGAACGACCCGGCCGACCGCGCGACGGGCGCGCTGATCGCCGAGCTGCGCGAGGCCAGCGCCGAGTTCGCCGCATGGTGGACGGAGCACCGCGTCTACCAGCGCACCCACGGGTCCAAGCGGCTGCGGCACCCCGTCGTCGGCGACCTGACCGTGGAGTACGAGACCCTCACGCTGCCCGGCGACCCCGACACGACCCTGTACGTCTACTCGGCCGAGCCGGGGTCGCCGTCGGGGCGCGCGCTCGACCTCCTGGCGAGCTGGTCCCTGACCCCAGCACCCGCGCCCGCGCCCGGGCCGGGGCCCGCCGCACCGTGAGCCGGCGCGGCGGACCCCGCGGACGCCGTCAGCCCAGCTCGCGGACCAGCACGTTCTCGAACACCGCGCTGACCGCCGGCGCTGCGCCGCCGCCCGCGTAGATCCCGATGGCCGGGTCGGTGCCGGCGGGCAGCGTCCACGTGGCCCCGAAGCGCCAGTGGTCGCCGTCGCGCGACGTCGCCGACCGGTATCGGTGCTCGCCCGTGGCCGGATCCGTCGTGTGGAACAGCCGCAGGTGCATGGTGTCGGCCACCGGCCCGGAGACGAAGCCGCCGAACCGGACGGCGCCGTCGGCCGTGAGCTCCTTGCCGAACTCCACCTGGCGGGTCCGGCCGATCGCCACCGAGCCGAGCCGCAGGAAGTCGTCGTCGCCCGCGTGCACCAACAGGCCCGCCTGCTGGAAGTTGCGCACCGTGTCCTCGCCCAGCGGCAGGTGCACGGTGGCCTCCAGCACGTAGTCGCCGTCGGGCGCGTCGCGCAGCAGCACGGGCGCGTCGTTCCGCGTGCCCACCAGGTCGTGGCCGGTCAGCGGCCAGGTCAGGGCGCCGTCCGCGACGTCGACGGCCGCGGGGGAGTGCTGCCAGCGCCAGCCGGCGTCCAGCTCGCCGTCGAACTCCTCGGCGAACGTGACCGCACCGGCGGCCGGCTCGGCGACCCGCTCGGTCACCGGCTCGTGCGCCGCCACGACGGTCAGGTTGTCGAGCTGCGCCTCGGCGCCGTCGGCCACGAGGCGTACCGGCGCCCTGCGGGGCAGTGGCGTCCGCGGCTCGAACCGCGCCTCGGCGTCCACGTCGCCCAGCCCGCTGGACGACAACCGCGCGGCGACCACGCCGTCGCGCGCCTCGACGCTCAGCACGTGCCAGGAGGTCAGGTCGGCGTTCGCGGGCAGCGCCGTCCGCACCTGGTGCCGCCCCTGCCCGACGACGAGCTCGCGCTCCCGGGCGTCCAGCCGTACCGACACCGCGGCCGGGCCGGCCCCGCCGACCCGCACCGTGAACGAGCCGTCGGCGTCGGGCAGCCGCACGTCCGTCTCGATCCGCACGTCCCGCGGCGCGGGCGCCGTCCGCACGACGGCGGCGTGCCGCCGGTCCGGGACCAGCCGCGCGATCGCCCCGGCGTCGCCGGTGTCGTCCGTGCCCCGGGCGAACGTGCCCGTCACGCGCCGTAGCGCGTGCCCGGAGGCGGGGTCCGCGCTCACGACGCCCAGCTCGCTCGCGGCCACGGGCGCGGTCTGCGCGCCCTCGCTCGGGCCCGCCCCGGCGTTGACCACGGGCCAGCCGTCGATCCAGTCGAGCCGGTCCAGCAGGGTGGGCCGGCGGTTCACGCCGCCGGGCTGGTTGAGCCACGCGTTGTCGCGGTCGATGCCGTGGTAGAGCATCCAGTCCTGCCCGGACACGTCGGAGAACACCGCGTGGTGCCCCACGCCGATCCACCGGTTGCCGTTCTGCGCGACGACGAGGGTGCCGCCCACGCGCGACTCGTTCATGCCCACGCCCTCGTGGTCGGTGAACGGGCCGAGCGGCGAGCGCGACCGGCCCGTGTAGACGCTGTACCCGGTCACCGGGCCGGAGCAGCAGTTGGCCGACGACCCCATGAGGTAGTACCAGCCGTCGCGCTTGACTACGAAGGCGCCCTCGTAGCGGTCCGCGACCGTCACGCGGGTGGGCTCGCCCACGGCGCGCGTGCCGGTCTCGTCCAGCTCGGTGACCCAGATGCCGCCGTTGAAGCCGCCGAAGTACAGGTAGCGCGAGCCGTCGTCGTCGGCGAACAGGGCAGGGTCGATGGTGTTGAGGTACCCGCCGCCGGGAGCGGGGCGCGGGTCCAGGACCGGGCCGCCGGAGTCCGTCCAGGGTCCGGTCGGGGTGGGCGCCGTCGCCGCGCCGATCGTGTAGTCCCAGGCGTCGGGGTTCGCCGCCGTGTCCGTGACCGTGTAGTACATGACGTACTGGCCGTCGACGTACCGGATGTCGGGCGCCCAGAAGTAGGACGCGTCCGCGGCCCACGCGGGCTTGTTCTCGTCGTCGAAGATGGTGCCGACGTACTCCCAGCTCGCCAGGTCGCGGGACTTCGCCACGTGCATGTTGCCGAACGGGCCGCCGGTCACCAGCGGGTCGCTCGTCGCGTACAGGTACCACCAGCCGTCCTTGCCGCGGATCACCGCGGGGTCGGCGTAGGTGTCCGCGAACGGGTCCGTGACGGGGTTGGTGTAGGTGGTGCCCGACGGCGGTGGCGCGGCCTGCCCGGGGGCGGCCTCCGCCGGGGCGGCGGCCGCGGGCGGGGCGCCTCCGGTGCCGGGCAGGGCCACGGCGCCGGCGACCAGCGCGAGCGTGGCGAGGGCGGCTACGAACCGTATCTCCATGGGTGATCGTCCCTTCGGGCGGCCGCGCGCCACGTCCTCGATGACGTGGCCGTCGCTCCTTTACAACGGATAACCACGCGCGAAGTTACAACGGATAACCTGGAGTCGGCAAGGGGTCGATCAGTCCAGCGACAGCTCGTAGAACCGCCACAGGTGCTGGAGCTCACCGGGGATCTCGGAGCCCGGGTAGGGCGTGCGCTCGACGAACCCGCGCGACTCGTAGAGGCGGTGCGCCCCGGTCATGAAGCGGTTGCTGTCCAGCCGCACGGTCCGCGCCCCGAAGTCCGCGCGGGAGCGCTCCAGCAGCCAGTCCAGCATCGCCGAGCCGACGTGGGTCCCGCGGTGCTCGGGGCGCACGAACATCCGCTTGATCTCGACCACGCCGTCGTCCTGTGCGCGGAGCGCGGCCACGCCGGCGGGCTCGGCGTCCTGCGCGCCCGGCGACCCGGCCTCCGCGAGCGCCATCCGTCCGGTGGGCCGGCGGAACTTGTCCAGGTCGGCGCTGGTGTGCCGCGCGTCCAGACCCATCGCGAACCCGTAGGTCTCCTCGAAGGTCGCGAGCGCCCACGTCATGTACTCGGTCATGAGCTGGAGCACGACCGCCTCGTCCTGGTCGGTCGTCTCGCGGACTCGGGTTCGATCCAATGCCTCTTCCTCTCACGACTGTCGCCTACCGCGGACGTCCCGGCGCCGCGGGCCGAGGGTATCCCCGCCGGGCCGTCCGGCGGGTCCGGGCAGGTGTCTTGCCGGGGAGCCTTGTTGCTCTGTGTCGACAATGTCGACGCAGAGCGACACACCCCCGCAGCCCCATGTCCTCCCCGGGGAACGGTCGTCGCGGCGGCTCGCGACGGTACGATCAGTGGCTCCCCGCAGCGGGGTGTGCAGCAAGGGTGCCGACGGCGGGGGCGCCGACGCGAGCCGGAGAGGGGGAGTCCGTGAGGGTGACGTTGCGCGACGTGGCGGACCGCGCCGGGGTCTCGTTCAAGACGGTGTCGAACGTGATCAACGGGCACCCGAACGTGCGCCCGGAGACCCGGGAGCGGGTCCAGACGGCCATCGCGGAGCTGCGCTACCGACCCAACACGTCGGCCCGCAGCCTGCGGCACGGGCGGGCCGGGTTCCTGGCGATCGCGCTGCCCGAGCTCGCCTCGCCCTATTTCGCCGGGCTGGCCTCGGAGCTGGCGGCGGCGGCCCGGGCCGTGGGGCAGTCGGTGCTCATCGAGGAGACGTCGGGCGACCTGGCCGGGGAGCGCGCGGTGCTCGACGGGCTGCCGAGCCACCTGGTCGACGGCGTCGTCTTCAGCCCGCTGGTCACGTCGGTGGCGGAGGTCGCGGAGCGGCGGGACGGGACGCCGCTGGTGCTGCTGGGGGAGTACGGGGAGCCGGCCGGCGTGGACCACGTGGGCGTGGACAACGTGGCGGCGGCCCGGGATGTCACCCGGCACCTCCTGGACCTGGGCCGACGTCGGATCGCGGGGATCGGCCTGCAGAGCGGTGACGGGACCGGGCGGCTGCGCGGCGCGGGCTACCTGGCCGCGCTCGCCGAGGCCGGCGTGGCCGTGGACCCGGACCTCGTGGTCGAGTGCACCGACTACCACCGGGCCAGCGGCGCCGACGCCGTCGCGCAGCTCCTCGCCCGCGGCGTCGACTTCGACGCGGTGTTCTGCTTCAACGACCTGATGGCCCTGGGCGCGCTGCGCGCCCTGCACGACGGCGGCGTGCGGGTGCCGGACGACGTGGCCGTGGCCGGCTTCGACGGCATCGAGGACGGGCAGTTCTCCGTGCCGTCGCTGACCACGGTGACCCCTGACCTGCCCCGCCTCGCCGCGGAGGCGGTGCGCCTGGTGATGCGGCGCATCGCCGACCCGGACGCTCCGGCCGAGCACGTGGTGGTGCCCCACCGCATCACGGCGCGCGAGAGCACCGGCGGCGGCCTGCCCGCGGCGTCGTCCCCGGCCTAGACTCGGTGCCATCCGCCGGGGGTGGTACCGACCGCGGCGGGACCCACCGGAGCGACGTGAGGATCGAACGATGACCGACGAGTGCACGCATCTGGACCAGGTCGCGGTCCTCGAACCCGAGAACAGGGACGGGTGCCCCGAGTGCCTCGCCCTCGGCGGCACCTGGGTGCACCTGCGCAGCTGCCTGGTGTGCGGGCAGGTGGGCTGCTGCGACTCCTCCCCGGCCAAGCACGCCACGGCGCACTTCAAGGACTCGGGCCACCCGCTCATGCGTTCGGTCGAGCCGGGCGAGGGCTGGGGCTACTGCTACACCGACGACGCGATGATCTCGTCGACGACCCTGGGCACCCACAAGTACTGACGGTACGGTCGGGATGACTGGTCCTCGTCCTCGGAGGCAACGATGAGATCTGGCCTGATCGTGGCCGGCCTGGTGCTCGTCGCCATCGGCTGCGTGTTCACCGTGCAGGGGCTCGGCTACCTCGCGGGCAGCCCGATGACGGGCGTGGCGCTGTGGGCGATCGTCGGGCCGATCCTCGCCGTCGTGGGGATCGTGCTGATCGTCGGGGCGATGCGTCGAGGCCGCTCGGGCTGAGCGGCTCGCCGCCCTCGTCCCGAGGCGTTCCTGAGGTGGGTTCAGCAGGCCCCTAACTACGGTGTGCGCCGGCACGCGGTACCCAGGAGCCTGCTGACCGCCGGTCAGTTCTCTGCTGCTGCCGGGGGCAGCACCTTCAGGGCCGTCAGGCCAGGGGCGCCCGGGTGCCACGTCGTCGTGATCGCCACGTAGCGGGCCGTGCGGCCGACGTCGAGGGTCGCCTCGGGCCGGCCGGCGCGCAGCGTGCCGACGTCGGTGAACGCGAGCCCGTCGTCGCTCACCGAGACGACGGCGGACGGCGCCCGCCCGCGGGCCCACTCCGCCACCACCGTGCCGATCTCCCGGGGCTCGCCCAGGTCGGTCACCATCCGGCCGTCCCGGCCCGGGGTCCACGTGGTGCGGGGGTTCCCGTCCACGGCGTTCGACGGCGACGTCATGCCCTCCGGCAGCACCGACGCCGGGAACGTGAGCGTGCTCAGCGCCAGGTCCGCCACGGGGTACGGGGTCCCGGCCGGGAAATGCACCGTCGTGCCGTGCGGTGTCGCGGTCGCCGGGCGGGTCGCCCCGGTCTCGGCATGCCGCACCGTCACCGGACCCCGGCCGGTCAGCGTGAACGTACGCGCGTCCGGCACCTGCACGGTCACGCCCTCCGGCGTCCGCCCGTGCGGGCCCGCAACTGTCGCGCGCGGGGCGAGCACCGCGGCGTCGCCCGCGGGGATCGTCAGCTCCAGGGCCGACGAGACCGCGCCGATCCGCTGCTCACCCGCGAACACCGGCACGGCACCACCATCCCCGTGCGGCACGGTGACCGTCGTCGTCACGTCCGCGGCGGTCAGGTTGAACGCGACCAGGTAGCCGTCGACCAGGCTGACCCGGACCCCCTCGGCGTCCGCCACCGGCACGGGCCGAGCCGCCTGGGCTGACGTCGCCGCCGCGTCACCCGGCACCATCTCCACCAGCCGCGGCCCGGCCGCGCCGTCCGCGAGCCGCACCACGTGCCGCGTCGCGTCCGCCCGCGACACCGTGATCGGCGCCCCGCCGTCGCGCACCACGAACCCCGCGGAACCCTCGACGTTCAGCCACGAGCCCGCGCTCGACAGCAGGGGCTCCGCGGCATCGAAGGACGCCGCGTCGTGCCAGGTCACGCCGTCCAGCGACGTCTGCACCCGGTACCGCTCGCCCGCGGCGGACTCCCAGCCGAGCTGCACCCGCGCCACCTCCGTGGGCGCGCCCAAGTCCACCTGCACCCACGAGTCCGGGCGCATCCGGTCCGCGCGGGACACCGCCCAGCGCGTCGTCGGGCTGCCGTCCGTGACGGCGCTCGCGGCGCGGCCCGTGTCGGCGCTCGACGCCGTCGCGGGGCGGCCGGCGGCGACGTCGTCCCCCGCGGGGGAGAACGCGCGCAGGTGGTACAGGGAGTAGCCGTACTGCGGGTGGCCCTGCACGCCCTGCATCCGCACGAAGCGGGCGGTGACGGGAGCGGGCTCGGTCGCGCCCGCGGGCACCAGGTCCAGGGTGTCGAGCCGGGCGACGTTGACGTCGGCCGGGTCCGGCTCCGGCGTCGTCACGGTCGTGCTGTCCTCGGTCGTCGTATAGGTGCGCGAGCCGTCCAGGCCGGCGTAGCCGCCCATCGCCAGGGTGCGGACGGACAGGCTCGCGTCGTCCGGCCCCGCGCCCGACGACGCGTACACCGCCGCACCGCTCGGGAGCGTGGCCTGACCCGCGAACCCGTCGCCGATCCGGAACACCGACGACGTGCCCTCGAAGCCGTCGCGCGGCCCCGTGTACGTGGTCACGTGGCGGTCGGCCACGGTCGCGTTCGAGTCCGGGTAGAGAAAGGTCGACGACCCCGAGGCGTAGAAGAGCCACGAATTGTGCTCCGGCACCCAGGGGAACTTGACGAAGCCCTTGCGGCTCACGGCGCCGGCCCATGCGTCCGGCGTCTGCTGCACCGTCAGGCCGGGCACCGCGCCGAAGTCGCGCACGCCGGACAGCCGCTCGAAGAAGACGTCCTGCGGCGTTGGTTCCACGGGGCCCTCGGTCGAGTCGGCGGCCTCCACGTGCAGGAGGTAGGAGATCGCGATCTCGGCGCGCGCCTCCGGCTCGTACTTGGGCTCGCCCGAGAACTTGGTCAGGCGGTTCACGGGCGCGTACGCCTGGTAGTCCGCCAGCGCCGCGGCGAGGTTGACCTCCGCGCGGGCGGCGTCGGGGTCGCGCAGCACCTGTGCGAGGAACGCCATGGGGATCACGTCGCGCCCGTAGAGGAACTCGCGGTCGCGGACCATGGGCATGAACGGCTCGCCCTGGTCGGACATGACGAGCTTGATGGACTCCCACAGCTCGGCCGAGTTGGGCTGCCGCGTGAGGATCTCGGGCAGCGGCTCGTCGCGCAGCAGGAAGTGGATGGCGTTGCGGGCCCCCGAGCGCCACGAGTCGGACTGGTAGTGCGGCCCGAACGACTCGTGGTTCTCCACGATGTACGTGTCGTGGATGTTGTGCATCGTGTTCGACGAGACCGGCTTGCCCGCGACCACGGCGGGGTTGTTGCGGTCCGCGGTCGGCTGGCCGGCGGCGTTGCGGCCCCAGTCGGCGAGCTGCTCGGCCCAGCGGCCGGCGTCGGGATCGTCGGGCGCCCAGGCGAGCCCGGGGGCGAGGGCCTGCGTGTAGACGCCGACCTCCTCCTGCGCGGTGTCACCCCGGTACTTGCCCGCGGGCCACTCGGTGGTCCAGCTGCCCGACATGGGGTCGTCGGTGAAGTCGAGGTCCGCCGTGTACCGGGACTGGCCGGTCGCGATGGTGGTCAGGTTAGCCTGGGTCCCCGCGTCGAGCTCGTCCCAGAGCAGGGTGCCGGCGGCCAGGAAGTACGACTGGAACGTCGAGTCCCAGAAGAGCTGGCGGCCCCAGGTGCCCGCAGGGTCGACAAGCCGGTTGGTCGCGGCGTAGTGCTCGATGGTCGCGAGCGTGTGCTCGCGCAGCGTGTCCTCGGGGACGCCGGCCAGGTCGGCGTCGTACTCGCCGTGCGTGAGCAGCACCGCGTTGCCCAGCACCACGGCGAAGTTCATGTCCTTGGCCTGGTAGACCCCGGCGGACTCGTCCCAGATCGTCTCGACCCAGCGGGTGTGCCGCAGGAGGGCCGCGTAGTAGTTCGCGGCGGTGTCGTCGGGGGCGCCGAACGCGGCCTGCGTCGCCGGGAGCGGGCCCGTGCGCGGGGCGGCGGCCTGGGCCGGGGTGATCGCGAGGGTGGCGATCGGCAGGGCCAGGGCGGCGACGGCGAGGCCGGCGACCGCTCGGCGGAACGACGCCCCCGCGCCGGGTCGGATGCGGTGGGTGGCCATGGGTTCCTCCCGTGCTGACAGCGCTGTCATGGGTTGTATTCTCCGGAGGCTATCGCACCAGGTGGGCGCGGGGCCATGCCGTGATGAGACCTATCAGTGCGGGTGTGGGCGGCGCCGACCGTAGGTCTTGTCGGTCGAGCCGCAGTCGAACGTAGGGTTGGTCGCTCTCTGAGCGCTCAGAGAGCGACCAGTCCTACGTTGGGTCCCTCATTGGTGCGGCACGGGCACGCCCGCGGCGCGCAGCTTTGTCTCCACCAGTGCGGTCAGGCGGGCCGACGTCGGCCACTCCTCCTGGCGGTGGGTGTTGACCATCCCGTACCGCGCGGCGGTGTCGGGCTGGGCCCCGACGCCGGGCATCGTCAGCAGCTCGCGCCGGGCCAGCAGGTTGTCGGCGACGGCGGAGGCCAGCTCCTCGAGCCGCGGGTCGTCCGGGTCCCAGGACATCGCGTCCCAGCTCCGCTGGATCAGGTCGACGTACTCGGGATCGGTGAGCCGGTGCTCGAGCTGGGTCACGAAGCTGTCGAAGCCCGCCGGGACCAGCGCCCGGAACAGCACCAGGGCCTCGCGCTGGCCGGCGACGTAGTCGGTGCTGAAGCCGAGGTCCCGCATCCGGTCCAGGACGGCGCAGGCCCGGTCGGGCAGGAGCGCCCGATCGTCGGTGAGGCGGTGCAGGGTGTCGCGACGGGCGGTCAGCGCCTCGATGCGTTCGGTGAGCTGCCGCTCGACGTCGGTCAGTGCGGCTGCGAACCGGTCGGCGTCGGCGTCGAGCAGCTCGCCGACGTCGGCGAGCTGCACACCGGCGTCGGCCAGCGCTCGGACCTGGACCAGCCGCAGCAGGTCGTCCGACCTGTACCGGCGATACCCGGAGGTGTCCCGCTCGGGCTCCGCGACGAGCCCGAGCTTGTGGTAGTGCCGCACGGTCTTGATCGTGACGCCGGCGAACACCGCCGCCTGGCCGATCGTGACGCCGGCGCGCCTGTTCGTCATGTGTGGTGTCCCGTCATCGGCCCGACGCCGCCAGCTCGCGCACGGCGTCGGCGACAGCGGGGGAGTCCTTGCGCAGGATACTGCCGTGGTTGCTCGTCACCTTGGAGCTCACCTTCAGGTGGGGGTTGCGGGCCAGGATCGGCTCGATGGTCCTGCGCATCTGCTCCTGCAGGTCGTCCCGGCTGCCCAGCGCCTCGCCAGAGGCGACGACGTAGCGGACCGGCACGGTCAGCTCCTCCAGGACCGGCGCCAGCGCGGCGTGCAGCCGGTGCGCCTCGATGGCGAGGTCGGCGTGCACCTCGGCGGAGAACCGCGCCGCGAGACCCGTCCGGCGGGCCAGCGGCATCATGAGCCGCATCCGCCGGAACACCTTGCGGATCTCCTCGTGGCCGGCCTCGTCGGTCCAGCCGGCGGGGTACGGGCCGTCGACGCCGACCACACCCCGCGTGCGCTCCGGGTTACGGTTCGCCCAGTGCACGCCGAGCAGTGCGCCGTAGGACCAGCCCACGAGCAGCGGCCGGTCCACGCCCCGGGCGGCCAGGACGGCGTCCACGTCGCGGAGGCAGGCCTCGAACGAGTAGTCGGTGGCAAGCCCCGACCGGCCGCGGGCCCGCTCGTCGAAGGTGATGTGCCGGTAGCCCGGCCCGAGGCCGGCGACGACGCCGCGCCAGTGCCGCTGCGAGGCGTACGAGCCGTTGAGGTAGAGGACGGGGATGCCGGGACCGCCGCTGTCGGTGACGGCAAGGGTCGTGTCGTCGACCGGCACCATCCCGGTCCAGGTCGCGGTGGTCGGTGTGCTTGCGCTCGAAGTGGTCATACGAGGAGCGTCCGGGTTGACCTCGGGTCAAGGTCAAGAGGTGTTTCCGAGGCCGGCCGTCGGTCCGTTGCGGGGCGGCCGCGGGCAGGCCGTCGAACGTAGTGTTGATCGGCTCATGAGCGCTCATGAGCCGACGAACACTACGTTCGGCTGAGGCCGAGGCCGGGCACTGATCGGGTGTCGGTGGCTGGTGGCATGGTGTGCGCCATGTCGCAGCAGATCACGACCCCGAGTGCCGAGGTGGCCGCAGTCCTGGCCGCCGTCGACGCCTTCGACTGGACCACCGTCTCGCACGCCTACGGGGACGCCACCGACCTTCCGGAGATGCTCCGGGCGCTCGCCCTCGACGAGGACACCGGGCCCGACAGTGCCGCCGGTGACCTGTGGGGCTCGATCTGCCACCAGGGCACCGTGTACTCGGCCTCGGCCGCGGCGGTTCCGTTCCTGGCCGGTCTTGCGGTCGCCGGTGCGGCCACCAAGCAGTGCGTCTGGCTGCTCGGCGCGATGGCCGAGAGTGAAGACACGGCCCCGGGCGCGGAGGAGGACGTGCGGAACGCGCTCCGCACCGAGGTCGGCCGCCTCCTTCCGTTCGCGTCGCACGCGGACCCCGACGTCCGCCAGGCCGCCGTGCACGCTTTCGGGCAGGCGCGCACCGCCGAGGTGCTGCCCACCCTCCGAGCGGTGCTGGAGCACGACGCGGCGCCGATCGTGCGTGCGGAGGCGCTGATCGCCCTGGTGCGCTGCGGCGCGCCGGACCGCGAAGCGCTGATCGCGGCAGCTCAGGGGGACGATGCCGACGCGGTGCGCCTGGCGAGCGTCTTCAGTGCCCTGGACGCCGGGCTGTCGTGGAGCGACCACCTCCGGGATGCCCTGCTGTCCGTCAGGGGCTACAACGGCATCGGCGCGCGCATGCTCGACGTCGACCGGGCCGAACCACTGTCCTGGGTGGTTGGTCAACTGTGTGACGGCGAGCAGGGGGACCAGGCGGCCAGGCTCCTGCTCGACGCCGCCGAGCGTGACACCGCCGACCTGCGGGCGGTGCTCTGGGCCGCACGCAAAGCCGTCGAGGCGTCCCGTGCCGCGACCGAGCTGCTGCGCCCCCTCGCCGTGCAGCACGCGGACAGCGACGACGGTCGCTGGCTCGCGGAGGCGATCGGACTGCGTCCGAGTCGGACGCCGGTGTTCCACCCCGGTGAGCTGACGACCACCCAGGCGCTCCGCATGACGACGGAGCCCGGCATCGACGAGCTGCGCGAGCTGGCGGCGGCGCCGCTGCCGGACTACGCCCAGCTCACCACCCCGGACATCGACCGGAAGCTGGTCGCGGCACAGGCTGTCTGGGAGCGCACGAACGACCCCTCGCTCGTGCTCCAGGCGGTGACGGAGGTCGCCGACCGGCTGTCCGCCCGGGACCGTTACAGCTGGTGGGGATACCAGTGTGCGGCAGCCGCGCGCGCCGCGGCCTTGCTCGGCCCGGCAGCAGCACCCGTCGAGGCCAGTCTGCGGAGCTTCCTGGCCGATCCCATCGCGCTCGCAGCCTCGGCGACGGCGCTGGTCCGGGCCGGCTACGATCTCGACGTCGATGACGTCGCGGGGCGCCTCGCCGGCCAGGCTGGCCAGTACGGCGACGACGACACCGTGACGGCGCTGGCCACGCTCGCCCCGCTCTTGTCCGAGGTGAGCGTGCGGCGCTGGCAGGAGGTGATCGATCAGGACCGGCGGCTGGTCAGCGGAGGCATCCGGGGGTCGGTCATCGCGGCCGACGAGCTGTTCCGGGCTGAGCTGCGGGAAGCGCTGGCGAGCCGCGCCGGCCGTTGAGGTAGCCGCCGCACGCATCGCCGCCGGCGACGTCGAACGTAGGGTTGGTCGGCTTGTGAGCGCTGATGAGGCGATCAACCCTACGTTCGACGGGCGCGGCTCGGCAGTTGTCGGCGCCGGGCCGGCGGCTCACACGCCGCGGTCCGGGGCGCCCATCTCGCCCGTGGCCGGGACGCCGTCCTCCAGGCCGTAGCGCAGGTACACGGTGCCGTTCGGGGTGGCGGCCGGCGGTTCGAGCAGCGACAGGTTGGAGGGCACCGCGCCGTCGTCGAACACCTTCTTGCCCACGCCCAGCACGATGGGGTGCACCCACAGGTCGAGGCGGTCGAAGAGCTTCTCGCGCAGGAGGGTCTGCACGAGGTTCACGCTGCCGACCACCCGGATGCTCTCGTGGCGGTCGCGGATCTCGCGGATCGCGGCGGGCAGGTCGGGGCCGAGCTGCGTGGACCCGGCCCACGGGAGGTCGGGCGTGCCGCGGGAGGCGACGTACTTGGGCACCCGGTTGAAGAGCTCGGCGATCTTGAAGTCCTCGTCACCCTCGTACTGCGGCCAGTAGGCGGCGAAGATGTCGTAGGTGCGCCGGCCGAGCAGCAGGGCGTCGGTGCCCTCGTAGGCGGCGTCGATCTGGGTGCCGGCGACGTCGTCGATCAGGGGTGCCTGCCAGCCGCCGAACGGGAAGCCGTCCGGGTCCTCCTCGGGGCCGCCGGGTGCCTGCGCGACGAGGTCGAGGGTCGCGAACAGCTCGATCTGGATGATGCCCATGGTGTGCTCCCTGATGAGTGGTCTCTGCCTCGTCGGGTAGACCTGGGGGAGCCGGCAGACTCATCGGCCGGGCGGCTCGGCTACTTCTCCCGGACGTCGACCAGCGGGAGCCCGCGGGCGGTGCGGGCGCGGTCGACGATGTCCTGCACCACCGCGGTCTTGCGGGCGCGGTGAAGAAGTGCGCGATGTCGGTACGCCGTGGGCCCTGCTGCCTGACCAGCACCAGATGTGCCTGCGGGCCCCGGGCGATGCGTAGCCACCCCAGCGCGGAGAGGCTCTCGAACCGGTCCTGGACCTCCGTGAACGCCCCGACCCGGACGGCGAGGTCGATGGCGGGCTTGGCCGTCATCCCAGGGATGGCCGTGGACCCGATGTGCTCGACGATCCAGGACGGCTCGACCTGGGACAGCTCGGCTGCTGCCCGTGTGAAGCTCTCCGGCCACCGCGGGTCATACTCCACGAGCATCTTCGCCTCCCCGACCACCCGAGGGTAGTGGGCCGCCCACCGACCCGTCGCCGTAAGGTGTCGGCACCATGACGGTGGCCTGGGAAGAGATGGATGACGGCGTTCGGCTGCGCACCTGGCGGTCGGGCCCGGCGGGTACGGGGCGGGCGCCGGTCGTCCTGGTCCACGGCGGGCCCGGGCTCCCGGACTACCTCGGTCCGGTCGCGGCCCTGATCGACGACCTGACCCTGGTCTACCGCTACGACCAGCGCGGCACGGGCGGGTCCGGGTGGAGCGGTCGGCACACCGTGGCCCGCCACGTGCAGGACCTCGAGAACCTGATGGACGCCTGGGGCCACGACCGGATGGTTCTGGTGGGGCACTCCTACGGGACCGATCTGGTCAGCTTCTTCGCGCTGGCGCACCCCGAGCGGGTCGCCGGTGTGGTCTACCTCTGCGGCCCCTTTGTGGGGCCGTGGCGCGAACCGACCCGCTCCGCGGAACGCGCGCGCCGCTCGGACGCCCAGCAGGCGCGGCTCGACCAGCTCGACGCTCTCACCGTCTGCACCGACGACGAGGAGATCGAGTACCTCGCGCTGTCGTGGTTCACCGACCACGCCGACCGGGACAACGCCTGGAAGTGGGCGCAGGCGTCCGTTCGCGCGATGCGGCCGATCAACTGGACGATGAACGCCCAGCTCAACGCCGACAAGCGCGTCGACCCGCTGGAGGACGCCGTCGTCCGGCTGCGGGATGTGCTGCCCGCCGGCACGGCGATCATCGGCGGTGCGGGAGACCCGCGGCCCGCCGCACTCCTGCGGCAGCTCGGCGCGGAGCTGGGCTGCGGCGTGACCGTCATCCCCGGCGCGGGGCACCACCCCTGGCTGGAGCGGCCGGGGGAGTTCCGGGCGGCGCTGCGGAGCGCCGTCGGGCAGCAGGGCGACGCACGGGGCTGACCCGGGCCCTCGGTTGTGCGGTCAGGGTGAAAGGGTCTACGGTGCTCTAAGTAGACTTACTAGTAACTCTACTGAACCTGACGACCCGACGGAGGAACCCATGTCATCGCCGACGCACCAGCAGATCAGCCGCCTGGTCGAGACCTTGCAGCGCACCGTCCCAGCGGGCGACGTGCTCACCACCGGTCCCGCCTACGACGCGGCCCTGCGCGTCTGGAACGGCGCCGTGACCGCCCGTCCGGGCGTCGTCGTCCGGTGCGCCGACCCGTCCGACGTCCGCGCCGCCGTGCAGGCCGCGCGGGAGCTCGGGGTACCGCTGTCGGTGCGCGGCGCCGGCCACGACTGGGCCGGCCGGGCGTTGCGCGACGGCGGCCTGACCATCGACCTCTCCGGCCTGCGCTCCGTGCGGGTGGACGCGGCGGCGCAGGTGGCGGAGGTGTCCGCAGGCGCCACGGCCGCCGACGTCGCTCTCGCGGCCCGGCCCTTCGACCTGGTCCCCGTAACCGGAACCGCCGGCTCCGTGGGCCTGGCCGGTCTGACGCTCGGGGGCGGCTACGGGCCGCTCAGCGGCCGGTTCGGGCTCGCCCTGGACAACCTGCTGTCGGCGGACGTGGTGCTCGCCGACGGCTCCGTCGTGACGGCCGACGTCCAGCGGGAGCCGGACCTGTTCTGGGCGCTGCGCGGGGGCGGCGGCAACCTCGGGGTCGTCACGTCGATGCGCGTGCGCCTCCACGCGGTGCCCACGCTGCTCTCCGGCCTCGTGCTGTACCCGTGGGCACAGGCGGACTCCGTGCTGGCCGGGCTATCGGACGTGCTGGCCGACGGGCCGGACGAGCTGACGGTCCAGTGCGGTGTCCTGGCCGGTCCGGACGGCGCGCCCGTGGTCTTCCTCTCGCCCACGTGGAGCGGCGACGACGCCGCGGCGGGCGAACGCGCGCTGGCGCGGCTCGACACCCTCGGCACACCCCTGGTCTCGCAGGTTGCCGCCACCACGCTGCCCGAGATGCTCGCGGGGATCGACGCGCAGTTCCCCTTCGGCCGGCACGTCGAGATCCGCACCCGGTCGGTACCGGCTCTCACCTCGGGGGTCCGGGACGCGCTGGGTCACGCTGGATCGACCCTGACGTCGCCACTCTCCGCCGTGTCGCTGCACAGCTTGCACGGAGCGGCCGCGCGGGTACCCGCGACGGAGACGGCGTTCGGCAACCGCGACCCGCACCTGATGGTCGAGGTCATCGCCCTCTGGGAGCCCGCCGACACCCGCGCGGCGGAGCACCGTGCCTGGGCGGACGGCGTGACCCGTGCCCTGGAGCCCGAGGCCCTGCCGGGCGGCTACCCCAACCTCCTCGGGTCGGACGACGCCGCGCAGACCGCGCACGCCTACGGCCCGAACGCCGAGCGGCTGCTCGCGGTGAAGCACCGCCTCGACCCGGACGGCGTCTTCCAGGCGATCGCGCTGCCGGAGCCGGCCACGCCCGCCCGGACCGGGGCGGACCGTTGACGGCCCCGCGAACCTCGGCCGTGGAAGTCCCGGCGAGCACCGCCCCTGTCGGTGCCGCCCCGGCGGCCAGGCCGCCCGGCGGGCTCGGGCCGCTGACCGGCCTCGTCGTCGAGCGCCTCCTCGTGACCGATGACGTCGCGGCGTCCAAGTTCGCCACGGGCTCGCCCATCGACGACCCCGAACGTGAGGACCGGGTGCTGGAACAGG
Organism: Promicromonospora sp. NPDC110617; assembly: GCF_055598465.1. Taxonomy (NCBI): domain Bacteria; kingdom Bacillati; phylum Actinomycetota; class Actinomycetes; order Micrococcales; family Promicromonosporaceae; genus Promicromonospora; species Promicromonospora sp. NPDC110617. The sequence continues at coordinate 1,857,509 of NZ_JBVKBM010000001.1, forward strand.
TGCGCGGCCAGGCCGCCGAGGCAGGGGTGAGCCCGGAGGCCGCCGTGGTGTTCTTCCGGGACCAGATCACGGCCAGCAAGGTGGTGCAGCAGGGCCTGTTCGCGCGCTGGACCACGCACCCGGAGGAGGCCCCCACGACGCGGCCCGACCTCGGCCGGATCCGCGAGCGGCTCGACGCGCTCACCGCGGGCCTGCTCCGGGAGCTCGGGACCTCCCGGCGGGACGAGCCCGCGGCGTGCACCGCACGGCTCGCCGTCGCCGGCAGGTCGGGGGCGGCACGGCTGGACCCGCTGCACCAGCGGGCGCTCGCGGTGGCGACACGGTCCGTGTGCCAACCCCGCGAGCACGCCGCGCGGCCCTGAGCACGGCCTGCGTCGTCGGCCCGGCCGGTCAGCCCTGGTCGGCGTGCGCGGTCGCAGCCGAGGCCGCGCGCCAGGGCGCGCTCTCGCGCTCGATCCGCTCGGTCATCACCGCGCGGCGGTCCAGGGCGTCCGGACCGACGGGCAGGTGCAGCGGAAGACGTTCGCCCGAGGCCACCCGGTAGATGAGCGCCGCACTCTTGACCGGGTCGCCGAGCTGGGTGTGGTTGGCCTCGTCCGCCCACTCGAGCGTCGCGTGCGCGGGGCTGCCGTCGTAGGCCGTGATGCGGTGCGCGGGGAGCTGCACCGACGACGGGTCGAGGAAGTCGGTGCGGAGCACGCCGGGCTCGACCACCATGCTCCGGATGCCGAACGGCTCCAGCTCGGCGGCCAGGGCCTCGCTGATCCCGGCGACGGCGAACTTGGACGCGGCATACATGCTCACGCCCGGCTCGCCCTCGAACCCGGACCGGGACCCGATGTGCACCAGGGTGCCGCTGCCCGCGGCGCGCATGACCGGCAGGACGGCGCGGGTCGTGCTGATCAGGCCGAAGACGTTCACGTCGAACAGCGAGCGCGCCTCGTCGTCGGAGATCTCCTCCAGCGCGCCGAGCAGGCCGCGGCCCGCGTTGTTGACCAGCACGTCGATGGTGCCGAACCGGTCCACGACGGCCTTGACGGCGTCGTCGACCTGGCCCTGGTCGGTCACGTCGAGGCGCACGGGCAGCGCGTCGGAGTGGTCGCGGACGTCCTGCGGCAGTGCCTCGGGACGGCGGGCGGCCAGGGCGACGCGGTTGCCGCCGGCCAGCGCGGCGCGGGCGATCTCGAGCCCGAGGCCGCGGGCGGCGCGGGTGATCATCCAGACAGACATGGGACGGTTTCCTCTCGTGGGTGTTCCTGCTGTGCCGCGGTGGTCGCGACCGATCCATCGTCGGCAGCGGGCGCCGGGCGGTGAAGGCCCGTTGTTTCCTGGGACAGATTGGGCACCCCTCGGCGGCAGCGAGGGCTGGGCGGGGGCGGCAGACTGGAGTCATGTCCGACGAACGCGAGCCCCGGCTGGCCGACTTCCTGCGCGCGGCGCGCGCCCGCCTGACGCCGGAGCGCGCGGGCATCGCCGACGTCGGGCGGCGGCGCGTCCAGGGGCTGCGCCGTGAGGAGCTCGCGATGCTGGCCGGCGTGAGCGTGGACTACTACACCCGCCTCGAACAGGGCCGCAGCAAGAGCGCGTCGCCCGGGGTCCTGGACGCCATCGCCGAGGCACTACGGCTCGACGACGCCGAGCGGGCCCACCTGCACGCGATCGCGCGGCCCGCACCGACGCGCCGCCGTCGGGCAGCCAGGCCGCAGCGCCTCCACCCGGCGACCAGGGCCCTGCTCGACACGTTCGAGACCGTGCACCGGCCGGCCTTCGTGCTGGGCCGCCGGCTGGACGTGCTGGGCCAGAACCGGCTCGCGGCGCTCCTCGTCGCGGACTTCGAGAGCCTGCCGGCGGCCGAGCGGAACCAGGCGCGGTTCGTCTTCCTCGACCCGCACGCCCGCGAGCTCTACGTCGACTGGGAAGAGGTCGCGGCCGACACCGCCGCGATGCTGCGGATGGACGCGGGCCGGCACGCCGACGACCCGGCGCTCAGCCGGCTGGTCGGGGACCTGTCGATCCAGAGCCCCGACTTCCGGCGCCTGTGGGCGCGCCAGCGGGTCCACCAGCGCGGCACCGGCACCAAGCGCTACCACCACCCGCTGGTCGGGGACCTCACGGTCACCTACCAGGCGCTCGTACCCGGCGACGACCCGGACCAGACCCTGATGGTGTACGACACCGAGCCCGCCTCCGGCTCCGCGAACGCGTTGCGGCTGCTCGCCGCGAACACGGCGGCGCCGCGTGTGCCGCAGCGCCGCTGACCGCTCATCCCCGCCGCGCGAGGAGGATGACCAGCGACCAGATCACCACCAGGGTGAGGGCGATGATGATCGAGCTCCAGACCGGGTAATAGGGCAGGAACGCGAAGTTCGCGATGCTCGCCAGCATGGCGAGCGCGAGCCCCGCGAGGTACGCCCAGGTCTGCCGGGCGAGGACGCCGAGGCCCGCGGCGAACGCGGCGGCGCCCACGCCGATGTGGATCCAGCCCCACGTCGTCACGTCGAGCTCGTAGACGTACTCGAGGCTGATCATGGTCGACCTGTCCGACACCAGGGCCGAGATCCCCTGGAAGATCTGGAACAGAGCCGCCAGGACGAGCACCGTCCCGGCGAAGCCGGACGAGGTGAACGTGACGGAGGTCGGCGGTCCGTAGCTGGCGACCGGGGTGAGCCCGGGGTACGGATCGGCCCCGGGGGCGTGCGTGCCGGTCATGGTGGCTCCTTGCCGAGGGCACCTGCGGTGAGTCTCCTCATCTCAGCGCTGCGGTGGCCCCGTGGCCTCACCCGTTCCTGGTGAACCTCAGGCGCGTCCGGACGTCGCCGCCGGCCGCACGCCGAACCACTGCTCGGCGTCCCACGCCTCGAACCGCTCCTCCTCGACGAACCCCAGCCTGGCCGCGAGGCGCATCGAACGTTCGTTGGCGGACTGCGTGACCAGCACGACCGGCTCGTCCGGGATCTCGCCGGCGAACCAGTCGAGCGCCGCCGCGCAGGCCTCGGCGGCGTACCCCTGTCCCCACGACTCCGGGAGGAACAGGTAGCCCAGCTCGACCCTTCCGACGGCCGGGCCGATCAGGTAGTCCCCGTCGCGCCGGTCGAGCTGGACCAGCCCGATCATCGCTCCGTCGAGGTCGACGACGAACTGGCCCGGGTGCGCCTTCGGTACCGCGGAGATCGTGCGCTCGAGCTCGTCGCGCGGCCGGGCGCCGCCGATGTACGTGCCGACCTCGGGGGAGGCGCTCAGCTCGATGATCGCCGCGCGGTCCGCGGCGACGGGCTGCCGGAGCAGGAGCCGCTCGGTCCTGATGGGGGCGGGTGGCCAGGCGATGGGTCCGAGGTCTGCCATCTGCGCAGAGTAGCGGGCGTGGGATCCGAGACCATGGCCGGGGGTCTCAGCGGAGGTCCTGGTGCAGTCGAGGGCTCAACCCGGACAAGTTACAGAGCTGTCCGATGGAGTGTCGTGTGATTCCGCACGCCGAGAAGATTGGCGCAGATTACTACAAGGGGACGCCTAAGTGGGTTCCGCGAGAAGCGATTGGTGCAGTATCTTCCAGGTTGCGGGACAAGGTTGACCTCGCATTCAATCGCCGCTGGATTCGGAAGGAAGTTCGCTCCGGTTCGAGTATCGTAGATGTTGGTGACCGTGTTTCGGGTGCAAGCACTCTCAGGTCGAGCGAATTCTACGAAATGGAGCAGCAGGAGCTTGTTGGGTATGGAAATGTCTGGAGGGATTTTCAGAATTGATTAGACTGCGCCGCATTTCGCAGACAAAGATCCTTAGGCGTCCAGTCTACGAGGTTGAGATTTCTCATGCAGCGGACCGGCCAATTGATCGACAAGTAACTACAAACCCGAACCGCCTCATTGAGCCCCTGATCGGAGTGGCGGAGACGGTTGCGCTCATAGCGGCAGCGCGCAGGGCTTGGCAGTTCAGGGACGGGTCATGGACCGACTATCGGTGGTATGGAAGTTGATGTCGCCATCGCTGGTGACCTACTAGGGCAGGTTGTGGCGCGCGTAGGTTAGCACCAGTGTGACCGCGCGCCCGGACGCCATGGCCAAGTCCTGGTGCTGTTCAGGTGGGCAGGTTTGGGAATGGCAGGTCCGGGTGATCAGCTCGGTCGCATAGCGGGACTCGGCCCAGTCGTGCTGTGACACCACATCGGCTCGGGACCTGGCGTAGACAACCTGCCGACCGGACGCAAGGACCGCGGTGCTATCTGCTATTCCTTTCCTCTGACCAGCGGCGCCGCAGTTCGGAACGCAGATCACTCATGGGCACGACCGCGGCGCTGAATGGCACTCGGCGCCGTCCAGCACGTGGGAAATGCCTTGCCAACTTCGAGGGTTGACTGCGTTGTTTGAGCGACGATGGCCGCCATTTCGGCTAGGCCCGAATGTTTTCCCGGGAACGTCAAGACTGCATCGGTCTCAACTCTCGTTCAATTACAGAATGCGGCGCTAAATGGCGACGAAGTCAGTGCGACTGGGCGGCCTCGTTGGATCGCCGATCACGCGGATAGTATTGACCACGCTCTTATAACTGTGTTTTCACTCGAGTATCCTGGTTGGTATCGGTGCTCCGTGGTCCCGGACGGCGATGATTTGCGCATGCGCACGTTTACTCTCGGAATTTCTTTTGGAGATTTTGCACGCTTGTCCGATACTTCTCGGGCCGAGGCAGCGGTATTGCTGCGCAGGCTTCTTGGTGATCGAGAGCCGACTCCTCTGGATCCAAGATAGATCGATGGCAAGACTTGCCATGGGTATACAACGTTCGCGGTTCCCCAAAAGGAACGACCTGGCTCAAGCGACCCAACTGTCCCGCCGTACCGGCATGAGGAGGACGACGGCGTTCGGACCGTGCACCGCGGCGAGGCGCATCGCGTCGCGCTCGCCGACGGTGAGCAGCAGGTCGGCGTCGCCGAAGGAGCGGACGGCTTCGGTGAGGTACGCCCGGTCGAAGGCGATGGTGCCCGGCGCGTCGCCGACACGGACCTCGGCGGGATCGAGGCCGATCAGGACCAGGTCGCGCCGTCCGGCCTCCGCCCCGCTCCTTGCGGGGTTCCGCAGGACCTGTTCCAGCAGTTCAGGCGCCGGTACGGTCATGCCGGCGGGGACGGGCTCTCCCGGCCAAGACGCATGCGCCGCGAGAAGTGCCTGGTAGTCGGGGAACAGTGCATCGACGGGCCCGCCGTCCAGGCCGCCAAGAACTATTCGGTGCGCGGCGAGGGACACGTCGACCCGGCTCGTCTCCGCGCGGTCCAGATAGGCGTCCACGACCGTGACCGGCACGATGACACGGACCGCCGGACCCGTCACACACGCCACCGGCACGCCCGCGACGGCCATCCGGTGGCGGTCCGTGGCGACGAGCCGGAGGCCGGCGTCGTCGACGTCGAACAGCACGCCGTGCAGGGCCGGCCAGTCAGGGTGGTGCCCGACGGCGTGCCGCACGGATCCGAGCGCGGCGCGCAGCGCCGCGGCGTCGACCGTGAAGTGGGTGGTCGTCGCCAGGAGCTCGCGCACGTCGGTGAGGTGGGCGGACGCCGTGGCGAGCTCGGCCTCCAGCCGGCGCTGGTGCGCGTCGACGACCCGGCGGGCGGTCACGGAGTCGCTGGTGATGACGCGGCAGATGTCGGCGACGGGCATGCCCGTCTGGCGCATCCGGGCGACCAGCCGGCCGCGTTCCACCTGGTCGGGCGCGTACCAGCGGTAGCCCGTGGCGGGGTCGACGCGCGTGGGGCGGAGCAGGCCGGCGGCGTCGTAATAGCGGAGGGCGCTGACGGGGAGGCCCGACGCGCGCGAGAACGCGCCGACGGTCAGCATCGTTGCGAGGTGCACGGGTACAGCATCGACCCTCGACCCGGTCGAGGGTCCAGTCGGCTCACGACGACGGTTCGTCGGTCACGACCGCGCGGCCCGCGCGAAGCCGCGTTGCCGCCGCGGCGCAGAGTCCGAGCACGACGGCGCAGCAGCCCAGGGCGGCACCGGGGGAGACCTGCTCGGAGAGCGCGCCGAGCAGGTTGTTGGACACCACGACCGGCGCGAGCTGCGCCAGCACCGTCCACGCCTGGACCCGCGCCAGGTGGGTGCGGGGCGCGCTGCCCAGCACGAACGGCGCCAGGTGCGCGACGGCGACGCCCGTCCCCGCCCCGACGACGACGGCCGCACTGGCCACGAGCACCGGCGTGTTCGCGGAGGCGAGCAACGCCACGCCGGCCGACGTCGCTGCCAGCCCCAGCGCCACGGCCCGCCCGGTCCGGCGGGTCGTCCCGGTCCGGGCGACGACGAGCGCGGCGCCGATCGACCCTGCGGCCTGCGCGGAGACCACGACCCCCGTCGTCCCGGCGCCCCACCCGGAGGCCTGCCCCAGCAGCGGCACGAGCAGCGACGACACCGGCAGCACGGCGGCGGCCACGGCACCGGTCAGCCCGAGTGCCGCCGCGAGGCCGCGCGTCCGGGCGACCACGCGGGCGCCGTCGGACAGGGAGCGCCAGAACGGCTCCGCAGAAGGGCCGACGCTGCGCGCGGGCCGGATCACCGAGAGGACGAGCAGGACGACGGCGAAGCCGGCGGCGTCGGCGACCGCGATCGCGGGCAGGCCGACGGTGGCGACCAGGATGCCGCCGAGCGGGGCGCCGACCAGCAGCACCGCCTGGCTCAGGCCCTGGCGGAGGGCCATCGCGTGGGGGAGTGCGGCGTCGTCCACGAGGCGGCGGGGCATCGAGCCGAGGGCGGGCAGGGAGAACGCGGAGACCACGCCGGAGGCGAGGGCGGCGGCGAGGAGGAGCCACGGCGTCGGACCGGTGGCGCGGAGCGCGATCGCGAGGGCCAGGCAGACCGCGACCATGGTGGACTCGGTGCACAGGAGCAGGCGTCGGGCGCCGACCCGGTCCGCGACCGAGCCGCCCACCAGCACCAGGAGCAGCCGCGGCAGGCCGGACGCCGTCAGGACGAGCGCCGCGACCTGGCCGCCGTGCGACGCCGCGGCCCAGCCGAGGGCGAACCAGAGGACGGTGCTGCTGAGCTGGCTGAGGGTGCTCGCGGCGAGGAAGGCGAGCCAGGCGCGGGGGAGCTTGACGGGCATGGCTGGGAGCCTGGGGGATCGAGCGGGTCGAGGGTCAACCGGCCCGCTTGCCGAGGGGCTCGGGGTGGTCGACGCCGGACTACGATCGAGTGTGCGACTGTTCGAGAACCTGACCGCGACGCAGCGTCCTGCCTGGCCGGAGCTCCAGAGGCTCGTCGGCGAGGCTTCGGTCTCCGTCGAGATCCTTGCCCCCGACGACGCGACCAGCCGGCGCACGCTCGAACAGCTCCAGGTGACGACGGCGTCGTACCTGGGCGCCGTCGTCGTGCATACCGGTGGGCTGCTGATCGATCACGGGTGGTTGCGGGTGTACGGGAGCCCGGGTGGCTCGGGGAGCGTGCCGGGGCTGGCCGGGGTGAACGAGTTCCCGCTCGTGCCCGAGACCTCCTGGTATGCGGCGCACGGGCTCGTCGTCGCGCACGACGTGCTTGGCGGGACGTACGTGCTCAACGGGCCGCACCCCGGATCGGTCGGGCGGCCGGGGAATCCCGGCGAGATGACCTATCTCGCGCCTGACACGCTCCAGTGGGAGCCGCTGGAAGCGGGCTACGCGGCGTGGCTCGCGTGGGTGCTCGACGGCGGGCTGGCCGACTTCACGGAGGGCCTGCGGTGGGACGGCTGGGACGCCGAGACCCGCGGCCTGAGCGGCGACAGCGGGCTGAACTTCTACCCGCCGCTGTGGTCGAAGGAGGCACACGAAGACCTGGGTGCGACGAGCCGGGCGGTGGTGCCGATGTCGGAGCTGGTCGGGATGGCGCGGTCTACCGCTGAGCAGATCGACGGGGTTGATCTCGGGGCGCTGGGGACGTTCGGCTGATCCGGGGTACCGATAAGGTCCCTGGTCATGCCGCCGACTCGCTTGCGTCGACACCTGACCCTCTGGCTGATCGTCGTACCGGCAGGGGTGCTCGGGGTCGCCCTGGCGCTCGCGCTCGTCGCCGCAGGCGCCTCCATGACGATCGACAGCTGGCGGGCGACGCACGGTGGGATCCGAGGGGAGTTCACCTCGTACGGTCCCGAGTGCTTCCGGCGCTGCAGCTGGAACGACGGTGAGTTCCGGTCCTACGACGGAACCTACGAGCTCGCTGACGCGAGTCTCTGGAGCTTGGGCGGCAGCGGCGACCCGCCGAGGGCTACCGGGGTGACGGTGTACCCCGTCGTCGTCGCACCTGGTGGTGAGACCGTCTACTACCCCGACGACAAGACCTGGATGTTCTCCTGGCTCATGGCGGCCGCTGGACCGGTCGTGGCGTGGCTGATCGTCGCCCGGGCGCGGGGGTTCAGAGATCGGCTGCTCGAACGCGCCGGCTGACCGCCGGACTGATCCGACCAGGTGGTGACCCAGTAGCCTCCGGGCCATGAGTCTGGGTGTGCTGTACGTCGTGGTGACCGCTGCCGGAGCGACCCGGCAGGTGCCGTCCCGGCTTCTGCCGCTCGCTGCCGACCAGGGCTGGGACGTGCACGTCCTGGCCACCGAGCAGGCGGTGGACAGCTTCCCGGAGGCGATACGGCAGATCGCGAAAGCGACGGGGCGCCCGGTGCGGACGGACTTCCACACGACGGTCGGGTACTCGCTGCCCGATCCGGACGCCGTGATCGTGGCGCCGGCGACCTACAACACGATCACCAAGTGGGCACTCGGCATTGCGGACACGTACGTCCTGACCCGCCTCGCCGAGCAGGTCGGCCGGGGTGTCCCGATCACCGCGGCGCCCTACACGAACGTCCGGTTCGCCGCCCACCCCACCTACCAGGGGAGTCTGACCACCCTCAAGGAGTGGGGCGTGAACGTCGTGATCGGTCCGAGCGAGCCGCACGAGCCGGGTGATGGGGCGGCGGACGACTTTCCGTGGGACGACATCCTCGCGACGGTGAGGCCCGCGGGGAAGCCGTGACGCCTGCCGTCAACGCATCCGGGTCACGTGTCGTAGATGCCGTCCCACGGCTCGGAGAATCCGAGCTGGTTCGGGTACAGCTCGGCCCAGTTGTCGTCGGTCTCGTCCTCGCCGTGCTGTTCGATCACCAGCCCGAAGAGAACCTCGTCGAACTCGATCTGGAACGGGCGGATCGCGATGTCCGTGTACTCACGACCTGGCAGTGACTCGAGAAGCTGGTCGAGTCGCGCGTACGCCCGGGTCACCGGGGCGTCGCCAGGCGCGGTGTCCTGCAGTCGGCGTTCCTCGCCGGAGGATCCGGCGCGCCAGATGTCCGAGCCGACGTGGTGCCCCTCGGCGTCGAACCTGTGCAGGACGGCGAAGATGTGCTTGTGGTCCTCCCACGGCCCCCACGCGTGGGTATAGCCCTGGCGGAACGCGGACGTGACGCACGCGAAGAACTGGCCGCCCTCGAAGCGGCCGATCGTGTCGGTGCGGTAGTCCGGCCTGTAGGCGATCGGGATGACGTCCGGTACTGGCATGGCCGAGACCCTAGCGCCGCGATGGGGCGCCGGTTGAACCATCCGGCCCCAGGGACCGGAGGTATCGCCGTCGATAGGCGCGTTGGGCGATCAGGACGAACGGGAAGAGCCCTCGCCACAGGCCACGCCCAGCACGGGTGAGGGAGCGCAGCGTGAGGCTCACGGTCCCGTCGTCGTCCCGGTGGACGATGAACGCCTCCTCCCCGGAGACCGGGTGACCCGTCAGGGTGCCGTAAGCAAGTGCGGCCCGGGCGTCGGTCGAGACCGTCGTGATGATCTCGACGGGTTCGCGCACGCGGAAGGGGCCGATGCGGGCGACGAGCCAGTAACGCTCGCCCGGACGTGCTTGTTGTTTGGCGGCGAGCGGCGGGTCGACGGCGAAGCCACTGCGGGTCTTGATGCCCCAGGAGAGCACCGCCGCCGAGGCCATGTCCCAGAGGTCGGCGCCGGAGCCCAGTCGGATGGTCTGCTCGTACGCGCGCCATCCGTCGGGCGGCTGCCACTGTTCCTCGGCGGGTGTTGTGCCGCCCACGACGGTGTAGCCGATCGCGTGGCGGCTGAGGTGGATGGTCGAAAGGCTCGTCAGGCTGTCCGGATCGCCGCCGTTGTCGGCGATGGCGGACCGCACGGCGGCCTCCTCGGCGGGGGCGAGCGCGAAGGCAGCGCTGGTGCCTGTGTCGTTCGCATCCCAGATGGGCCGACCATGTACGCCGATGCCGGTGCAGCCGATGCTGAACGGCGACAGCGTCAGAGCGAGATCGAAGTCCTCGTGGACGCGGGGATCAAGCGTGAGTGAGATGTCACTGCCTCGGTTCGCTGCCAGACGGTCTTCGGCCCGCCGAACGGTGTTGCCCACGCTCTCCGGCCAGTCGCGGTCGGAGTAGATGTCGACCTCGACCCTGGCCAAGCGGTCGCGCTGGGCGATCAGGGCGCCCCTGATCGCAGCCTCGGTGGTGCTGCGATCCGCGCCGTCGGCGACGCCGAACCAGCGACTGTTGTCCTCGTCGGCCATCCTGCTCACGCGCCACATCTTGCCCGAGGCGAGATCGGGCAGGTTACCGCCGCACGGCTGAGCCGCCTGGCAGACTGCCTCGATGCCGTTCCGGAAGATCTCGTTGGAGGGCCGGCTGACGGTGATCGCCGGCCCGCGGCCGCCATCGGCCGACGGCTTCTGCTCGGATCGGCTCCAGGTCCTGCACTGGCGCGTCGACGAACCGTTCGCCGACGACGGGACACACCTGCATCGGTCGAGCGACGAGGTCTACGTCGTACTGGAGGGCGCCATCGACGTGGAGGTCGACGGATCGCGGATCACGGTGGCGGCAGGGGAGGCGCTGACAGTCGGTGCAGGCGTCTCCCATGCGCTTGTCGCTGTGCGGTACCCAGCACGGGGCCTGACCATTCGTGGTCCCGCGGTCGACGACAAGGTGGTCACCGGCTGACGCCCCTCGTGAGGAGGCTCCCGGCATACTGGCCGCGTGAGTCCTTCACGTCACCAGGCCATGACCGACGAGCGCGAGGTCCTGGACGACGTCGCCGGCGTGCTCGGGACAGAGGTCACCCTCCTCGGCCGCCTACCCGGAGGCGTCAACGGAGGTGCCGTACGTGTTCGCCTGGCCGGCAGAGCGGATGCCGTGCTCAAGGCAGTACCCCGCGCACACCCCGGCCACCTGGACGAGACACTGCGTGCCCAGAGAGTGGTCGAGCACATGCGTGGGCGCGGCTATCCGACCCCGGCCTGGCTCGGGGTGGGGGCCACGGCCACGCAGGTGTGGCACCTGACGGACCTCGTCGACGCCGCTCCCGCGCCCGAGTTGACCTCGTCCCTCGTCGAGCAGCTGATGGAGATCATAGAGCTCCAGGCCGGCCAGGCCTCCGAGCCGTACGACCACTGGTCGTACGCCTGGCGGGTCGCCACCGGCCAGGATGCCGCCCGGCCGGATCTCGACGAGACGCCGGAGCAGTCGTTCCTCCGCCGGTCCATTGCCGGACTCTCGGGCTATTCCTCCGAGGTGTCGACCCTGGTCGAGCGCCTGCGCCTCGTGTGTGCCGCCGTCCCGCCACCACCAGAGGCACCTGACATGGTCCATGCCGATCTCGCGACTCCCAGCAACATCCTGGTCCGCGACGATGCGGTGGTGGCGGTCGTGGACATCGGGAACGCAGGGAGCGGCACGCGGGCAACGGATCTGACCGCCCTCGCGTGGTACACCTTCCAGGATCCGCTGCTGGACGGCGTCCGAGGGCGGCTGTGGACGAGAATCGTCGACCTGGTCGGCGGGGACGGAGCGGTGATGCTCGCCGCGGCGCACATCCTGCACATGCTCGAGATCCCCGTCCGTCTCGGGCGTCACGATGCCGTTCCGGCGGTGGTCGAGCGGGGCCATCGCACGCTCGACGAACTGAACGCGCGCTAGATCAAACGCCGATCCGGGTCCAGGTACCGTCTCAACCTGCGAGGGGTCCGGCGCGTGGATGAGGGCAGGCCGGTGGAGGTGGCGGCTTCCCAGAGCTAGGCGCGCGACGACGGCGTGGCAGCTCGCCCCAGCCGGCTGGCCAGCTGATCGGCCAGCGACTTCGCGCGTGCCAGCTCCTCGATGATCCGACGGACCGCGTAGTCCCCGCCGGGCACGAGATACCCGGGGACCTCAGGCCATGGACCCGTCGGCGTGGAGTGCGCGACGTCGAAAGCGGCGGCCGGGTTGTCGCGCCGGATACCGCCGGCGTCGAGCAGCTCCATCGCGGCCTTCCACGCACGGTTCATGCCTCGGTCCCGTCGGTCGGTGGTCTCTTCCCCCACCGTTGTCGCGGTGAGCACTGATCCAGCGTCGCCGGGTGACGGCCGCCCCGCCAGGGACCAAAGTCCCGTTGCGTCCGGGCCGACGTCGCGACGTCCCGCACTAGGCTGAGCCGCATGCCCGACCGCGTGCTCAAGGTGCCCACCCTCGACGAGGTCGCGCAGCGGGCAGGGGTGTCGCGTTCGGTGGCGTCCCGGGCGATGAACAACGCCCGTAACGTGAGTCCGGCCAAGCGAGAGGCGGTCGCCCGGGCGGCGACCGAGCTCGGCTACGTCCCGAACGCGACGGCCCGCGCCCTGGCGACGAGCACGGGCGGCTCGGTCGTCCTCGCCGTGTCCGACGACGACCCCGCGCTGTTCGGCGACCCCTTCTTCTCCCAGGTACTCGTCGGCGTGGCGGGTGCCCTTGACCGGTCGGAGCTGGACCTGACGCTCATGCTCGCGTCGTCGGAGCGCGGCCAGGCCCGGCTCGAGCGCGTGCTGCGGTCCCGGCGCTCCGACGGGCTGATGCTCATGGCCCTGCGCGGGGACGACCCGCTGAACCGGCTCGTGGCGGCGACCGAGCTGCCGGTCGTGGTCGGCGGCCGGCCGCTGCGCGGCGAGGCGCGGTGGTACGTCGACGTCGACAACCGGGGCGGTGCCCGCCTCGCCGCCGAGCACCTGCTCGGATCCGGGCGCACCCGCATCGCCACCATCACCGGCCCGATGGACCTGCAGGCGTCGGTCGCCCGGTACGACGGGTTCGTCGACGCCATGGCGGTGGCGGGACGTCGCTCGGACCTGGTCGAGCACGCCGACTTCAGCTTCGAGGGCGGTGCCCGCGCGATGGAGCGGCTGCTCGCCGTGCACCCCGACCTCGACGGCGTCTTCGCCGCCTCGGACAACATGGCGGCCGGCGCCGTCCGCACCCTCAAGGCGCAGGGACGGCGCGTGCCCGACGACGTCGCGGTGGTCGGCTTCGACGACCTGGAGATCGCCCGGCACACGGAGCCGGCGCTCACCACCGTCAGCCAGCCGATCCGTGGCCTCGGTCAGGAGATGGCCACGATGCTGGTGCGCCTGATCGGTGGTGAGTCGCCGACCCCGGTCATCCTGCCGACCCGCCTGGTCGTGCGGGCATCGGCGCCGGGCTGGGCCTGACCCTGCTCCGGGCGGGATCAGTACTGCGTGTACCTGACCCACTCGTAGGTCGCCGTCCGCTGGCCGGTGTAGTTGAACGGCCCGAGCCAGCCGTCGACGCCGGTGCCCGGCCACAGGTTCATCATGATGCGCTGCGGGCGGGTGGGGAGCGGCCCGCGCGAGCCGTTCTCCTGGTGGACGAGGCGACCGTCGACGAACCAGTTGATCGTGCCGCCGTTCCACCACTCGATGGCGTAGTCATGGTACCCGGCCGCGGCGTCGAAGCCGAGGTTGATGACCGACTCGTGGCCGCCGACGCCGTTCGTGAAGTAGTTGGTCTGCATCTGCCACGTGTTCTTGCCGAGGATCTCGACGTCGATCTCGTCCCACGGCTGGCCGTCGCTCGGCCCGGTGTAGGTGAAGAACGAGGTGACGATCCCGGACCCGGACGCCGCCTTCATCCGGGCCTCGAAGCGCCCGTAGGAGTACAGCTCGTTGCTGCGGTACTCCCCGGAGGCGTACGGCCTGCCGGAGCAGCCGCCCGGGCAGGAAGAGTTGTCCAGGTTGAGGCCCAGGACGCCGCCGTTGTGCCAGACGTGGTCGGCCCGCCAGCCCGCGTTGAACATGCCGCCGTTGGTCCAGCCGTCGGCCTTGTGCCAGCGTCCGGTGTTGTAGGTGTCGAGGTTGTCGGTGAAGCTGCCACCGACCGCGGCGGCCGGGGGCGTCAGGCCTGGTGTCGCCGAGAGGCCGAGCAGCAGGCCGAGGGCCAGCGCCGGGGCCAGGCCCAGGATTCGGCGTCGGCGTCGGGAGGGGGAGCGGTGCTGGGTCGTCGTTGATCGCATGCGTGCCTCCGTTGGTAGGTGTGGCGGGTGGTGGTGGCGCGGCGCCCTCAGTGGCGGACGCCGTCAGGGGTGGGTGTGGAGCGGCGGCTGGGCGAGCTCGATGAGTTCCCGTGCCTGCTCGGGGAACCACTGGCCGGCGGGCGGGTCGACCATGCCGCGCTCGGGGTCCTCCGGTCCGCCGAGTCCGCGGAAGCACTCGCCGTCGGACTCGCCGGGGATCTTGATCCACAGCAGGGCGTCGACCAGCTCGTTGCCGGTGTCGGTCGTGGGCCGCAGGCCCAGTCCGCGGTCCGGCGGGTTGCACCACGTCTCGGCGTCGGGATAGACCCCCGCGGGCGCGGCCCAGGCGCCGCGGCCGTTGCGGCTGGTGTCGACGACGAAGTGCGTGGTGGGCTCGACGTCGCCCAGCACCAGCTCGTAGCGGGAGTCGATGCCGGCCGTGTTCAGCGCCGGGTCTGTCGCCGTCGGGCTCCAGACGCCCTGGTTGGACAGGGTGACGCCGGTCCAGTCGTTCGCCGGACCGCCGCTCCAGTACTGGTTGCCGCAGCCCGCGTAGTCGCCGGGCGCTACGTGGGTGACGTAGGCGATGCACTGGGACACCCAGGTGCCGTAGGCGACGCTGTTCTCGGTGAACTCGTAGTTGGACACGTTCAGGAAGAACCCGTCCGCGCGCTCGACGCCGGCCTTGACGAGCCGGTCGGCGGACTCACCGACGTTCAGCCAGGACGCGCCCGTGCCGTCGAGGTACACGACGGCGTTCGGCAGCTCCTGCAGCCGGTCGACGGCGTAGTTGAGCATCTCGAAGCGTTCCGCCGCGGCGTCCCGGCCGGTGGTCTCGGGGTCGTACTCGGGTGGCCGGCAGTTCTCGAGCTGCCCGTCCAGCGTCGTGTACCAGGGGATGACGCCGAGCCCGTCCGGCTCGAGGACGACAGCGACCGACTCGCGCCCGATGCCGGCCGCGAAGCCGTCGATCCACGCCTTGTACTCCTCGACGTCACGGGCGCCGCCGGCCGAGTAGAGCGCGCAGTCGCGGAACGGGATGTTGTACGCGACCAGCACGGGGACCTTGGTGCCGGTGCGCTTGACCAGCTTGTGGACGTCCTTCTTGACCTCGGCGGGCGTGCCGTCCGTGAACCAGGTGGAGCTGGGGATCGTGCTGAGCAGCAGCGCGTCGCGCTTGGCCTGCCCGTGGAGGTCGTGCGCCGCCTCCTTCGTGGAGCTCTGGGGGTTGTTGTAGAGCGTGGTCCCGGGGCCGAGGACGTCGTTGGCCGCCCAGGCGTGGGTGGCGCCGCCGCTGCTGAGGAGGGCGGTGCCGAGTGCGCACGCGGTGAGTGCGGCCAGGAGCCGGCGGGGTCGTTTCATGCGGGTTCTCCCAAGGTCTCTGCGAACGCGTCATTGCGTGTTCGTCGCGGTGCTGCATGGGACGTGCACAGAACTGGAACATTGTGGAAGCGCTCCCAGTTCGACCACGGTGTTGGGAGGTGGGGGAGCGTGTCAAGGGTGGCCGGGCTGGGATGAGGCGCTTCGGTCAACGAGAAACTGCCCTGTGCGGCCGCGCCCCGGCCTGGTTGCTGGCGTTCGTAGTGCGGGCGCGGCATCGTTGCCCCACGGACGCCGCGTTGTGCGTTCCGGGGGATTGCGGACAGGGGTACGGGGATGAAGCGGCGACGTGATCGGCTGGCAGGCCGACGTCGGGCACTGGGCCTGAGCCAGGAGGCACTTGCCGAGCGGCTGGGAATTGAGCGCACCACGGTCGCTCGCTGGGAGTCCGGCGAGACCCAGCCCTTGGCGTGGTTCCGGCCGCGTCTCGCCAACGTCCTTCAGCTCTCGGTTGACGACCTTGACGTGATGATCCGTAATGTCGATGAGCATGCTGACACTGGTGGGCGCAAGCAGTCGAGGTTACGTATCGCAATCTGCGGCAGCCGGGTCGCGGGCAGCGACGCAGGACTAATCGATGCGACAGTCGCCGAGCTTGCCCGGCTCGTGGTGTCGGAGAACCTCGACGTCAACCATGGTCCGATCGGCGTGGGCATCGAAGTCATGACGTACGTGGCGGACCAGTTCCGACCTTCTGGATTCACCATGACTGCGGCGCTGTTCGAGCACGAGAACGTGGTCCGTGGCGCGGACCTGTTCCTCGTCGTCGGTGGTGGAGCGGGGACCGCTGCGGAGGTGACGCTCGCACGGCAGGCTGGCAAGACGATCGTGCCGTTCCCCCGCACCGGCGGCACCGCGAGTCGCTGCTACGAACAGATGCGAGCTGATCCACGTCATCATGGTGGCCTTGCGGGGTCCGTTCTCGACGAGATCGGGGCCTGTGAGAACGCGGCACAGTACGGAATGCTCGTAGAGCGCATCGTCTCGATGAAGGTGGAGGCCCGAAATTGACCAGCCGACCGTATGTCGTGCTTTCTGTGGCGGCGAGTCTGGACGGGTACATCGACGACGCGACGCCTGAGCGGTTGCTGTTGTCCAACGACGAGGATTTCGACAGGGTCGACAGCGTGCGTGCCGGTGTCGACGCGATCCTCGTGGGGGCGAGCACGATCCGGGCGGACAACCCTCGTCTGATGGTCCGCTCGGAGGATCGTCGTGCGAAGCGGCTTGCCGACGGGCAGCCGGAGACCCCCGTAAAGGTGACGATCACGGCCAGCGGAGATGTCGATCCCCAAGCGAAGTTCTTCGCGACCGGTGACATCGACAAGATCGTGTACACCACGGCTGCCGCTGCACCGGCCTTGTCCGATCGGATGGGACCTGCCGCTACGGTCGTGGGACTCGGGGACGGTGTCGATCCGGCCGATGTCCTGGCCGACCTGGCCGAGCGTGGCGTGGAGCGCTTGATGGTCGAAGGCGGCGGGACGATTCATACGATGTTCCTGTCCGCTGGACTCGTGGACGAGCTGCACGTGGTGTTCGCACCGTTCTTTGTCGGCGATGCGAGCGCACCGCGCTTCGTCAACCCCAGCGGCTTCCCGCAAGACAGCAAGCATCGAATGGCTCTTGTCGAGACGCGTGCTATCGGTGACTGCGTGCTGCTGCGCTACCTTCCGCAGCGATGAACGAGTTTCGCGAGTCCCGAGACAGGGCTCTTCTCGAGCAGTCCATCGGACTGGCATGGCGCTGCCCTCCGTCCGAGACTGCGTTCTCGGTCGGGGCGATGATCGTGGCCGATGATGGGACGGTGCTGGGCACGGGGTGGTCGCGCCGGGGCGATCCTCACGAGCACGCCGAAGAAGCCGCGCTGGCGGATGTCTCCGAGGCGGATCGCGACCTGCTTGCCACTGCCACGCTCTACACCTCGCTTGAACCGTGCAGCACGCGTGCGTCACGCCCCGTCACCTGCACCCAGCACATCCTGCAGGCCGGAATCCCGCGGGTCGTGTTTGCGTGGCGCGAGCCCGACTTGTTTGTCGACTGCGTCGGTGCCGAGACACTGCGTGCCGCTGGCCGTGAGGTCCTTGAGCTGGCCGAACTGGCCGCCGCTGCGCGTGAACCCAATGCGCACCTTCTCCCGTGAACCGCAGTCTGCGTCCGACAGCGACGGATCCCACGACGCGTGACTCCGTTGACGGTCTGACCTGACCCAGGGCCGGGAACCTCGGCCCTGGGTCATGTGGCCGCCGGCGTCGGCCTCCCGCGGGCTCGCGGTATCGGCACTGGTCACGGGCTTGATGCCACAACTCTGCTACAGCACTGCGCTATCGCTGCGATGGGCTGGGCACTCCTGCTCGGATTCGATGGGTCCAACAGGCTAGCGACGGTCCGAAACCGTCGTCTGCTCGCGGCCAGCTCCACGGCCGTTCGGACACCTCACGAGAAGGAGTATGCGATGGAGACCAAGTCCTCGGATGTACGCGCCGACGTCGACACCGTGGCCGTCGAGCCGCCGGTGGTGACTGAGCTGGGCACCCTCACGCGCCTGACGCTGGGCCAGGGCAAGAACGACACCGCCGACATGAAGAAGTACTACTACTGACCGACCTGCAGCGACGAGACGGGGGGCCTGATCCGATGCGTAGCTTTGGTGGATCGATCGCGACGGGGACGGGCCTCCCGTCCCGTCCTGCGGGCAGTCGCTTGTTGCGGTCACGGTACGCAGTGGTGTGGTTGTTCGCTGACTGGCCGGACGATCAGGTGCACGTCCTCGATGGTCCGGACTGGTGGTGCGTCGTTCTGGGCGAGGTCACGTGTGGCCACACAGACCTGGCTCGCCAGGCACGTCGGTTCGCCAGCGGGCTGGAGGTCGAGCCGCTGATCGACCGGGGTGGGAACAGCCACGTCGTCTGGGCGGATGCCCGGAAGACCATCGTCACTGGTGACGTCGCCGGGACCCGCCTCGTGTTCCACGCGGTCCATGACGGCGCCGCACACTTTGCGTCGTCGTCGCACGTCCTGGCCGATCTGCTCGGCACCGGAGTCGATCCGGGATGGCTGGCACTACGACTGTCGTGTCCGGACGTCGTTCCGCGCTCGACACGATCGGCGTACGAACGTGTTGCGGCGGTGCCGCCGACGAGGATGCTCGTCCTGCGGTCCGGCCACGAGCCGACGACCGTGGACCGGCCACAGAGGAACACTGAGCTGAGTCTCTCTGCGGGTGGCGCCCGGCTGCACGAGGCGCTGCGTGCCGAGGTGGATGCTCCGTTGACCGGGCGTGTCACCGCAGACCTTTCAGGCGGCCTTGACTCAAGCTCCGTCGCGGCGCTTGCCGCACAAGCGGTGCCGCTGATCGGGCTCACCCTTGATGCGGCACAGGCGGGCAATGAGGACCTCGCACACGCCACGCGGATCGCCGCGACGCTGCCGATGCTCCGGCACGAGGTGCGTCAGATCCCCGAAGCAGTCCTTCCCTACACGGACCTTGACCGGGTCCCGTATACCGACGAGCCGTGGTCCGACGCCGTCTTGTTTGCCCGCACCCGCTGGTGGCATCAACAGCTGGTGGACCTCGGATCTTCTGTTCATCTGACGGGCGATGGCGGTGACGCCGTCCTGTCCGGGTCGCTGGCGTATTTTGCGGATCTCGGCCGTGACGTACCGCGCCTCGCCCGCGAAGCGCGTGCTTGGGCACAGCTGCGCACGGGAGCACCGCTCCCGATCGTCGTCGCGGCCACACGCTTGGCCAGGACGTCGGAGCGGTACGCACTGAGAAGACTCGTCCGTGAGCTTCGTACCGGTCGTTCGTCGCACCAAGGAGCGGCAGGCCGGCTGCGGTGGTTCGGAGCACCCGACGCCGCCTGGCTTACCATCGAGGGCCGCCGTGCGGCCGCTGACTGTGTGCCTTTGCCCGACGACGTCGCCGGAGACGAGGGACCAATCGGGGATCGCATCGCCGGCAACGCAGTCCTGACGTTCGGCAGGGACCACCGCATTGATCTGGAGATAACTCAGGCGCATGGTCTGCGTCAGATAGCTCCCTTCGTGACCGATGGTGTGGTGCGTGCGTGCCTCTCGGTACCCGTGCGAGAACGCACCAGCGCCTTCGTCGCCAAGCCTCTGTTGCGGGCGGCCCTGAACCAGCACGTTCCTGCATCGGTTCTGGACCGGTCCACCAAGGGTGACTACACCGCGCTCCACTACGCGGGCCTGTCCCGCAACGCCGGCGACCTGCGTGCCCTCTTCGCGAGCTCGCGAATGGTCGGCTCCGGACTGGTCGAACACGGGCACGCAGCCATGGTGCTCGACCGGGCGATCCGCGGTGCCGATGTCCGCCTGGCCGGCATCAACGACCTGATCGCTACCGAGGTCTGGCTTCGCTCCGAAGAGGCTCGTTCCCGCATTTCCTGGATCACCCGAGGGGAGGCAGCAGATGACGCCCCGCTATCGACTGGCCGACCACGTCACGTCCACACCGACGCCTGATGGTGGCAGCGTGCTGATCGACGTTGCGCGTGACCGTGTCTACGCCCTGAACCCCACCGCTGCCGCATTGCTCTGCACGCTCGTGGACGGGCCGGGCGGATCGATACCAGACATCGTCGAGCGCCTCGCGCGACAGGACTACACGCAGGCCGTGTCCTGGACCGAACATCTGCGCGCCACCCTGCTCGGCGGCCACCTCATCCAGGAGGCGGAGACATGAGCGTCACGATGGCGGCTCCACAGATCGCGCGGACGTCCAGATCAAAGACGATGCTGGCGATCATCGTCCTGGTGCTGGTGATCGCCTTCCTGAGGCTCTTGCCTCTTCGGGTCGTACTCGCGGCCACGAGGTGCTTCAACGGTCGCGCGCATGAGCTGGCGACAGCGGATCAGGCCCACGCGTTGATGCGGACCGTTCGCCGCGCGGCGACCTGGTGGCCAGGTCGAGCAGCCTGTCTCGAGATCTCACTGACGACGACGTGGCTGGCAGCCCTACGCGGGCGAGCCGTGGTGTGGTGCCACGGCGTGCAGGTCCACCCGTACACGTTCCATGCGTGGGTCGAGGCCGACGGCGTTCCGGTCGACGAACCCGCGACCACGCCTTCTTTCCTGCGAACCATGACGATCCCCGCCCGGACTCGAAGGAGCCACCCATGACCACCGCCGTTGCCGACGCGGTCGCCGCTGTCGACTACGACCACTTCGTCACTGAGCCGGACGGCTCCACACTCCCTCAGTCTTCCAGCGTCGCTTCGATCCAGAAGATGCTTGAAGACCTCGATGTCCGGCCCGGACACCGCGTCCTAGAGATCGGCACCGGATCCGGGTACACGTCCGCGCTGCTCGCCAACCTTGTCGGCCCGAGCGGACTGGTGAGGTCGGTCGAGGTGTTCGCCGACCTGGTGCCGCGCGCGCATGCTCGCCTGGAGGTGGCCGGCGTTACAAACGTGACTGTGAGCAACGGTGATGGTTATGCGGGCGACCCGGGCGGGGCGCCTTACGACCGTGTCGTGGCCTGGGCGACCCCGCACGTGATCCCGTCTGCTTGGATCGACCAGATTGCCCGGGACGCCGTCATCGTGGCACCGGTCAAGGTCGCCGAGCTTGCGACTGCGCACGCGATCGTTGCCATCACAGTGACGGACGGGCAGCCGAAGGTTGTCTCGGTGCGGCCCGGTGGGTACATCGAGATGCATCCCGAACCTGTCACCGTCTTCGGGCTGCCACTCCGCTACGTTGGGGCATCCCACGTCCCTGACGATGCCGAACCGTGGTGGATCAGCAGCTTGGCGCCACGGGAGGTCCCCGGGGCGCTCGGACTGGTACTGGACCGGCTCAGGTCCGCGTCTGTCGTGTCGAACACGCCGCTTGAAGCGGCGGAAGAACTCGACGACTTCAGGGCTTGGCTGTATGCCACCGTTCCGGACGAGTTGGCTACTGCCGGGCTCTCTGATCGCTTCACCAGCATCGGTATGGCCAATGAAGACGGGGCCGCTGTCCTCACGGACGACGAACTGGTCATCTCGGGTGACGCCGAGGCGGTGCGAGTGCTCAGTGGGTGGATCGAACAGTGGCGGGAAGCAGGACGCCCGGGCTGGTCCGACGTAGCAGGTGTCGTCGTGCCGAGTGTCGAGGGATGGAAAGTGCGCTTGACGTTATAAGTGCGTACCGCGGCTGAACTCTTCTGAGGACGTGTTCGGCGGTAGACCAAAGCGCTCGGCCTGGTCTGGATCGTGGCCTTCGCCGGCCGACCGAGCGAAGCAGGTGAAGCGGACATTGGGACTTCAGCTCCTGGCCCCGTCCCGGAAGATTGAGCGCCATTGAGGGCCAGTCGGCGCCGCCTCCAGCCCTCCAGAATGTACGAAGCCCAGGTCAGAAACAGTCTCTGACCTGGGCTTCCGTACTCTGAGCGGGCGACGGGAATCGAACCCGCGTAATTAGTTTGGAAGCCATGCTGCATGGAGTTCGGTTGATGTGGGCCAACCGGTCGAAAATGACCGCTGACCTGGTCCTATTGTAATGCTGTAATGGGTGCGCGTGGGGTTATCTGTGGTCCAGATTGGCCTCAAGTGGGGCCAGGTAGGGATGAGTTAGGGCCCATAAGGGCCCAGCCTGGGGGCCTGCCCGCTACCACGATTGGTGCCGCGGACCATACGGGGAGAGACCTTCCATGAACGGGGCCAGCGCGTCAGGCGTCGGCTTCACTTCTCCCGGCATGGCGATGGCCTCCTGCAACGGGTCGGACGAATCGTGGTGCCGCCTGGCCCACGAGACCCACTCCTCGGCCGCGGCGCGTTCATCGCCCGCCAGCTCTTTCGTGCGCTGCTCCAGTGCGGCGATGTAGTCGCCTTCCAGGCGATGGTGGTGCCATCGGTCGACCTGGGTCGCCAGTGTCTCGGCCCGATGATGCTCCTGGAGCCGTACGGCGGCGCGAGCCCGGACGCGTTCCCAGTGCGCCTCTCGTGCCTGCCTCTCTCGTTCGAGACGTCGTTCATGCTCGTCGGCGGCGTCGGCACGCAGCCCGATCTCCTGGAGCAGGACCGCCAGCTTGGTCTCCACCTGCTGCGTCTTGGTGTCTTGAAAAGTGCCCTGTCGGATGGCGCCGCCGCCTGACAGTTCCAGATGCAGACGTCCGGTCGGTGTGAAGTCGTACCTTGGGGCGTACGACCACGAGTACCGCTCCTTGTCGCGCTGCTCCTTTGCGGTCAGGACGTGGTCTGAACGGGTGGAGCGCTCCTTGACGATGATGTTGACCTCGTGGCCGCGCACCGCGATCTGGATGGCCCCCGTGCGTGGCGCGTGGGCCACCGTCCAGCCGCGCCGTCGAGCCTCCTTGGCGACGGCGTCCAGGATCAGTAGTGCACGCTGACGGGCGCCTTTCGAGAACTGGAGCATGTTTTTGTCGGCGCGGAGCTCGGCGATCACTGGGTGCGGGCTCCTGAGAGTCTGACCAACAGGGACATCAGGCAGCGCTTCGTCCATCCAGGCTGGCCGGTCTATGAGCGAGATCTCCTTCTTTGACCAGCCCCCGCCGTAGCCGACCACGAGCCGTTGGCCTGTCGGTACCAGTTTCGACGTGCGTGCAAGGGCGGCAAGCCTCTGATAGGCACCATCCCCGTCGTCGACGACAAGTGACCCTCCTGCGGCGACCACATCTGCCACGAGCTGGGCGGCGGGGTCGATCGCTTTCTCCTGGGGAGGCGCGACGTCCTGAGCCTTCGCAGGGTGCTGAGACGCATCCTCGACGCGCGTGTCCGACACCGGGCGGGCTTGCGGCCGAGCGTCGCGTATGGCGGTCTTCTGTACCTTGCTGCGTGCCGGCCAGTGGCCATCCGGGAAACGACCGTGCTTCAGGTAATAGCGTCCCGCGTCGGTCGGTGTGGCGGACCAAGTACCGCCCGCACGCGAGACGGATGCCAGCCGGCGTCCCTGCAGCGCGAGAGCGACTGTCTTGTAGGTGTACCCGTCCATTACACCAGCAGGGCATCCGTCGGCGATCCACTGCAGAACCTCCACCTGGCGGGCGTTCACGTCGCGTAGTCCCACGCTTCGAGCGTAGTTCCAGACCGATTCCACTGGCCGACCATCGTGCGGCGTTGCGCTCGTCTCGGCTCAGGTCGGTGCTGCGCCACGCGCTGTGAAGCAAGCGCTTCATCCGGGGTACCAACGCCTGCGTCTCTGATGGCGCCAGGCAGTACGGACGACGGCGACGAGCGACGACGGCGACGCACACACGCGACGAATGTGTACGCGCGGTAGGTACGCGACGACACGCACGCACGACGACGAGCGCGGCTGCGTGGCGCGGGTAGGCGGGCAGCGGGATGGCGGGTCCCGCGGACCGCCACGACGAAGGCCACACACCTAATGCACAAGCCGTGAGCGGAGGCCGCCGAAGGCGACCTGGAACAGCCCGACAAGCGCCTGGGGAAGGGGGTGGGGGACATGATGACGGCCCACGTGCTCAGCGCCGGCAGCGGATACACGTACCTGACCCAGCAGGTCGCCTCCGGGGACGTGCCGCGGGGTCGGGGGATGTCGTTGACGGATTATTACCTGCAGCACGGCAACCCGCCTGGCTGGTGGGTCGGCACCGGCCTGGACCAGCTCGGGGTGTCGGGGCAGGTGCTGGAGCGGCAGATGAAGTCCCTGTTCGGTCAGGGCCGCCACCCGGACGCCGACCGCCTGGAGGTCGAGGCCCTGGCCCGCGGGATGTCGAAGCGGGACTCGGCCCGGGTGGGTGCGTTGGGGCGGGCGTTCCCGGAGTTCAAAGGCAAGGCCGCCGACGGCTACACCGCCGCCCTTGAGGCAGCGTTCGCTCGGTTCGCTGCGGAGAATGATCGTCCGCCGGAGGCGGGTGTCGAGCGGGACCTGATCCGGTGGAACGTCGCCCGCACGCTCGCGCAGCAGGAGCGCAACGACAAGGGCGCCCCGGGTGAGGTCTCGGACAAGGACATCGCGATCTGGCTGGCCAAGCGCGGCCAGCAGCCCCGCAAGGCGGTGGCGGGTTACGACCTGGTCTTCACGCCGTCCAAGAGCATCAGTGTCCTGTGGGGCCTGGGCGATGCGGCCACGCGGGAGGCGATCACGAAGGCGCACACCCAGGCCTGGCAGGACACCCTCGCGTGGATCGAGTCCGAGGCCGCGCTGACCCGTGGGGGTGCGGGTGGTGTGCGGCAGATCGACACCCACGGTTTGACGGCGGTCGCGTTCGACCATCTCGACTCCCGGGCCGGTGACCCCAACTTGCACACGCATGTCGCGGTCTCGACCAAGGTGCTGGGGGTGGATGGGATCTGGCGTGCGGTGGATGGTCGGGTGCTGTTGGGGCTGAAGGTGGCGGCGTCGGAGCGGTACAACACCCGCGTCGAGCAGCTCGTGATCGAGATGCTCGGGGTCGCGTTCCACACCGAGACCAGGGGCCGGGGCAAGCAGGGTGTGCGGGAGATCGTCGGCATCCCTAAGCAACTGCGGGACGCGTTTTCTCGGCGGCGTGCGGTGATCCAGGAGTCCTACGAGTCCCTGCGAGCTGCCTACCGGGCGAAGTACGGGCATGAGCCGGACCCGAAGACCGCGTACAGACTGACGCAGCAAGCCAATCTAGATACTCGCCGGGCCAAGGGCGCCCCGGTTGGCCTACGCCACCGGCTCCCGCAGTGGGCGCAGATGGCTGCCGAGGTCGTGGGCGGGCCGGAAGCGGTGGCACGCATGCTCGCCGGTGCCCTGAACCCCGGCCCGGACACGGATCGGGTCACGGTCGACGGGCTCAAAGACCTGTGGCCCGCCGTCGCGCAGGATCTGGCCGGTCGGGGGATGGCCCGGTGGGCGGCTCAGGACGTCACCGAGGCGGTCGAGCGGCTGGCCGACACGTGGCCGCGCGCCCAGGTCTTCCGACCGCTGCGGTGGCGCACACCGGCCGGAAGACGGGCCGTCCTGGTGGAACTCACGCAGCAGGTGCTCGCCCAGGGTGACCTGGTGGACGCGTGCCTGACGAACGTGGCGGGCAAGCGGGCGACGTGGACGACCTACCACCTACAGGCCGAGGGCACCCGGCTGGCCCGCGAGCACGCCCCCACTGGGACCGATCTGTTGGTCCTGGCCGCGACGATCGCGGGGCATGCCGAAGCCGCCAGCCTGGTGATCACGCCGCCGGACCTGAATGAGTCGCCGGATGTGATGCGTCGCAAGGACGGCGAGAGCGTCTACTTCGTGCACGGTTCCACCCGGTACACCTCGCTGGCGGTCCTGGAGGCCGAGGACCAGCTCCTGGCCGCCGCGCGCACCCCCGGTGGCCTGGTCATCGGCCCAGGCGCGGTGGAGGCGGCGATTGAGCACGTGCGTGTCGACCGGGGGCGGGTGCTGAACCGGGGGCAGCGGGACCTGGTGGCGCACTTCGCGTCCAGCACGGTGCTGGCTGCGGGGATTGGTCCGGCCGGGACAGGGAAGACCACCGCGATGCGCGCGTTTGCGTCGGCGGTCCAGGACGCCGGCGCGAAGTTCATCGCGCTGGCGCCGTCGGCCGCCGCCGCGGAAGTCCTTGGCGCTGACCTGGGTGACGGGATCACTGCGGAGACCCTGGACATGTTCATCCTGGCTAGCCGGGGTGCTGGTGGTCAGCGCCTGCGGGAGCGACTCGCGGTGGAGCCGGGGACGGTGGTCCTGGTCGACGAGACGAGTCTGGCTGGCACGCTCGCACTGGCTGATGTCCTGGCGATTACCCAGGCTGCTGGTGGGAGTGTCCGGCTGCTGGGGGACCCGGCACAGCTCGGTGCCGTCGCCGCGGGTGGTGCGCTGCGGCTCATTGCGCAGCAGGCAGGTGCGGTCGAGCTGATCCAGATCCACCGCTTCCACGCCAGGGGCGAAGCCAAAGCCTCCCTCCAGCTCCGCGACGGCGACCACCGGGGCCTGGACTTCTACGTCACAAACCGCCGCACCCAGGGCGGCAGTGCGGCGCAGATGGCGGAGGAGATGTTCGCGAACTGGCAGACCGACTCCGACACCGGTCGCAAGACGATCATGATCGCCGCGACCAACACCCTCGTGACTGAACTCTCCGCGAGAGCACGCCTGCACCGGGTGACCCGTGGCGAGGTCGAGGACGACGGCGTCACCCTGCACGACAAGAACCGCGCTGGGGTCGGGGACGTGATCGTGACCCGGCTGAACAACCGGCATCTACGCGCGAAGCACGATGACGGGCACATCGACTCGGGCCGGGACTGGGTCAAGAACGGCGACCTGTGGCGAATCGAGGCCCGCGGCGCTGACGGTGCCTTGCAGGCCCGGCACCTGGACACCGGCGCCACGGTCGTTCTCCCTGTGGACTATGTCGCCGCCCACGTCGAGCTCGGGTACGCCGCGACGATCCACCGCGTCCAGGGCATGACCGTGGACACCTCCCACGCCATGGTCGGGGTCGGCATGACCCGCAACGAGCTCTACACCGCCATCACCCGCGGTGCGCACTCCAACCGGGTCTACGTGGAGACCGACGACGTCCTGGAGCTGGATCCGCACCGTCAGCCAGACCAGGAGCGCGCGGTGCTGAACGCGCTGAAGGGGGTCCTGGACCGTGATGGCGGGGAGCAATCGGCGTCTCGGGCGATCGAGGACGAGTGGGACTACGCCCACTCGCTGGCCCGCCTGGTCCCCGAGTACGAGGACGCCTACCTCGCCTTCCTCGAACCCGACCGCACCTCGCGCCTGGCCGAGGCGGTCCAGTCGGTGCTGCCCGGACGAGTCGCGGACCAGGTGCTCGCGGACGAGGTCTGGCCGGTGCTGGCCAAGCGCCTGTCCATGCACGAAGCAGCTGGCACCGACCCGGAGACCGTGGTCCGCCGCGCGGCCGGGACCGGGTTCGGGAACGCGCGGTCGGTCGCGAAGGTCCTGCACCACCGTATCGGTCTACCCCGACCCCACGACCGCGACGAGCGGGGACTGCCGGCCTGGATCACAACTGCCCCGGACACCACCGACAAGGTGCTCTGGGAAGTTGCCACGCCAACGGCCGTGACGTCCATCGGATCGGACACGCTCGATGAGCTGGCCGGGGCAGCATCGCAGCACGAGGGGGCGCCGCAAGCTTCAGGCCCTGACCAGCTCCCCAAGGCCGGACCTGATGCGGATTGTGAGGCGAATAGGGGCGCTCAGGAGCGTGTCGTCGACGTCGGTGAGCGGGACCTGGTCGTCGAGATCACCGGGCACGCCTGGGCCTGGTGGACCCGACAGAAGTCCACCCAGTCCTGGGCCACCCGGTACATGACCAGTCGGGGCCTGGTCGACGCGGAGTGGGGCGTTGCTCCCGGCACGTGGACCAGTCTGACCGACCACCTGCAGTCGCTCGGGTACACGCCCGACCAGCTCGTCACCGCTGGGGTGGCGACCCGGACCAAGAATGGGCCGGTCATCGATAAGTTCCGCAATCGGATCGTGTTCCCCTACCGGAACCAGACCGGGCAGGTCGTCGGCGTCACCGGGCGCATCAACCCCGCCGAGGCAGACACCGGTGAGGGGCGGGCACCGAAGTACCTGAACACCCCAGAGACCGCGGCCCACCGGAAGGGTGAGCTCGTCTACGGCCTGGACCTCGACGCCATCACACGCCTGGCCGCGGGTGCCCGACCGGTCCTGGTCGAGGGGCCGACCGACCACGCGGCCTTGCACCTGGCCGCCGCCGGCCTCGCGGACCAGACCGGGGTCGAGATCGTGCCGGTCGCCGCGGGTGGCACCAGCATCACCGGACAGCACCTGCAAGCCCTACGAGACGCGACCGGTCGGGACCTGACCGACCTGATCATCGCCCTCGACCCCGACACCGCCGGGCGCACCGCGGCGGCCCGGGTCTGGGCCATGCTCACACCCGAGGAAGCAGCCCATGCCCAGGCACTCGACCTGCCGACCGATCCTGCACAGACTGCGACCGACAACCCCGAGGTCGTTGCCACCGCACTGGCCCAGACCATGCCGCTGAGCTGGTTCGCGATGGCCCCCAACCTGCAGACCATCCGAGACCTGGACCACTTCGAACGCCAGATCCCACAGCTACGGGCCCTGGTCGACCACCTCTACGACCGCGTCGCGCTGGACCAGTGGTGGCCCCTGATCGAGCACGTCGCAGACAGAGTCGGTCATGCATCGGGTGCCGAGAACCACGAGCAGCTCGGCGTCGGCGCGGTGCGCAAGGTCATGACCGACCACCTGGCTGGCCTCATCACGAACGGACCCCGGACCGACGCACACCCTGGCTATCACGGGGCGGACGAGGCTTCCGTCAGCGCGCAGACGCGGCATGAGCGGCCATCGACTGATCCGCTGGTGCAGGCGTGGCTCGCCCGGCATGCCGACCTGATCGCCACCCGCCTGGATGCCTTGGTCGAGGATGCGGTGAGGAACCCACGGCTGTGGATGGAGACCATCACACCGCCTCCCTCAGCCGGTCGCGAACGGGAGACTTGGCGGACGGCGATGCGGCAGGTGGTGGCCTACCGCGACCGGTACCAGATCACTGACCCGGATACTCCGCTCGGACCACGGTCGCCGGACGGGGAGCGCGGTGAGGCGTACGCAGCGGCCGCCCGCGCCTTGGAAGCCATCACGACCAACCAGGGATACGGAACCGCACGCCTGGGTCGTAGTGGGCCGCGGTCGATGGAGCGTGTCCCGGTGGTCCTGGCCGACGCGCGAGCCCGCGCCACCCAGATGCGCCGCGACGCGGACGAGCGCGCGCGACGCGACGCCGCTGACCGGGTAGCTGACCGTTCCGACGGCTGGGGCTGGTAGGAGCATCGACGGCTTGTGATGCCTGGAGCCACCTTGAACCGGGGTGTGGAGCGTTGACTGGCGGAATAGGTCAGGGTGCTATTCGTTAATGCTGAGCACCGCCACATAGGCGACGCCTGTGTGCTCGTAGAGCGTCACAGGTGGGTGAATGTCTCGCACAATTGCGCGCCCCGCCTCAATTGAAGCCGTGACTGGCGCCGACGCGATGAAATGCCAGCGCTTCGCGCTTGGAAAACGAGCCTCAGCCATCGCCAGCGCGGCCCGCCACTGGTCGGCGAAACTAGATAGGGACTGCTCATGCGAAAGCAGGTTTGGCCCAGGCGGCTCCCCGACCGGCCTTATTTCGATGACCGGTGCGCCGTCGAGAGCGGACGGAAAGGCCGTGCGAGCCACTTCGCTCGTCAGTGCGCAGACCAGTGTAACTTCCTGGGCGGTGGAATCCTTCTCCGGGGCAACGACTTCAAAGTCTATGGGGGCGCCCTGGTCACTCCAAGACCAACCCTGGAACTGATTTCGGTGCTTCTGAAAGAGGCGTGTTGGTGTCTTGTCGTCAAGATGCCATCCTAAAAAGACGAGAAGAGGCACCGGTGCGATGGCAAAGACAGAAATGTGCTCAACGTCGCCACTCTCGACCGCTTGACTGACCTGGGTGATGGTGTCTTCAATCGATTGCTGGGCGGCATCCCAGAAGCCGCGGCCGCCAGCGGAGCCGCTGATTCGACAAGTAAAGTCGCCACTACGCTGTGTCTCGACGAGCCCCAGGTAGTTGACGGCAAGGAGCGTTTCAGCGATCTGGCGCCGGGATGCTATCGCCAATGAGCCACGAATCGTGCAGCCAATTCGCAGGGCGGCGGTACGCGTGAGGCCACCGTTCTCTGTGACCATCTCGACGCGTCGCTCGAAGGACTCTTTTATTTCGCGCAGTTTCTCGGGCGGAAAGAAGTCCATGTGGTCGGGGTTGTCGATGATCTTGTGACAGTCGTGGCACAAGAGAAGCAGGTTCTCCTCGGCCTCCGTGTCATCGACACCGTCATTGTCCGTGCTCCGGGGTGATCCATCTCCATCGGTGGCGCCGATATTGTGTGCCAACTCCGCCAAGAGAACTGAATGCAGGTACGTTCGATGGTCACCGAGGAGGCGACGGTTGCAGATTGTGCAGCGTCCGGCGGTGCGCGCCCACAGAGCGTTGCGCACCGATTCCTTGATGCGATCGCGTTTGACGGTGGTGTCGCGCGCGTCAGATGAGGCCATCTGTTTTTCCTCCAAGAAGGTCTTGGTTCGACTCCGCAGATTCGCTGTCTGTCTGGCCTGGCGACAACCCCGGGGCCGTTGTCGGTGACTTAGTGTGGGACGCTGCCACGAAGGCCCGCCGCGGTCCCGCTTCACCATGCGGTAGCGAGATCAAGTGCGTCCCGGATATAGGTTCGTTCGAACCGAGATGAGAGCCGAGCAGGCTGGTCAGGCTCGCTGCAACGCCACTCAAATCTGCAGAAGAGCCGTGGAAGGTCGGTGCAGAGCAGCCCCTAGTTGGAATGATCTCTTCAATGTCGGTGGCCCCCCACAGCTCGTGAAACGGCTCCAGTTCGCTGTCGGCCCTCACCGCCTTGCCGGCCTGCTGGTCGATCGTCAGGCAGCCTGTGGTCGCTGGTGGCATCGAGACGCTGAGTATTCCAAGCGTCCCGGTTCGCACGTCGCAGGCCATTTGCGCCAAGACTGGTCGCCCAGAGGTTGTAGCAACTGCATCGAGCATGCGGCCAACCGCGACGCTGACGGTTGCGTCGATTATGACTTCAGCATCGGTGAGATCTGAGGCTACGGGGAATGGTGCTTCGCGAGGCGTCACCTCTACGGAGTCGCTGATTGCGCGCAAGCGCGCAGCCAGAGCCTCCACCTTCGACTCGCCGACGTCCGTCTCGACGAAATTCTGCCGGACTAGGAGGCCGCCCGTGATCCGGCCCGGATCGCATAGCACGACCTTCGTAGCGCCTGCTCGGACGACGAATTCCGCAACCCACGAGCCCAGACCGCCGCAGCCCCAGATATGCACGGTCTTTCCAGCGAAAGAAGATACCGGTCGCGTCGAGTCGCGGCGGGTCGTTACCTCGGGTCGTTGATCGGAGACGGGCAGCCAATCAACCTCTGCATCGGGGTCAACTTTAGCGGGATCGATGTTGGCCAAGGAGCTACTCTTTATAGTGTCGCGGGCCAGGTCCCGGATTTGGTCGGCTCCCGACGCCGGGAGGCTGGCGACCAACAGGTGCGGTGGGCCGCCAGTGGGATGGGGGACTGCGATGACGAGGCGCTGAGGCGTGCCGGTCGGCTTGCGAATTGCGCTCGCGGCAAGAACGGCCAGCAGCGGGACGGCTAGCCCGGTCCGGAAGCGCTTGGTAGTGAACGCGTCACCGGGGGCCAGGTGCCCTGCGTAAGGATCTTCGACGAGGCTCAGCAGAGAGAGCAACGTGGTGCCGGCTCCCAGAGGCAGCGCAGCATCGAGGTCGAAGATCGGTGCGTGTTGAGCGGAGTCACCGGCGGGACCCCAATGTGCTTGGCCATGGTTGAGGACCAAGTCCAAACGCTTGGGCGCCCGCTCGATGAGCCATCCGTGCTGGACGAGTCTGTTCGAAGGGAGCGAGTCGCGCACAACGACGCTTGGCGCACCATCCGTCTCATGCAGCACCCCGCCGACAGCGTGGTAGAGAGCGGTCTGAGCATCGAAACGTCCAGCTGCCGCGTCGCTAAGCCACTCCATGAGCCTGTCGACAAGGCCGCCGAATCCGTCCCCGGGATCCCACTCCCTGGACGGGTCGAGGTACAGGCATAGCCGCGTGCCCTGAAGCACGTGAGCGTGGTTGAGGAACCGAAGGTGATCGACCTCGACTCGCGGAGGAGCGACGTCGGACCGGCCCACAGTGACTTGGAACTCCTCGTGGTCGCGGAGCCGGAGTCCACCGTCCACATGTTCTAGCCCCGCGGTGCGAACTCTCAGGCGCACGCGCATTTCGCTGGCGCTATGCCGCGGCTTGCCGATCAGCTCGACTTCGCCTGGGAACGCGACCGCGAACGCGGCCAGGTCCGTAAGAACCCTAGCCTGCCACTCGCTGGCTCGCCGCGTGCTCACCCAGCGCGACCCGAATGCTTGACGGTAGACAGCGAGGCGGCAGCGGCGGCGCTGGACACAGCGCTGAACTTGCCCACGCCTGAGGAGGCGGACGACTCCGAACCTGCCGGTGCCTTGAAGCCGTCTCCGAACAGCGCCTGCCACTTCTTCACGCTCTCGTCGAAATCAGTCTCCTTGTAGGCGTCTTTGATCTCAGCGGCATGCACGTGGATCCGCTTGCGGAAGTGAGCGTAGGTCTCCTGAGTCCAGCGGTGGTCGAACGACGTACCGGAGCCTGACGGGTCCATGATGGCCGGCTTGTAGTGGTTGACCTGGAGGTAGTCGTCGAGGTCGGAGACGATGTGCAGCAGGGCGGTCGGGAGGTCGCTGTAGTAGCCGCTGTCGAGCACCTTCCGCCACTTTTCGACCCGCTCGCCCAACAGCGTCGTCAGCAGCACCGACTTGGTGCCCGTCCAGGAGTTCTTGTGGTCGCGCAGAAACTTCATGATCCGGATGACCTCGCGCAGGTGCTTGTTCGCGATGCCGTCCTTTTCCTTCATCCAGCTGGTAAAGCCATCGGTGTCCGTGCGTTCCCACTTATTGTCGTCGCGGTTGACGATCCATTGTGTGCCGTCGGCGCGCAGCACGAAGGGTACGACATCGACATGCATCGCGTTTTCGGCGTAGTTGACGTAGACGCAACGGCACTTGCGACCGTGCGGCATGTTCTTGTACGGCGAGGTCTTGTGCAACACGGTGTAGATGGCGTCGCCGTACATCTTCAGGTTGTCGGCCCAGTCGGGGTCCTCGACCATCTGGAGCATGAAGTCGCCGTCGAATGCGTTGCCGTTGACGGGTTTAATGATTGTGCGTTGGGGCCAGGACCCCTGAGGGATCTTCTTCTTGATCAGCGGCTTCAGGTCTGGGTCGTTTTTCAGGCAGTTGTAGATCGCGTCAACTCTTGTGCTGAGCAGGTCGACCTTCGACTGGGGCAGGTTAACGGTGTTGTCGAGGAAGTTCTTGAAGTAGTCGGCGTGTTTCATGCTGCGCCTCCCGGCGTCATCGGATTTTCGGAGTTGACTGCGTGGCCGCGGTCCTGTGAGGACGTGGGCGTATAGACGCTCGCGACGTGGTCAGCGAAGCGCTCGGTAAACAGGGGGCTTAGCGATCGGCTCTCACCAGCTGCTAGGCCCGCGAGTGCTTCAGGGCTAGCTCGGTCGAGTGCGAACACCCTGCCAGGTACCAGAGCGTCGAAGCGGACAAAGTCGTCCTTGCCGATCAGGTGCATGGCGGTGCCTTGCGTACCCCGGCTCGACGCGGTGATCACGAGGTCGACTGCTGGTCTGGCCCAGTTGAGCAAACCGCCGGTGTCGAGTCGCTCGGGGTGATTGGTCCGCTGATCGACCGCGCCAACGTTGAGCACTCGGATGGCTTCCAGTGGCACGTTGAGCATGCTTACGGCCTCGCTGATCGCCACAACTGAGGGGTTGTTCGCCCAGACGCCACCATCGATGAGTCGTTGCCCGTCGACACGTGCGGCTTCGAAATAGGTCGGTGCAGCACTCGTTGCCATCGCGATGTCGACCATTGGAATGCGGCCGTCGCGGCGCAGTCGCGGATGGTGCGGCGTCTTGAAGATGTGTACAGCGCCTCGCTGGACGTCCCATGCAGGTATGACTAACCGCTTCGTGCTGGCGCTGAGTGGTCGATCCCCGAACACCTTTTTCAGCGCTGTCCGCAGCACGCCAGCTTCATAGATGGGCGCCGCGAGTTGGCGCGGTCGCCGCCAAAAGCGACGGCGTGCCGACGGGAAGACTGCATCGACCAGTTCTTCATAGTGGCTGACGATCTCGCCCGGGCTCAGGCCAGCTCCGAGACCGAGCGCGACGATGCCGCCGGCCGAGGTGCCAGCGATCAGGTCGAAGGACTTGCCAATGCTGACACCGAGGTCTTCTTCGAGGCGGGCGAGCAGGTGGGCTGTGAAGAGCGCCTTTGCTCCGCCGCCGTCGAGCGCGAGAATCTGGAAGCGATGACGCCGTTCGTCAGCACTCTCGCTCGTCGAAGTCTGCTGATCCTGCAGACTAGGCATACCAGACCGCCCGGGCGGCCTATCGCCGTCGGGCTCTGCTGAACTTGCGGAAGCTACAGCCATATGGCGAATCTACGCTCCGCCACTGACATGCTCAGGGTCCCAGGGCGACCTTCACCCGGTTCGACATGCGGTCGCTTGGACCGGCGGCGGGCGAAGGCGTTCTGCTCCTCCCGAGTCCCGAGTCCCGAGTCCCGAGTCCCGAGTCCCGAGTCCCGAGTCCCGAGTCCCGAGTCCCGAGTCCGCGATACGTGCTCAGGGACCAGGTGCGGCAGGCGGAGGCCTCGTGCGAGCGTGCCTGCCGTGTCGTAGGAGCTGGTCGAAGAAGCTCGGCGCCCCGGAGAAAGCTGGAGGTTTGAATCACCGTTGCCGAGGGGCGTCTGCCAATCGCCGTGCTCGTTGGGCTCGGAGTTGGCGGAATTCGCCAGAGTGCTGGGGCTTGAGGCTGTCGGGCTGGACAGGTGCGGGAAGCGGCTCCGCTGACGCAGTTGCGTAGTTATGGAACGCCAGAGCCGCTCACTTGCAGGCCCGCCTCCTCTGGAAGGCTGCGGCGGCTGGCTGATCATGATGTTGCCGCGGTTCGCAGCAACATGCGCAAGTGGTTCGAGGAGCGTGGCGATTTGGGCAGTTTATGACCAGCGTGTAAGTGCTAGGGGGCGAGGCGTCTTGGCCGCGATCGCAACTACTCCTGTACGTTCTCGATCGCGTATAGGACTGTGTCCGTCAACGCAAGGTAGTTGACCACGCGGTCTTGAGCCGTATCGACGTGGCCATGGGCTGCGAGGTTTCTGAGCACGGCTAAGCCCTCCACGGCTCTCAACGTTTCTTCCGCAATAAGGCTTTGCTCCGCTGCGAGCTTGGCCAAGCCTGCACCGCCCAGACGGAGTTGTGTCGCTTCAACACCAGCGTCCTCCAAAAGCGAATAGAGGCTCATTTCGACCGCTCTGAAGCCTTCGACGACGGCGGCATTGGTGTGGCCTCCCTCCAGCAAAGCCCGTGCTAGATCGATCGCACTTTGGACCTCGGAGCGTCGTCCCGAGGGCTGAGAGGAGGTCACCCGGGCGGGTAAGACGCCCGCCAGTTCTAGGTCCACCTCGGCCGCCGCGATCGTCCGATCCCACTCCGCCTCGACGGGCCCGACCTTCAGCCGCTTCATATCAGAGGACAGCAGTGCGGAGATCTTTGCTCGAAAGATCAACGCGACCCCGAACACAGCGAGCGGCCAAGCAAGCGCTTGCGTCATCGTCGCGACGAACTCCATCACTGACACTCCACCGAGGGTACGGGACTGCTGGACAGAGAGAGGGGGTCTCTGCCCTGGCAGTGGCCCGTGATGCGGCGTGAACGGCCACCGGAGACCTCGCCGGCGAAGCAATGGCGGTCCTGCCGACGGCAAGACGCTTCGTCCGGGTCGCTGCCGCACCCGACTCGCGGCACTGTCATGAGCATCGATAGCTTCACGAGGCTGCTTGTGGCCCCGCCCGGGCTCGAGCCACGCGATGCTGTACTTGGGTGTGTCTTCGCTGCATTGTTCTTGAGACAGGCGGTGGACCGGCTCGTCCAGTCTGTCTGCGACGCGATCGAAGGACGAATTGAGGATCGATCGCGCGACCGCGAGGATCGTCGGTTTGAAGCGATGCCTGACATTGGCCTACCGGCGGGGCCGCGAGATGGAAGCCCTTTGGCTCGATCGGGAGCAAGCTTGGCCGCAGTCAGCCGCAGTCAGCCGCAGTCAGCCGCATCGACGCGGTCGAGCGCGTCGCCCAGGGCGGCACCTCCCTCGATCCCGCCGTCGTCGCGAAGATCGTGAACGCGGGCACCGGCTCATCGCTCGGCGCGCTCACCGACCGCGAGCGCGAGGTTGTCGCGCTGATGGCCGAGAGCCTGTCCAACCAGGCCATCGCCCAGCGCCTCTACCTCAGCGAAGAAGCGATCAGCAAGCACACTACCGCGCTGTTCGCGAAGCTCGGGATCGCGGCCGACGACGGCAGCAACCGGCGCGTCCTCGCTGTGCCGACCTATCTCGGGGCCGCCGGGACCGGCTGACGCCGCACGGAATCGGTGCGCTCCAAGCGGCCCGCCGCGTCGCAAAGGGCCGCCCTCCTGGCTCCGCCGAGACGGTCGCCGGATGGGCAGCGAGACCGGGCTGGAGCAGCCTCGGAGACCGCGGGCGTCGTGAGTGCCGCGGCTACTTGGATCTGGCTGACACACGTGCGTTGCCGTTGCGGATCTGGCAGAACGCCGCTCCCGAATGGGAGTCTGAGGCCATGCACCAGCACATAAACCTCGAATGCCCGTGGGATGCCCACGAGCAGGTCTTGGAGAGGCGTCCGTGCAGGTCAGGGCGAATTCCACGGTTTACACCGTGAAGTCGGCGAACATGCCCGCCGCGACCAGGCAGACCGGGGGCAGACTCAGGTTGTGCTGGACGCGGTCCGGAGCCTTATCCAGTCAGCCGAACACGATCTCGCGAAACCGGTCGCGGACATGGGCGAGGGGTTCGCGGTCCCGGGTGTAGTAGAGCTTGTTGGTGAGCAAGGCCGCCCAGCGGTTCTGCTTCGGGTTGAGCCAGATGGCTGTGCCGGTGAAGCCGTAGTGCGTCCAGGACTGGTCGGCGGGATCGGTTCCGGGCGCCGGATGCCAGAACAAGCCCCGAGCTGGTTCGAGGCTGCCGGTGTGGACGTTGAGGGACTCGCGCGTCCACTCGGGACCGAAGCCCGCAGGGGCCACGGCGGTGGTGGGGTCCAGGAGGTAACGCAGCAGCACGGTCAGGTCGTCGAGGGTGGAGAACACTCCGGCGATGCCGCTCACGCCGCCGAGCAGGCGGGCGGAGAAGTCGTGGACGGTGCCCTTGAGGTGGGTGCCGGTCTCGTCGTCGAACTCGGTCGGGGCGCAGCGCGCGGCCGGTTCCGTCGGCAGGGGTCCGAAGCGGGTCTCTCCCATGCCGAGCGGGCCCCAGACCCGGGCGGTGGCGAGTCGGTCGAGTCGTTCGCCGCCGAGAAACTCGGCGAGGTAGCCGAGGATGAGGGCGGCGCGGTCGGTGTACTCCACGGCCTGGCCGGGCTCACGGTTCAGGGCTTCATGGAGGACGCCGTTCCGGATGACGTCAGGGTTGGTGCCGTAGAGCTTCTTGAGCTGGGCGCGCAGGGGAAGCCCGGCGGTGTGGGTCAGGAGCTGGTGCGCGGTCACGCGTCCGAGCGGGTGTCCGGCGACGTCGGGCCAGAACGCGCCCAGGGGTTCATCGAGGTCCAGGTGGTCGTCCTGCCAGAGGGTCCCGATGGCGGTC
Organism: Promicromonospora sp. NPDC110617; assembly: GCF_055598465.1. NCBI lineage: Bacteria > Bacillati > Actinomycetota > Actinomycetes > Micrococcales > Promicromonosporaceae > Promicromonospora > Promicromonospora sp. NPDC110617. Next base: position 1,895,388 of record NZ_JBVKBM010000001.1, read on the forward strand.
CAGACGGCGAGGATCTTGGTGAGGCTGGCGACGTCGAACACGGTGTCCGGTTCCATGGGCTCATCGGGTCGAGCTGGGTCCAGGAGGCCCGTTGCGCCGCGGTCGGTGATGCCAGTTGCGTCGCCTACGGCCCATACCGCGCCCGGGTAGACACGGTCGTGTACTCCAGTGGTCACCAGGTCACGAAGCTGTTCGGTGGTGGAGGGCATCGGTTCCTCTGCTTCTTGGATGAGCCGTCCTGGCCAGCGTAGGGGTGACCGGGGCGGTAAGAGATGGATGTGTGTGGTCAGGCGAGGCTGTCGCCAAGAGCGGTCAGCGCGGAAGCGGTGACGGACAAGGGGAATCGAGCGGCGTTGGCGCGGGCGGATTCGCGGAGTTCGTCGGCTACGCCAGGTGTGACGAGGTGACGTAGGTTCCTCGCGACGCGATCCGGGTCGGTGAAGTCCGTGGGCAGCGCCGACACGCCGAGGGCCTCGTCGAGGCCCGGTACGGGTTGGTAGAGCACCGGCAGTCCACAGGCTTGTGCTTCGAGGGCGACCAGACCCATGGCTTCCAGGGTGGTGGAGGGCATGAGCAGGGCGTCGTGCTCCGCGAATGCCTTCCACAGTTCACGCCTGGGAAGCCACCCGAGGTAGTTGACATCGAGCCCGGCGTGCCGCAGGGCTGGCTGGAGCTCGCCGAACTCGTAGGGTGGCGCGGCGATGCTGACCGTCAAGTCCACGGCGCTCCCGAGGGCTTGGACAAGGCGGCCGCCGCCCTTCTCGGGGGTGAGTCGGCCCGCATACAGGAGTCGCTGCGCGCCCTTGGGGGATGAGCCTCGTGGAGGTGACCCGGCGAGAAGTTCGTCGGGGATGCCCCAGGGGATCTTCGCTATCCGGCCAGTGCCAGGAGCGAGCGTCTGGAGTCGGTCTGCCATCGCGGAGGTGGGTACGACGATCGCATCCGCACGGCGGATCGTGTCGCGCAGGACTCGCAGTTGGTCGGGGTGGGTCTCGGCGAACAGCAGGTCGGTCCCATGGACCAAGGCAACCGCTGGGTGGTCCGGGAGCGCTTTCAGGAGAGCCGGAGTGGCACCGAAGGCGAGGTGTTGCAGGTGGACAACGTCGACGTCTCCGGGGTCGAGCGCATCGGCTAAAGCGCGGTGCAGGGCAGTGACGTACTGCGCGAATCCGGGCTCGTCGAGGCACTTGCCCTCGACCGCGAGCAGGTCCAGGCCCGGCACGGCCGGACGTCTGTCGTGGCCGGCGTCGAGCATGAATGCTCGTGCGGAGATCAGCGGTTCGGTGCCGGTGTACAGGTCGCGGAACAGTTCCACACTGCCGCCGGGGCTTGCGGCCGGCAGATCGAGGAAAGTCGCCACACGAGCGGTCATGGAGCGTTCTCCTGAAACTCTTCGTGGAGCCGGGAGATGTCGATGCCGTCGGTTGAGGTGTACTTGCGGCCGAGCTGTTGGTAGCTGGCCGCCGGCCCGTAGGTGCGCAGGAAGATGAGCTTGCCGAATGTCATCCCGGGATAGACGCGAACCGGTCTGACAGTGCGGATCTCCAGTGTCCAGCGGATCGCGTGCCCTACATGGCCGAGGGGCGCGGAGACGTGAACCCAGATGCCGAGGCGACCAGTGACACGGTCGCCATTGAGCATCTGGGCGTACCGGTCTGAGGCTGTGCGCTCCAAGGTCACCCCGAGATACAGGACTCCGGGCTCCAGGACGTACCCCGACTCGGGGATAGTGACCTCGGTGAAGGGTGTTGGAAATGCGGCGTCCAGGTCCGTCGTGCAAGCCCGGAGTGCTGCACCGAGTCGCCAGTCATACGCGTTCGCGGAGATCCGTTCCGGGTCGAACGGATCGATGGTGATGTCCCCGGCAGCGACGGCTGCGGCGATTGCGGGTCCGGTCAGGATCATGAGGCCGCCGAGTGAGGGACGTCGTGCCAGTAGCGCGAGGCCTGCGGTCCCTGCGCTGCCTGGTACTTGCCCGCGTACAGTTCGAGCGGTCCGGCCGCGACGAAGAACATGATCTGGCCGATCTTCATCCCGGCGTAGACCCGCAGCGGGCGGGTGGGCGCGAGCATGAGGGTCCACTGGCCGTGGAACCCGATGTCGCCGATCGGGGCGGTGATCTCCACGAAGAGGCCGAGTCGCCCGACCGAGGACCGTCCGAACAGCAGCGGCACGAACACATCCGAGCCAACCTCCTCAAGCGTGTGCCCGAGATAGAGCTGACCCGGCTGGAGGACGTGCCCCTTCGGGCCGATCTCGATGCTGGCTGTGGGGTTCGGGCGGTGGGCGTCGATGATGGGGTCCACGTACGTCATGAGGGTCGAGCCGAGGCGTACGTTGTAACTGTTCGGGTTGACCTGCGCGGGCTCGAACGGTGTGACGCGAAGACGCCCGTCACGTACTGATTCAGCTATCTCGGGACCTGTGAGGATCATGGCTTTACCTCCGAGCAGAGGGCATGACGGACGGCCCGGCTAAGTCTGAGAACCGTGCTGGGCGGGCTAGCCAGCGGAAGCGCTTCGGCGAGGTAACTCGTGGTCAGGACGCTTGTCACCCGGGCGGGCGCCGGACAGGGTTCGACGATCAGGGGACCGGACCGCTCCTCGAACTCAGCGAGCAGGGTTGCGAGACACACTTCCGGCTCGAACTGTGCGTGCACTATGTGGTTGCCGAACGGCTCGATGGCCATCAGATTGTCGACGGTCAGCATTTGCCCGAGATGGACCTGCCGCAGCGCTGACTCGTTGAGGATCACGACGGCGGCGGAGGTGCCCGTTGCAAGATTTCTGGCGACCTGATCGAGCACCGCCCTACGGTCAAGGAAGTGGTCTCTCCAGGAGGAATCGAGCGGGACGAGCGGTACCGTCAACTGGTCACGGAGAACTTCCACCGAACGACCGATCGGCTCCAGCGGCGTCGGAAGCGTGTCCCCGGCCTCGAACTGGGCAGCACTCGCGCGCCAGCCTCCGCCTTCTGGTGCAGCGGTCGAGTAGCCGGCCGCGAGTTCGGGCCCTTTGACGACGACAGTTGAGCCGACCTGTTCCGGTCCACGGCGCTCACTGTGGCAGTGGCCCGCGAAGATGACGTCGAGAAACGGGCACACGTCAGCGAGACGAAGGTCTTGGTCGAAGCCGGAGTGCGACAGCAACACCCACGCATCGACCTCATGCTGGTGCTTCTCCCACACGTCGGTGAGCGCCTCGGCAGGGTCGACGACTCGGTACCCAGATCTCTCGTTCATGGGGATTGCGGCAAACGCCTGCGCGCCGATCACTGCGGTCACGGCCACCCGCTGTCCGCGGATGACGGTTGGGTGAAGGTGGCGGAAGGGTGCTTCGCCGCTCGATTCGTTGACGACGTTGGCGCACACGGTCTTCTCGCGTAGGCCTGGTCGGAGATGATGGCGCCAGCCGTGGTTACCTGGGAGGAGAACGTCGTAGAGCGAGACCAGGATTTCCATCTCGATACGGCCCTGGCCGAGACGGTAGTAGCCAGTCCCCTCGAAGAAGTCCCCACAGTCCACGACCAGAGCGTCGCGGCGTGCGCGGTGCAGCCCAGCGAGCAACGGGACGACCTCGCCGAGCTGAGAGTGCACGTCGGTCGTCGCTACGATCCGCTCCAGGACGCGTTCCATCATGGGAGTTCCTGGATGTCTGCGCCCAGAGCACGAAGCTTGCCGGGTAGGTCAGCGTGGCCGCGCTGGAGCTGTGTCACCCCGGTCACGGTCGTCTCGCCGTGGGCGACCAAGCCTGCTATCAGCAGGGCCGAACCTGTCCGAATGTCCGTGGCCTCCGCGGTCCCTCCCGCCAGATGCTGTGGTCCGGTCAGGCGGGCCGTGGTCGAAGTCAAGGCTTCGATGTCGGCACCCAGGCGGGCGAACTGCGTCAGCAGGTTTCCGTGCCGCCCTGGATTGATCGGGTCGGAGAACTCGTGGGTGCCGGGCAACCCCAGTGCCAGGGCCATCAGGGCCGGTTCGAAGTCGGCGTCCAGACCTCCTGGGTCCAAAGACGAGATGGCGCGCAGACCGTCGCCGATGCGCTCACCCTCGTCGAGGACGGCGAACCCATCGTCCTCGACAAGCACGCGAATGCCGACACCGTTGAGCAGCCCGGCGACGTACTCGACATCACGACCCGCAACTCCGTCGACACGTCCATTGCCGCCCGTGGCCGCGATGGCGCACGCAAGGGTTCCTGCCTCGATCTTGTCCCCCGGAACCCGCCACGACACCGCAGCATCGTCGGCACCGTGCGGCGGTTCCATCCGGAGACGGGACGGGTGCAGATCGATGCGCCAGCCGACCGAACGCAGAGCGTTGAGAATCCCGGTGAACTCCGGAGACAGGTTCGGATTACCCAGCTCCATCCGTACTCGCCCGACGACGGCTCGGAGCACGGCCACGACGCTCGCGCCCCGGGAACGGAACGGGAGACTTGTCGTCACCTGGGTCGGAGTCTCCTGTGCTGTTACGCGGTACCCGGTGCTGTCGAGGGCGATCGCATCGCCGAACGCGGCGTAGACGTCGAAGTGTAGGTCCATCCCACGATCCCCGATCCGGCAGCCACCGGGCCAGGGCAGGTCGGCGCGGCCGTGGGCTCCCAGGAGCGCGGGAACCAGGTAGTACGACGCCCGGATAGCTCCAGCGGCACTCAGGTCGCCAGGGCGGCGCCCGGAAGCTGGCCGAACGGTCACGGACTGCCGATCGTTCGGCGGGTGGTCGACCCCAAAGCCAGCAAGGTGTAGAAGCGTGAGCATCACGCCCACATCCGTGCTGGATGGGATGTTCGTCACCTGCACCGGTCGTCCTGTGACCGCAGCGCAGGCGAGCAGAGGCAACGCCGCATTCTTCGAGCCGTCGACCCGGACCGCGCCCGACAGGCGGGCGCGCGGACGGACGACGATCGTGGGTGCTGCCGCGCCGTCCCGGCCGTGGGGCCGTGGCATCCGTGCAGTCATGTCCGCGGTCTGGCTCATGCCTCTCTCCTTTGGTCGGAACCTCGCCGCGCCGCACGACGGCTCACGTGCGCTGCGGCTTCTGCTGTGCGGAGCGCTCGCTTGGGGCGGCTGAGGCTCCCGGGGGTGGGAACCTCAGCCTGAGATCCGCCGTCTGGGGGCGGCTCGCGACCAGTCCGGGGCAAGGACAGTCGCAAGTTCGGAAAGCGTGGTCTGGCTACACGCCATTCAGGGGAAGCTCGAACCCGGCTGGTCCGTGACCGGTCACGCTGCGCCATTGCGCCCGGCGGCGACCCTCTTCACCACGGGGGTAGGGGAGACCGGCCTCCAGGGCGGCGGTCTCGATTGCGCGCATGGTGGTGCCGACTCCGGACGGAATCGGCGCGTGCCGGGCCCATCGCCCGTCTTGGAGACTCCATGCCTCGCACCGGGAGAGCTCCGCGCCGGCGCCGTGCCACACCCGGAGCACCACCGGTCCGGGAGCGCTGGTCTCGGCTGTGGCGATCTGGGCGGCCAACGGAGACAGAGAACTGTCCACGGCAGGGACGAGGGAGGCCAGCACCGGTAGCACACCGCCATCCGCGATCGTGCCGGTGGTCTCGTCGGCGGCGCTGCGTACGATCGCCGGGGCGTGACCCATCGCTACCGACCGCCTGGCCCAGGCCAACATCGGCAGATCATTCACGCCGTCCCCAACAGCGACCGTCCGCTCGGGACGTACGCGCAGGTGCTGGCGGACACCATCCAGCGCAACCGCCTTGTTCACGCCGCGGCCCGCGATATCGGCCCAGTCCGGGCCCATTGCGGTCACCGTGACCCCGGTCGCGTGCAGTGCGTCGGTGTACTGCCGGATCCCCGGCGCAGCGAGAACGATCCGGGTGGCAGGCCGTGCGGTCAGGTCATCCATGGTGACGAGCTTCTGCTGCCCGTTGAGTTCTCCCGGCTCGAACGGCTGGCTCGTCTTCCAGCCCCACCCGACCTCCTCGACCGCGACGCGTACGCCGGGGGCGACGTCCAGGGCGCGGTGGATCACCAGGGCCGGGTCGAAGGTCCGGCCTTCCACGACGTCGTACCCCGAAGGCGCCGACCGCTCCAACCGTACGGTCAGCGCACCGTTCGAGCAGACGGCCCACCCGTCGCCCAGCCCCAGACGGGTAGCGATCGGCAACAGGCCGACCAGGGACCGCCCTGTGGCGAGCACGATCTGGTGACCAGCGGCACGGGCCAGGTCCAAGGCCTTGACCGTTCCAGACGGGATCCGCCCGTCGTCCACCAAAGTGCCGTCGATGTCGAGCGCTACGAGCGTGCGGGTCTCTGTGACCGTCACGGCGTTCATCGAGCGACCACCTGACGCAGCATCGACCGAACCTGGATCTCAAGGTCCTCGCGCTCCCCAGTCCATACCGTGTTGCCGGGCACGAACATCCGGTGATCCAGCGGAACGGTCAGCCCAAGCGCGCGGGCGATCTGCTCGCCCTCCTTCAGATCTGCAGGCAGGAGGCTGACCCGGTTGGCGGTCACAGTCACCAGTTCGATGCGGTCGGCTCCGATGAGGTCAAGGAATCTTGACGCTGCCGCCAGACCATCATTGATGTCCACGGCGCGTCGCGTCTGACGACTTGTCGTGCTCCGCGGTGGAGCGGGTGCCTCAAGGTGTCGCGTCGCTGGTGCTCTGTGGTTCACGGGACTCTCCGAAGTTTGCCGGGCCGTCTGCGATCGGTCGTTGGAATGCGTCTGCTCGCTACTCTTGTTGCGATTCACTCGCCAGGGCAGGGCAATCAACGGGACAATCTGGCGAAGGCCTTCCGCGGGCGACCCACAGGTTGGGAGGGGGCGAGGAGATGGTCAACGAGTTGCTTCGCGAGCGGCGCGAAGCCCTCCTGTCACGCCAGCGCCCTGGCGAGCCCATGTCACGCGCAGAGCTAGCGGAGGCTGTGAACGCACACGTCTGGGCCTTGACCGGGCAGCGCATCGCTCTCGATGCCCATGCGATCGCTCGGTACGAGCGTGGCCAGTCGCGCTGGCCGGGCCAGCAGTATCGCGACGGTCTTCGCGCTGTCCTGGGGGTCTCGACGGACATCGAGATCGGGTTCTACCCGACCAAGCGGGGGAACGCGGCGCGAGAAACTGGTCATTCGTCCACATGGGATCTGGATACGCTTGCCGGGCTGGCCGACCTGGGGAGCAAGTACGTGGATCTCACCCGACGGGGCCTGCTCGGTCTGGCGGCTTACTCAGCCGTCGCCACCGCACTACCGAGTGAGTTGTGGTGGACCGAGATGGTCCGCAGATCAGCCGAGCGCGCTGCACGTGGTGTGCGCTCGGTCGGACGTGGCGATCTCGAAGCCGTCCAGGAGTCGGTCTCGTTCTTCTCTCGAATGGACCAACGGCACGGCGGCGGGCACGCACGGGCAGCCGCCATGCAGTACCTGACCGACGACGTCCACCGTCTCCTGAACGGATCGTTCCCGAACGACGCCCTCCGGAGCGAGATGTTCTCCGCCGCTTCCGAGCTGGCCTACGTCGCCGGCTGGATGGCCTTCGACAATGCAGAGCACGGCATCGCCCAGGGGCTGTTCACCTCGTCGGTCAAGCTCGCGGCGGAGGCTGACGATCCTGCAATGGCAGCCCACACGCTCCGCGCGATGGCGCACCAGGCGATAGACCTCGGCCATCCGAACCAGGCCCAGGAACTCGCGTCAGCATCGGTCGACGGCGACCGGTACAAGGCTGCCGCACCCCGCGAACGCGCTCTCCTAGGCGTGGTGCATGCCCGTGCACTTGCCGCGACTGGCCAGGGGAGTGCCGCGTCGTCCGCGCTGCTCCGGGCCGAGCGCGACCTCTCCGCAGCGACGGAAGGCGGGGACGAGCCCACGCGGGTGTTCTTCTTCGGCGAAGCGTCCCTCGCGCACGAGACTGGCAACACCCTGCGTGACATCGGAGACCTCGCCGGAGCCGAACAGCAACTGGAGCACTCGGTCGCGACTCGGAAGGCGTCCACCTTCAAGCGAACGCATGCGGTCACGCTGGGGTATCTCGGGGACGTGCAAGCCAGGCGCGGCGAACTTGAGCAAGCAGTAGAGACGTGGAACGCGGCTCTCGACGCGATGGACGGCGTGCAGTCAGCACGGGCCCGCCAGACCATCGTGGAGATGCGCTCCGCACTCGCGGTCTACAAGATCACCAGCTCAGACGCGGCTATTCTCGACGAGCGAGCCAGCGCCTATCTCGCTGCCACCAACTGACCTGCGGAGGAACGTTGACCGACCCCATCGTCATGACCCCCGTTGCGCACGTCGTCGGCGGTCGCATTGAACCGACCGACGACTACTGGGGCGGGACGCGTTCGATCATCCGGATTGACCCGGACGCCTACACCGAGGAGTCAGTCGCTGGACTCGACGAGTTCTCCCACCTGGAGGTCGCCTTCTTCTTCCACCTGACCGACCAGTCCGACCTCCACCCCGGTGCGCGTCGCCCGCGCAACAATCCGGACTGGCCCGTGGTCGGTATCTTCGGGCACCGGAACATGCGACGCCAGAACTGGCTCGGCGTCTCGCGCTGCCGGCTGCTGTCCATCGACGGCTCGGACTTGCACGTCGAGGATCTCGACGCGGTCGATGGGACTCCGGTACTCGACATCAAGCCGTGGTTCGCTGAGATGGGGCCTCGCGGCGAGACGCATCAGCCATCGTGGGTTTCCGAGATGCTTGGCGACTACTTCGCCCCGGTACAGAGCGAACAGCCTCAGCCCTGACTGTGCGCAGTTCACGCCCGCGCGGGCTCCCCGCAGCAGGCTCACAAAATGCCTCTGGTAGTGGACGATCTGAGCGACCGATGTGCTGTTCCGCCCTGCCGCCGCGGGAGTTGCTGGGGGCGACTAACAGCCCACGCGAGCTCAGCGGAGGCGGGGTGCCGCCACACACCGCAGTCTTGACACATGAGGAAGGCTGATCCGAACAACGTCGTCGTCGGGTTCCAGGACCGGACGTTCGAGGCCCTCGCCGACTGGCGTGCCATCGATGCGGCGATAGCCGCACACGCGTCTGACTCTCTGCGTCTTCGGCGCCGCGTGGCGAGCGACTCGCTCTTGGCGCTGCTCAGTTCATGGGAGTCGTTCTACTCCGAGTGGATGATCGCCGCTGTGAACCGAGACCCGTCAGCAGCCGCGATTCGACTTGCTGATCAACTGACGGAGTACGCCACAGACAATCTCGGGATACCTGCTGATGTTCTGTCTCAGACGCTCCTGTCAACCTCGCACCTCAAGGTCTCGGCGGTGCGCGGCATCCTGGAGCCGGACGGTTTCAACATCGCGGTACGCGACCACAAGGAACTCCGACGCCATGTCTCAAGGTGGCTCGCGGGCCCGTACAGGAAGGCAGCGTCCACCGTCACGGCGTACCAGCTCATGCCCGCGATCGTCGGGCGCCTCGTGCGCAACACGCTTGCCCATCAGTCTCAGTCAGCACTATCGAACGTGAATGGCATCATCCGTCAGGCCACCGTCCCACAGGTCTTCCGGGTCGATGCTGCACGTCGTAACCTCGACGTGCGGGCCCTGCGTGCCTATCTCCTCCAGACGGTCGGCACGCCTGCGGTAGCTCGCATCGAGGCGTTCCACATTGAGTTGAGAGTTCTCGCAGGCCGATTCCAAGCCGCTTGACTGCGGCCGACCCGGGATAGGGCACCCTGAATTTACCCCTGCGCGGGTTGGCGAGGCTTTGGCGTTTGCAGAGGAACAGTTCGCGTGTCCCGCCTGATCGGATCGTACTACCGAATCACGTCAGGCTTTCGACCCAGTTGTTCATATCGACGTTCACGGCGTTTCCCGTGTGGATGTATCAAGCCCCGTTCACGTGCTTGGGTGCGAGAAGGCGTTGTGTTGAGTCATTGAGATTGTTCTGGAAAACGGAGCCTACGAAATTCGGAGGCTCAACTCGTCGTACGCCGCGAGACATACCGGTCCACCCTCTGGGAGAACCAGGTGCACAAGCCGGCTCGTCCGCCGCTGAACAGGGATACCTGCGGGCCGCCCGGAGCGCTGGTTCCTCGACTACCAGATACGCCCGTCGCCAACCGCATCTTCTGCGGCTTCATTGGCGATATCCTTCTCTGCGGAATCTGCCATATTGCTGTAGAAACGCTCTTCGAGCGAGCCCGCAGGAAGGCGCTTTGCGATCTGGCGCGAGCGATCCCGTTGTTCGATAGTTTCGGGGAATGGCTCGCCAATTGTTCCCGAGCGAACGCCTGAGATCGTCGCGGCCCACAGCGCGCCAGCCATCTCTCGTCGAAGGTCCTCGCCAAATTGGTCGGCAGCGTGCAGTGCAGTGCTAACGAATTCCGCCTGTTCCCAAATGAAGGTTCGTGAAGCCTCATTTAGCACAGCGGACACGGCCCGCACTTTCTCGCTAGAGCCAGTCGCTAGCGCCCTGGTAAGCACGCTGACGACCTGGCTGTCGTATCGCGTTGCGACGACTGCAAAAAGTTCTGCGCCCATCCTCCGCCGAGCCCAGGAGTCGAGGTTCTCGGCTATCCAGTCGAGGATTCCTACCAGGTGCGCACTGAAATTGGAGTTCTCTCGGAAGCGAAGGCCATTGTCCCAAGAGAATGGAACCGCTTCGTACCCGTGAAGAGACTCAAGAGTCTCGGCATGCTCAATCCTTTCCTTAAGTAGTCGTATTACCCACTCTGGGTCGGTTGACGATCGAGTCGCGAGCGCTTCTGCGACCGAGTAATCGCTGATGCGTGGCAGTGCCACGAGATCCTTCCAAATCAGTTCAAGTTCGGGTTCGGAGAAGTTGTTCCACGAGATACCGAGGTCGCTACGGAAGTTCAAGAAGACGTCGGAAGCGAGTTGTTCATCATCGGAGAATCGGAGTGCAGCGAGCAGCCGTGTTGCCTCGACAGGTTGGCTTCGAGCCAGGAGCTGGGCTGCCCGAGCGACGTTCCGCCGGATGGTTGGGTCTGCATCACGGGCGAGTTGTAGGAGCAGTTCGAGCTCTCCGTCGTAGAGCGCGCGCAAGCCACGGTTCCAGCCGATTGCCTGGGCGACGAGGCGCCGCCGTTCCTCTGACGTGCTCGCGAGCAGGTCTTTTGCATCTGCGAGCGCCTGCTCCGGGTCGAGATCCGCGAACGCGGCAAGAACGACGGGCAACACCGGGTCAAGATCGTTGGGATACGGATTTGTACCGATGTATCGAAGCATGGCCGGTGCTAGCGAGGGTCGTGCCTTGATTAGCGCAGTGACGACCGGGCCCGGGTGACCTTCGGAAGGCCCCAGGACCTCACGCTCAGCCCGCAGCCGTGCGACGAGCAAGTCGATCACCTGCTGATCGCTGTACGAGGCCAAACCCGCCACGACATCCTCGACGAGCTGAATGCGCTTGGCCTCCATCGCCTCATAGTCGTCACCTCGGTCGCGAACCAGGTGCCCCCATCCGTCGTGAATCATGAGCGCCAGCAGCGGCTCGACTCCGCGGGGGAGTGACTCCACGGCCTGCTTTGCCGCCTTACGGGTCGGACCTTCCGCGTAGTTCTCATGCCAATACAGGGCGTCACGAATGCTGACCAACACAGCAGGATCCAGCGTGAGGGTGGTCGCAGTGGTGCCGAGTCGTTCGATGGTCTTCACGAACCCAGGTGTCCATCCGTCCCGCTTGGTGCCCGATACGTCGCGGCCGAACGTGCCGGCTGGGAAATGCAACGCCGCCTTCAGGAGTTTAACGGCGGCCCCGGCCCGCCGGCGATTTGGCGACTTCATCTCGTCAAAGGCGAGATCGATCACTCGCTGCCGAAGTGTCATCACGCTCCCCGGATTGAGAGAGTAGCGCTGGAAGGTGATTGTGTGACCGCGGAACGTTGAGTCTTCACCCTCGGTTGCAACCATTGGCTCCAACGCTTCGAACGGCGAAATTCGCTGACCATCGGCAAACCATGTTGAAGCGATGTCGACAATCCGACTGTTGAACATAACGGGTTTCGCTTGGTCAAACGCCGATAGCTCGCAGAGGACTCGAAGTGGATGCTGAGGGTTTGAATTAGTTGGACGGTCATCGTTCTGAGCAAGTTCCCACAGTTGAATCAACGCCTCGGGAAGGCTGTCCAACGTCATTCCAGCGAGTTTGAGAGTCGGTGGAAGAGTTTGCAAAACAGCGTTGTAGTCGGCCGCAAGAAACACCTTCCAGGCGGCGTTCTCGTCGCTGATGTGGTCGGTCGGGTTGTCGATGAGCCAGCGAGTCACCGCGAGGGTGCGCTTAGGTTGAAAATACGCGACCTTGGCCAGTAGTTCTGAGAGGCTCCGCCGGTCGATCAGGTCGGCCGCCTCGATCCGGGCCTGAAACGCAGCCCAGAGGGAGTCGGAAAGGCTCGGTGCGCCATGCTGCTTGTTGCGAACCTGCCAGTCGACTCGATTCACATTCACAAACAGATGCTCGGCACTAGTGTCCGCAACCAGCGGTTCAATGCGAGCGAGATATCCAGTGCCGAGGGGACTGCTGTCGTCGAAAGCCGCGTCAGTCAAGATCACGTCGCCGAGCAGGTCAGGTGCGATTCGCAGCGACTCGCCGCGGCGCCGGATTATGCCAGCGTTCTCAAGACTGCGCAGGTGCTTGTGTAACTCGTCGTAAGGCTTCCCGACGATCGCACTTAGCGACTGTCTGGCACTGGCGTCATTTGTCCGAAACGGCTGCAAGGCAGCGATTGCGTCAAGCACGGCGCTGCGCGTTGGCGGATCATTAGCGAGCGGATCCTTCACGAGCGCGTCGCGAAATCCGCGCATGATGTGGAGTCGGACGTCGTCGTCCTGCTCCAACGCTCGAGGATCGAGACGTCCTTGCTTGATAAGTACACCACCGACGACGGTTGCGAGAGGCGAGTCAATCGTCAGCCTGGCCAAGCGCTGTACAACCGCCGGGGGTGAGTCGCCACCCAGCGCCTCCTGTGCCAGGGCCGTCGCGGCGTCGATGTCCAGGTCACCCAGCCTTACCTCGATGTGCGGTTCCGGGAGAAGGCCATTGCGGGCTAGTTCCTCCTTAAGCGTTCTCAGACCGTATGGCCTGGTAGCTAGAACGATCTTGGCATCGCGATTGCGGCGCCAAATACCGGCGACGACGTTGGTGATCTCGGTGAGTTCGTGCGCATCGTCGATGACAACGGTCAACCCGCCATCGTGAGGGAGGAGCTCGAAGTCGGTCGCGGTCACCCGCGCGTCGCCTGGCAGAATCCGAACGCAAGCACCGGACGGCGCGGCATCGGTGAGAGCTTTTAGAAGTCGGGTCTTGCCGACGCCCCCGGCGCCGATGGCGAGCGCGAGAGTTGCGTTTGGCTGGTACGCGGCGGAAACGAGCTGTTCGGCTTGCTCCCGCCGGCCGGCCAGGCTCCATTCATGGTTGAAGATCGAGCTCCGGGTGGCATCGAAGTGCTCCTCAGGCAGTAGCCATGGTCCTGGCGAGGCAATGCCGAGGAATGACTCCCGGTGTCCAGGGAAGTATGTGTCGACCATCCGCACGGCCCGTTCCCGCGGCAGGTTCCGGATGTACCGCGAGATGTCTTCGCCGTCCCAGAGCTCCCACCCTCTGTGCTTGCCGGCCTCGGCGCGGGCGGCAGGGGTCGCGGTGAGGCGAGATAGGAACAGGTAGTTGTTGGGCGCCGTGATGGTCACCTCAGTGATCGCCTTGAGCACGGCTGCCGGTCCGAACTCACGGTGCCGCTTGCATTGTCCGGTCGCGAGGTTCGTGCCGCCGTCGGTGACCAGGATATCGATCCCGTACTGCTTGTGACCACGGCCGCCGTACTTGCTGGCGTGACCGTTCGAGTGCATCGTGGCCATTAGTTCGGCGAGCAGGTCCTCGAACCGGTCCTCAGGGAGTTCGTCGAGCGGAAGCGCGCGAGTGAGCGGCCGGACCGGTGGTCCGACGGCGTTTGCGGGTCGGTGGTACGCGCCAGCCTCGACGAAGATCGCTTCATCGGCCGCGAGCACCGCCGCGATTTCAGTCAGCGTCGCTCGCCTTGGCCTCGATCGGCCTCGCTCCCAGCTACTGACCGCTTGTTGCCCAACACTGAGTTGAGCAGCGAGGCCCTTTTGATCAAGCCCAAGAGCTTCGCGGCGTTCACGGATCAGTTGTCCAAGCGCGGCGTACATACGGAGATCGTACGCGTGGAGTGCGTGCGTTTTCAACCACGCACGCGTTTGATGCGTGCGTCGCACTGCGGACTTCGGACCCCCGCGCGATGACGAGGCGCCCCAGGAGGCGGTCCGGCTTGAACGGGTTGCCCGACTCTCCAGCTGGGCGCCGTCGTCCGGAGCCGGCGTGTCTTGGTCGAGGATCCGCGAAAGCTACTGGTGAGATTGGCGGCGGCTGCGACTGCGGGGCGACACGGTGTTACACGACGTTCGGAGCGTCACCCGACGCCTTACGATCGGTACCGCCGTCCTGCACGTCGGCAAGGTCGGGTTCCCGATCGCCGACCCGCTCGCCTACACGATGTGTGCCTAGGGCGCCGTCGAGCTCGTCCGGCTGCTGCGGCCTGTCTCAGTCGTGCCCGCGCACTACGAGGGATGGTCCCATTTCCGGCAGCGCCGCGACGGTCTCACGATGGCGCTCAGCGACGCGCCGGGCGTCGCCGAGAAGTCCCGGTGGACCACGCTCGGCGAACCGCTCAGCCTTGTTGTCCAGCTCCTCCGCGACCTCGAACCGGCGTGAGGCCAATTCTGGCATTTGGCATCTTTCTCCGACCTCGCCGACAAGATCTGGCCCCGACGGGTTGAAGTGGTGCGCGCCTCTCACCTGCGCGGATACCTCCGCACACCCTGGTGTGCAGCCATCTGGGTGTGCGCAGAGCGCGCGCTCGTGCGTCACCATCGACGCATGGATGTGTACTCGCGCGCAGGCCGTCCGGCGGAGGTCAGTGGGCGAAGCCGACTGACCCAGCCGCCGTCGGGCGATGCCCACGCAGGAGCGCGCTCCGATTCCGACGTCCCGCCTCTGAGCAATTCTCACAAGTTGGGGGACATGCGTTTGCCCTGTTCACCGCCATGTCCCCCACCCGGAACCTACTCGGAAACACTGCAAGGGGGACGTCAACTGGTACCTCGACGGGTACAGGTGGCGTGCACAATCGTGAGCATGGGACAGGCAGGCGCAGATGCTGCGGGCTAACTCGGACATGCGCGGTCGTGGCAAATTGCCACCACCGTGCGACCTGCGGGTTCGTTCCGACATGCCGCGCGGCCACGGCTGGGCGGTCCGCAGCCTCAGGGCTATTCCGGACATCTGCGGTGGTGCCAATTTGGCACCACCGCGTGACCTGGACTTCTACCCGAAACGGCCGAGGAGCGGCTGCCTGCTCCGGCCCTGGCGAACAAAACGGATAATTATGGTTCTGCCAATTTGGCAGGACCATATGACCAGCGCAAACGCTCCGACGCCGAGCGTCGATATCACCCCGTACAAGTCTCGATGTAGGCGTCCACCACCGACCGTCGAACCACTACCCGCCGCCCGATCTGCGCACTCGTGAGCAGTCCGTGCCGCACCAGTTCCCCGGCAGTCCACGACGAGACCCCGAGGCAAGCAGCGATTTCCTCGTAGGTCAGGTACGGGTCCTCCGGGTCGCCCGCCTGCTCGGCCCGGTATCGGTCGAGGACCGACCGGCGGATCCGCAGACGATTGCCGATCCGGGCACACGGCCCTATGCGGCCCCGGCGGACGAGCTCGCCGAACCACCAGCGAGATACCCCCAGCGCTTCGGCGGCTTCGGCCGCCGTGAGCAGGGGATCATCAACGACGAACGGGAGCATGTCCTGGTTGCTCATGACACTCCTGCCTGATCACGGTCTCTGGTCAGACAGGTGTGGGCGAAACACCAAGCGCCTGCCGCCGCGCTAGGCGACGGCAGGCCGGCTCACACTTAGGCGGGGAACTGGAGCACGTTCGGTGCCCGCCGAGCGGCCTGGATCTCAGCCATCCGCGCGGCCAGGCGCGCGTCGCCGTCGTCGGTCGCGTGCTGGTAGACCATGGCGGCGGCGACCGTCGAGTGACCGATGCGGCGCTGCAGCTCGGCCAGCGTCGCTCCGGCCTCCGCGGCTCGCGTCGCGGCCAGGTGTCGTAGATCGTGCCAGCGGATCTCGCTGGGCGCTCCGGCGCGCCTCTTGGCTCGCGTGAACATGCCGGTCCGCTGGCCGCCCCGAACCGGCTTCCCGGTCTTCGTGGCGAACACCAGAGCCCGGGGTCCGGGTGCGGTATAGCGGTCCAGATGCGCCAGGAGCTCTTGCGCCGCGTCCGGTGGCAGGTGCACCTTGCGGCGTCCAGCGTCTGACTTGGGTGGGCCGAACGTGACCGGCTTGCCCTTCACCTCCACGAGCGACTGGCGCACGTTCAGCCGCACGCCTCCCGCTGCCGTCCGTTCGACATGCTGCCGCTCGAGCGCGAACAGCTCGCCGGCCCGGAGCCCGGAGTGCGCAGCGACCACAACGGCCGCGCGGTACCGCTCCGACGGCCCCGCGAAGGCTGCCAGGATCGCGTCGACCACGGAGTCACCGGGGATGACGCGTTCCGCCGGCCGGGTCTGACCCGCGCCTCGGATCCGGCACGGGTTCGCCTCGATCAGCTGATCGCGTACGGCGTCGCCACAGATCGTCCGGAGCAGCGCGTAGGCGCGTGCCGCCTGGGTGCGGCCGGTCACTGCTTCGTCGCGGCGGGATTCGTTCGCCGCAGCTGCAGGCGCGCCGGCAGCACGCCAGGCCTCCCACAGTGCGGCGGGCATTCGCCCGGACTTCTTCACAGGGTGCCCGGTCTGCCCAGCCCAGGCGCGCACGTGTGCGGCATCGCCTGGCCCGGAGCCGCGAGACAGCCACTTAGCGGCCGAGGCCGCGGTCGCCTCCCGAACGGCGGCGTACCACTCGCTCACCATGGTGTGCGAGAGCGAACGCAGGGGCAGCGACCCGAGGTCGAGCTTGCGCGCTGCACCCGGGCTGTCCAGGGGTGTGAGGATCCAGCGGTCCAGCAACCCCTCGTACCCGCTGCGCGTCGAGGGCCTCAGGTCACGGGTCGCGAGCCAGCGCCGGGCGTACTCGCGCAGCGGCACGTCGCCCGTCTCGGGCTCGCGGTAGGTGCCCTGGTAGACGTCGCTGAGCACACGGGCCAGGGCGACGTTCGCCGCCTTCTCGGTCTCGAACGTGCCGATCGGGCGCCGCTCCCCGTCAGGCCCGGTATACCGGGCCTGCCAGCGGTTCGAGGCGCGCTTACGGACGTTCCCGTACGTACGACGGTTGTTGCGGCTCTTGCGGGCGGACATGCTTCGAGGTGTGGGCGGATCACCATGGGCGGGCAGCTGCGGGTCGGGTGAAGCGGACATTGCGGCTCCGGTTCCGGGCCCTGTCGCGCACGACTTAGGGCCCATTAGGGCCCACGCAGCGCCGCTTCCAGCTCCCCAGAATGCACGAAGCCCAGGTCAGAAACTTATCCTGACCTGGGCTTCCGCACTCTGAGCGGGCGACGGGAATCGAACCCGCGTAATTAGTTTGGAAGACTAAGGCTCTACCATTGAGCTACGCCCGCAAGCCCGCGCTCGACGCACGGTGCGGGCGTTACCTTAGCAAACCTCGGGCCCTGCCAGCGGCTCCGCCCGTGTGGCGTGCGTCGTCTGCCCGCCGCGCACCGCCCGCCCCACCACCGATGCGCCGACCACCTCACGAAGGCCGCGTCCCCTCCGGTGCCGCCTGCCCGACGTCGGTCCACACCTCCGTCATCTCCGCGATCAGCCCGTCGCGCACCGTGATGAACGTCGCCACCTCGAAGTGCTGCAGTTCGCCGTCGGACAGCCCCGTCACATGCGCACGGCCCGCAGCACGGTCGCCGTCCGCCACGCAGTCCTCGAGCCGCAGGTTCTGGAAGCCCGGGTACTCCGCGTTCAGCCGCACCCACGCGTCGGCGTCGTACGTCTCACCGGTGTGCACGTAGTGACAGGTGAACGCGGGGTCCAGCAGCCCCGGCAGTTCGTCCCACCGGTGCCCGTCGATGACGTCCGCGAGCCGCTCCATGACCTCTCGTGCCGACATCCAGGCAGGATGTCACATCTCGCCTACCTCCCGCCCTACTTCCCGGAATGCCTCCAGCGCCGTCCGCACCGCCAGCCGCTCGGCGTGATCCGGCCGCAGGATCGCCACGATCCACCGGGCCGCGTCCATCCCGTGCACCGGCCGCAGCACCAGCCCGGCATCAGGCGCCGTCGAGTACCGAGGCAGCACCGCCACCCGGTCGCTCGCCGCCACGAGGGCCTCGATGAGCCGGTTGTCCCGCAGTCGCTGCGCCACCCGGACGTGCTGTCCCGCCGCCGTCTCGACGGCGATGCGCAGCCCGTCGAAGGGATACCCCAGCGGCACGCCGTACCAATCGAACTCCACCAGATCCCGCGCGGTCACCCGCGCCTTCGCGGCCAGCGGGTGGCTCGCCCGCAGCGCGATGTCCAGCGGCTCGCGCAGCAGCGCCGACGTCACCAGGTGCGAGGCACCCGCCGGCACGGGGCCGGTGAAGCTGTGGCCGATCACGATGTCGTGGTCCGCGACCATCCCGGAGTACTCCGACTCGGCGATATCCATATCGCTGCACTCGAGCGAGACATCCGTCGAAGCAAGCCGGTCCAGCACCCCGGGCAGCAGCACCGTCGCCGCGCTCGGCAGCGTCGCCACCCGCACCGTGCCCGACGCCGAGCCCATGAACTCGTCCCACCGCGCCTGCACCTGGGCGACGGTCCGGGAGAGCTCGCGACCGCCGTCGGCCAGGAGGCGGCCCGCCTCCGTGAGGCGCAGGCCCCGGCCGTGCGGTTCCACCAGGGGGACCCCGCCCAGCTCGCGTTGCGCGGTGCGGAGCTGCTGCGACACCGCCGACGGCGTCCGGTGGGTCGCCTGGGCCACGGCCGTGACCGTCCCGCGGTCGGCGAGCTCGCGCAGCAGCTCGAGGTGACGCGGATCCACTCGCGACAGGTCATTCATGTAGCCAGCCTACAAGGACGCGTAGAACATTTCGCTTGTCCTTCAACGCCGCTGGCGCGAGGCTCAGGGCATGCCGATCTCCCACCGCCTGCTCGCCGTGTCCGTCGCGGTCATGTGGGGACTGAACTTCATCGCCATCCACGCCTCGCTGGGGCAGTTCCCGCCGTTCCTGCTCGCGGCGCTGCGGTTCGCGGTCATCGCCGTCCCCACGATCCTGCTGGTGCCTCGGCCGAAGGTGCCGTTGCGGTGGCTGCTCGGCTACGGGATCGGGTTCGGCACCCTCCAGTTCCTGTTCCTCTACTGGGGCATGGCGGTCGGCATGCCGACGGGCCTCGCGTCGCTGGTGCTGCAGTCGTCGGCGCCGTTCACGGTGCTGCTCGGCGCGGTGGCGTTCCGTGACCGGGTGTCCGCGCGGCAGGTCGTGGGCCTGTCGGTCGCGACCCTCGGGCTCGCCGTCGTGGGCTGGTCCCAGGCGCAGGCCGCGGCGTTCGGGCCGTTCCTCCTGGTGCTGGCCGGGGGATTCGGCTGGGCGATCGGGAACGTGTCCAGCGCGCGGGCCAAGGCGCCCAACCCGCTGCACCTGACGCTGTGGATGTCCGTGGTGCCGCCGATCCCGATGCTGGCGCTGTCGCTTGTCATCGAGGGGCCGGAGGCCATCAGCAAGGCGTTCGTCCCGGGTCCCCAGATGCTCCCCGCACTCCTGGGCCTCGCCTACACGGTGCTCATCGGCACGCTGGCCGGCTCCGGCATCTGGACCTGGCTCATGGGCCGGCACCCGGCGGGCGTCGTCGCGCCGTTCTCCATGCTGGTGCCCGTGGTGGGCCTGACGGCGTCGGCGGTGCTGCTCGGCGAGGCGATCGGGATGTGGACGGCGGTGGGCGCGGCGCTCGTGATCGCCGGTGTGCTGTGGGGCGCGCGGCGCAGGACCACGCGCCCCACCGGGCTACCGGCCCCGGAGCCGATCAGCCCCGAGGCGGCCGGCACCGAGCCGGCCGGCCAAGAGCTGGCCCGCACCTGAGCCCCTCACCCCTTGACCGACCCCGACGCCAGCCCCGCCACGTAGTACCGCTGCAACGCGACGTACAGGATCACGCACGGGATCATCGCGATCACCGACCCCGCTGCCAGCAGCCCGAAGTTGACCTGCCCGTACGCGCCCTGCTGCAGGTTCACCAGCGACACCGGCAGCGTGTACAGGCTGGAGTCGGTCAGGAACGTCAGCGCCCCGAGGAACTCCGTCCACGACGCGAGGAACGCGTACAGCGCCGCCGTCGCCGTGCCTGGCACCACCAGCGGCCGCAGCACCGACACCAAGATCCGCAGGGTCCCGGCGCCGTCCACGAGCGCGGAGTCCTCGAGCTCGGCGGGCACGGCGGCGAACGTGTTGCGCATGACGAAGATGCCGAACGGCAGGTTCACCGTCGTGTAGAAGAGCACGAGCCCGAACAGGCTGTCCGTGAGCCCCATGACGTTCATCTGCAGGTAGAGCGGGGTCAGGATCGCCTGGAACGGGATCATCAGCGTGACCAGCACCAGCCCGAACAGCACCGTGCGACCCCGGAACGGGAACCGCGCGAAGCCGTACCCGGCCAGCGTCGCGAGCACCGCGGTGAGCACCGCCGTCGACACGGAGACGATCGCCGAGTTGAGGATGCCGCGCCAGACCTCCGGCTGGTTCACCACGGCCTGGAAGTTGACCCAGGACAGGTCGAAGAACCGGCCGTCGGGGGCGGCCACGATGACGTCGCCCGGCTGCCCGGCCCGCACGAACGCGACCACGAGGGGCACCAGGAACACCAGGGCGGCCAGGGTGCCGCCGACGACGTAGAGCGTGCGCTTGACCCGCGTGTCCCGCTCGGGCCCGGAGGGACGGGCGGCAGGCACGGAACCGGGAGAACGCCGGGCAACGGCAGCGCCCCGGGGCGCAGTGACGGTAGCCATGTCAGCTCCTCTCCCGCAGCAGCCAGAACTGGGCCGCGGTGACCAGACCGGTGATGACGACGAGCACGAGCGACATCGCCGTCGCCGCGCCGAGCTGGAGCTGGACGAACGCGCGGCGATAGATGGCCATGACGATCGTCGTGGTCTCGGATCCCGGCCCGCCCTGGGTCAGGATGTAGAACTGCGTGAACGCGAGGAACGAGCCGATGACCGACAGGATCACGGTCATCGCGATGGTCCTGCGCAGCATCGGCACCGTGATCTGCAGCTCCCGCTGCCACCACGAGGCGCCGTCGATCTCCGCGGACTCGTAGACCTCCCGCGGGATGCCCTGCATCCCGGACATGAGCAGCACCATCGTCAGCCCCGACACGCCCCAGATCACCATGACGCACAGCAGCCCGGTGGCCAGCGGCCCGTCGACGAGCCACGCCGTCGTCCCGTCGGTGATCCCGAGGAAGCGCAGCGCCACGTTGACCAGGCCGCTGTTCGGCTGCGCCTCCAGCAGCATGAGGAAGCTCAGCGTGATGAGGCCGATGACGAACGGGACGAAGAAGATGGTCCGCAACAGCGTGGCGCCCCGCCGGTTGGACCGCACCAGCACGGCCAGCCCGTACCCGAGCAGCAGGATCGGCAGCGTGACGATCGCCGTGTAGAGCAGCGTGTAGCCCAACGCGCTCCAGAACGTAGGGTCCGTGAGCACCGAGGCGTAGTTGTCCAGCCCGATGAACCGGTACGGCCCGATGAGCGGGAAGTTGGTCAGCGAGATGTAGACCGCCACGACCAGCGGTACGAACACGAACACCACCACCAGCGCGACCGCCGGCGTGACGAGCGCGAGCCCGGTGCGGCTCGGGTGCGTGAGGGTCCCGTACCTGCGGCGCCGCAGCGGTTGCGGGGCGGACGCCGTCGACCGGCCCGACGTCGGCGGGCGCTCCGCCGTCTGCGCGCTCATGCCTGCGCCTGCCGCAGGATGCGGTCGTACGTGGTCTGGGCCTCCTGCATGGCGGCATCGACCTCCCCGTCGAAGACGGCAGAGCGGAACATGCGCAGCCACGGTCCGTCCTGCTGGTTGTAGATCAGGTTGTAGGCGAGCGTGGTGGGCGCGTAGCCCCGGTCGAGCGACTCCAGCGGCGGCAGCACGAACGGGTTCTCCCGCGCGAACTCCGGCGTGACGACGTCGGACCGCACGGGGGAGTAGAAGCCCTCCGGCATCCGGGTCTGCTGCTCCACGGCCACGGCGAACCTCATGAACTCCCAGGCGGCGGAGGGGTTCTTCGCGCCGTTGAGCATGCAGAGGTTGTCCCCGCCGTCGAAGAAGGCGCGGCCGCCGTCCGGCCCGGGCAGCAGCACCACCTGGGTGCGGTCCAGCAGCGCCTGGTCGGCGTTGGGCACCACCACGCCGAACCCCGCGGGGAACATCCCCAGGCGGCCGGCGGTGTAGTCGGCCGACCACCGCGAGGCGTCGTCCGAGAAGCTGCCCGGCGGCACGAGCTGCTCCGCCCACAGTGTCCGTTCGAGCTCCAGCGTGCGGCGCAGCGCGTCGTTGCCGACGACGTCGCCGCGCTGGTCGCCGACGTCGCCCGCGATGAGGTCGCGGTCGGTCGCCCAGACGTGCGGCTGGACGGTGAAGCCGAGCGCACCGGAGGCGTTGCCGGGGAACGACCAGCCGTAGAGGTCGTCGTCCAGGGCGGTGATCGCGCGGGCCGCCTCCAGGATCCCGTCGAAGTCGCGCGTGTGCTCCTCGACGGACAGGCCCGCGCGCTCGAACAGCTCGGTGTTGCAGAACAGCACCGAGAAGTCGCCGATGAACGGCAGCCCGTAGTGCCGCCCGTCCTTGGTGCTCAGGGCGAGGTGTCCCGGGCTCAGCGCGTCGCCGATGCCCAGGTCCTCGATGAGCGGCGTGAGGTCCGTGAAGGCGCCGCGGTAGGCGAACAGGGTCGAGTAGATGTCGTCGATGTCGATCACGTCGGGCACCCGTCCGCCGCGGATCGCGGTGGCGAGCTTGGTCACGTACTGGCCGTTCTGGATGGGCGTGACCTGCACGCGGATCCGGTTCTGGGCCTTGTGGAACGCGTCGACGACGGCCTGGGTACCGTTCACCGTGTCGGACCGGCACCACAGGTTGAGCGTGCCCGTCGCGTTCTCGCCGAAGCCCGCGGCCTCGACGTCCGGCGGCCGCAGCGTGCCGCCGCAGCCGGCCAGCGCGGCCGCGACCGTCGCCGAGCCGGCGAGGGTGAGCAGCTGGCGTCTGGTGAGCTCCATCGCTCTCCTTCCTTACGCATCGTTGCGTGGGGACGTGCTGGGGGTTCCTCTGGTCGAGGCCGTTCCGCTGGTCGAGCCCGTTCCGCTGGTCGAGCTTGTCGAGACCTGGTGAGTGGTTTCGACAGGCTCAACCAGCGAGAGGGCTGGTTTCGACAGGCTCAACCGGCGTTCGTGGGGACCCAGACCCGCATGGGCTGCGGGCCGCGGTTGGCCCACGCGTAGTAGGGGATGGCGGTCAGGGTCACGTCGCGCACGGGTTCGGACGGCGGCGTCGTGGCCGGCCCGTAGGGTGTCGTCGCCCCGGCATCGGGCCCGGGGACGACGGCGCCGCTCGCGCGGACGACCGTGACGCCGCCCAGGAGCTCCGGGCGGAACTCGTCGGACAGGGCCGCGCCCACGTCGATCCGCAGGTCGTCGACCACGGCGCCGGTCTCCTGGTCGGGCTGCTCCAGGGCGTAGACCAGGGGTCCGCGCTCGATGGCGACGCTGCCGCGCACGGCGTCGACCCGCGGGTCGGCCGTCGTGAGCCGCGGCGTCATCGGCAGGTCGAGCAGCACCGTGTCGCCGGGGACGAAGCGGCGCTGCACGCGGGCGTAGGTGCCGGCGGTCACGGGTGCGCCGTCGAGCGTGGCGCCGTCGGCCCAGGCGGGGACGCGCAGGGCGAGGGACGTCTCGCCGTCGGGCGCCTCCTCGACGTGCAGCGCGATGCTGCCCTCGTCCGGGTAGGCGGTCTCGACGCGCAGCCGCAGCGTGCCGCCGTCCAGCGGCGCGGTCACGGTGCCAGGTGCGTACTGGTGGAGCTGCAGGCCCGGCCCGTCCGCCGTCGCGACGTAGCCGGTGAAGCTGGAGACGGTGCGCATGATGTTGGGCGGGCAGCACGCGCAGTCGAACCAGCCGCGGCGGCCGTGCGCCGGGCTGCGGTCTTCCTCGGCGTGCGCGTCGCTGCGCAGCTGCAGCGGGTTCACGTAGAAGTACTCGGTGCCGGTGAGCGACACCCCGGCGAGGAAACCGTTGAGCAGCATGCGCTCGATCTGGTCGGCGTAGCGGGCCTCGCCCGTGGCGAGCAGCATGCGCCACGCCCACTGCACGCCGCCGATCGCGGCGCAGGTCTCGGCGTACCCGCGGTCGGTCGGCAGCTCGTACGGGTCGCCGAACGACTCGCCCTCCCAGCGCGCCCCGAGGCCGCCGGTCAGGTACTGCTTGCCGCGCTCCATGGCGCGGTACTGGGTGTCGAGGGCGGCGAGCAGCTCGGCGTCGCCGGTCTCGATGGCGACGTCGGCCGCGCCGGCGCCCAGGTAGACGGCCCGCACGGCGTGGCCCTCCACCGTGGTGGCCTCGCGGACCTTGACCCGGTCGGAGAAGTAGGTGGGCTGCTTGCCGTGCGCCTCGATGATGCCGGTGCCGCGGGCCTCGACGAACCAGCTCGCGAGGTCCAGGTACGCCTGGGTGCCGGTCTCGCGGTAGAGCTCGACGAGGGCCATCTCGATCACGGGGTGGCCGTCGACCTCACGGAGCTGGTCCGGACCGTCGCCGAACGTGGCCACGAGGTGGTCGGCGAGCTTGATCGCGACGTCGAGCAGCTCGCGGTGGCCCGTGCCGCGAACCTGCGCGACGGCGGCCTGGAACAGGTGCCCCGCGCAGTACAGCTCGTGGCTCCATGGCAGGTCGCTGTAGCGCGGCACGTTCCGCAGCGCGGGCACGGAGTCGAGGTAACCGTCGTCGGCCTGGGCGGCCGCGAGCAGGCTCGTGACGTGGAGCTGGTCGGCCAGGAGCTGTTCGTCGGGCTCACGGGCGTACTCCCACGCGGCGGCCTCGAGCCACTTGTGGACGTCGGAGTCGGCGAAGATCGGGCCGATCGCCTCGCCGTCCGCCACGCCCGCGGCGATCTCCAGGTTGCGCAGGTTGCCGGCCTTGGCGAGCTGCTCGAGCCCGCCCGGGATGGCGGCGGCCCGGTTGACGTCGGCCGTGCGGCGCCACAGTCCGCCGTCCACGGTGACGTGTCCTGGAGCAAGGGGCCGCAGCAGCACCCGGGCATCGCTCGTGGGGGCGGCCGGTCCGCTCGTCGTACGGCTGGGCGTCGGGGTCGTCATCGATGCTCTCCTCCGGGACGGAAACTAGGAATCCGATTTCCTGATCGTAGGGACCGGTGTTGGCGGCGTCAAAGGTCTGGGCGAAACTCGCTGCAAACTGGGCTCTGATCTGGGAGGGGGAGGTAAGATGACGCTGCGTTCCGCGGGTGCCGGCCTGGTGTCGTGGAAAACGCGGAAGGAAAATCGTTCGGGAAGGGACGGTGCGGATGGACCGGGGAGCGGTCGTACGGATCACGGACGTCGCGGCGCTCGCGGGCGTCTCGCCGAGCACGGTGTCCAAGGCGCTCAACGACACCGGCTCGCTGCGGGAGAGCACCCGGGCGCGCGTGCGGGAGGCGGCCGAACGGCTCGGCTTCGTGCCCGACGCGACCGCGCGCTCGCTGTCGGCCCGGCGCAGCTTCACCGTGGGCCTGCTGAGCACCGACTCCGCGGGCCGGTTCTCGCTGCCGGTGGTGCTCGGCGCGGAGAACGCTCTGGTGGGCGGGGAGCTGTCGGCGCTGCTGGCGACGGCTCGCCACGACCCGGTACGCGAGCAGCACCACGTGCGCGCACTCGTGGCCCGGCGGGTCGACGGGATCATCGTGACCGGCCGCACCACCGAGCCGCGCGAACCGATCCGCGTGCCGATGCCTGTCGTCTACGCGTTCGCGCCGTCGTCCGACCCCGAGGACGCCTCCGTGGTGCCCGACGACGCGCTCGGCATGCGGCTGCTCGTCGAGCACCTGACCGGGCTCGGCCGGCGTCGGATCGCCTACGTGGGCGGGCGCGCCGAGCAGGCGGCGTCGCTGGTGCGGTACGAGACGCTGGCCGCGGAGCTGGCGGCGCGCGGCCTGGAGCTGGTGGGCTCACCGCTGTACGGCGACTGGTCGGAGCAGTGGGGGCGGCGCGCCGTCGACCTGGTCCTGGGTGGTGCCGCGGGTGCGGCCTCGCCCGGTTCCGCCCTGCCCGTGGACGCGATCGTCTTCGCCTCCGACCAGGTCGCGCGCGGCGGGTGCGACCGACTGCGGGAGCTCGGGGTCCGCGTGCCCGTCGACGTCGCCGTGACCGGCTACGACGACTGGGAGGTCATGTCGCTGGCCAGCCGCCCGCCCCTGACCACCGTGGACATGCAGCTCGAACGGCTCGGCCAGCGCGCGGCGGAGCTGCTGATCGCGGCGATCGAGGGCGACCCGGCGCGCGGCGTCGAGCGGCTCGCGCCCCGGCTGGTGGCGCGCGCGTCGACGCTCGGGGACGGGTAGGGCGGTCGTCGGGCGCTGGCACTGGCACTGTGGCGCTGTCCCTGGCGCTGTCGGTGTCGCGCTTGCTGCTGTGGCTGTCTCCCCTTTGAGGCCCGAGTTTCTCCGCTTTGCAGGCTTCGAAAAGTGAGAAAGTCGGGCTTCAAAGGGGAGGGCGCCGCCGGGTTCCCATTGCGGCCCGACGCCGTCCCGACGGCCTTGTCTCCGGAATTCCAGCGCTGTAAATTCGCCCGGGCCCGGAGTTCTCCGGGATGCCGAGTCCCAGGAGAGTCATCGCCATGACGCAGCCGTCGACCTCACCCGATGTGGCCAGGAGCGGCCCGACCGTGGGGTCCGTCCCGCTGCTCGGTGAGCCGTGGGCCGTGGCCCGGGCGAACGGCACGATGTGGGCCAAGGACCCGTCGGTCGTGCGGTTCCAGGGCCGCTATCTCATGTACTTCACGGTCCCGCCCGCGGAGACCGACACCGAGGAGTCCCTGCACGTCGGCATCGCCGAGAGCCACGACCTGCGCTCGTGGGAGCTGGTCGCGCGGCTGCACCCGGGCGGCGACTACGACGCCCAGGGCCTTGCCGCGCCCGGCGCCGTCGTCCTCGGGGACGTGCTGCACCTCTTCTACCAGAGCTACGGCACCGGGCCGCTGGACTCCATCTGCCACGCGACGTCCACCGACGGCGTGACGTTCGAGCGCGACGCGTCCAACCCGGTGTTCCGCCCGTCGGGCGCCTGGAACTGCGGCCGCGCGATCGACGCCGACGTGATCGTCGACGGCGACCGGCTGCTGCTCGCCTACGCGACCCGCGACCCGGAGATGCGGGAGCAGCTCGTCGGGGTCGCGGCGGCGCCGCTCGACAGCGACTTCGGCTGCGACGCCTGGCGCGACCTGAGCCTGGCCGCCCCGGCGCTGTGGCCCGAGCTCGACTGGGAGGGCGAGTGCATCGAGGCGCCGGCCTTCGTGCGCGCGGGCGGCCGCCCGGACGGCGGGCTGGTCATGTTCTACGCGGGCGCGTACAACAACAAGCCGCAGCAGATCGGCTGGGCCACCAGCGAGGACGGCGTCACCTGGACACGGGGGACCGCCGAGCCGTTCCTCCCGAACGGCGCGCCGGGCACGTGGAACTCGTCCGAGAGCGGCCACCCCGGCGTCCTGACCGACGACGACGGCCGCACCTACCTGTTCTTCCAGGGCAACGACACCGGCGGTCGGACCAACCTGCTGGCGGCCGTGGAGATCGTCTGGGAGGACGGGCGCCCGGCGCTGCGGGAGGGCTGAGCCCGCGCACCCGTGCAGCATCTCGTCGACGGCAGCCGCCTGCCGCTGGTCACACCGCGGGCGCCGGGGCGGTGCCGGCAGTGAGCCGCTGACCCCATCGGCGCATGTGGTCGACAGCCTCCGGCGGGCCGTGGATGGTCAGGGGGGCTCCGACGGCTGCGAGGCAGAAGGTGGCCCAGTCGAGGGAACCGGCGGGGAGGTAGACGTCGCACGAGGTGTCGTCGATGGCTTCGACGGTTCCGTAGCGCGCGATCTCCTGCTTGACCTGTTCGGCCGGCGCTTGGACCGTCGCGTGGATCGGATACCTCGCCGGCATGGATCGGACCTGGTCGTGGACGTACTCCACGGGGTCGGCGAAGGGGAGCCGGCGCGGAGCGAACTTCTGGCGGGTGCGCGTCGGGTTGCCGATGCGGTCGATGCGAAACGTGCGCCAGTCGGCTCGGTCGAGGTCCCAGGCGATGAGGTAGAGGCAGGAGTCCGCGCTGACCGTTCGGTGAGGATGGACGTGCCGCTCGGAGACCTCACCGTCGCGCGCCCGGTACGTGAACCTCAGCGCGTCATGGTCGCGGCAGGCCAGTGCGACGGTGGTCAACGCCGCGACCTCGGTGATGCTCGACCGTGGATCCCCGCCGCGTGCGACGGACACGTTCCGCAGGCTGTCGATGCGGTGGCGGATGCGCTCCGGAAGCACCTGGACGATCTTCGCCATCGCGCTGACCGCGGCGTCCGCCGAGGTCGGATAGCTGCCTGTGGCGATCTCCTTGAGCCCCATGATGACCGCGGCCGCCTCGTCCTCGCGGAGCACCAACGGAGGCAGCGACCCGCCGGGGCTGAGCTGATAGCCGCCGCCGGTTCCGCGCGTCGAGGTGATCGGGTAGCCCAGCTCCTGCAGGTCGTCGACGTCGCGACGGAGCGTGCGCCGGCTCACTCCGAGACGGCGCGCGAGCTCGTCGCCCGGCCAGTGGCGACGCGACTGGAGCAGGCCGAGGAGTTCGAGAGCTCGGGTGCCAGTTGACATGCCATCAATCTAGGTCGGCTTGTGGACATATGCCGGCCACAACGGTTGGAAGAGTGGAGGGCGTCATCCACCAGCGGAGCCCCGGCTTCGCTCCCTCGAGAGGAACCACCATGACGACCGCTCCCGCCCGGCCCGCCGGTTCGAACACCGTCAACCCGTTCATCATGACCGACGACGCGAGCGCGCTGATCGCGTTCGTCACCGACGTCTTCGGCGCCATCGACGTGGCCGAGGCGCGCACGGTCGACACCGACGGGCTGGTCCTGCACTCCGAGCTGCTCATCGGGGACTCGATGCTCACGATCGCGGACCGCAAGCCCGGCTGGCCCTTCACCCCGGCCTTCACCCGCGTCTACGTCGACGACGTCGCGGCGACCGTCGCCCGCGCCGAGCGCCTCGGCGCCCGCGTCGTCACCGAGCCGACGGACTTCTTCGGAGACGTCCTCGCGCGATTCCAGGACCCGCAGGCAAACCTGTGGTGGATCTACCGGCACACCCCGGCGGCGGCCGCGCAGGACTGGGACGCGGATGCGGCCGGCGACGACACGAGCTGGGAGTCGCTCACCAGCCCCGAGCTGGAGTACATCCACTCGACCCTGGTCGACGCGATGGCAGCCCTCACGGACCCGCGCACCTCGTCGGGCGACGGCGGGCTATGACCCGGCCCGGAACGCGAAGGCGACCGACGCGTCGTCGACCCGGACGGTCCGCACCTCGTCGGCGGGGTGGTCGACCGGCAGGACGACGACCTGGCTCACCGCCAGGTGGTCAGCCGAGCACCTGGTCTCGTCGCTCGGCGCCGTCGTGACGTGCACCGTCCAGGGGTCGTACCAGACGACCGCCACGGGGTACGGCATGCAGCCGGGGGTGCCCCACGTCGTCACGGTGAGGCGCGCGGGCCGGACCGTGGCGTCGACGATCGCGTTGGTCATGCCCTCGACGGGCGGTCCCGGCGGAGACTCCTCGGCCGGCTCGGCGGGGAAGCTCTCGACGACGATCGATCGTGGCACGTCGTCGCGCGACACGTCCTCGTGCGGCGCGACGGGGTCGTTCCCGGCGCAGGCCCCGAGGCCGACGGTGAGCGCGGCCGTGACCACGACCGCGAGGCCGAGCACGCAGGGGAGGGTGAGCGTCGTCGTCCGCTGCCGGAGCATGCTCGGTCCCTCCCGATGCGTGTGGTGTCGCGTCGACGATGGCAGGCGCGCCGAGAAAAGTTCAAAGGATTACTTCGCTGCTCGCGGCCCGGAAACACCCGGCCGTCGGGCGTGTCGATCGGATACACTCGGCAGGTCCTACCGGGAGTCTCCCGGTCCGGCCCGGGAGTCACAGGGCCGTAGCGGACCCACGGGGTGTAGCGCAGCTTGGTAGCGCATCTGCTTTGGGAGCAGAGGGTCGCAGGTTCGAATCCTGTCACCCCGACCATGTGATGTCGCAGGACATCGGAATGGCCGGACGGATCAGATCGGTCCGGCCATTCCCCGCCTTCGGGCGTGAGCCCTAGTGTCCCGGGCTCAGTCGGCGAAGACCCGGCGAAGAGCCCGTCGGGAACGCTGACGCGCGCGTCGGTGCCGTCGAGCAGCTCGGTGAGCACCGGCCAGACGTCGTCCGGCAACGTGCCACCGACTCGCTCGCACCAGAGTCGCACCTGCTGCGACGGCTTGACGCCGACGACGATCAGGATGCCCATGGGCCCGACGTCCTGGCCGCGCCGGCTCAGGAACTCGTTGCTTGTCCACATCAGGGTCTGCGCGTAGGTCGCAATCTCGCCGGCGCCGCCCGGGAGCCGGAAGAATGCCGTGGCCGGAGTGTGCCACTCCCTGCGGGGCCGCCTACAGATGGTCCGTGTAGAACGTCGCGAGCCGGTCCACGGCGGCGTCCAGGTACTCCGGCACGTCGTACATCTCGTAGTGGCCGGCGCCCTCGACCACGAGCAGGTCGACCGGGTTGGGCGCCATCTCCCACAGCTGCATGCCTGCCTCGTAGGAGTTGGTGTTGCCACGGCGTCCCGCCAGGACGACCTGGAGCGGCTGGGTCATCAGTTCGTCGACCAGGTGGAACGCGTCGTAGCCCAGCAGCAGCGAGTCGCCCCGGGAGAGGCGCCGCTTGGTCGAGTGCTCGTTGTGCCCCCGCTCCGTGCGGTAGTAGGTGATCGCCTGCGTCGTGTCGATGTCGGTCATGCCGGCGACGTCCGCGTCCTCCAGGGTGTCGGGCAGCCAGTTGTCCCGGGTCAGCTCGCCGGTGCGGTTCTCCTGCGTGCGCGCGTCGGCCATGGCATCGAGCGCTGCTGCCGGGTCGTCCGGCTGGAAGCTCCGGAACGACGTGCCCATGTTGCCGGCAACCACGGTGCCGACCGCCTTGATGCGGTGGTCGGTCCGGGCCGTGTGCACTGCGTAGCCGCCGCCCGCGCAGATACCCAGTACGCCGATACGCCCCGGGTCGATGCCGGGCAGCGTCTCCAGCGTGTCGATCGCGTACGAGATGTCCTCGCCGCGGCGGTACGGGTCCTCGAGGTCGCGGGGCTCACCGCCGCTCTGCCCCTGGTGGGCTGGGTCGAACACGAGCGCTGCGATTCCGCGGGCGGCCAGGCGCGTGGCGTAGTTCGCGCCGATCTGCTCCTTGACACTGCTGCCCGGCGTCGAGAGCACGACGGCGCGCCGGGGCGCCCCGCCGTCCTGGTCCGGAAGGTGGAGGTCGGCCGCGAGCTCGATCGGCCCGCGGGGGATCGTGAGGTGCTGAAGCATGGTGAAGAACCTCTCGCGTCGGATTCGTTCCGGGACTAACATAGTTCGAGATGCGTAGTAGTACAGTCTGGAACTATATTCACCCCTCACATGGAGGTCGCATGCCGGTCGACGCCGCGCAGCTCTGGACGCTGAACCACCGCCTGCTCACCGTCGTGCTCGACGAGGCCGGCGCCGAGCTCGAGGCGCTCGGGCTGGAGCCCAAGGAGTTCTTCGTGCTCGCCGAGGTGACCACGTCGCCGTACCCGGCGCAGCTCGCCGCGGCCCTGGTCATCCCGAAGGCGAGCGTCACGGTCTACGTGCGCAACCTGGTGGCCAAGGGATTCATGCGACGCGCGATCGACGACGCCGACCTGCGCCGCCACCGGCTCGCGCTCACCGACGACGGCGTCGCCGCACGCGACCGCTCCTTCGCGGCGCTCGCGACGGCGTTCGAGCGCAGGCTCACGCTCATCGGGCCCGGGGACCGTGCCGAGCTGGCCCGCATCCTGACGGCGCTCCTCGCTTCCGCCCCGCTCGCATCGGCTCCGGCGTCCGCCCCGCAGGAGACGACGGTCGGGGAGGTGGCACCATGAGCGCCGACCGGCAGCCGACCCGGCCGTGGACCGACGCCGAGCTGGCCCTGCTCGACCGGACGGAGCTGATCCGTGTCGCCGGAGCCCGCGACGACGGGACGCTGCGGTCCTTCGCACTCGTCGGGCACGTCCGGCTCGGCCAGGACGAGCTGGTCCGCTCGCTCAACGGGCCGGACGGCGCCTGGTACCGCGGCGCCGTCCGGACCGGCCACGGCCAGATCGAGGTCGCCGGCCAGCGGGTCGCCGTCGCGTTCCTTCCGGACACGGGCCGCGAGGCGGGCGTCGACCAGGCGCTGCGCGACCGGTACGGCGACGACTCCGGCGTCCGCCGCATGACCCGGTCCCCGGCGCGCGACGCGACCCTACGGGTGGCCCCGCTTGCCTGACCGGCGCGGCTGACCGACGCGCTGCCAGGCGGCACGCGCACCCCGGTCACTGCCGGTGCATCACGAACCCCGCGTGGTGCAGTGTGCCGTCCAGCAGCTCGCCGAACGCCCAGAACCCGGAGTCGTCCAGGTAGGTGATCCGGCCGTCGCGCACCCAGAACCGGCCGGTGTACGCGTTCGCGCGGCCATTCCGCGTCTCCGCGTACCGCCCGTCGGCGCCCAGGTGCTGCTCCAGCCCGCGGCTCGGGTCCTCCCAGGTGTCGACCCAGGTCTCGCGTGCGGCGGCGTCGGCCAGGTCCGCGCCGGCGGGGCGCGTCGGCGCGCCGTCCAGCACCTCCGCGTGGCCGGACACGTAGACGGCAGCCAGGTCCGCGGGGTCGACGACGAGCATGCCGCGCACCCGGGACTCGCTGACGGGCCGGCGCACCAGCGCGAACGTCGCGGCGTTGCCGGGCACCAGGTCGTAGGTGCCGCGCTGCGCCGCGGGCCGCTGGGCCACGGCGCTGTCCACCAGGAGCGGCACCGCGTACATGCCCCGGGCGGGGACGGCGGTCACCTCGCCGTCCGGAGGGCCGGCGATGAGCGCGCC
Organism: Promicromonospora sp. NPDC110617; assembly: GCF_055598465.1. NCBI lineage: Bacteria > Bacillati > Actinomycetota > Actinomycetes > Micrococcales > Promicromonosporaceae > Promicromonospora > Promicromonospora sp. NPDC110617. The sequence goes on from NZ_JBVKBM010000001.1 coordinate 1,928,445, forward strand.
GTCCGCGACGTGCAGGTCCCGCCGGACCGGGGTGCCCGGGGTCTCCAGCACGGTCGCTCCGGTGATCGTGAGCTGCTCGGTGGGGTGCACGGTCATGGGGCCGTCCTCTCGGTCGGTCGGGTCCGGCGTCGGCCCCGGGGCGCCGCCGCACGCCGCCAGGAGGGCGGCGAGCGCGGCGCCCACCGCGATCAGCGCGGCGCCGGACGGGGTGGTCATGGACGCCACCCTCGTCGTCCGGCGCGTCCCGGACAAGGGTGTGCCGTGCCTGGGTGCGCCGCACCTGGGCAACGGACCGGCCGGGCCGGCCCTACGGGGCGGCCGGGCCGATCGACTGCTCCCCGGACCCCGCGAGGTCGTCGAGGAACTTCAGGACCACCTCCCGCTCCTCCGGCTTGAGCCGCGCGACCGCCTCGAACCGGTGGGCGTGGCTGCGGCCGACGCTGCGCAGGGCGATCCGCCGGGTCTCCTCGGTGACCACGACAGCCAGGCTGCGGCGGTCAGTCGGGTGGGGGAGCCGGCGTACGTGGCCGGCGTCGGCCAGCCGGTCGAGCATCTTGGTGGTCGACGCCGACGTGATGCCCAGGTGGGCTGCGATCGCTCCCGGGGTCGCGGTCTCGCCGCGGTGCTGGGCCGCGATGACGAACCGCAGGGTGCGCATGTCGGTCTCGCCGAGCTTCATGTAGCGCCGCGACGCCTCGCTCATCCGGCGCTCCGCCTCGCGCCAGTCGCGCAGCCCCTGCAGCACGCGGACCACCTGGTCGACGTCGCGGTCGTCGAGCCCCGCACGCTGCACGATCTCCTCCTGCGGGTCGAGCACTCGGGGGTCCAGCATGGACGGAGCGGGTGGCTGGGTCGGCTCGGGTTCAGGAACCACGGAGGATCCCCTTCCTGCTATTACTCGCCACTCGTGAAGGTAGCCTGGCTAGCGAAAAAATACCACGACCGGCACCCAGATGTGCCTATGGTCGAGGGGGAAGCGGGCAGGTTCGTCGCGAGGGGGCGGGGAGTGCCATGCGGGTGCGGAACAGCGGAGACGAAGGGCCGGGCGTCGCGCGCCGGCTCCTGACGGTGTCGGCGGCGGCCGTCGTCGTCCTGGCGGCAGGCTGCACCATGTTCGACGGCGGGAACGACGGCGGCCCGCCGCACGGCGGGATGGGGTCCCGGTCCGCCCCGGCGGGTGCGGGGCTGCCGCAGTCGGACGAGCCGGCCGACCTGGACCCGGCGGACCTCAGCACCGAGATCGACAACGAGTTCTGGCCCATGGAGCCCGGCACGCAGTGGGTCTACCGCGAGACCGACGAGGACGGCCAGGAGCTGCGCGTGGTGGTGACCGTCACCAGCGAGACCAAGGAGATCGCCGACGGGTCCACGGCCCGCGTCGTCCGGGACACCGTGACGCGGCGCGGCGAGGTGGTCGAGGACACCTTCGACTGGTACGCGCAGGACCCCGACAGCACGATCTGGTACCTCGGCGAGGACACCGCCGAGTTCGAGGACGGCAAGGTCACCACCACCGAGGGCTCCTTCGAGGCGGGGCTCGACGGCGCCCTCGCGGGCGTGATCATGCCCGGCGATCCCGCCGTCGGGATGGCGTACCGGCAGGAGTTCTACCGGGGCGAGGCGGAGGACAACGGCGCCGTGCTCAGCCTGGACGAGCAGGCCGAGGTCCCGGCGGGGCACTACGACCATGCGCTGCTGACCAAGGACACGATCACCATCGAGCCCGACGTGCTGGAGTACAAGCTCTACGCGCCCGGCGTCGGGCCGGTCCTCGCGCTCGGGGTCTCGGGCGGGGGTGGCCGCGAGGAGCTCGTCGAGGTCGGCACGGTGCCGGCGGGGGTCGCGCAGGCGGCGGGCACGACGCCGCTCGGTGAGCGGTACGAGTGACCCCGGGCGGCCGGCCTCGCGGGCGTGCGAAGGCCGGTCAGATCCAGCCGCGCTCCTCCGCCAGCAGCACCGCCTGCTGACGCGTGTCCACGGCGAGCTTGCCCAGCACGGCGGAGACGTGGTTGCGGACCGTGCCCGGGGCGAGCGACAGGGTGCGCGCGATCTGCCGCGTGGTCTCGCCGTGCCGCCCGGCGCGCAGCACGTCCAGCTCGCGGTCCGTGAGCGGCGACCGCTCGTCGCGCAGCGCGTCGGCCGCGACCTCCGGGTCCACGTACCGGCCGCCCGCCGCGACGCGGCGGATGACGGCCGCGACCTCGTCGGCGGGGCGCGACTTGGGCAGGAAGCCCACGGCCCCCGAGGCGAGCGCCCGCCGCAGGACGCCGGGCCGGGCGTGCCGGGTGACGATCACGCAGCGCGTGGGCAGCGTGCGGTTCAGCCGCTGGGCCACCTCCACGCCGTCGAGCTGCGGCATCTCGAGGTCCAGCAGGCAGACGTCGGGCCGCAGCCGCTCCGCCTCGGCGACCGCCTCCGCGCCGTCGGCGCACTCGGCCACGACCTCGATGTCCTCCTCCAACCCGAGCAGCGCGGCCAGGGCGGACCGGATCATCCCTTCGTCGTCGGCGAGCAGCACTCGGATCATCCGGTCAGGGTACGGGGCACGCCGTCGCCCCAGGCACTCGACATGTCGACTGCGCCCCGCGCTGCCAGCATGGAAGGGCGCTGTCCCCGGCGTGCAGGAGGTGCGTCGTGTCGTCTTTCCTCTATCGGCTCGGCCGCGCGGTGGCCCGGCATCGCGGACTGGTCGTCCTCGCCTGGGTCCTGGTGCTCATCGTGTGCGGGGCCGCGAGCGCCCTCCTGAACAAGGGCACGGACGACACCTTCACGATCCCGGGGTCGGAGTCGCAGGACGCGATGGACCACCTCGACCACGTCTTTCCGCAGGTCAGCGGGACGTCGGCGCAGCTCGTGCTGCTGGTACCGGACGGGCAGCAGGTGGATACGGCCGCGACCCGGCAGGCGGTGTCGGACGCCGTGGACCGGATCGGGGACGTGGCGCAGGTGGAGGTGGCGTCCGACCCGTTCGACCCGGACGTCAACGACGCCGTGTCCGACGACGGCCTGGCGGCGAACATCGGGGTGCAGCTCACGGTGGACTCGACGCAGGTCAGCGATGCCACGCTGACCGACCTGAGCGGGATCGCCGACGATCTCGCGGGTGAGGTCGGGGACGGCGCGCGGGTCTACACGGGTGGGGACGCGTTCGCCGACCGCATCCCGGGGCTGAGCTCCACGGAGGCCGTGGGGCTGCTCATCGCGCTCGTGGTGCTGCTGCTGATGTTCCGGACGATCATCGCGGGGGTGATGCCGCTGATCACGGCGGTGGTGGGCGTGGGCGTGTCCGTGTCGCTGGTGTACCTGGGGACCCTCTTCGTGCCGGTCTCCTCGACCGCCCCCATGCTCGCGGTGATGATCGGGCTCGCGGTGGGCATCGACTACGCGCTGTTCCTGCTGTCGCGGCACCGGGACCAGCTCGCCGAGGGCCTGTCGGTCGAGGAGTCGATCGCGCGGGCCGTCGCGACGGCAGGTTCCGCGGTGCTGTTCGCGGGGCTGACGGTGCTCATCGCGCTGCTCGGCCTGGCGGTGGCGCGCATCCCGTTCCTGACGACCATGGGTGTCGCCGCGGCGCTCGGCGTGGCCGTCGCGGTCAGCGTCGCGGTGACGCTCGTGCCGGCACTGCTGGCGTTCGCGGGGCGCCGGATGGTGCCCCGGAGCGTGCGGAAGCCTCGGAAGGAGCGCCGCCGCCGCTCGCGCACACCCCGGGTCGCCCGGCCGTGGGTCCGGTTCGTCACGCGCAAGCCCCTGATCACGATCGCCGTCGTCGTCCTGGGGCTCGGGGCGCTCGCCGTGCCCGCAGCGAACCTGCGCCTCGCCCTGCCGGACAACGGGAGCCAGCCGCCCGGCTCGGCGGCCCGCGAGACCTACGACGTGGTGGCCGAGCACTTCGGCCCCGGCTTCAACGGGCCGCTCCTGGTGACGGCCGACGTCATCCAGTCCACGGACCCGTCGGGCCTGGTCGACGACCTCGCGGACGAGATCCGCGACCTCCCCGGCGTCGCGGCGGTGCCCCTGGCCACACCCAACGAGAAGGGCGACACGGGCATCGTCTCGGTGGTCCCGACCACGGCGCCGGACGACGCGCGCACGGACGAGCTCGTCGAGCGCCTCCGGGACCAGGAGCCGCACTGGCTCGCCGAGCACGACGCGCAGACGGCGGTCACGGGCCTGACCGCCGTCGGCATCGACGTCTCGGACCGGCTGGGCGCGGCGCTGGTCCCGTTCGGCCTGCTGGTGGCCGGGCTCTCGCTCGTGCTGCTGGCCATGGTGTTCCGCTCGGTCTGGGTGCCGGTCAAGGCGACCGTCGGCTACCTGCTCTCGATCGGGGCGGCGTTCGGCCTCACGTCGCTCGTGTTCCAGGAGGGGCACGGCGCCGCGCTGCTCGACGTCGCGCACGTGGGCAGCGTGGTCAGCTTCCTGCCGATCATCCTCATGGGCGTGCTGTTCGGCCTCGCGATGGACTACGAGGTCTTCCTCGTCTCGCGGATCCGCGAGCACTACGCCCACCACGGCGACGCGCACGAGGCGATCGAGGAGGGCTTCGTCTCCGCCTCCCGGGTGGTCGTCGCGGCGGCGCTCATCATGTTCGGCGTCTTCGCGGCGTTCGTGCCGGACGGCAGCGCCACCCTCAAGCCGATCGCGTTCGCCCTGGCCGTGGGCGTGTTCATCGACGCGTTCGTGGTCCGGATGACGTTCGTGCCCGCCGTGCTCGCGCTGCTCGGCGACCGGGCCTGGGGCCTGCCGCCGGCGCTCGACCGTCGGCTGCCCGTGTTCGACGCCGAGGGTGACGGCCTGCTGCACGAGCTGCGCCTGGCGGACTGGCCCGCCCCGCACAGCGACGAGGTGATCAGCGCGCAGGCCCTGAGCCTGGACGACGACCGCGGCCGCCCGGTCTTCCACGACGTCGAGCTGCACGTGCCCCGGGGCGAGGTGCTCGTGCTGCACGGGTCCGGTGCCGTGGGCAAGTCGGCCCTGCTGCTCTCGCTCGCGGGGCGCGTGACCCGGCACCGCGGGGACCTGAAGGTGCTCGGCCAGGTGCTGCCGCAGCACGTGCACGCTCTGCGGCCGCACGTCGCCGTCGTCGACGGCCGCGCCGACCTGGATCCCGCGGGCCGGGTCACCGAGGCGCTGGCCCGCGACATCGAGCTGATCCTGGTCGACGACGCCGACCTGGTGCTCCGCTCCGAGGCCCGCGCCCGGCTGCGCGACCAGCTCGGCTTCCGCGTGACCTCCGGCGGCTCGCCCGCCACGTTCGTCCTGGCCTGCCAGGACCCCGACCGGGTGGTCGACCTGCTCCCGCTGGAGGCCACCCAGCTCTACGCGATGACCCACCGACCCGCAGAGGTCCTGTGATGACGATGTCGTTCGCCGCCTCCGCCCGGTCCCTGACGACCCGGCCCCTGACCTGGCGCACCTGGACCGCCCTGGTGGCCGTGCCGCTGCTCGTCATGGGCCTGCTCACCTGGGCCTTCTGGTCCCCGGGCACCGACCACCAGACCGCCCAGGCCGCCGTCGTGAACAACGACGAGCCCGTCGAGGTGAACGGGCAGCAGGTCCCGCTCGGCCGTACGCTCGCCGGGAACCTGACCCACGACGACGACTCCGCGTACGCCTGGGTGCTCACGGACGCCGCCGACGCCCGCGACGGGCTCCGCGGCGGCACCTACGCCGCCGTCGTCACCATCCCGAAGGACTTCTCCGCCCAGGGCATGTCGGCCGCGACCGCCGACGACCCGATGGACGCCGTCCAGGCCGGGCTGGAGGTGCGGACGACCACGGCCGCCGGCGTCGCGGACCCGTACCTGGCCGGCGGCGTGGCCGACGACACCCAGGACGCCCTGAACCAGACCGTCGTGGAGTCCTACCTCGGCACCATCTACGGCAGCTTCACCACGCTGCACCAGCAGCTCGGGGACGCCTCGGACAGCGCTGGCCAGCTCGCCGACGGCACCGCCCAGCTCAGCGACGGCGCCGACGAGCTGTCCGGCGGCGTGGACCAGGTCGCCGACGGCGCCGACGAGCTGTCCGCGGGCGCGGGGGCGCTCGCGGCCGGCACCGGCCAGCTCGCGGCCGGGGCGGCGGGACTCACCTCGGGCGCGGCCGCGCTGGCCGGCGCCACCGGCAGCCTCGCCGCCGGGGCCGGGCAGGTCGCCGACGGCACGGCCGCGCTGTCCTCCGGCCTGGACGACGCCGTGCAGCGCGCGGCCCGGCTCCCCGCGGCCGCGCACGAGCTGGCCGACGGCGCCGGCCGGGTCGCCGACGGGAACAAGCGGCTCGCGGACCGCGTGGTCCCCGTGGCGAACCGGGCGATCGACGGCCTGGACCGGCTCCCGGACACGCAGGACGTCGTCGCCGAGCTGGACCGGCTCGCCGAGCGGTGCGGTGCGAGCGTGGTGGCCGACCGCGACTTCTGCCGCGCGCTGGCGCGCGCTGCCGACCGGGCCGACTCCGCCGCGCAACGGATCGAGGACGGCAAGGCCCGGGTGCGGGACGACGTCGTGGCCGCGCGCGACGCCGTGCAGGCGCTGCGCACCGGTTCGCGGCAGGTGGCCCGGGGCAACGCGAAGCTGGCCACACGGTCCGCCGAGCTGGCGTCCGGGATCGCCGCGGCCGCGAGCGCCGCCGACGACCTGAACGCGGGGGCGCAGGGCGTCGCGTCGGGCGCCGGGCAGGTCGACGCCGCGGCGGGGCAGCTCGCCGCGGGGGCGGCGGACCTCGGCACCGGGGTGGCGCAGACGGACGCCGCGGCGCAGCAGGTCGCCGTCGGCGCGAGCGGGCTGGCCACGGGCGCGGACGAGCTGGTGCCGGGTGCGGACCAGGTGGCGAGCGGCGCCCACGACGCGGACGACGGCGCGCACCAGCTCGCCTCGGGGCTGTCGGACGCCGTCGGACAGGTGCCCACGTACACCGACGACGAGCAGGACCACCTCTCCGCCGTGGCGGCCGACCCGACGACGTCGACCACCACCTCCGCGGCGTTCGGCGTGCTGTCGATCGCGCTGTTCTCCGCGCTGGCGCTGTGGGCCCTCGCGCTGGTGACGTACCTGGCCACGCGCCCCCTGCCGGCCGGGATCCTGACGTCGCGCGAGCCGACGTGGAAGCTCACGCTGCGGGCCGCGGTGCCGGGGGCGGTCGCGGCGGCGAGCGCCGCGCTCGTCATCTCGGCGGTCGCGATCCCGGTGCTGCGGCTGCACTGGTCGGCGGCGGTGGGCTTCGTGCTGGTCGCGCTGCTCTCGGCGGCCACGTTCGTGGCGCTCAACCAGGCGCTGGCCGCGATCTTCGGGCCGGCGGGGCGGCTGGCGTCGCTCGCGGTCGCCGTGCTGACGGTGGCGACGGGCGTGGTGTCGACGTTGCCGGGGCCCTTGTACGCGATCGGCGACCTGCTGCCGACGCACGGCGCGATCGTCGCGCTGCGGGCCGTGACGGCCGGCGACGCGAGCCTCGTCGGCGGCGTCGCGGCGCTCGTCGCCTGGCTGGTCGTGGGGCTGCTGGCCACGATCGTGGTGACGGACCGCCGTCGGTACGTGTCCCCGCGCCGGCTGCGGCTGGACGCTCCGGCGCAGCAGGCCGCCGCGGCCGCCGCGTAGGGGGCGCAGGCGCCGTAGGCGTAGCGCTGGGCGCCGTCGCCCGCCTCGCGACCTACCTTCCCTTTGAGGCCCGGGTTTCTTCGCTTTGAGGTGACTCAAAGCGAAGAAACCCGGGCCTCAAAGGAGACTCGGCGCGGCGCGCCAGGGCCCGCCCGCGAACCGTGGGACCAGCCGTGGACTCGCCCGCCGGAGAAGTCCGTTCTGAGTATTTTCGCTGGTCATACAACCTTTGGAGGGTCCACCTGCGTCTGGGTTACGTGGCGCCGCACAGGCGGCGTGCTCGACTCGGACGGGAGAACCCGATGCGCAAGAGAGCAAGTGCAGCGGCGGTCGCTCTGGCGATCGCCCTGGGCGGGGGGACGTGGGCGACCGCGGCCGTACCGCAGGACACACCGGCACCGCACGACACCCCGGAGCAGCCGACGGCCCCGGCCGCCGGGCGCACGACGACGGTGACGCTCCTGACGGGTGACGCCGTCACCATGCAGACCACGGCCGACGGCTCGCCGGACGCCGAGACCGTCACCGTGCGGCCCGGCCCCGGCCGGGAGCGCATGGCGTTCTTCCAGCAGCGCGAGGGGGACCACCTCTACGTGATCCCGCGGGACGTGGCACAGCTCGTGCCCGGCCGCCTGGACCGTGCGCTGTTCGACGTGACCGGCCTGGTCGAGGCCGGGTACGACGACGCCTCGCGCGACTCGCTGCCCGTGATCGTCCAGACCGCCGCGGCCGCCGCCGCCGGCTCGGACGCCGGCTCCGAAGCCGCCGCGCGCGCCGCGGCCCCCGCCGAGCAGGACTGGGCGGCGGCGGGCGTCACACCCGACCGGGACCTGGAGTCCGTGGGCGCGGTGGCCGACGTGCTGCCCCGGGGCCGGGCGGAGAAGCTGCTCGACGCCCTCGCCCCGGTCGAGGCCCCGGGCGAGCAGGCCCGGAAGACCTCGGCCCCCGACGCCGTCGGGTACGTCTGGCTGGACCAGCCGGTCCGCGCGTCGGACGCCGACTCCATGCCGCAGATCGGCGCCCCCGAGGCCTGGGACGCCGGCTTCACGGGCGAGGGGGTCACGGTCGCCGTGCTCGACTCGGGCATCGACGCGACGCACCCCGACCTCGACGAGGTGGTGGTCGGCGAGCGCGACTTCACCGGCAAGGGCGACGTGACCGACGGCGCCGGCCACGGCACGCACGTCGCCTCGATCCTGGCCGGGTCGGGCGAGGCGTCCGACGGCGTGAACCAGGGCGTGGCCCCGGACGCCGACCTGCTGGTCGGCAAGGTGCTGGACGACGACGGCAACGGCGAGCTGTCCGGCGTCATCGAGGGCATGGAGTGGGCGGCCGCGGAGGGCGCCGACGTGGTGAACCTGTCCCTGGGCAGCCTGTTCTTCGACGTCCCGTCGCCCGACGCCGTGGCGGTGGACGAGCTGTCCGCCCGGTACGGCACGCTCTTCGTCGTGGCCGCGGGCAACGACGGCGACCTCGGTTCCGGCACCGTCGGCTCGCCGGGCATCGCGGCGTCGGCCCTCACGGTGGGCGCCGTGGACGACGACGACTTCGTCACCTGGTACTCCAGCCGTGGCGGCGTCGACCCGGGGCTGCTCAAGCCGGACGTCGTGGCGCCCGGCGACGGGATCGTCGCCGCGCGGGCCACGGGCACGACCGCGGGCGACCCGGTCGACGACCTGTACACCGCGCTGAGCGGCACCTCCATGGCCACCCCGCACGTCGCGGGCGCGGCCGCGGTGCTCAAGCAGGCCCGGCCCGACCTGGACGGCCAGGACCTCAAGGCCGCGCTGATGGCCTCGGCCGAGCCCACGGGCACGGACGTCTGGTCCGAGGGCGCGGGACGCATCACCCTCCCCGGCGCCCTCGGGCAGGAGGTCACCGCGGCCCCGGCGTCGCTCGCGCTGGGCACCTTCACCTGGCCGCACGACGGCGAGTCGTCCGCCGGCACCCTGACGTACTCGAACGCGGGTGCCGACGACGTCACGCTCACCCTGACGGCCGACGTCACCGACGTGTCCGGCAGCACGGTGCCCGACGCGGTCACGCTGTCGGCCGACTCCGTCGTCGTGCCCGCGGGCGGGACCGCGGAGGTCGACGCGACCGTGACGGACGGACCGGGCGAGCTCGGCGCGATCGGCGGCAACGTCGTGGCCACCGGGCCGGACGGCACCGAGGTGCGCACGCCCGTCGGCTGGGCCAAGGAGCGCGAGTACGTGGACCTGACCGTGCGCGCCGTCGACCGCGACGGCGCGCCCGTCAGCGCCGACACCTGGGGTGCCGCGATCCGCCTGGACGCGGACAACGGCGAGCCGTACGCCACCAACCTCTTCTTCAAGGACGGCGTCGCCCGGGCGCGTGTCATCCCGGGCATCTACAGCCCCGTGGCGTACATCGAGACCCTCGACGACGACGGCGCGGTCACCGACGCGCTCTTCCTGGGCAGCGGCGAGGTCGACGCCACCGCTGACGCCGAGGTGCTGCTGGACGGGACCACGGCGCAGGAGGTCACCACCTCGACGCAGCGCCCGGCCGACCTGGCGAGCCTGGGCCTCTCGCTGGAGACCGAGGACTCGCTGGAGTGGGTCACCGCCAGCATCAACGTGAAGTACGGGCCGGAGACGGAGCTCGCGCTCACCCCCGTCCCGGCGGCGACCCACGGCGACTACGACACCATCGTCCAGGCCACGCTGCTGCCGCCTACCACGGGGGACGAGGCCGCCCCCTACCGCTACGACCTCGCGCACCACAGCGAGGGCGTCGAGGTGCCGGCGCTGCGGGGCGACCGCCGCACGACGGTCGCGGTCGACACCACCTACGGCGCCTCGGTCGGCGACACGCACCTGGCCGAGCGCATGTACTGGGAGCCGGGCACCATCATCGCCGGCGGCCTCACGGAGGCGGTTTCCGTGGGCACGCGGCGCACCGAGTACCTGACGGCGCTGCCGGGCCGGTGGTACCTCCGCTCCGAGATCCAGGAGGACGGCGTGGGCGTGGTGCTCGCCGAGGCCGAGACGCACGTCTGGAGCGAGCCGGGCCGTGTCCGGCAGGGGCTCGCGGCGGGCGTGCTCGCACCCGCGGTCTCGAACATCACGCCCGTGGAGCACTGGGGCGATTCCCTCTCCCTCGCGCCCACGGACCGCGCCGACGACGACGGCGGCGTGCTGTGGGGTTCCGACGTCGCGCTGCGCCTGCGGGTGTGGCAGGACGGCGAGCTGGTCGACGACGTCCCGGAGCCCTACTCGTTCCCCGAGGTACCCGAAGGCGGGGCGGACTACCGGATGCTGCTCGAGAGCACGCCGGACGATCCCGCCTACCGGCTCGCGACCAGCGTGACCGGTGAGTGGACGTTCCACGCGCGGTCCGACGTCGACGTCGACGCCGTCGCCCGCCCGCCGCTGCTGGACACCGCGTGGGACGTGCGCGGGCTCGACCCGTCCGGCTCGGCGCCCCGGAACACCCGGGTGCGGGTCACCGCCGCCCACCAGGTCGACGCGTACGACACGTCGGCCGTCGAGGACGTGCGGCTGTGGTGGTCGGCCGACGACGGCGCCACCTGGCACAAGGCCACGGCGGTCCGGGCCGGTGAGGGCGTGCTCGTCGCCTCGGTCAGGGCACCTGCCGGGACCGAGCACGTCTCGCTGCGGACCGAGGCCCGGGACACGGCCGGCGGTTCGGTGCGGAAGACGGTGATCCGGGCCTACGCGGTCGACTGACCCGACCCGTACCGCTGGTCGAGCCACTACCGCTGGTCGAGCTTGTCGAGACCTTGTGAGGTCTCGACAAGCTCGACCAGCGGCCGGAGCTCGTCCAGCGGTTACCTCAGCCCAGGTCGACCAGGTAGGACAGGGTCACCATGTCGGCGTCGCTGGTCATCTCGTCGAGCATGATGTTGCTCTGGCCCGTGACCACCACGCGCGTCTGCGACCCCGGACCCGCGGTGACGGCCACGCCGTTGGCCACGTCGCCGGAACCACCGGCGTCGTACAGCGCGGACCAGACCTGCTCGCCCGTGGCGACGGCGTAGGCGACGGTCGCGAAGTCCTCCTGGGTCTCCGCCTCCTTGCTCTGGCCCGTGATCACCACGTGGTCACCGCTGGAGGTGAACGCCGCGGAGTACGCGACGTCGAGCCCGTGCCCCGAACCGTCGTACCGCGCCGACCACTGCTTCTCGCCCGACGCGACGTCGTAGACGGCCGTCAGGTAGTCGCTGCCGGTGCCCTCGCCCCACGAGTTGCCGGTGATGACGACGGAGCCGCCGTCCGGGCTGACCACGACCGTGCGGGGCACGTCCGTGTCGCCGGTGCCGCCGTCGAGCCGCTCGGTCCACCGTGCCTCGCCGGTCTCCAGCGAGTAGCCGATGGTGACCCAGTCGGTGGAGTTCGCGGCGCTCTGGTTGTCGCCGGTCACCACCACGGTGCCGTCCGGGGTGATCGCCACCGCGCCGCCCGAGCCGCCCTTGTCGTCCGGGCCGTCATAGGTGGCGTCCCAGAGCTGCTCGCCGGTGGCCGCGTCGAAGGCCACCGTGCCCCAGTCGACGAGGCTCTTGCCCTCGCCGCGGCTCTGCCCCGTGACCACCACGGCCGACCCGTCCGGCGACGCGGCGATCGCCCGGGCGGCGTCCGTCCCGCTGACCGGGCCGTCGTACAGGGTGCGCCACAGCTCCTCGCCCGTGGCGGCGTCGTAGGCGACGGTGCCGTAGTCGGCGGCGCCCTCGTCGTCGAGCAGGGACATGCCCGTGACGTAGACGGCCGACCCGTCCGGGCTCACCGTCAGCGCCTCGCCCAGGTCCGACTTCCCCGCGGCGTCGTACACCGAGACCCACTTGCGCTCGCCGGTGGCGGCGTCGTAGGCGATGGTGACGTAGTCGGACTCGTTGCCGTAGCCGCCGCCCGCGGCCAGCACGAACAGCGTGCTGCCGTCCGGGCTGAGACCGAAGCCGGTCTGGTCACCGCCCACCCCGGTGGGGCCCTCGTACACGTCCGACCACAGGCGCCGGCCCGTGGCCGCGTCGTAGGCGGCGGTCACCGGGGAGTTCTGGAACCCGCCCCAGCTCGCGGGCGAGGTCTGACCGGCGGTGTAGACGATCGTGCCGTCGGGCGAGGTGAGCGTCTCGTTGCCGTTGTCGTTGTTGGCGCCCAGGGCGTTCTCGCCGCCGTTGTAGCGAGCGGTCCAGGCCTCGGAACCCATCCGCAGCACGATCGGGGAGCGCACCTCGTGCCCGCCGCGGCCGTCGGACCACGTGAGGTGGCCGGCGAGGCGGACGTTCAGCGGGGCCTCGCCACGCGTGAACGTGACGGTGAACTTCGCCGACTTCCCCGGCGACAGCGTGAGCTTGCGCGGGCTGACCTGCACCCCGAGCCCCTCCAGGCCCGTGACCTCGGCCGTGTACGTGGCGCGCTTCTTGCCCACGTTGGTCACCGTGCGGGTGACCGACTGGCCCTCGGCGGCCCGGCCGACCGCGATCGACGGGGTGTTCAGGTCGCTCGGTGCGAGGCTGTGCCCGTCCTCCTCCAGGGCGTCGCAGGTGTCCTGCTCGACGCCGTCGGTCGCCCCGCACAGGAAGGCGAACCAGTCCTCGACGCCGCTGTCGTACACGAGGCCGGGGTCGGTGGAGTCGTCGGCGACCACATGGCCGCCGCCCTGCTGGTCGACGGCGCCCGGGGTCTCGGCGTCCGCACCCAGCACGTCCGCGCCGGTGGTCATCAGCGCCGACTTGACCGCCATCGGCGACCAGCGCGGGTTCTTCTCGACCAGCGCCGCCGCCAGGCCCGCCACGTACGGGGCCGACATGCTGGTGCCGCTCATCAGGTTGAAGTCCAGACCCTGCTGGCCCGGGGGTGCCACGGCGGCGAGGATGTCCTGGCCGGGCGCGGTGACGTCGGGCTTGAGGATGTTCCCGCTGCCCGCGAGCGACGGACCGCGCGACGAGAACGCCGCCGTGTACGGCGCCGGCGTCGAGTTGTCCACCACCGCGGCGTCGATCGTGGCGGTGGCGCCCGACGTCTTGGAGTAGGTGAGCAGCGCGGCGCGGTCGGACTCGGCCACGTGCACCGACGGCACCGCGTGGATGTCCGTGTTGAGGGTGTCGCCCTCGATGGTGTTCACCAGGACCATGCCGACGCCGCCGGCCTCGGCGACCGCCGCGCTCTTGCTGACGCGGGGGTTCTCGCCGCGGTCGCAGAGCACGATCTTGCCGGCCACCTTCGCCGGGTCGAGCGCGGGCTTGCCGTTGTTGTCCGCCGTGGTGAAGCACATGCCGGCGTTCGAGACCGTGGCCCCGGCCGCGACGACGTCGCGCCCGTAGACGAACGGCGCCGGGCCCACCTTCTGGGCGGCCAGGGACGTGCCGGAGACCGTGGTGCCGTCCCCGAACGTCGCGGTGGTCCGCGCCGAGGTGGAGTGCGTGGCCGCCGCGACCGTGGTGATCCACGGGCTCGGGTGCGCCACCGTGCCGGCCGTCGGGCCGCTGTTGCCCGCCGAGGCGGACACGAACACGCCCGCCTGCGCGGCGGCCAGGAACGCGAGCTCCATCGGGTCCAGGAAGTCGGTCAGGGTGCCCGAGACGGAGAAGTTGATGACGTCCACGCCGTCCGCGACGGCCTGGTCGATGGCGGCCACGATGTCGGAGGGGTACCCGTTCGCGGTCGAACCGTCCTCGGCGGACCACAGCGCCTTGTAGGCGGCGATCCGCGCACGCGGCGCGATGCCGCTCACCGACGTGCTGAACTTGTTCAGCGGACCCGTGACGGCGACGTCCTTGTTGCCGCCCGCGGTCGACGCCGTGTGGGTGCCGTGCCCGTTGTAGTCACGCGCCGACAGGAACTCCCACGGCATCTGCTCCGCGATGCCCGCGTCGCCGCCCCAGGCGTCGTTGAAGTGCCGGGCCGCGACGAGCTTGTTGTTGCACTCGTCGCCCCAGGAGTCGTCGCCGACCGTCTCGGCGTCGTCGCACTCGCCGTCGAACCCGCGCAGGCGCTGGTAGGCGGGGCGGCCGCGCTTGTCCTTGTCGGAGAAGCTGGCGCTGTCCGGCCAGATGCCGGAGTCGATGACGCCGATGACGACGTCCTCGCCCGCGGCGGCGTGCTTGGTGAGGCCCTGCGGGCTCTTGAGCTGCGCCGGTGCGTCGTCGGCCGCGCTCGCGGGCTCGCGCCAGACCGTGATGCCCTCGTCGCCGTCGCCCTCGCCGCCCTTGTAGTCGGCGGCCGGCGCGCTCTTCTCGTCGGCGGTGGTCTGCACCAGCACGTCCTCGGTGACCGCCAGGACGCCCGGCTCGGTGCGCAGCTCGGCCGCCTGGGCCGCCGTCAGCGACGTCGCGAACCCGTCGAACGAGTACACGTACTGGTAGAGGGGGTCCTTCGCGCCCACGCTCGACAGAGCGGCGCGGTGCTTGCCCTTGAGGTGCTTGGCGTACTCGACCACCTCGGGGGCGGCCGGGTCGATCTTCTCGCCCTCCGCCGGCTTCGTGGCGGCCAGGCCGGCCACGCCGCCCGCGTAGGTCGCGACGGGCTCCAGCGCCATCTGGACAATGTAGTTCTTCTTCGCCGCGGCAGCGGGCTGTGCCCCGGCCGCGGGGGTCGTCGCCGTCGCCGTGAGCGCGAGCGCGATCGTCACCGCCGCCGCGCGGCGCACATGCCCGCGTGACAGCCGGCGTTCGTCGGACCGTCGGTCCATGTGCCCTCCTCTGGATCAGCCGCGGTGCCTCCGCGGCTAGTCAGTGAAGGTAATGGCGTCGTTTATCGGAAACATCAGTGCCATACACTGACTTTTGCCTGTACGACGGGCACCCCGGCCCCCGGGTACGACACGGAGGGAGCGGCCGTTGAGTCTTGACCAGACGACTGCTCCACCCACGCGGCCCCGAGTTTCACCCGTCCTGGTGGGCCGCACCGCCGAGCTCGGGTCCCTGGTCAGCAAGGTCCTGCAGACCCCCTCGCTGGTCGTGATCGACGGCGAGGCGGGCGTCGGCAAGAGCCGGCTCGTCCGGGAGCTCGCCACCGACCCCGCCCTCGCGGGCGTGCCCGTGCTGATCGGGCACTGCGAGCACCTGCAGGAGCCCCTGCCGCTCGCGCCGGTGCTCGACGTGCTCTCCCACCACGCCGACCTGGTGCCGCCCGGCGAGTACAACCCGATCGTCGGCGCGCTCGCCCCGCTGGTGCCGGAGCTGGGCGACCGGCTCCCGCCGCCGCCTCCCGAGCTGGCCGACCAGCGCGCCGCCCGGCACCGGGTGTTCCGGGCCGCCGCCGAGCTGCTGGACCGGATGGGCCCGGCGGTGCTCGTCCTGGAGGACGTGCACTGGGCCGAGAGCAGCACGTTCGACTTCCTGACCTTCCTCGCCGCCCACCAGCCCGCGGGCCTGTGCATCGTGCTGACCCTGCGCAGCGGCGGGGGCGCGCTCCCGGTGCGCGAGTCGTTCGCCCGGGCGGCGTCCGGCCCGCCGCTGGCGCTGAGCCTCAGCCCGCTCGACCCCGCGGGAGTGGGGGAGCTGGCCGGACGCATCCTCGGGACCCAGGTCTCCGAGGCGTTCGCCGCCTCGCTCCACGAGCGCACCGGCGGCATCCCGTTCGTGGCCGAGGAGGTGCTCGGCACCCTGCACGAGACCCCGCTGCCCCACGACGGCGCGCACCAGGACGACGTGCTGACCGACCTCGCGGTGCCCACCGCCCTGCGCGACGTCGTGCTCGGGCGGCTGGACGGCGTCGCCGAGGGCACCCGCGAGGTGCTGGGCGTCGCGTCCGTGCTCGACCACCCCGTCGACGTCGACCTCATCGCGGAGGTCACCGGGCTCCCGCCCGCCGACGTCGTCGCCGCCCTGGTCGACGCGATCACGGCGGGCCTGCTGCACGAGCAGGACGGCCAGGTGCGGTTCCGGCACGTGCTGGCCGAGCAGATCGTCTACGACGCGCTGCCCACGCCCACCCGCCGGCTGCTGCACCGGACGGTCGCCCGCGCCATCGAGGAGCGGGAGGGGCCCCTGCCCGTGGCGCGCCTGGCGCACCACTACCAGCGCGCCGGGGACACGATCCGGTTCGTCCGGTACGCGGAGGACGCCGCCGACCTCGCCGTCTCGCACGGCGACGACGCCCACGCCGCGCGGCTCCTGGTGCAGGCCATGGAGGCCGACCTGCCCACCGAGCAGCGGCTGCGGCTGGCGGTCAAGCTCGGCCGGGCGGCGGTCGACGGGCTGGCCCACATCGAGGCCGTACCGCTGCTGCAACAGCTCCTGGCCGCCGAGGCGCTGCCCGACGACGTGCGCGGCGAGCTCCGGTTCGCCCTGGGCCGGCTGCTCCGGCAGCAGGGCCTGGCCGACGCCGGCTACCGCGAGATCGAGCAGGCCCTGCCGGACCTCGCCGCGAACCCCGCGCTGCTCGCGCGGGCGCTCGCCGTGCTCGCCGCGCCCGAGACCGTGGCCGACCGCCCCATGACCGTGCACGCCGCGCGCGGCCAGCAGGCCCGCGACGCCGCCCGGCGCAGCGGGGCCACCGACGTGGAGCTCGCGGTGCGCATCGCCGACGCGTCCCTGCTCATCGAGCAGGGGCGGCCCGAGGGCTGGTCCGTCGTGGAGGAGCTGCTCGCCGACGAGGCCCTGGCCGACTTCCCGCGCGAGCACGCCCGCGCCTGCGTGAACTGGGCGCAGGCGGCGCTGCACGTGGGGCACGTCCGGCGCGCCGAGCGGCTGCTGGCCGAGGGGCGGCGCGTCGTGGCGGCCGCGGAGTACCTCCGGGTCACCGACGTGATCGAGCTGGTCGCGGCCGCCGTCGACTGCTCCGCCGGACGCTGGTCCGACCTGGCCGGGCGCGCGCACGAGCTGGTGGTCCGCCGTCCGGGCTACGACGCCGCCACCCTGGACGACCACCTGCTGCACGGCATCATGCTGGCCGCCTCCGGTGGCACCCAGGAGGCCGTCGCCCACTTCACCGCGCTCGTGGAGGACGCCGCCCGCGTGGGCGCCGTCTGGCCGCTGCTCGCCGGCCGCAGCGCGCTGGCCCGCCTGCTGCTCACGCTCGACGACGTGGCGGGCAGTGCCCACCAGGCCGGCCTCGCCGTCGCGACGGCACGGCAGAAGGGCAACTGGGTGTGGGCCGCGGAGCCCCTGCTGTGCCTGGTCGACGCGCTCGTCGCCCAGGGGCGCACGGAGGAGGCGCGCGCCCACGTCGCGGGCCTGGCCGCCGGGCTCGGCGTGGTCGACGCCCCGCTGGCGCTGGCGGCCCTGCACTCGTGCCGGGCGGTCGTGGCGCACGCCGACGGCGACCACCGCGCCGCCGTCGGGCTGCTGCGCGAGGCGCGCACGATCGTGGCCGACGCCGGGCTGCGCCACGAGGAGTCGCGCGTGGTCGAGCGGCTGGGCGTCTGGCTGGCCGAGGACGGCGACGCCGAGGGCGCCGCGCTCCTGGAGGAGGCCCTGCGGGGCTACGGCGGCCGCGCGGCGAGCAACGACGTCGCCCGGGTCACGCGGAACCTGCGCCGCCTGGGCCTGCCCGTGCCCTACCCGTGGCGCGGCGGGCGGCGCTCCAACGGGCTCGGGCTGTCCGGCCGCGAGCGCGAGGTCGCCCTGCTCGCCGCGCAGGGCCGCACCAACCGGCAGATCGCGGCCGACCTGTTCCTCTCGCCCCGCACCGTCGAGAGCCACGTCCGCAACGCCCTGCGCAAGCTCGGCTGCAGCTCCCGGGCCGACCTCGCCGTCCACCTGCTCGACGACGCGGGCGAGGACCGCGCGGCCGCAGCAGGCTGACCCACTCGCCGACCACCCGGCTGACTCGGCCATCCCAGGACGCCGAGTCAGCCGGGTGGTCCGACCATCTCGCTGACTCGGCGTCCAGGGATCGGCGGGTCAGTCGGGTGGTCGATTCGGGCGTTCGGGACCCGATCGTCAAACCGGTTGACCGAATCGTCAAACCGGTTTTACGTTGACGGCCCCGATGACGGAGGAGCGTTATGGACAGGCCGACGATCGACGACGTCGCCCGCGCGGCGGGCGTCACCAAGGCGACGGTGTCCCACGCCTACAGCGGCAAGCGGCCGATCTCCGCGACCACGAAGGCCCGGGTGTTCGCCGCCGCGCAGCGGCTCGACTGGGTCCCCAGCTCACGGGCCCGCGCGCTGGCCGCGCGACGCACCGACGCGGTGGGGGTCGTGCTCTCGCGCGATCCTTCGATCCTGGCGTCCGACGCCTTCTTCCCCGCGTTCATCTCCGGCGTGGAGGCGGTGCTCGCGGAGCACGAGATCGCTCTCGTGCTCCAGGTCGCGAGCACCCGCACGGCGGAGGAGCGCGCCTACCGGGCCATGGCGAGCGGGCGGGCGGACGGCGTCATCGTCCTCGACCTGCACCGCGTCGACTGGCGCGTGGGCTACCTCCAGCAGATCCGCCTCCCGGCGGTGCTGCTGGGGGCCTACGACGCCGAGAGCCCGTTCTCCACCGTCCGCACGGACGACGCCGCGCCGGTCCGCGACCTGGTCGCCCACCTGCGCGAGCTCGGCCACACCCGGATCGCCCACGTGTCGGGTCCGCTCGACTACGTGCACTCGCACGCCCGCGCGGGGGCGTACGTCCGCAGCGTCGGCAGCAAGGAGCTGCTGCGTGAGGGAGACTTCACCGCCGGCAGCGGCCGGGCCCTCACGGCCGAGCTGCTCGACCTGCCCGACCGGCCGACGGCGATCCTCTACGCCAACGACACGATGGCCATCGCCGGCTATTCCTACGCCCGGAGCCGGGGCCTGCTGGTCCCCGACGACCTCGCCGTCGCCGGCTTCGACGACGACCACCTCTCGGCTCACCTGAGCCCTGCCCTGACCAGTGTCTCGACCGACCCGTTCCGGCGGGGGCGGGTGGCCGCCGAGCGGCTGCTGGCCGACCTCGCCGGCGAGCCGCCCGAGTCCGTGACGGTCGACTGCAACGCGCTTCGCCTGCGTGCCAGCACAGCCGGCCCCGCACCCGAGGCACCCCACACCGAACTCGAGGAGGAGTTCTCATGAAGCACCCCCGTCTGGCCGGAACGGCCGCCCTGCTCACCGCGGTGGCCCTGACCGCTGCCTGCTCGTCCGGCGGCGGCGGAGGTGACGGCGGCGGCGAGAGCCCCTCCGGCACCGGCCCGATCACGGTCTGGCTGTCCAACAACGAACAGGAGGTCGGCTGGGGGCAGGACGTCGTCGACGCCTGGAACGCCGAGCACCCCGACGAGGAGGTCACCGCCCAGGAGATCCCGGCCGGGTCGTCGTCCGAGGAGGCCATCACCGCCGCGATCACCGCGGGTACGGCACCCTGCCTCGTCTACAACATCTCCAGCGCCGCGGTGCCCGGGTGGGTCCGCCAGGGCGGGCTCGTGAACCTGTCCCAGTTCGAGGACGGCGCGAGCTACATCGAGGACCGCGTCGGCGAGGGCGCGCAGACGTACCTCACCGACGACGGCTACTACCAGCTCCCCTGGAAGTCGAACCCGGTCATGGTCATGTACAACAAGAAGGTTTTCGAGAAGGCCGGGATCGACCCGGAGAACCCGGACATGGCCACCTACGACGACTTCCTCGCGGGCAGCCGCAAGATCGTGGAGTCGGGCGCCGCGGACAGCGCCATCTGGCCCTCGCCGACCAACGAGTTCTTCCAGCCGTGGTTCGACTTCTACCCGCTGTACCTGGCCGAGTCGGGCGGCACGTCCCTGGTCGAGGACCAGCAGGCGACGTTCGACGACGAGAACGGCAAGGCCGTCGCCGACTTCTGGGCGACGATCTACTCCGAGGGCCTCGCGCCGCAGGAGGCGTCGACGGACGACGCCATGTCGGCCGGCACCACTGCGATGCAGCTCGCCGGCCCGTGGGCCATCGCGTCGTACGCCGAGAGCGTCGACGTCGGCTTCATGCCGGTGCCGACGTCGAGCGGTGAGGCGGAGCCGATCACGTTCGCCGACTCCAAGAACGTCTCGATGTTCACGTCGTGCGAGAACCAGGCCACCGCCTGGGAGTTCCTCAAGTTCTCCACCAGCGAGGAGAGCGACGGCCAGCTCCTGGAGGCCACCGGCCAGATGCCGCTGCGCACCGACCTGGCCACCACGTACGCCGACTACTTCGAGGCGAACCCCGCCTACGAGGTGTTCGCCGACCAGGCGCAGCGCACCGGCGACGTGCCGAGCATCCCGAACTCGGTCGAGGTGTGGCAGGCCTTCCGCGACGACTACTCGTCGGCCGTCATCTTCGGCAAGACCAGCGTGGACGAGTTCCTGAGCGGCGCCGCGGAGACCATCAACGGGCTCGTCCAGGGCTGATCCGGGTGAGCACGGCAACAGGTGAGCTGCGCACCACCGAGGTGCGCACCACGCGGCAGAGATGGTGGGGGCGGCAGCCGATCGGCACGCTGTTCGCGCTGCCCTACCTCGTCTTCGTTCTCGCGATCTTCGCGTACCCGCTCGGGTTCGCGGTCTACATCGCGTTCCACGACTACTTCTTCACCGCGCCCGGTGTCGACGTGCCCAAGCCGTTCGTGGGGTTCGACAACTTCGCTGCCGTGCTCACGGACCCGCAGGTGCTGGAGGCCTTCCGGAACATCGGGGTCTTCCTGGTCATCAACGTGCCGCTCACGGTGGTGCTCTCGATGGTGCTGGCCACGGCCCTGAACGCGGGGATCCGCTGGGCGGCGGCGTACCGCATCGCCTTCTACGTGCCGTACCTGACGGCGAGCGTGTCGCTGGTCGGGGTGTGGATGCTGCTGTTCTCGTCGGGCGGGCTCGTCAACGCGGTCCTCGGGCCGCTCGCGCCGGACCCGTCCTGGCTGGTCAACTCCTCGCTCGCCATGCCGACGATCGCGCTCTACGTGACCTGGAAGCAGCTCGGCTTCTACATCCTGCTCTACCTCGCGGCGCTGCAGAGCGTCCCGCGCGAGCTGCACGAGTCGGCGGCGACCGACGGCGCGAATGCCTGGCAGCGGTTCCGCAACGTGACCGTGCCCGGCGTCCGCGCCACCACGGTGCTGGTGCTCGTGCTCGCGATCATCACCGGGGCCAACCTGTTCACCGAGCCCTACCTGCTGACCAACGGCGGCGGGCCCGACGGCGCGTCCGTGACCCCGGTGCTGCTCATCTACCAGCGCGGCATCCAGCAGCAGAACCCGGACACCGCGGCGGCGATCGGCATGCTGCTGGTCATCGTCGTCGGCGTCCTCTCGCTCGCCGCCAACCGCATCAACCGGGAGCGCTGACATGCGACGACAACGCGGGACCTGGGTGCGCTACCTGCTGCTGACCCTCGCGGCGGCCGTGTTCGCCTTTCCCTTCTACTACATGGTGGTGGGGGCCTTCCAGGAGAGCCCCACCAACACCCCCGACCACCTCCTGCCGACCTCCGGCTGGACGCTCGACAACTTCGCGGCGATCGACTCGCGGATCGACCTGCTCGGCTCGCTGGGCAACTCGCTGATCTTCACCGCCGGCGTGCTGCTGGGCACGGTGACGTTCGGCCTGCTGGCCGGCTACGCGATGGCCCGGCTGGACTTCCGCGGCCGGGGCGCCACCTGGGTGCTCATGCTGCTGGTCCAGATGGTGCCGTTCCAGCTGCTGATGATCCCGCTGTACGTGCAGATCACCCGGGGTTTCGGCCTCGGGGACACGTACCTCGGGATGATCCTGCCGTTCGCGATCAACACCACCGCCGTCTTCATCTTCACGCAGTTCTTCCGGGCGCTGCCGCAGGAGATGTTCGAGGCGGCGCGGATCGACGGCGCGAGCGAGCTGCGCATCCTGCGCTCGATCGCCGTGCCGCTGGTCAAGCCGGCCCTGACGACGGTCGTGCTGGTCACCTTCATCGGTCCGTGGAACGAGTTCCTCTGGCCGTTCCTCATCACCAAGGACGCCACGCTGCAGCCGCTCGCGGTCTCCCTGGCCAACTACATCTCCAACGTGGCCCAGTCCACCGCCAACCCGAACGGCGCGATCCTCGCGGGCGCCACCACGCTCGCGGTTCCCGTCGTCATCCTGTTCTGCCTGTTCCAGCGGTACTTCACCGCATCCAACATCGGCTCCGCCGTGAAGGGCTGACCCACACCATGGACGTCACCAGCATGTTCACCCACGCCACGTTCCCGCTCGGGCCGTTCGTCCCGTACGAGAACAACCCGATCCTGCGCCCCCGCGGGGGCAGCTGGGAGTCCGCGAACCTCTACAACCCGGCGGCCCTCGTGGTCGACGACGAGGTGGTGCTCCTGTACCGGGCCCACGCCGAGGACATCGTGTCCCACATCGGGCTGGCCCGGAGCCGCGACGGCTTCCACTTCGAGCGGGAGGCCGAGCCGATCCTCTCGCCGGTGGAGGACTACGAACGCTACGGGTGCGAGGACCCCCGCATCGCGTACATCGACGGCACCTTCTACCTGACCTACACCGGCTGGGACCGGCACAGCGCCCAGCTCTGCCTGGCCACCTCCACCGACCTGCACGACTGGACCCGGCACGGGCCGATGTTCGAGTCGTTCGACACGTTCGCGACCGTGGACCCGCGCGGTTTCAACTGGTCCAAGGCCGGCGTGATCGTCCCCGTGCGGATGCAGGGCAAGTGGTGGATGTACTTCGGCGAGGGCGCGATCTACTGGGCCACCAGCGACGACCTGATCCACTGGACGCCCGGCACCCCCGACACCGAGCCCATGTACTCGCCGACGCCGGGTTCGTTCGACGCCGACCTCGTGGAGATCGGCACGTCACCCGTGCTGACCGAGAACGGCCTGCTCGTCATGCTCACCAACGGGGCCACGCGCACCATCAACCCGGACGGGAGCGTCGACGTCGACTACCGCTGCGGTCAGATCGCGATCGACCCCGACAACCCGACCCGGGTGCTGGCCCGGCTGCAGGAGCCGTGGCTGCGGCCGCAGACGTTCGAGGACCGCAACGGGCTCGTGTCCAACGTGACGTTCGTCGAGGGCCTGGTGCACTTCCAGGACAAGTGGCTCGCGTACTACGGCCAGTCCGACACCACGCTGGCCGTGGCGGTGGCAGACCCGAAGCAGACCTGGGGCGCGACGCTGGGCGCCTGAGCCGGGCCGCCGTCCCCGGGCCCGGTCCGGACCATGCGGTTGCTGCCAGGACGAGTACCGTCCTGGCAGCAACCGCATGGTCACCCGACGCCGCGCGGAGTCAGGCCGTCCGGACCCACGCCGTCGTCGCGCCCGGCAGCAGGCCGTCGGCCAGCGGCTCGCTGGTGACCAGCACCTCGCCGTCGGGCAGCGCCGTCGGCTCCGTGCCGAAGTTCGTCACCACGTGCCAGCCGCCGGGCCGCGTGAAGTGCACGACGTCGTCGGGCGCGTCCACCCACTCCAACGTCTCGTCGGTCTGCAGCTCGTCGCGCAGCGCGAGCGCCGCCCGGTAGAGCTCCAGCGTCGAGCCCGCGACGCCGTCCTGCGCCTCGACCGACAGGTCGCCGTAGCCCGCGGGCTGCGGCAGGTGCGCGGCCCCCGTGCCGAAGCCGAACGACGAGCCGCCGC
This sequence comes from Promicromonospora sp. NPDC110617, assembly GCF_055598465.1. Classification (NCBI taxonomy): domain Bacteria; kingdom Bacillati; phylum Actinomycetota; class Actinomycetes; order Micrococcales; family Promicromonosporaceae; genus Promicromonospora; species Promicromonospora sp. NPDC110617. The sequence goes on from NZ_JBVKBM010000001.1 coordinate 1,952,493, forward strand.
GCGTCCACGGCAGCGGCACGCGGCAGCCGTCGCGGCCCGGGTCCACGCCCGGGTTGCGGAAGAACGCCGGGTCCTGGTGCTGGTCGGCCGGGATGTCGGCGACCTCGGGCAGGCCGAGCTCCTCGCCCTGGTACAGGTAGGCGCTGCCCGGCAGGCCCAGCATGAGCAGCGTCCCGGCGCGGGCGCGGCGCAGGCCCAGCTCGACGTCCGCGGCGGGCTCGGTGCCGCCCGACAGCAGCCAGGCCTGGCCCTGCTTGCCCGGCTTGCCGTCGCGTGGCGGCAGGGCGTACCGGGTGGCGTGGCGGACGACGTCGTGGTTGGAGAACACCCACGTGGTCGACGACCCCGATGCGGCGGACAGCGCCAGGTTGTCGGCGATGATCTTCTTGTACTGGGCCGCGTCGAAGTCGGCCTCCAGCAGGTCGAAGTTGAACGCCTGGCCCAGGCCGTCGGCGCTCGCGTACCGGGGGCGCCGGGGCGTGTCGACCCAGGCCTCGGCCACCGCGATGCGCGGCGGGGTGTACTCGTCGAACACCTGGCGCCAGCCCGCGTAGATCTCGTGCACCTCGTCGCGGTCCCACAGGGGGTGCGCGCCCGGCTCGGTGATGGCGTCGAGCTCCGCCTGGCTCGGCAGGGTCTCCGCGAGCTCCTTGGTCAGGCCGTGGGCCACGTCGATGCGGAAGCCGTCGACGCCGCGGTCCGACCAGAACCGCAGGGTCCGGTGGAAGTCCTCGCGGACCTCGGGGTTGTCCCAGTTGAAGTCGGGCTGCTCCTTGGCGAACAGGTGCAGGTACCACTGGCCGTCGGGCACACGGGTCCACGACGGGCCGCCGAAGATGCTCGTCCAGTCGGCGGGCGGCTGCGCGCCGTCCTCGCCGAGGCCGTCGCGGAAGATGTAGCGCTCCCGCTCCGGGCTGCCCGGGCCCGCGGCCAGGGCCTGCTGGAACCAGACGTGCAGGTCCGAGGAGTGGTTCGGCACGATGTCGACGATCACGCGGATGCCGGCGCCGTGCAGGGCCGCCACCATCTGGTCGAACTCGTCCAGCGTGCCGATCCGCGGGTCGACGTCGCGGTAGTCGGCCACGTCGTAACCGCCGTCGGCCAGGGCCGACGGGTAGAAGGGGCTCAGCCAGACGGCGTCGATCCCGAGACGCTTCAGGTACGGCACCCGCGAGATGATGCCCCGCAGGTCGCCGATGCCGTCGCCGTTCGCGTCGGCGAAGCTGCGCGGGTAGATCTGGTAGACGGTGGCCTGCCGCCACCAGGTGGGGTCGTCGACGAGGAGCTGCTGCTCGCTGAGGGTGCTGGTCACGGTGCGGGATCCTTTGCTCGTCATGCGGGGTGCGGGCCGTCGTCTATTTTATGCAAGCGTTAGATTTAATGCCCTGGAGAGAGCCTCCAGCGTCGGACGCGAAAGGTCAAGCGTGAGCCGAGCACCCCGGAACGTGCCGTCGTCAGGACTGCTGAGACGCATCAACGCCACGAGCGTGCTCGAGTTCGCCTGGGCCACCGACGTCTTCACCGCGGCCGAGGCCATGGACGCGACCGGGCTGACCCGCTCCACGGTGATCAGCCGGTGCACCGAGCTGATCGACCTCGGCTGGATGCGCGAGGTCGAGCGCGCCCCCGAGCCTGCGGGGAAGGGCCGGCCCGCCCGCCTCTACCAGCTGCGAGCCGACGCCGGGTACGTCGTGGGGGTCGACGCCGGACAGCACCGCGTGCTCGCCACCGTCAGCGACCTCCGGGGCGCCGAGGTGGGGCGGCGGGAGCACCCGATCGACACGGCGCACGACAACGCGCCCGACCGGCTCGCCGTCACCGACACCACGATCGACGAGGCGCTCGCCGCGGCCGGCGTCGACCCCGCGCGGGTGCTGGGGATCGTCGTCGGCGTGCCGGCCCTGACGGACGCGCAGGGCGTGACCCCGCCGGGCCCGAACACCTTCTGGGCGCGCATGAACCCGGGCTTCGCCGAGCACTTCCGCCGGCGCGGCTGGCACCCGACCGTCGAGAACGACGCCAACCTCGCCGCGCACGCCGAGCGCGCCCTCGGGGCGGGGCGCGACGTCGGCTCGTTCGCCGCACTCCTGTCGGGCGAGCGGTTCGGCGCCGGCATCGTGGTGGACGGCGCCCTCGTGCGCGGCAGCAACGGCGGGGCCGGCGAGATGCGCCTGCTCGACTACGTGGTCGGCGTGGGCAGCCCGCACGGCCTCGGCCACCTCGCCCGCGCCTGGGGCCGCGAGGCGCACGCGTCCGGCGTCCTGCCCGCCGACAGCCCCCTGGGCGCCCTGCCCGTGAGCGCGATCGACGCCCCGGCGGTGTTCGCGGCGGCCGCGGCCGGCGACGCCGGCGCCATCGCCGTCGTCGACCGCCTGGCCGACCGGCTCGCCCGGGTGTGCGCCGTCATCGACGGCATGCTCGACGTGGACCGGATCGTCGTGGCGGGCGGCGTCGCACCCGTGGTCGGCGACCTGCTGCGGCGCACGGCGGCCCTGCTGGACGGGATGGTGCACCCGCCCGCCCCGGAGCTCGTCGCCTCGTCGTTCGGGGCGGACGCCGTGATCGTCGGCGCGTCGACGCTCGCGCTGGAGCGGGTGCGGACGGCGGCGCTCGACAGCGTCCGTCTGGGCCCCGGGCTCTCGGTGTAGGTCGCGAACACCCTGCTCTTCTGACGCGCCACCCGGCCACCTCACCCGCAACGGGTGAGCACATCTCGTCGGGACGCCCGGCACTGTCACAGAGCAGACCCGAGCGACGGGAACGGGGGTGAGGTCATGGCCGTCGAGGTCGATGCCACGCCGACGCCGGTGCACCGCACCGCCTACCTCATGATCGGACTCGGGGGTGCCGTGCTCGCGGCATTCGGGCTCTCGGCCATCGCCGAGATCTTCGTGTGGTCGTTCTTCGCGCTCGTCCTCACGATCTGCGTCTATCCGCTCCGTGCTCGGCTCGAGGGCCTCGGCGTGAGGCGGGGCGTCGCGACCTGTGCTGTCGTGTTCGCGGCGCTGCTGCTGTTCGCGCTGTTCGTCGGCGCGTTGTTCGTGTCGTTCGCCCAGTTCCTGGCGCTCCTGCCGCAGTACACGGGCGAGCTCCGGTCCTGGGCGGCCGACCTCGGTGCCTGGCTCACGAGCATCGGGTTCGGACAGCAGCAGGTCGACGAGATCTCGTCGTGGCTGGACCCCGACAAGGTACTGGGGTTCATCGGTGGGATCGTCGGCGGCGCAAGCGGGTTCGTGACGGCCGCCGTGATCCTCCTGACGATGGTGATGCTCATGGGCATGGACTCGTCGTTCGCCAGGACCCTGGTGCGCGGGCTCGCCCCGAGCCGACCCCGGCTGGCGAGCGTGGGCGTCGCCTACACGGTCGGCGTCCGCCGGTACATGGTGGTCACCACGCTCCTCGGCGTCGCCCAGGGCGTGGTCAACTGGATCGTGCTCGTACTGCTCGGTGTACCCGGTGCGGCGCTCTGGGGCCTGCTCGCGTTCGTGTGCAGCTTCATCCCGAACATCGGGTACTTCATCGCGATCGTGCCGCCGATCGTGTTCGGGGCGCTCGTGGGCGGCTGGCCGCTCGTGATCACGGTGATCGTGGTGTACGGCATCGTCAACGCCGTGATCCAGTCGTTGATCCAGCCGCGCGTCGTCGGCAACGCGGTACAGCTCAGCCAGTCGCTCACGTTCTTCTCGGTGCTGTTCTGGGCGGTGGTGCTCGGTCCCATGGGCGCAGTCCTCGCCATCCCGCTCACCCTGCTGGTGCGGATGCTCGTCGTGGACTCGAACCCGAACCTGACCTGGGTTCGACCGGCCCTCGGCGATCTCGACGAGGCCAGGAGAGTCATGGAGGCCCAGGACACGGCGGCGAAGGCAGAGCGGCGCGGTCGACGTGCCGGTCGGCGGGGTCGGTGAGCGCGAGGGGTGCAGCGGTCAGCCGCGGGCGGGCCCGGCGGCCTTGTGGTGGCCCGGGCCGTTGCCGTGACCGTGGGCGTTCCCTGAACCGTTGCCGCCGACCCGGTCCTTGCCCTGGTTGTTCCCGTGGCCGTGGCCGTGGCCCGGGCCCTTCCCGTGGCCGTGGCCGTGGCCGTGGCCGTTGCCGTTGCCCGGACCCTGGTTGTTGTCCTTCACCGGGCCCTTGCCGTGGTCGTTGGAAGGATTGCCGGGCGGGCCGCCGGGGCCCTTGTCGGGCGGGCCCGGCGCCGGGGGAGTCTCCGGCTCCGGCTCGGGGGCCGGCGGGGCGGGCGGCGCCTCCGGCTCGGCCGGCTCGGCGGGGCTCGGGTCCTTCCGCTCGGGCTTGTCCGGCGCCGGGGCGGGGACCGTCCGCGGCGGGGCGGAGGCGTCGACGGAATCCCGCGGGGTCTCGGCAGCCACGTCTGACGCGGGTACGGCGGCCGCGACCGGGTCCGGTGCCGCAGCCGGCTCGGCGTCGGTGTGTTCCTCGGCGGGCGCTGCCGGACGCCGCGGCGGGTCGGCGGGCTGCGCCGGGTCCTGCGTCGGGTCGGACTCGAGGGGTGCCTCCGGGCCCCCGCCGTCGAACGGTTCGCCGTCGGCCTGGATCGATGGGCTGTCGGGCTGGACGGCGATCAGGGCCATGGCGCCGGCCCCGATGGCGAGCGCGGCGGCCACGGCCGCGGCGACCGCGGCGTGCTTGGTGCCGAACGACCGGAGCCTGGTCGCGCGCGTGGATCCGGCGACGCCCGCGATACCGGCGCCGGCGGCGGTGCCGGTGAGGAGTCCGCCGGCGATGAGGTGTTGTCCGAGGTCGCGGAGCATCCAGGAGACCTCGCGGACGTCGATGAACGCGCGGGTGCATTCGCCGCAGCTGTCCATGTGGACTTCCAGGCGGCGTTGCCGGCGCGGCAGGAGGCGGCCTTTGAGGTAGTCGTGCATGGCGGCGCGGGTGGTGCGGCACTCGGGTTCGTTGACGGTTTGTGCGTGGGCGGCGGCGAAGGCGCCGGCGAGGCGTTCTTCGGCGCGGCGGAGGCGCATGGTCACGGCGTGGGGGCGTACGCCCAGGCCGGTGGCGATGTCGGTGACGGCCATGTCGTGGACGTGGCGGTCCAGGAGGATCTTGCGGTCGTCGTCGCCGAGGTCGGACAGGGCGGTGCGGAGCATGGAGACGTCGGCTTCGCGTTCGGCGTCGAGCTCGGCTCCGGCGGCGGGGGGTGTCAGGCCGTCGAGGGTGTCGTCCTCGACCGGGTGGGTGCGGCCGGCCTCGCGGGTCATGCTGATGGCTTCGTTGACCGCTGCGCGTCGCCAGTAGGGGGCTGGGTCGTCGATGGTGCCGCCGGTGGAGACGATCCGGACCATCTTTTCCAGGGCGCGGCTGGTGGCTTCCTCGGCGTCGATGCCGGGTACGCGTGCTGCGACGGAGCGTACGACGTTGGGGCGGTGCACCACCCAGTCGTCGACCGGTGCGTCATCGATGGTCACGCCGATCCACCCCCTTTCCGCGCAGAGCTGTCCCCCACTCAGACGATCCCGGGAGGCGCAGCCTGGGGTGCGCTGCACTGGTAGGAGATACGGGCTAAATGCGTTGATCGGCCTACACGTGATTGATGTCTGAAATGGCACGTGAAAGGCGACGTTCCGCCCGATCCCGTTCCGCCCAGCATACGTAACGCAGCTTCAATATGGCCCGCGACTACGGATGAAATGTGTCTCAGGCCTGCGGTCCGGACGCTGACCTGCGGCGTCACGCGGTGCCGGGAAAACATGCCCGTAGAGGACATCCCCGACATTTCGACCTGGCCCTTTCAGGGATCGCCCGGGCTCGCCCCTGAAACCCCTGTCGAATCCTTGGCCCGCTCCTCGCGGTGTGAGAAGACTCTGGCATGAGGACACCTGAGCACCTGGTCAGATCCGCTTTTGTCGCCACCGCGGTCGTGGCGTGCACGGCCCTCGTCGCACCGAGCGCGGTGGCGCTCGGCGGGGCGGCGGCCGGCCCGACGTCGTCCGTGGCGGTGTCGGCAGCCGCGCCGGCGTCGGACACGGACGAACCGACGCTCGTGCTGCCCGAACCGACGGGGCGGTACCCCGTCGGGCTGACGCCGCTCAACCTCGTCGACGAGGATCGCGCCGACCCGTGGCTGCCCGAGGCGCGCCGCGAGCTGATGGTGTCGCTGTGGTACCCGGCGGTGCCGCGTGGCGAGCTCGCGCCGTACACGTCCGAGGCCGTGTCGACGGCGATCATCGAGGGTGCGCGGCTGCCCGTCGCGCCGGACATCCTGACGACGGTCGAGACCCACGCCCACGACCGGGCCCCGGCGTTCCCCGGACGGCGTCCGCTCGTCGTGCTCTCGCCGGGCGCGGGTCTCAGCCGCGAGTCGCTGACGTCGCTCGCCGAGGACCTGGCCTCGCGCGGCTACGTGGTGGCCGGCATCGACCACACGTACGAGGCCCGTGTGGTGGAGCTGCCGGGCGACCGGGTCGCCGGGTGCCTGCTCTGCGAGCGGGAGAACACCGCCGAGCTCGGCGCGTGGGTCGCGCGCGGGCGCAGCGCCGACATCAGCTTCGTGCTGGACGAGCTCACCGGCGGTCGGCTCGGTCGCCATGCGCCGACGATCGATGCGCGGCGCATCGCCGTCGTCGGCCACTCGATCGGTGGGGCCTCCGCGGCGGTCTCGGTCATGGACGATCCGCGCGTGGACGCGGGGGTCAACCTGGACGGAACGTTCCAGGTGGACTTTCCCGAGACGGGGACGGACCGGCCGTTCCTCATGCTCGGCGGCGCCGCGCACCAGCCGGGCGGCAGCGACGGGACGGACTGGCCCGACAACTTCGCGCGGCTCGGCGCGACGAGCCGGTGGCTGCAGGTCCCGACCGCGAACCACGGCTCGTTCACCGATCAGCTCATGTTCCTCGACCAGCTCGGGGTACCGCTGCCGGGGGACCCTGACACCGTCGGCGGCGAGCGCGGCGTGCGGATCACGACCGCGTACGTGGGCGCGTTCCTGGACCGGCACCTGCGCGGCCTCGACGCGCCGCTGCTCGACGGCCCGTCGCCGGCGTACCCGGAGGTCGAGTTCGAGGACTGACCCGGTGCGCCGACGGGGCAGAAGCGCACCTTCGTATCCCGGGGCCACAACGAGTGGGTCCGGGGTGGTTCGGTGTCTAGGATCTTCCGCATGTCGAGTTCCGTGCCCGCACCGATCCACCCCGCCGTCGAGAAGGTCACCGCAGCACTCGCCGAGGCGGGCGCCACGGGCCAGGTCCGCTGGCTGGACGACGCCGCGACGACCGCGGCGCTGGCCGCCGAGTTCCTCGGCATCGGCGTCGGCCAGATCGCGAACTCCCTGGTGTTCCTGTTCGACGGGACGCCGACCCTCGTGCTCACCTCCGGGGCCCACCGCGTGGACACCACCTGGCTGGGGGAGCAGGTCGGCGCCACGATCTCGCGCGCGTCCAAGGAGCAGGTCAGGGAGGCGACGGGCCAGGTCATCGGCGGCGTCGCGCCCGTGGGTCACCCGGCGCCCGTGCGCACCTACATCGACACCGCGCTCGGCGCGTACGACGAGGTGTGGGCCGCGGCCGGGCACGCCAAGACGGTCTTCCCGACGACGTTCGACGAGCTGGTCCGCCTCACGGGCGGCACCCCGACGGCGGTCACCCCGGAGGCCTGAGGGCGTGCCTGCCCCGATCAAGGGAACTCACCGCGCCGGGACGGTGTGCCAGTAGGCGGCGTTCTGGCTGGTCTGCTTGACGATGGCATCGTCGGTCGGCGGCGCCGGCCAGAGCTGGAGCAGGTACGAGTCGGGAGCCGTCTCGCCGTCGCCGGGCGTGTCCAGGTCGTGGCCCGCGTCCATGGCTCGGAGGTTGTATCTGGCTCGGTGCCACCCGGACCGGGGGATGTCCAACGGGTGGCTGTGGTCGAACGAGTCGAGCGCGTAGGCGGCGTCACGAAGGTCGACCGAGGCTTCGACGACGTCGTCCCATCCGGCACCGACCGGCGGCTCGGACTCGGTCCACTCGACGCGGAACGGCACCTCGCCGGTGTGCAGCCCGGTGACCCCGCAGAGCCGGTGCGGCTCCTGGGCGCCGAGCAGGCCGTTTCGCTGGCCGCGCCGCGCCGCGAGCAGGTCTTCGACGAACTCGCCGGACGGCACGACGTAGAAGTAGGCGTAGTGGACCCAGAGCTGGCCGTCGAAGAGGACTGTCATGGCGGCAGTCTGCCGGGAGCCACTGACACTGCGGCCGTCAGCCGAGCGCACCCCGGCCCGCGACCAGTGAGATCGTGCCCAGCACCAGGAACACCGGCGCCGCGAGGATGCCGCACCAGAAGCTCGGGGCCGCGACGCGGCTGGGCAGGAACAGACTCACGATGCCCGCCGCGGTGATGAGCACGGCCGCGAGCATCATGATCGGCTGCTCGAACACGAATGCCAGCGGCGCGAAGTGGGTGCCGACCACGATGAGCACGGTCGGCGCCAGCAGGTGCCGGCGGTCGGTCCGCGCGTAGAAGGTCGCGAGCCCGGCAATGACGGCGACCTCCAGCCAGAACACCACGATGTAGGCGATCACCGCGGGGTTGCCCGAGGCCATCGCCGTGGGCGTGCCCCAATGGCGGATCAGCGTCGGCAGGCCGAGGCCGAGCAGCACCAGGCCGCCCGCGCTGAGCGCCCCGAGGATCACCCGCCAGACGACGCCGGCCGGTGGCCGCTCCTGCGCCCACCCGGCCCACACGAAGGTGACCGTGCCGAACAGCACCGCGGTGAACACCAGGTCACGAGCGAATTCGACGTTCAACATCCCCGACCACCTCCCGGCGCAACGGTAGCGAACAGTGCGCCCGTTTTGCGTGGTTGGCAGCTGAGTCGGGTTCAGCAGGCTCGACGCGACCATGTCGACACCCGTTACGGACGTCCGGAGCCTGCTGAACCGAAGTCAGCACCAGCACCGGCCTCGGCGCCGGCGGTCAGCGCAGACCCGTCACCGTCACCCGGATCGACAGCAGCAGGTTGGTCGCCGTCACGAACAGCATGTTGCGCTTGGACCCGCCGAACGTCAGGTTGGAGCAGACCTCGGGCAGCAGCAGCTTGCCCAGCAGGGTGCCGTCAGGGTCGAGGCAGTGCAGGCCGTCGTGCGCCGCCGCCCAGATGCGACTGCCGTCGTCGACCCGGACGCCGTCGAAGTGCCGGCGTCGCAGGTCGCGAGCACTTCGCCGCCGGACAGGGTCAGGTCCGGCGCGACGTCGAAGCGCCGCAGGTGCTTGCGCTCGCTGTCCGCGATGTAGAGGGTGCGCTCGTCGGCGGAGAAGGCCAGGCCGTTGGGCCCGGCGAAGTCGTCGGCGACCCGCGTGACCGACCCGTCCAGGTCGCGGCGGTAGACGTGGGTGCCGCCGGTCTCGGGGACGGCTGCGAAGCCCTCGTAGTCGCTCTGGATCCCGTAGGTCGGGTCGGTGAACCACACGCTCCCGCCGCTGTGCTCCACCAGGTCGTTCGGGCTGTTCAGGCGCTTGCCCTCCCAGCGGTCGGCGAGAGTCGTCACGGTCCCGTCGGGGTCGGTGCGCGTCACCGACCGGCTGCCGTGCTCGCACTGGAGCATCCGGCCTGCGCGGTCGATCGTCCGCCCGTTGGCGTAGCCGCCCGGGCTGCGCCACACGCCGACGCCGCCCGTCGCCTCGTCCCACGCGAGGACCCGGTCGTTCGGGATGTCGCTGAACAGCAGCGTCCGCCAGGCCGGCGAGTACGCCGGACCCTCCAGCCAGCTCCCCTCGTCGTAGAGCACGTCGGCGAACGCGTCGCCGCGCACGGGGGCGAACCGCTCGTCATGGCGCTCCCACCGGGCGCGGATCTTGTTGATGGTCACAGCTGTCTCCTTCGTGATGGACCACCATGCAGTTGCTGCCACGGCGGCCGCGGTCCTGGCAGCAGGTGCATGGTCAGTGGGCGGCGGCCGCGAGCACGTCGGCCGCCGTCGTGACCTCGATCAGCGGCGCGTACAGCCGCATGATCTCCAGGGCGCGCTCGTGGTTCTCCGGCGTCGAGCCCGCACAGGCGTCCTCGACGACCAGGACCCGGCGGCCCGCGTCGGCGGCGGCGAGCGCCGTCGAGATGACGCAGCAGTCGGTGGCGACGCCCGCGAGCACGAGCGTGCCGGCCTCGCGGGTGGCGGTCGCCAGCTCCGGACCCCACTTGCCGAACGTGGTGCGCGTGACGACGGGTGCGCCCGCGGCGACGACGTCGGCGAGGTCGGTGATCTCGTACAGCGGGTCGTCCTCGGGCACGAGCGCGAACGGCCACTGGTCGAAGTAGGCGCGCCAGGCGCCGTCGGGCACGGCGGGGGCGACGTACCGCGTCAGGACGGTGCGGCCCGTGAACGCGGGCAGCAGGCGCCGCGTCCCGGCGAGCGCCCGCGGATAGTCGGGGGAGGCCCAGGGGCTGGGCGGGACGGCGAACACGTCCTGCATGTCGATCACGACCAGGGCGGCGTCCGGCCCGACGGCAGGGTCAGCCCCGGACGGCCCGACGGCGGCCGCCCCGCCGCCGCTCATCGCTCCTCCTGACGGCGCACCGCGCGGGCGCTCAGCAGGAGCGTCCCGGCGAACCCGATCACCAGGGCGACCAGTACGCCGAGGTTCGCGAACGCCCAGTTCCCGTCGACCCCGCCGAGGGGGGCGAGCAGATAGCCCTGCCACTGCAGCCAGGGCGCGTAGGTGTTGGTCACCAACCCCCAGCCGATGCCGGTGCCGACCACGACGAGCAGTACGGCGGCCCAGTTCACGGACCCGTACCGGCCGGCCGGGTCGTACAGGTCGGCGTCGGTGTAGTCGCGGCGGCGCAGCAGGATGTCGGCGAGCAGCACGCCGCACCAGGCGGCGACCGGCACGCCCAGGGTGATGAGGAAGCCCTGGAACGGGCCGATGAAGGAGTCGGCGACGAAGACGACGTAGATCGCGCCGACGACCATGAGCGCGCCGTCGATCGCGGCGGCCACCCAGCGCGGGGCGGGCAGACCCAGGGAGAGCAGCGCGAGCCCGGAGGAGTAGATGTCGAGGGCGGCGCCCCCGATCAGCCCGGCCAGGGCGACCACGACGAACGGGATGAGGAACCAGGTGGGCAGGATCGTGGACAGGGCACCGATCGGGTCGGCGCCGATCGCCTCGTTGAGCACCGGGTCGGAGCCGGCGAGCAGCAGGCCGAACACGAGCAGGACGACGGGGGCCAGCGAGGCGCCCAGCGTGGTCCACCCGACGATGCCGCGCCCGGAGGCGGAGCGCGGCAGGTAGCGCGAGTAGTCGGCGGCCATGTTGACCCAGCCCAGCCCGAAGCCGGTCATCATGAACACCAGCCCGCCGATCACCTGCGGGCTGCCGCCGGCGGGGATCGCGGCGACCGTGGCCCAGTCGATGTGGTCGAGCACCAGGATGATGTAGACGACGGTGAGCACGGCGGTCAGCACCGTGATCACGACCTGGAGCCGCATGACGAGGTCGAACCCGAAGACGCCCGCGACCACCACGATGCCCGCCACGACGACGAGCGCCACGATCTTGGTGACCGTGCCGCCGCCCCAGCCGAGCGTGCCGAGCACGGTCGACGTCGCGAGCGTGGCGAGCGCGACGAGCACGGTCTCCCAGCCGACCGTGAGGACCCAGGACAGCAGCGACGGCAGCTTGTTGCCCCGCACGCCGAACGCGGCCCGGGACAGCACCATGGTGGGCGCCGACCCGCGCTTGCCGGCCAGGGAGATGAACCCGCAGAACAGGAACGACACCACGATGCCGATGGTGCCGACCACGACCGCCTGCCAGAACGACACGGCGAACCCGAGCAGGTAGGAGCCGTACCCGAGGCCGAGCACGGAGACGTTCGCCCCGAACCACGGCCAGAACAGGTTGCGCGGCGAACCGCGCCGTTCGGCCTCGTCGATGGTGTTCAGGGCATTGGTCTCGACGCTCGTGGGCGCGCTGCTCATGGTGGCGATCCTGCCACGACGCACGAAGGGCCCGCACCGTCCTGGTGCGGGCCCTTCGAGTGGTGCAGGCCGGGGACGGCCCGGGAGTCAGCCGATCCGGAGGTAGACCGGGCTGTCCTGCCAGATCTCGGTGTACCGGACGGTCTCGCCGGGGACCGGCGCCTCGATCTGCATGCCGTCGCCCGCGTAGATGGCGACGTGGCCCGGGGACCAGATGATGTCGCCCGGCTGCGCGTCGGCGGCCGAGACCTCGGTGCCGGAGTAGCGCTGCTGCGCCGAGGAGTGCGGCAGGGTGATGCCGACCTGGGCGTAGACGTAGGACGTGAAGCCCGAGCAGTCGAACCCGGCGGGGGTCGCGCCGGCCCAGACGTAGGGGACGCCGAGGTACTGCATGGCGATGTCGACGATCTTGGACCCGGAGGTGGCGGCCGGGGCGGCCTTCTCCTCGGTCTTCTCGGCGACGGGGGCCGCAGCGGGCTCGGCCGCGGCGGGCTCGGCCTCGACGACGGGCTCGGGCTCCGGCTCCGGCTTGGGCTCGGGCTCCGGCTCGGGGGCCGGCGTCACCTTGATGGTGCCGGTCTCCAGCGCGAACTCGCTGTCGGCGGCGACCTTCACGGCGGGGGCGGTGTCCACCTTCGCCGTGGTCAGGGCGGCGGTGGCCACCTCGGCGTCGGTCGACTTCTGCGTGGCGTCCTGGACGGCGTCGCGCACGGCCTCGAGCTCGGCGGTGTTGGTGCTCGGGTCGTTCGCGGGGGCGGCGTTGGCCGGGATGCCGAGCAGGGAGATGAGGAGGCCCGATCCGGCGGCGACGACCGCGCCACGGCGGGCGGTCGCGGAGATGCCGCGGGATGCGGCACGGGAGATCGGGGTCAGCGGGGTGAGTGGTGCGTGGGCAGCACGATGGCGCCCGGGCATGCGTGTGGTCACAGCAGTTTCTCCCGGCGCCTACGAGGTGAGCTGTCGGATTCGGATCGGAGAATGACCCGGCCGCGTCGTGCTGGTTGCGGCTTCACCCCAAGGGCACCTCGCGGTGCCCACGTACTTGGTTCCCCCGTCCCTGTCATCTGTTCAGAGCAGATCTCGCGGCGGTGACAGGGCTCGGCGTCCACCACGAGTGCCCACGGAATTCCCCGTGAGCGGGACCGACCGTAGCCCGCCTCGGCGCGAAAGTCACGATCGCGTTACGGACATCCCGGTCGGCGCTGGAGCTATTGACCGGAATGTCCGACCTGCGCTAGTGCGGTGGGCGCCGTCCGGATCGTGGACGGCGCCCGTCGGGCCGCACCGGGCCGAAGGTCCCGACTAGGACATCTGTCCAGGTCGCACATTGTGGTTGTGCGAGAACAGATTGCTCGGGTCGTACTCCCGCTTGACCCGCGCGAGCCGCTCGTAGGTCGGCGTCGGGTACACGGCTGTGACGTCCGTCTCATCGGCCGTCGTGAGGAAGTTCGCGTACGCACCGCTGAGATGTGGGGCGAGCTCGCCCCACAGCCCGTCCAGCACCGGCCGGGCGGCCTCGATCACGGGTGCCGGGCCCCCGGTGAAGGTGGTGACCATGAGCTCCGCCTGGCGGTGCGCGTAGGCGGTGGCCTCGCTCGGCACCCGGGACACCGCACCGCCGAGGCTCCGGATCGAGATCGACGGCGCACCCGGAGACGTGCCGGCCTCGGCGAGGATCCGCAGGGTCTCGGCGACCGACTCCTGGTCCACGAGCCCGTCGTGCGCGAGCACGTGGATGCCGGGCGGCGGCGTCGCGCCCTCGACCAGGACGTCCGCGTACGCCGTCAGCGCCACGTCGTCCTCCAGGACCGTCCCGAGCCGCCGGATCGGGTCGAGCGCCCGGGCTGCGACCTCCGGGTCGTCGCTGTCGACCGCCACGTGGACCTCGACCGGCGCCTCCGGCCCGCCCGCGAACGGGTTGGCGACGTTGGTGATCGAGGTGAGCTCCTCCGGCGCGGTGCGCAGGTGGTCCGCCCAGCCCTGGAGCACGGTGGCGGCCTCGGCCGCCGGGAACGTGATCTTGCCGAAGAAGACGTGCGTGGTGCGGTGTGCCGCGAAGACGAACGACGTCACGACGCCGAAGTTGCCACCGCCGCCGCGCACGGCCCAGAACAGGTCCGGGTGCTCGTCGGCGCTCGCGGTCAGGACCGCGCCGTCGGCGGTGACCATCTCGACGGCCACCAGGTTGTCCAGGGCGAGGCCGTACTTCCGGACCTTCCAGCCGATGCCGCCACTCAGCGTGAGCCCGCCGACGCCGACGCTCTTGGTGTCGCCCGACGAGATCGCCAGGTCGTGCGGGGCGAGCGCCTCGGCGACGTCGCCCCAGTGGGCGCCGCCGCCGATCCGTACGAGGTGGCGCTCGGCGTCGATCACCTCGACGCTCGCGAGCGGGCTCAGGTCGATCACGATGCCGCCGTCGTTGGTGCCGAAGCCCGGGAAGCTGTGGCCGCCGCCGCGGACCGACAGGGTGAGTCCCGATGCGGCGGCGAAGCGGACGGCTGCCTGCACGTCGCCCACGGTCTTGGGACGCAGGACGTGGGCCGGGCTGCCCGCGACGAGGCGCGAGCGCGCCACCGACTCGTAGTCGGCGTCGCCCGGCTCGATGATGTCGCCGCCGAAGTCGCGGCGAAGGGTGTCGAGTGCTGAGGTCATGACGTTTCCTTCCAGGCTGGGGTGCCGAACAACGACTCGACTCGCCAGGCTCGGAAGATGTGACCGGACGGCGGGGTGACCTGGGTCACGCGGATGTCGGACCGTCCCGTCAGCGCGCCCCGGCCAGCACCGCCTCGGCCACGACGAGGTCCTCCCACGACATGCCGGTGGTCTTGACCACGAGCGGCCGCCCCGGGTCGGGGCGGACGGCGCCCGTGACGACGTCGCGCATCGGCACCAGGTCCCCGGCCGTCAGGGCGCCCTCGGCGATGGCGAGCACCACGTCGCCCGCCTCGCGCAGCGCGGCGCCCGGGTCCTCGACGACGACGGTGCCGCGCGCGAGCAGCGCGGAGGGCAGCTCCCGGGCGTCCGGCTCGTGCGAGCCCACCGCGATCACCGTCGCACCGTCCGCGATCAGGGCGGCGTCGAACAGCGGCTCGCGGGCTGACGTCGCGCACACCACGACGTCGGCGGCGCTGAGCGCGTCGTCGGTCCCCGGCCCGCCCAGCCGGACGGCGGTGGCGCCGGCGATCCGCGCGCCCTCCGTCCGGGCGACCCGGTCCGGGTCCCGGACGAGCTGGGTGATGTCGAGCGGTCGCCGGTCGCCCAGGGTGTCCGCGAGCGTCGCGACGTGCCCGTGGGCCTGTGGTCCCGCACCGATGACGGCGACGCGGAGGGGATCGGCGACGCGGAGCGGGCCCTCGGCGTCGAGCAGCCGGTCCAGCACTGCCGCGACCGACACGGCGGGGGTGCGCAGCGTGGTCAGCGCGATGCCGTCCAGCACGGCGACGACGCCGAGCGTGGCGGCGTCGAGCAGCAGGTAGGAGCCCTGGACGCGGGGCAGTCCGAGGGCCGCGTTGGCGGGGGCGACCGTGGCGACCTTGATCCCGACGTGCGCCCGGTCGCCGCCGCCGTCGGACGGCATGAGCAGCAGCTCGCCGGCCGCCACCGGCACGCCCTGGCGGGGCAGGTCGACGGCCGGGTTCAGTCCGGCCGCGAGGGCGGCGCGCAGGGCGGCGACGGCGTCGGCGGGGGAACAGGCGGCGGCCACGGCCGCGGCGTCCAGCACGAGGGGCGCGCTCATCGCAGCACGAACCCGGGCACGAGGGTGTCGGCGGGGTCGACCACGAACCGGTGCTCGCCCGTGCGGTACGCCGTGCCGGTGACCTGGGGGAGCACGGCGGGCAGGTCGCCCACCCGCGTGGTCCCGACGACGGCGCCCGTGAACGTCGAGCCGACGATCGAGGTGTGTTCCAGCACGGGGCCGCCGACGCCGACCCGGCCGTCGTCGGCCAGCACGGCCAGCCGGGCGCACGTGCCCGAACCGCAGGGCGACCGGTCGACCTGGCCGTCGGCGAAGACCGTGACGTTGCGCTGGCGCACGGTTCCGTCGGTGCTGGTGCCGAGGTCCTCGAACAGGATGGTGCCGTAGACGCCGCTCAGGCGCGGGTCGGTGGGGTGAGCGGCGAGCCCGTCGGCGTCGAGCGCGTGCTTGATCTCGCGCCCGACGGCGATGAGGTCCGCGTAGCTCGCCGGGTCGACCGACAGGCCGAGGCTCGCGACGTCGACGCTCGCATAGATCGCGCCGCCGTAGGTCAGGGTTGCGGACGCCGTGCCGCGCGCCGTGGGTACGGCGACGTCGCGGGCCAGCACGTAGCTGGGCACGTTGACGAAGTCGACGCCGACCGTGCGTCCGCCGGCGCGGTGCACCCGGGCGGTGACGCGGCCGGACGGGACGTCCACGACGACGTCGACGGTGCCGTCGTCGGGCGCCGCCACCCGGCCGGTGTCGACGGCCCAGGCGCCCAGGGCGATGGTGCCGTGCCCGCAGGCGGTCGAGAAGCCGTCCTTGTGCCAGAAGAGCACGCCGAGGTGGGCGCCGTCGTCGTCCGGCGGCACGATGAACCCGCCGTACATGTCCGCGTGCCCGCGCGGCTCGGAGCACAGCAGCCGCCGCAGCTCCTGGGCCTCGGTGCTCGCCAGGGCGCGGGCGCGGCGGTCGGCCACCGAGTCGCCCGGCAGCGGCACGGGCGGCTTCGCGACGATCCGGAACGGCTCACCCGCGGTGTGGTAGTCGGTGGTGGCGACGGTCTGCGTGATCACGCGGCCATCCTCGGGTATCCGCGCGGGGCCGCCAAGGGTGTGGCGCCGTCACAGGGCTGGGTCGGCCGCAGCGATCGCCCGTGCGGTGCGTGGAGCCTCGACCTCAAGGCTCTTGAGCACGTCGGCGACCGTCGCGCCGTCCGGCCAGGTCGCACCGATGTCGTCAACGATCTGCGTCAGGACGTGCCAGTCGTTCCGGGGCGAGGTCCGGTCGATTGGCCAAGAGGTTCCGGAAGACCTCGTCCAGGATCTGATCGGTCCACCGGGGTGTCACGAGTCGCTCCAGGCCTGCCCGGATCAGGACGTCACGCAGGGTGGAGGGGTACAGGACGTTCGCGTCGTACAGGACGGTAGGTGCCGTGCATGCCATCAGGCGAGGCCGAGCTCGTGGGCCTCTGCGGACAGCGCATCGGCGGCCGCGCGCCGTTCGGCCTCGTCGGCGCGCATGTACGACACCAGCGAGGCGGCCTGCACCCGGCGGTGACTGCCGACGGTGCGGAACTCGATCTTGCCCGACTCGAGCAGGCCGATCAGATACGGCCGTGACACGCGCATCGCATCCGCCGCCTGCTGCGTGGTCAGCTCGGACTGGGTGGGCAGGACGGTCACGCCCTCACCCTGAGCAAAGGTGGACAGGATCTCCCCGAGGGCGGTCAGGGCGCTCCGGGGCACCACGACGTCACCGCCCTCGGCGAAGCGCAGGTGGACCGGGCCTTCGCTGGCCAGGGCGCTCCTGAGATCGCGGAGCGCCGACGCGGCGAGCTCGGCGTCGGACGGGTCGGGGACGAACGGTGTCGCAACGGACATCGCATCCTCCATTCGAAACAAGTGAAACAAACGCAATATTCGAAGCATAAGCGGAGGTCGGATGGATGGCCAGGGGTGAGGTGGCGGGCGGTCTCCGCGGCAGGCGCGCCGGCCGCTGCCGTGGTGTGCTGAACGCGGCTGTCTGTCTCCTCACATCATGCGGATGCATGTAGTCGCCCGAGGCAACCATGGGATAGGACTGAAGGAGACGGCAGGCGCCGTCGGAACCAAGGCAAGGAGTGAGCGCGATGACCAGGGACCGTTTCCAGGGCAAGGTAGCGATCGTCACGGGAGGCGGCAGCGGCATCGGCGCGGAGATCTCCCGCGAGCTCGCCGCCGAGGGAGCCTCGGTGGTCGTGACGGACATCAAGCTGGAGTCCGCCCAGGGCGTGGTGGACCAGATCGTCGCCGCCGGCGGTACGGCGGCGGCGTTCGCGCAGAACACGGCCAAGGCGGAGGACTCGCGCGCCGCCGTGGACTTCGCCGTCGAGCAGTACGGGGCGCTCCACCTCGCGGTGAACAACGCGGGTATCGGCGCGCCGCCCGCGAAGATCGGCGAGTACGACGTCGCGGCCTGGGACCGCGTGCGCTCCGTCGACCTGGACGGCGTCTTCTACGGGCTGCGGTACCAGCTGCCCGCGATGGTCGCGGCCGGCGGCGGCGCGATCGTGAACATGGCCTCCGTGCTCGGCTCGGTCGGCATCGCGGAGAACGTCGCGTACGTGGCGAGCAAGCACGCGCTCGTGGGCCTGACCAAGGTCGCCGCGCTCGAGTACACCGAGCAGGGCGTGCGCACCAACGCCGTCGGACCGGGCTTCATCGACACCCCGCTCGTCCGCGCCTCGCTGAGCCCCGAGGCGCTGACGGCGCTCGAGAACGAGCACGCCAGCAAGCGGCTCGGCACGGACAAGGAGGTCGCGGCGCTCACGCTGTTCCTGCTCAGCGACGAGGCGTCCTTCATCTCCGGCAGCTACCACCTGGTCGACGGCGGCTACTCGGCGCACTGAGCCGCTCGGGTCGGGCCGAGCTCAGAACTTGTCGGCGGGCGCGGGCGCCGGGGCGTCCTCCGCCGTCCGCGCCCTTCTCTCCGCCCGCCGGGCCTTGCGCGCCGCGGCCTCGGCGTCGTCCTGGAACACGTTGTCGAGCGTCACGACGAACGTGGTGAACAGGGTCACGAGGATCGCGATGACCCACAGCGTCCACTGCAGGGGTGCGAACGGGACAAGCGACCCGAGCCACCAGAACAGCCAGGCGAGGCCGCCGCCGACCAGGACGATGAGGATCGCCCCGATCACCTTGCCGGCGTCCAGCTTGCGGCGGGGGCGGTCCGCGGCGACGCGCGTACCGGTCGCCCGGCGGGCCGCGCGGGTCGCGAGCTCGTTGACCGCCTTCTCGAGGGCGGCCTTGCCCTCGCCCTCCGGCATGTCCCGGTGGATGGTCACGAGCCGGGCCAGCTTGCGGTCGGTGCCGGGCACGACACCGAGGAACGCCGCGAACGCCGAGACCACGGCGCCGAGCGCGGGCAGCCCCACCGACAGGATCGACACCATCTCCGAGGGGATCACGCCGCGAAGCCTATCCACACGGAGGTGCCTCCGACCCGGTGTTGACCACAGCAGTTGCTGCCGGATTCGCCGCCCCGTCGGCAGCAACTGCTGTGGTCAACACCGCCTGGCAGCAACCGCTGTGGTCAACACGGCGGGTGGGTCGACGGTCCTGCGGGGGAGGGGCGTCCGCCAAAGGTCGTAAGTCAGGTGCGTTCTTGCGGGCGATGTGTCTCCGCGCCCCGCCCGACAGGGTTGTCTCGTCCGGAAGAACACCCCCGGACCAGTCCGAACACCTGCCGAGCGCGAGGAGCGCGACGATGTTCTCGACCCCCGTCCACCCACCCGTCGAGCGGCCTGTCCGACGCCGCCCCCGGGCCCTGGCCACCCTTGCGCTGCTGGCGGCGCTCACCGTCGCCGCCGGAGCTCCGGCCGCCACGGCGGCCGCCCTCCCGGCGGCGGCCCAGCAGCCCACGCCGCCCCCGCCGATCAGCGCCCCCGCCGGCGAGCACGCCCTCGAGAAGTCCGACGTCGACGCCTGGCTCGACGGTCTGCTGCCCGCCGCCCTCGAGAGCGGGAGCATCGCCGGCGCCGTCGTCACCGTGGTGCACGACGGCGAGGTGGTCACCACCCGCGGGTACGGCCACGCCGAGACGGGCACCACGGGCGGCGACGCCGTGCCGGTCGACGCCGAGCGGACGCTGTTCCGGCCCGGCTCCGTCTCCAAGCTCTTCACCGCCACGGCCGTCATGCAGCTCGTCGAGAGCGGCGACCTCGACCTGGACGTCGACGTGGCCGAGTACCTCGACTTCGACGTGCCGCGCCGGTTCGACGAGCCGATCACGCTCCGGAACCTGCTCACCCACACGGCAGGGTTCGAGGAGCGGGTCGGCGGCCTGATCGGCTTCGGCGACCAGCCCGTGGTGCTCCGCGACGCGCTCGCCGAGGACCCGCCCGAGCAGGTCTACGCGCCCGGCACCGTCCCCGCCTACTCCAACTACGGCAACGCGCTCGCCGGCTACGTCGTCGAACGAGTCAGCGGCGTGCCGTTCGAGGAGTACGTGGAGCGCAACGTCTTCGAGCCGGCCGGGATGACGTCGTCCACGTTCGTGCAGCCGTTGCCCGCCGGTCTGAGCGACCGGATGTCCCAGGGGTACGCCACGTCGTGGGACGCCCCGGGGGAGTTCGAGATCGTCGGGACGCCGCCGGCCGGCTCGCTCACGTCGTCCGCCCCGGACATGGCGCGCTTCATGCTGGCCCAGCTCGGTGCGCCCGGCGCGGGGTCGCTGCTGGAACCCGACACGCTCGACCTGATGCACGCCCCCGCCCTCGACGAGGGCACGCTCGGCGGCCTCGCCGCGGCGCCCCGGATGACGCTCGGCTTCTTCGACGAGAGCCGCAACGGCCACCGGATCATCGGCCACGGCGGCGACACCCAGTTCTTCCACTCGCACCTGCAGCTCTACCCCGAGGAGCGCACGGGCATCTTCGTGTCGCTGAACAGCTCGGGAACCGGCGGCTACGCCACCCTCCCGCTGCGCGAGGCCGTCCTGCAGGGCTTCACCGACCGCTACTTCCCGGCGGACGACGACGCCGCGGTCACCCCCGCCGCGGGCGTGACCGTCGACCAGGCCACCGCACGCGAGCACGCCGCGGCCGCCGCGGGCAGCTACGTCTCCTCCCGCGGGGTGCAGAGCAACTTCCTCGCGACCCTCGACGTCCTGAGCCCCACCACGCTCACCGCCACGGAGGACGGCCGCCTGCTGATCACGCCCGGCCCCGGCGCGACCACACCCGCCCTGTACGAGGAGGTCCAGCCGTGGGTCTGGCGCGAGGTCGACGGCCAGCGCACCCTCGCCATGCGGGTCACCGGCGACCAGGTCCAGGCGATCGTCTACGAGGGGGCCTTCACGCTGCTGCCCGGGCAGCCCGAGCGCGCCCAGGCCGTCGTTCTCCCCGTGGTCGGGGTGTCCGCGCTGATCCTGCTGGTGGCCGCCGTGGCGTGGCCGGCCGGCGCGATCCGTCGCCGGGCACGTAAGGAGCCGCTGCCGCAGGGCACCGGGCGCGTGTCCCGGATCCTGACGAAGATCGCGGCCCTGTGCGCCGTGCTCGCCCTCGCCGGCTGGGCCATCACCGTCACGACCGTGATGGGCCTGCAGGAGATCCCCGAGGCGTCCGTGCGGCAGCTCCAGGTCGCCCAGGCGATCGGCGTGCTCGGCATCGTCCCGGCCGTGCTGCAGGTGGTCGGCGCCGTCCGGCACCGGCACGGCTGGCGCCGGATCACGGGCACGGTCCTCGTGGTGCTCGCGCTGGTCGGCGTCGCCTGGTTCGCCGTCGAGTTCCGGCTGCTCGCGCCGTCGGTATCGTACTGACCGATGTCCATGACAGGCAGGCCCACCACGGACGGCTACCCGGTGCTCGACGACGCTCCGCTCCCGGTCCGTCCCCGCCGGTTCGACGCCCTGCTGAACCGGCTGGGCCTCACCACCCCGGTCTCGCGTGACGCCCTCCTCGCGGCGGTCGTCCTGACCCTGACGGCGGCCCTGATGCTGGGCCTGTTCGAGATCGTGCTCGGGTTCGAGGACCTGACGATCGGCCCGGTGCAGGGTGTGGTGCTCACCGTCGCCGCGTGCGCCCAGGCGCTGCCGCTCGTCCTGCGCCGGGTCCGCCCGGTCCTCTGCCTGGGCCTCGTGGTGGCCTGCCAGGTGGTCATCATCGTCGCCTCGCCCGACGACCTCTCCGTCGGCGGCATCCCGCAGATCATCGCCGGCTACACCGTCGGCACGCTGCTGCCCGTGCGCCGTGCACTGGCCGTCACCGGCGCGGCGGCCCCGGTCGCGGCGCTCGCGGCGGCCGGGACCGCCCTCGCGACCGGCAACGACCTGCTGGTGCCGGTTCTCAACCACCTCGTGTCCGGCCTGATCACCTACGTGGTCAGCGCGCTGGTCGGCAACGCGGTGGCAACCCGCCGCAACTACACCGAGCTGGTCCGGCTCCGGGCCGCGGAGGTGCTGCGGACACAGCGCGCGACCACCCAGGCGGCGATCTTCGCCGAGCGTTCCCGCATGGCCCGCGAGCTGCACGACGTCGCCGCGCACCACCTCTCGGGGCTGGTCGTGCAGGCCGCCGCCGTCGAGCGCCAGATCGACAGCGACCCCGAGGCCGCGAAGAAGGGCACCGCCTGGATCCGCGGGCAGGGCAAGGAGACGCTCGACAGCCTGCGGCTCATCGTCGGCGTGCTGCGGGAGCGCCCGGGTTCCGGCGGTCCCGGCGAGGACCCGCACGACGCGCCGCCGCCCGGGCTCGGCGCCCTCGACGACCTGGTCCGGACGGCGCGCGCCCTCGGTGACACCGTGGACCTGGACCGGGCGGGGCGGCCGCGGCCGCTGGCCCCCATCGCCGACGCCGCGTTCTACCGGGTCGCCCAGGAGTCGCTGTCCAACGCGCGCCAGCACGCGCCCGGAGCGCCGGTCCGGATCGCCGTGCGCTTCGACGAGCGGGAGGTGGTGCTTGAGGTGACCAACAAGCGCGCCGCCGGGCGAGCGCCCGCCCGGTCCGTGCCCGGCTCGGACCGGCAGGGCATGGGGCTGATCGGGATGGGGGAGCGTGCGCACCTGGTGGGTGCGGCGCTCGGCACGGGGCCGACGCCGTCGGGCGGCTGGCGGGTGCGGCTTGCGCTCCCGCTGCACCACGAGGTCACGACCGCGACGCCGGCCCGCCCGGCGCTCGCCGAGGGGGGACAGGGATGATCAGGGTCATGCTCGTCGACGACCAGGCGGTGGTCCGGGCGGGGTTCCGGTTCCTCCTGGAGCAGGCCGAGGACATCGAGGTGATCGCCGAGGCGTCCAACGGCCCGGCGGCGGTCGAGCTCGCGCGCCGGCACCGCCCCGACGTCGTCTGCATGGACGTGCGGATGCCGGGCGGCGACGGCCTCGCCGCGACGCGCGAGATCGTGGCGGGCGGGTCGGACACCGCCGTGCTGGTCGTGACCACGTTCGACCTCGACGAGTACGTGTTCGGCGCCCTGGAGGCGGGCGCGAGCGGGTTCATCCTCAAGGACTGCGAGCCCGAGGAGCTGATCGACGCCGTCCGCCGCCTCGCCGACGGGCACGGCCTCATCGACCAGGCGGTCACCCACCGGGTCATCACGGAGTTCGCCCGCCGCACGGCCCCGCCCCGGTCCGCCGCGGCCGAGGCAACCGCGGCGGCGCAGCTCACGGCCCGCGAGGCCGAGATCGTGCGGCAGCTCGCCCGCGGGCTGTCCAACGCCGAGATCGCCCAGGAGCTCGTGGTCGAGACGAGCACGGTGAAGTCGCACCTCGGCCGCGCGATGGCCAAGGTGGGCACCCGCGACCGCGTCCAGACCGTGGTCTGGGCCTACCAGAACGGCCTGGCCCCGGGCTGAGCCGCCGGGGCCAGCGGGGCCGCGCCGAACGGGGCCGGGTCGAACTCGCCGAAGCGGGCGCGGAACTCCGCCGCGCGGCCCGGCCACAGGAGCGTCAGGCGGCCCGAGCGGTCGTCCACGTACCAGCTGCGGCAGCCGCCGCGCAGCCAGACCGTCTCCGCCGCGCGGCGGTCCACCTCCGCGGTGTAGGCCGTCTCGGCCGCCGCGGACACCTCCAGCGGTTCGCCCGTCGCGTCCAGGTGGTCGAGTGCCCCCAGCACGTAGCCGATCTGCGCCTCGATCACCTCCAGCGCCGAGTGGTGGCCGAGCCCCGCGTTGGGGCCGTCCAGCACGAACAGGTTCGGGAACCCGTGCACCACCGTCGAGGCGTGGCTCGTCATCCCGCCCGACCAGTGCTCGGCGAGCGTGCGCCCGTCGCGGCCCGTGACCAGGTGCGCGAACGGCGGGCGCGTGGTCTCGAAGCCCGTGGCCAGCACGATCACGTCCACCTCGTGCCGGGCGCCCGAGGCCGCGATCACCGTGGACCCGTCGACCGCGGTGGGTGCGCCCGGCTCCAGGGTCACGTGCGGCTCCTGGAGGGCCGGGTACCAGTCGTCGCTGAACAGCGCGCGCTTGCAGCCCACCGCGTAGTCCGGGGTGAGCAGCGCGCGCAGCGCCGGGTCCGGCACCTGGGCACGCAGGTGCGCCTGCGCCCGCTCGCGCAGCTCGGCCTCCGCCGTGGTCCCCGCGATCCGCGCGTCGAACAGCCGCTCCGCCTCCTCGGCGAGCGCCGCGCGGTCGGGCCGCGCCTCGCCGGGCGCGTACGCCCGGTCCCCGCGCGGCAGCACCCAGGGCGGGGTGCGTTGCAGCACGACGACGGACGCCGCCTCCCGCGCGACCTCCGGCACGAGCTGCACGGCGCTCGCCCCGGTGCCGACCACAGCGACGCGCAGCCCCGCCAGCGAGGAGCGGTGCCAGCGGGCGGAGTGGAACACCCGGCCCGGGAACGTGGCGAGTCCCGGGATCTCGGGCACGCGGGGCTCGCTCAGCCGACCGACGGCGGTGGCCAGCACCCGCGCCGTCAGCGGTCCGCGCGACGTCGTCAGGCGCCACGTCGCGGAGTCGGCGTCCCAGCGCGCCCCCGTGAGGTCCGTGCCGAGGCGCAGGTGCGGGGCCAGGCCCTCGGCCCGGACGACGTCTCGGACGTACCGGTGGATCTCGGCGCCCGGTGCGAACACGCGCGACCAGGCGGGCTGCGGCAGGAAGGAGTAGGAGTACAGGGCGCTCGGGATGTCGCACGCGACGCCCGGGTAGACGTTGTCGCGCCAGGTGCCGCCTACGTCGTCGGCCCGCTCCAGGACGGTGAAGCCGGTGCGCCCGGCGCGCCGCAGCCGCACGCCGAGCCCGACGCCGGCCAGCCCCGCGCCGACGACCGCCACGTCGACGTCGGGGGCGGGGCCGTGCGGGCCCGCCGGGCCGCCGTCGTGCCTGTCCGGGTACGCCGCCGTCACCCCACCTACTCGTACGTGGTGGTGCGCTGCCGCACCGGGCGGCCGAGCTCGGCGGCCAGCCGCGTCACGTCCGTCACCGTGAGCTCGCGGCCCTGCTCCGGTCCTGCGTCGGGGTCGAGCGTCCCGTCGAGGAGCACGCCGCCCAGGTCGTCGGCACCGCCCGCGAGCACGCGCTGCGCGCCGCGCATGCCGAGCTTGGTCCAGGCGGCCTGCACGTGGTCGATCCGGCCCGCGAGCAGGAGCCGTGCGACGGCGTGCAGGGCGCGGCTCTCGCGCTGGGTCGCCGTGCGGGCGCCTGGCACCGGTACGGGCGACTCGGACGGCAGCCACGGCATGGGGATCAGCTCCGTGAACCCGCCGGTCGCGTCCTGGACCCGGGCCAGGGCGCGCAGGTGCCGCACCTGGTCGCGCGCCGATTCGACGTGGCCGTACACGATCGTCGCCGTCGACCGCAGGCCGGCGGTGTGCGCGGCGGTGACGAGCTCGACCCAGCGCTCGGCCGGGATGTCGGTGCCGCCGGTGAGCAGGGCCCGGATCCGGTCGTCGAGGATCCGCGCGCCCGTGCCCGGCACCGTGTCGACGCCGGCCTCGCGCAGGAGCCCCAGCCAGTCGGCGAGCGGCAGGCCGGCGCGGGCGGCGCCGTCGGCCAGCTCGGCGGGGCGGAAGGCGTGCAGGTGCAGCCCGGGGCCGCCCTGCTTCACCGCCCGGGCGAGGTCGAGGTAGGCGTCGGCGCCGCGGGTCGTCGGCGGGAGGCCCTGCACGCACACCTCGGTGGCGCCCAGCGCGACCGCCTCGGCGGCGAGCTCCGCGACCCGCTCGGGCGGCAGGCCCAGCGACGCGTCGATGTTCCGGTTCACGGCGTACGTGACGGCGTCGCCGACCCGCTCGCGGCGCACCTGGCCGGCGAGCGCGGCGAGCTCCTCCAGGTCGGCGCCGTCGGCCCCGAGCAGCTCGACCCACGCGGCGTCGTCCGCCCCGCGGGGATCTGCCTGGACGTCGCGCAGCAACCCGACCAACCGCCGCCTGTCGGCGGTCGAGCTTGTCGAGACCCGGGTCTCGACAAGCTCGACCACCGGCGGGTGTCCGTCCCTCGACGAGGGGAACTCGCCCAGGAGGGCGTCGTGGCGGGCCAGGCCGTAGTCGTCCGCGAGGGCCAGGACCCGGTCGCGCAGCCGGTCGTCCAGCCACTCCGCGCCCGCGCGCGCCTCGCGCAGGTAGTGCGGGTGCGCGGTCAGCCGCTCGCGCAGCGTGTACCCGCCCTCTGCGGTGAGCCGGGCCAGGTCCTCGATGTGCGGCCAGGGCCGTTCCGGGTTCACGTGGTCCGGCGTGAGCGGGCTGACGCCGCCCCAGTCGTCGATGCCGGCGCGCACCAGGAGCTGCAGCTCGGCGGCGTCGGTCAGGTTCGGCGGGGCCTGCACGCGCATCCCGGGGCCGAGCAGCACCCGCGTCACGGCGACGGCGGCCGCGTACTCCTGGGTCCCCAGGTCGGCGGCGCCCATCATCGCGGTGGCCGACTTGGCGCGGAAGTTCTGCACGATCACCTCCTGCACGTGACCGTGCCGGGCGTGCGCGTCGCGCAGCGCGAGGATCGAGTCGACCCGCTCGGCGTAGTTCTCGCCGATGCCGAGGAGCACGCCGGTGGTGAACGGGATGCGGGACCGGCCGGCGTCGTCGATCACACGCAGGCGCAGGGCCGGGTCCTTGTCGGGGGAGCCGAAGTGCGCCTCGCCCTTCTCGGTCCACAGCCGCGACGACGTGGTCTCCAGCATCATGCCCATCGACGGCCCCACCGGCTTGAGCCGCTGCAGCTCCGCCCACGACATCACGCCCGGGTTGAGGTGGGGCAGCAGCCCCGTCTCGTCGAGGATGAGGCGGGCCATGTGGCCGACGTAGTCGAGCGTCGAGGCGTAGCCGTGGTCGTCGAGCCACTGCCGGGCCACCGGCCAGCGGTTCTCGGGGCGGTCGCCGAGCGTGAGCAGGGCCTCCTTGCAGCCCAGCGCGGCACCCTGCCGGGCGAAGTCGAGCACCTCCTCGGCCGACATGTACGGCGAGATGCCGGCCTTGGCGAGCTTGCCCGGCGTCTGCACGAAGATGCAGTAGTGGCACCGGTCCTGGCACAGGTGCGTCAGCGGGACGAACACCTTGCGGGAGTAGGTGAGGACGCCGGGCCGGCCGGCCTCCGCCAACCCCTGGTCACGCAGCGCACCCGCGACGGCGAGCAGCCGGTCGAGGTCGGCGCCGCGGGCGTGCAGCAGTACCTCGGCGTCCGCCCGCGTCTCGGCGTCCGGCCTGGTCGGCGCGCTGCCGCCGTCCGCCTCCAGCCGGTCGAGGGCCGCGGCCAGGACCGCGGGGTCCGGGGGCTGCGGCTGGTCGTCGGGGCGCGCGGGCATGCGCAGTGTCAGGGGAACAGTCATGAGCCCACCTCGGGTGCGGGAACCGGATCGCGATGGTCCGGAGGGGACTGCCCGACACTATGTCATCGCGGTGTCACCCCAGCTCGGCGAGAGTGCCCTCCTCGGCGGTGACGAGCGAGGCGATGGTCGCGAAGAACCGAGCGATCCCGGGCAGGTTGGCGCCCTTCGCGCGCGACGCCGCGAAGTCCTCCGACGTGCGCCACTCGACGATGTCGAGCCACTCGTCGTCCGGCAGCTGCACGAGGCGCGCCCCGAGGAACCCGGTGCGGTCGGCCTCGAAGTCGGCGAGCATCGCCGGCCGTGCCGCCAGCATCGCGTCGATCCTCTCGGGCAGCACCCGGAATCGGGTCAGCTCCACGGACGTGCTCATCGTGTCTCCTGGGGTGTGCGGGTGGTTGTTCGCGCTCACCGTAGGCCACAAGGGGGGTCATCCGGCTGCATGCGCGGTGTGGGAATCCCGGATATCACCCGCTCGATCATCTTGCTAGCGTCCCTGGGACCAGCAGGCGGGCAATGCCGCCGGTCTGCTCCGGCTCCTTTCCGACTGAGGTGGTCTCCCATGGTTCTCCGCCGCGCACCGATCATCGTCGCCGTCGCCACGGCCGCGCTCCTGGCGACGGGGGCGGCCGTCGTGCCCAGCCTCGCGGCCACGGCCGTGGTCACCCAGGAGGCGCCGACGGCGGCCCGGCATGCCGCGGCGGCGCCCGCCGACGCCGATCGGGCCGCTGCACCGGAGGCCGCCACCCCCGTGGAGGCGAACGGTCAGCTCAGCGTCTGCGGCGTGCGCCTGTGCAACGAGCAGGGCAAGCAGATCCAGCTGCGCGGCATGAGCACGCACGGCACCCAGTGGTACTCCCAGTGCGTGGACGGCGCGTCGCTCGACACCCTCGCGTACGACTGGAACGCCGACGTCATGCGGATCTCGACGTACGTGCAGGAGGACGGCTACGAGACCGACCCGGCCCGGTTCACCGCGCTGGTCAACCAGTACATCGACCTGCTCACCGCGCGGGGCCTGTACGCGATCGTGGACTGGCACATGCTCGACCCGGGCGACCCCCACTTCAACCTGGACCGTGCCAAGACGTTCTTCACGGCGATCGCCGAGCGGAACAACGGGAAGAACAACATCATCTACGAGGTCGCGAACGAGCCCAACGGGGTGTCGTGGCAGACCATCAAGGGCTACCACGAGCAGATCGTCCCGGTGGTCCGCGCCAAGGACCCGGACGCCGTCATCCTGCTCGGCACCCGGGCCTGGTCCTCGCTGGGGGTCTCCGACGGCGCGAGCGAGTCCGAGGTCGTGAACAACCCGGTCAACGCCTCGAACGTCATGTACACGTTCCACTTCTACGCCGCCTCGCACGGCCAGGAGTACCTGGACACCCTGTCCCGCGCCGCCGACCAGATCCCGATGTTCATCACCGAGTTCGGCACCCAGGACTACGCGGGCGAGGGCGCCAACGACTTCACCATGGCCCAGCGGTACCTCGACCTCGCGGCACAGAAGAAGATCAGCTGGGTCAACTGGAACTTCTCCGACGACCATCGCTCCGGCGCCGTCTTCACCCAGGGCACCTGCGGGAGCGGCTCGTACGGGACCGACCGCCTCAAGGAGGCCGGTACCTGGATCCGGGACCGCATCCGCACGGCGGACGACTTCTAGGCGGCACGCGGGGCGGGGCCGGACCCCGCCCCGCGTGCGGGACGTCGGACGTCGGACGTCGGTGCCGCCGGGTGTCGGTGCCGTCGGACGCCGGACGTCGATGCAGCCGGACGCCGGATGTCGGTGCGCCGGACGTCGGGGCACAGGAAGCCGAATGTCGCTCCCGGGTGGCAAGGCACACCCAGCACAGGGGTGCCGGGTCGGCCGAACTTCGTGCGGCCTGGCCCCGCCGAGTTCACCTCCGCAGGACTATCCCGCCCAGCCGAATTCAGCGGGGCTCAGGTGTACGCGGTTCAGCACACCCGGCACCCCTCACCTTCGTGCAGTGCACCCCCGGAGGGAGGTACGAGAAGATCATCCGATGCGCATCCTCCAGCTCCCCGCGCGGGAGATCACACGGTTCGGCAGCGACGGCGTCGACATGGACTTCCTGCCGCAGGTGCTCGACGCCGAGCGCACCACCGTGCACGTCGCCCGGATCATCGCCGGTGGCGAACTGGGCGAGCATCCGGCGACGTTGCTCCAGGTGTTCGCCGTCCTCGCCGGCGAGGGCGTCGTCACGTCGAAGGGCGTGGACGGTGCTGCCGACGAGCGCTGGGACATCGAACCCGGCCAGGCCGCGGTCTGGGAACCCGGCGAGGTCCACCGGACGACGGCGACCACGGACCTGCTCGCCGTGATCGTCGAGACCACGGCCGACGAGCTGCTCTTCCGCGACCACGAGGTGCTGCAAGGCACGCCCGTCGACTGACCCCCGACCTCACGCGAGAGGCGCTCGCACGGGCAGATCCCGCAGCCAGGGCGCGAACTGCTCGGCCACCTCGGCCGCGACCGCCGCCGCATCGCGTGTCCCGTCCACCTCGATGACCGGCACGCCGAGCCGTCGCGCGTTCCGCACCGCGTCCTCGGCGATGAGGCGGTCGCGCGCGATGCGGTGGGCCTGGGCGAGCGCCGGGTCGCTGACCGGGGCGTCCACGGCCAGGGCGCGCGGCACGGTGCGGAGCTGGTGCTGCCGGAACTCCTCCGTCGGCACCAGGACGACCATGCGCCGCGGCGAGTCGACCAGCGGCGCGACCAGCTCCGGCCGCAGGCCCCAGCCCTCGGCGATCGCGGGACGGCCGGTGAACCACGCGCGCAGGTCGTCGAGCGTCCACTCGAACCGGGCCGGGAAGTCGGCCAGGACCTGCGCCGCCAGCGCCGCCGGGCCGTGGTTGATCCACACGTCCTCGACGTCCGGGTCTGTGACCGGCTCGCCGTGCGCGAGCCGCCGCGCGATGCGGCGGTCCTGGTGGCCGCGGGAGTCGTGGTAGTCGTAGTGGTACGCCGTCAGCCCGTGCCGTGCGGCGACCAGGTCGGCGACCGTGGTCTTGCCGGCCCACTGCGCGCCGCCGATCCACAGCATGCGGCCCAGGCTGCCGTGCGGGTCCCAGAACTCTGCCATCGCTGTCCCTCCGGTGCGGACGATGCCCCTCACCACCCGCCCCACGAGTGTCCTACGCTCCCTCCATGGTGCTCACCGTGTCCGTCATCGGCGCCGGACCCGCCGGACTCTCCGCTGCTGCCGCCCTCAAGGCCCGCGGCGCCGACGTCACCGTGCTCGAGAAGTCCGAGCACGTCGGCAACGCCTGGCGCCACCACTATGACCGCCTGCACCTGCACACCACGCGCGGGCTGTCCAGGCTGCCGGGCCTCGCGATCCCGCGGGCCTACGGCCGCTGGGTCGCCCGGGACGACGTCGTGCGCTACCTGGAGGCGTACGCCGCCCACCACGACCTGCGGATCGAGCACGGCGTCGAGGTCACACGCCTCGACCGGCCCGCGGGCGAGCGTACGGCCGGCAGCGCGGACCGCCGCTGGACGATCACCACCACGGACGGCACCCGCGCCGCGGACGCCGTCGTCGTCGCCACGGGCTACAACCACACCCCGCACCTGCCCGACTGGCCCGGCCAGGACGGGTTCCCCGGCGAGGTCGTGCACGCGAGCCGGTACCGCAACCCCGCCCCGTACGCGGGCCGGCACGTGCTGGTCGCCGGCGTGGGCAACACGGGCGCCGAGATCGCCCAGGACCTCGCCGAGCACGGGGCGGCGAGCGTGCACCTCGCCGTCCGGACGCCGCCGCACATCGTGCCCCGCAACCAAGGCCCGTGGGCCGCGCAGTACACGGGCGTCCTGGTGCGCCACCTGCCCGACCGCCTCGTCGACGCCGTCGGCGTGGCTGTCCGCCGGGCCAGCATCCCGGACCTGTCCGGCCTCGGGCTGCCGATCCCCGATGTCGGCATCGCGTCCCGGGTCGCCCAGGGCTCCGTCCCCCTCCAGGACATCGGCATCGTCGCCGCCGTCCAGGCCGGCACCGTGCGCGTCGTCCGCGCCATCGAGCGGTTCGACGGCGGCGAGGTGGTCCTCGCCGACGGCTCCCGGCTCACCCCCGACGTCGTCCTGGCCGCGACCGGGTACCGGCGTGCGCTCGAACCCGTCGTGGGCCACCTGGGCGTGCTCGGCGACCGGGGCAAACCCGTCGCGACGAACGGCCGCCCGGCCGCGCCCGGCCTCTACTTCACCGGCTTCACCAACCCGATCAGCGGCATGTTCCTGGAGATGGCGGCCGACGCCCGCCGGATCGCGCGGCACGCGACCCGCGGCAGGTAGGCGGATCCGACACGACGGATCGATTCGGTCGAAATGCTTGACACCTCGACCTCCGACCGGCAGCGTCCGCCGCATGAGCCGCCGAACGACCCTCGCCACCGCCGCCGCAGCTCTCGTGGCGCTGACCCTCGGCGCGTGTGCGCCGTCCGCGGACAGCCCCGAGCCGGGCGCGGCGGCAGGGGAGGGGTGCGACGGCGACGCCGTGGCGCTCGACGTCTGGTCCTGGCGGACGGAGGACGTCAAGACGTACGAGCAGATCTTCGACGTCTTCGAGGAGGCCAACCCGTGCATCACGGTGAGCTTCCAGGCCCACCTCAACACCGAGTACGACCAGATCCTGCGCACCGGCCTGACCGGGTCGGACGGCCCAGACATCGCGCAGGTGCGCTCCTACGGCCTGCTCCAGCCGCTCGTCGAGGGCGGCAACCTGGAGCCGCTGGAGGACGTCGTCCCGGCGCTCGCGGACTTCGACGACGCGATCCTCGACGGCTCCCGCGGCCGGGAGGACGGCGCCGTCTACGGCGTGCCGCTGGCCAGCCAGACCATCCAGGTCTACTACAACACCGCGATCTTCGAGGAGCACGGCCTTCAGGAGCCCGAGACCTGGGACGACTTCCTCGCGCTGAACGACACGCTGCTGGAGCACGACGTGACGCCGCTCGCCGTCGGCGCGCGCGACGGCTGGTTCGTGCCGACCGTGCACGACGCGCTGACCGCCGCCCAGTACGGCGGCGCCGACTTCCAGCAGGCCCTGCGCGACGGCGCGACGGACTTCACGGACCCGGCCTACGTGGACTCGATCCAGACGCTGAAGGACCTGCAGCAGTACATGCCCGACGACGTGACCGGCGTGCCGTACACGGACGCGCAAGTGCTGTTCACCTCGGAGCAGGCCGCGATGTTCGCCGGCGGCTCGTACGAGCTGGCGTTCTTCCAGGACGCCAACCCCGACCTCGACCTCGGCGTCTTCCAGGTGCCACCGCCGCCCGGCTCGGCCCTGGACCACCCGGTCAGCGCCGGCTACGCGGACGGGAGCTGGGGCCTGTCGGCCTCGACGGAGCACCCCGAGGAGGCTGAGACGCTGCTGAACTGGCTGGCCACGCCTGAGTTCGGGCAGCTCGTGGCCGACGAGCTCAAGCAGTTCTCGCCGATCCCCGGCGTCGAGTTCTCCGACCCGCTGCAGCAGGAGATGTGGGACCTGTACCAGGAGAACCCCGCGCCGTACCTGCTGCTCGTCGACTACCGCTACGGCGACCCTGTCGGCACCGACCTGATGGGTGAGGCGGGGCAGAAGCTCTTCCTCGGCGACACCGACGCCGAGGGTGCCGCGGACGTGATCCAGGACGGCCTGTCGGCCTGGTGGACGCCGGGCGAGTGAGCCGGCGCCGTCGAGCCGCGGCACTGCCCACGCCGGTCGCGCTGCTCTTCATCCTGCCCGCCGCGGCGCTGTTCGTCGTCTTCGTGCTCTACCCGATGGCCACGGCGCTGACCTACTCCCTGTTCTCGTGGCGCGGCACCGCGCAGGACGCGTTCGTGGGGCTGGACAACTTCGTCGCGCTGTTCACCACCGAGCCCTACCGCAGCCAGCTCCCGCGCGCGTTCGGGCACAACGCGCTGCTGTTCGCCGGGGCCATGGTGGTGCAGAACTCGCTGGGCCTCCTGCTCGCGTACGTGCTGCACCGGCGGGGGCGGCTGCGACGCCTGTTCCAGGTGCTGTACACGATGCCGTACCTCGTGTCGCCGCTGGTGGTCGGCTACCTCTGGTCCCTGCTGCTCTCGCCGCTGTTCGGCCCGGTCAACGCCGCCCTGCGCGCCGTCGGCCTCGACGCCGTGGCCCAGCCGTGGCTGGGCGACCCCGACACCGCCCTCTGGGTCGTCGTGCTGGTGACCGCCTGGCAGTGGGTCGGGTTCCCGCTCCTGGTCTACGGCGCGGCCCTCGGCGCGCTCGACCCGACGCTGGAGGAGGCCGCGATGCTCGACGGCGCCAGCTCCCGCCAGCGCTTCCGGCACGTGACGCTGCCCCTGCTGACGCCGGTGATCGGCACGGTGAGCGTGCTGACGTTCATCTTCTCCATGGAGGCGTTCCCGATCCCGTACGCCCTGGGCGGGTCCAGCGGCAGCCCGGCCGGCGCCACCGACGTCATGTCGCTCCTCTTCTACCGCACGGCGTTCCACTCCGGGGCGTCCAACGCCATCGGCATCTCGTCGGCGGTGGCGATCGTGCTGTTCGTCGTGATCGTCGGCGTCTCGGTCGCGTTCACGCGCTGGTTCCGTCGCGTCGAACGGCGGCTCACGTGAGGCGCGCCGCGGTCGGCACGCTGCTGTGGGGCTACGCCGCCGTCGCGCTGCTGCCGCTGCTGATCATGGTGTGGAACTCGTTCCGGACCGACCAGGAGCTGGTCGTGGAGCCGCTGGGCCTGCCGCACAGCCCGTCGCTGGACGCGTACCGGGAGGCGTGGGTCGAGGCGTCGTTCTCCACGTACTTCGTCAACTCGGTGCTGGTCACCACGGTCTCGGTGGTGCTGTCGACGGCGGTCTCGCTGCTGGCCGCGTACGCCCTGGCGCGGTCGCGCTCGCGCCTGATGGCGGTGATCGAGCAGGTCTTCGTCTCGGGCCTGATGATGCCGGTGTTCCTCATGATCGTGCCGATCTTCTACCTGCTGGACACGATCGGGCTCGCCTCGACCCGGACCGGGCTGATCCTGGTCTACTCGGCCGTCTCGATCCCGTTCTCGGTGTTCGTGCTGGCCACGTTCCTGCGCCAGCTCCCGGACGAGCTGGAGGACGCCGCCCGGATCGACGGCGCCGGCCCGCTGCGCACGTTCTGGTCCGTGCTGCTGCCGCTCGTGCGGCCCGCGGTCGCCACCGTGGTGGTCTTCCGCTTCGTGCCCATCTGGAACGACTTCTTCTACCCGCTGATCCTCGTGCGCGACCGGACGCAGTACACGCTGCCCGTCGGCCTGACCACCTTCTTCGGGGAGTACCAGACCTCCTGGTCCACGCTGTTCGCGGGCCTGGTCATCGCGACGCTGCCGCTGGTGGTGCTGTTCCTCGTCGCGACGCGGCAGATCGTGGCGGGTCTCACCGCCGGCATGGGCCGGTGACCGGGGCCCTCCCGGGCTGTGCCGCACGACACCCGACTGCATTCGGCACCCGTGGACTCCAGGCGTACTATTGACGGGTTGCCCGTGCGCCTGTCGTACGTCGCTGTCAGCGAGCAGCTGCAACTGAGCAGAGCATCCCCGCGCCACCCGGGACGCAGTACGCCGGCGTGCGCGCACCCCCGACATTCTGGAGACCATCGAAGTGAAGAGCGCCGTCGAGACCTTGGAGCCCACCAAGGTCAAGCTGACCGTCGAGGTGGACTACGACGAGCTCAAGCCGAGCATCGATCACGCCTACGAGCACATCGCAGAGCAGGTGAACGTCCCCGGCTTCCGCAAGGGCAAGGTCCCCCCGCGCATCATCGAGCAGCGGGTCGGTTGGGGCGCCGTGATCGAGCACGCCGTGAACGACGGGCTCTCCGGTTTCTACCGTGACGCCCTCGGCGAGACCGACCTGCGCCCGCTCGCCCAGCCCGAGGTCGACGTGACCGAGGTCCCGGCCAAGGCCGGCGAGGGCCAGCTGAAGTTCACGGCCGAGGTCGAGGTGCGCCCCGAGATCGAGCTCCCGGAGCTCTCCGACGTCGAGCTGACCGTCGACTCCACCGAGGTGACGGACGAGGACGTCACCGAGCGCCTGGACGCCCTGCGCGAGCGCTTCGGCACCCTGGTGGGCGTGGACCGTCCGGCCGTCGAGGGCGACTACGTCGTCATCGACCTGAAGGCCGTCATCGGTGACGAGGAGGTCGACTCCGTGTCGGGCGTCTCGTACCAGATCGGCTCCGGCAACATGCTCGAGGGGCTCGACGAGGCCCTGACCGGCCTGTCCGCCGCCGAGACCACCACGTTCAAGGCCCCCCTCGCCGGTGGCGAGCACGAGGGCCAGGACGCCGACGTCACGGTCACCGCGACGTCGGTCAAGCAGCGCGACCTGCCCGAGGTGGACGACGACTTCGCCCAGCTCGCCTCGGAGTTCGACACGCTGGAGGAGCTGAAGGACGACCTGAAGACCCAGGTCGCCGGCATCAAGACCTCCAACCAGGCCGTCACCGCGCGGGACGCCCTCATGGAGAAGCTCCTGGAGACCGTCGAGGTCCCCGTGCCGTCCGGCGTGGTCGAGGCCGAGGTGCACCGTCACCTCGAGTCCGAGAGCCGCCTGGAGGACGACGAGCACCGCGCCGAGGTCACCGAGGACGCGACCAAGGCGATCAAGAACCAGATCCTGCTCGACACCCTCGCCGAGAAGCTCAAGGTTCAGGTGAGCCAGGGCGAGCTCGTCGAGTACCTGGTGAGCGCCTCGCAGCAGTACGGCATGGAGCCGAGCGAGTTCATCAAGACCCTCGAGCAGGGCGGTCAGATCCCCGCCATGGTCGGCGAGGTCGCGCGCTCGAAGGCCCTCGCGGTCGCCCTGCGCCAGATCGAGGTCAAGGACTCCGACGGCAACGTCGTGGACCTGAGCGAGTTCATCGGCTCGGACGAGGCCGACGAGGCCCAGGCCGCGCTGAGCGACGCCGTGGCGCAGGCCCAGGAGGCCGCGGACGCCGAGGCGCCCGAGGCCGCCGAGCCCGAGTCGTCGGAGCCCGCGAAGGCCTGACGCACCCCCGGCCCGCCAGAGCCGGAGCAGGACGTCCGACGGCGGTCCGCACCCTTCGCGCGAGGGTGCGGACCGCCGTCCGCGTTCCCCTCGGCTTCGCCGTGGGCAGCACCGGTGCGCTGTAGGCGAAACGGCCGCCGAATCGGAAGTTCTGGCGGCACGAGGCACGTTAGGGTCGAGCGACACGACGTCTTAGGACGTGGTCCACAGACGAGAGTCAGAACCGAGGAGATGGACGTGAACGATCTGCTGCGGATGGATGCTGGGCCGGTAGCGCGGACGGAGGGTGCTGGCTTCGGGCTCAACGACTCCATCTACAACCGGCTGCTCAAGGAGCGCATCATCTGGCTGGGGTCGGAGGTGCGCGACGAGAACGCGAACGCGATCAGCGCGCAGATGATGCTTCTCGCGGCCGAGGACCCCGACAAGGACATCTGGCTGTACATCAACTCGCCCGGCGGCTCCATCACGGCCGGCATGGCGATCTACGACACCATGCAGTTCATCAAGCCGGACGTGGCGACGGTCGCGATGGGCATGGCCGCCTCCATGGGGCAGTTCCTGCTGTCCTCCGGCACCAAGGGCAAGCGGTACATCACGCCGCACGCCCGCGTGCTGATGCACCAGCCGTCCGGCGGTATCGGCGGTACCGCCACCGACGTGCGGATCGGCGCGCAGCTCATCATGCACATGAAGAAGGTGCTCGCCGAGCTGACCGCCGAGCAGACGGGCCAGACGCTCGAGACGATCATCAAGGACAACGACCGCGACAACTGGTTCACGGCCTCCGAGGCACTGGAGTACGGCTTCGTCGACCACGTCGTCGAGACCGCTGCGCTGGCCGGCGGCGGCGGCATGAACAGCTGACCGCCCGGAAACGCATCAAGAGCTTTCTCAAGAGGAGATGACCGTGAGTCCTGAAGCCCAGTTCGTCGCAGCCGCAGAGCGCCTTGCCGGCGCCCGTTCGGGTGCACGGATGCCTTTTGCCACCGCCGGCGCCATGCCGTCCGCACGCTACGTGCTCCCGCAGTTCGAGGAGCGCACCGCGTACGGATTCAAGCGCCAGGACCCGTACACCAAGCTGTTCGAGGACCGCATCATCTTCCTGGGCGTCCAGGTCGACGACGCGTCCGCGGACGACGTCATGGCCCAGCTCCTGGTCCTGGAGACCCAGGACCCGGACCGCGACGTGATGATGTACATCAACTCGCCGGGTGGCTCGTTCACGGCCATGACGGCGCTGTACGACACCATGCAGTTCATCAAGCCGCAGATCCAGACCGTGTGCCTGGGCCAGGCGGCCTCGGCGGCGGCCGTCCTGCTGGCCGCCGGCCAGCCGGGCAAGCGGCTCGCGCTGCCGAACTCCCGCGTGCTGATCCACCAGCCCGCGATGGAGGGTGGCGGCTACGCGCAGGCCTCGGACATCGAGATCCACGCGAACGAGCTCATCCGCATGCGCGAGTGGCTCGAGATGACGCTCGCGACGCACAGCGGCAAGACGCAGGAGCAGGTGCGTGACGACATCGAGCGCGACAAGATCCTGACCGCCGCGCAGGCCAAGGAGTACGGCCTGGTCGACGAGGTGCTCGAGTCGCGCAAGCCCGTCACGGTCGTGACGAACTGACCGCTGAGGTCTGGTCCGTCGAGACCGCAGGCGTCCGACGCCGGGGCCGTGCCACCAATACCGGTGGACGATCCGCCCCGGCGTCGGGCATTGTGGGACACGCCGCGCAGAATCTGACAAAATTGTCATGATCTGGTGAAAATCGGTCAGGCGACCCGCCGGGCCGCCCGGCTGACAACAGGCCACCGGTGGTGTGGAATGGATCTGAGACCGCTCGACGTCGCGGATCTGCTGGGCCAGCCGGCCCGTGCAGGACTCCGCGAGGGTGCACAAGGCGAGGAGACAGGTAGTGGCGCGAATCGGTGACGGCGCGGAACTGCTGAAGTGCAACTTCTGTGGCAAGTCGCAGAAGCAGGTGAAGAAGCTGATCGCCGGACCCGGCGTCTACATCTGCGACGAGTGCATCGAGCTGTGCAACGAGATCATCGAGGAAGAGCTCGGTGAGGCTGCAGAGCTCGGTCTGACAGAGCTGCCCAAGCCCCGCGAGATCTTCGACTTCCTCGAGCAGTACATCATCGGCCAGGACCCCGCCAAGCGCGCCCTGGCCGTCGCCGTCTACAACCACTACAAGCGGATCCAGGCCGGCGAGGCGGGGCGCTCCATCAACCCCGACGACCAGGACCCGGTCGAGATCGCCAAGTCGAACATCCTGCTCATCGGCCCCACCGGCACCGGCAAGACCTATCTGGCGCAGACGCTCGCCAAGATGCTGAACGTCCCGTTCGCCATCGCCGACGCCACCGCGCTGACCGAGGCCGGCTACGTGGGCGAGGACGTCGAGAACATCCTGCTCAAGCTCATCCAGGCGGCGGACTACGACGTCAAGAAGGCCGAGACGGGCATCATCTACATCGACGAGGTCGACAAGGTGGCCCGCAAGGCCGAGAACCCGTCGATCACGCGCGACGTCTCAGGTGAGGGCGTGCAACAGGCGCTCCTGAAGATCATCGAGGGCACCACGGCCTCCGTGCCCCCGCAGGGCGGGCGCAAGCACCCGCACCAGGAGTTCATCCAGATCGACACGACGAACGTGCTGTTCATCGTGGCCGGCGCCTTCGCGGGGCTGGACGACATCGTCGCCGCCCGTTCCCGCAAGCGCGGCATCGGCTTCAGCGCCCCCATGGAGTCCATCGCCCGGGACGAGGACCTCTTCGCCGAGGTGCGGCCCGAGGACCTGCAGAAGTACGGCCTGATCCCCGAGTTCATCGGCCGTCTGCCCGTCATCGCCTCCGTCTCGTCGCTCGACCGCGACGCCCTGGTGCGGATCCTGACGGAGCCCAAGAACGCGCTCGTGAAGCAGTACAAGCGCATGTTCGAGATCGACGGCGTGGAGCTCGAGTTCGACGAGCCGGCCGTCGAGGCCATCGCCGAGCAGGCGCTGCTCCGAGGCACCGGGGCGCGCGGCCTGCGGGCGATCCTCGAGGAGGTGCTCCAGCAGGTCATGTTCGACGTGCCGAGCCGCGACGACGTCGAGCGTGTGGTCATCACCCGCTCCGTGGTGCTGGACAACGTGAACCCGACCGTCGTGCCCCGCAAGAGCCCCGTGCGCGGCCGTCAGCCGCGCGAGAAGAGCGCGTAGCGGCGCGTGCCGAGGTAGAACCGTGGCGAGATAGAACTGGGGCCGGAGCGCTGATCAGCGCTCCGGCCCCAGTTCTATCTCGCCCCAGTTCTATCTCGCCACGGTTCTACCTCGGCGTGAGGGCGTTCGCCGCCGGCGCGGGGGCGCCGTACAGGGCGTCGATGGTGCCCGCGAAGTCCGCGATGACCTTGGACCGCTTCACCTTGATGGACGGCGTGAGGTACCCGTTGGCCTCGGTGAAGTCGAGGTCGAGCACCGTGATCTTGCGGATCGACTCGGCCTTGGAGACCGCCTCGTTCGCCTGCGCGACCACCTTGTCCAGCTCGGCCAGCACCTTCGGGTGCACGCGCGCGTCGGCCACCGACAGCTTCGGCAGACCGTTCGCGGCGCACCAGCCGGGCAGCATCTCGGCGTCGAGCGTGACGAGGGCGCCGATGAACGGGCGCTGGTCGCCGACCACCACGACCTGGCTCACGATCGGGTGGGCCCGCATCCGGTCCTCGAGCACGGCCGGGGCGACGTTCTTGCCGCCGGCGGTCACGATGATCTCCTTCTTGCGCCCCGTGATGTGCAGGTGGCCGTGCTCGTCCAGGCGGCCGAGGTCGCCGGTGCGGAACCAGCCGTCGACGAGGGCCTCGGCGGTCAGCTCCGGCTGGTTGCGGTAGCCCCGGAAGATGTGCGGCCCGCTCAGCAGCACCTCGCCGTCGTCGGCGATGCGGATCCCCGTGCCGAAGAAGGCCGGACCCACCGAGCCCATGACGATCTTCCCGGGCAGGTTCACCGCAGTCGGGGCGGTGGTCTCCGTGAGGCCGTAGCCCTCCAGGATGGTCACGCACGCGCCGCGGAAGAAGTGGCCGAGGCGCTCGCCCAGCGGTGCGCCGCCCGAGACGGCCCAGCTGAGCTGCCCGCCCATCGTGGCCTTGAGCTTGCTGAACACCAGCCGGTCGGCGATCGCGTGCTTGAGCTTGAGCGCGCCGCCCGGCCCGTCGGGCACGTCCAGGGCCCGCGAGTAGTCCTCGGCGACGCGTGCGGACCAGGCGAAGATCTTCGCCTTGAGACCGGAGGACGCCTTCTGCTCGGCGCTGTTGTAGACCTTCTCGAACACGCGCGGCACGGCCAGGAGGTAGGTCGGGCGGAACGAGCCCAGGTCGGCCACCAGGTTCTTGATGTCCGGGGCGTGGCCCAGCACGGCCTGGCCGGCGATGGTCGCGACCTCGACGAAGCGCGCGAACACGTGCGCCAGCGGCAGGAACAGCAGCGTGCGCGCGTTCTCCGCGCCGAGCAGCTCGGGGATGCCGGCGGCGGCGTTCAGGGTCAGGTGCGCGAAGTTGCCGTGCGTGAGCTCGACGCCCTTGGGGCGGCCCGTGGACCCGGAGGTGTAGATGATGGTCGCCAGGTCGTCGCGCCGGACGGCGTCGCGCCGCTCGGCCACGATGCCGGCGGAGAGGTTGGTGCCGGCCTTGCGCAGGCCGAGCACGGCGTCCTCGTCGAGCAGCAGGATGTCCTCCAGCCCGGGCAGGCTGGGTCGCACCTGCTTGACGGTCTCCGCGTGCGCGCTCGACTCGACCACGATGAGGCGCACGTCGGCGTCGGACAGGATCCACTGGACCTGCTCGGCCGACGAGGTCTCGTAGACCGGGACGGCGACGGCGCCGGCGGCCCAGATGGCGAAGTCGAGCAGTGTCCACTCGTACCGGGTGCGGGACATGATCGCGACGCGGTCGCCGGCCTTGATGCCGCGCGCCACCAGGCCGCGAGCGACGGCGAGCACCTCGTCCTCGAACTGGCTCGCCGACACCTTGATCCACGGGCCGTCTGGTGCGTCACGCCGCTCGATGAGCGCCTCGTCTCCGGAGCGGGCCACGCGGTCCGCGAGGATCGTGTTGATGCTGGTGCCCTCTGGCACCTCCACCAATGCCGGCGACGTGGCAAGTGTCATGTGCTGCTCTCCGTTGAAGTCTTGAAGAGGTGAAGGCCCGGTATCGGGTCTTCACCAAGTTGCGTGGCCTGCTCGGCAGACTGTAGCGGATCCCCGTCTCAGGTCGGAACAGTCTTTCGCCCGCGGCGGCCACGGGCGGTTAGCCTCTACGTGTGTCTGACAACGAACCGACCAGCGCTCCGGTGCCGTCCGAGATCATCCGGCTCCGCGGGAGCATCGACAACATCGACGCGGCGCTGGTCTACCTGCTCGCCGAGCGGTTCCGGGTGACGCGCCGGGTGGGGGAGCTCAAGGCGGTCGGCGGGCTGCCCCCGGCCGACCCGGCCCGCGAGCAGGAGCAGATCGCCCGGCTCACGAGCATCGCCGAGGAGTCCGGCCTGGACCCCGCGTTCGCCGAGCAATTCCGCCAGTTCATCGTGAGCGAGGTGATCCGCCACCACGAGCTGATCGCCGCGCAGCACAAGGGCGACAACCTGCCCGAGGTCGACACCTACGCTTGAAGGTGACCTGCGCCTGACCCGATTTTGCCCGCTCCGGAGACATGGCAGACATGGGGTCCGAATATCTCCTGTACAGGTCACAGAAATTTCCCCCACAGGGGTGGCGTGTGCCCGGGATCCGTCGTTTCCTGGAGTCAACGCCGGGGCGAGGTCATGCGGTAGGGCATCGCCTCGACCTCGGCGGGTGACACGGAGGTGTGTATGAAGATCGATTGGCTCAAACCCCTCCTCGGCCACCCGGGACCGTTCGCCACCCTGTGCCTGGACGCGACGCCGTCCGAGCACGCCGCCGACCGCGACGTCGGCGGGCGCTGGAACGCAGTGCGCAGGGACCTGGCGCAGCAGAAGGCCCCGGACGCCGTGCTGGACGCGATCGAAGAGGTGGTGCTGCGACCCACGAGGGTCCCGGGACCGCACGGCCGGGTCGTCATCGCCGACGAGACGGGCGTGCTGGTGGACCGCGTGGTGAACAACCCGCCGACCGCGAGCTCCGGCTCCTGGGAGGCCGTGCCGGCCCTGTTGCAGGCAGCCCTCGCCGCCGACGAGTCGGTGGAGCTGCTCAAGGTGACGGTGGACCGGGCGGGCGCGGACTTTCTCCGCGCGGGGCCGGACGCCAAGGTGCACAGCACCTTCCAGGCGCCGCACGACGAGATCGAGAAGACCAGCTCCTCGGGGATCAAGCGCGCGCGGATCGAGTCCCGTGCCGAGGACTCCTGGGAGCGCAACGCCGCCGCCGTGGCGGCCGAGATCGAACGGCACGTGGGGGAGTCCGACCCGGAGCTGGTGCTGCTCACCGGGGACAAGCGGGCGGTCTCGCTCACCCGGGCCGCGCTCACGACGCCGACGACCGACAAGCTCGTCGAGGTGCCCGGCGGCGGGCGCAACGGGGGTGTCAACGAGAGCGCCTTCGCCGAGCGGGTGTCCGACGCCCTGGACTCCTACCGGGAGCGGCGGCGCGAACGGGTGCTGGCGGAGCTGCGTCAGGAGCTCGGCCGGGAGTCGAACGCCGTGACCTCGGTGGACGACGTCGTGGCGGTGCTCGCCCGCGGGCAGGTCAAGGAGCTGGTGCTCGCGGAGGAGTACGGGACGAGCCCCGGCCGCATGAACGGGCGGAAGCTGTGGATCGGGCCCGACCCGATGCACATCGCGGGCGACCGCTCCGACCTCGAGGCCATGGGGGTGACGGAACGGCTGGAGGAGCTGCCCGCCAGCGTCGCGCTCGTGCGCGCGGCGGTGGGTCAGGACGCCGGCCTGACGTTCGCGCCCGAGGGTTCGGTGGAGCTCATGGACGGCGTCGGCGCGACCCTGCGCTGGCGTGACGGTGGGACGCCCACCGAGGTGCTCGCGAGCATGTCCGGCGACGACCGCCGGCTGCACTGACCTCCCCACGTGAATTCGATGTGAATTCTCGGGCGGTTGATCGGACAAAAGGCGCTCAGAACGGGTGCCTGACGGGATGGAATTTCCGATTTACCGCGTATGAGAAATTGTTGCGCCGGAATGTGTCCGTTTTGCCCATACACACGGAAACGCATTATCGGTACGGTCTCGGCTCATGGGGATGATTCATTGTGAGTACGCGCGGCTTGCCGCCGACGACTTCGACAAGGCACGGACAGATCTGACCTGGGCGCTGGAGCACATCGACGAGCTCGCCGGCGAATGGGTGGAGGTGGATCTTCCGGCACAGGAGGCCAGGTACTTCAGCATCGGCACCGTGTGGGGTCCGCTCCACACGGTGCTCCGGGTGCACGGCGGCATGCCCGTCGACCCGGTGCAGGGTGGTGCGGCGCTGGCTTCCACCGACGGGATCACGCCGGTGCGCTACCTGGGCCCGGAGGAGGTGGAGAAGGCGGCCGCGTTCCTGGTGGGTACATCGTTCGACACCCTGGCGCCGCTGGCCGTGGCCGACCACGTGTGCGACGAGGACGT
Organism: Promicromonospora sp. NPDC110617; assembly: GCF_055598465.1. Taxonomy (NCBI): domain Bacteria; kingdom Bacillati; phylum Actinomycetota; class Actinomycetes; order Micrococcales; family Promicromonosporaceae; genus Promicromonospora; species Promicromonospora sp. NPDC110617. The sequence continues at coordinate 1,996,401 of NZ_JBVKBM010000001.1, forward strand.
GTGCCCGGATCCGGGTGAGCACGCCGCGGAGACCGACCACGAGCGCCTGGCGGTCGCCTACGGCGAGCTGACCGCGTTCTACGGTGCCGCGGCCGAGGCGGGCGACGCGGTGGTGCTGATGCTCAACTGAGCCAGAACGATCGTGGCGGGAAAGAGCGGGGGCGGAACGCTGATCATCAGCGTCCCGCCCCCGCTCCGTCTGCCTGAGCTCAGGCCTTGTTGCGCGGCGGGGCCTCGCCCAGCTCGCTGGAGGTGACGACGATCCCGCCCTGGACCGCCGGGTCGCCCTGGCCCTCCGTGGCGGCGACCAGGTCGAGCGGGCCGGTGACGCGGCCCGCGGCCTTGACGTCCTCGACCGCGGTCTCGACCGCCGTCAGCGAGGCGGCCGGAACGGCCAGCGACGCCGCCACGATGGGCGTGCGCATCGAGGCCTTGGCCTCGGACTTCACCTTGCGCAGCGCGGCGAGCGCGTGCCCGGCGGCCGCGAGGTCGGCCGGGTCGGCGGCACCGCCGGCCGCGCGCAGCGGCTCGGCCACGGGCCACGGCGCGCGGTGCACCGAACCCTCGCGCCACCAGGACCAGACCTCCTCCGTGGCGAACGGGAGGTAGGGCGCCAGCAGGCGGAGCATGGTGTCGAGCGCGACGGCCAGGGCGGTGCGGGCCGAGGCGGTCTCCGGCGTGATGTCCGCGGCGTCGGCGCCCGCGCCGTACGCACGGTCCTTGACGAGCTCGAGGTAGTCGTCGCAGAACGTCCAGAAGAACGTCTCCGTCAGCTCGAGCGCGCGGGTGTGGTCGTAGGCCTCCAGCGCGGCCGTGGCCTGCTCGACCACGCCGGCCAGGCCCGCGAGCATCGACCGGTCCAGGGAGACCGTGACCGCCGCCGGGTCGAGGGCGATCTCGCTGCCCGCGCCGCCGCCGAACGACAGCGCGAACTTCGAGGCGTTGAGGACCTTGATCGCCAGGCGGCGACCGATCTTCATCTGACCCACCTCGAAGGCCGCGTCGGTGCCCAGGCGGGCCGAGGCCGCCCAGTACCGGACCGCGTCCGAGCCGTGCTCCACGAGCAGGTCCATCGGCGTCACGACGTTGCCCTTGGACTTCGACATCTTCTTGCGGTCCGGGTCGAGGATCCAGCCGCTGATCGTCGCGTTCTTCCAGGGCAGCACCTTGTTCTCCAGGTGCGAGCGCACCACGGTGGAGAACAGCCACGTGCGGATGATGTCCTGGCCCTGGGGGCGCAGGTCCATCGGGTACACGCGCTCGAAGAGGTCCTGGTCCCGCTCCCAGCCGCCGACGATCTGCGGGGTCAGGGACGAGGTGGCCCAGGTGTCCATGACGTCCGCGTCACCCACGAAGCCGTCGGCCTGGCCGCGCTGCTCCTCGGTGTAGCCGGCGGGCGCCTGCGACGTCGGGTCGACGGGCAGGGCCTCCTCGGCCGGGACGATCGGGTGGGCGTAGTCCACCTCGCCCGACGCGTCGACCGGGTACCAGAGCGGGATCGCGACGCCGAAGAAGCGCTGGCGGCTGACCAGCCAGTCGCCGTTCAGGCCGTTGACCCAGTTCTGGTAGCGCACCCGCATGAAGTCCGGGTGGAAGTCGAGCTCCTTGCCGCGGGCCAGCAGCTCCTCGCGCAGCTCCTGGTCGCGGCCGCCGTTGCGGATGTACCACTGGCGCGAGGTCACGATCTCGAGGGGCTTGTCACCCTTCTCGAAGAAGTTGGCCTTGCGCTGGGTGGCGACGGGCTCGGTCGGCATGTCGCCCGACGCGGTGAGCGCCTCGACGATGGCCTTGCGGGCGCTGAAGGTCGTCTTGCCCGCGACCTCGGCCTCGAACAGCTCCGCGCCCGGGCCGCTCGTGAGCCACTCCGGCAGCTCGCGCGTGATGCGGCCGTCGCGGTTGATGATCGAGCGCGTCGGAAGCTGCAGCTCGCGCCACCACTGCACGTCGGTGAGGTCACCGAAGGTGCAGCACATCGCGATGCCGGCGCCCTTGTCGGGCTCCGCCAGGTGGTGCGCCAGGACCGGGATCTCGACCCCGAACAGCGGGGACGTCACGGTGGTGCCGAACAGGTGCTGGTAGCGCTCGTCGTCCGGGTGCGCGATGAGCGCGACCGCGGCCGGGATCAGCTCGGGGCGCGTGGTCTCGATGTAGACCGGCTCGCCGTCGGGCTTGTGGAAGGCGACCTTGTGGAAGTGCCCGGGGTAGTCGCGGGCCTCCAGCTCGGCCTGGGCCACGGCGGTCTGGAACGTGACGTCCCACAGGCCCGGGGCCTCGGCCTGGTAGGCCTCGCCACGCTGGAAGTTGCGCACGAACGCCCGCTGCGCCGTGGCCCGCGAGGAGTCGCTGATGGTCTGGTAGGTCTGCGCCCAGTCCACGGAGACGCCGAGGCGCCGCCAGAGCACCTCGAACTCCTTCTCGTCCTCGGCCGTCAGGCGCTCGCAGAGCTCGATGAAGTTGCGTCGGCTGACCGGGACCTGGTCGGCGGCCTTGACGTTCTTGTCGGTGCCCTCGAACGGCGGCGTGAAGTCGGGGTCGTAGGGCAGGGAGAGGTCCACGCGCACGCCGTAGTAGTTCTGCACGCGGCGCTCGGTGGGCAGGCCGTTGTCGTCCCACCCCATGGGGTAGAAGACCTCGAGGCCGCGCATGCGCTTGTAGCGCGCCACGATGTCCGTGTGCGTGTAGCTGAACACGTGCCCCACGTGCAGGGAGCCCGACACCGTGGGCGGCGGGGTGTCGATCGAGAAGACCTCGGCACGGGTCTTGGTGCGGTCGAAGGCGAAGGTCTGCTCGGCGGTCCAGCGCTCGTCGAACTTGGCCTCGAGGCCGTCCGCACTGACCTTGTCCGGTACCTCCTTGACCACCGCGCGTACGACCTCGGCGCCCGGTACCGCGGCGGCGGCAGGGGTCGGTGTCGTGTCAGGTGCGGGTGTGGTCGCAGCCGGGTCCGTCGGCCCGGTGGAGGCGGGAATGCTCATGCGCACCAGTGTCCCAGATTCGAGCAACCCGAGGCGCACGTTTTCCACAGGCTGCGACGGCCGTGCGCACGGGGTGCGCCGGCGAGACGTCCGCCACAGATTCTTCGAGATGGTCGATAGGTGCCAGAGGCATGCACTATCGTTCTGCCGGGCCCTGAACCGGGCACACCGGTCAGGGTGGTCATCCCGGCCGTCCGACGCTCCCCAGGAGACGAATCGTGCGCATGTCGTGTTGTCGGTGCTCGCCGCACCGCCCCGTCATGTCCCGTCGTACCTAGGAGTCTCATGTCGCTCGACCGCTCCGACGAGCTGGTCGCGCCGACCACACCGGCCGGCAGCACTGCCGCCGTCGTCCGCCGCGCGTCCCTGTGGCGCCGCCTGGCCCAGGACCGGTTCGCCCTGGTGGGCGCCGTCGTCGTCGTGGTGTACGCGCTCGTGGCGCTGGCCGCGCCCCTGATCACCCGGGCCCTCGGCGTGGACCCCTACACCTACGACCTCGACGCGCTCGGGCCGACCGGTGCGCCCGCCGGGCCGCTGGGCGGCGTCAGCGCGGAGCACTGGTTCGGCGTCGAGCCGCTGACCGGCCGTGACCTGTTTGCCGTCGTCGTCATGGGCTCGCGCACGTCGCTCCTGGTCGGTCTCGGTGCGACGGTCGTGGCCATGCTGGTCGGGACGGTGCTGGGCCTGGTCGCCGGCTACTTCGGCGGCTGGGTCGACTGGGTGGTGGCCCGGCTGATCGACGTCCTCATCGGGCTGCCCGCGCTGGTGTTCATGATCGCCGTCGGCGCCGTCGCGCCCGACTGGTTCCCCCGCCTGCTGCTCCTGGTGCTCGTCATCGGGCTGTTCGGCTGGTCGTCGATCGCCCGCGTGGTGCGCGGCCAGGTCATGGCGCTGCGCGCCGCCGGGTTCGTGCGCGCCTCCCGGGCGCTGGGCGCCTCGCACGCGCACGTGCTGTTCCGGCAGGTGCTGCCCAACCTGGCCTCGACCGTCGTGGTGTTCGCGACCATCTCGATCCCGGGCGCCATCGGCTCGGAGGCAGCGCTGTCGTTCCTGGGCGTGGGCGTGCCGCCGCCCACGCCGTCCTGGGGCCGGTCGATCGGCGACGCCGTCACGTGGTTCTCCGTGGACCCCGTCTACCTGCTGTTCCCGGGGCTCGCGCTGTTCGGCGTCACCCTCGCGTTCAACGCTTTCGGCGACGGCCTGCGGGACGCGCTCGACCCGCGGGGCGGCGGCCCGAGGCGGCGGCGCCGCCGCGGGGGTGCGCGATGAACCTCGTCCGGTTCCTGGGGACCCGGTTCGCGACGCTCGTGTTCGTGCTGCTCACGGTCTCGTTCCTCACCTACGCGCTGTTCGTGCTGCTGCCCGCGGACCCGGCGCAGCTCGCCTGCGGCCGGCCCTGCACGCCCGAGCGGCTGGAGACGGCGCGGGCGTTCATGGGCCTCGACAAGTCCGTCGTCGAGCAGTGGTGGGAATTCGTGCGCGGCGTGTTCACCGGCCGCACCTTCGGCTCGGCGGGCGCGACCATCGACTGCCCGCAGCCGTGCCTCGGCTACTCCTTCGTCCGGAACGCGCCGGTCACCGAGCTGATCGTGGGCCGCTTCGGCGTGACGGCGTCGCTCGCGATCGGTGCGGCGGTGCTCTGGCTGGTGGTCGGCGTGGGCGCCGGCGCCGTGGCCGCGGTGCGTCGCGGCACGGCCCTGGACCGCGGGCTCATGATCGGGGCGATCACGGGGGTCTCCGCGCCCAGCTACCTGGTGGGCCTGCTCGGGATCCTGCTGTTCGGCTTCACGCTCGACATGGTCCCGGTGTCCGGCTACGTGCCGTTCGCCCAGAGCCCGGTGGACTGGGCGTGGCACCTGGTGCTGCCGTGGTCCGTGCTGGCCCTGCTGTCGGCGGCCGTCTACACGCGGCTGACGCGCTCGCAGATGCTGGAGGAGCTCGGCTCGCCGTACGTCCGCACGGCGCGCGCCAAGGGCATCACGGAGCGCCGGGTCGTCACCCGGCACGCGCTGCGCAACGCGGCGATCCCCGTGGTCACGCTCTTCGCGCTCGACCTCGGCGCGCTGCTCGGCGGCGCCGTCATCACCGAGCGGGTGTTCTCGATGCCCGGGCTCGGCGCCCTGCTCATGGAGGCGGTCGGCGCCACCGACGTGCCGCTGCTCGTGGGCGTCACGGTCTTCACCGCGGCCCTCGTGGTGGTCGCGAACCTGGCGGTCGACGTCGTCTACGGCGTGCTCGACCCGCGGGTGCGGCGCGGAGGGAGAACCCGATGACCCGGCGATGTCGTCGGTGACGTCCGACCCCGTACCCCGCGGGACCGCCCGCACCGCCGTAGCACCCCAGAACTCCGCAGCACCTCGTAGAGACGAGAAGACCAGATGAACCTCGCACCACGTCCCACCCGCAGGCCCGCCCGCAGGGTGGCGGTCGCCGGCATCGCCGTCGCCGCCACGCTCGCGCTGACGGCCTGCAACGCCAACTCGCAGCCGGGCGCGGCCTCGAGCGACGAGGCGACCGCCGTCCAGCAGGGCGGCGAGCTGCACATCCTGACCGCGGCTCCGTCGATCAACTGGGACCCGGCCACCAGCCAGAACCTCGCGATCACCACGCTCGGCTTGGTCGAGCGCCGGCTCACCGCGTGGCAGACCAACACGGACGGCACCACCGAGGTGGTCCCGGACCTCGCGACCGACACCGGCACGCCGTCGGACGACGGGGCGAGCTGGACCTACACGCTGAAGGACGGCCTGAAGTTCGAGGACGGCACGCCGATCACCTCGGCGGACGTCAAGTACTCCGTGGAGCGCTCGTTCGCCCCGGAGCTGTCGGGCGGCCTGAGCTACCACAAGAACCTGCTGGAGGGGGCCGACGAGTACGGCGGCCCGTTCCAGGGCGACGAGCTCGATTCGATCGAGACGCCGGACGACAAGACGATCGTGTTCCACCTGGACAGCGCGTACGGCGACTGGCCGTGGATCGTCTCGATGCCGGCGTTCGGCGCCGTCCCCGAGGCGAAGGACGACATCCAGACCTACACGACCCAGCCCGTCGCCACCGGCCCCTACCGGGTGGCCGACACGGTCGAGGGCACCTCGGTGACCCTGGAGCGCAACCCCGAGTGGGACCCGGCCACGGACGACGCCCGCACCGCCGGCCCGGACTCGGTGGTCTTCGAGCTGAGCCAGGACGAGACGGTCGTCGCCCAGCGGCTCATCGCCGACTCCGGCACCGACGCCTCCGCGTTCGGCGCCACGTTCGTGCCGCCCGCACAGCTCGCGCAGGTCCAGCAGGGCCCGGCCAAGGACCGCCTGGTCACCTCCGGCCCCGGGGCGCTCGCGTACCTCGCGATCAACACCGACGCCGACGGCCTGGACGACCTCGACGTCCGCAAGGCGATCAGCCTGGCCGTGGACAAGAACGCGTACCGCGTCGCGTCCGGCGGCGAGATCGCGGGCGACTTCGCGACCACGCTGGTGACGCCCGGCATCCCGGGGCGCGAGGAGTACTCGAACGGCGTGAACGACGTGGCCCCGGAGGGCGACGTCGAGCAGGCCGAGCAGCTGCTGGACGACGCCGGCTGGTCGGGCCGCGAGCTGCGGCTCGTCGTGACCGACGACGCCCCGACGCTCGCCAAGGCCCAGGCGATCCAGCAGGGCCTGGAGCGCGCCGGCCTCAAGGTCAAGATCGTGCCGCAGGCCGAAGACGTGTGGACCGAGACGGTCACGCAGGGCGACGGCTCGAAGTACGACCTCACGCTCTCGTCGTGGCAGCCGGACTTCCCGAGCGCGAACGGCAACATCCAGCCGCTGTTCGACTCCTCGCAGGTGGGCGACGGCGGGTACAACCTGGCCCGGTACAGCAACCCCGAGGCGGACGACCTGATCGAGCGCGCGACCGAGGAGACGGACGCCGACGCCGCGGCCGCGCTGTGGGTCGAGGCCGACCAGCTCATCCTGGGCGACGCCCCGGTGGTGCCGCTGATCTACACGAAGAACTCGTTCCTGCACGGTTCGAAGGTCGAGAACTTCCGGATCCCGGACTTCCCGGCCTACCCGAACTACCTCCAGGTCTCGCTGGCTCCGTGAGCAGCGTCCCGGTGACCGACGGGCAGCCCCTCCTGACGGTGGAGGGGCTGTCCGTCGTGTTCGACGACGCCGAGCGGCCCGCCGTCGACGGCGTGTCCTGGGCGCTGCGCCCCGGGCGGGTGACCGCCCTGGTGGGCGAGTCCGGCTCGGGCAAGACGGTGTCCGCGATGGCGGTGCTGGGCCTGCTGCCCGACGCCGCCGCCGTCGGCGGGTCGATCCGGCTGGGTGGTGCGGCCGGTGGCGGCGCCGGGTCCGGTGGGGGTGCCCTTGCCGGTGGAGGGGCGGCGACCGAGCTCGTCGGCGCGGCGCCGGAGACCTTCCGCGAGGTGCGCGGCGCCGTGCTCTCGCTCGTCTCGCAGGAGCCGATGAGCGCCTGGAACCCCGTGCTGACGATCGGCGACCAGGTCGCCGAGGCGCTGCGGGCGCACCGCCGCGGTCCGGACCGGCCCAACCGGCGGGCGGCGCACGAGCGCGTGCTGGAGCTGCTGGCGGAGGCCGGGCTCCGCGACCCGGAGCGGGTGGCCGCCGCGTACCCGCACCAGCTCTCCGGCGGTCAGCTCCAGCGCGCGCTCGTCGCGATGGGGCTGTCGCAGGACCCGGTGGCGATCATCGCGGACGAGCCGACGACGGCGCTGGACGTGACCGTCCAGGCCGGGATCCTCGACCTGCTGCGCGGGCTGCGGGACGAGCGCGGCACGGCCGTGCTGCTCATCACCCACGACATGGGCGTGGTGGCCGACCTCGCGGACGACGTGGTGGTGATGCGCGACGGGCGGATCGTCGAGGCGGCGCCGGTGCGCGAGCTCTTCGCGGCGCCGCGCGAGGAGTACACGCGCACGCTGCTCGCGGCGGTGCCGCGGCTGGGCGAGGTCGAGCGCACCTCGCGGGTCGAGCTTGTCGAGACCTCGTCCGTGGGGAACCAGGTCTCGACCGGCTCGACCGGCTCGACCAGCGGTGGCGGTGCCGCCGTGCTGCTCGACGACGTCACCGTCACCTACGGCGGCCGGCATCCCGTGGTCGCGGCCGATGGTGTTACGCTCTCGATCGGCCGGGGCGAGGTGCTGGGCCTGGTGGGCGAGTCGGGCTCGGGCAAGTCGACCCTCGGCCAGGTGGTCGCGGGGCTGCTGCGGCCGACGTCGGGCCGGGCGGTCGTGGACGGCGTCGACCTGGCGCGCGCGTCGCGCCGGGAGCGGGCCGAGCGCCGTCGGGCCACGGGCGTGGTGTTCCAGGACCCGGCCTCGACGCTGAATCCGCGCTGGACCGTGGCGCAGTCGGTCGACGAGCCGCTGCGGCTGCACTCCGGCCTGGGCCGGGACGCGCGGGACGCCCGCGTGCGCGAGCTGCTGGAGCTGGTCCGGCTCGGTCCCGGGTACGGGCTGCGGTACCCGCACGAGCTGTCCGGCGGGCAGCGCCAGCGGGTCGCGATCGCCCGGGCTGTGGCGCTCGGGCCGCAGGTGCTCGTGGCGGACGAGCCGACGTCCGCGCTCGACGTCTCCGTCCAGGCGCACGTGCTGGACCTGTTCGGGGACCTCCAGGCCGAGCTCGGCTTCGCGTGCCTGTTCGTCTCCCACGACCTCGCGGTCGTCGAGCGGGTGGCCGACCGGGTCGCCGTGATGCGGGACGGGCGCATCGTCGAGACGGGCCTGACGGCGCAGGTGCTGGGTGCGCCCGCCGACCCGTACACCCGGGCGCTCGTGACCGCCGCGCCCGTGGCGGACCCGGACGCGCAGGCGGACCGCCGGGCCGTGCGCGTCTGACCTCCCACGTGTCAGACGTACAGGTCACCCGAGGGAACTGTGCGTCTGGCACGTGCGTGACCGTCTGACCGGTCAGCCGGCCAGGTGGGACCAGCGCGGCGCCAGGTCGCGCCAGCGACCGACGGCTGCCATACGTCCGCCGTCGAGCACCACCACCCGGTCGGCGACGGCGAGGGTCGCGGCGCGCGACGTGGTGCCGAGCACCGTGGTGCCCGCGGCCCGCAGGCCGGTCCACACCTCGGCCTCGGTGACGGCGTCCAGGGCGGAGGAGACGTCGTCCACGAGCAGCAGGTCGGAGCCCGTGGCCAGGGCGCGCGCCAGGCCGAGTCGCTGGACCTGGCCGCCCGAGAGCCGCAGGCCGCGGTGCCCCACGACCGTGCCGGTGCCGCCCGCATCGGCGACGTCCCGGTCGAGTCCCGCGGACCGCACGGGACCGTCGACCGGGCGGTCGTGGTCGAGCCGCACGTTGTCCGCGACGGTCCCGGAGACGACGTGCGGCACCTGGGCGACGTGTGCGACACGTGGCGGGCGCAGGAACGTCTGCGGGTCGGTGACGGCGGCACCGTTCCAGGACAGCCGCCCGCCGAGGTCGACGAGCCCCGACAGCGCGCCGAGCAGGGACGACTTGCCGGAGCCGACCTGGCCGACCACGAGCACCAGCTCGCCGCGCCGCACCGTGAGGTCCACGCCGGAGACGCCGACGGTGCCGTCGTCGTGCGTCGCGCTGACGCCGTCGAGGTGGAGTTCGCGCAGGCGGCTCGGTGCGGCGAGGGCTCCGGCGCGCGGACCGGCCGGGACCGCGGTGCCCGCGAACAGGTCGACGTCGTCGGGCACGTCGGCGAGGCGTTCGGTGCCCGCGTACCGGGAGCTGACCTCGACCCAGCGGCGGGCGGACGCGGCGCTGGTCACGAGGGCGCCCAGGCTGTACCCGATCCAGCTGAACGTGCCGATCGACGTGCTGACCAGGAGCGTCGTGCCCAGCGACCACGTCCCCGTCAGGTGCAGCGTCCAGGCGAGCACCGTCGCGACGCGGCTCAGCACGGACGGGGCCAGGCCGACCAGGAAGTTGGTCCGCTCCTCCACCAGGGACGCGTGCACGCGGCGCCGGTCGACCCGGGCGACCTGTGCAAGCACGCCCCCGGTGGCCGAGGCGAGCTTGACGGTGCGTACGGAGTCGAGGGCCGAGCCGAGCAGCCGGCCCAGCTCGGCCGCGGCGTCGCCGGCCCGCCGTGCCGCCGCGGCGACCGACCGGCTGCCCAGCACCTGCGCCGCGAACATCACGCCCGCCATGGTCAGCCCGATCGCGCCGGCCAGCCAGCTGCCGCTCAGCGCGACCAGGACGGCGAAGGTGACCGGCGCCGTCAGCACCTCGCTCCAGGCCTGGGTGTGGCCCGTGAGCCGGTAGTCCTCCTGCGCACGGGCCGCGATCTCGCCCGGGGCGTCGCGGACGGTGCGGCGCTGCGCAGTCTGCCCACGCAGCAGGGAGAGGTGCAGCCGCAGCCGGGAGTCGACCCACCACCGCGTGCTCGTCAGCCGGACCGTCAGCGGCAGCAGGGTGTTGGTCACGATCGCCGCGAGGATCGCGCCCACCAGCAGCCAGGGCGCCGAACCGTGCTCCAGGCCCACGACGGCCGACGCCCACAGCCAGCCGACCACCAGCCCGGTCGAGGTGAGGTAGTCGGCCGCCTCGAACACGATCGCCGGGACCAGCATGCCGTGCGGCCGGGCGCGCAGCGTGCTCCAGACCGCCCGCACCATCGACGGCCGCCGTGGGGCGGGGCGCGGCTCGGCGGGCGGAGACCCCGGGGAAGGAGGCGCGGGGGGAGGAGACCCGGCCAGGTCCGTCGGCGCGGTGGTGTCCGGCGCGGGTACCGGCTCGCCGTCGGTGAGCCCCGCCGCCGCGACCAGCCGGGCGAAGTGCCCGTCCGACGCCGCCAGCCGGTCCCAGGGCCCGTGCTCCACGAGACGGCCGCCGTCGAGCACGGCCACGGTGTCGGCGTGCCGCGCGGTGGGCAGCCGGTGGGCGACGACGATCGCCGTCCGCCCGGCCAGCAGCGTGCGCGCGGCCAGGGTGACCCGCTCCGCCGTGGCGGGATCCATGCGCGCGGTGGCCTCGTCGAGCACCACGACGTCGACGTCGCGCACCAGGAGCCGCGCGAAGGCGACGAGCTGCTCCTCGCCCGCGGACAGGGTCACGCCGTCGGGTCCCAGCCGCGTGTCGAGCCCCTCGGGCAGCGACGCGACCCACGCCCGCAGGCCCAGCGCGTCCACGGCCTGCTCCACCCGGGCGGCCGGGACCGGTGCCCAGAGCGTGATGTTGTCGGCGAGCGTCGCCGCCAGGATCTCGGTGCGCTGCCCGACGACACCGACGCGCGTGCGCAGCCCGTGCACGTCCAGGCTCGTGACGTCCCGGCCGCCCAGGAACACGCTCCCGGCGGGCGGTTCGACCGCGCGCGACAGCATCTTGGTCACCGTGGTCTTGCCGGACCCCGTGCGCCCCACGAGCGCGCAGGTGGTGCCCGCCGGCACGGTCAGGGAGAGGGGCCCCAGGGCGAAGCCCTCGCCGTAGGCGAAGCTCAGGTCGCGCAGCTCCACCTCGACCCCGCCCGGGCTGCCGGACCCGGACGTGTGCCCGCCGGTTCCGGACCGGCCGGGGAACGGCGAGCCGCCGACGGGCTCCTGGGGCGCGCCGAGCAGTTCGCGCACCCGGTGGAACGTGCCGATCGCCTCCTCGACCCGGGGCAGCAGCCGGCCCAGCACGTCGACCCGGCCCACGAATCCCGTCACCAGCAGCCACAGCGTGACCAGCCGGGCGACGTCCAGGGCGCCGCCGCTGACGGCCCACACGCCACCCACGAGCACCGCGCCCACCAGTGCGTCCAGCGGCAGCTCGGTGCGCAGCCGCACGCGCGAGAACGCGACCGACCAGTCCTCCCGCAGCCGGATCTGGCGCGCGGCCAGCTCGGCGTACCGGCGCAGCACGTACCGCTGCCCCTGGGCGGTGCGCAGGTCGTCCCGGGCCGCCACGGCCTCCTCGAACTGCGCCATGTGCTCCGAGCCGGCCTCGGAGCTGCGCCGGCTCAGGTCGCGCAGCGGGCGCGCCGACCGGCGCGCGAACACCAGCACCGCCGCGGCGACCACCGGGAAGGCCACCCAGGCGGGCCACCACACGAGACCGGCGGCCACCCAGCCCACCACGAGGCTGATCGCGGCCTGGCCGAGCGTGATGCCGATCCCGCTGATCGCGCGGGTGAGTCGTTGGGGATCGCCGTTGACCCGGTCCAGGAGCTCGCCCACGGCCTGCTCCTCCAGCTCCGGCAGCGGCTGGCCCAGCGCGGCCGCCGCCAGCTCGGACCGCAGGGTGGCCTCCGCGCGGGCGACGCCCCTCTGCACCACCAGCCACGTCACGGCGTCGAACACGATGACCGCGGTGCTCACGACCGCGAGCAGGATCAGCGTGTCGCGGGCCGGGTCGGCGGCCATGTGCCCCGTGACCACCGCGGCGTACGACGACGCGCCCGCCGCCAGCAGCGCGGCCGGGACCGCCACGACGGCGACCCGCAGCGCGCGACGGCGCCACGGGTCGTGGCGCTGGTCGCGGGGCAGGCGGAGCCTGCGGCTCGGTCGAGCCGGTACGAGGGGCATGACCCGACTCTGCCACCGCTCACTGACACTCGATCGAGCCCCGACCTGTCAGACCTCCAGGTCACCCGAGTGACCTGTACGTCTGACACGGGGGAGTGTCGGAGGCGGCGCGTAGCGTGGACGCCGTGACCCCCTACCGTGAGCTTGCACCGCCGGCCGGCCTGCTGCCGGTCGTCGCCTGCCTGTGGGAGCACGACGCCCCGCCGGGCCACGAGCAGCGGATCATCCCGGACGGCTGCGTGGACCTCGTGCGGATCGGCGGCGAGCTCGTGATCGTCGGAGCCGACACCGGTCCGGTCGTCTCCGGCTCGGGCGCGGCCCCGACGTCGCGCACCAGCGGCATCCGGCTCCGGCCCGGCGCGGCCGGCGCCGTCCTGGGCATCCCGGCGTCCGAGGTCCGCGACCAGCGCGTCCCGCTCGCGGAGGTGTGGCCCGACGTCGGACCGGCACTCGCCGACGCGCTCGACGCCGCGGACCCGGCCGGCCGCCTGGACCTGCTCGCGCGCACCGTGCTGCGGCGCACGGCGGAACGGGACGGGCTCGTCGCGGCCGCCGCGCGGCGGCTCGGGGTGCCGGGTTCGCGCATCGCCGGCGTCGCGCGGGAACTCGGGGTCAGCGAGCGGCACCTGCACCGGCGCACGGTGGACGCCGTCGGCTACGGGCCCAAGATGCTCGGGCGCGTGGCCCGGCTCCGGCGGCTGATCGCCCTCACGGCCGCCGCGCCGACGTCCCTCGCGGAGCGGGCCACGGCGGCCGGATACGCGAGCCAGGCGCACATGTCGGACGAGGTGCGGCGGCTCACCGGCCTCACACCCGTCCGATTTCTGGAAGACGCGACCCTGACCGCCGCCTAGCGTCGATGCCATGAGCACATCGACGAGCATCGACCTCGAAGCCGCCCGGCGGTTCGTCTACGACGACGCCCGGCTGCTGGAGCGGCACCGCGTCGCGGTACTGCTCGACGGCGCCCCGCCCGCCCGGGTCCTGGCCGCCCTCCGCCCCTACCGCAACGCCGACCACGGCTGGGGCCACGCCCTGGAGCCCGACCTGCGCGGACCGGACAGCCAGGTCTCGGGCGCGCTGTCCGCGCTGGAGATCCTCGCGGAGCTGGGCACGGCTGCCGACCCCGAGGTCGCGACGCTGGCTCGCGAGACCGCCGACTGGCTCGCCGGCGTGGCGCTGTCCGACGGCCGCGCGCCGCACGTGCTGCCCACCGCCGCCGGCTACCCGGCGGCGCCGTGGATGGTGCCGAACGACGGCGGCTTCCTCACGTACGCGATCGCCGGGTACCTGTGGGAACTGGGCCTGGACCACCCGTGGCTCGACGCCGCGACCGCCTGGTGCTGGAAGCAGCTCGACGGCGAGCACCCCGTCGACGGGTACACGGTGATGTTCGCGCTCCGCTTCCTCGACGCGGTGCCCGAGCCGGGCCGCGTCGCGGCCGCCGTCGAGCGCCTGCGGCCCGCCCTGCGCGACGACGGGACGATCTCCGTCTCGGGCGGGGAGGACGACGAGCAGCTCCGGCCCCTGCTGCTGTCGCCGCGGCCCGGAACGCCCAGCCGGGCGCTCTTCCCCGAGCCGCTGATCGCGGCCGAGCTGGACCGGCTGGAGCGCGAGCAGCTCGACGACGGCGGCTGGGACTTCGACTACCTGCACTGGTCGCCGGGCCAGACCGTGGACGCGCGCGGCCTCGCCACTCTCGGCGCACTCGGCACGCTCCGGACGCACGGCCGTATCTGAACCCGCCGAGCAGGGGCCGTAGGCTGTCCCGCGTGGTGACCATCGGCTATGCCGCGATGCTCGAACAGTTCGCGCCCCGCGAGGCGGTGGAGCTCGCGGCGCTCGCCGAGGTGCACGGCTTCTCCGGCGTCATGGCCGCCGACCACTTCCAGCCGTGGACCCCGCAACAGGGCCAGGCAGGCTTCGTCTGGAACGTGCTGGCGGCCGCCGCGGAGCACACCACGGGCGACCTCGGGCCGGTGACCGCGCCGACCTTCCGGTGGCACCCGGCGGTGGTGGCGCAGGCGTCGGCGACCCTCGCGGCCATGAACCCCGGTCGGCACTGGCTCGGCGTCGGCTCGGGGGAGGCGCTCAACGAGCACGTCGTGGGCGGCTACTGGCCCGAGGCGGCCGAGCGGATCAACCGCATGTTCGAGGCCGTCGAGATCATCCGGAAGCTGTTCGCCGGGTCCCTCGCGGGTCGCGACGTCAAGCACGCGGGCACCTACTTCAAGCTGGAGTCGACCCGGCTGTGGACCATGCCGGACGTCGCCCCCGAGATCCTGGTCGCCACGGCGGGCCCCGTCACGGCGCGCCGCGCCGGGCGGACGGCGGACGGGCTGATCACGCAGGCCGCGCCCCTGGACCGGATGGCGTCCCTGCTGACCCGGTTCGCGGACGGCGCCCGTGAGTCGGGCCGCGACCCGGCGCGGATGCCCAAGGCGCTCCAGCTCCATCTCTCCTGGGCGCCCACCCACGACGAGGCGGTCGCCAACGCCCTGACCGAGTGGCCGGTCGGCGGCATGCGGTTCCCGCGGTCCGACATCCGCTCGCCGCACGACTTCGCCCAGCTCGCCCGGATGGTTCGGCCCGAGGACTTCGAGGGGCGCCTGCTGGTCTCCGCCGACCCCGACGAGCACCGCGCGTCGATCCAGCGGTACGTCGACCTCGGGTTCGACCGCATCTACCTCCACAACGCGGGCCGCAACCAGCGCGAGTGGATCGAGACGTTCGGACGCGAGGTGCTGCCCAAGCTGGTGCGCTGACGGGCCGCCCGCGCACCTTGTTCCCAGGCCCCCGCGACGCCGTCACGGTGCGGCCCAGTACCAGCCCTCGCTGTCCTTGTTCTGCACGGCCACCGACGCGATCGGCCCGACGTCGGGCAGGCTGACGGTGGCGGTCACGTCGGCCGTGTCCGCGAGGTTGCCGTACGCCCAGAACGTGTCCTGCGCCCCGGCGTCCGCGGCGGTGGCACGGCGGACGGTGCCGTCGGCCCCCACGGCGTAGACCCGCAGCCAGGTGCTCGGCGTCGGGTACTGGTACTCGGCGGTGCCCACCCCGTTGCACGAGAACGTGAGCGTGGCCTGCCGGTCCTGGACCCGGTCGACGCTGACGGTCCAGCACGAGCCCTCCGCGAGGAGTCGCGGGGTGCCTGGTGCCCACGGGTCGCGGGCGCTGCCGTCGCCGTCCGCTGCCGGCTCCGTGGTCGGGGTGCCCGTGCCCGAGCCGGGGCTCGCGCTCCCGCCCGGCGACTGCTCCGCGGGGTCCTGCGGACCGGTCGTCTCGGACTGGCCCAGGTCGTCGCGCGCCGCGTCGTCCCCCGTGAGCGAGTTCCAGAGGCCGAAGCCGGCGCCGGCCAGCACCAGCGCCCCCGCCGTCACGGAGCTCACCGCGAGGAGGAGCCGCCCGCGCGTCCGCCGGGTGGAGCGACCCGCCGCGGCCGCCCCGGGCCCGGTACCCGCGGCCGGCCCACGCACGGACGCCGAAGCGCTGCTCGCCGGGGTGACGAGCGTCGGCGCGGCACCACCGGGCTGCGGCACGCCGAGCGACCGCAGGATCGCGTCGAGGGAGGGCCGGAGCTCCGGGTCCCTGACCAGGAGGGCGTCGAGGAACGGGCGCAGGTACGCGGGGCTGTCGGCGTAGGAGGGGTCCTCCGCCGACACCCGGTACAGGACGACGGCGGGGTGGTCGCCCTCGAAGAGGTGGTGGCCCGTGGCCGCGTAGTAGGCGAGGGCGCCGAGCGCCCAGACGTCGGCGGCCGACGTCGCTCGGCTGCCGGTCGCCTGCTCCGGCGCCATGTACATCGGCGTGCCCACGGGCTGCCCGGTCAGGGTCAGCCGCGTCGCGTCGATCGCCGCGACCACGCCCAGGTCGATCAGGCGCGGCCCGTCCGGTCCGAGGATCACGTTGGCGGGCTTGACGTCGCGGTGCACCAGCCCGGCGCGATGGATCTCGTACAGCGCCTCGGCGACGCCCGCGACCAGGTTCAGCACGTCGGCCTCGGGCAGCGGCCCGTTGGCCGCGAGCTCCTGCGAGAGGGTCGGCCCGGCCACGTACTCGGTCGCGAGCCAGGGCAGGTCCGCGTCGGCGTCGGCGTCCACCAGGTTCGCGATGAACCGGCTGCGCACCTTGGCCGCGGCGCGTGCCTCCCGCCGGAACCGGGTGCGGAACTCGTCGTCGTCGAGCTGGGCCCCGCGGATCAGCTTGATGGCGACCTGCTGACCCCGGCGGGTGGTCCCGAGGTAGACGTCTCCCATGCCGCCGCTGCCGAGCCTGTTGCGGATCCGGAACGGTCCGATAGCGCGTGGTTCGCCGGGGCGCAGGGCTGCCGGTTCCGGTACGGGCGCCGTCCTTCGTGCGGGCGGGTCGTGCAACACCGGACGTTTCCCCCATCGATCGCGGTATCAAACAGACAATTGTGACGAACGCCTGGCAGGGTATCGCGCCGAGATGGCCGCCCGCTGGTCGATGTGAGGATGGACCCGTGGAACGACTCAGCGTCTGGGCCCCCGACGGGCTGCCCGAGATCACCCCCGGCGACGACCTCGGCGAGCTGATCGCCGACCTCCTGGCGGGCCTGGAGGAGCAGGACCGGCCGCGCGACGGCGACGTCGTCGTCGTGACCTCGAAGATCGTGTCCAAGGCGGAGGGCCGCGTCGTGGCCGCCGACGACCGCGAGCAGGCGATCACGGACGAGACCGTCCGCGTGGTCGCCCAGCGGGCGCGGCCGGGGCTGCCGCCCCTGCGGATCGTGGAGAACAAGCTCGGCCTGGTGATGGCCGCGGCGGGCGTGGACGCCAGCAACACGCCGGAGGGCACGGTGCTGCTGCTCCCCGTGGACCCCGACGCCTCGGCCCGCACCGTCCGGTCGGTGCTCACCCAGCGGCTGGGCCTGGAGCGGATCGGCGTGGTCGTCACCGACACCGCCGGCCGGCCCTGGCGCGACGCCCTGGTCGACATCGCGATCGGCTGCGCGGGCATCAGCCCGACCGACGACCTCCGCGGCAGCACGGACACGCACGGGCGGCCGCTCAACGTGACCGTCACCGCCGTCGTCGACGAGATCGCCGCGGCGTCCGAACTGGTGCGCGGCAAGTCCGCGGGCCGGGCCGTCGCCGTCGTGCGCGGCATGGGCCGCCACGTCACCACCGGGGACGGCCCCGGTGCCCGCGCGCTCGTGCGGGCCAGCGCGGACGACCTGTTCCGCGAGGGTTCGGCGGAGGCCTACGCTCGCGGGCTGGCGGACGGCCGCGCGGAGGCACAGGCCGGCTGACGGCCGACCAGCCCGCTGACTCGCACCCCGCGGTGTGCCGGGTCAGCCGGCTGGTCGGACCACGCCCCTGACTCGGCCGACGCGGTGTGCGGAGTCAGGGGCGTGGTCCGGCCTCGCTACAGCGACGGACGACGCGACGTCATCCGGACGACGGGCGACGCGCCGTCGGACTCCTCGGCGGTCACCGTCGCGGACCAGTCCGGCGCCGGCTCGTCGTCGCTCGCGTCGGACGGCGTCGGGGTCGGGGTCGGAGCCTGCCCGTCGGTCTGCGCGCGTCCCGGGGTCGGAGCTGGTCCCGGGGCCGGAGCCTGCCTCTCGGACGGCGCCTGCCCCTCGGCCGGGGCGGACGGCGGCGGGGGCACGGCCGAGGCCAGCGGCTGGAGACCCCTCGGGGCTGGTCCGGGCGGGGGCGGCGGTACGGCGGGAACCCCGCGCGCCGGCGTGGCGGCAGCGTCGCCCGCCGTGCCGCCTGCGCCCGGCGTGCCCGCAGCGTCGCCCGCCGTTCCGGCCGTGCCCGCCACGTCGCCGGGGTTCCTCCCCGGAGCAGCCGCAGGCCCCGGAACTGCAGGCCCCGGAACCGCAGGGCCAGGGGTCGGCGTCGGGCCGGGCGCCGGACCGGTCTGGACAGGTGCAGCGGAGTCGGCACCGCCACCCGCGGAGCCCGACCCGCCGCCGGACCCGCCTCGGGTCGCGGAGGCGACCGGGTCGACGTCGGGCAGCGGGTTCTCCAGGAGCACCACGTCCACGCGCGACTCCCGCATCTCCCGGCAGGTCGCCAGGCCGATGCCGCCCACGTAGTCCTCGAGGGTCTGCAGCAGCTTGAGCGGCGTCGCCAGGATCATGTGGAACCCGAACGCCGTGAACGTGTCCATCGCGGTGCGGGTGAACGCCGTGTCGGCCTTGTCGAAGGCCTCGTCCAGCAGGATGGTGCCGTAGGCGGGCGTCGCCGAGTCGGAGGCGCCGGCAAGCTGGTACCGCAGGGCCGCGGCCAGGCAGAACACCACGAGCTTCTGCCGCTGACCGCCGGAGAGGCCCGCGGAGGAGTCGTGCACGGCCAGCGCGATGCCGCCCGCCGTGACCTCGACGCCCGTGAAGTGCACGTGCCGGCGCGTGTCCAGGCACAGGGAGCGCCAGGCTCGGTCGGCGGGGTCGCTGGACCCGAGCCGGCGCACCAGCCGCTCCAGCACCTCGTACTCGGGTTCGGTGTCGCCGGTCAGGGTGTCGAGCGTGGTCAGGAACTCCTCGACAGCCGCCGGACGGCGCTCCTTCACCCGGATCTCCAGGAACCGGTCGGTGTCGAACGGGGACCGGCGCAGCGACGTGTTCACCCCGACGATCCGCTCGCGGATGGTCGCGGGCGCCTGCCGGATCTCGGCGGCGAGCTTGCGCAGCGCGCGGCGGGCCTGGTCGGTCAGGAGGTCCGAGAACCGGGCCTCCTGCTCGGGCAGCCGCGACGTCCGGATGCGCTCCAGCACCTCCAGGTACCGCGCCCGGTCCCCTACCTGCGCCGTGAGGTCGCGCGTGATCGCGGGCCAGCGGCGCCGGAACTCAGCCAGCAGCCCGACGATCTCCCGCTCGGCCGCGCCGGACGTGCGCAGCCCGGCCTCGCGCTCCGCGTCCAGCGTGCGCGACACGGTCAGCGAGACGTCGTCGATCACCTCGTGCGTCACCGTCTTGCGGACGGCGGCGTAGCGCTTCTCCAGCTCCTGGCGGTGCGCGAGGGGGATCGCGTTGGTCGGGGCGTCGCCGAGCTCGGCGACCACGTGCTCCAGGGACCGGCGGTGCGCGCGGGCCTCGGCGAGCGCGTCCGCGGCCTCGGCGGCGGCGGCGCGCGCCTGGTCGAGCCGGGTCTCGGCCGCCGCGACGTCCTGCGACGCCTGCAGCAGGTCCATCGTGCCGTCCAGCAGCCGGTCGAACGACGCCTGGGCGTCGGTCAGGTCGGCCTCCGCGGTCTCGATGTCCACCTCGCGCCACTCCCGGCGCGCCACGTGCCGCAGCGTGAGCTGGCGGCGCACGGCTTCGCGCTGCTCGGCGACGGCGTCGGCCACGGCCTCGTCGGCCTGGGCCAGGCGGGCCTGCGTCGCGCGCGCGAGCTCCAGGAGCTGGTCGAGCCGGTCGTCGGCGTCCCAGCCGAGCGCCCAGTCCTCGACGCCGGGCAGCAGCGGCTGCTCGATCTCCTCGGGCCCGTGCTTGACCAGGCCCTCGCGGGTCACGGCGCGCTCGTGCAGGTCGAGCCCGGCGGGCTCCTCGACGCACAGGTAGTCGTACTGCTCGGACAGGCGGCGGTGCAGCCAGCCCGACGCCGGGCCGTCCTTGACCTCGACCTTGTGCACCAGCGACGAGTCGTCGGTGGACCGTGGCGCGTCGTTGCGCACCCCGACCACGCGGTACCGCAGCCCGGGCCCGGCCTCCACGGCCCGCGCGACGGCGGCGCGGTGCGCGGGGGAGACCAGCACGAGCGTGGCCAGCGGGCGCAGGATCTCCTCGATCACGGGGCGCCAGGCGGCGTCCTCCTCGCGCACGCGCAGCAGCTCGGCCGCGAACGGGAG
Source organism: Promicromonospora sp. NPDC110617 (assembly GCF_055598465.1). Taxonomy (NCBI): domain Bacteria; kingdom Bacillati; phylum Actinomycetota; class Actinomycetes; order Micrococcales; family Promicromonosporaceae; genus Promicromonospora; species Promicromonospora sp. NPDC110617. The sequence goes on from NZ_JBVKBM010000001.1 coordinate 2,016,684, forward strand.
CATCGAGACGTCGAGCCCGGCGGCCTCGGCCACCGCCCGGCGGGCCGTGGCGAGCGCGGCCGGCACGTTCGTCTGGGTCTGCCGCACGGCCTGGATCCGCGTGGCGACGGCCTCGTGCTGCTGCCCGACGGCGGACCGCGCCGCCAGGGCCTCCCGGATGCTGCCGTCCAGCGCCTCGGGCGCGCGGGAGCGGCCGACCGTGGCCACGGCACCCGTCGACACGGCACCCGTTGCCGCGGCCACCGTCGGCAGCGCCTCCGTGGTGACCGCCGGGACGGCGCCGGTCGCGACGGCGGCCACCTGCCCGGTCGACGGGGCGGCCACGGCCGGCACCGCGCCCGTCAGGGTCGGCACCGCGCCCGTCGCCGGCGGCCTGGCGCCACCGAGCTCCCACCGGGCCTTTTCCTTGAGCGCTGCGAACTCCGCGAAGGTCTCGGGCATGTTCATGCCCACGGACTCGAGGTCGGTCTTCAGCTCGCCGCGCCGCGTGCGGACCAGGGCGGCGATCTCGCCCGCCCGCTGCAGGCGGTCGGCCTGCGTGGCCAGGGCCTGCCCGCCGCGCGCGCCCAGCACGTTGACGGCCTGCTGGTGGGTGTTCGCGGCGACGTCGACCTCGGTGTCGGCGGCCTTGCGGTGGTGCTGCGCCCGCTCCTCCGCCGCCCGCGCGCCCGCGAGTGCGCCGTGGGCGAGGTCGAGCTTCCACGCGTCCTTGAACGTCTCGAGCGAGCCGCGCAGCGTCGCCGCGCGCACCCCCGCCGCCGAACCCTCGTCGTACGTCTTGGTCAGCGCCGAGAGCCGGCCCAGGTGCTCGATCTGCCGGCGTGACGTCTCGATGTCGGCGTAGGCGCGCGCCACGTCCGCGAACTGGTGCACGGCCTGGGCCGCCAGCTCGAACGTGCCGGGCTCGTCCAGCATGTGCCCGCGGAACAGGTCGTCCAGACTGCCCAGGTTCTTCGCCGACTGGGTGCGGTGCAGCAGCACCAGCGCCTGCTCCGAGCCGATGCCCAGCGCCTGCGTGAAGGCCGCCGCGAACGGCGCGTGCCGCTCGCTGACCGTCGCGGTGGGCCAGGCCCCGGTCACGCCCGCGACGTCGGGCCCGGAGCGCACGAACCGCTCGAAGTCCAGCAGCCCCGCCTCGCCCGGCACCACGACGTGCAGCATCGACGGCGTCGACGAGCCCCGCGTCAGGTGGAACAGGCGCACGAGGGTCACGGTGCCGTCGTCGGAGTCGGTGCCGTTCGAGTACCGCAGCAGCACGCCGGACCAGGTGGCGCCCTGGCGCAGGTGGTCGGCCACCACCTCGCCCGTGCTCTCGTCGGTCCGGTGCCGCCAGGCGCCGCGCACGTACGAGACGACGTCGCGGTCGCCCGCCTCACGCTCGGTGGCGGCCGTGCCGGCGGCGGCCACGTTGAACCGCAGGTGCTCGGGCGGGGTCAGCACCGCGGCGACGGCGTCGACCAGCGACGACTTGCCCGAGCCCGAGTGGCCCGTGAGCAGGAACCCTTCGCGCGGCACGGGCACCACGTGGTGGCCCGAGAAGGTGCCCCAGTTGACCAGCTCGACGCGCGACAGGCGCCACTGCCCGGTGGGGGTCGGGTGCGGGGTCTTCATGCGCTCTCCTTCGCCAGCCGGACGTACTCGGCGCTCAGCGCCGCGACCTGGTCCGCCCCGAACACGGTCCGGAGCACCGGGGAGACCGTGCACCGGTCGCCGCTGAGCGGCTCCAGCATGCCCGACTCGATCAGCCGGGCCCACGTCGCGTCGAGCTGCCGGCTGAAGTCCATCGGCGAACCTCCGCCGCGCCGGCGGTAGGCGGCGAGATGGTCGGCCGCCTCGTCGCGGCTGATCGCCACGCGGCCGTCGGAGGAGTCCAGCAGCAGCGCGCGCAGGTGCAGCAGCAGCGCCGTGTCCAGGAACGTCAGCGCCACCTCGCGCACCACCTGCGGCGCGTCGGCCGCCGGCACGTCCCGCACGAACGCGACCTGCGCGTCGGCGTCGACCACCAGGTCGAGGTACTGGTCGGCGAGGCGTTCGCGGACCACGTCCTCGTGGGCCAGCAGCGCGCGCCAGGTGTCGGGCTCGGGCTCGGCCGCCAGGTAGGGGCCGCGCACGAGGCGCGCCAGCGCGAGGCGCGCGGGCGCGGGGAGCGTGCCGTGGTCGCCGGGCCAGAGGTGGCTGCCGACCTCGCCGCCGGTTCCGGCTGCGCCGCCGCCCGACGGCGTCGAGCCGCCGCCGCCCGACGGCGCGCCCGCCGGCCGCCCGGGGCGCGCGGTGCGGAGGTCTGCCGGGTCGGGCCGCGCCGGGCCGGATCCAGGTACGCCGGGTTCTGTCACGGGACATGCTCCTCGAACTGGTGCTGGGGAAGTGCGGCCCGGCGCGCGACGCCGCGCGAGGACCGCCAGCTGACGTCCTCGCGGTCGCCGGTGGGGGTGCCGTGCTGCTCGGCGAGCGTCAGCAGGCCGACGACGCTCGCGGCGCCCTGCGTGGCGGGGTGTGCGCCGAGCACCGAGCCGACCGTGGCCCGGCCGGCCCGGTCGACCACGTCGTTGACGTGCCCGCGCAGCTCGTCCACGTCGATCTCCGAGTCGCGGGCCATGGCGCGCAGCGCCGTGAGCGAGACCGGCCGCGGCGGCAGGGCCGGGGCGGCGGGCGGCGCCTCGGCGTCCTCCCCACCGGGGTTGTGCGGTGCGAGGCCGCCCACGGACCGGGGGGCCACGGCGCCCAGCGGCAGGGTCAGACGCAGCTCCGCGCCGGGTACGACGTCGGGGGCCGCGGTGAGCGCGGCGTCCTGCGCCTCGCCGATGAGGCGCCGCAGCGCGCGCTCGGCCGGGAGCTCGCCCGAGCGCACCGTCCGCTGCAGCGCGCGGCGCAGCACACCCATGGTGTCGGTGAGCTCGTCGGCGGCGTCCTGCAGGGTGGGCAGCAGGCGGCGCAGCGCGGAGGCCTCGCCGGGTGCCAGGTGGACGGAGTCGAGCACGCGCCCGAGGTCGTCCTGCGCGGTGTGCTCCGACTGCCGCAGCAGCTCGCGGAACCCGACCAGGCCACGGCCCGCCTCGGACTCGGCGAGGTGGTCCACACCCCGGTAGATGTCGTCGAGGAAGGTGTCGCGGGACCCGTCGGACTCCAGGAGCCGGCGGCGCAGCTCGCGGTCGGTGCGCTCCAGCTCCGTGCGCACGCGGGCCAGGTCGGCAGGGATGTCGCCGGCCAGCGCCAGGATCTCGCGGGCCCGCTCGGCGGCGACGTCCGCCGGCAGGGCCTCGGAGTCACCACGCCGGGCGCGCTCGATCTGGGCGTCGAGGGCGGCGCGCTGCTCCAGCAGGGCGGCGAGCCGGGCCTCCGGGTCGGGGTCGGCCTCGTCCGCCAGGCGGTGCAGGCCGTCGAGCACCGCGCCGAGGCGCGACGGCGTCACCGCGGGGTGGGGCCGCCTCAGGCGGGAGACGAAACGGATGGCGAGCAGGGCGCCGTCGGACAGCTCGACCGTCTCCGCGCCGGGCTCGCCCCCGGTCTGCGGGGCGCGCCGGCGTACCAGCACGCCCTCGTCGATCCACTCGGAGACGTAGAAGTAACCGGAGTAGGGCAGCTCGAACCCGGCGCGGCGCAGCTCGGGCACGTCGTCGTCGATCCGGTCGGCGAGCTGCTCCACGGGCAGCCGGCGGCGGGACGCGCCGAGGTTGCGGTCGAGCAGCACGACGGCGGCCGCGGCGTTCCTGGACCGCAGCAGCACCCAGGCGGGATGCTCCTGGAGAAGGGCGCGCACGGCGCGCGCCGCCTGGCCGCGGCGACCTGTCCCGTGCCCGGCGGCCGGCCGGGGCGCGGCGTCCCCCGGTGAGCTCGCAGTACCCATGGGGGCTGAGAGTAGTAGGCCAACGTGTCGGTGCGGCACCCCCGGGGGAAACATGGCGACACTTGCTCCGTCGCTGCGCCGCGACGGCCATAGACGTATAGAGTCAGGTCCCACAGGGCTTGCCGGAAAACAGATCTCTACTTTCCGGCGGGCCCTGTCGTGCGTCATGGCACGTTTCGATGGCAGAGCGTCGACGGGAGGGCACCTTGCTCACGAACGCAGCCCAGATCATCGCCCGGATCCGCGCCGAGCGAGAGCTCAGCATGAGTTCCCTGGCGGTGCTCGCGGGCGTGCCCACGTCGACGATCAGCCGTATCGAGTCCGGCCAGATCGAACCGACGCTCGGAATGATCCGGCGTATCGCGCTGGGGGCCGGCTACCACCTGCACGTGCAGTACCTCGACCTGTTCTCGGGCAAGCTCGAGGACGACGTCGTGCCGGTCGCCGCAGAGCCGGCCGGCGAGGGCGAGGACGACGACGATCCCGCGCACTAGGGCGGTTTCATCCGGTCCGCTACCTTGTCTGCGTATGGGATGTCGGTGCGGGGGGCGCGGGGACGCGGAGGCACGACGGCGGCGGTGCGTTCCCGATGAATGTGACATTGCACGCAATTCCAGTGGAAACCGGGCGTGCACTCTCACTCAGGTTGTGCCCCTCATTCCTCCGAGCAATATGGTCGTCATATGCCGAACGTCATGATCCCCGCCGAAGTGCGGGAGGACGTAGAGACGCTGTGGGTGTTCCACGACCTGCAGCACGTGCCGCGGCCGGTCGACGTCGGCATCGGCCTGGGCGGGCATGACCTCGGCGTGGCCGTCTACACCGCCGAGCTCTACCACGCGGGGCTGTTCCCGCAGATCGTCTTCACGGGCGCCAACGCGCCCACCACGGTCGACGCGTTCCCTCAGGGCGAGGCGCTCGGCTACCGCGACCGCGCCATCGCGGAGGGCGTGCCCGCGGAGGTCGTGCTGGTCGAGCCGGCCGCCACCAACACGAGCGAGAACCTGGAGTACAGCCGCAAGCTGCTCGCCGAGAACGAGGTCGAGCCGTCCTCCGTGCTGCTCGTCTCGCACCCCTACCAGCGGCGGCGCGCGTTCGCGACGGCCCAGATGGTCTGGCCGGACGTCGACGTCCTGTGCGTGTCCCGGCCCATGTCGCTCGACGCCTACGTGCGCACGATCGGCGACGCCGACCGGGTGATCGACATGCTCGTGGGCGAGACGCAGCGCCTCACGCTCTACGCCGAGCTCGGGTTCATCTCCCACGAGGAGGACGTGCCCGCCGACGTGCTGGGCGCCTTCGACCGGCTCGTGGCGGCCGGGTACACGTCGCGGCTGGTGGAGGACCGCCGTCCGATCGACGTGTGACCGCGGCCTGAGGCCGATGTCACGAAACGGGCTTCCGGGACATCCCTGGCGAGTTGGTCCGTTCTCCGTTACGTTCCGGGCATGCGCGAGGAAAACAAGCGGGGCAAGGATCCCAGGAAGTTCACCTGGCAGGAGATCCTCACGTTCGTCGCGGGCGCCGGGTACGTGGCCAGCCCGATCGACCTCCTGTCCGAGGGCGTGCTGGGGCCGCTCGGCCTCGGCGACGACGCGATAGCGATCGTCATCGCGGGCGTCACCCTCTACAAGGCCATCCGCCGGTTCCGGCAGCACCGCACCGTGCCGGGCACGACCGGGGACGCCCCGGGGAGCAAGACGCCGGGCGGTCCCGCGCAGGGCGGCACGACGCAGGGCGGCACGACGGCGGGGGGTGCGGGGTACGCCAACGGCAAGACCGTGCCGGGCACCGCCGAGGACGTGACGCCGAACCGCAAGCCTCACCGCTGACCGGTTCGCCCGCCCTGGCCTGTCGGCCCGGGCGGGTCTAGTGTCGACGGCGTGACCGGCGACAACGCACCCAGGGTCCTCGTCGTCGGGGGCGGCCCCGCAGGCGCTGCCACGGCGATCGCACTGCGGCGCGAGGTCCCGGGCGCGCACGTCACCCTGGTCGACAAGGCGACGTTCCCGCGCGACAAGACCTGCGGCGACGGGCTGGGCCCGGGCGCGCGCCGGGTGCTGGACGGGCTGGGTCTGACGGAGCTGCTCAAGCCGTTCCACATGCCGATGTCGGTGGCGATCAGCGGCCCGGGCGGCGTCGAGGCGCTCGCGCGCGGCCCGCTCATGGAGGGCCGCGACCTCGCCGGGTACGTCACGCCGCGGCTCGCCCTGGACGACCTGCTGCTGAACGCCGCGCGCGACGCCGGCGCCGAGGTGCGCGAGGGGGTCGCCTTCGAGGGGATGGCGCCGTCCGGCGGCACGTGCGAGCAGGTCACGCTGTCCGGCGCCGCCGGCTCCGAGGAAGCGTTCGACCTCGTCGTCGGCGCGGACGGCGCCTACTCCACGGTCCGCCGCGCCCTCGGCGTCGAGCGCCCCGCGATGCGGCACACCCACATCGCGATGCGGGCCTACGGCCGGGTCACCCATCCGGACAAGCCCGTGAGCGACACCCTCCGGTTCGACTTCCTGGAGTCCCTCCTGCCGGTCTACGGCTGGGTCTTCCCGCTGCCGGACGACGGCGCGAACATCGGCGTCGGCCTCCCCGTGAACCACCTCAAGCGGCAGACGGCGCGCCACGGCCGCAAGCTGCGCGACCTCTTCGACCTGTACGTCGAGGACCTGGAGCGGCGGGGCTTCTCGGTCTCCGGGCTGGAGCGGGTCGCCACGCACCAGCTCCCGCATGCCGCCGCCCGCACGCCGATGACGGCCCCGGGGCGGGCCGCTGTGCTGGTCGGGGACGCCGCCGCGACGATCAACCCGCTCAGCGGCGAGGGGATCTTCTACGGGATGGCCGCCGGCGTGCAGCTCGCGGAGCACCTCGGCGAGCTGGAGCGGTCCGGCGCGGCCTGGAGCGGGGCGGGGCTGCCCGGGGCGCTGGCGGGGTTCGAGCGGGCGCACCGGCGCCGGTTCGCGCGGCACTACCGCGAGTGCTACCTGGCGCAGCAGCTCATGCGCTCGAAGACGTGGGCGGGGATCGCGACGCGCGCCGTCGCGGCGTCCGACGAGGCCATGGCGCACGTGGCGCTCATGCTGTTCGACGAGCAGTCGGCGGGGTCCCGGGGCCTGCTGCGCCTCGCGGCGCACAGCGTGCGGCCGCTGCTGCGGCGCTGAGGAACGGGCGGCGGACGGCGATCGTTGACCACTCGGTCGGTCTGTCAGACTTGCAGACCCCGAAGCTCGGCGCCGCCTGAGATTCTCTCCGCTCCACCTGACTCGAGGACGACGATGTCACGCACCATCCGCCGGGCCGTTGCACGACTGATCTGGGCCGCCACCGGCTACCGGATGCGTTCGGAACCCGCGCCGACCCGGCCCACGGTCTTCATCGGGGCGCCGCACACGTCCAACACGGACTTCTTCCTCATGCTGGCCATCGCGTTCGACATGGACCTCAAGATCCGCTTCCTCATCAAGGACTCCTGGTTCAAGGGTCCGATGGCAGGCGTCATGCGGTCGCTGGGCGGCATCCCGGTGGACCGCAAGGACCCGGCCAGCATCGTCGACGAGATCCTGGCCGCCGTCGGCCGGGGCGAGGAGTTCCACCTGGTCGTGACGCCGGAGGGCACGCGCGGCGCCGGGTCGGGCTACTGGAAGTCGGGGTTCTACCGCATCGCGCTCAAGGCGGGCTTCCCGGTCACGCTCGGTTACGTCGACGGCGTCGCCAAGGTCGCCGGCCTCGGCCCGAGCATCGAGCTGACGGGCGACGTGCGCGCGGACATGGACGTGATCCGCGCGTTCTACGCGGACAAGTCCGGCGTCAAGCCGGGCAACCGCACGGAACCCCGCCTCCGCTCGGAAGACCCCGCCTGACCCCCTTCGTTGAGTGCTGGCTTTTTGCGCTGTTCAGGCCGTGACGAGCGCAAATACCCAGCACTCAACGACCGGCGGGCGGGGTGAGGGAGTCCAGGACGCGGTCCAGGCCGTAGGTCCAGGCGTGGGCGGGGCTGGAGGGGGCGTTCATCGCCTCGCCGGCTGCGCCGCCGACCCGCTGGGCGAGCTGGTGGTCGTCGCCGAGGTACTGGGCGAGCCGCCCGGCCCACCGCCCCCAGAGCTCCGGCAGCTCGCCCGCCCGCGGGTCCGGCCGCTGGGCCCGGGCGGCCGCGCGGACGAAGTCGAGCACGAACGTGAGCGCGGCGTCGCGGGCGACGTCGTCCAGGGGCAGCGGGTCCAGCGCGTGCAGCTCGTGGTCGTACTTGGCGATGGTGCCGGGTCCGAACGCCGTGCGGTCGTCGTCGATCTCCAGCAGCCACGGGTGCTCGCGCAGGAGCGCGAGGTTCGTGTCGGCGACCCGCCGCACCCGGGTGCGCCACCCGGCACTCCCGTACGCGGGCCGTGGCATGCGCGCGAACGCGGCGTCGGCCATCAGGACCAGCAGGTCGTCGCGGCTGTTGACGTGCGTGTAGACCGACATGGCCGAGACGCCCAGCACGTCGCCGAGCCGGCGGACCGTGACGGCGGCGAGACCCTCGGCGTCCGCCACCGTGCCCGCGGCGTCGACCACCGCGCCGGTCGTGACGGCGGCCCGCGGGCCCCGCGCGCCGCCCCGCGGCGCGGCCGGGTGATCGCGCCAGAGCAGGTCGATCAGCTCGCGGGGCATCGGGTCTCCAGGATCGGGTGACGGGCCGGGAACATTCTGCAACCATCTTACATTGTACGCCGTACAAGGTTATTGGATGTGAGGAGTCAGCTTGAAGATCACCGGTACCGCCCTGTCCCTCAACGTGCCCGACGTCGCCGCGTCGGCCGAGTTCGCCAAGGAGCACCTCGGGTTCACCGAGGCCATGTCGGACGACGGGTTCGTGTCGCTGCAGCACGACTCCGCCGGCGTCAACATCGTGTTCCTGCGGGTCGGCCTCGGCACGTTCAAGCCCGAGCGGATCGCCGGCCCCGCGGGGCAGGGTCTGCTGATCGCGTTCGTCGTGGACGACCTCGACGCCGAGTTCGCCCGCATCGCCGCCGCCGGCGCGGAGGTTGTCACGCCGCCCGAGACCGAGCCCTGGGGTGAGCGGTACTGCCAGTTCGCCGACCCCAACGGGATCGTGTGGCAGCTCGTCCAATGGGTCTGACCCGCCCCTGGCGGATCTGACCTGGGCACCTCCCCTTTGAGGCCCGACTTTCTTCGCTTTGACGCTGCTCAAAGCGAAGAAAGTCGGGCCTCAAAGGGGAGTGCCGGGTCCGGCCTGTTCCGGGCGGACGGTCAGCCGTGCGCCCAGCCTGACCAGCGGGTCACCCGGACCCGGATCACCGGCCCGTCCGGGCGGCGCTCGTGGTACTGCGGGTACCGCGCGGCGAGAGCGTCCAGCGCCGCCTCCCGCGGTGCGCCGTCGTGCTCGACGGCGGCGACGCCGTCGGCCCGCACCCACCAGAGGCGCGTCCAGTCGTCGTCGTACCGGTCCGCGAGCAGCGCGACGTCCGGGTTCTCCGCGATGTTGCGCAGGCGCTTCAGGTCGCGCGTGGTCTTGGGCTTGTGGTCGACGGCGACGACGATCTCGTCGGCGGTGGCGTCTGTCGCAGGGTCGCCCGGGGCGCTGACCAGCGCGAACGTGACCGGCACGAGCTGCGGCACGGCGTCGGCGTCGGCCGTCGCGAGGTAGGCGTGGCGGGCCGCGGCGAACCGCGACCGGCAGGCATCGACATCGAGGCGCACCCCGTCATTGTGTCGCGCAGTGGCGAGTGGCTCGCGGCTCAATCCTCGACCGTTCGCCGAGCCTCGCCGATCGGGGATGCTGTGAGCATGACGAACCACAGCCAGCAGCCCCGGCGGGTGCGCGACCTCGGGATCGTGGTCGGGCCGCTGCGCACCGGTCCGCTCAACGCGATCACCGACGTGCCCGGCGTCCGGGTGGGGCACACCACCATCGTGGACCCGCCGCGCCTGCACACCGGGGTCACGGCGATCGTGCCGGACGCCCTGGAGCAGGGCCGGAGCAGCCTGCCGTGCGGGCTGTTCGTCGGCAACGGCTTCGGCAAGCTGATCGGCGCCACCCAGGTCGCCGAGCTCGGCGCGATCGAGACGCCGATCCTCCTGACCGCCACCCTGAGCGCGTTCCGCGCCGCGGACGCCCTGGTCACGCACGTGCTCGCCGCGCCGGGCCACGAGCAGACGCGCACGCTCAACCCGGTCGTGGGCGAGACCAACGACGGCCGGCTCAGCGACATCCGCGCGCGGCCGATCACCGAGGCGCACGTGCTCGCCGCCCTCGACGGCGCGACGTCCGACCTGCCCGGGGAGGGCTGCGTCGGCGCCGGGACGGGCACCATGGCGCTCGGGTTCAAGGGCGGGATCGGCACGTCGTCGCGGGTGGTCGGCGGCTGGACGGTGGGCGTGCTGGTCCAGTCCAACTTCTCCGGCACGCTCACGGTGCGGGGCGTCCCGCTCCGGGCCGACGACGACGGCGGAGCGTCGGCCACCGCCGTCGGCGCCCCCGCCGCCGGGCTCCAGCCCGAGGGCAACTCCTGCATGATCGTGGTCGCCACCGACGCCCCGCTCGACGCGCGTCAGCTCGGCCGCGTCGCCCGCCGCGCCGTGTTCGCGATGGGGCGCGTGGGCTCCGACTTCGCGGGCGGCAGCGGCGACTACGCGCTGGCGTTCGGCACGCCGGGGGCGCCGTCGACGGGCGGCGTGGACGACGGCGACCTCGACCCGGTCTTCGCGGCGACGATGGACGCCGTCGAGGAAGCCCTGCTCAACTCGCTGTTCATGGCGACCACGACCGTGGGGCACCGCGGTACGGCGACCGCGGTGCCCCACGCCCTGGTGCTCGACCGGCTGCGCGCCGCCGGCGTGCTGCCTCAGCCCTCGGCGACGGGGCCCGTCTCGTAGTCGGCGGACAGCGTGATCTCGACGTCGATGTCCCGCGGCTGCAGCTCGACCTGGGCACCGCCGCCCGGGGCGGCCATCGCGCCGGCCCGCATGGCGTACATCGGGGCGCCGCCGCCGTCGTTGCCGCCGCGGAGCCCCGCCTCGTAGATCGCGACGGGCGCCACCGGGCCCAGGCCGAGCGCGTCGGCGTACGACTGGGCGCGGACCACGGTCTCCTCGGCGGCCTCGACGCGGGCCTCGGCCTGGAGCGCCTTGCGGGTCTCGTCGGTCAGGGTCCAGTTGAGCCAGTCGATCTCGACGCCCTCGACGTCCATGATGTCGGCGAGCCAGGTGGACAGGACCTCGAAGTCGCGGAACGTCACCGACAGGCGGGCTGAGGCCCGGAACCGCCGGATCCGCTGCTTGCCGCCCGTCTCGGAGTTCTTGACCCGGTCGTCGTAGACGTACGAGTGCACCGACGCGGAGTCCCACTTCTCCGCCGCGCCCGACGCGACGTGCGCCTTGGCCTGGTCCACGAGGATCGTGTGGGTGCGGGCCACCTGCTCCACGACGTCGTTGCGGAGCGTGCCGGAGAACGCGACGTGCAGGTTGACGGTCCCGCGCTCGGCGGGATGGGTGCGCTTGGCCTGGCCTTCGACGGCGATGCGAGTCATGTGCGGAGTCTGCCCACGATGCCGCGGACCACGCCACCCCGCCGCGCCGACCGCGTGCTCCCCGGCGATGCGTCAGCCGATGGTGCCGTTGCCCGCCGTGCCCCGGACCAGTGTCGGTTCGAGCCCGCAGAACGCCCCGTAGCGCGCGGCCTCGGCCTCAAGGGCCGCCCACACCGTGGCTGACGGCTCGTCCGTGAGCTCGACCGTGATCTCCACGGTCTGCGCCTTGAGGACCCGCGACCATCCGCCCGCGATCAGGCCGTCCACGGCCACCAGCCCGGTGTACAACCAGCGGCTCGGCATGCCGTCCCTGGTCAGGGAGGGCCAGCTCTTGAAGTCGTGGCAGAAGAACTCGTCGTAGACGGACAGCAGGCGCACGGTGCCCACCGGGGCCGGCTCGGGCAGGTCGCCGTCGGTCCAGAGGGTCAGGCCGGCCATCTCATGCCGGGTCAGCCCGGCGTCGGCCACCGCGGCGCGGGCCGCCGTCTTGGTCAGGGTGCCCCACCAGGCGACGTCCTCCGCGCGGCAGGGGCCGTGCCCTCGCACGTACGCGCGCGCCAGGTGCACGCGGGCCTCGTCCTCGTCCCAGGACCGCTGCTCCGGGAGCAGCCGGTAGGTGGCCTGCTTGCCGCGCATCGGGCCGCTCGCCACGATCAGGTCCAGCTCCGCGTGCATCATGACCTGGCCCAGGTGCCAGGCGTCGAGCGGTGCGCCCTCGTGCTCGGCCAGCGCGACGCCGAGCTCCTTGCGTGTGCGCGGCCCGTCCGCCAACGCCTCGGCGAGGACGGCGTGCCGGCGGGGGAGAGCCGAGTGGTCGAAGTCGTAGGACCGTTCCGTCGACGCCATGGCCTTGCGGACCCGGGGCGCGGTGGCCGTCATGAGCGGCGCCAGGTCCTCGGGGACCACGTAGTGCCAGGTGGGGCGCAGGATGTGGGTACGCAGGATCGAGCCGTCGGCCAGCGCCGCCTGCACCTGTTCGAGCGTGGCCGGCGTGGCCAGGCGCTGCGCCACACCCCACGCGGACGAGTGCAGCTCCTGCGACTGGACGGCGCCGAGCCGGGCGACGACGCGGGCCACCGCGCCGTCGTCGGCGGAGTGCGTGGGGCCGAGCGTGCCCAGGCCGACCGAGGTGAGCCGGGCCCGCTGGATCTCCTGGACGTCAGACGTAATAGGCATCCTCACCGCCATGCCCCGCCGCTCGGGCGCGTCGATGCTTGGCCAGGCTGCGGATCAGCATGATCACCCCGACCACGAACAGGATCAGCACCGGGATGATCGCGAGCGGGGCCAGCACGGCCAGGAACGAGACACCGATGCTCGTGGCGTCCTCCGCCGCGCTGACCACGGGCGCCGCCGTGCCGCCCGAGACCGTGTTGGCGACCACGCGCCCGCCGGCCTTCGCCGCGTGCGTGCCGAGCGCGAGCACCACGCCCGCGACGATCGGGATCCACTGACCCGACTGCACGAACGCACCCGGGTCCGTGACCGTAGCCGTCTCCGACATCGAGCCGGCGCCGAAGGCGATGCCGCCCGCGGTGGGGCGGATGACGGTCTGCACCACGTCGTTGATCGAGTCGAGCACCGGGATCTTGTCCGCGGCGAACTCGAGCACCAGGAGCACGACCAGGATCGCCATCACCCAGCCGTTCTCCAGCCACGCCCACTGGCCCGGCAGCTCCACGAGGTCCGTGAAGCGCGAGAGCACGCCGAGGAAGATGAGCGGGATCCATGCGTTGAGGCCCGCCGACAAGGCGAGCCCGCTACCGGTGGCAAGTTCGAGCATGATCCGAAGTGTTCCACGGCACACCGACACTCCGTGGGCGAAACGTGTCCGGTGTGCCCGATCTGTTACCCGAGGGTCACAGGCGCCGGTTCTTCTCTCGGCGAAGGTCTGGAACGCGCGGCCTCCTTCGTGGAAGAGTTGTCGACGACCACCGCACCGCCGCGCTGACCTGGAGGCCCGGATGATCTGGACGATCTTCGCCGTCGCATCGGTGGTGCTGCTCGGCCTGTCGGCCGGGGTGTTCTTCGGGTTCTCGTCGTTCGTCATGAGCGGCCTCGCCCGCGCCTCCGACGAGGCCGCCGGGGCGGCGATGAACGGCATCAACGAGACCGCGCCGATGCCCGCCTTCATGAGCGTCTTCTTCGGCGCGCTCCTCGTCCCGGCGGCCACCGGGATCTGGGGCCTCGTCGACGGCCACGACGGCGGCGCCTGGATCCTCGCAGGCGCCGCCGTGTACCTGGTCGGCACCTTCGGCGTGACGATGGCCCTGAACGTGCCGCTCAACAACCGGCTGCTGGCCGCCCACGACAAGGCCGCCGGCTGGCGTGCCTACTGGCGGCCCTGGACCGCGTGGAACCACGTGCGCACGCTCGCGGGCGTCGCGGCGACGGCGCTCGCGGCGGTCGGTCTGCTCTGACAGGTCGGTCCTCGGGCGCGGTGTCGGGGACAATCGTCAACGTGCCCGCCATCGACTTCCACCGCACCCTGCCCGGCTACGCACCCACGCCGCTGCGTGACGTGCCGGGGCTCGCCGCGGAGCTGGGGGTCGGCCGGGTGCTGGTCAAGGAGGAGTCGAGCCGGCTCGGCCTGCCGGCCTTCAAGGTGCTCGGCGCGTCGTACGCGATCGCCCGCGCGCTGGGGGAGCGGTTCGGGCTGGCGACCGTCTCGCTGGACGCGGTGCGCGACGCCGTCCGCGGTACCGACGTCCGGCTGTACGCCGCCACCGACGGGAACCACGGCCGCGCCGTCGCCCACGTGGCCGCGCTGATCGGCGCCGCCGCGACGATCTACTACCCGCCGGGCATCACGCAGGCCGCCAAGAAGGCGATCGCGGCGGAGGGCGCTCGGACGGTCGAGTCCGAGGGCGACTACGACGACGTCGTGGCCCGGGCCACGGCCGACGCCGCCACCGACCCGGCGGCGGTCCTGGTGCAGGACACGTCGTGGTCCGGCTACACGGACATCCCGCAGTGGATCGTCGACGGCTACGGGACGCTGTGCGTCGAGACCGACGAGCAGCTCGCCGCCCTGGGCGTCGCGGAGCCCGACCTGGTGGTCGTCCCGGTCGGCGTCGGCTCGTTCGCCCAGGCCGTGGTGAGCCACTACCGCGCTCCTGGGGCCGACGGCGAGGTGGTCGACGGCGGCACGCTGCTCGCCGTCGAGCCCGACCGCGCCGCGGGGCTGGTCGCGTCCCTGCGCGCAGGCCGGCCCGTCACCGTGCCGGTGGGGGACACGATCATGACCGGGCTCTGCTGCGGGACGGTCTCCGCGCTGGCCTGGCCCGTGCTGCGCGACGGGCTCGACGGCGCCGTGACCGTCTCCGACGACCAGGCGGCCGCCGCCGTCGACGACCTGGCGCGCTCCGGCGTCGACGCGGGACCGTGCGGCGCCGCGACGCTCGCCGCCGCCCGGCTCGTGCTGGGCCAGCCCGGGTGGCGGGAGGCGATCGGGCTGCGGCCGGACGCCGTCGTCCTGCTCCTGTCGACCGAGGGCCGGGCCGCGAACCCGGTCCCGGCGAACCGCGTCTAGCGCGACCCGCCCCACCACCGCTGCCAGGAGACCGACCGTGCCCGTTGCCGTTCCCGCCGCCTTCGACCCGATCCTCCCGCTGCTGCGCTGCCCGTCGTGCGGTGCGGAGCTCGCGACGTCGCCCGGCGCGTTGCGCTGTCCGCGCCGGCACAGCTTCGACGTCGCCCGGCACGGGTACGTGAGCCTGCTGACCGGCACGCGCGCGACCAGCGGCGACGACGGGCCGATGGCACGCGCCCGCCGCGACTTCCTGGCCGCGGACCGGTACGCGGCGATCCGGGACACCGTCGCCGAGCTGGCGGGCGAGTCCGCGGGGGCGGCGGACGGTGCCAGGCCTCCCGCCACCGTCGTCGACGTCGGCTGCGGCACCGGCTACTACCTCGCGGGCGTGCTCGACGCGATGCCGGGCGCCGTCGGCCTGGGGCTGGACACCTCCGCGCACGCCCTGCGGACGGCGGCCAAGGCGCACGAGCGGGCCGCGGCCGCGACCTGGGACGTCTTCCGGCCGTTCCCGATCGGGTCGGAACACGTCGACGTGGTGCTGGACGTGTTCGCGCCACGCAACCCGGCCGAGTTCCACCGGGTGCTGCGCCCGGGCGGCGTGCTGGTCGTGGTGCGGCCGTTCGGCGGCCACCTGGCCGAGCTGCGCCGCCAGGTCGCCGGGATGGTGGCCGTCGACCCGGACAAGGAGGAGCGCCTGCACCAGGCGCTGGACCCGTACTTCGAGGCCGTGCGGACCGAGCGGGTCGAGTACACGACGCCCCTGACCCGGCAGGAGGCGGTCGACCTCGTGCTCATGACGCCGAGCGCCCGCCACGTCTCGGAGGCGGACCTGGACGACGAGGATGCCCTGCCGGCGGAGGTCACGGTCTCGGTCCTGGCCACTGCCTACCGCAGGCGATGACGGCGTGCGCGCTCGGGCAGGATCACGCGGGTTCTCCGCGTACGTCGCCGGAGCGGTCGCCCGGCAGCTCGAGCGGGACGCCCTCGACGACGTCCTGCAAGGCATGGAAGCTGAGCACGGCGCCGTGGACGAGGACGAGGTCGCGGCGATCATGGCCAGGCTCGCCCGGTGATCGTCGGCCCCCACTCGATCCTGCTGGACTCCGAGGCGCTGTCCGCGCTCGCCGACGACGGGCAGCAGATGCAGGCGTGGGCAACGGTCGCGCGTCGTACGGACTCGACACTGCACACCTCGGCGGTCACGCTCGCCGAGGTCACTGACGGAACCGCCCGCGACGCGCGGGTCCGGCGTGCGGCCAAGGCCCTCCGGGTCGAGGAGGTCACCACGGAGATCGGCTACGACGCCGGACGCCTGCGCGCGGGTGCCGCCTCAGCGCGGCGCAAGGCGCGTGACATGGCCGTCGATGCGGTCGTCGCCGCGACCGCGCTGGCGCTGCGTGGCCCCGTGGTTGTCCTCACCGCTGACGACGGGGACCTGGATCTCCTGCTCGACGGCACCGGCGTCAAGGTCGAGCGGGTCGGCAAGAGGTGACGGGGCGTACCTCCGGAAGTCGGGGCCGAGCAGGCGCAGGCGGGACCCGACCAAAGTAGGGGGTACCCCGTTCCCACGGCAGGTCAGCCGTGATCTGTCGGCCGATGTGCCCGACTTCTGTGCCCAGAAGACTGGGCGCCATGAGCATCCCCGTCGGCTATCTGATCGGCCTTGCTGTCCTCGCCTTCCCCGTGCTGCGCCTGCCGCGCGTGCCGATGTCGGTGGGTACCTCGGTCTTCTTCCTCAGCATGTCGATCAACGAGCTGCCCGTCCTCGCGGCGCTCGCATTCGGGGCCAGCACGGCGCTCGCGGTCGCCGAGGGCGATCTCGCCTCGCCGGTCGCAATCGCCGCGGCGGTCCTCGCGGCCGCCTGCCTGGGTCTCCAGGTCTGGCGCGGCGTCGCGGCGCTGTCGGTCCTGCGGCGTGCCATGGGCCCGATCGACGTGTCGGGTCGGCTCCCGCTGTGGCGCGTCCTCGTCTTCCCCTTCGCGGTGCGTCCCCGCTCGGTCGAGCGGGTCGCGAACCTCTCCTACGGGCCTTTCGGAAAGCGCACCAGCATGGACCTGTACCGCCGCCGCGACGCGGCTGCCGGGGCCCCGGTGCTGATCCACTTCCACGGCGGTTACTACACCACCGGGCACAAGAGCTCCCAGTCCCTGCCGATGCTCCACCGCCTGGCCGAGCGGGGCTGGGTCTGCCTCAGCGCGAACTACCGGCTGCGCCCGGCCGCGACGTTCGAGGACCATCTCGTGGACGTGAAGCGGCTGGTCGCGTGGGTCCGCGAGCACGCCGACGAGTGGGGCGTCGACCCGGAGCGGATCGTCCTGTCCGGCTCCTCGGCGGGCGCGCACATGTCGTTGATGGCAGCCTTCACCGACGGCGACCCCACCTACCAGCCCGGTTTCGAGGACGCCGACACCTCGGTGAGCGCCGTGGTGTCCCTCGGCGGGTACCTCGGCCGGTACTTCGACGGCCGCCCGGAGACCTCGCCGACAGAGAACGTCCGGGCGGACGCCCCGCCGGTCCTGGTGGTGCACGGCACCCACGACTCGCTGGTGCCCGTCGCGGACGCCCGCCGGTTCGCCGAGCGGCTCCGCGCGGACTCCGGGAACCTCGTGGTGTACGCCGAGCTCCCGGGCGCCCACCACGGCTTCGACCTGTACTGGTCGCCGCGGTTCGCGGCCGTCGTCAACGCGGTGGAGGCCTTCACGGCGGAGGCGTTCGCGCGGCAGCAGGTCCGGTAGGCGGGGTCCGCAGGCGGGGTCAGCGGGCCGCCGGGGCCCTGGCGGTGCGGAGATAGTCCGTGAACAGCTCCGCCGTCCGGCCGATGCCGTCCTCCTGGCGCAGGCGCTCGCCCAGCCGGGCGGCCCGCTCGCGCATCCGCTCGTCGGTGACGGCGCGGGTCAGCGCGACGGTGAGCCGGTCGGCGTCGAGCACCTTCACCGGGACGGGTTCCGGCCCGACGCCGAGCGCGGCGACCCGCCGGCCCCAGCTGAACTGGTCCACGGCCACCGGCGTCAGGATCGTGGGGATGCCGGCACGCAGGCCCGCCGCCGTCGTGCCGGCGCCACCGTGGTGGATCGCCGCGGCGACCCGCGGGAACAGCCAGTCGTACGGGACGGACTCAAGGCGCAGCACGTGGTCCGGGAGCTCGCGGTCCCGGCCGAGGTCCGCCCAGCCGCCGATGAGGATGCCCCGGTGCCCGGTCCGGTCGAGGGTCTCCAGGAACGCGTCCACCAGGCGGCCCGGCTGCGCCGTCGGCACGCTGCCGAGGCCGAACGACACCGGCGGGTCGCCTGCGGCGAGGAACCTTGCGAGGTCCGGGGGCGGCTCCCAGCCGGCCGGCGCGCTCGTGGGCAGGTACCCGGTGACGTGGATCCGGGGGTGCCAGTCGGCCGGGCGGGGCAGCACGAGCGGGCTGTACGCGTAGTACAGCGGCATGTTCTGCCGGTCCTGGAGCACGCGCGCGTTGGTGCGCAGCGGGGGCAGGCCGAGCACCTCGCGTCGCTGTTTGTTCACCCCGGGCTGCTGCATGGTGCGCCAGATCATCTGGTCGGTGCCCCACCAGCCCGCCCGGTCCAGGAGCGCGCCGCGGCTGCGCCCGTCGCCGAGGAAGAACGTCGGGAACTCGCGGGTGGGCGTGACCGGGAAGAACTGAAGGTCGGCGCACGGGATGCCCAGCTTCTCCGCGACGCTGTACCCGTAGAGCGTCGTCGGCCCCTTGTAGAGGATGGCCTCGCTGTGCTTCGTGGCGCGCCAGATGTCGTGGATGATCTGCGGCAGCATCTGCTTGCGGGTCTTCGCGCCGTAGGCCATGAAACGCAGCATGTTGCCCGACTCGACCAGCTCGACGAGCTCCGGGTTGTCCGCGTACTTCGGCAGCACGGGGCCGAACGGCTCGAACTCGGTGCCGTAGGACGCGGCGAGCTCCGCGAAGTCCGGCGAGCCGACGACGGTCGGGTGGTGGCCCCGGTCGCGGAGCGCCACGGCCAGGCCGAGCAACGGCTCGACGTCGCCGCGCGAGCCGGCGGTGAGGATCGTGATCTGCATGGTCGTCCTTCGTCGAAGGTGGATATGACGGGCTAGCGCCGGTCGAGCAGGCCGTCGAGCAGCGCCATGGCGGCCGCGGTGTCCGGCTCGTCGGGCGTCAGCATCCGGTCGATCATCTCGGTGACCGTGTCGATCAGCGCCTCGGGTGAAGGGCTGTCCGGCCGGCCCTGGTGGTGCTGGATGGCGGTCATGATCGCGGCCGTGAGGGCCTCCAGGACCACGGCGACCGACGCGAGGTCCACGCCCTCGCGGATCACGCCGGCCTGCTGCTGCAGGGCGAGGAAGTCGCCGAGGAACCCCGGGCCCGCGGGGCCGGGCATGGTCGCCGCGGGGTCGCGCAGGTACCGGCCGAAGACGTCGCGGTCCCGGGTGGCGATCGCGGTGAGCAGCGGGTCGCGGGCCACCACGCGGAACCCCGCCCGGTAGATGCTCGCCGGCGTTCCCGGCGTGGGCTCCTCGCGCAGCCCCGTGCGCCAGCGGACGGCGTAGTCGGCCAGGGCGCGGGCCGCGACCGCGTCGGTGAGCTCGCGCTTGGAGGCGAAGTGTCGGTACACGATGGTCCGGCTCAGGTCGGCCGCCTCGGCGACGTCGACCATGGTCAGCTTGTCGTAGCCGCGGCTCAGCAGCAGGACGACGGCGGCGTCGAGCAGCACGTCCCGGCGCCTGGAACTGTCGACCATGCTTCCCCCTGCTGTGACCCTGCGCGCTGTGACACTGCGACGATATCTGTCACAGCGTCCTCCCGGAACGTACCGGAGTCAAGCGCCGTCCTCCCCGTGGATCTCGCCCGTCCCCGGCCCGCCCGACTTACGTTGCGCGCCTCCGGGCCCTTGGGCATGCTGTGTCCGCTTTGTTCGAAATGACTGGAGACAGCGCACGCGATGAACGCACTTCTCGAGGAGGCTCCGCCGCGGCCCGAGCCTTCGCCCGGGCCGGCCGAGCCGCCGTCCGACGCCCCGCCGACCCGGGAGCGGCCGGACCGCCGCTGGCTGATCGACGTGACGATCGGCGTCGTCTCCAGCCTCGTGGTCGGCGTGCTGCTCGCCGGTTACCAGGCCTCGATTGACGACGAGCGGGAGAGCCGGACGCAGGCGGTCGAGGCCGAGCGGGCCGAGCGGGACCAGGTGCTGGCCAACGTGACCTTCATCCGCGAGACGATCCGCGACGCGCCGGAGGGGGTCAAGCCGTTCCGCGGGATGAATCTGCGGGGCGCCGACCTCTCCGGGATGGATCTCGGGTGCCCGGTCCACTTCGACGCCGCCGGTGGCTGGTCGAGGGACCGGGTGGAGACCTGCGCGGACTTCACCGGCGCGGACCTGACCGGTGCGCGGCTGGACGGCGCGAACCTCACGGGCGCCCTCCTGGTCGACGGGTCGCTGGCGGACGTGTCGGCCGTCAACCTCTTCGCGCCGGCGGCGGAGATCGGCGGGCAGCTCAACGGTTCGGTCTTCGACGGGGCGGTCCTGTTCGGGTCGGTGTTCCGGTCGCCGTCGGGCAGCTCGTCGTTCGTGGACACGAGCCTCGACGGCGTCCAGGTCGAGCACGTCGCGCCTGTCGAGCGGGCCGAGCCCGGTCGGGAGGCGGCGGCGACGTTCACCCTGGCCAAGGTGTCGATGACGGGCCTGCAGACCGGTTCCGGCGGCGACGAGTCCACGGAGGGATGGACGTCGATCGACTGCGCGTCCGGATTCGCCCAGGCACGCCGGGGCGGCGACGTGCAGCAGGTGGCGTCGTACGCCGACCTGGGTGACGGCGGCCGCGTCCAGTGCGGCGACTACGGGCAGCGGTGCGACTTCGACCGGTTCCCGCAGGTGGGCGCGCAGCTGGTGGCGGGCGGCGTCTGGAAGATGCCGGCCCCCGGGTGCGAGTCCGGGTTCTCGGGGACGACGCCGGAGGACACGCCCGCCGCGGAGGTCGCCGAGTTCTACGACGACCTGCTGCCCGACTGGACGCGCGAGGACATCGCCGCGGCCGAGAGCCTGTGACGGCGCACCGCGGTCCGGTGGTGGCCCGGACCGCGGTGCCCGGGCGTCAGGCCTGGGCCTTGGCGGATGCCTTCTGCGCCTTCTTGAACGCGCGGACCTCCTGCAGCGTCTCCGCGCTGGTCACGTCGGCGATGGAGCGGCGTGAGCCGTCCTCGCCGAACTCGCCTGCCGCCTCGCGCCAGCCCTCCGGCCGGACGCCGCGCTGCTTGCCGAGCAGGGCGAGGAAGATCTTGGCCTTGCGCTCCCCGTAGCCCGGCAGGGCGTTGAGCCGCTTGAGCACCTCGCGGCCGGTCGGGGCACCGCCGTCGGCGCCGGGTGCGGTCCAGATGCGCGCGGCGTCGCCGTCGTACTCGTCCACGACGGTGTGCGCGAGCTCCAGCACGCGGCCCGCCATCGACCGCCCGTAGCGGTGGATCGCCGGGGGAGTGGTCGCCATCGTCGTGAACTCGTCCGGGTCCGCCTCGGCGATGGCGCGGACGTCGAACGAGCCCATGCGGTCGCGGATCTTGCCGGGGCCGGCGAAGGCGTGCTCCATCGGGAACTGCTGGTCCAGGAGCATGCCGACGAGCAGTGCGAACGGGTCGTCGCTCAGCAGCCGGTCGGTGTCGGGGTCGCCGGTGATCCAGAGCTCGGTAGCCATACCTCCATCCTGACGGCGGTCAGTCACCCAGGCCAACTGCGAGCCACTCCGGCGTCACATTGCCCTCCTCGTGGTACCACCGTTCGTCGGCTTCGCCGTCGTTGCACAGCTGCTTGACGGCAGCCACGTCGGCATCGGGGCCGACGTCGAGCGCGACGATGCGGAACTGATCGTTCAGGCCTTCGCCTGAGACATGGAGGGGAGCAAACACGTCGAGGACTGCTTGACGATCACCGTTCAGTGGCCCGTCGTCGCGCGGAATGATTCTGATCGTCTGATGTCCGCCCTGGACAAGCGTCTCCGAGAACCACAGCACATCGTCGTCATCGGGGAAGGCCCGAACGACGTCTTCGGCAGACGTCCCGCGGATGAACCACGGCGTGGTGTCGATCCGATAGCGGTCGTTTCCGAGTGGCTCGGCCCAGACTCCTTCCGTCTCTGCCGGCGGCCAACCGTCCGCGTCACGGTCCAATCGAAATCGGATCTTCGCCAGTTCCATGGCTACATCCTGCTCCGCTCGCGCTCAACGCGGTATGAGCCCGCGTGCGAGCTGCTTCGGCGCGTGCTCCTAACCGTCCACAGGTGCGGCCCTTCTGTATACGGATCGGAGGTTGCGCAGATGGCGCTCTCGTCGGCTGTGCTCCGTCAGGCAGTGGAGGTGCCCTTGTGAACGGGCCAACACGCGAGCTCCACGTAAATGGGTCGCACGACCAGCCGACCGGCAGCCGGGACAAGCCCGACGTCCCATTGGCAGCCTCCGCCGCCCGCTGCTCTCAGCAGAACCGCCGCCGCCCGGGAACCGCCGCCCCCTACCCTCGATGGCATGGCCGACATCGCCCCGCTTCAGCCCGCCGCCCGCGACGGGGCGCGCCCGAATGCCGGCTCGCCGCCGTCGACCCGGACGGACCGTGAGCCGCTGTGGCGGCACCTCGTCGGCGAACGCCTGCGGCACCTCCGGCACGGGCGCGGCGAGACCCTCGACCAGACCGCGCGCCGGGCCGGGATCTCGCCGCAGTACCTCTCGGAGATCGAGCGCGGGGTCAAGGAACCGTCGAGCGAGATGATCGCGGCGATCACCGGCGCGCTAGACGTCACGCTGGTCGACCTGGTCAGCGCCGTCGCCGACCGCCTGGTCACCGTGCGGGACACCCTGCGCGGGCCGACCTGCCGGGCAGCCTTCGCGCTGGCGGCGTAGGCCCTGCCGACCGGGCCGGCCCAGGCCGATCCGGTCCGGGCCCGGCCGCCACTGCGACCAGGCCCGGACGACGGCCGGCTCAGCGCTGCTCGATCACGTGGTCCAGCAGCCCGTACTCCCGCGCGGCCCCGGCCGTGAAGATGCGGTCCCGGTCCGTGTCCGCACGCAATGTCCCGACGCTCTGCCCGGTGTGCGTGGAGAGTGCCTCCTCCATGTCGGCGCGGATACGCACGACCTCGTCGGCCTGCAGGATCAGGTCCGGGATCGCCCCGCGGCCCTGCGCCGCGGGCTGGTGCAGGATGACCCGCGCGTGCGGCAGCGCTGCCCGCTTGCCTTCGGCCCCCGCGGCGAGCAGCACGGCGCCGACGGCGACGGCCTGCCCCACGACGGTCGTCGACACCTGCGGCCGGATGTAGCGCATGGTGTCGTAGATGGCCATGCCCGCGCTCGGGTCGCCGCCCTCGCAGTTGATGTAGAGCTGGATGTCGCTGTCCGGGCTGCTCGACTCCAGGTGGATGAGCTGGGCGATCAGCGCGTTGGCCACACCGGCGTCGATCGCCGTGCCGAGGTAGATGATCCGCTCGCTGAGCAGTTGGGAGTAGACGTCCATGATGCGCTCGCCCCGGGGGTGCGCCGCGATGACGTTCGGGATGGTGTAGGTGCTCATCGTGCGTCTCCCTCGGTCGTCGTGCTGAAGCCGGTTCGGGCACGCTCCCGCGGCCGGATGTCGTCGAAGCCGCCCACGATCGTGTCGATGAACCCGTACTCCAGCGACTCCTCGGCCGTGTACCAGTGGTCGTGCAGCGAGTCGTCGAAGACCCGCTCGATCGGCTGTCCGGTGTCCTCGGAGACCAGGCGCAGCACCGTGTCCCGCGTGTGCCGCAGGTCGTCTGCCTGCAGTTCGATGTCGACGGCGGTCCCCGCGATACCCGAAGACCCCTGGTGCATCAGTACGCGCGCGTTCGGCAGCGCACGCCGCTTGCCGTGGGCGCCCGCCGAGAGCAGGAACTGGCCCGCGCTGTAGGCGATGCCCAGCACGAGCGTGGAGACGTCGTTGGGGATGGTCCGCATGAGGTCGCGGATGGCCAGCATCGACGGCACGGACCCGCCCGGGGAGTGGATCCAGAGGTCGATGTCCGACGACGGGTCCTCCGTCGCCAGCGTGATGAGCTGCGTCATCAGGAGCGTGCCGTTGTCGTCGTCGAGGGGCCCGTCCAGGACCAGGACACGCCGCTCGAACAGGTCGCGCCGGGAGCGCTCGCCGAACTGCGGGGGCTGCGGTGATTCGGTCATGACCTCACCGTGCCTCCCCGGGCGGGCCCCGGGGAGGCGGATCTGCCGTGAGCAGCACTGCTCTGAGCAGCGAGAACTATCCGACACGCAGGGCGATAGCGAACCGGACCGTGCTGTCGGCGGGGATCTGGCGAGCCACGTAGCGCAGCCACCAGGTGTCGTCCGTGGCGTCGGGCTCGACGGCGACGAGCTCGGCGGCCGTGTCCAGCGTGACCTCCAGGCCGGGCAGCGCCCAGTGCTCGGTCGTCAGGTCGGCGAACGGGAGGCCGCCGGGGGCGAGGTCGCGCGCCGTTCGACCGCGGGCCAGGCCGACCTCCGGGACCCGGACGTGGAACGCGAACGCCAGGTCGCCGCCGTCGTGCCGGGCGCAGGTCAGCGTCAGCGACGGCCCGTCGGCGACGGCGTCGACGGCCAGGTCGCTGACCAGCCGGATCCAGCCGACGTCGGTGCCGTCGTCGCCCGCGTCCTCGCCCGGCCCGCCGACCCCGGACACGCCGTCCACCAGCCAGTGCACCGTCGCCGGGTGGAACTGGTCGGCGAGATTGCCGCGCTCGCCCCCGACGTCCTCCGCGCCGATGAGCAGCCGCTCGCCGACCCACGACGTGGCGACCCGGCGCGGTTCGCGCACGATCACCTGATCCACCTGCCGCTCGCCGCGGAACCCGGTCAGGTGGGTCAGGGCATCGTCCGGCACCTCGGCAGCCAGGACCGCGACCACGGGGCCGAGCGCGAGGTCCCACGCGTGCCGGAACGGCCGGTCCGTCTCGGGGAACGGCGCCGGGTCGCGCCCGACGGCCGCCCAGATCCACAGCCCGATCCCCGAGGCGTAGTGCCGCAGGTCCATGCCGTAGCTGCGGTCGTACGGGCCCGCGAGGTTGCGCAGCCCCGCGTGGTACCGCCGCGCGGTGTCCCGCCAGAGGACCGCCTCCATCTCCGCGCCGCCGTCGCGCAGCAGGGGTTGGTGCGCGTACCGGCGCCACAGCGCCAGCGCGTACAGGTCGATGCCGTAGTAGGTGGGCGAGTTGTACTCGTCGAACGTGCCGTCCACCCGGAACCGGGTCAGCACCTGCTCGGCGAGCCGCAGCGCCGGCGTCTCCCAGGCGGGTTCGCCCAGGCGGACGGCGGCGTCGTCCAGCAGGAACGCCGCCATCAGCGCGATGTTCGTGTAGTGCGCGTCGACGCCGCGCGCGAGCGACCCCTCGACGGCCAGCCGCAGCGCGGCCTCCACGCGCGGGCCCAGGTCACCCGCCAGCGCCTCGGGGAACTCGTCGGCCACGACCACCAGGGTCGTGCCGATGAACTCGCGCCAGTTCGGGTCGTAGTCGCGCCACGCGACGGACTCCGCCGTCGGGCGCGGCTCGTGCGGGCTGCGCAGCCACGTGCCGTGGAACGGCGTCCCCGGGGCGTCGAGCTGGTGGTCCAGCACGCGGCCCAGTGCATGCCGGGCGCGCTCGGTGTCGGCCTCCGCGCCGTCCCGCGCGGGCAGGTTCCGGGCGAGCAGGCCGACGGCGTACCAGCCGGTCTCGCGCACCAGGTGCCCTGTCGGCGCGCCGTGGCCGCCACCGGGCTCCTCGGGCGCTCGCAGCAGCCCCACCTCCGGGTCCCACTGCTGGTCCATCCAGTCCAGGGAGCGTGTCGTCAGGTCACGGGCGTGGGGAGTGAGCCGGGCAGGTCTCATCGTCGCAGGTACCTCGTCCTCGTCGGTGAGCGGTTCAGCGGTCGGGGTCGGTCGGGTCGGTCGTGCGGCGCCCACGCTCTCACACGTCCCGGTCAGGGGATCAGCCGGTCCGCGATCTCCAGGGTGTCCTCGGTGAAGTGCCCGTCGTCGCGCACGACGAGCGTGCCGCCGAGCCGGTCGAACATCGCGCGGCCCTGCTCGGCGTCGCAGCCGAACTCGTCCGTCACCGAGTTGAGGAACACCAGGTCCCGGGCGTGCGCGCGGATCGCGTCCCAGTCGTAGGAGTCCTGGAGCACCGGCTCCGGGCCGGGGTTCGGGTTGGTCGAGTAGCCGCCCACCAGCACCGCCTGCGCCACGGTCACGTCGAGGTGCTCCAGCAGCGCGAGCAGCAGGGCGGCCCCGCCGGAGTGCCCGACGAGCACGGTGTCCTCGTCGAACGTGTGCGCGGCGAGCACCGTGGGCAGGAACGTCTCGATCGGCTCGACGTTGGTCCCGGGGTGGTGCGGCGTCTCGACGTCGTACCCGCGCTCCCGCAGCTTGTCCGCGAGCCACGGGTACCAGATCCACGCCGGGTCGGCGTTGGTCCCGTGGAAGATGATCGCCCTGCGTCCCATCAGCTCTCCTTCGTCGCGGGAACGGACGGCGGCGTCCGTTCCCGCGTGGTGTCCGGCGTGGTCTCCGGCACGGACGCTACCGCCCGGCCGGCCGCACGACCGGGTCCACGGCGAGGTTGACCTGGTCGAGCACCGGCTCGAACCCGATCGCCGCGTACACGCGGTTGGACACCGGGTTGTCGCGGTCGGTGTAGAGGCAGACCCGGTGGCCGTCGTCGAGCACGCGCTGCGCGACGTCGGCGACGAGCGCGCGGGCATAACCGTGCCCGCGGTGCTCGCGCGGCGTGTAGACGGGGCCGATCCGCACCACCCGAACGACGGCGGCCGGGCGCCGGTCAGCTGCACCACCTCGCCGTCCACCTCCCAGAGCCAGACGTCGCCGTCCTCGATCCGCTGCCGGGCGCCGCCGATCCGCAGCGGCTCCGCGTCCTCGTCCGGCGCGCGGCCCGACTGGGCGTCGGCCTCGGCGTGGAACACGTCGAACCACGCGGTCACCACGCCGAGGTCGGCGAGCGTGGCGAGCCGGGCGCGGCCCGACGGCGGCGTGGGCCGCACGATCCGCGTCGCCTCCCACAGCCGCTCCGGCCGGTCCTCGCGTACGGCGCCGCCCGTGGTGCGCACCACCTCGTCGGTGAACGCGCGGACGGCGGCGACAGGGCCGTTCGCCGAGATCAGCGGGGCGTCACCGGCGCGGGCGGTCCGGTCCAGGGCGGCGCGGGCGAGCAGCCGCGCGGCGTCCTCGGGCAGGTCGGGCACCCAGACGGTGTGCGGCGCGTGCGGCATCGTGCGCATGGCCACCGCGACGACGGCCTCCTGCTCCCGGACGACGGCCCACCACATCGGGTGCTCCGGGCGCGGCCCGCCGGGGGTGAACGACCGGGCGGCCTGATGCGTCACCGACGCGACGACGCTCCAGACCACGGGCTGGGCGGCCAGCAGATCGCCCGCGACGTGCAGGACGGCTCCCGGATCATCGAACAGCTCGACGCTGTAGGCGCTGGTCATCCCGGAATCCTGGCACGGAGCCCGCCCCAGATCGAGCCATGACGCCCGCGCCAACCGCGCGCTTTCGGACGGTCGGCAGAATGTCAGGTGGTCGGCATTCCGAGTTGCCGACCACCTGACATTCTGCCGACCACCCAAATCCGGCGACGTCTCAGCCCGCCCGCAGCCCGCGCCCGCCCACAGCCTCAGCGGACCAGCCGGACCTCCAGCAGGTCCGTGTCCGGGTCCGTCGCGGTGACGCCGTCGGGCAGGAAGCCGGCCCGCTGCAGGAACTTGCGCGCCCGCGGGTTGGAGGCGAACGTCCAGACCTGGGCCGACGTGCCGGGCGGGAGGATGTTCTCCAGCAGCGCGTGGCCCACGTTGGTGCCGTGGAAGGCCGGGTCGACGTACAGCTCGTGCAGCTCGATCGGCTTGGCCGGCGGCTGCCCGAGGTGCGGGCCGGACGGGTTCTTCATCGCGAACCCGACGATCTTGTCGCCCACCTCGGCGACGAGCGCCTTGTTACCGGCGGCCAGGATCCGCATCCAGCCCTCGGTGCGGGTGCCGAGGGTCTCGGTCTTCCAGTGCTCGGGCGGCAGGAGGTCCTCGAACATGGCGCGCCGGGTGGTCCAGTGCACGGCGGCGATGCCGACGGCGTCGTCGGGGGTCGAGGCGCGGACGTGGAAGTCTGACATGGGGGGAACGGTAACCCGACTACCTGACCATCCGGACCTCTGCCAGGTCAGCGGTGCTCGTGTCGACCACCCGGGCGCCCTCCAGGACGAAGCCGTTGCGCTCGTAGAAGCGGCGGGCTCGCGGGTTGTCCTCCGCGACCCAGAGCTGGGCGGGGGTCCCGGGCGGCACCACGGCGTCCAGCAGCGCCTGCCCGACGCCGGTCCCGTGGTACGGCGCCAGGACGTACAGCAGGTAGAGCTGTCGGGCGCGCACGGGCACCACGTCCTCCTGCTCGACGGCGTCGCCGGCCATCGCGATGCCGACCACCTCGCCGTCGGCGTCGGCGACGACGGGGGCGGCGCCGTTCGACAGCCACCGCTCCCAGGTCGTGATGCGGCGCTCGAGCGTGGCCGTGGCCCAGAACTCGGGCGGGAGGATCGCCCCGTAGGTCGTGACCCAGGTGGTGTGGTGCACCTGGGCGACCGCGGCGGCGTCGGAGAGCGTGGCTGTGCGCAAGATCACGACGCGAAACATACTCCCGCGCCGGGGTGCCCGATGACACACGGCCACCACCCGGCCGCCGTCCAGCCGGAAAGAGGGCCTGACCTGGGCGTCAGCCCTTGTGCAGGGTGCCCACCAGGCACTCCTCGATGCCGATCGCCGACAGGAGCCGCGACGGTACCGCCCCGAGCCAGCCGACGGCCTCGTACGCGGGCACGAGCCGCACGTCCTTGACCACGAAGTCGGCCCCGCCACGCTCCAGGCGCACGGTTCCCGCGCTCATCGTGTTGCGGGCCCAGTCGGTGCCCGATCCCCACGGGAGCGGCAGCACCGCCAGGACCTCGTCCTCGGGCCGGGCCGCGAACGCGACCAGGGGGGTGCGGTACTCCACCCCCGAGCGGCGGCCCACGTGGTGCAGCACCACCCACGGCGGGACGCGTCCGGCGACGCGGAGCACCCACGGGTTGAGAACCTTGCCTGCCTGGACGACGAACTCTGGTGCGGCCATGGCTCCCATCATGGAACAGGTCCGGTCATCCGTCAGCCCCAGGACGCCGTCCGATGTGTCAGCGCTCGAAGGAGAGCACCGGGCGGCCAGTCCGCGGGTGGCGCAGCACGTCCACGCGGACGCCGTAGACCGGTTCCAGCACCTCCGGGACCAGCACCTCGCCGACGGGGCCCGCCGCGACCACCCGGCCGTGGTCGAGCAGCACCAGGTGGTCGCAGGTCGAGGCGGCGAGGTTGAGGTCGTGCAGGGCGGCGACGACGGTCACGCCGTCCGCCGCGAGGTCGCGCAGCACCCGCATCGCGTGGAGCTGGGCGGAGATGTCCAGGTGGTTGGTCGGCTCGTCGAGCAGCAGCAGGCGCGGCTGCTGCGCCAGGGCCCGCGCCATGTGCACGCGCTGGCGCTCGCCGCCCGACAGGGTGCCGACCTCGCGGTCCGCGAGCTCCTCGGCGCCCGCGGCGTCGAGGGCCGCGTGGGCGGCCGCGCGGTCCGCGTCGGAGTCGCCCGCCAGCAGCGAGCGGTGGGGGATGCGGCCGAGCAGCACGGCGTCGAGCACGGTCAGCGGCAGGTCGGTCGTGGCGTCCTGCTCCACGAGGGCGAGCACGCGGGCACGCTCGCGGCGGGGCAGGGCGGCCAGGTCGGCGCCGTCGAACGTCGCCTGCGTGCCCGACGACGGCGCCCGCCCCGCCTGCTGCACCCCGGCCAGCACCCGCAGCAGGGTCGACTTGCCGGACCCGTTCGGGCCGAGGAGCCCGGTGACGGCGCCCGCCGGCGCGACCACCCCGACGTCGTCCAGGATCGCCCGCGACGCGATCTCCCAGAACACACCCCGGGCCGCCAGCCCTGATCGCTGAGTGCTGGGTATGTGTCGGTCGGCGGCGGTCGAGACCCGCACCTGTCCAGCACTCACCGCTGGTTTCCCTTCCAGAGGAGGAACGCGAAGACCGGGGCGCCGATCGCCGCGGTGACGATGCCGACCGGCAGCTCGCGCGGCTCGAACACCGTGCGGGCCAGCGTGTCGGCCCAGACCAGGAACGACGCTCCGGCCAGCGCGGACAGGGGCAGCAGCAGGCGGTGCCGCGCGCCCGTGAACAGCCGCACCGCGTGCGGCAGGATCAGCCCGACGAACCCGATGGACCCGCTCTGCGACACGAGCGCGCCGGTCAGCAGCGCCACGCCGATCAGCAGGATCCACCGGGCCCGGTGCACGGGCACGCCCAGGGCGGCGGCCGCGGTGTCGCCGAACGTGAACGCGTCCAGCACGGATCCGGTCAGCGCGAGCAGCGTGCCGAGCACCAGGACGGCGCCGCCGGCGATCGCCACCGACGTCCAGGTCGCGGACGCGACCGAGCCCATCAGCCAGGACAGCACCTCGCGGAACGCGTCGCCCTTGGCCGACCAGAAGATCACGAACGACACCGCCGCCGCGCAGAGCTGGCTGATCGCGAGCCCCGCGAGCACCGTGCGGGTGGGCGTGATCGTGCCGAGCGCCCCGGCCAGGGTGAGCGCCAGGGCGAGCGCGCCGACCGCCCCGGCGAACGCCGCGACCGGGAGCAGCAGCGGGACGCCCGCCAGCAGCACCAGGACGGCGCCCAGCGACGCGCCCGAGGACAACCCGAGCAGGTACGGGTCGGCGAGCGGGTTGCGGGTCAGCGACTGCATCACCGCGCCGCAGACCGCCAGGCCCGCGCCGACGGCCGCCGCCGTCAGGATGCGGGGCATCCGGAGCTGCCACACCATGCCGTCGCGCAGCGCGGACAGCGGCTCCAGACCGAGCAGCCCGCCGAGCCCGAGGTGCGTCGCGACCGACCGGCCGACCTCGGCCAGGGCCAGGTCGGCCGGGCCGATCGTCACCGCGACGCCGACGCTCAGCGCCAGGACGACCGTCGCGACGGGCAGGGCGAGCAAGCTCCCCGACCGCCGCGGCCCGGCGGCCACTCGCACGGCGGCGCTCACAGGTCGAGGTCGGCCAGCTGGTCCACCACCGAGGCCACGGCGTCAACGTTCCGCACGCCCGCCTCGGTCGCCGGGAAGGGCACGACCACGTACCGGCCGGCCTTGACGGCGCTCATCTCGCGGGTGGCGGGGTTGGCCTCCAGGGCCTCGATCTTGGCGTCCGCGCTGTTCCAGGCGGCGTCGACCAGCACGATCACGTCCGGGTCGGCCTCGACCACGTTCTCCCAGCCCAGCGAGGTCCAGGTGTCGTGCACGTCGGCCGAGACGTTGGTCAGCCCGGCCGCGTCCATGATCATCTGCGGCGCGCCGATACCCGCCCCCACGTACGGGGTGTCGTCGCCCGAGGACCACCACAGCGCCGTCAGCCCGCGGTCGTCGGGCTCGATCGCGTCCAGCGCCTCGCGCTGCTGGTCCACGAGCGCGGCCGCGGCGTCGTCGGCGTCGAACAGGGAGCCGACCTCCTCGATCTCCGCGAACACCGTGTCGAAGGTCAGCGGGTCCGGCATGTACCCGTCCTCCTTGCAGGCGGCGGGGGAGACGTACGTCGCGACGCCGAGCGTGGCGAGCGTCTCGCGGTCGCCCGCGGTCTCGGCCGTCAGGTTGGACTCCCAGCCCGCGTAGACCAGGTCGGGCTCGAGCTCCAGCGTGGCCTCGGAGCCGGGCGCCTCGTCGGCGAACGGCTCGTCGACGGCGGGCACGGACTCCAGCGAGTCCGGCACGGGCCCGTCGAGGAACGCCGAGCCGACGATCCGGTCACCGAGGCCGAGCGCGAGCAGCATCTCCGTGGTGGACGACTTGATGGTCACCACGCGCTCCGGCGGCGCGGTGACCTCGGTCTCGAACCCGCAGTTGTCGAGCGTGACGGGAAAGCCGCCCGACGCCGGGGACGCGCCCGCGGCGTCGGCGGTGCCGGGGGCGGAGGCCGAGCAGGCGGCGAGGGACAGGACGGCGGCCGCGGCGAGCGCGGGCAGGGCGAACAGACGGGTAGGACGGACGCGGGGGTTCACGCGGGATTCTCCAGGGGTCGACGAACAGCCCACGGCGTGGATGCCATGGGTGCACAGCGACGCGCCATCTCGCGTCCGGGCGGGGAAGCGGCTCACGACGAGAGCCGCATCGGCGGGCCAAAGCGTGGCCCGCGACCCGGCCGCCACATTACACCGGCCGACCTGCGCGTTCCGGGCGCTTTCGCTCTCGGCGTCGGACCCGGCCGACGGCGAGCCGCCGCCGACGTTAGGGTGCGGCCATGAGCGACAGCACCGCCCCGCAGACCGGTTCCGAGACCACGCCGACCCGACGCGCCCTGGTGACCGGCGCGTCGTCGGGCATCGGTGCCGCGACCACCCGCCGGCTGCGCGCCGACGGCTGGGAGGTCGTGGCCGCGGCCCGGCGCGCGGACCGCCTGGAGGCGCTCGCGGCGGAGACCGGCTGCGAGGTCTACGCCGTCGACGTGACCGACGACGCCGCCGTCGCCGCGCTCGCCGAGCACCTCGCCGCGACCGGCGGGCTCGACGCCGTGGTGAACAACGCGGGCGGCGCGCTCGGGCTGGACCGTGTGGAGGCCGCCGACGTCGACGGCTGGCGGCAGATGTACGAGATCAACGTGCTGGGCACGCTGCGCGTGACCCAGGCCGTGCTGCCGCTGCTGCGGGCGGCGGGCGCCGCCAAGGGTGTGGCCGACGTCGTGAACGTGACCTCGACCGCCGCCCAGGGCGCCTACGAGGGCGGTGCCGGGTACACGGGCGCCAAGCACGCCGAGCACATGCTGTCCCAGACGCTGCGCTGGGAGATCGCGGGCGAGCCCGTGCGCGTCATCGAGGTGGCCCCCGGCGCCGTCGCGACCGAGGAGTTCTCGCTGGTCCGGTTCGGCGGCGACGCCGCGAAGGCCGCCGCGGTCTACGAGGGCTACACGCCGCTGGTGGCCGACGACATCGCCGACACCATCGCCTGGACCCTGTCCCGCCCCGACCACGTCAACATCGACCTGGTGACGATCCGGCCGCGCGCGCAGGCGCACAACTCGAAGATCGTGCGCAACACCGGGATCTGAGCGCCGCCACCACGCCCCGGGCACGTCCGGGCGAGTTCTTACGGGATCGTCATGATCTGCGCCGGGGCTCGGTCCTCCCAGCAACCCGTGCCAGGCTGAG
Organism: Promicromonospora sp. NPDC110617; assembly: GCF_055598465.1. Lineage (NCBI taxonomy): Bacteria > Bacillati > Actinomycetota > Actinomycetes > Micrococcales > Promicromonosporaceae > Promicromonospora > Promicromonospora sp. NPDC110617. Next base: position 2,049,798 of record NZ_JBVKBM010000001.1, read on the forward strand.
CTCATGACTCAGGCAACCGAGAGCCCGGCGGCCCCGCGGGCCGACCGCTCTCCGGGAGATGCGGGCTGGGCCGCCCTGGCCGGCGTGCTCGCCGGTGGTGCGGGGCTCGCCGTCGCGGAGCTCGTCGCGGCCGTCGTCGCGCCCGGCGCCAGCACCCTGTTCGCGGGCGGGGCCGCCGTGATCGACGTCGTGCCCGGCTGGCTCAAGGACGTCGCGGTGCAGTGGTTCGGCACCAACGACAAGGCGGTCCTGCTCGCGACGATGGGCGTGGTGCTCGCCGCGGGCGCGGCGCTCGCGGGCTGGCTGGAGCTGCGCCGCCCGCCGTTCGGCGCGCTGCTGATGGGCGCCGTCGGCGTGGTCGGGGCCATGGTCGCGGTGCTGCGCCCGGACGCGACGCCGATGTGGGCGCTGCCCAGCATCGTCGGGCTGGGCGCCGGGGTGCTCCTGCTGCGGGCGGCCGTGGCACGGCTGCGCCCGGCGCCGGCCCGGCGCACGGCGCCGGGCGGCGGCGCGGTGGACGACGGCGACGTGGACCGCCGCGGGTTCCTGACCGTCTCCGGCATCGCCGTGGGGGTGGCGGCGCTGGCGCTCGTCGGCTCGCGCGTGCTGTCGGCGGGTTCGACGGCGGTGAGCGCCGTCCGGGAGAAGCTCCGCCTGCCCACGGCGCGCACGACGGCGGCCCCGGTGCCCGCCGGCGCCGACCTGAAGCTCGACGGCCTCACGCCCTACGTCACTCCGAACCCGGACTTCTACCGCATCGACACCGCGCTGATCGTGCCGCAGGTCGACCCGAAGGACTGGTCGCTGCAGGTCCACGGCCTGGTCGAGGAGCCGTTCACGATCACCTGGGACGAGCTCCTCGCGCTCCCCCTGGAGGAGCACCACGTCACCCTGGCCTGCGTGAGCAACACCGTGGGCGGCGACCTCATCGGCAACGCGCTCTGGCTCGGCTACCCGATCCGCGCGCTGCTGGAGCGCGCCAAGCCGCGCGCCGGCGCCGACATGGTGCTCTCCCGGAGCGACGACGGCTTCACCGCGGGCACCCCGCTGGAGGTGCTCCAGGACCCGGACCGCGACAGCCTGCTCGCGATCGGCATGAACGGCGAGCCGCTGCCCGTCGAGCACGGCTTCCCCGCGCGGCTCGTGGTGCCCGGCCTGTACGGGTACGTGTCGGCCACCAAGTGGGTCACCTCGCTGGAGGTCACCACTTTCGACGCCGACCAGGGCTACTGGACGCCGCGTGGCTGGTCCGCGCTGGGGCCGATCAAGGTCGAGTCGCGCATCGACGTGCCGCGGGGTTCCGCGCCCGCCGGCGCGGTGACCGTGGCCGGTGTCGCCTGGGCGCAGCACACGGGCATCGGCAAGGTGGAGGTCCGGGCCGACGACGGCGACTGGGTCACCGCCGAGCTCGCCGAGACAGTGGGTCCCGACACGTGGCGCCAGTGGCACACGTCGATCGACCTGGCCGCGGGCAACCACACGCTCGCGGTGCGCGCCACGGACGCCGACGGCTTGGTCCAGACCGAGGCCGAGGCCCCGCCCGCCCCCGACGGCGCGACGGGCTGGCACACCGTCACTGTCTCGGTGGGCTGACGGTCAGCGGTACGGCCGTCCGCGGTGCGGCCGTCAGCTGTAGTCAGCGGTAGGCCGTCAGCAGTACGGCGCGGACGCCGACGACGTCGCCGCCACGAGCAGCTCGTGGAGCTGACCACGCTGCTCGGGCCGCAGGGTCTCGAAGACCTCGTCCTCGACCGCCGCGAGCGCTGCCTCTGCCTGGCAGAGCAGCGCGACGCCGTCGTCGGTCAGGGAGACCACGTGCCGCCGTCGGTCCTGCGGTGAACGCCGCCGCTCGACCAGGTGCTTGCCCTCCAGCTCGTTGAGCAGCCCCACGATGTTGGTGCTGTCCAGCACGAGCGCGGCGGCCAGGTCCCGCTGAGTGATCTCGGCCCGGTCGCGGAGCACGGTGAGGGCTACGAGGTGCCGCGTGCGCAGCCCGAGCGGCGCCAGCGCCGACTCGCTGCGCCGACGCAGGTGGCGGGCCAGGTAGTCGATGAGCGCGCCCGATCGGCGTACCGACTGCTCCAGCACCGGCGGCTCCTCCACGGTGTCTCCTTCGTCGTCGCGACCCCGTTGCAACCCTACGGGAGCACGGGGTCGCGACGCGGGGAATTACGCCGTGAGCGCGGGCTCAGGCAGTGGCGACCGCGGGAGCCCACAGGTCGTCGATGGCGGCCTCGGCCTGCCGGCGGCTCTCCTCGGCCAGCGGCACCAGCCCGGCCATCGCGGGGTTGGTCCCCGCGAGGGTCAGCTCGGTGGTGATGAAGCGCGGCTCCAGCCCCACCATCGCCACGCCGTGCGGCAGCCACGCCGTCGCGTGGTCCCAGCCGTGCCGCGGCGCGCCCTCGCCGTACCCGCCGCCGCGGGAGACGACCACCACGAAGTCGCGGCCGCCCAGCAGGCCCTTCCCGGTCTCCGGGTCGATCGACAGCCCGGGCGCCATCAGGTGGTCCACCCAGGACTTCACCGTGCTCGGCGCCCCGTAGTTGTAGATCGGCAGGCCGAGCAGCACCGTGTCGGCGGCCGCGACCTCGCCCACGAGCTCCGAGATCCGGGCCCACGACTCGGCCTGCTCGGGGGTGTGCTGGTCGGCCGGCAGGCCGCGGCTGAGGTTGGCGGCCGTGTCGAAGTGCGGCACCGGGTGGGCGCCGAGGTCGCGGTAGGTCACCGTGCCGCCAGGGTGCGCGGCGTGCCAGGCGCGCGCGGCCCGGGCGGTGAGCTGCCTGCTGACCGAGGTGTCGCCCTGGATGCTCGCGTCGATGTGCAGCAGTGTTGCCATGGTCGGGTTCCTCCTGGAGGTGTCGTGTCCGGCCGATGCGGCCTCCAGCATCAATCATTTGTGAACCACAGAGTATTTCCGCACCATATGTGATCTGACTCACTCTGACTGGCTCGAGACCATGCAGCTGCTGCCAACGCATGGACCCCCGTGGCAGCAACTGCATGGTTACGGCCCGGGCTGCGGTGTGCGCGTCTGTCGCCGGGCGGCCAGGACGGGCGCGGGGGGCAGGGCCCTGCCGGGGCTCCAGCCCTCCCGCCGCAGCACCTGGGCGACGTCCCCGGCCATGTGCCCACCCGTGACCTGGCCCGGAAAGAACCGCAGGACGATGTTCTGGCCCTCGCCGACCAGCCCGTTCTGGCGAGTCGCGTCCTGGCGCACCTGACGCTCGGCGCCGTGGAACTCCTTCGAGTCGACCTCGACGATCAGCCAACGCTCGTCACCCAGGTGCCAGGCGAGATCGGCACGGCCCAGGAAGCGGCCCCGCTCGTCGAAGAAGTCCCGCTGCAGGTCGTCCGGTGCGATCCCGGCGTCATGGCAGCGCAGCCGCGCAAAGCTCTCTGGCGGCGACTCGGCCCGCCCGTCGGCGAGCGGCACCCAGGTCACCGCGCGGCGCGACTGCCTGCGCCGCACGAGCCGGCGGCGGATCACGGCCAGGTCCTCCGTACGGATCAGGCCCTGGTGCAGCGAACTGTCCAGGCAGGCGACGGCCTGGTCCCGCGTCAGCGTCGGCAGGGCCTGGACCAGCGCCTGGAGCGCCGTGATCACTTCGCGGTCCTTGATGGTCACCGTAGTGGTCCCGGCCGCGTACTGCCGGAACCGGATTCCGTCGCGGGACTTGCGGGCGACCCCGTGCGCGAACGTCGCCTCGGGTGTGATCCGCCGTGGCAGTCCGTGGACGCCGTGCAGCGCGAGCGCGCAGGCGCCGGAAGCGATCGCCCGCGGGTTGGCGAGCAGTGCCGTCCAGGCCGACCGCAGCCGGTCGACGTCGTAGGCGTGCAGGCCGCTCGGCGTCTCGCCGGTGTCGTAGACGCCTCGCGTGACGCGCCGCCACCCGCCACGCGCGACGAGGTTGCGTCGCCTCGACGGTCCGACAGCGGCGTCGTCGCACTGCTCGGCGGACACCAGGCCGGCCTGCTGCCGGGCCAGGCGCAGCAGGGATCGGGGCACGGGCATCATCGATGGCACATAGCCAATTAGATCTTATGACATGGCTTGGTCGATTTTGTTATCCACAGACGGCAATTGGGACCACGCATCTGCTGCCAGATCAGCGCTCGGCCTGGCAGCAGATGCATGGTCCCCATTGCAGGTCCCTGGGGTCAGTCGAGCGACAAGGTTGCCTCGAAGGAGTCGACGAACTCCGCCGCCGTCTCGTGGGGGAGGTTCAGCGTGATGATGTACGCGCCCGGGCCGGTGGCCGGTTCGATGACCAGCATCGTCGGACCCTCCTGATCCTCAGCCACGTCGGTGCCGGCGGGCAGGCCCGCCACCTCGGCGGCCACGTCGAACGCCTCGGCGCTCGCGGCCCCTGGCAGGTCGAACGGCTCGCCGTCGGTCCGCTCGGCGATGCCCGGCCAGGCCTCGCCCCTGGGGCCCTCGTCGTAGTACGCCAGGTAGAGGAACGGCGGCGAGTCGGGGTCCACGCTGCTGTGCCACATGTCCGACGTGATGCCGGGCTCGTCCTCGACCGGTCCGCTGGTCACGATGTCGGGGGGCAACGAGTACGTCAGACCCGCCAGCTCGTGCGTGTGCCAGCCGTCGGGCGCCTTCCGGGAGGCCGGGTCCCCAGAAGCAGAAGCAGACGCAGAAGCAGAAGCAGACGCAGACGCCGACGGGTCGGCCGACGCCGCGACCGACGTCGACCCTCCCGGGAGCAGGTCCCCGGACGCCGTCGGGCCGCCCAGGGCGAACGCGGCGCCTGCGAAGGCCGCCACCGCCGTCACCCCGCCGCCGGCCACGAGAACCCCGCGGCGGGTGCGCGTGCGGCGCACCGCGACGCTCGCCAGCGTGTGCGGGTCGGCGGGGGTCGGCGGCACCACGCCGCCGCCGACGTCGCGCACGTGCGCCAGCCAGCCGTCGTCGAGCAGTTCCGAGGTGTGGTCGTTCCTGGTCATGCGTCCTGTCCTTCCGAGAGCAGTGTGCGCAGGCGGGCGAGGCCACGTGCGCCCTGGGACTTCACGTTGCCGACGCTGACGCCGAGCTCCTCGGCGACGTCGGCCTCCGAGCGGTCGAGCAGGTGCCGCAGCACCACGACCCGCCGCTGGCCCGGTCCGAGCTGCCGGAGCGCCCGCACGAGGCGCTCGCGCTCCGCGACCTGCGCACCGCCGTCGCCCCCGTCGCCGACGGCGTCCTGCCGCACCTCCTGCGCGACGGCCACGTCCTCCGGCGGCCGCAGCACCTCGCGGCGGGTGCGCCGCCACCCGTCGATGCGGGCGGTGGCCAGCACCTTCCGGGCGTAGGCGAACGGGTTGCCGTTGATCCGGGACCAGCGGCGGTAGGTGCGCTCCAGCGCGATCTGGGTGAGGTCGTGCGCGCGGTGGTCGTCACCGCACAGGAGGTAGGCGATGCGGTGCAGCGCCGCGGTGTGCTCGACGGCGAAGAGCCGGAACTGCTCCTCGGCGGACGCGCCGGTGCGGACCACCGAGAACCCCGGGACCGCCGCGGGGGCGCCGTCCGGGCTCGCCGCCGGCCCGGCCTGCCGGGAGGTGCGGACCGGCGGACCGGTCGCTTCGCTGATTGTGCTCATGCCCCATGGACGCGTCCCGGGTCCGATGAGGTTGCACGCGGGATCTTTCCGGTTGCCGAGGTTCGGTAGCATTGCCCCACAGGCATCGACCCGGCCATCACCGGTGAGCCTCCGGAAGAACAGGTCACCCACCGCCGTCAGGCAGCGGGAGCCCCAGTAGAACCGGACGGGTAGGCCCGTCACAGCCGTCAACGAGCGGCCGACCGTGCATGCGGGCGGCAAGCGGGGTGGTACCGCGGCGCACCTTGGTGCGGCGTCCTCGCAGCAGAGCACCACAGAAGTCCACCTGCTGCCGAACCGCGTACCCGCCAGGAGCCAGAAGAATCATGGCCTATCCGCTGCACCGTCCCAGCGACGCCGAGAGCGCCGTCCCCGCCTCGCCCAGCCTGCCCGACCTCGAGCGCGACATCCTCGCGTACTGGGAGCAGGACGACACCTTTCGCGCGTCGGTCGACGCCCGTCCGGCCGGCGAGAACGGCAGCAACGAGTTCGTCTTCTACGACGGCCCGCCGTTCGCCAACGGCCTGCCGCACTACGGCCACCTGCTGACCGGGTACGCGAAGGACGTCGTGCCGCGCTACCGCACCATGCGCGGGCAGCGCGTCGAGCGCCGCTTCGGCTGGGACACGCACGGCCTGCCGGCGGAGCTGGAGGCCATGAGCCAGCTCGGCATCAAGACCAAGGACGAGATCGTCGAGCTCGGCATCGACAAGTTCAACGAGGCCTGCCGCTCCAGCGTGCTCAAGTACACCGACGAGTGGCGCACGTACGTCACGCGCCAGGCGCGCTGGGTGGACTTCGAGAACGACTACAAGACCCTGAACCCGACGTTCATGGAGAGCGTCATCTGGGCCTTCAAGTCGCTGTTCGACAAGGGCCTGATCTACGAGGGCTTCCGCGTGCTGCCCTACTGCTGGAACGACCAGACGCCGCTGAGCAACCACGAGCTGCGCATGGACGACGACGTCTACCAGCAGCGCCAGGACCCGGCCGTCACGGTCGGGTTCCGGGTCACCGAGGTCCCCGCGGGCGCGGACACGCTGCGCGTGGACGACCACCTGCTGATCTGGACCACCACGCCGTGGACCCTGCCGTCCAACCTGCTGGTCATGGTGGGGCCGGACGTCGACTACGCGATCGTCGAGTCGTCGTTCACCGGCACCCCGCAGCGGTACGTGCTGGCCGAGGCGCGCGTCGCGGCGTACGCCCGCGAGCTCACCGACGAGGGCAACGAGGAGCCGACCGTCGTCGGACGCCTCAAGGGGAGCGATCTGCTGGGCGCGGCCTACGAGCCGCCGTTCGCCTACTACGCGGGGCACCCGGGCGCGCACCGCGTGGTCGAGGCCGACTTCGTCACCACGACCGATGGTACCGGCCTGGTGCACAACGCCGGCGCCTTCGGTGAGGAGGACAAGCAGGTCAGCGACCGCGAGGGCGTGGACCCGGTGATCCCCGTGGGCGCGGACGGCGCGTTCACCTTCCCGGTCGAGGAGTACGCGGGCCTGCAGGTCTTCGCGGCGAACGCCCCGATCATCGACCACCTCAAGGCGCGCACGCGCGGCGCGGGCGACGACGAGGCCGGGCGGACGACGCCGGGCACCGTGCTGCTGCGCCGCGAGCAGTACGCGCACTCCTACCCGCACTGCTGGCGCTGCCGCAACCCGCTGATCTACATGGGCGTGTCCTCGTGGTTCGTCGAGGTGACGAAGTTCAAGGACCGCATGGGCGAGCTGAACCAGGAGATCACCTGGGTGCCCGACCACATCAAGGACGGCCAGTTCGGCAAGTGGCTGGAGAACGCCCGCGACTGGTCGATCACGCGCAACCGGTTCTGGGGCTCGCCCGTGCCGGTGTGGAAGTCGGACAACCCGGCGTACCCGCGGATCGACGTCTACGGGTCGTTCGAGGACCTGGAGAAGGACTTCGGGCGGCTGCCCCTGGACCAGGACGGCACGCCGAACCTGCACCGGCCGTTCGTCGACGACCTGACCCGGCCGAACCCGGACGACCCGACCGGGCAGTCCACGATGCGCCGCGTCGAGGACGTGCTGGACGTCTGGTTCGACTCCGGCTCCATGCCCTACGGCCAGGTGCACTACCCGTTCGAGAACGCGGACTGGTTCGAGCACCACTTCCCGGGCGACTTCATCGTGGAGTACATCGGCCAGACGCGCGGCTGGTTCTACATGATGCACGTGCTGTCCACGGCGCTGTTCGACCGGCCCGCGTTCAAGACGGCGGTCTCGCACGGCATCGTGCTGGGCTCCGACGGCCGCAAGATGAGCAAGTCGCTGAAGAACTACCCAGACGTCAACGAGGTCTTCGACCGCGACGGCTCCGACGCGATGCGCTGGTTCCTCATGGCGTCGCCGATCCTGCGCGGCGGCAACCTCATCGTCACGGAGGACGGCATCCGCGACGCCGTCCGCCAGGTGCTGCTGCCGCTGTGGAGCACGTACTACTTCTTCACGCTGTACGCCAACGCCGGGAACGACGGCGCGGGGTACGCCGCCCAGCCGCTGACGGCGGAGCGCGTGGCCGGCCTGCCCGTCATGGACCGTTACCTGCTGGCGCGGACGCGCGGCCTGCTCGCCGACGTGACCGAGCAGCTCGACACCTACGACATCGCGGGTGCCTGCGACTCGGTGCGCCAGTACCTCGACGCCCTGACCAACTGGTACGTGCGCACGCAGCGCGACCGGTTCTGGGCCGAGGACGCCGACGCGTTCGACACCCTGTCCACCGCGCTCGAGGTGCTGTGCCGGGTCATGGCGCCGCTCGCGCCGCTGCTGACGGAGGAGGTCTGGCGTGGCCTGACCGGCGAGCGTTCCGTGCACCTGACGGACTGGCCGTCGCTGGCGCCGGGCTCGCGCGAGGGCGAGGTCCTGGTGGCCGACGACGCGCTGGTGGCCGCCGTCGAGTCCGCGCGCGCCGTGGTGTCGCAGACGCTGGCGCTGCGCAAGGCCAACAAGCTGCGCGTGCGGCAGCCGCTGCGGTCGCTCGTCGTGGCCGTGGCGGATCCGGACGGCGTCGCGCCGTTCACCGGGCTGCTGGAGACCGAGCTGAACGTCAAGGAGGTGCGCCTGGTCGCGTTCTCGCCCGAGGTCGCGGCGTCGTTCGGCGTCACCGAGCGGCTCGCGGTCAACGCCCGCGCGGCCGGGCCGCGGCTGGGCCGCGGCGTGCAGGCCGTGATCAAGGCGGCGAAGTCCGGCGCCTGGTCCGTGTCCGGTACGGGTGCCGTGGTGGTCGCGACGGCGGACGGCGACGTCGAGCTGCTCGAGAGCGAGTACGAGCTGACGACCGTCGTCGCCGGCGACACTGCTGGGGCCGACACCGCGGCCGAGCCCATCACGGCGGCGAGCGTTCTGGCCGGCGGCGGGTTCGTGGTGCTCGACCTCGAGCTCGACGACGCCCTGCTGGCCGAGGGCTACGCCCGCGACGTCGTGCGGGACGTGCAGGACGCGCGTAAGGCCGCGGGCCTGCAGGTCGCGGACCGCATCACGCTGGCCCTCACGGTCCCCGCCGAGTGGGTCGCCGCCGTCGAGGCGCACCGCGACCTGGTCTCCCGCGAGACGCTGGCGGAGTCGCTCACCGTGACTGCCGGGCCGGAGCGCGCCGTGACGGTCGCCAAGGCCTGATCCGCGTCGGCTGACGCCGCCCGCGCACCGCGGGCGGCGTCAGCTGTCGATGCGGGCGTCCCACCTGTCGAGGATGTCCACCATCGGGATCCCGTAGACGTACGAGAAGCACTGCGTGGTCACCGAGGTGCTGCCGCAGCTGCGGCGGTTGGAGCCGCCGTCGATCATCCCGCGGGCGTACGCCTTGCCGTCGATGACGGCGTACATCGGCCCGCCGCTGTCGCCGCCGCCCACGACGACGCCGCCGTCGTCCCGGCTGGCCCGGAAGCCGTGGCAGGTCTTCTTGCCGCAGCTCCACGCGACGTCGACGGCGCGGACCTTGGCCCCGCAGTGCTCGCCCGTGACCGCGCCGGAGGAGCAGATGTTCTGGCCCACCGCAGGCTGCTGCACCCCGACGACGGGGAACTTGTAGCGCGCGTTGACGCTCGACGCGTTCCACGGCCCGCCGAACACCGAGCCCGACGTCTCGCGCGCGCCGACCGGGTCGATGAGCTCGGCGTCGATCTCGAGGGCGCGGTTGGTGACCTTGCCGAGCTGCTGACCCTCGCCGTCGCGCACCAGGGAGCCGATCCCCGCGTTGCAGTGCGCCGCGCTGACGATCTTGTGGTTGCCGGCGGGCGTGACGATCGAGAAGCCCGTGGTGCAGTAGTCGGAGCCGCTGCTGGTGGCCATCGCGCCGCCGGCGCTCCACGGCGCGGCGTCGTTGCGGCGGCTGACGGCGGTGGGCTGGACGCCGTCGTCGACGAGCTCGACCTGGACCGGGACGCCGGCCGCCGCCGTCAGGTTCTCGACCAGGTCCGCCGTCCGGGCGGCGGCCGAGTCCCGGCTGACCTCGACGACCAGGCCGGCGTAGTCGCCGGCCGGCATCGCCGCGACCACGGCATCCGGGCCGTGCGCCGCCCGCTGGGTGTCCAAGAGCCTGGTGCTCGCCGCGTGCAGGTCCGCCTCGCTCAGCGCGGCCCGCGCGACGTCGACGGTGACGCCGTTCGCGGCGGTCGCCAGCGCGCCGACCGAGGCCGGGGCGTCGCCCTTCCACGAGACGGTCACCCGTGCGGCGTCGTAGTCGACCGCGACACCGGCATAGCCAGGCGAGCCGGCCAGCGCCGTGGCGGCGTGCGCGGTGTGGTCGACGGCGGACTCCAGGGCGGCGCGATCCACACCCTGGTCGAGTCCGCCGGCCGTCGCCGGAACCGAGACCACCACCGACGCGGCGAGCGCCGCCGTGGCGACCCCGACGACGATCGTGCGGTGCACCGTGCTCTTTCGTCCCATGCTGTTGGTTCCCCCTCGACGAACCCCTGCGCATCACGTCCGACGCCGCGATGTCATCGTTCTCGACAGGGTGAAATGCCGCAACACAGACGTGTGGATCGCCGGGTGCGTCCCGGGGCTGACCTGCGTTCAGCAGGCGGTAGGCGACCGTTTGCAGGGCCAGACGGTCGTGGGCGTCCTGCTGAACGCAGGTCAGCTGCTCAGGTGACCTGTGGGCTGTCGAACGCGATGTCGGTCTCGACGTCCAGCACGTCCAGCACGAGACCCATGTAGGACTGCGTGCCGATCAACAGGCATCCGCCACCCTCGGCCCGGGCGATCTCCACCCCGCGATCGATTGCGGTGCGGGCGTCCAGCACCTCGCCGTGCAGGGCCTCGGCCCGGGAGAACCTCAGGTAGTCGTCCGCCCGGGCCGGGATCACGCGGTCGAACCCACGCAGCTCCGCGAAGCAGGCCTCGACGTCCTTCGTGTCCGGGAAGCTGGCGACCACGGTGTCCAGCCGCCCGTGCCAGGCGAGGTAGTCCGCGACGGCGGCGGCGACGCCTTCAGGCGAGATCGCGCCGTCGGCCATGACCCGCACCCCGTCGTGCACGTGCCGGCTCATCCGTCCCGGAACACGGACGCTCGCGAGGGCGGCGCCGGCCGTCGCGTCGTCCACCGGCCAGCCGAGAGCGGCGGCCATGGCGCGCGCCGCGGCCTCCCCGAGGGCGGCGTTCAGCCGGGTGATCGGTGGCAGCCCGGAGACGGCCGTCGGCGAGTCCGCCGGCACCGTCACGAGCGACGTGCCGCATCGTGCGGCGGTCTCCTCCACGATCGCCGTCACCTCGGCGTCCTGCGCCACCGTCACGATCGTCCCCGTCGAAGCGCCGACGACACCGAGCAGGTCGCGCGCCACGTCACCCAGCGTGGGACCGAGCAGATCGCCGTGCTCGTAGAACACCCTGGTCACCGCGACCACATGCGGATCGAACAGGCTCACCTCGTCGGACCGTCCGCCCAACCCTTCTTCCAGCACGATCACGTCAGAGCCCCGGTCCGCGGCCCAGGCCGCGCCGGCGATCGTGAACGCCCCGGTGGGCGACAGGTACCCGTCGGAGGTCGACGGGACCGAGCCCCGGGCGCGGGCCAGGGCCTGCGCGAGATCCTCGTAGTCCTCAGGCGAGATGGCCCGGCCGTCGACCCGCATGCGCTCCCGGTTGGTCCGCAGGCCCGGCGAGGAGACCAGACCCACGTGGGCCGGGCGGTCTCCTCCGACGAACGCGGCGGACAGCGTCGCGGCGGCATGTACCGCCGTCGTGCCCTTGCCCTTGGACCCCACCACGGTGAGCACGGGCGGCGTGCCGTCCCATGTGCCCAGCGCTGCGCCGACGGCCCGCGCGCGGTCCAGCGACCGGCGCGCCCCGGGTTCCTTGTCCTTCCACTCCTGGAAGAAGGAGCCGTCTCCGGGAAGGTGCTGGGCGGTCACCCGCCCACTCTCTCATCGCCGCGACTCACCCCGGGACCGGTCGGCTCGGCCATCTCCGCCACCCAGCCCTCGTCGACCCGCGCGCGGCTCCGGGGCTCCGGTATGCGTAACCGCGCCAACGCGAACACCGACATCAGAGCCGTTCCGAGGCCCAGGGTGGGCCAGTGCGGATCGGGCAGAGCGGCACCGGCCAGCACGAGGCTCGCCAGGGGGACCACGAGCGAGTTGAGGTTCTGCACCAGCACCGGCCGCATGCGCCGGCGCACGGTGACCACGGTGGCCACCGGCGCACCGAGCTGTTCCCTCAGCCGGGTCGACAGGCGCATCGTCACGTGCGGTGACATGCCGTCCGGCAGATCCGGCCACAGCCGGTTGACGCGCTGCACCCTCCGGATCGATGCCGTCCGTGCCCCGGCGACCGGCGGATCATGGTCGGTGACCGCCAGCGCGACCGCCTCGCGACCGCCCCAGCGGACGAGCACCTGCTGGCCGGACGCGATACCGATGCGATCGAACACCGCCGGGTGCAGGGCGACGATCGACGCGCCGTCGTCGCCCGCGTGGGCCTGGACGACCCGGGCGGAGAACTCGGGAGCGCGGAACAGGGCCCGCCACAGGCGTTCCAGGGCCCGGTCGACCGCGTCACGGATTCGCCGCAGCCGTCCGGCGGGCACGTCCTGGGTGATCACCTCCGGCGCGGCCGCGACCAGGAGCACGTCGCGGTCCGCGGCGTCGCCGTCCGACGCTGTGAGGAGACGGAGCTGGTACGCGAGCCTGACCGTGCCCGGTTGCACGTGCTCGCGCGCGACGGCGCGCACCCAGGCGGTGACTCCCCGCTGCGTCAGCAGGTAGGTGCCGGGGCGGACGTCCGTCAGATTGACCTGTACCTCGTCGACGCCGGGCATGTCGTCGACGAGGGCCGCGACCGTCCGGAGCGGTGTCACCGGTGGGACACGGACGGACGCCGACGGCGCATGGCCCAGTGCGGCTCCCAGTCGGCGGCTCACGCCGAGCTGACCGGGGGAGAGGTCTCGTGCCTCCGCGGGGACCCCGTCCGCCGCGGCGCTCCACGCCCACGCAGCCGTGACGCGGCCGTCCGCCGTGACGGTGACGGGGAGCGGACCGTCGGTTCCGTGCAGGAGGTCGGGATGCACGACGGCGGTCGGCAGCCCGGAGGCGATCCGGACCGGCACCGTCGCCAGACCGGAGCTCATCGGGCGGACCGGACCTTCGATAGCGCCCACCAGGGCGTCGACGAGCCGGGCAAGCAACCGCGGTTCACCGGACGGTGGGCGCAGGTGGGCCCCGATCTCCACCTGGACCGCCGCGATACCGCGCGCCTGGGCGTAGGAGGTGACGGTGGTCGGCCGCATGGCGTCGAAGATCTCGTTGGTCGTGACCCGAAGGCCGCAGCCGGTGAGGGCGGCGACGACGTCGGCGGGCGCCAGGCCGGTGCCTGTCCCGAGGTCGACGTCGGACTCCGGACGGCTCCGCATACCGTGCAGGTCGATGACGACCGCCGGCCGCAGCTCGGCAAGCCGCGCCTTGAGCGGATGCTCCTCGTCGAAGTTCGCGTCGCCGGCCGTGCTCAGCGCGACCAGCGCCGTGCAACCTGTCAGCTGAGCGAGCAGAAGGGCGAGGCCGCCCGTACCCCGGTCGGCGACCTTCGTCGCGCCGTCACGCTCGTGATTCGTCGCGTGCGGTGCGGTGACCACGACGTCCGGCCGCGTCGTCCCCGCGATCTCCAGCAGTCCCGGTGTCGGTTCGGACACACTGTCCGCAATCGCCGAGGGCCAGGGCGGCAGTCCACCCTCGTACTGGTCCTGGCTGAAGATCTGCTCGATTCCGAGCCAACGGGCCGTGAGGTCGTCGTCCGCCATCGATCCCTGCTGCCCGTCCGACACCTGCTGAGCCCCCGCACGAGATCGGCAACGTTGTTCTCGGAACCCTATCCTCGTCACGTGGACGAAGCCTTTGAAGCAGTTCGCCGTGAGATCGCGGCACGAGCCCCTGAATTCGACATCGACCCCACCATGGCCCGCGTCGAGCGGGTCCTGGAACTGCTCGGCGACCCGCACCGCGCCTACCGGACCGTCCACATCACGGGGACCAACGGCAAGTCCTCCACGGCCCGCATGGTCGAGCGCCTGGTGCGCGAGCACGGGCTGCGCACCGGCCGGTTCACCTCCCCGCACCTGACGAGCGTCACCGAGCGCATCGCGATCGACGGCGAACCGCTCACGCCCGAACGGTTCGTCGAGGTCTTCGAGGACGTCGCGCCCTACATCGGCGTCGCCGACCGCGAGTCCCAGGAGAACGGCGGGCCGCGCCTGAGCTTCTTCGAGGTGCTCACCGTCATGGCCTTCGCCGCGTTCGCCGACGCGCCCGTCGACGTCGCGATCATCGAGGTGGGCATGGGCGGCACCTGGGACTCCACCAACGTGGTCGACGGCGAGGTCGCCGTCATCACGCCCGTCGCCATGGACCACGAGCGCTGGCTGGGCTCCACCATCGAGGAGATCGCCACCGAGAAGTCGGGGATCATCAAGAAGGACGCCGTCGCCGTCATCGCGGAGCAGCCCGACGCCGCCCTCGAACCGATCCTCGCGCGCGCCCAGTCGGTCAACGCCCACCTGATCCGCGAGGGCGTCGACCTCGCCGTCGCCGACCGGCGCATCGCCGTCGGCGGCCAGCTCCTCGACCTGCGCACGCCCGCCGGTGTCTACACCGAGATCTTCCTGCCGATGCACGGCGGCCACCAGGCGCACAACGCGCTCCTCGCGCTCGCGGCCACGGAGGCCCTGCTCAGCGGCGGCCGAGCGCTCGGCGCGGAGGTCGTCGAGGCGGCGTTCGCTGACGTCGACGCGCCCGGTCGCCTCGAGCTGGTGCGCTCCAGCCCCACCGTGCTGGTCGACGTCGCCCACAATCCCGCCGGCGCTGAGGCCCTCGTGGAGGCGCTCGGGGAGTCGTTCAACCTGGAGCGGGTCGTGGCCGTCGTCGCGGTCATGGCGGACAAGGACTCCGAGGGGTTCCTGTCCGTCCTGGAGCCGTCGATCGCCGAGATCGTGGTCACCCGGAACTCCTCGGACCGGTCCGCCGAGCCGGAGGACCTCGCCGAGGTGGCGCGGGAGGTCTTCGGCGAGGACCGCGTGCACGTGGCCGACCGGCTCGACGAGGCGCTCCAGATCGCGGCGGACCTGGCGGAGGCCGACGAGACGGCGGGCGCCGCCGCCGGCACGGGCGTGCTCGTGACCGGGTCCGTGGTCACGGTCGCGGACGCCCGCATCCTGGTGGGCCGCGCCTGAGCACGAGCGCCGTCCGCGCCCGATCACGGGCGCCGTCCGCCCCCCCCGGGCGCACACGTCACCCGGGTGACGTGTGCGCCCGGCCCCGCCTCTCCTGTACGGCCCGGCCCGGCGTGGTGTTACATGAACCCCAGGGGACGTGTTCGCGGGCCCGGCGCCGTCGCCGGGCCGCACAGTCCCGCGAGGAGGTCGTCGTGAAGAAGCTGCTGAACGATCCCGCTGACGCCGTCGCCGACTCCCTGGCCGGCTTCGCGCTCGCGCACGCGGAACTGGTGCAGGTCAGTACCTCACCGGTCTTCGTGAGCCGCGCCGGGGGCGCGGTCACCGGAAAGGTCGGGCTGGTCAGCGGCGGCGGGTCGGGGCACGAGCCCCTGCACGCGGGCTTCGTCGGGGACGGCATGCTCGACGCCGCCGTCCCGGGCGCCGTGTTCACCTCGCCGACGCCGGACCAGATCGAGCCGGCGATCCAGGCGGCGAACGGCGGTGCCGGGGTGCTCACGATCGTCAAGAACTACACGGGCGACGTGCTGAACTTCGAGACCGCGGTGGAGCTCGCCGAGGCGGAGGGCGTCGAGGTCGCGTCGGTGCTCGTGAACGACGACGTCGCCGTCGAGGACTCGCTCTACACCGCCGGCCGGCGCGGGGTGGCCGGCACGGTGGCCGTCGAGAAGATCGCGGGCGCCGCCGCGGCCCGGGGCGCGGACCTCGCGGGCGTGACCGCCGTCGCCGAGCGGGTGATCGCGAACGTCCGGACCATGGGCGTGGCGCTGGCCGCGCCCACCGTGCCGCACGTGGGCCGGCCCAGCTTCGACCTGGGCGATGACGAGATCGAGGTCGGCATCGGCATCCACGGCGAGCCCGGCCGGCACCGCGTGGCCGCCGTCGGCGCCGACCAGGTCACGGAGATGCTCCTGACTCCCGTGGCCGACGACCTCGCCCTGGACGGCGGCGACCGAGTGTTGCTGTTCGTCAACGGTATGGGCGGCACCCCGCTCTCCGAGCTCTACGTGGTCTATGGTCGAGCGCGGCGCCTTCTCGAGGAGCGCGGCGTCACGGTCTCCCGGTCGCTGGTGGGCAAC
Organism: Promicromonospora sp. NPDC110617; assembly: GCF_055598465.1. Classification (NCBI taxonomy): domain Bacteria; kingdom Bacillati; phylum Actinomycetota; class Actinomycetes; order Micrococcales; family Promicromonosporaceae; genus Promicromonospora; species Promicromonospora sp. NPDC110617. The sequence continues at coordinate 2,066,143 of NZ_JBVKBM010000001.1, forward strand.
TACGTGACGTCCCTCGAGATGCAGGGGGCATCGGTCACCGTCCTCCGGCTGGACGACGAGCTGGAGGCCCTCTGGGACGCGCCGGTGAACACTGCAGCACTCCGGTGGTGATACGAGAAGGGTTCCGAGACATGGCGCTGGACGCGGACTGGGCGGAGCGATGGGTGCGCCGTACGGCGGACGCGATCGCGGACGCGAAGGACGAGCTCACGGAGCTCGACCGGCAGATCGGCGACGGTGACCACGGCGAGAACATGCATCGCGGTTTCCACGCCGTGGTGGCGCGGCTCGACGACCCGGCGGCCCAGCCCGGCGCCGCGGACGAGCGGACCGTCGGTGACGTGCTCAAGCTCGTGGCGACGACCCTGATGTCCACGGTGGGCGGCGCGTCCGGCCCGCTGTACGGCACGGCGTACCTGCGCGCGGCGAAGGTCTCGGGCCGCCCGCAGATCGACCCGCCGGCCGTCGTCGCCGTGCTGGAGGCCGCGCTCGAGGGTGTGTCCTCGCGCGGCAAGGCGACTGTGGGGGAGAAGACGATGGTCGACGCGTGGCAGGCGGCGGTCGACGCGGCGGAGGCCGCGGCGGGCGACGGCGGCTCCGAGGTGGACGTGCTGCGCGCAGCGGCCGAGGCGGCCGACAAGGCGGCGACGGCCACCATCCCGATGGTCGCGACCAAGGGCCGTGCGTCCTACCTCGGTGAGCGCAGCGCGGGGCACGAGGACCCGGGCGCGCGCTCCACCGCACTGCTCCTGGGCGCTGCGCTTGCCGCCGCCCTCGCCGGTCCGGAGTCGGCCGACCCCCGCGGCGCGGCATGACGGCGCGGGTCGCGCTGGTCCTCGTCTCGCACTCCGCCGAGCTGGCCCGCGGGGCCGCGGAGCTCGCCGGTCAGATGGCACCCGACGTCCTGGTCCGCGGCGTGGGCGGCGGGCCCGACGGGGGCCTCGGCACCTCGCTCGACGCGATCCAGGAGACCCTCGAGGAGGTCCTGGCGATCCTGGCGGGTACACCCGGTGCCGCCGACGGCGCGCCCGGCCCCGGAGGCGGCGTCGTGGTGCTCGGGGACCTCGGGTCCTCCGTGCTGACGGTCGAGGCGGCCCTGGAGCTGGACGACACGCTGGCCGAGCACGCGGTGCTGGCGCGCGCGCCGTTCGTCGAGGGCGCGGTCGCCGCGGCCGTGACGGCGCACGGCGGGGCCGACCGCGATGCCGTGCTGGCGTCGGCCAACGCGTCGGTGGGGATGTTCGCGGCGATCGAGGCCGCGCAGTCGCCCGCGGCGGGTGAGGCCCCGTCGGCCCCGGCCGCCGAGGGATTGCGCACCGTGACGGTCCGCAACCCCCTGGGCCTGCACGCCCGCCCGGCGGCGCTGGTGTCGCGCAAGGTGGCCGAGCTGGGGGCCAGCGTGACCATCGACGGCGTGGACGCCTCCAGCGTGCTCCAGCTCATGGCGCTGGGCGCCACGCAGGGGCGCGAGCTGCGCGTGGAGGCCACCGGTGACGGCGCCGCGGAGGCCGTGACGACCGTCGTGGAGATGATCGAGTCCGGGTTCGGTGAGGTGTGATCGCGGTCTCATCTTTTTGCAGTTGATGAATTTTTGCGCGGGGTGCAAGAATTGACCAATGGCCCCCACCTCGTCGCGCGAGACCGTCGCGCCCGCTGAGCCCGGATCCAGCCCGGACCTGCGCGAGCTCGTGTCCGCGCTGGAGGGTTCGCCCGCCGAGCAGGGCCTGCGCGAGCGCAAGAAGCGCGCGCGGCGCGCGGCCCTGATCGACGCGGCGCAGAACCTCGTCGCCGAGCACGGCCTCGACGCCGTGACCGTCGAGATGATCAGCGCCGAGGCGGACGTCTCGCCCCGCACGTTCTTCAACTACTTCGAGTCCAAGGACGACGCCGTGCTCGGCGCGGAGGACACCGGCCTGCCGGAGGACGTCATCCGCACCTTCGTCGAGGGCGGCCCGACCGGCCGCCTGCTGTCCGACCTCCAGGTCGTCGTCGCCGCCCTGCTCGCGCCGGCCGGCGAGGCCCACGACCGCGTCATGCGGGCCATGGACCTCATGCAGCAGGAGCCGGCCCTGCTGCGGCGCCACGTGGTCTGGATGGACCGGCACAAGAGCCGGCTCGCCGAGCTCTTCGAGGCCCGCCGCGCGACCGTCCCGTTCGACACCGACAGCGAGCTGCTGACGATGCTCGTCCTGCTCATGCTCCGCACCGCGCTCGTCGCCTGGGAGCACGCCGGCTACACCGGCAACCCGGCCGACCACCTGCCCGCCGCCGTCGCGCAGCTCGTCGATCTCGTCGCGGCCGACCTCGGGTCCTGAACCCCTTCCGCAGCACCCTCCCCTCCCGCTCGACCTGACCCCCAGAAAGGCACCTCCATGAGCCACGCCGTGACCACGGCGCCGGACAAGCCGCTGGTCGTACTCAACCAGCGCACGATCTGGCTGATCTTCGGGGCCCTGATGGCCTCCATGTTCCTGTCCTCCCTGGACCAGACCATCGTCGGCACCGCCATGCCCACCATCGTGGGCGAGCTGAACGGCGTGGAGCACCAGGGCTGGGTCATCACGGCCTACATCCTGGCGATCGCCATCGCCATGCCGCTGTACGGCAAGTTCGGTGACCTCTACGGCCGGCGCTGGCCGTTCCTCGTGGCCGTCGGCCTGTTCGTGGTCGCGTCGCTCGGCGGCGGCATGGCGCAGTCGTTCGAGGCCCTCGTGGCCTGGCGCGCCGTGCAGGGCCTCGGCGGCGGTGGCCTGATGATCCTGTCGCAGGCGATCATCGCCGACATCATCCCGGCGTCCGACCGCGGCAAGTACATGGGCCCGATGGGCGCCCTGTTCGGCATCTCCGCCGTCGCCGGCCCGCTGCTCGGCGGCTGGCTCACCGACGGCCCCGGCTGGCGCTGGACCTTCTGGATCAACGTGCCGATCGGCATCGCGGCGTGGTTCATCGCGTACTTCGCGCTCAAGCTGCCGTCGCACCGCTCGAACCGCCCCACCGACCTCGGCGGCATCCTGACCATGGCGCTCGGCACCACCGGCATCGTGCTGCTGACGAGCTGGGAGTCGCTCGGCCACGACGGCTACGACTGGTCCGACCCGACGCTGCTCGGCGTGCTGCTCGGCACAGCGGTGCTGGTCGGCCTGTTCATCGTCATCGAGAACCGCGTCGCGGAGCCGCTCATCCCGCTGCGGCTGTTCAAGAACCGTACGTTCACCATCACCACGCTCATCGGCCTGGTGCTCGGCATGGGCATGTTCTCCGCGATGGCGATGCTCCCGACGTTCCTGCAGATGTCGGCGGGCGCCGGCGTCACGGAGTCCGGCCTGCTGATGCTCCCGATGATGGCCGGCGTGATGCTGACCTCGATCGTCTCCGGCTTCGCGATCTCCAGGACGGGCCGCTACAAGCTGTTCCCGGTCGCGGGCCTCGCGATCACGATCCTCGGCATGATCTGGCTGACCCGGCTCGAAGGCGGCATGTCGCTGTGGCTGTTCGGCGCCATGATCTTCGTGCTCGGCGCCGGTATGGGCCTCATCATGCAGACCATCGTGCTCGCGGTGCAGAACTCGGTGGACCCGCACGAGCTGGGCACGGCGACGTCGTCGAACAACTTCTTCCGGGAGATCGGCGCCGCGGTGGGTACCGCGGCGTTCACCACGGTCTTCACCTCGCGCCTGACGGACAACCTGGGGGAGCTCTTCGCGGGCCTCCCCGAGGGCGCCGCGCCCGCGGACGGTGGCTCCGGCCTGACGCCGCAGATCGTCGAGCAGCTTCCCGAGCCGCTGCGCAGCGGCGTGGTCGACGCCTTCGCGGACTCGCTCGCCCCGGCGTTCTGGTACCTGGTGCCGCTGGTCGTCGTCGGCCTCGTGCTCGCGCTGTTCCTCAAGGAGGTCAAGCTGTCCGACCAGGCCGGCATGGTCGCCCGCGGCGAGGCCGTCATGGAGGGCGCGGCCGAGCCCGTCGCCGTGGGCGGCGGGGTCGCGGTCCTGGACGGCGAGGCCGCGGCCGACGCGGGCCGGGACGCCGGTCGGGACGGGGACCGCAAGGAGACGGATATCCTGAACCGGTGAGCAAGGACCGTCCCGCCCCCGGCGACCGCATCAAGGCCAAGAAGTCAGCGCTGGTGCAGTTCACCTCCACCACGCTGCTGCTCGAGGTGTTCCTCGTGCTGTTCGCCACCCTGGTGGTGTGGGCCCTGCGCGACTCGGAGTTCGGGCGCGGCCCGCTGCGCATCGAGTCGAGTGGCGCGATCTGGGCGCTCGGCGGGATCCTCTGCCTGGTGCTCGTGATCCTGTCGCGGGCCCAGGGCAGCACGACGGGCCGGGCGGCGGGGACCCTCGCCCAGCTCCCGGTGCTCGCTATGGGCCTGCTGCTCCCGATGATGTACTTCGTCGGCGGGATCTTCGTGGTGCTGTGGTTCTACGCGCTGCGGCTCGGCGCGCGCGTGGACCGGGAGCGGGCGGAGTACGACGCCGCCCACCCCGAGACGGCCCCGAACACCCCCTGAACGCACGAGTCGGACGCTCAGGTCACCCCCGTGACCTGAGCGTCCGACGCGTTCGGGGAGGGTGCGTGGTCCCGATAGGGTTGGGCCATGACCGACGTCGCAGAGAAGACCCTGCCCACGGAGGCCTCGACGCAGCCCGTGGCCGAGCGCACCCTCGTCCTCGTCAAGCCGGACGGCGTGCGCCGCGGCCTGTCCGGCGAGATCCTGCGCCGCATCGAGGCCAAGGGCTACACGCTGCGCGCCGTGCAGCTCAAGGACGCCACGACCGAGCTGCTGGCCGCGCACTACGCCGAGCACGAGGGCAAGCCGTTCTACGCCCCCCTGGTCGAGTTCATGATGTCGGGCCCGGTCCTGGCCGTCGTGGCCGAGGGGCAGGGCGTGATCCCCGGCTTCCGCTCGCTGGCCGGCGCCACGAACCCGACCGACGCCGCCCCCGGCACGATCCGCGGCGACCTGGGTCGCGACTGGGGCACCAAGGTGCAGCAGAACCTCGTGCACGGCTCCGACTCCGCGGAGTCGGCGGCGCGCGAGATCTCCCTCTGGTTCCCCGAGCTGGGCTGAAGACCCCCGCACCGCACGTCCGTCGAAGCGGCACCCTGCCGAGGCATCCGGGTGCCGCTTCGGCGTATCCCGGCGGTACGTCCGACGTTCAGACCGCGTTCACAGTTAGGCTCACCGAGTGCATCTCAAGACGCTCACGCTCCGGGGCTTCAAGTCCTTCGCGTCGGCGACCACCCTCGAGCTCGAGCCGGGCATCACCTGCGTGGTGGGCCCCAACGGCTCCGGCAAGTCCAACGTGGTCGACGCGCTCTCCTGGGTCATGGGCGAACAGGGCGCCAAGTCCCTGCGCGGCGGCAAGATGGACGACGTCATCTTCGCGGGCACGTCCGGCCGCGCGCCCCTGGGCCGCGCCGAGGTGGCGCTGACGATCGACAACACCGACGGCGCGCTGCCGATCGACTACACCGAGGTCACGATCTCCCGCACGCTGTTCCGCAGCGGCGGTTCCGAGTACGCGATCAACGGCAACAGCTGCCGCCTGCTGGACATCCAGGAGCTGCTGAGCGACTCCGGCATCGGCCGCGAGATGCACGTCGTGGTGGGGCAGGGACAGCTCGACGCCGTGCTGCGTGCCACGCCGGAGGAGCGCCGCGGCTTCATCGAGGAGGCCGCGGGCGTCCTCAAGCACCGCAAGCGCAAGGAGAAGGCGCTCCGCAAGCTCGACGCGATGCAGGGCAACCTGGCGCGCCTGGGCGACCTGACGGCCGAGCTGCGCCGCCAGCTCGGCCCGCTGGGCCGGCAGGCCGAGGCGGCCCGCAAGGCGCAGACCGTGCAGCGCGACCTGCGCGACGCGAAGTCCCGCCTGCTGGCCGACGACCTGGCCCAGCTCACCGCGCAGCTCGAGCAGGAGAGTGCGGACGAGCGGTCGCTCAAGCAGCGGCAGGCCGAGACCGAGGCGGCGCTGACCGAGGCGCGCGGCCTGCTGGCCCGCCTGGAGGCGGCGACGTCGGCCGAGTCGCAGCAGGTCAGCGAGGCGGGCGACACCGTCTTCGCGCTGTCCCAGACCAGGGAGCGCCTGCGCAGCCTGCAGTCGCTGGCGGGGGAGCGCGCCCGGCTGCTCGGCACCGCCGAGCCCGCGCACCAGGGCCAGGACCCCGACGACCTGGAGGCCCAGGCCGCCCGCTCCCGCGCGAGCGAGGAGGAGCTGGCCACCGAGGTCGCCATCGCGCGCGAGACGGTTGAGTCCGCCGTCGACGTCCGGGCGGAGGCCGAGGCGGCCGCCCAGGCCGCCGAGCGCTCGCACGCCGCGCTGCTGCGCGCGGCCGCGGACCGCCGCGAGGGCCTCGCGCGCCTCGCCGGCCAGGTCGCCGCGCGCCGCAGCCGGGTCGAGGCCGCCCAGTCGGAGCTCGACCGGCTGCGCGACGCGCTGCTGGAGGCCGAGCAGCGCGTGGAGGAGTCCTCGCGCGAGCTCTCGGCCCTGGAGACCGAGGTCGGCGGGGTCGAGGGGGACGGCGAAGGGCTCGACGTCGCGCACGAGGCGGCGTCCGAGGTGCTGGAGCTGGCCAAGGCCGAGGTGCGGCACCTCCAGGAGCAGGTGACGACGGCGCAGCGGGACCGCAGCTCCGCGGCCGCCAGGGTCGAGGCGCTGGAGCTGAGCCTGGACCGGAAGGACGGCGCGGGCACGCTGCTCGCGTCCCACCAGCCGGGCGTCCTGGGTTCGGTGGCCGCGCTGCTGGGCATCGAGGCGGGCTTCGAGGACGCGGTCGCCGCCGCGCTCGGCCCGGTGGCGGACGCCGTCGCCGTGGCGGGCGTCGACGAGGCCGTCGACGCGCTGCGTCTGCTGCGTGACGAGGACGCGGGCCGGGCCAGCCTGGTCGTGGGCTCGGACCGGACGGGGTCCGCCGTCGAGCGCCCCGCCGTCGACCTGCCCGCTGGTGCCCGCTGGGCCACGGACGTGGTCCAGGTGGCCGGCCCGGCGTCGGCCGCGCTGCGGACGATCCTGCACGACGTCGTGGTGGTGGACGACCTCGCCCGCGCCCGCGCGCTGGTCCGGGACCAGCCGGTCGTCGCCGTGACCCGCGCCGGCGACCTGCTCGGCGCGACGCGCGCGTGGGGCGGTTCGGCCGCGGCGCCGAGCGTGCTGCACCTGCAGTCCGCGCTGGACGAGGCCAAGGCGGCCCGGGACGAGGCCGCCGCGCGCGACACCGACGGGTCGGCGCACCTGGAGCGGGCGCGCGCCGAGCGCGCGGCGGCCCAGGAGCGCTACGACGAGACGCTCGCCCGGCTCGGGGAGGCCGACGCCGCCCGAGCCGCCGCCGCCGAGCAGCTCGGTTCGCTTGGTGCCGCCGCGCGGGCCGCCCGTGCGGAGGCCGACCGGCACCGGGCCGCCCTGGACCAGGCCCAGTCCCGGCGCGCCGAGGACGAGATGGAGCTCGAGGCGCTTGTCGAGCGCATGACGATCGCCGAGGAGGAGCCCGCCGACGACGAGGGCTCGGTCGACGAGCTGCAGGCCGAGCGGGACGAGGCCGCCGCGGCCGCCTCCGCCGCGCGCGCCCGCGAGACCGAGGCGCGGCTGGCGCTGCGCACCGCCGAGGAGCGCGCCCGCGCCGTCTCGGGCCGCGCGCAGGCGCTGGCCGCGGCCGCCGAGCAGGAGCGTGAGGCCCGGGCCCGCGCCGCCGAGCGCGAGGAGCTGCGGCGCCGCGACGCGTCGCGTGCGGTGCTGGTGCAGCAGGCGGTCGCCGTGGCGCTGGAGGCCATCGCGCGCTCGCTGGACCGCGCCGCCGCCGACAAGGCGGCCGCCGAGGAGGCCCGCGCCGCCGGGTCGGAGCAGCTCGTCGCCGTCCGGGGGAGCGTGGAGTCCCTGACGGCCGAGCTGCGCGAGCTGACCGACGTCGCCCACCGCGACGAGGTCGCCCGCGCGCAGCAGCTCCTGCGCCTGGAGCAGCTCCAGACGCGCGCCACCGAGGAGCTCGGCACGGACCCCGACGTGCTGGTCGAGGAGTTCGGCCCGCACCAGCCCGTCCCGGTCTTCGACGGCGACGTGGCGGTGCGCGGGCGCAAGCGCCGCGCCGTCGTCGAGCGGGACGAGGAGGGCAACCCCATCCGCTACGAGGGCGACCCGGCGCTGCCCCGCGGTGCGGCGGCGCGCGAGGACGCCCTCATCGCGCGGACCCGAGCCCTCCACGAGGCCGGGATCCGGCCCGACGACCCTGCGGCCACCGCCGTGATCGTCGCGGCGGCCGGTGCCGAGCCGGAGGAGCACGCGGCCGAGGACGACGAGGTCACGGAGGCCCCGGCCGACGACGTCGCCGGACCGCCGAAGCCGGACCGGACCGTCCCGTACGTGCGCGAGGAGCAGGAGGTCCGGCTGGCGAAGGCCGAACGGGCCCTGTCGCGCATCGGCGCGGTGAACCCGCTGGCCCTGGAGGAGTTCGCGGCGCTGGAGGAGCGGCACCAGTTCCTCGTGGACCAGCTCGCGGACCTGAAGAAGTCGCGCGAGGACCTGCTCCAGATCGTCGACGACATCGACGAGCGCGTGCAGCAGGTGTTCGCCGAGGCCTTCCAGGACACCGCGGCGAAGTTCCTCGAGATCTTCCCCCGCCTGTTCCCCGGTGGTGAGGGCAAGCTGACGCTCACCGAGCCGGAGAACCTGCTGACCACCGGCATCGAGGTCGAGGCGCGCCCGGCGGGCAAGAAGGTCAAGCGGCTGTCGCTGCTGTCCGGCGGCGAGCGGTCGCTGGCGGCCGTCGCGTTCCTCGTCTCGATCTTCAAGGCGCGGCCCAGCCCGTTCTACATCATGGACGAGGTCGAGGCCGCGCTCGACGACGTGAACCTCGGGCGCCTCATCGAGATCTTCAAGGAGCTGCAGAAGGACAGCCAGCTCATCGTGATCACGCACCAGAAGCGAACGATGGAGGTGGCCGACGCCCTCTACGGCGTGACCATGCGCGGCGACGGCGTCACGACGCTGATCAGCCAGCGCATGGGCGACCGCGAGGTGGTCACCTCCTCATAGAGGGTGATTTTTCGCACCTTGCCGTCGGATACCTCCAGGTGTGAGGGATTTCTCCTGACGGAACGGCGCGTGTCACACGGCGTGTCGCGGCCTTCCGCGCGGCGGGACCGGACAAGACACGACACAATAGGCCCATGTGGTGGTCGGTCATTCTGCTCGTGGTGTGCTTGGTGTTGGCCGTTGGTGTCTTCGTCGTCGCCAGTCAGATGGACGCGCCCGCGAGCAGCAACACCGAGGAGTTCTCGTTCCTTCAATGGTTCCGCTCGGGCCTCGCCCGCCTGCGCGGTGACGCCCAGCGGCGCAACGACGGCCGCCGCCACGGCGCGTCCGCCGTCGCGACCCATGCCGTGGGCGCCCCGTCCGTGTGGGTCGGCAAGCCGCGCGTGGTCAAGCCGGACACCTCGCCCGTGGACATGGGCATGTCCGAGTTCTTCGCCGCCACGATCGAGTCCAAGCCGGGCTACGTCGACGCCGAGGAGCTCACCGACGTGCTGAACCGGGCACGCGACCAGGCGCAGAAGACGCTGCACGTGCCGCTGGGCACCGTGCCGCTCAAGCCGGCCAACCTCGTGCCCGGCCAGCTCCGTGCGGTGCGGCCGGTCCGCTCCGCGCAGAAGGTCACGCAGCCCCAGGTCACGCAGCAGAAGGTCGCGCAGGAGCCGCCGGCCGCCGACCAGGGGCCGGCCCAGGCCGCGAGCTAGCCGCGGCGGGGGTCGTGACCCCCGCCGCTCAGCCCTGCACCGTGTGGTGCGGCACGATGACGGGCGTCCCTGTGCGCGGGTCGCCGAGGATCGTCGCCTCGACGGAGAACACCTCGCGCAGCAGCTCCGGGGTCACCACCTCACCGGGCGAGCCCTGCGCCACGATCTCGCCGTCGCGCATCGCCACGATGTGGTGCGCGTAGCGGCAGGCGAGGTTGAGGTCGTGCAGCACCATGACGACCGTCCTGCGATGGTCCCGGTTGAGCGCGGCGACCAGCTCCAGGACGTCGAGCTGGTGCGCCATGTCGAGGTACGTGGTCGGCTCGTCCAGCAGGAGCAGGTCGGTCTGCTGGGCCACGGCCATCGCGATCCACGCCCGCTGACGCTGTCCGCCGGACAGCTCGTCGACGTCGCGCGTCGCCAGCTCGGCGGTGCCCGTGGCGCGCAGCGCCTCCTCGACGGCCTCGGTGTCACCCTCGCCCCACTGGTGCCACCAGCTCTGGTGCGGGTGGCGCCCGCGGGAGACCAGGTCGCGCACGGTGATCCCCTCGGGCGGCACGGGCGACTGGGGCAGCATGCCCAGGACGCGCGCCACCTCGCGGGTGGGCTGCTCCGCGATCGCCCTGCCGTCCAGCAGCACGGTGCCGCCGGCGGGCGGCATCAGGCGGGCGAGGCCGCGCAGCAGGGTGGACTTGCCGCAGGCGTTGGGGCCGACGATGACGGTCACCTGCCGGTCGGGGACGTCGAGCGACAGCTCCCGCACGACGGTCCGGTCGCCGTAGCCCAGCGTGACGGCGTCCGCCCGCAGGCGGGCCGCGGACGTGGCGGTGGTGGGCATCAGGGGGTCCCTCTCGACGAGCGGCGGCGCTGCAGCAGGTACAGCAGGTAGGGCGCGCCGACCAGACCGGTCAGGACGCCGACGGGGAGCTGGGCGGGCAACGCCGTGCGCGCCACGGTGTCCGCGACCAGCACGAGCACGGCGCCGGCCGCCCCCGCCAGGACCGGCGGGATGTCGGGCACGCCGGCGACCCGGCGCGCCACCTGCCCGGCGACCAGGGCGACGAACGCGACCGGTCCGGCGGCCGACGTGGCGAGCGCCGCGAGGCACACCGCGATCACGAGCAGGGCGGCGCGGGCCAGGCCCGGGCGCACGCCCCAGCCGGCCACCACCTCGTCCTCGAACAGCAGCGCGCGGTTGGTGCGGGCCAGCACGAGCGCAGCGGGCAGCAGGACGGCCAGTCCCACCAGGACGGGCGTCGCCTCGCCCCAGCCGCGCGCGTTCAGGCTGCCGGTGAGCCAGGCCGCGGAGCGCTGTGCGTCGTAGACGTCGATGCGCGTGAGCAGGAACTGGGTCAGCGCGGTCAGGGCGGCGGACAGCGCGATGCCGACCAACAGGATCCGGCGGCCCCGCAGGGCGCCGTCGCGCCCGAGCAGCGCGATGAGCCCCGCCGCGGCGAGGCCGCCCGCGAGGGCGGCGACCGGGATCGGCACGATGCCCACGGGTCCGCCCAGGGAGCCGACGGCGATGACACCCACCACCGCGACCGAGGCGCCCGCGCTGATGCCGAGCACGTCGGGGCTGGCCAGCGGGTTGCGCAGCACGCTCTGGCTCAGCCCGCCGGCCACGCCGAAGGTGGCGCCGACGGCCAGCGCCAGGACCACCCGGGGCAGCCGCACCTCCTGCACGGCGTAGACCGTGTTCTCCGGCCCCTGCCCGCGCAGCGCCTGCCAGAGGGCGGCGGGCGCCGTGGCCTGGTCGCCCAGGCTCAGGGCGAGCACGGCGGCGAGCAGCAGGAGCAGGAGCGCACCCAGCACGGCGACGACCACCCGAGCGCGTGGCCGGGGGCGGGGGAGCAGCCGGCGGGCGCCACCGGGCCGGGTCGCGGTACGGGTCGCGGCGCCGGTCATCGGGCACGCTCCTTCGCGCGGCGCGTCAGCCAGATGAAGAACGGCGTGCCGAGCAGCGCCGTCACCACGCCCACCTGGACCTCGGCGGGGCGGGCGACGAGCCGGCCCACGACGTCGGCCGTGACCAGCAGGAGCGGTCCCAGCACCGCCGAGAGCGCGAGCACGCGGCGCACGTCGGTGCCGACCAGGGCCCGGGCGACGTGCGGGATGACGAGGCCCACGAAGGCGATCGGGCCGGCCAGCGCCACGGCGGTGCCCGACAGCAGCACCACGGCGACGCCCGCCAGCAGCCGGGTCCGCACGACGGGGACGCCCAGCGCCGCCGCCGTGTCGTCCCCGAGGGCGAGCGCGTTGAGCGACCCGGAGACCGCCACCGCCAGGACCGCCCCGACCACGGCCGGCACGAGCGCGGGCAGCAGCACGGCGGGGTCGGGCAGGTTCAGCGACCCCACCACCCAGAACCGGTACTGGTCCATCGTCGAGGCGCTGAGCAGCACGGTCGCCGAGACGGCGGCGCCGAGGAAGGCCGTCATCGCCATCCCGGCCAGGGTCATGTTCACGGGCGTGAGCCCCTCGGGCGACCGGCTCGAGAACAGGTACACGGCGGCGGTCGCCAGCGCCGCGCCCACCAGGGCGAGCAGCACGCGGGGCGCGCCCGCGCCCAGCCCGAGGAACACGCTGCCCGCGACCACGGCGACGGCGCCGCCGGCGGAGATCCCCAGCAGCCCCGGGTCGGCCAGCGGGTTGCGGGTGACCGCCTGCGCGAGCACCCCGGCGACGCCGAGGGCGACGCCGACAAGCAGGCCGAGCAGGGTCCGGGGCAGCCGCAGCTCCCAGATGACGGCCGCGGCGACGCCGTCGTGGCCGAGCAGCCCCGCGAGCGTCTCGGCCGGCGAGAGCACGCGGGCACCCACCGTGATGCCGGCCAGCGCCGCGACGACGAGCAGCACGAGCGCGGTCAGCAGGGTCGCGGCGACCGTCCGCCTGCTGCGCGCCGTGGTCGGGGACGTGCTCACCGCTGGTCGGCGGCGATGGTCTCCAGGTCGTCGAGCACGAGCCCGGCCCCCGTCACGCCCAGCCCCAGGTACCAGGTCTCGTCCGGCACCTCGCGGACGACGCCGCCGTCCGCCACCGCGGGCACCTGGTCCCACAGCGGGCCGTCGACGACCGCGGCCTGCTCGGTGGCGTCGGGCTCCCCGTAGGTGCCCCAGAGCAGCCAGTCGCCCTCGGCGAGGGTGATCTCCTCCGCGGAGATCTCGACGGCGAGGTCGGCGACGTCCTCGGTCTCCGGCCGGGGCAGGCCGGCGTCGGCCAGGACGATGCCGACGAACGAGTCGTTGGCGTACAGGCGGATCTGCCCGGCCATGAACCGCAGCATGGAGACGGTCGGGGCCTTGCCGCCGTTCGCCTCCACCACCTCGGCGCCCACCTCGTCGGCGCGCTTCTCGTAGGCGTCCAGCAGCTCCTGGGCGCGGTCCTCCTCGCCCACCGCCGCGGCGTTGAGCAGGAAGTTCTCCTTCCACAGCACGCCGGGGCGCGGCGCCAGCACGGTCGGGGCGATGTCCTGCAGCTTGGCCTTGAGGCCGTCGTCGTCGATCCGCAGCGACGTACCGAGGATCAGGTCCGGCTCCAGGTTCTTGATCTGCTCCAGGTCCAGGGCGTCGTACGCGCCCAGGTCCACGGCGTCGCCGACGTCCAGGTAGTCGGGCGCCATCTGGGCGTCCGCGGGGTGGGCGATGCCGACCGGCTCGATGCCGAGGGAGATCATGTTGTCCAGCTCACCGGTGTCGAGCACGATCACGCGCTCGGGCTTCGCGGGGATCTCGGTCTCGCCGACCTCTTCGTTGGCCACGAGGTTGCGCACGGTGCGCGGGAACTCGCCCGGCGCGGCGTCCGTGCCGAGCCGGCCCGCGAGCTCCCGGACGTCGTCGAACCCCTCCTGGCCGGTGGCGACGTTGGACTTGTTGTCGCCGGTGCCGGACTCGGCGGTGCCACCGCAGCCGGTGAGCAGGGCGGCGCCCAGCACGAGGGCGGCGACGGAGGCGGAGACTGCGCGGGGCATGGTTGTTCCTCAGGGTTCTCGGACGAAGGATGCTGCACGGCCGCGGGTCTGAGGCGGCGCGGTCGTCGCGCTCGGGCTCTCTCGGCGAGGTCACACTACACGCGGAGATTAGGGGACCCTAACTCCGTCCGGTGAAACGGCCGGGTGCCAGGGGTTTCCACGGTGCCGTCCGCAAGATGAAAGAATCTGGGGCGTGAACGAGCTTCCCTGGATCGAGATCATCTCCGCCCTCGCTGTCCTCGCGGCCGGCGGCGGCCTCACCGGCGTCCTCGTCGCGCGGCGGCGCCGGCGGACCCAGGACCAGGACGGCGCCCCGACGGCGACGGCCGAGCCCACGACGGCGCCCACCGGCACGGCGGAGCCGGCCACGGCCGAACCCGAGGCCGCGCCCGAGGCGCCGGCCGCGCCCGTCCTGGAGCGTCCCGCCCCGACCGCGGGGCGTCTGGTGCGGCTGCGCGACCGCCTCGCGCGGTCGGGCTCGCCGCTGGGCGCCCGGCTGCTCTCGGTGCTGTCCCGGGACTCGCTCACGGAGAACGACTGGGACGAGATCGAGGAGGAGCTGCTCCTCGCCGACGTCGGCGCCGGCCCCACCACGGAGCTGCTCGACGCGCTGCGCACCAAGGTCCGCGTGCTGGGCGTGCGCGAGCCGGCGGCGGTCCGCGACCTGCTGCGCTCCGAGCTCGTGACGCTCCTCCAGCCGGAGCTGGACCGCACCCTGCACACCGACCCGCGCACGGCCGAGGACGGCACCCACCTGCCCGCGGTGACCCTCGTGGTGGGCGTCAACGGCACGGGCAAGACCACGACGGTCGGCAAGCTGGCACGCGTGCTGGTCGCGGACGGCCGCAGCGTGGTGCTCGGCGCCGCCGACACGTTCCGCGCCGCCGCGGCGGACCAGCTCACCACCTGGGGCAACCGGGTGGGCGTGGAGACGGTGCGCTCCGACCGCGAGGGCGCCGACCCGGCGTCGGTGGCCTTCGAGGCGGTCGCACGCGGGCGCGACGAGAAGACGGACGTCGTGCTCGTGGATACCGCGGGGCGCCTGCAGAACAAGGCCGGCCTCATGGACGAGCTCGGCAAGATCGTGCGGGTGGCCAGCAAGGTCGCCGCGCCGAGCGAGGTGCTGCTGGTGCTGGACGCGACCACCGGGCAGAACGGGCTCTCCCAGGCGCGGGTCTTCGCGGAGGTCGCCGGCGTCACGGGCATCGTCCTGACGAAGCTCGACGGCACCGCCAAGGGCGGGATCGTGGTCCAGGTGCAGCGGGAGCTCGGTGTGCCGGTCAAGCTCATCGGTCTGGGCGAGGGCCCGGACGACCTTGCGCCGTTCGACGTCGAGGAGTTCGTGGACGGGATCCTGGGCTGACCCCGGGTCAGGAATGCCTCTTCGAATGGCACGGCAATAGTCGCCGTCCAGCATGTGAGAAGTACATGTAAGCGCCACGTTACGAGTGGATAGCCGCGAAATAACCGGGCGATCACGGTTGGGTCGGAAAATTCGCCCAAGCGGGACTCGAAATAAGACGTTTACATGCTACCCGCCTGCGTCACGCATCCGTAACCCCGATGCGGGCCGCGCGTAACGGCGTCCCGCGACGGTAGTCGCGGTGGGCCGAGTCACCAGGACCGGTCCGGGGAGAGAGGCATTTTCCGCGATGGAATTCGAGCTCGATACGGGCAACACCGCCTGGCTGATCACCGCCTCCTCGCTCGTGCTGCTGATGACGCCGGGCCTGGCGTTCTTCTACGGCGGCATGGTGCGGGGCAAGAGTGTCCTCAACATGATGATGATGAGCTTCGCCTCGATCGGCGTCGCCGGGCTCATCTGGGTCGTCTACGGCTACGGCCTGGCCTTCGGTCCGGACATCGCCGGCTTCATCGGCAACCCGGCCGGCCTCATCGGCCTGACGATCGACAACGCGGCCAGCCCCACGACTGCCTTCGGCATCCCGGGCCTCGTGTTCGCCGGCTTCCAGGCCACGTTCGCCATCATCACGGTGGCCCTCATCTCCGGCGCGATCGCCGACCGCGTCAAGTTCGGCACCTGGATCGTCTTCAGCGCCATCTGGGTCACCGTCGTCTACGCCCCGCTGGCCCACTGGGTCTGGGGCGGCGGCATGTTCGGCGCCACCGGCTGGCTCGCGTCGGCCCTCTCGCTGCCGATCGACTTCGCCGGCGGCACAGTCGTCCACATCAACGCGGGTGCCGCGGCCCTCGCGCTGGCCCTCGTGATCGGCAAGCGCAAGGGCTTCGGCACCGAGGCCATGCGTCCGCACAACCTGCCGTTCGTCATGCTGGGCGCCGCCCTCCTGTGGTTCGGCTGGTTCGGCTTCAACGCGGGCTCCGAGCTCGCCGCGGACGGCACCGCCGGCCGCGCCTGGGTCAACACGCTGGTCGCCACGGCCGTCGCGATGCTCGCCTGGATGACCACCGAGAAGTTCCGTGACGGCGCCGCCACCTCGCTGGGTGCCGCCTCCGGTGTCGTCGCCGGCCTGGTCGCGATCACCCCGGCCGCCGGCACGGTGGACTCGTGGGGCGCCATCGTCATCGGCCTCGTCGCCGGTGTCCTGTGCTCGCTGGCCGTGGGCCTCAAGTACAAGTTCGGCTACGACGACTCGCTCGACGTGGTCGGCGTGCACCTCGTCGGTGGCCTGGTCGGCACCATCCTGATCGGGTTCTTCGCCACGAACGGCCGCTACGACTCGTTCTACTTCGAGGGCTCGCTCAACGGCCTCTTCTACGGTGGCGGCGTCACGCAGCTGCTCACCCAGATCGTCGCCGCGCTGGTGGCCGTGCTCTACAGCTTCGTGCTCACCTACATCATCGGGCTGGCGCTCAAGGCGACCCTGGGCTGGCGCGTCTCCGAGGAGGCCGAGGTCAGCGGCATCGACCTGGCGGTCCACGGCGAGACGGCGTACGAGAACTCCGGCTCCACCATCACCGAGGTGCGCTGACCGTACTACGGTCCAGCTACCCGACTGCTTAGGAGGCAGCGCATGAAGCTTGTCACGGGTGTCATCCAGCCCCACCGCCTCGACGACGTGAAGACGGCGTTGGAGGGTGCCGGGGTGCGCGGTATGACCGTGAGCGAGGCCAGCGGCTACGGCCGACAGAAGGGCCACACCGAGGTCTACCGCGGTGCGGAGTACACCGTGGACCTGGTGCCGAAGGTCCGCATCGAGGTGCTCGTCACGGACGAGGACGTCGCGGCGGTGACCGACGCGATCGTCGGCGCGGCGCAGACGGGCAAGATCGGCGACGGCAAGGTGTGGGTCGTGCCGGTCGAGGACGTGGCCCGGGTGCGCACCGGCGAGCACGGCGACGCCGCGCTCTGATCCGGGAGTGCCTGACGACGCATGACAAGTGACCCGGTGCCCGAGGGCACCCGGGAGCAGGCGGAGGCCCCGCACCCCCCGGTCGGGGTGCGGGGCCTCCGCGACGAGCTCCTCTCCATCGCCACGGGCCTCACCGGTCCGGGCCGGTCCGGCCTGGCCCGGCGGTCCGCCGTCGGGCAGCGGGTCACCGAACGCCTCGGGGACCTGTTCGCCGCGGCGACCGAGGACGTCGACCCGTCGGGCATCGCCCTGGCGGCCGTCGGCAGCCTGGGCCGGGGCGAGCTCGGCCCGCTGAGCGACCTCGACCTCGTGCTCGTGCACGACGGCCGCACCCACGGCCCCGACGAGCTGCAGCGCGTGGCCGAGAAGCTCTGGTACCCGCTGTGGGACTCGGGCGTGGACATCGACCACGCCGTGCGGTCGCTGAGCCAGTCCCGGCAGGTCGCGGCGAGCGACCTCCCGGCGGTGATCGGCTGGCTGAGCGTGCGCGCGGTGGCCGGCGACGCCGTCGTCGTGCACCGGGCGGCGTCCGCCGTGCTGACCGACTGGCGCGCCGCGGCGCGGCGGCGCCTGCCCGAGCTCATCTCGTCCACGCGCGACCGCGCGCAGCGGGCGGGCGAGCTCGCCTACCTCATCGAGCCGGACCTCAAGGAGGCCCGCGGCGGCATGCGGGACGCCGTGCTGCTCTCCGCGCTCGCCGCCACCTGGCTCACCGACCGCCCGCACGGGGCCGTGGACACCGCCTACACACACCTGCTCGACGTGCGCGACACGCTCCAGGTGGTCACCCGGCGGCGCAGCAGCCGCCTGCTGCTGGCCGACCTCGAGGACGTCGCCGAGCGCACCGGGTACGACGACGGCGACGAGCTGCTGGCGAGCCTCGCCGAGTCGGGCCGCGTGATCTCCTACGCGCTCGACACCACCGTCCGCCACGCCCGCCAGGCGCTGTCCCGGCCGGTGGGCGTGGGCAAGCCGATCATGGTGCGCGGACGGCGCACGCCGCCCCGCCTGCGCTCCGTGGGCGACGGCCTGGTCGAGCACGACGGCGAGCTCGTGCTCGGCGTCGGCACCCGGCCGGCGTCGGACCCGCTGCTGCCCCTGCGCGCCGCGGCGACCGCCGCGCGGACCGGGCTCGTGCTGTCCCCGGTGACGATCCGGAGCCTGGAGAAGTCGCCGCCCCTGCCCGAACCCTGGCCCCCGGCCGCGCGCGAGAGCCTGCTCGCGCTGCTCGCCGCCGGGCAGGCCCAGGTGCCCGTCTGGGAGGCGCTCGACCTCGCAGGGGTCGTCACCTCCTGGATCCCCGAGTGGGCCGACGTGCGCAACCGGCCGCAGCGCGCGGCGATCCACCGGCACACCGTGGACCGCCACCTCGTCGAGACGGCCGCCGTCGCGGCGCGCCTCCGGCGCCGGCTGCCCGACCCCTCGACCGTCGCGGGGCAGCGCTCCGGCGACCTCCTGCTGCTGGCCGCGCTCCTGCACGACATCGGCAAGGTGCGCGGCGCGGCCGACCACTCCGTGGAGGGCGCGCGGCTGGTCCCGGGCATCCTGACCCGCGCCGGCTTCGCTCCCGACGTGGTCGACGACGTGACCCGGCTCGTGCGCCACCACCTCACGCTCGCCGACCTGGCCACGCGCGCCGACCCCGACGACCCCGCGACGCTGACGACCCTGCTGGAAGCCGTGGACCACCGGCGCGACCTGCTCGACGTGCTGCGGTCCCTGACCGAGGCGGACACCACGTCCCTCGGGCCGAAGGCGTGGACGGGGTGGCGCTCGCAGCTCGTGGACGGGCTCACCGACCGGGCCCGGGCCCTCCTCCCCGGATGAACCCCTGACGACAGGACTCCATTAGGCTGTGTCCGTGTTCAACTCCCTGTCCGACCGGCTTACCTCGACGTTCAAGAACCTGCGCACGCGGGGCCGTCTCTCCGAGGCGGACATCGACGCGACCGTGCGGGAGATCCGCCGCGCCCTGCTCGACGCGGACGTCGCGGTGCCCGTGGTGCGCGAGTTCACCGCGGCGGTGCGCGAGCGCGCGCTGTCGTCCGAGGTCTCCGGTGCGCTGAACCCCGCCCAGCAGGTCGTCAAGATCGTCAACGAGGAGCTCGTCGACATCCTCGGCGGGGCCACGCGCCCGCTGACGCTGGCCAAGACGCCGCCCACGGTGATCATGCTCGCGGGTCTCCAGGGTGCCGGTAAGACCACCCTGGCGGGCAAGCTCGCGCACGCGCTCAAGGGCCAGGGCCACACGCCCCTGCTGGTCGCCGCCGACCTGCAGCGCCCCAACGCCGTGACCCAGCTCTCCGTGGTGGCCGAGCGCGCCGGCGTGCCGGTGTTCGCGCCGCACCCGGGCAACACCTCGGAGGCCGACGACCCAGCGGCCGACGCGCCCCTGATCGGCGACCCGGTCGGCGTCGCGCGGGACGGCGTCGCGTACGCCAAGGAGCGCCAGCACGACGTCGTGATCGTCGACACCGCGGGCCGCCTCGGCATCGACGAGGTGCTGATGAAGCAGGCCGCGGACATCCGGGCCGCGGTGAACCCGGACGAGGTCCTGTTCGTCATCGACGCGATGATCGGCCAGGACGCGGTGAACACCGCCAAGGCCTTCGCCGACGGCGTGGACTTCACCGGCGTCGTGCTCTCGAAGCTCGACGGCGACGCCCGCGGTGGTGCTGCCCTGTCGGTCGCCAAGGTGACCGGCCGGCCCATCATGTTCGCGTCCACCGGCGAGAAGCTGACGGACTTCGAGGTCTTCCACCCCGACCGCATGGCGAGCCGCATCCTCGACATGGGTGACGTGCTCACCCTGATCGAGCAGGCCGAGAAGGCGTTCGACGCCGAGCAGGCCGAGAAGATGGCGGGCAAGCTCGCCAGCGGCCAGGACTTCACGCTCGCGGACTTCCTGGTGCAGATGCAGCAGCTGAAGAACATGGGCTCGATGAAGAAGATGCTCGGCATGCTGCCGGGCATGGCCCAGATGCGGGACCAGCTCGACCAGTTCGACGAGCGCGAGGTGGGCCGCATCGAGGCGATCATCCACTCGATGACGCCGGCGGAGCGCGACAACCCGAAGATCATCAACGGCTCGCGCCGCGCCCGCATCGCCAAGGGCGCCGGCACCACGACGACGGCCATCAACCAGCTCCTGGAGCGGTTCGACAACGCCCAGAAGATGATGAGGCAGATGGCCAAGGGCGGCGGCATGGGCCCGGGCGGGATGCCCGCCATGCCCGGCGGCCCCGGCATGGGCATGGGCAAGAAGTCGCGCGGCAAGACGCCGCCGCCCAAGAAGGGCAAGAAGGGCAAGTCCGGGAACCCGGCCAAGCGCGCCCAGCAGGAGAAGGAAGCCATGCAGCGCGCCCTGGGCGGCGGACCCGCCGCCACGCCGGCCGCGCCCGCCGGGTCGGCATTCGGGGTGGGCCCGAAGCCGAGCGACGAGGCGCCCGACCTGAACAACATCGAGCTGCCCCCGGGCCTGGAGAAGTTCCTGGGTCGGTAGGTGTGGTCCGGCCGGCGGCCGGACGCGGTGCCGCCGGCCGGTGCCGGCGGGGGCGGAGGCCGGCGACGACGCCGGGGCGGGCGGGGTGTCCGTGGCGTGGCAGGGGGACAGGTCCACAGGGTGACGGGGAGAGCGAAGGAGCCGCATGTCTGCGCTGGAAGGTCCGACCGCGGCGATCCGCGGGCGCATCCTGCTCGGTGACGACCGTGAGGCCGAGGAGCTGTGGGTCCGCGGCGGCCGTGTCAGCCTCACCCGGCCGTCGGCGCAGGGCACCAACATGCGGGTGCTGGAGGGCTGGGCGCTGCCCGGCCTGGTCGACGTGCACTGCCACATCGGGCTCGCGGCCGAGGGCGCCGTCTCCCCGGAGGAGGCCGAGAAGCAGGCCGTGGCGGACCGCGACTCCGGCGTGCTCCTGATCCGGGACGCCGGCTCGCCGCTGGACACCGCGTGGGTGCACCAGCGCGCCGACCTGCCGCACCTGCTGCGGGCCGGCATGCACCTGGCGCGGCCCAAGCGGTACCTGCGCAACTTCGGGCTGGAGCTGGAGTCCCCGGAGCTGCTCCCGGACGAGGTGCGCACGCAGGCCCGGCGCGGCGACGGCTGGGTCAAGCTCGTCGGGGACTGGATCGACCGCACGCTCGGGGCCGACGGCGACCTCCGGCCCCTGTGGCCCGACGACGTGCTGCGCCAGGCCGTCGCCGTGGCGCACGCCGAGGCGGCCCGGGTGACCGTGCACGCCTTCGGCGAGGAGACGATCGACGGGCTGCTCGCGGCCGGGGTGGACTGCATCGAGCACGGCACCGGCATGACGGCCGAGCACATGGCGGAGGCCGCCCGGCGGGGGATCGCGGTCACGCCCACGCTGCTGCAGATCGGGCAGTTCGAGAGCATCGCGGGGCAGGCCGACGGCAAGTACCCGCGCTACGCGGAGCGGATGCGGGCCATGTACGCGCGCCGGTACCAGCAGGTCCGCGACCTGCACGAGGCCGGAGTGCAGCTCCTGGTCGGCACCGACGCGGGCGGGACCATCTCGCACGGCCGCATCGCCGACGAGTGCGCCGAGCTGGTCGCGGCGGGCATCCCCGCGGCGGAGGTCGTGGCGATGGCGTCCTGGCGCGCCCGCGACTACCTGGGCTTCGGGGCCGTGGTGGAGGGTTCCAGTGCCGACCTCGTGGTCTACCCGGCGGACCCGCGCGAGGACATCGAGGTGCTCCGGCACCCCACCGCCGTCGTGCTGCGGGGCACGGTCTACCCGGCCGCCCGCTGACCGTGCCCGTGTGACGCACGCGTGGTTGGTGGGGCCGCGCGCCGTCTGGCACAATATCGACGTACTCGGCGTGCCCGGACCCCTCTCACCTGGTCAGGCCGTGTCCCGGTCCCACACACTGCTTCACCCCACGTCGCGGTGCTCGGACCATCCCATCAGAACCAGGAGAGACCACTTCGTGGCTGTCAAGATTCGTCTCAAGCGCCTCGGCAAGATCCGGGCCCCGTACTACCGTGTCGTCATCGCCGACTCGCGCACCAAGCGCGACGGTCGCGTGATCGAGGAGATCGGCAAGTACCACCCGACCGAGGAGCCGTCGCTCATCGAGATCAAGTCGGAGCGCGCACAGTACTGGCTCGGTGTCGGCGCGCAGCCGACCGAGCAGGTCGCCGCTCTGCTCAAGGTGACCGGTGACTGGCAGAAGTTCAAGGGCCTGCCGGGCGCCGAGGGCACCCTGCGCGTCAAGGGCGAGAAGGCCGACGCCTCCTCCGCCATCGAGGCCGTGAACGCTGACGCCGAGAAGGCCAAGGCCAAGGCTGCCGAGAAGGCTGCTGCCGCCGCCGCCGAGGCTCCGGCTGCGCCGGCCGAGGGCGACGAGGCCTGATGCTCTCGGAGGCCCTCGAGCACCTGGTGCGCGGCATCGTGGACAACCCGGACGACGTCCGCGTGTCCGCGAAGACGCTCCGCCGTGGTGACCTGCTCGAGGTCCGCGTGCACCCGGACGACCTCGGCCGAGTCATCGGTCGTGGTGGTCGCACGGCGCGCGCCCTGCGCACCGTGATCGGTGCGCTCGCCACCGAGGGCCCGGTGCGGGTCGACGTCGTGGACGTCGACCGGCGCTGAACCACCGGCATCCAGCACGACGACGAGGCCCGGTCCGAACGCGGACCGGGCCTCGCTCATTCCCCGCCAGCCGGTCGAGCGCTCCTCTGCTGGTCCTCGCTGGTCGAGCTTGTCGAGACCCCCACCTTCATCTTCGAGGAGTGACATGCAGCTGACCGTGGCTCGCGTCGGCAAGGCGCACGGGCTCAAGGGCGAGGTGGCCCTCGACCTGCGCACGGACGACCCGGAGACCCGGCTCGCGATCGGCGAGCGGCTCGAGACCGTCCCGGCGGACGCCGGTCCGCTGACGGTGACGCGGGCGCGCGAGCACCAGGGGCGGTGGCTGGTCACGTTCGCCGAGATCGCCGACCGGAACGCCGCCGAGGAACTGCGTGGCACCGAGCTCGTCGTGGAGGCGGACGTCTCCGACGAGGAGGACGCCTGGTACCCCCACGAGCTCGCGGGCCTGCGGGTCGAGCTCGCCGACGGCACCGTGGTCGGCACGGTGATCACGCTGGAGTACCAGCCGGCCCACGAGGCGCTGCTCGTCGAGGAGACCCTGCCCGACGGCGGCACGGCCCGCACCCTGGTGCCGTTCGTCCTGGCCATCGTGCCGGTGGTCGACGTCCCGGGTGGCCGTGTGGTGCTCACCCCGCCCGGCGGGCTGCTGGCCCGCGACGCGGACGCCGCCGTCGTCGACCGTGCCGACGACAGCGACGTCGTCGAGGGCGAGGACGACTGACGTGCGCGTCGACGTCGTCTCGATCTTCCCGGACTACCTGTCCGTGCTCGACCTGTCGCTCGTGGGCAAGGCGCGGCAGCGCGGCCTGCTGGACCTGCGGGTGCACGACCTGCGCGACTGGACCACCGACCGGCACCGTACCGTCGACGACACCCCGTTCGGCGGGGGAGCGGGCATGGTCATGCGCCCGGACGTGTGGGGCCAGGCGATCGACGACGTGCTGGGCGCCGCCACCGAGGGCGCGCACCTGATCGTGCCCACGCCGTCGGGCGAGGTGTTCACCCAGCGGCACGCCGAGAGCCTCGCGTCGGCCGAGCAGCTCGTGTTCGCCTGCGGGCGCTACGAGGGCATCGACGCACGCGTGGCCGAGCACTACCGGTCCGCCGGCGTCACCGTGCACGAGCTGTCGATCGGCGACTACGTGCTCAACGGCGGCGAGGTGGCCTCGCTCGTGATGATCGAGGCCGTGGCCCGGCTGATCCCCGGCATGGTCGGCAACCCGGACTCGCTGGTGGAGGAGTCGCACGGGGCCGCGGGGCTGCTGGAGTACCCCGTGTACACGAAGCCGCCGTCGTGGGCGGACCTCGAGATCCCCGAGGTGCTGCTGTCGGGGCACCACGCGAAGATCGAGCGCTGGCGCCGGGACCAGGCGCTGGAGCGGACGGCGGCGCGGCGACCGGACATGATCGCGGCCCTGGACGTGGCGGGTCTGGACAAGCACGACCTGAAGCTGCTCGCGGAGCTGGGCTGGGTGCCGGGGGCGGACGGCGATGGGCTGGAGCTGGCGTAACCCGGACGGGTTCAGGTCACACCTATTCAGGTGGTGAGAGCACACGTACGTGTCCCCTCGAACACATATGTGTGGCAGAATTGCCCGTTGGTGCGTCGCCGGTCAGGTCTCTGCCACAGGGGACGACCGGGGCGGGCAACCGCCCCCGACCGGGTCAAGCCGCACCGCCATCCACACCCTTTCGGGACCCTGACGGCCGTCCGGCCGGGGCAGGGCCCACGAGATTCGCGCCTGACCTGTGGCAGGCCCGGAGAGAACGATGCAGAAGCTCGACAACATCGGCGCAGCCTCGCTGCGGTCCGACATCCCGGCCTTCCGTGCCGGTGACACCGTCAAGGTCAACGTCAAGGTCGTCGAGGGCAACCGCTCCCGCGTCCAGGCGTTCCAGGGCGTCGTCATCTCCCGCCACGGCGGCGGCATCGGCGAGACGTTCGCCGTCCGCAAGGTCAGCTTCGGTGTGGGCGTGGAGCGCAAGTTCCCGCTGCACGCGCCGACCATCGAGTCGATCGAGGTCGTCACCCGCGGTGACGTCCGCCGCGCGAAGCTGTACTACCTGCGCGAGCTGCGCGGCAAGAAGGCGAAGATCCGCGAGAAGCGCGAGAACTGAGCGTTCTGAGCGCTCCGGCGCTCCCCTGACACCGGCCGCCGTCCTCCGTGAGCGAGGACGGCGGCCGGTGTTGTATCACGTCCGGTCTGTGCGGATATTCGGCAGGCTTGATGTTCGCCCGCCCGACCATTTCGCCGGGGGCGCTCCAAGGTGACAGAGTTAGGCTCGTGACGAGTTTCGACCGGGTGGCACCGCCCACCCCTATCGATGGGACGCCCTTGAGCGCAGAGGATCCGTGGGGAAACAGCGGGGCGCATCGTCAGGGTGGAGCCGCGCACGGTCGTGAGCCGCGCCGGCAGCAGTCGGGCGTCCTCGCGATGCTCAGGGAAGTCGGGATCATCGTCGTCAGCGCGCTGGTCCTGTCGTGGCTGATCAAGACGCTGCTGGTGCAGCCGTTCTACATCCCGAGCGCGTCCATGGAGGACACGCTGACCGAGGGTGACCGGGTCATGGCGTCGCGGCTGACGCCCGGCCCGTTCGACCTGGAGCGCGGGGACATCGTCGTCTTCGTGGACCCGGGCGACTGGCTGCCGCCGTACGTGCCGCCGGAGCGCGGCCCGGTCGGCGACGCGGCGGTCTCGTTCCTGACGACGGTCGGGCTGCTGCCGCAGGACACGGGCGACCACCTCATCAAGCGCCTGATCGGCCTGCCCGGCGACAAGGTGGTCTGCTGCGATGCCGAGGGCCGGGTGTCGGTGAACGGCGCGCCGATCGACGAGACGTACATCAAGGACGGGTCGATCCCCAGCCAGGACCCGTTCGAGGTCACCGTGCCCGACGACATGCTCTGGGTCATGGGGGACAACCGCCAGAACTCGCAGGACTCGCGGTACAACCGCGGGAAGCCGGGCGGCGGGTTCGTGCCGATCGACAACGTGGTGGGCACGGCGTTCGCGACCGTGTGGCCGCTGGACCGCCTGAACTGGCACAGCAACCCGAGCGACGTCTTCAGCGGCGTCCCGGACGCGCCTCCCGCGGAGAAGTAGGCGGTGCGCAAGGTGCCCACGCTGCGGCAGGAGAGGGCGCTCCTCGCCTCGGGCGCCCGCCTCGTGGCGGGTATGGACGAGGTGGGGCGCGGCGCTCTCGCCGGGCCCGTCAGCGTGGGCGTCGTCGTGGTCGACGCGGCCACGCGCACCGGTCCCAAGGGCGTCGCCGACTCGAAGCTGCTCACGCCCGGCGCGCGCGAGGCCATCGCGCCCGCCGTGCGGCGCTGGGCGGTGGCGTGGGGCGTGGGGCACGCGGGTCCGGCCGAGATCGACGAGCACGGGATCATCGCCGCGCTCCGGATGGCCGGCCGGCGCGCGCTGGCCCAGGTGCGGCAGGTGTGCGGCGACGTCGACGTCGTCGTGCTGGACGGCAAGCACAACTGGCTCTCCACGCCCGCGCTCGACCTGTTCGCCGCGGCGGACGCCCCCGAGGACGACGTGCCGGAGCCCGCCGTGCGGACGCTGATCAAGGCCGACATGAGCTGTACGTCCGTGGCGGCGGCGAGCGTGCTGGCCAAGGTGGAGCGCGACGCGATCCTGGTCGAGCTGGCGCAGCGGCACCCCGAGTACGCCTGGGACCAGAACAAGGGTTACAGCGCGAAGGCGCACATGGACGCCCTCGGGCTGCACGGGCCCACGCCACACCACCGCAAGTCCTGGAACCTGCCCGGAACTGCGGCGTCGGTGGGATGATGTCGTCGTGAGCGCCGAAGACCTTGAGAACTACGAGACGGAGATGGAGCTAGCGCTCTATCGCGAGTACCGCGACGTGGTGGGCCTGTTCGCCTACGTGGTGGAGACCGAACGCCGGTTCTACCTCGCCAACCAGGTGGACCTGCAGGTGCGGTCCGCGGCGGGCGAGGTGTACTTCGAGCTGCGGCTCGGCGACGCCTGGGTGTGGGACGTCTACCGCTCGGCGCGGTTCGTGAAGTCGGTGCGTGTGGTGACGTTCAAGGACGTGAACGTCGAGGAGCTGGCCAAGGCCGAGCTCGCGCTCTGACGGGTCCCGCTCTGGCGGCTCCCGCGGAGATTCCCCGTCGAGCGGCACAGACCCTCGTGACGAGGTTCCAGCGGTTCGAGCGCGACGCCGACCCTGTGGATCATCGATCCGTGCACAGGTGACCCCGCGGACGCCGTCGGGCGGTCCCCGCGTGACCAAGGCTGGTCACGGAGGTGGACGCGATGGCGAAGAAGGATGGCGTGGGCCGGTACGGCGAGCGGGTCGCGCTGCGGCACGTGGAGGCGCGCGGCTGGCAGGTGCTCGACACGAACTGGCGCGGCACGGAGGGTGAGCTCGACATCGTCGCGCTGGACGGCGACGTGCTCGTGGTGGTCGAGGTCAAGACCAGGTCGGGGCTGGGGTACGGGCATCCGGCGGAGGCGGTGACGCCGCGCAAGCTGACCCGGATCAAGCGGCTGACGGGGCAGTGGCTCACCGTCTTCCGGGAACGGCTGGCCGCTGACCGCCTCGCCGCGGCGCGGCTGCAGGAGGAGGCGCCCCCGGGCAGCCCGGTGCCGGTGCTGCCCGACGTGCGCACCCGGTTCGGCGCGATCCGCATCGACGTGGTCGCGGTGACGCTGCAGCGGCAGGGGCCCGCCGTCGTCGAGCACCTCGAGTCGGTGGCGTGATGGGGATCGCGACCACCCGGGCGGTGTCGCTCGTCGGGATGCAGGGGCACGTGGTGGAGGTGCAGGCGCACCTCGCGGCGTCGGTCCCGGGATTCACGCTGGTGGGGCTGCCCGACGCCGCGCTGAGCGAGTCCCGCGACCGGGTGCGGGCCGCGGTGACCTCCACGGGGCTGCCGTGGCCGGTCAAGAAGATCACCGTCAACCTGTCGCCCGCGTCGCTGCGCAAGCAGGGCAGCGCGTACGACCTGGCGATCGCGGTCGCTATCCTCGCGGGCACCGACGGGCCGACGTCCCCGGGGATGAGCAGGACCGGGCTGGACCGCGTGGTGCACCTGGGCGAGCTCGGCCTCGACGGGCGCGTCCAGCCGGTCCGGGGCGTGCTGCCGACCGTGGCGGCGGCCGTGGCCGCGGGCTACCCGGACGTCGTGGTGGCGGCCGGCGACGCCGACGAGGCGCGGCTCGTGCCGGGGGCGAGGGTCGTGGGGGCCACGAGCCTGGCCGAGGTGGTGGCGCTGCACGGCGGCCCGCCGGAGCTGGTGCGCGAGGTCGTCGCGGTGCGGCCGGTCCGCTCGGCGCCGGTGGCGCGGCTGCCGGGCGACCTGGCCGACGTCGTGGGTCAGGAGGAGCCGCGCAGGGCCCTGGAGGTCGCGGCCGCCGGAGGGCACCACCTGCTGCTCGTCGGGCCGCCGGGCGCCGGCAAGACGATGCTGGCCTCCCGGCTGCCGGGGATCCTGCCCGACCTGACCGACCGCGAGGCCGTCGAGGTCACCGCTGTGCACTCCGTGGCGGGCACGTTCGACCCGGGCGGAGGTCTGATCCGCCGGCCCCCGTACGAGGACCCGCACCACACGGCGACCCAGGCGGCGGTCGTGGGCGGCGGGTCGGGCATCCCGCGGCCGGGGGCGGTGTCGCTGGCGCACCGCGGGATCCTCTTCCTCGACGAAGCCCCCGAGTTCGGCGCCCGGGTGCTGGAGACGCTCCGGCAGCCGCTGGAGCAGGGCGAGCTGGTGATCCACCGGTCGGGCGGCTCGGCGCGCTATCCGGCGCGGTTCCAGCTCGTTCTCGCGGCCAACCCGTGCCCCTGCGGGCTGGCCATCGGCAAGGGCCTGGACTGCTCCTGCTCGCCGACCACCCGGCGCCGGTACTTCGCACGGCTCTCCGGGCCGCTGCTGGACCGGGTGGACGTGCAGGTCGAGGTGCAGCCGGTGGACCGCGTCGAGCGGCTGGAGGGCACGTCCGAGCCGACGTCGGTGGTGGCCGCCCGGGTGCTGGCCGCGCGGCAGGCCGCCCGCGCCCGGTTGTCCGACACGCCCTGGTCCACCAACGCGGAGATGCCCGGGCGGTTCCTGCGTGATCTGCTCCGGCCGCACCCCGGTCTGCTCACGCCGATCGAGCGGGCGATGACCGCCGGGCGGCTGAGCCTGCGCGGCGTGGACCGGGTGCTGCGGATCGCCTGGACCATCGCCGACCTCGCCGGGCGCGACGCGCCCACGGTGTTCGACGTCGGGAATGCGCTGCTGCTGCGCACGGGAGGCGACCATGGCTGAGGCGCTCTTCGAACTGCCCCGTGCACGGCTCCGGTTCGACCCGGCGGACCCGGTGCTGGCGCGCGCCGCGTGGAGCCGCATCGCCGAGCCGGGCGACCCGGTGGCCGGCGCGCTGGTCGAGCAGCTCGGCCCCGTGGACGCGCTCGACTGGCTGCTCGACGCCGCCCGGGCGCCCGACCGGGCCGGTGCCGTCCTGCGGCGGATCGGCGGGATGTCGGCCGCGGTCCAGGCCCCGGGTGGGCGCGCCGACGCCCCCGGCCACGTGCTCGGGGAGGTCGCCGAGGGGCCGGACGCGTCCGGGGCCCGGACAGCAGGGCTGGTGGTTGCCGCGGTGCGGCGCTGGACGCCCCGGCTCGACCGGCTCGATCCCGAGGGCGAGCTCGTCGTGCTCGGCCGGTACGACGGCACGTTCCTGACGCCGGACCACCCGGGCTGGCCCCTGTCGTTCGCGGGGCTCGGTGCCACCGCGCCCCTGGCGCTGTGGGTGCGGGGCGATGCCGACCTGGCCGGGCTGGCGGCGCGCTCGGTGTCGCTGGTGGGCTCGCGCGCCTGCACCGGCTACGGCGTCCGCGTGACGCGGGACCTGGCGTGCGGGCTGGCCGACCGGGGGTTCACCGTGGTCTCCGGCGGCGCCCACGGGATCGACGCGGAGGCGCACCGGGGCGCCCTGGTCTCCGGGGCGCGGACGGTGGCGTTCCTCGCGGGCGGGGTCGACCGGCTCTACCCCGCGGCCAACACGGACCTGCTCCGGCGCGCGGCGGACCAGGGCGCCCTGGTGAGCGAGGTGCCGCCGGGTTCCGTGCCGGGCAAGCAGCGGTTCCTCCAGCGCAACCGGCTGATCGCCGCGTTCACGGCGGGGACAGTGGTGGTCGAGGCCGCGCTGCGTTCCGGCGCGCTGTCCACGGCCAACCACGCCGCGAAGCTCCTGCGTCCGCTCGGCGCGGTGCCGGGGCCGGTCACGTCGATGGCGTCCGGCGGTTGCCACGAGCTGCTTCGCCGGGGCGCGGCCGTCTGCATCACGGACGCGGCGGAGGCCGCCGAGCTGGTCGGCGACCTCGGTGAGACCGCACCGCCTCGCCGCGGCGAGACCCGGCCGGGCGACGACCTCGACGCGGCGGGCAAGGCGGTGCTCGACGCCCTGCCCGTGCGCAAGCCGGCCCACGCACGGTCGATCGCCCGCACCGCCGGGATCGCGCTCGCCGACACGACCGGGGCGCTCGGGCTGCTGGAGCTGATGGGGCTGGCCGAGCAGCAGGACGGAGGCTGGCGCAGGCGGTGAGCCGGCCAGGGCAGGCGGTGAGCC
The DNA here is from genome assembly GCF_055598465.1 of Promicromonospora sp. NPDC110617. Taxonomy (NCBI): domain Bacteria; kingdom Bacillati; phylum Actinomycetota; class Actinomycetes; order Micrococcales; family Promicromonosporaceae; genus Promicromonospora; species Promicromonospora sp. NPDC110617. The sequence continues at coordinate 2,096,364 of NZ_JBVKBM010000001.1, forward strand.
GGCCGGGGCCTGGCTCAACACGGCCCGGCCCGGCCCGGCCCGGCCCGGCCCGGCCCGGCCCGGCCCGGCCCGGTCCGGTCCGGTCCGGTCCTGTCCGGCCGCCGGGACCGGGCCGGCGCCCGGTTGGTCGGTCAGACGGTCGGGTCGAGCAGGAGCTTGCCGACGGTGCCTCGCGAGCGCAGGGCCTCGTGCGCGCCGCGTGCGTCGGACAGCGGGTACTCGCCGCCCGAGACGGCACGGATCTGGCCGCTGCGGGCGAGGTCGAACAGCTCGGACAGTGCCCGGGCGTAGAGGTTGCCGGGCAGCCGGAAGACGTGCGGCAGCCACATGCCCGCGACCGTGCTGCTGTGGCCGAGCAGGTTGCGCAGCTCGACGGGCTTGGGCTGCTCGCGCCCCGCCATGCCGTAGAAGACGAGCCGGCCGAAGGGCGCGAGCGTGGCCATGCTCTGGTCGGTCGTGGTGCCGCCGACCATGTCGAGCACGATGTCGACGCGCCCTCCGTTGGCGTCGAGCAGCGCCGTCCGCAGGTCGTCGGCGCGGGAGTCGACGGCGACGTCCGCGCCGAGGCCGAGGGCCAGCATGCGCTTGTCGGTCGTGCTCGCCGTGGCGACGACCCGGCCGGCGCCCCCGGCCTTCGCGAGCTGCACGGCGATCGTGCCGACACCGCCCGCGGCCGCGTGCACCACCACGGACTCGCCCGGCTCGAGGTGCGCGTTCTTGCGCAGCAGGATCCAGGCGGTCGTGCCCTGCACCAGCATGGAGAGCGCCGTGAGGTCGTCGACGTCGTCCGGCACGGGGAAGGTCATCGCCGCGTCGGCGACCGCTCGTTCGGCGTACCCGCCCCCGCCGGTCAGCAGTGCGGCGACCCGCCGCCCGTCCGGCGTGCGTCCGACGACTTCGCTCCCGGGGACGAACGGCAGCCGGGTCGGCGTCTGGTAGGAGTTCTCGACCTGGTGCGTGTCGGCGTAGTTCACGCCGATGCGCGACACCTCGATCAGCACCTGCCCCGGTCCTGCGCTCGGCTCCGGCACCTCGAGGGGCCGCAGCACCTCGGGCCCACCGAACTCGGTCACCTGTACGGCACGCATCATCGCGGTCCTCCTGCACTCGTCCGGTGGGAGCCTGTCCGACCGGACAGTCCGACCCGACAGTCTGGCAGAGCGGCCCGGGGCGGCGACGCACCGGACCGCGCAACGCGGCGCGCCTGCTTCACCCCGTGGCGGTCCGGCTGCACACTGGCAAACGTGGACCTTACCGACCTGTCCGGCTTGCCTCGGCTGCCCGAGCAGTTGTCCGACGCCGTGTCCCGCTTCGCCGGCTACCTCCACGCGCAGCGCGGGCACTCCGCCCACACGCGGCGTGCCTACGTGGCGGACGTGACCGACCTGCTGCGGTACGCGATGCGGCACGGGAGCACGAGCCTCGACGAGATCGACCTGACGCTGCTTCGCGGGTGGCTCGCGTCGCAGTCCGACCGCGGGCTCGCGCGTTCCACGCTCGCCCGCCGCGGCGCCTCGGCCCGGGCGTTCCTGCGCTGGGCGCACCGCGCCGGGCTCGTGCCCGTCGACCCGTCGGCGCGGCTCGCGAGCCCCAAGGTGCCGCGGACGCTACCCACGGTGCTCGACGTGGACGCCGCCGGCCGGCTGCTCGACGGCGCCCGGGCCGCCGCGGACGAGGCCGACGAGGCGTCCCGCCCCGCGGCCCTGCGCTCCTGGGTCGCCGCGGAACTGCTGTACGGCGCGGGTATCCGCGTGGGTGAGCTGGTCTCGGTCGACGTCGGGCACGTGGACGCGCGCGACCGGCTCGTACGGGTGCTCGGCAAGGGTGGCAAGGAGCGGGTCGTCCCGTTCGGGATCCCCGCCGCGCGGTCCGTCGACGCGTGGCTGACCGACGGCCGGCCCGCGTTCATGACCGCCGCCACGGGTGACGCCTTCCTCGTGGGGGAGCGTGGTGGACGCTGGGGTCAGCGCCAGGTGCGCGAGGCCGTGCACCGGCTCGCGGCCCAGGCCGGCGTCGACGACGTCGCGCCCCACGCGCTGCGGCACTCCGCCGCGACGCACCTGCTGCAGGGCGGCTCCGACCTGCGTGCCGTGCAGGAGGTGCTGGGCCACGCGAACCTCGCGACCACCCAGCGCTACACCCACGTGGACGCCGAGCGGCTGCGCAGCGTCTACGCCCAGGCCTTCCCGCGCGCCTGAGCGGCGGGTGGTGCGCGTCGCCCCGCGGAGCCTCGGGTCAGCGCCGGCGCGCGGTCGGCCGGCGCGCGGTGCTGCTGTCGGCGCCCGGACCTGAGGTTCAGCGGTCCGGCAGCAGCACGATCGGCGGACGGTCCAGCAGGGACAGCGGATCGATGTAGCGCTCGCCCCGCCGCACGCCCCAGTGCACGCAGGACCGGGGCGCGCAGTGGTTCGGCGCCGCGCCGTGGTTGGTGCCGTCCGTGCCCGGCTCGTCCGTGCCCGGGCTCCCCTCGACGACGCCGACCGCCGTCCCCGCGGCGACCGCGGTGCCGACCGGCACGGACGCAGCCACCGGCTCCAGGCTGCTGCGCAGACCGTCCGCGTGCGTGACCACGATGACCCCGCGCCGCGCCACCTGCCCCGCGAACGTCACCACGCCCGGACCGGGGGAGAGCACCCGCGCGCCGGCCGCGGCGGCCAGGTCGACGCCACGGTGTCCCGCGCCCCATTCCTCCGCGGGCGGGTCGAACAGCCGCTCCACGCCGGCCGGCGGGTCCACGCCCGCGACGGGCGGCACGTAGCCGGTACCTACGGCGCGGGCATCCGCGCCGCCGCCCCACCCGCCGCCCCACCCGCCACCCGACCCGTCGCCCGGCGGGCCGTCAGCCCCAGCGGCCCCGGGTCGGGCGTCGACACCCAGCCGGACGGCGACGTCCGGCCCGGAGCGCAGGGCGGCGGCCGGCGGAGCCGGCACGAGAGCGGTGAGCACGAGCGCGGCCAGCACGAGGGTGAGCAGCGTGGTCAGGACCGCGGCGACCGTCCGGCGGTGGGCCGCACGGCGGGGAGCATGAGCAGAGCGAGGCGTCGTCATGCCTCGAGCATCGCCCCGCGATCCCGACGGCGTCGGCGACGAACAGCCCGCCTGTGCACGAACCCGTCCCGGACCCTCCTGTGGTCGCGCTCGTTCCCCGTCGCCACCGTCACAAGGGTCTCGCGGGCGCTGTCACGAGCTGCGGAGAACGACCCGAGGAACGACCCGGGGAACGGCCGGGGAGCCGCCCGGAGGAGCGTCCGCGAGGGAGCGTGCGACGTCACAGCCGGGGCCCCTCGTGCGGGTCCTCGCCGCGGGGGCCGGTCGGGTAGACTTCAACCCGCGACCGGCATGTGCTGCCCGTCCGGCAGGCGTCCAGCTCGGCTGACTGCTTGCCTGGCAGGGAGAACACCTGGTCGACATCGCGCGTCACATCGAGTCGCGTCCGGCAGTGGTCCGGCCCCTGGGGGTCGGCGTCGGGCACGACGTGGCGCCAGGGGCACCGTCACGAGAGGGTGCCACCAACCGAACCGTGGTCCAGGGCCTTGCGTCCTGTGCCGCCTGAAATGCGTGCGGAGCCCCGGGTCGATCCCGGACCGCACCGAAAGGACGTGTCATGGCCGTCGTGTCCATGCGCCAGCTCCTCGAGAGCGGTGTCCACTTCGGACACCAGACCCGCCGTTGGAACCCGAAGATGAAGCGCTTCATCTTCACGGAGCGCAACGGTATCTACATCGTCGACCTGCAGCAGTCGCTGCACTTCATCGACAGCGCCTACGACTTCGTCAAGGAGACGGTCGCCCACGGCGGCTCCATCCTCTTCGTCGGCACGAAGAAGCAGGCCCAGGAGCCGGTGGCCGAGCAGGCCGCCCGCGTCGGCATGCCCTACGTGAACCACCGCTGGCTCGGTGGCATGCTCACCAACTTCACCACGGTGCACAAGCGTCTCCAGCGCCTCAAGGAGCTCGAGGAGATCGACTTCGACGACGTGGCCGCCTCGGGCCTCACGAAGAAGGAGCTCCTGGTGCTGCGCCGCGAGAAGGACAAGCTCGCGCGCACCCTCGGCGGTATCCGTGACATGGCCAAGGTTCCCTCGGCCGTCTGGATCGTCGACACCAACAAGGAGCACCTCGCGGTGGACGAGGCCCGCAAGCTGGGCATCCCCGTCGTGGCGATCCTCGACACCAACTGCGACCCCGACATGGTCGACTACGCGATCCCGGGCAACGACGACGCGATCCGCTCCGTCACGCTGCTCACCCGCGTGATCGCGGACGCCGCCGCCGAGGGCCTCATGCAGCGCCACTCGGGTGGCAGCAAGACCGGTGCCGAGACCGAGCCCGCCGCCGAGCCGCTGGCCGAGTGGGAGCGCGAGCTCCTGGCCGGCGACACCACCGAGGGCACGGTCGAGACGCCGGCCGCGACCGCCGAGGGCACCGTCGAGGAGGCGGCCGCCGAGGCCGCTGCCGCCGCCACCCCGGCCACTCCCGCCGAGGTCGTGGAGGCCGCCGAGGCCGCCGAGGCTGCTCCGGCCGCCGCCCCCGAGGCCGACACCGAGAAGTGACGCGCCGCGCTGACCGGGCCGACCTCGTGTCGGCCCGGTCAGCGCACCGTTCCTCGGGTCGGACGACCTCCCACGAACAACACGACTGCACGGAGGACCAGAACAATGGCGAACTACACCGCCGCTGACATCAAGGCGCTGCGTGAGCGGACCGGCGCCGGCATGCTCGACGTCAAGAAGGCCCTGGACGCGGCCGACGGCGACGCCGACAAGGCCATCGAGATCATCCGGACCAAGGGCCTGGCCCGCGCCGCCAAGCGCGAGGGCAACGCCACGTCCGAGGGTCTCGTCGCCGTCAAGGTCGAGGACACCGCGGCCGGCCAGGTCGCCACGATGATCGAGCTGAACGCCGAGACCGACTTCGTCGTCAAGAACGAGAAGTTCATCTCGCTGGCCGAGGCCGTCCTGGAGGCCACCGCGGCCGCCGGTGCCGCCGACGAGGTCGCGGCTGCCGCCGCCCCCGCCGGCGAGGGCACCGTCGCCGAGCTCATCGCCGCACAGGGCGCCACGCTGGGCGAGAAGCTCGTCCTGCGCCGCGTCGCACGCGTCGAGGGCCCGAAGGTCACGACCTACCTGCACAAGACGGCCAAGGACCTGCCGCCGTCGATCGGTGTCCTCGTGGTCACCGACGAGGCCGGTGCGGCCGTCGCCAAGGACGTCGCGCAGCACGTCGCCGCGATGGCCCCGAAGTACCTCACGCGTGAGGAGGTCCCGGCGGACGTCGTCGAGAAGGAGCGCGAGATCGCTCTGGAGACCTCGAAGAACGAGGGCAAGCCGGAGGCCGCGCTGCCCAAGATCGTCGAGGGTCGCCTGAACGGCTTCTTCAAGGAGGTCGTCCTGGTGGACCAGCCGCTGGCCAAGGACCCGAAGACCACGGTCGCCAAGCACGTCGCCTCGGTGAACGGTGCCCTGACCGCGTTCGTGCGTTTCCGCGTCGGTTCCTGACGCAGCTCGTTCGGCCCGGTCCGCGCTTCGGCGCGGGCCGGGCCGACGCATACGCGGCCGGGCCGTCCGAGGGACGACGCCGGCTCGCACGCCACGCTCCACCAGGAGCGCGGCACGGCTTCGATACTTTTGGTGTGGGGTAGAGCGGGGCGGGCTCCACCTCGCACCAGGGGTCTCGAGGTCGGGCCCGGAGGCCTCTGCGCGGTGCAGAGGTGCGTCGCCCGCGAGTCGGGCGCAGTATTCCGGGAGGGCGGTGTCCCGGCAGTGACGATCGAAGGGTGACTGACCAGTGAGTGACGAGGCGACCCAGAACTTCGCGGTGGACGAGGAGGGCAAGCCGGCGCGGCGTGTGCTCCTGAAGCTGTCGGGCGAGGCGTTCGGCGGCGGGAGCGTGGGGCTGGACGCCGACGTCGTCCGCCGCATCGCGAAGGAGATCGGCGTGGCCGTGCGCGACGGCGTGCAGGTGGCCATCGTCGTCGGCGGCGGGAACTTCTTCCGCGGCGCCGAGCTGAGCGTGGCCGGCATGGACCGCGCCCGCGCGGACTACATGGGCATGCTCGGCACGGTCATGAACTGCCTCGCCCTGCAGGACTTCCTGGAGCAGGCCGGCGTCAAGACCCGCGTGCAGACCGCCATCACGATGGGCCAGGTCGCCGAGCCGTACATCCCGCTGCGCGCCATCCGGCACCTGGAGAAGGGCCGCGTGGTCATCTTCGGCGCGGGGGCCGGCATGCCCTACTTCTCCACCGACACCGTGGCGGTGCAGCGCGCCCTGGAGACGGGCTGCGAGCAGGTCGTCATGGGCAAGAACGGGGTCGACGGCGTGTACGACTCCGACCCCCGCCGCAACCCGGACGCGAAGAAGCTGGACCACCTGACCTACACCGACGCCCTCGTGAACCGGCTCGGCGTGATGGACGACACGGCGCTGGCGATGTGCCGCGACAACGACGTCCAGATGCGGGTCTTCGGCATGGAGGGCGAGGGCAACGTCACCCGCGCGCTCGCCGGCGAGCCGATCGGCACGCTGATCACGACGCGCTGACCTGTGCGGCCCGGCCAGGCCGGGTAACGCGCGAACCTTTCGGTAGCCGGGCAAAGTGTCCGTAGAGTGGCCCCGGCACCACCCGTAGACCAACGACAGGAGCAGTGGTGATCGACGAGACCCTCCTCGAAGCCGAGGAAAAGATGGAGAAGGCGATCGAGGTCGCCAAGGAGGACTTCGCGGGCATCCGCACCGGACGCGCGAACGCCGGCATGTTCAGCAAGATCACCGTCGACTACTACGGCGCGCCCACGCCGCTGCAGCAGCTCGCGTCCTTCAACATCCCGGACGCGCGGACCGTGCTGGTCGCGCCGTTCGACAAGAGCTCGGTGCCCGCCGTCGAGAAGGCGCTGCGTGACTCCGACCTGGGTGTGAACCCGGCGACGGACGGCAACGCCATCCGCATCGTGCTGCCCTCCCTCACGGAGGAGCGGCGCCGCGACTACGTGAAGCTCGCCAAGCAGAAGGCCGAGGACTCGCGCGTCTCGGTGCGCAACATCCGCCGCAAGGCCAAGGAGACGCTGGACCGCATCGTCAAGGACGGCGAGGCCGGCGAGGACGAGGTCGTGCGCGCGGAGAAGGAGCTGGACAAGATCACCAAGAGCCACGTCGAGATGATCGACCAGCTGCTTGCCGGCAAGGAGAGCGAGCTGCTCGAGGTCTGATGCCCGCACCGCCTCGAGACACGACAGAGCGAGACAACGCGCACACCGCCGTGAGCCCGGAACCCGAACCCGCCGCGAAGAAGTCGCGCGCGGGCCGTAACCTGCCCGCCGCCATCCTCGTGGGCGTCGGCCTGCTCGGCATCGTCGGCGCGTCGCTGTACTGGCGACCCGAGCCGTTCGTGGCGTTCGTGGTCGTCCTGCTGTGGGCGGGGCTGTGGGAGCTGCGGCAGGCGTTCGCGCGCCGCGACCTGCGGCTGCCGATGATCCCGCTGTTCGTCGGGACCGCCGGCATGATCGTCTCCGCCTACCGGGGCGGGCCGGAGGCGCTGTTCGTGGCGTTCGTGCTGACCGTGGCCGCGACCGTGGTGTGGCGGGCGCTCGACGGCTCCGGCCTCAGCGCGGTGCGGGACTCGGCGGCCGCGGTCTTCGCCGCGTCCTACCTCCCGTTCCTGGCCGGTTTCGTGGTCCTGATGCTGGCGCAGCCCGACGGCGAGATCCGCGTGGCGCTGTTCATCCTGCTGGCGGTCGCCAACGACACCGGCGGCTACATCGCCGGCGTCATGCTCGGCCGCCACCCGCTGGCGCCGACCGTGAGCCCCAAGAAGTCGTGGGAGGGCCTGGCCGGCTCGATCGTGCTGGCCACGGCGGTGGGCGTGGTCGGGGCGGTGTACGGCCTGGGCGAGAGCCCGATCCTCGGGATCGCGCTCGGCGTCATGACCGCCGTCACTGCCACGGTCGGCGATCTCGCTGAGTCGCTCCTCAAGCGTGACCTAGAATTGAAGGACATGGGCTCATTGCTCCCGGGGCACGGGGGCGTGCTGGACCGCCTCGACTCGCTGGTCATCACAGCGCCCTTCGTCTATCTCGTGCTCTCGGTGGTTGCCTGATGAAAACTCCCCTTGCCCAGCCCGTCGTGCGTCCGTCGGACGAGACCCCGGCGATCCCGCTGCAGATGGCGCCGAAGCGCCGCGGCAAGCCGCCGAGGCACTTCGCCGACCTCACGCCCGAGGAGCGCGTGGCGTCGGTGCTGGAGGCGGGGGAGCCCGCCTTCCGGGCCAAGCAGCTCGCCACGCACTACTTCACGCACTACACGAGCGACGCCGCGCAGATGACGGACCTCCCGGCGAAGTCCCGGGAGGCCCTCGCGGCCACGATGTTCCCCCAGCTCATCCGCCCCACGCGCAAGCTGGAGGCCGACGGCGGCACCACGGTCAAGACGCTGTGGCACCTGTTCGACGACGCCAAGGTCGAGTCGGTCCTCATGCGCTACCCGAACCGGACCACGCTGTGCGTCTCCAGCCAGGCCGGCTGCGGCATGGCCTGCCCGTTCTGCGCGACCGGCCAGCTCGGCCTGACGCGCAACCTGTCCACGGCGGAGATCCTGGAGCAGGTGCGCGCGGCGTTCCGCTCGCTGGCGGACGGCGAGATCCCCGGCGGCGTCACCGGGCTGAACAACCTGGTGTTCATGGGCATGGGCGAGCCGCTGGCCAACTACAAGGCGGTCATCGAGACGGTGCGCACGCTGGTGGCGCCCCAGCCCGAGGGGCTCGGCATGTCGGCGCGCAACATCACGGTCTCCACGGTGGGCCTGGTCCCGGCCATGCAGAAGCTGACCAAGGAGGGCATCCCGGTGACCCTCGCGCTGTCGCTGCACGCGCCCGACGACGACCTGCGCTCCGAGCTGGTGCCGATCAACACGCGCTGGAACGTCGACGAGACGCTGGACGCCGCACGGAACTACTTCGAGGTGACCGGGCGCCGCGTCTCCATCGAGTACGCCCTCATCAAGGACATGAACGACCACGCCTGGCGGGCCGACCTGCTGGGCGAGAAGCTCAACTCGCGGGGCAAGGGCTGGGTGCACGTGAACCCTATTCCGCTCAACCCGACGCCGGGCTCCATCTGGACCGCGAGCGACCGGGATGTCGAGGACGAGTTTGTGGCACGATTGCGCGGGCACGGGATCCCGACCACGATCCGTGACACCCGCGGCAGCGACATCGACGGTGCCTGCGGGCAGCTGGCGGCTGAGGAGGACGACGAGTGAGTGGGATGTTCAACAGCGTTCCCAAGATGCGCACCGGGTACGACAAGGACGAGGTCGACGAGTTCTTCGAGCATGCCCGGCAGGCGTACGAGGGGCGCACGGCCGAACGGCTGACGAGTGCCGACATCCAGGCCTCGACGTTCGACCTGACCCGTGGCGGGTACAACACCCACGAGGTCGACGCGGCGCTCGACCGTCTCGAGGCGGCGTTCATCGCGCGGCAGCGTGCGGAGTACGCCTCGGCGCACGGTCAGCAGGCCTGGATGAACGCGCTCGCCGAGCGCGCGCGTTCGCTGTACGGACGGCTGGGCCGGCCCGACGGCGAGAAGTTCGCGCCCGCCGACCGCGGTTCGCAGGGCTACGACAAGGACGACGTCGACGACCTGTGCGACCGGCTGATCGGCTACTTCGACCGGCAGGAGCCGCTGACGGCCGGTGACATCCGGTCGGCGACGTTCGGCCGGGCCCGTGGGCCGGAGGCCTACGACGAGGCCTCGGTCGACGCGTTCCTGAGCCGAGCGGTGGAGGTGCTGCTCGGGGTCGAGTGACCCTTCGTCCCGAGCTGCGGCACAGAGCCCGCGGCCCCCGTCCTCCGGCCTGTTCGCAGGTCAGACGGCGGCGGCTGCGGGCTCCTGTGCTTCCCGGAGCAGCACCTCGTGCTGGGTCGCCGTCAGGAACCTGCGGATCGAGTCCCGGCTCCGGGTGAGGCAGTCGATGCGTGCCTGGACCCCGACCAGCTCCGTGGCGAGCTGCTGGGCCACCTCCCGCGGGCAGGTCGGGTCCTCGCGCTCCGCGGCGTCCTCGGCGTCGAGGAGGATCTTGACCAGCCGGGTCGGGATGCCCGCCTGGACCAGGCCGGCGACGCGGCTCACCCGCTCGACGTGAGCCTCGGTGTAGGTGCGGTAGCCGTTGGCCGCCCGGTCTGCCTCGAGCAGGTCCTGCTGCTCGTAGTACCTGATGAGGCGGGTCGTGACCCCCGTCCGCGTGGCGAGCTCACCGATCTTCATGACGCACCTCCGGGCAGGGGCTTGACATTGACACCAGTGTCAAACTTTAGCGTGGCAGGCATGGACACGACAGGCCTTACCCCAGCCGCCCCCACCAGCACGAACACTGCTCCGGCGACAGCCGCCGGCCCTCCCGCGCCCCCCACCGACGTGCTGCCCTGGCCGTCGCTGCTCGTGCTCGGCGCGGGCACGCTGTTCATGGTCACCGCCGAGATGCTGCCCACGGCGGTTCTCCAGCAGATGAGCACCGGGCTCGGCGTCGCGGAGTCCAGCACCGGGCTGCTCGTCTCGATGTGGGCGGCCGTCGTCGTGGTGCTGAGCTTTCCGCTGGTGCGGCTGACCCGCCGGTGGGACCGCCGAGCGGTGATCGCCGGGGGTCTGGCGGTGCTCGGGCTGTCGTCCGCGCTCACCGCGCTCGCCCCGACGTTCCAGGTGGCTGTCGGCGCGCGGGTGCTCGGTGCGGCCGCCGTCGGCCTGCTGTGGGCGACGACCAACGCGCACGTGGCCGACCTGGTCCCCGACCGCCTGCTCGGCCGGGCCATCGCTGTCGTGCTCGGCGGGGCGACCCTCGGGATGGTGGTGGGTACGCCGCTGGCCCGGCTCGTGGCCGACGCCGCCGGCTGGCGCGCCGCCTTCTGGGCCCTCGCGGTCCTGAGCCTGCTGGCCGCGGTCGCGGTCCGGCTGGTCGTGGCCCGGACGGCCGTTGCCGACGACCCGGCCGCGGCAGGTGGGGCGGGCGCCGTGGATGCCGCGGCCGGGCCGCGGCGCGGGATGGCGCGGCTGCTGACCGTGACCGGCCTGGTCGCGCTGGTCCTGGTGGGCCACTACGGCGCGTACACGTACATCACCCGGCTGGCCGAGGCGCCCGCGCAGTCGCTGCCGGGCGGGATGAGCACCCTGCTCCTGGTGTTCGGGCTCGCCTCGGCGATCGGGGTCGCGCTGGCGGGCCGGCTCGGTGACCGGAGCGCCCCGGCGCTCGTCGTCAGCGTGGCCGCGACCGCCCTCGCCGTGCTCGGTCTCGGAGCCGTGGACGCCGGCCCCGTGGTCGGGGTCGCCGTCGTCGTCGCGTGGGGCGTCGTGTCGGGCGCCATGCCGCCGTTCGCGCAGACGCTGATCCTGCGGCTGGCCGGGCCCGAGCGCCGCTCGTTCGCGGGCGCGCTGATCCCGGTGCTGTTCAACGGCGGGATCGCCGTCGGGGCGGCGCTCGCCTCGTTCGTGGTGGCGGGGTCCGGCGTGGCGGCGGTGCCGCTGCTGGCGGCCGTGGTGGTCGGCGCGGCGGCCGTGGGCCTGGCGGTGTCGGTCCGCCGCGCCTGATCGGCGCCCCGCGACGTGTCAGACGTACAGGTCACCGGAGGGGCCTGTACGTCTGACACGTCAGCAGGCGGGGGCCACCGGGCTGCTCGAACCCGTGTTGACGTACGCGTCCGAGATCCAGTTGCCGGGGCCGATCCGGTTCCACACGTTGCTCGTGCCGTAGTAGCCGGTCACGGTGGTGCCGGTGGCGGTGCACTCGATCACGACGTTCGCGTGGTTCCCGGCCTGCCCGACGGCGGCGTTGCCGGTGCCGGGCCCGGAACGGACCGTGAGCGGCCCGCCGCTGGTCCGTACGACGCCCTTGGGGCCGGAGCCGGTCCACAGGTAGGTGACGGTGGTCCAGGCGTTGTCGGTCAGCCCCAGCCCGTCCCAGAACGTGCCGTCCGCGAGGTCGATCCCGGCCGGGTTGGCCACCCGGCGTCCGAAGCCGTCGAGCCCGCCGTTGTAGCCGTCCTGGTAGGCGGCCTGCGCCTGCGGCTTGCCCTGCGGCAGGTCGGCCCAGGACTGGCGCGTCCCGGACGCGTTCCAGTGGTCGTCGGTGGTGTTCCACGGGCCGACGTCCCACACCGGGGCGTACGCGCAGCGGCCCGTGCTCGCGGCGCAGACCCGCACCGAGTAGCTGCCGGAGTTGTTCGACGACAGCCCGCGCCGGGACGGCAGGGCGACGAAGTGGTCGCGCGACGTGATGACGTGCCCGTTGGCGGTGGTGCCGCCCACGAGGCCCTCGCGGGTCGCGTACACGGTGTACGCCCGCTCGCCCGACGTCGGCCGGGCCTCGACCTCCTGCAGGGACCGGGACTGCACGGTCTCGGGCGTGAGCGTCACCCCCCGCACGACCGGGCCGGCCTCGCCGTCGCCCACGAGCGTGACGCGGGCCTGGACGGTCCGCGCCGCCACCGGCAGCGGCGTGCCGGCCGGGACCCACTCGGTCCAGGAGTCGGGACCCTCGTCGGCGTACCGGCCGCGGACGTCGACCAGCACGGAGGTGGCCGGGGTCGTCGCGTCGACGTCGGCGGCGACGCCGCTCGCGGGGGAGTCGAGCTCCACCGGCTCGGCGACGAGCTGTCCGGACGCCTCGCGGTCCGTGGTCGCGCCGCCGGCATCGCCGGCCGCCTCGGGCGAGACTGTCGCGTCGAGCCGCAGCCCGTCCTCCGTGGCACGCACCCCTGCGTCGTCCGCGCCGACGTCGGCGAGGTCGACGGACCACGCCCGCGCGGCGTCGTCCGCCCCGGACCCGGTGCCCGGGGTGACGGCGGCGACGGCCGTGCCCGAGACGACCAGGAGGGCGCAGGTGGTGGCCGCCAGGAGCGTGGCGCGGCGTCGGGGACTGCGAGCCTGGATCAGCATGTGCTGAATGTAGGCGACGGACTATTTCACCCGCGAGGGGAAACGGGTGAAATCTCGGTCGATCGGAAACCTGTCCGGCGGCATGGAGCGCGGCACCTCCCAGGACGCCCGGGGGACCGCCCGTGTGGGGCATGATCGGAGGAGCACCCAGCGGCGACACCAGATCAGCGGCGTCCCCAGACCAGCAAGGAGAACCACGTGTCCGAGTTCCTGGCCGACAAGCCCGGCAAGTACGACCTCGACGGCGACGGCATCCCGGACGTCGAGGTCGCAGACACCGACGGCGACGGCGTGGTGGACGCCCAGTTCGAGGACTACGACGGTGACGGCGTGCCCGACGTCGAGCTGTACGACACCGACGGCGACGGCGTGCCCGACGTCGTGGTGGAGACCGCCGGCGGCACGTCGACGATCTCCGTGGACACCGACGGCGACGGCGACGACGAGCCCGTCGACTCGTTCCCGGCCTGACCCCGCTGTCGGCGCGGTGTCAGCCCCGCGCCGGGGCTGACACCGGCCGGCCGTAGACCAGCCGGCGCAGCAGTACCTCGGCCGGTCCGCGGCGGCCCGTGCGCTCCTGCCAGACGGCGAACGCGACCGTGAGCCCCCAGACCACGACCGCGTACAGCAGCATGCTCCACGAGCTGAGGTACTGGCCCAGGCCGAGACCCCACGCGGCCAGGACCGGCGCGCACAGCACGGACTGCAGCAGGTACGAGGTCAGCGACCGCTTGCCGACCGCCTGCACGGCGCCCGCGAACGGCCCGTCGGTGAGGAAGAGGTTGCGCGACGGCGTACCGGTGCGCCGCTGCGCGACGCGGTGCCCGATCAGGCCGAACAACGCGACGTAGCCCAGCCCGCCGAAGAACCCGGTGAGGAACTGGACCGGGTAGAACACCCACGCGGCGTGGTCGGGCACGTCGATCGCGCCGACGTGGTCGAGCGCGGAGGGCAGCGGTCCGAGCCAGCCGATCGTGATGCCGACCACGGCGACGCGGCGCAGCAGGGTCAGGTGCTCGCCCGGGTGCTCCAGGATGCGGCGGCGTCCGGCCCAGAACGCGAGCAGGAGCATCATCGGGACCACCAGGACGAGCAGGCCCTGGAGGAACGTGCCGAGCGTCCAGTAGGTCAGCCGCTCGCCGATCGAGGCGAGGTACGACGTCGTGGCCATCGACTCGCTCGACGGCGCGAGGTCCGCGGCGATGCTGCGGGCCGTGGGGTCGTCCGCGGGAAGCTGCGCCACGAACCAGGCACCGACCACGGCGAAGGCCGTGCCGACGGTCAGCAGGATGCCGAACACCGAGGTCCACACGAGCAGCGTGCGGTCCTTGACCTGGAAGAACAGCCACACCATGAGCAGGCCGGCCAGGCCGTAGGCCCCGAGCACGTCGCCCATCCACAGCAGCGCGGCGTGCACGAACCCGAACGCGAGCAGCAGCCAGTTGCGCCGCTGCAGCAGCCGCCGGGCCGCCCGCTCCGGGGTGCCCGAGGCGACCTGGCGGTTGTAGAGCTGCATCATCCCGTAGCCGAACAAGAACGCGAACATGGGGTAGGTCCGCAGGTCCACCAGGACGATGATCAGGAAGTCGGCCGCCTTGTCGACCGCCGACCCGTTCACCGGGTGCGAGGCACCCCCGCTCATGTCGCTGGCCCACAGGTAGTACGGCGTGTTGGCGATCGCGATCAGGAGGAGCATGAAGCCCCGAGCCAGATCGGGTGCGGGGGAACGTTCGGCGGCCTGGACTGGTCCTCGGGTGAGGGCGGCGGTCGTCATGCACCCATCTCAGCAGCCCGCGGCCCGGTCCGCGAGGAAAGCGTCAGGCCGCGGGCTCGCCCAGGCGGGCCCGCTCCTCGTCGACGATCCGGCGCGCCACCTCGGCGTCGGCGACGTCCGGCGCCCCGGGCGTCGCCGCCACGGTGGCGCGCCCGGCGTACTCCGCGAACAGCTCGGCCTTGGTGCCGAGGATGTCCAGGAGCCGCTCGTCCACGCTGTCCTCGATGAGCAGCCGGTGCACCTGCACGGTGCGGACCTGGCCCATCCGGTGCGCGCGGGCGATGGCCTGCGCCTCCACGGTCGGCTTGACCTGCGGCTCGCACAGGATCACCACGGAGGCGGCCTGGATGTTGAGCCCCACGCCGCCGGCCTCGATCTGGCTCACCAGCACCTTGGGCTCCGCCGCCTGCGTGAACTCGTCGACCAGCTCCTGGCGGCGGGCCGCCGGCACGGATCCGGTGATGGGCCCGACGGCGAGCGGGCCCAGCTCGGCGAGCACCCGCTCGATCACGTCGCGGAAGTAGGAGAAGACCACGACCTTGCGGTTGTTCTCCACCGCCTCGTCGACGATCTCGCGCAGCCGGACCAGCTTCGCCGTCGGCTCGGGGGCCTCGACGAACGCGGCCCGGCGCATGTCCGCGAACGACCGCTTGAGCACCGCGTGGCGGTAGGCGGCGCCGTCGTGCTTGCCGAACCGCTCCCACTCGTCGACCTGGACCAGCTCGGGCAGCTCGGTGAGCACGTCCTCCTGGTTGCGCCGCAGGTACACCGTCGCGACCGACCGGCGGAAGGCCGAGGCGCCCGCGAGGCCGGCTGCCGGGTCGATGTCGTCGGCGACCTCGGGCTTGAGGTAGCCGACCAGGCTGCGGAACTCGTCCACGGTGTTCTCCATGGGCGTGCCCGACATGAACAGCACGCGCTCGGCCGCGCGGGCCCAGTCCGCCGTCCGTTCGGAGCGCTGCGCCTCCGGGTTCTTCACGTAGTGCGCCTCGTCCACCACCAGCAGGGCGGGGCGCGGCAGGTCGCCGGCGCGCAGGTGCCCGAGCTGGGGGAAGGTGGCGACGCCGACGCCGCCGTCGGCCGCCCACTCCTTGATGCCTGCCTCGCGGTCGTCGCCGTGCAGCACGCGGACCGGGAGCTCGGAGTGCGCCGCGACCTCGCGGGCCCAGTTGGCCGCGACGCTCGCCGGGCAGACCACCAGGAAGTGCGTGCCTCCCTTGGCGGCGAGGTGGGCCATCACCGCGATGGCCTGGACGGTCTTGCCCAGGCCCATCTCGTCGCCGAGGATCGTGCGCCGCTGGGCGAGCGCGTACCGGGCGCCGAACGCCTGGTAGCTGCGCAGCGAGACCTTCAGCAGCGAGGTGTCCAGGTCCTGCGCCGCGACCTCGCCCACCACCTCCTCGGGCAGGAAGCCCTCGGCGGCCGCGACGTCGATGCCGAGGTCGACCAGGTCGCCCAGCGCGGTGATGTAGGCGGCGGCCCGTGCCTCGTAGTCGCTCCAGACGTCGGCGTCGGACGTCGCGGTCAGCACCTCGTCCAGGCGGCGCAGGTCGTCGGTGATCCCGACGGCGTCGAGGTCGTCGCACAGCGTGCTCAGGTCGGTCAGTGCGGCGTCGGCGCGGTCGGTGCGCGTGCGGCCGGCGAAGAACCGCCGCACGAACGTGGCGCGCAGCGCACCGGCCTCGGCCAGGCGGGCCAGCTCCCGCACGTCGACGTCGAGCCGGTCCTGCCAGGTCTGGAAGAAGCGCTGGACGTGCAGGTGGTCGTGCAGCGCGCGCACCAGGCGGGTGGCGAGCGGGTCGGCGGGGGCGTGGTCCAGCCGGAAGGCGAGCCCGGCGTCCACGGCGTCGAAGACCTGCTGGGCCGCCGCGCGCAGCGCCTCGGCCGTGCGGGCGCCGACGCCCGCGATCGCCGTGAGCTCCTCCGGGGCCGCCGCCCGCACCTGGCCGACCGTGCGGTATCCCGCCTGCTCCACCGGGCCGAGGCGCAAGCGCCCCGTGCCGACCTCGCGGATCCGGTCGAGGGGCACCTCGGACAGCTCGTCCAGCACGCGCGCGTCGCGCGCCGCACGGTAGGCCGCACGGACGCGTGCGGGGGCGCCGCGGCGCTGGCTGAGGGTACGGGAGCCCAGGTCGTGCCGGGTTCCGGCGTGCTGGAGCAGGTCGCGGGCCTCGCCGCGGGACCAGGTCTTCATGGCCGACGACGGTACTGGGTGCGGGCCGTCCCGAGGGCCCCGACGCGCGCCGTGGACCGACGTTTCTTACATACCGGACCGAATGCCCATTCTGGTAGTTTCGTCGCACCAAAAACAGGAGGAACGAGTGAGCACGGACGCACTGCCGGAGCAGGCAGAGGTGGCGCAGGCCGCCGCGACAGGGGAGCCGGCACCGGGGACGTCGCCGCAGGCGGCGTCGGCCGTCGCGGAGCCCGACGCCGGCCCGCAGCCGGTCGCAGGGACGGAGCCGGCCGCCGCGCCGGCACCGGCCGCCGCGCCGGAGCAGGACGAGGGTCCGGAGCGCGAGGACAACATCGAGACCCGCACCGCCGCCCGGCTGCACCAGCTGGTGGCCTCGGGCGCGGAGAAGCTGCCCGGCGAGGCCGGCAGCACGGTGTCGCGGCTGGCCGTGGCGCTGCTGTCGTTCGGCAGCCAGGCGGCGGCCAAGGACCCGGAGAAGTCGACCTCGGCGCTCGTCGGCGAGGCCGTGGGCCTCTTCAAGAGCCTGGACGACGACGACCCGGGCAAGCAGCGGGTCGCCCTGGAGCACGCGCTGGAGACGGTGACGACGTCGGCGCTCGGCAGCAAGGAGCGCTCGCAGGTGCTGGAGGTCGCCGAGGAGGCGATGGGCCTGTGGGCCAAGCTGCGCGGGACGTCGTCCGACCTCGCCAAGTCCGACGCCGCCACCTCGATGCGCTCGCTCACGAGCGCGCTGCGCAAGGAGGGCCGCGACGACGAGGCGGACGAGGCCGAGTCGGAGGCCAAGCGCCTGGAGTCCTGACCGGACCCCACCCCCGTTGAGTGCTGGATATCTGTCCTTTTTCGTGTGCCAGGACGACAGATATCCAGCACTCAACACCTAGGGGGTGCAGGTCGGGGTGTCCGTGAGGGTCACCCCTTCCGGCATGTCCGCCGCCGTCGGCTCACGGCCCGCCATGGCGCAGGCCCGGGCGATCATCTGGTCGTCCGAGAAGGTCCACCCCGTCGTGACGCCGTGGTCCTGGACCACCAGCAGCTGACCGTCGCCGGCGTACACGTCGCCCGGCGCGACGGCGCCGCCGGGCGCGTAGAGCCGGGTCGCGAGCGCGCCGACCTTCTGACCGGTCCCGATGTCGAAGAACGCCAGCGCCGAGCCCTGGTTGCGGGCCACGAGGTCGGGCCCCGGCAGCACGGCCAGCACGTCGCCGTAGGTGCCGGTGAGGTCGAGGCTCTCGGGGGCGCTCGGCCCGGAGACCGCGCGCAGCCGCACCTTCGAGTCCAGGCCCAGCGTGACGAGCTGCTCGGGCAGCGCGGTGTCCTCGGGGCTGCTGCGCTCGCCGATCACGTGCACCTGGTCCACGCTGCTGCCGCGCACCGTCCAGACGTCGCTCGCGCCCGCGGCCGCGGCCGCCAGGTCGGCCACCCGGAGCGAGAAGTCACGGGGCGCGACGGCGACGCTGCTCCCGTCGTCGGCGACCGCCACCCGGCCGGGTTCCACCCACGGCGACGCGAGCCGCGGCGTGCTGCCGATCGGCCCCGGCACGTACAGCGCCCGCTCCTGGAGCCCGACGTCGAGCAGGTGCAGCCCGGAGCACGCGTCGACCAGCACGATGTCGTCGCGCGTGCGCTGGGCGCTCACGATCGTGGCGCAGGCCGGGTCGCCCCGGTCCAGGCCCGGTCCGACGAGGTCGCGGAACCCGGCCTCGTACCCCGCCGTCGTCCCGCCCTGGGTGCGGTAGGCGTCGCCGTCGGGGGTCACGAGCAGGAGCCGGCTCTCGTCGAGCCAGACCGGCAGCAGCGGGCGTCCGGCGTCCGGGCTGCCCGCGGGCAGGTCCACCGTGCCGAGGCCGTGGATCATGACGGTGCCGTCCGACCAGGACGCCGCGGTGCTGGCCGGTCGCGTGGGTTCGGCCCGGTACGTGGCCAGGACGGCGGTCGGCCCGTCGGCATCGGCCGCGCCGTCCGCCGCGCGAGCCGCCGCCACACCTGCCGCGCTCGGCAGGGGCACGTCCCCGTGGGTGTCGGCGGTGCTCCACAGGGCGATGCGGCCGTCCGACGCCGCCGCGACCCGGTCGGCCCCGACCAGGACCGGCGACTGGGGCCGCCGGATGCCCGACAGGTGCCAGGTGCGGTGCACGTCGGTGTCGGCGCCGATCTCGCACGCGACCAGGCCGTCGTCCGTGGCGACCAGCGCGCGTGTGGTGGCGTCGTCGACCGCCACCACCTCGGGGTTCGACCAGACGCGCGGGACCGGGCAGTCGGCCGACCGCACGGAGCCGTCCGCCCAGTGGTGCAGGGTCACGGTGGTCGCGCCGTCGTCGGAGCTCAGCGTCGCCCAGTCCTGCAGGGAGGGTGACGGGACGCCGCCCTCGGGCAGCTCGACGGGCGCGGCCCCGGTCAGCTCCAGGGAGTCGAGGCTGCGGATCTCCAGGATCCCGCCGGCGGCGTCGGCCACGGCGAGGGTGCGGCTGGAGCCGACGGCGAGCGAGGTGACCGCCAGGTCCGTCTCCGCCTTGGTGCGGAACGCCAGCCGCTGCTCGTGCGGGCGCTGCGGGCCGTCGTCGGACTCCAGGACGGCGAGGTCGCGACCGGCCAGGTTGATGCTGCCGATCCGGTTCCGCCCGGTCCCGGCGTCCCGCCACGCGAGGAGCAGGGTGCCGCCGTCGGGCGTGACCGCCACCGCCCTCGTGCCCGGCAGGTCGAGGTGCGTCTGCCGGCTGGTGCTGCCGGCGGGCAGCGGCCCGAACCGGCCCACGGTCACGCCCAGGTCGTCGACCGCGGCGACCACCGAGCCGTCGGCGCTGCCGGCCACGACGGGGCCCGGGCGCCGGGATCCGCTCCCGGACCCGCTCACCGTGCCGAAGGGGGTGCGGTCGCCGCGCAGCACCGTGGGGGCGCCGTCGTCCGGGTTCCAGCGGATCAGGTCGCCGGTCTCGGTCCGGCCCACGACGCCGGTGCCCGTCGGCGCGACGTCGGCCAGGCCGGTCTCCTCGGGCACGTCGACGGTGCGCAGCAGGTACGGGTCAGCCGGCTCGTTGGCCGTCACGGCGTTGAACAGCGCCGTCCGGGTCTGCCCGTCCCGCAGCCGGCGGACCGCCTCCACGGCCAGGAGCTGTGCCGTCGCGGGATCGTCCTGGTGCACCACGTGCGACGTCGCGCCCAAGAGGTGGGCGGCGTTGGCGTTCACCGCCTCGTTCGCGCGGTCCGCCTCCCGCTCCGCGAACGCGAACGCGCCGATGGACAGGGCGAGCATGACCCCGAGGGCCATGTTCACCAGCCGGTTGCGCATCCCGGCCGAGCTCTGCCGGGCGATGTGGGCGCTGAGGATCTCCTCGGTGCTGCCGTCGGGGCCCCGCAGCGGGGCGACCAGCTCCGCGAGCACCCCCGCCAGGTCCGGGTGGTGCCGCCAGCGCCGGCGCTGGCGCAGCCTCGTCAGGTCGGTCCACTTGGGCTCGTGGTCGATCCGCTCGACCAGCGGGGCGGGCAGCGCCGTGGTGCTGATCGCGTCGATCTCGTTCGCTGTCTGGTCCCAGACGATCTTGCCGCTGGTCAGCGCCACCAGCAGGGTCTCGGGTCCCCGGTGGTCGAGCCACCAGGCGACCTCCTTGGCCACGTACTTCGAGCTCGCGGCGCCCTCCGAGGCGAGCAGGATCAGGTAGTCGGACCGTTCGAGCTTGAGCTCGATGGCGTCCCACAGGCTCGGGTTGTTCGCCAGGCCGGTCCGGTCCAGAAAGATGTTCAGGTCCGGTACGTCGTCGCGCTTGTCGAAGTCGAGGAGCTGCGTGTGGAACTCGGGCGCGAACTCGCCGTCGGAGTCGCGGCTGTACGACAGGAAGGCGTCGTACCCGTCGGTGCGGGGCGCCGCGTGCGCGCGGGCAGTCGGGAGCAGGGAGCGGACAATCCGGTCGGTCATCCTGCTCCCGCAGCCTTTCCTCGGCGAATGTTTGCGGACCGGGAGAAACATATCCCTCGGTGTGTAGTGTCGCCGCAGGTCATGACGCTAGTCACCTTCGTGGTGAAATGCACGGTTAGGCATGGATCGTGCAATCCGACGAGGAAGGTCTGAGATGGCACCCGAGCTGGTCGTCCCCCGCGACGGGCCCCGGCGGCTGCGCGTGCGCCGGTCCTGGGTCCGCACCGGCTTCGCGGCGTTGTTCGGCGTCGCGTTCGGCCTGGGGCTGTGGGGCTTCTGGCTCTACCGCACCTCGCCCGACTTCGAGTGGGGCACCAGCGGCTGGGACCTCGTCTACTACTCCGTCCAGCTCTTCGTGCTCGGCGCCGAGGCCACGAACCAGGGCGGTGACCTGCCCTGGCAGCTCCAGGCGGCCCGGTTCCTCGCCCCGGTCGCCACCGGCTACGCCGTCTTCGAGGCCGTGCGGTCGCTCTTCGCCGACCAGTTCGTGCTCATGCGCACCCGCCGGATGCGAGGCCACGCGATCGTCGTCGGCCGCACGCCCGCGGCGGACCTCATCGCCGAGGCGCTCGCCGCCCGCGGCGCCGTCGTCGCCCGCACCACGACCGGCGACGCCGGGTCCCTGCGCAACGCGGGGGTGTCCGGCGCCGCCGTCCTGTACGCCTGCGCGGCCGAGGACGACGAACCGGGTGTCAACGTGCTCACCGTGGCCGTGGCCAACCGCGCGGACCGGGCCGCCGACCTGCCCGGCCTGCGCCTGAACGCCCACGTCAGCGACCCGGAGCTCGCGCTCGCCCTGCAGGCCCGGCACCTGAGCCACCCGCAGCCGGGCGTCGACTTCTTCACGCTGGGCGAGCTCGTCGCCCGCTCCCTGGTCCGGCGCGACCGGGTCCTCGCCCGCGGCGTCGCGCCGCACCTCTCCGTCGTCGGCCACGGCACGTTCGGCCGGGCGCTGGTCGTGGCGTTCGCGCGCCTGCGCAGCGTCGAGATCGCCAACGGCGGCGAACCGCTCACCGTGACCCTGGTCGGGCCAGGTGCCCGGGAGGCCGCCGAGGCGCTGCGCGCCCGCTGGCCCAGCGTGCGCGCGGCGTGCCGGCTCGTCCCCGTGGACACGTTCGCCGAGGTCCGCGCGGTCGGCAGCCCGCAGCGCGTCTATGTGTGCCACGACGACGACGGCGATGCGCTCCGGGAGGCGCTGCACGACAGCGACCTCTGGCGCGCGAGCGAGGGTGCCGTCGTGCTCCGCCTCAACCGGCTCGCCGGCCTGGGCGGTCTCTTCGGCACGCACGACGGCGCCATCCTCGACGACCTGGCCGGCCGGCTCGACATCGTCGAGCCCGGGACGCTCCTGCGCCGGGCCACCGCGCCGGGAGTGCTCGTGCACGACGACGTCTACGACCTGATGGCCGTCTCCGCCCACCTGACCTACCTGCGCAACCAGCGCGCCCGGGGCGTGGCGTGGCAGAGCACGCCCGCGATGGTCTCCTGGTCCGAGCTGTCCGAGGACCTGCGGGCCGCCAACCGGGCGCAGGTGCGCGCGATCCCTGACCGCCTGCGGCAGATGGGCTGCACCGTCGTCCCCGCGGGCGACGTCGAGCACGGCCGGATCCCGGAGCCGGTGGTCGACGCGCGGGCCGTGGACGAGCACGACCGCTGGATGGCCGAGAAGGTCGCCGCCGGCTGGACCTACGGGCCCGAGCGCGACGACGCCCGCCGGCTGCACCCCGACCTGCGGCCCTGGGCGGACCTGTCCGAGCCCGACCGGGAGAAGGATCGCGCCGCGATCCGCGGCATCCCGGTGATCCTGGCCGACTTCGGCCTGCGGGTGGTCCCGCTGGACGACGACGCCGGCTGGGAGCCCGCGGACGCCCCCGTCCCCGACCCGCGGGGCGTGGTCCGCGGCTGGCGCATGTTCGGCCGGGGCCGGACGGAGCAGCCGGGCGAGTCCTGACGCCGGCCGGGCCGTCCCGGGCTGACAGGATGGGCCTCATGCGAAGCGTCACCCTTCTCGGCTCCACCGGTTCCATCGGCACTCAGGCCGTCGACGTCATCGGGCGCAACCCCGACCGGTTCCGCGTGGACGCGCTGTCCGCGGGCGGCTCCGACCTCCCGCTGCTCGCCCGGCAGGCGGCCACGCTCGGCGTCCGCGCCGTCGCCGTGGCCGACGCCGCCGCGCGCCCCGCGCTGACCACCCTGCTCGGCGAGGCCGGTGCCGACGGCGTCGAGGTGCTCGCCGGCCCCGACGCCGCCACCGAGCTGGCCGGGTGGGGGAGCGACGTGGTGCTCAACGGCATCACCGGCTCCGTCGGCCTGCGCCCCACGCTGGCCGCGCTGGGCGCCGGCTCGACGCTGGCGCTCGCGAACAAGGAGTCGCTCGTGGTGGGCGGTGCCCTGGTCAAGGCCGCCGTGCGGCACGAGGGACAGATCGTGCCCGTGGACTCGGAGCACTCCGCGATCGCGCAGTCGCTGCGCTCGGGCTCCTCGGCCGAGGTGCGCAGGCTCGTGGTGACCGCGAGCGGCGGGCCGTTCCGCGGCCGCTCGCGGGAAGACCTGCGTGACGTGACGCCCGCCCAGGCCCTGCGGCATCCCAACTTCGCGATGGGCCGCGTGGTCACCACCAACTCCGCCACCCTGGTCAACAAGGGGCTGGAGGTCATCGAGGCGCACCTGCTGTTCGACCTGCCGTTCAGCGCGATCGACGTCGTGGTGCACCCGCAGCAGATGATCCACTCCATGGTCGAGTTCGTCGACGGCTCCACCATCGCGCAGGCCGGGCCGCCGCGGATGCTCGTGCCGATCGCGCTCGGCCTGTCGTGGCCCGAGCGGCTGCCCGACGTCGACGTCGGGATCGACTGGACGCAGGCCGCGAGCTGGGAGTTCCTGCCCCTGGACGACGACGCCTTCCCCTCGGTCCGGCTGGCCCGCCAGGTGGGCGAGGCCGGCGGGACCCATCCCGCGGTCTACAACGCCGCGAACGAGGTGTGCGTGGACGCCTTCCACGACGGCACGATCGGGTTCCTCGACATCGTCGACACGGTGGCCGCGGTCGTCGAGGCGCACGGGACGACGGCTGCGGGCGACGCGTCGTCGGTCGAGGGCGTGCTGGAGGCCGACGCCTGGGCGCGGGCCCGGGCGGCGGAGATCCTCAAGTCGGCGTAGGCGGACCACCCGGCTGACTCGCCGGTTCGACGTGGCCGAGTCAGCCGGGTGGTCAGGCGGTCAGCTGGCCGGTGCGCGGGTCGCGAAGCCGTGGTCGACCGGGCCGTGACCATGCCACGGGCCGGTCGTCGTGCCGGTGCCGCCGACGACGAGGCCGTCCGCCGCGCGCAACGCTCCGGTCAGGTACTCCTTGGCGGCCCGGACGGCGGGTTCCCACCTGTCGTGCACGGGTCGCAGCACCGCGCACGCCGAGCTGAGCGTGCAGCCCGTGCCGTGGGTGTTCCGCGTGGGGATCCGGAGCGCCACCAGGGCGACGACGCCGTCCGTGGCGACGCCGTCCCCGCTGACCCCGGGCCCCGCGAGGTGGTCGACCGACTCCGCCGAGTCCAGGTGCCCGCCCTTGACCAGCGCATACCCCGCCCCGAGCGCCCGCAGCGCCCGGGCCTGGTCCGCCGCCTCACTGCCGTCGCGGGCCGGTTCGACGCCGAGCAGCACGGCGGCCTCGGGCAGGTTGGGCGTCACGAGGTCGGCCAGGGGGAGCAGCTCGTCGCGGAGCACCGCCTCGGCGTCGGGCGCCAGCAGCCGGTCGCCCGACGTCGCGACCATCACCGGATCGAGCACCACGAACGGGGCCTGCTCGGCGGCCCGCAGGTCCCGCAGTGCCGCCACGACCGCCCGGGCGACGGCGGCGTCCGTGGTCATTCCGATCTTGATCGCGTCCACGGCGACGTCGGCGAACAGCGTGTCGAGCTGCGCGCGCACCATGTCGGCGGGCACGGGGTGCACCCGCGTCACGCCGGTCGTGGACTGCGCCGTCAGCCCCGTGAGCACCGCGCAGCCGTAGCCGCCGAGCGCCGCGAAGGTCTTCAGGTCGGCCTGGATCCCGGCGCCGCCCGACGGGTCCGAGCCCGCGATCGTCAGAGCCACGACGGGATGGCCGGGCGGGCGCACGCGCGGGGCTGTGTCGTTGCGAGCGGCGGCTTCGGCGGGACGCGCTTCGATGGCGCGAGAGACCTCGCCGACCTGGGCCGCGTCCCGCGCCGGCGCGCTCACGAGGCCGGTCCCGTCGTCGCCCCCGAGCGCACGCCGGAGCGGTTCTCGGCCCGCGCCGCCGCCCAGGCCAGCGCGATCTCCCGCGCCGCGGCGGCCGGGTCGGGCCGCCCGCAGACGGCGGAGACGACGGCGCTGCCGGCCGCACCGGCGCCGTGCAGCGCGGCGACGTCCGCGGCCCGCAGCCCGCCGATCGCCACGCACGGCAGCGCCGCGGCGGCCGTGACGACGCTCAGCCGGGTGAAGCCGATCGCCGGCCGGGCGTCGGACTTGGTCAGGGTGGGTCGCACCGGGCCCACCCCGAGCAGGTCGACGGTGCCGGGCGGCAGGTCGGCCGCGGCCTGCGCCTCCTCCGGCGTGCTGACGCTCAGCCCGAGGTGCCGGTCCGGCCCCAGCAGCCGCCGCGCCGAGACGGGGTCGAGGTCGCGCTGGCCCACGTGGGCGCCGTCGGCGTCGATCGCGAGCGCCACGTCCACCCGGTCGTCCACCACGAGCGGGACGCCGAGCGGCCGCAGCAGGGCGACCAGGGCGCGGCCGAGGTCCACGAGCTCGCGGGTGGTCGCGCCCGGGTCGCGGAGCTGGACGGCGGTCACGCCGCCGTCGACCGCCGCGCCCACCGTGGCGACGACCCCGGCGGGGCCGCCGCACTGCTGGGTGTCGGTGACGAGGTAGACGGACGGGTCGAGGCGGATCCGGGCGCTCATGCCTCGGCCCGCGCGGGCTCATGCCCGGCGGCGGGCTCGTTCACCAGCCCGGCGCCGAACCCGACGGCCTCGGCGTCGACGTCGAACACGCGGTCGACCAGCTCCACGGCGAAGCTGCCGGGGGCGGTCGACGTGGTGCGGTCGGCGGCGACGCACAGCCAGGCCGTCGCGGCGGTCGCGGCGAGCAGGCGGTCCTCGGTGACGGCGGAGCACGCAGCGACCAGCGCGCCGAGCGAGCAGCCGACGCCGGTCACGCGCGTCATCAGGGAGGTGCCCGCCTGGACGCGCACGACGCGCTCGCCGTCGGTGATCAGGTCGGACGCGCCGCTGACGGCGATCACCGCCCCGGAGGCCCGGGCCAGGCCCAGTGCGACGTCCCGCACGGCGTCGGGCGTGTCGAGGGAGTCGACGCCCCGGCCGCCGGCGCCGCCGGCGAGCGCCTGGATCTCGGACGCGTTGCCGCGCACGACGGCGGGGCCGCGCGCGAAGAGCTCGGCCGCGAGTCGGGTGCGCAGCGGCAGCGCGCCGATGGCCACGGGGTCGAGCACCCAGGGCACGCCCGCGGCGGTGGCGCCGTCGACGGCGGCCCGCATGCCGTCGGCCTGGCCGCCCTCGACGGTGCCGAGGTTGACGAGCAGGCCGCCGGCGGCGCCGGCCATGAGGGGCGCCTCCTCGGGGTCGGCGACCATGGCCGGTGCCGCGCCGGCGGCGAGCAGGACGTTGGCGGTGAAGTTGGTGACCACCACGTTGGTCACGCAGTGCACCAGGGGTGCGGTGTCGCGCACCGCGGTGACGACCGACGCGACGGCGTCGGGCAGGACGGAGCCCATGAGGCGTTCCCTTCGCTAGCACTACCTAGATCAGGTTCCACGGGTGCATCTCAGCCGGGCGGGTGCCCGGCGCCCCGCGCCAAGTGGGCCCACCCTAGTCGCGGACGGCGTCCGCCCGAAACCGGCTCCGTGGGTGCGGTGCTAGCTCGACCCCGTCGCGGTCCACTCGCTCGCGAGCACGCCCATGACGACGTCGTCGTGGTAGCGGCCGGCGTGGAAGACGGCCTCCCGGCGTCGTCCCTCCACGACGAAGCCGCACCGTTCGTACGCGCGCCGCGCGTCGGTGTTGAAGCTCCAGACGCTCAGCTCGACGCGGTGCAGGTTCATCTCCTGGAAGGCGTACCGGAGCATGACGCGGACGGCGTCGGACCCGTACCCGTGCCCGGTGTGCTCGGGCCCGAGAATGATGCCGAGGGTGCCGGTGCGCTGCGGCAGGCCGGCTCCGTGGATGGTCACGTGCCCGACGAGGTGCGGGTCCTCGACGGTCTCGACGCTCAGGCCGACCGCGCCCGGGTCGGTGTTGGCGCTCCACGCGCGGAACAGGTCGGCGGCCGGCCCAGCCGGCCGGGGACGCACGGTGGGTTGCTGCAAGGGCTGCCACTCGGAGTCCCGCCACCACCGGTCCAGGTGCGGCAGGTCGTCCTCGGCCAGGGGGCGCAGCCGGACGGCGCGGCCGACCAGCAGGCCGCGACCGTAGTCCCGGGCGTCTTCGCTGCTGGTGAGGCCGCCCGCCGTCATGCGCAGCTGCCGTCCTGGTCCGCGGAGTGCTCCGCCCGGAACTGCAGCCCGTCGACGAGCAGGTCGAGCATGCGCCGGCCGTGGTCCGGCTCCTCGTCCTCCATGGGCAGCGACAGCTTGGACACGGCGTACAGGAGGTCCTGCGGGCTGACGACGGCGCGGACGGCGCCGGCCGCGACGGCGGTGTCGAGCAGCGAGCCGAGGGCGGGGCCGAGCCGCCCGATGAAGTAGGCGGGCAGGGCGTCGAACGCCGGGTCGCCGGAGTGCAGCGCCGAGGCGAGCCCGCGCTTGGTCACGAGGAACTGGGTGTAGCGGTGGAGCCACTTCTCGAGCGCGACGACCGGCGGGTGCTCGGCGGCGAGCACCGGCGCGGCGTCGGCGGTGGCGTCGACCTCGGCCTGGAACACGGCCTTGACCAGGTCGGACCGCTTGGGGAAGTGCCGGTAGAGCGTGCCGACCCCGACGCCGGCCAGGTCGGCGATCTCCTTGGCGGGCGCGTCCACGCCCGACGTGCCGAAGACCTGCTTGGCGGCGTCGAGCAGCGCGTCGATGTTGCGCTGCGCGTCGCGGCGCAGCGGCCGCTGCTCTGTGTTCTGGATCACTTCGCTCCCGATCTCTTGCTAACCGGAATGGCTTTCCATATAGTTCTGGAAGAGCGTTCCGCTTAGCTCAAGACTACGGCATCGCGGTGACGCCCACCAGACCTCTCGACCCCAGGAGGGCCCCATGCAGTACCGCAGCCTCGGCCGGACCGGCATCAAGGTCAGCCCCTACGCGCTCGGCGCGATGATGTTCGGCGCGATCGGCAACCCGGACCACGACGAGTCGGTCAAGATCATCCACAAGGCCCTCGACGCGGGCATCAACTTCATCGACACGGCCGACGCCTACTCGCGCGGCGAGTCCGAGGAGATCGTGGGCAAGGCGCTCAAGGGCCGCCGCGACGACGTCGTGCTGGCCACCAAGGTGCACCTGCCCATGAGCGACGACCCCAACCACCGCGGCAACTCGCGGCGCTGGATCATCGCCGAGGTGGAGAACTCGCTGCGCCGCCTGGGCACCGACCACATCGACCTGTACCAGATCCACCGGCCCGACCCGGACACGGACGTCGAGGACACGCTGGCCGCGCTGACCTACCTGGTCAACTCCGGCAAGGTGCGCGCCATCGGGTCGTCCACGATGCCCGCCGCCGACATGGTCCAGGCGCAGTGGGTGGCCGAGCGGCGCGGCCTGGAGCGGTTCCGCACCGAGCAGCCGCCGTACTCGATCCTGAACCGCGGCATCGAGCGCGACGTCCTGCCGGTCGCCCAGCAGTTCGGCATGGGCACCCTCGTGTGGAGCCCGCTGGCCGGAGGCATGCTCACCGGCAAGTACCGCAAGGGCCGCGCCAGCGACGCCCACCGGGCGCAGTACGGGTTCGCGCACCTGCAGGACGAGCGGCGTCTCGACGTCGTCGAACAGCTCATCCCGGTCGCCCAGGACGCCGGGATCCCGCTGAACCACCTCGCGATGGCGTTCGCCGTCGCCCACCCCGGTGTCACGTCCGCGATCATCGGCCCGCGCACCATGGAACACCTCGACAGCGCGCTCGCGGGCGCCGAGGTGAGGCTGAGCGACGAGACCCTCGACCGGATCGACGCCATCGTGCCGCCCGGCACCGACATCGGCCGCCTCGACATGGCCTACGACCCGCCGGCCATCCAGCAGCCCACCCTGCGCCGCCGACCCGCGGAACAGCGCGCCGCCGCCTGACCCGGGCTCGCCCCACCGCACGAAGGGAAACGTCATGTCACATCGCCAGCACCCCCTCGGCACCGGCTTCACCGCTGCCTCCACGGTTGACGACGTCCTCGCGGGCGTCGACCTGACCGGCAGGAACGTCGTCGTCACGGGCGGACACTCGGGCCTGGGCCTGGTGGCCACGCGCGCGCTGGCCGGGGCCGGCGCCTCGGTCACGGTCGCCTCGCGCGACCCCGAGCGCGCGGCCGCCGCCGTCGCCGGGATCGAACGGGTCGAGGTCGGCCGGCTCGACCTGCTGGATCCCGTGTCGATCGACGCGTTCGTCGAGCGCTACCTGGGCTCCGGCCGACCGCTGCACGTGCTGATCAACAACGCGGGCCACCCGGCCCCGGCGCGGGTCGAGCGGGACGCGCGCGGCTACGAGGTGCAGCTCGCCACCAACCATCTCGGGCACGCCCAGCTCACCCTGGGTCTCCACCCGGCGCTCCGGGCGGCGGACGGCGCCCGCGTGGTCACCACCACGTCCGGCGCGCAGCGGATGTCCGACATCCTGTGGGACGACCCGAACTTCACCGCCGGCGGCTACGACCCGGGGCTGGCGTATGCCCAGTCCAAGACGGCGAACGTGCTGTTCACGGTCGAGCTCGACCGGCGCTGGGCGGCCGAGGGCATCCGCGCGTACGCGCCGCACCCCGGCATCGTGCCGGCCACCGCGTTCAACCGCTCCGTGGGCGAGGCCGCGCAGCGCGCGATGCGCCTCATCGACGACGCCGGCAACCCGGTCATCGACCCGGAGCACGGCAAGAAGACGCCGGAGCAGGGCGCCGCGACGATCGTGTTCGCCGCGACCAGCCCCCTGCTGGCCGACGTCGGCGGCGTCTACCTCAACAACAGCGACGTCTCGCCGCTGGACGAGGACCCGCGGCCCGTCGACCTCACTGGGGCGGACGCCGACGACGTGCCGGCCGACGTCGTGCCGCACTCGATCAACCCGGACTCGGCCCGCCGGCTGTGGGCCCTGACGGAGCGCCTGCTGGCGGCGTGACCGGGCGCACATCCGTGCGCGGGCCGGTCACAGCCGCGTCCACGCCTCGCTCAGCACGCCTCGCAGGATCTGCTCGATCTCGTCGAACTCCGGCTGCCCGATCGTCAGCGGCGGCGCGAGCTGGACCACCGGGTCGCCGCGGTCGTCGGCGCGGCAGTACAGCCCCGCCTCGAACAGCGCGGGCGTGAGGAACCCGCGCAGCAGGCGCTCGGCCTCGTCGCCGGAGAAGGTCTCGCGCGTGCCCTTGTCCCGGACGAGCTCGATCCCGTAGAAGTACCCGGCGCCGCGCACGTCGCCGACGATCGGCAGATCGTGCAGCCGCTCCAGGGTGGCCCGGAAGGCGGGCGCGTTCTCCTTGACCCGCCCGGTCAGGTCCTCCTCGTCGAAGAGGTCGAGGTTCGCCATCGCGACAGCCGCCGACACCGGGTGCCCGCCGAACGTGTACCCGTGCGCGAACGTCGTGGACCCGTGGGCGAACGGCTCGAACACCCGGTCGGAGACGAGGCACGCGCCGATCGGGGAGTAGCCCGACGCCATACCCTTGGCACACGTGATCATGTCCGGCACGTAGCCGAAGTCGTCGCACGCGAAGATCGACCCGATCCGGCCGAACGCGCAGATCACCTCGTCGGAGACCAGCAGCACGTCGTGCCGGTCGCAGATCTCGCGCACCCGCTCGAAGTACCCCGGCGGGGGCGGGAAGCAGCCGCCGGCGTTCTGCACGGGTTCGAGGAAGACGGCCGCCACCGAGTCGGGCCCCTCCGCCTCGATGAGCGCCTCGATCTGGTCGGCGGCCCACCGGCCGAACGCCTTCGGGTCGTCACGGAGGTCTTCCGCGGCCCGGTAGATGTTGGTGTTCGGCACCTTGAAGGCGCCCGGGACGAGGGGCTCGAACGGCTCCTTGAGGCCCGGCAGACCCGTGACGGACAGCGCGCCGTGCGTGGTGCCGTGGTACGCGATGGTCCGCGAGATCACCTTGTACTTGCCCGGCCGGCCCTGCAGCTTCCAGTACTGCTTGGCCAGCTTGAACGCCGTCTCCACGGCCTCGGAGCCGCCGGTGGTGAAGAACACGCGGTTCAGGTCGCCCGGCGCGAGGTCGGCCAGCCGTTCGGCCAGGTCGATGGCCGGCGGGTGCGCGAACGACCAGAGCGGGAAGAAGGCGAGCTCGCCCGCCTGCCGTGCCGCGGCCTCGGCGAGCACCCTGCGGCCGTGCCCCGCCTGGACCACGAACAGGCCCGAGAGCCCGTCGATGTACCGGCGTCCGGCCGCGTCCCAGACGTGATGGCCCGCGCCGCGCACCAGTGTGGGCACCCCGGCGTCCCAGGCCGACTGCCGCGTGAAGTGCCCCCAGAGGTGCCGCCGGGCGGCGTCGTCCCGCGGGGTTCCCCGCGGCGTGACGTTCGCCCCGCCGGGGGCAGCGTTCTCGGTCATCGTCGTCCCCCGTCGTCGCGGCTCCTCGACCAGGCTAAGCGGGTGGGTCAGCGGCGGCTCGTCCAGTTGAACACCGCCCAGCCCGTCACCAGCGCCCCCACGGTGACCAGCGCGGTCGCCGTGACCGCCTGGAGCGGGCCGATCAGCGACGCGTCCAGCGCCACCTGGACCGTGCCGATCAGGGCGTACACCCCGGCGAACACCGTGATGGCCGACAGCGTGCCGTCCATCAGCCGGCGCCGGGACCGCTCCCGCCGGGCCTCCGCCGCGCGCTCGCGGTCGCCGTGCAGGCGCTCGAGCGCGGCCAGCCGGGCCGCAATGGGCTCCTGCAGCAGCTCGCGCAGCCGTTCCGTGACGACGGCGGCCTGCTGCTCGAACCGCGACGCGTGCAGGAGCTGGTTGAGCATCCGCGACTCCAGGGCGGAGGCGAGGAACGTGGGGGAGGTGATCGTGGTCAGGGTCGTGCGCACCTCCGAGGCGAACTCGTGCAGCCGCAGCTGCTCGCGCGTGAGCCGCTCCTTGCGGTCGGCGAGGTCGGCGCCGTTGTTCACGTCGTGGTCGGCGAGCATGGTCGCGACGATCCGCAGGTGGTCCGCCAGGGTGGCGTTCCAGGCGCTGAACAGCCCGTTGAGGCTGGCGACGAACTCGGCGAGCGAGCCGTACTGGGAGATCTTGAAGTGCGCCGTGCCGACCAGCGCGACGGTGGTCGAGTTGGTGGCCACCGCCACGACGTCGCCCAGGTGCCGCACCCCCTCCAGGAGCACGGGGTTGCGCTGGCGCAGCGTCCAGTCGCACAGCGTGGCCGTGCCGTAGGACACGGGCTGCAGCAGCACCTGCGAGCCGAACGCGGCCAGCATCTCGTCGCCCATGGTGACCGGCGTCCGGCGCTCCGGGGGCGCGGCCGGGCCGCGGCCCCGGCTCGCCTCGTAGACCGTGGTGACCACGTGGGCCCGCCCCTGGGCGATCTCGGTGCCCTTGCGGACCAGGTCCGCCGTCGCGCGCTGGAGCAGGTCGGCCAGGTCGAAGAGGCGTTCCGGCGGCAGTGCGCCGCCGGGGTCGACGTCGACGGGGGATCCGTCCAGCGCGATCCACCGCACGCGGATGTCGGCGTGCAGGTTGGACAGGCGGAACCGGGCGTCGCGGACCTGCTGCGGTGACTGGTCGCGCGACGAGTACCGGAACCGCACGTAGTGGTTGCCGAACTCGGTGAACCGCACGTCGCAGGACAGCTCCGCGATGAACGTCCCGTCGGGCTGCTCCAGGCGCACGTTCGGCATGGACAGCGACGCGCCCCCGTAGGGGCGGGCGGCCCGGTCGACGCTCGCCCAGACGTCGTCCATCTTGAGGCGGCCGCGGACGGCGAAGGCCTGGACGCCGAGCAGCTCCGGGTGCTCGTCCCGGTGCGCGAGACGGCGGATGGCGGTGACCGCCGCGGCGGGCCGCACGTCCCGCAGCCCGAACGGGTAGACGTAGACGGTCCGCAGCCGGTCGAGCGTGAGCCAGGTCGAGTCGAGGTTGCGGTACAGCTCGGTCAGGTGCATCCGGTAGGAGCGCAGCTCGCTGGCCAGGATGTAGTTGAGGTGCCGGTCGGTCTCGGCGGCGCGCAGGCCGTCCAGCGCGGGGCCCAGCCGGGCGGGTTCCCCGGCCATGGCCTCGGACGCCGCCCGCGCGGCCTCGGCCAGGGCGCGGAAGTACCGCACGCGGGTCACGGCCTGGGGCACGAGGGCGCGGCGGAACGGCGAGGTCGGGTCGGGGATCGCCCGGGCGGCCTGCAGCAGCTCCCCGCACCGCTCACCGGCCCGCCCCGCGGCGTCGGCCACGCGGAGCAGGTCGCCCGCGCTGCGCGCGGCCGCCGTGTGCATCTGGGTGATCAGCGTGCGCAGCAGCACGGCGACGGCGTCGCCCTCGGCCCGGCAGACGTCGTCGGGCGCCTGGTCGCGGCACGTCTCCCAGGTCTCGACGAAGGCGCGCAGCGGCACGATGATGCGGCCGTGCCGGAAGGTGTACTGCAGGGCGTCGCTCGCCTGCGACCACAGGTAGACGCCGAGCAGCGCGGCGGCACGCGGCCGCTCGACGACGGCGCGCAGCGCGGCGGCGGTCTCCGGGCCGCGTGGGTCGCCGGGCACGGGGTGGCGGCGGTTGGGCGCGTCGCCGTCGTCGCCCATGTTCCAGCGCGAGGCCGCCCAGATCGCGCTGACGTCCACACCGATCTCGCGCAGCTGCCGCGCCACCCGGGAGTCGCCGTCGGCCGCGGACCACGCCTCGGTCTGGAACATCGAGGTCAGGCTCTCCGCGAGGGAGGACGGGCCGTGCGCGTGCAGCTCCCGAAACCCAGGGACGGACGAAACCGACATGCCCACAGGTTAATGATCAGTAACCGATGTTTCAACGAATCACCATGTGGGCGGCATGGGGTGAACGTCGGGTGGCCGTCGCGGGGGGAGCCGTGCAGTCCCCGCCGGGCTGTCAGAGAGGTGTCGTAGTCTCGGTCCCGTGAGCATCGTTCCGCACATCATCGGTGTGCTCGTCCTGCTGGTGGGCGTCCTGGTCTCGGTCGGTCTGCACGAGCTGGGGCACATGATCCCGGCCAAGAAGTTCGGCGTGCGCGTGAGCCAGTACATGGTGGGCTTCGGGCCCACCCTGTGGTCGCGCACCAAGGGCGAGACGGAGTACGGCATCAAGGCGATCCCCCTCGGCGGGTTCGTGCGCCTCGTCGGCATGATGCCGCCCGCCCCCGCCGGCACCCGCCGCGGCAAGGGTTTCTGGAACGAGCTCGTCGCCGACGCGCGCGACGCGTCGGTCGCGGAGGTGCGGCCCGGCGAGGAGCACCGCGCCTTCTACAACCTCTCGACGCCCAAGAAGCTCGTCGTCATGTTCGGCGGGCCCTTCATGAACCTCGTGATCGCCACGTTCCTCATGGCGATCATCCTGATCGGCTACGGCCTGCCCGCCGTCTCCACGACGGTCGCGCAGCTCTCCGAGTGCGTCCCCGCCTCCGTGACGTCCACCGCCACGGGTGACGACTGCGAGGGGCAGCCCGCCGCCCCCGCCGCCGCGGCAGGGCTCCAGCCCGGCGACGAGGTCGTCTCCTTCGGCGGCACCGAGGTGACCGGCTGGCAGCAGCTGGTCGGCCTCATCAACGAGTCCGCCGGGCAGGAGTCCGAGGTCGTGGTGCTGCGCGACGGCGAGCGCGTCTCGCTCGAGGTCACCCCCGCCCCCACGGAGCGCCCGGTCGTGGACGAGCAGGGTGTCGCGGTCCTGGGTGCCGACGGCGAGCCCGTCGTCGAGCCCGGCGGCTTCGTGGGCTTCTCCCCGCTCCAGGTCCGTGAGCGCCAGCCCCTGTCCCGCGTGCTGCCCGAGGTGGGCAACATGACCTGGCAGACCGCGACCATGGTGGCGACCCTGCCGGTCCGCGTGGCCGACGCGGCCACCCAGGCCTTCACGGACGAGGAGCGCTCGCAGGACTCGGTCCAGTCGATGGTGGGCGTGGCCCGGATCAGCGGCGAGATCATGGCGCTGGACGAGGCGATCCTCGACCGCGTGATGATCTACCTGAGCCTGCTCGCGAGCCTCAACATCGCGCTGTTCGTCTTCAACCTCATCCCGCTGCTGCCGCTCGACGGCGGGCACCTGGTCAACGCCCTCTACGAGGGCGGCAAGCGCACGGTCGCCCGGGTGCGCGGGGCGGCCGTCCTGCCCGGCCCGGCCGACGTCGCGCGCATGACTCCCGTGGCGTACGTGGTCTTCCTGATCCTGCTGGGTGTGGGCGGCGTCCTCGTCGTGGCTGACCTGGTGGATCCCGTGCGGATCACGTGACGCCGGGCACGATGTGCGTTTTGACCCCTCCGAAGAGTGGATACTGAGTCCGTGACCGCAATCAGCCTCGGCATGCCAGCAGCACCCCCGCCGGTCCTCGCCCCTCGCCGCAAGACCCGGAAGATCAAGGTCGGCAAGGTGGAGGTGGGCGGTGACGCTCCCATCAGCGTGCAGTCCATGACCACCACGCCCACCACCGACATCAACGCGACCCTCCAGCAGATCGCGGAGCTCACCACGGCAGGCTGCGACATCGTGCGCGTCGCCGTCCCGAGCGCCGACGACGCCGAGGCGCTGCCGATCATCGCGAAGAAGTCCCAGATCCCCGTGATCGCGGACATCCACTTCCAGCCCAAGTACGTGTACGCCGCGATCGACGCCGGCTGCGCCGCCGTCCGCGTCAACCCGGGCAACATCCGCAAGTTCGACGACCAGGTCAAGCAGATCGCCCAGGCGGCCAAGGACGCCGGGGTCTCTCTGCGGATCGGCGTCAACGCGGGCTCGCTCGACAAGCGCATCCTGGAGAAGTACGGCAAGCCCACCCCGGAGGCCCTCGTGGAGTCCGCCGTGTGGGAGGCCAGCCTCTTCGAGGAGCACGACTTCCACGACTTCAAGATCTCGGTCAAGCACAACGACCCGGTCGTGATGGTGCGCGCCTACGAGCTGCTCTCCGAGCGGGGCGACTGGCCGCTGCACCTCGGCGTCACCGAGGCCGGCCCCGCCTTCCAGGGCACCATCAAGTCGGCCACCGCGTTCGGCGCACTGCTCAGCAAGGGCATCGGCGACACGATCCGCGTCTCCCTCTCGGCCCCGCCGGTCGAGGAGGTCAAGGTCGGCAACCAGATCCTGCAGGCGCTGAACCTGCGGCCCCGCAAGCTCGAGATCGTGTCCTGCCCATCCTGCGGCCGCGCCCAGGTGGACGTGTACACGCTCGCCGAGAAGGTCACCGCCGGCCTGGAGGGCATGACGGTCCCGCTGCGCGTCGCCGTCATGGGCTGCGTCGTCAACGGCCCGGGCGAGGCCCGCGAGGCCGACCTCGGTGTGGCGTCGGGCAACGGCAAGGGCCAGATCTTCGTCAAGGGCGAGGTCATCAAGACCGTTCCCGAGGCGATGATCGTCGAGACCCTCATCGAAGAGGCGATGCGGATCGCGGACGAGATGCCCACGCCGGAGAATGAGGCACAGGCCGGTTCGCCGGTCGTCTCCGTCGGCTGAGCCGGAGCAGCACCTCGGACTCGGGCGATACTGAAGGGTCGGACTCGAACGGAGCAAGGCATGGCTCGGTGGCGCACCCCGGTTCCGGCCGGGGCGCGCCCTGACGGGCCGTTCGAACCGGGCGAAGGGGACATTCGCGCGCAGCTCGACCGGGGCGAGGTCCTCGCCCGGGCCCTGACGCGCGCCGACCTGACGGCGGCGCTCGCGGTCTGCGCCGTCGACCCGGTCGCCTCGGTGCTCGCCACGGCCCGGCTGGAGATCGCGGCGCGGTCCGGGTTCGGCGCCGCCGCGGGCCAGGCGTGGGGGTTCCCCGCCGTCGGCCCGCTCGAGGCGGTGTGCTGGTCCGGCGCCAACCTGGTGCCCGTGGTCCCGATCACCGAACCAGCCCGCCGTGCCGAGGCGATCGCCGCCTTCACGGCGGTCGCCCGCGTGTACGGGCGCCGGTCGTCGTCGATCGTGGGGGAGCAGGGGGCAGCGCTCGCGCTCTGGGAACGGCTGTCCCCGCACTGGCCACCGGCCCGGGACATCCGCGCCGACCAGCCGTCGATGGCCATCGGGACGGCACCCTCGGTGCCGCCCGAGCCCACGGTCCGCCGCTCGGTCCCGGCCGAGCTCGAGCTCGTGCTCCCCGCCTGCGTGCGCATGTTCACCGAGGAGGTCGGCTACTCGCCTGTCGCCTCCGGCGGCTCCGCCTACGCGGAGCGCGTGAAGTCGCTCATCGCGGAGGGGCGGTCGTTCGTCCGCCTCGTGCCCGACGGCGCGGGGCGGCCCGCCGTGGGCTTCAAGGCCGAGCTCGGCGCGGTGGCCGGCGGGGTGGCCCAGGTGCAGGGCGTCTGGGTGGAGCCGGCGTTCCGTGGCCGCGGCTGGTCGGAGTCGGGCATGGCCGCGGTGGTCGAGACGACCCGCGCGTCGGTCGCGCCGATCGTCTCGCTCTATGTGAACGCCTACAACGAGCGGGCCATGGCCGCGTACCGGCGGGTCGGGTTCGAGCAGGTGGGCACCTTCGCGACCGTCCTGTTCTGACCCCGACCCCGTCAGCGCAGCAGCTTGGACATGCGGCGGTCCGCCAGCGGCTTGCCGCCCGTCTGGCACGTGGGGCAGTACTGCATCGACCGGTCGGCGAACGACACCTCGTGCACCGTGTCGCCGCACGGCACGCCGTTCCAGCCCGGGCACGGCTCGCCGGTGCGTCCGTGCACCCGCATCCCGGCCCGCTTGGCGTCCTTGAGCTCCTTGGCCGGCTTGCCCGACGCCGCCTCGATCGCCTCCGTGAGCACGTCGCCGATCGCCGTGTGCAGCCGGGCGGTCTCCTCCGGCGTGAACGTCCCGGTCAGCTTGTACGGGCTGAACCGGCCCACGAGCAGGATCTCGTCGCTGTAGGCGTTGCCGATCCCCGCGATGGCCCGCTGGTCGCGCAGCAGTCCCTTGACCTGCTGGTTCTTCGCCGCGAGCAGCTGGGCCAGCACGTCGGTGGTGAACTCGGGCGCCAGCGGCTCCACGCCCAGCGAGGCGATCATCTCGACGTCGGCCGGGTCACGGACCACGTGCACCGCGAGCCGTTTGCGGGTTCCCGCCTCGGTCAGGTCGAACCCGGAGCCGTCGTCGAGCCGCACGCGCAGGGCGAGGACGGCGCCCCGGCTGGAACCGCCGAGCGACGGCCGGACGGGCTTGGTCGACAGGGCGTCCGACCAGCGCACCCAGCCGCCCCGGGAGAGATGGAAGACCAGGTGGAGCGGGGCGGCGTCGGCGGAGGCCGGGGAGATCGCCAGGTCCAGCCACTTGCCGTGCCGGGCCACGTCCGTGACCTGGCCCCCGGCGAGCGCCGCGGGCGGCGGGTCGAACGTCTTGAGCGCCGCGATCGAACCGACCTCCACCGCGCTCACCGTGCGCCCCGCGGTCCGCGCGCGCAGGAAGTCGGCGAGCGCGGCGACCTCGGGCAGCTCCGGCATGGCCTCATCCTCCGCAACTTCCCGGGACACGGCAAGGTAAGGACCACGAATTCCAGGCGAGCCGCAGCGCCTCGCGCGGATAGGCTGTGCCCCATGTCTTCCGCACGCCTCACTCAGGGCGACGTGCTGCGCATGTCGTCCCTCTTCGTCCGTACCCTGCGCGAGGACCCGGCCGAGGCCGAGGTCGCCAGCCACAAGCTCCTCGTGCGGGCCGGGTACATCCGCCGGGCCGCCCCGGGCATCTACTCGTGGCTGCCGCTCGGTCTGCGGGTGCTGGCCAAGATCGAGGCGATCGTCCGCGAGGAGATGGTCGCGATCGGCGGCCAGGAGGTGCACTTCCCGGCGCTGCTGCCGCGGGAGCCCTACGAGGCGACGGGCCGCTGGGAGGAGTACGGCGCCGGCCTGTTCCGGCTCAAGGACCGCAAGGACGCCGACTACCTGCTCGCGCCCACGCACGAGGAGATGTTCGCGCTCCTGGTCAAGGACCTGTACTCGTCGTACAAGGACCTGCCGGTCACGCTCTTTCAGATCCAGACCAAGTACCGCGACGAGGCGCGCCCCCGCGCGGGCCTGATCCGCGGGCGCGAGTTCATCATGAAGGACTCGTACTCCTTCGACGTCAAGGACGAGGGCCTGGACGTCAGCTACCAGAAGCACCGCGAGGCGTACGAGAAGATCTTCACGCGCCTCGGCCTGGACTACGTGATCGTCTCCGCCATGTCGGGCGCCATGGGCGGCTCCCGCTCCGAGGAGTTCCTCTCGCCCTCGCCGATCGGCGAGGACACGTTCGTGCGCTCGCC
This sequence comes from Promicromonospora sp. NPDC110617, assembly GCF_055598465.1. Taxonomy (NCBI): domain Bacteria; kingdom Bacillati; phylum Actinomycetota; class Actinomycetes; order Micrococcales; family Promicromonosporaceae; genus Promicromonospora; species Promicromonospora sp. NPDC110617. The sequence goes on from NZ_JBVKBM010000001.1 coordinate 2,135,647, forward strand.
CGGCGGCTACGCCGCCAACGTCGAGGCCGTGGTCACGCCCGTCCCCGAGGCGATCCCGTACGACGACGCCCCCGCGGCCCACGTCGAGGACACCCCCGACACCCCGACGATCGCCACGCTGGTCGACGTCGCCAACGCGAAGTTCCCCCGCCCCGACCGGGCCTGGACCGCGGCCGACACCCTGAAGAACGTGGTGCTCGCGCTGGTCCAGCCCGACGGCACCCGCGAGCTGGTCGTCGTCGGCCTGCCCGGCGACCGCGAGGTCGACCTCAAGCGCATCGAGGCGGCGCTGACGCCGGCCGAGCCCGAGGCCGCCACCGAGGAGGACTTCAAGAAGTTCCCCCAGCTGGTCAAGGGCTACATCGGGCCGCAGGCGCTCGGTCCCCAGGGCGAGCAGGTCGAGGGCGAGGACGGCGAGAAGGTCCCGGCCATCCGTTACCTGCTGGACCCCCGCGTGGTGCCCGGCACCCGCTGGATCACCGGCGCCAACGCGCCCGGCAAGCACGTGTTCGACCTGGTGGCCGGCCGCGACTTCACGGCCGACGGCACCGTCGAGGCCGCCGAGGTGCGCGCCGGCGACCCGGCGCCCGACGGCTCCGGCCCGCTGGAGCTCGCCCGCGGCATCGAGATGGGCCACATCTTCCAGCTCGGCCGCAAGTACGCCGAGGCCCTGGGTCTGGTCGTGCTCGACGAGAACGGCAAGCAGGCCGTGGTGACCATGGGCTCGTACGGCGTCGGCGTCACGCGTGCCCTGGCCGCGCTGGCCGAGGCCAACCACGACGAGCGCGGCCTGGCTTGGCCGGCGCACGTGGCTCCGGCACACGTGCACCTGATCGCGGGGGGCAAGGATGCCGCGGTGTTCGAGGCGTCCGCGAAGATCGCGGACGAGCTCGCGGCACGCGGCGTCGAGGTGCTCTACGACGACCGGGCCGGGAAGACGTCGATCGGCGTGAAGTTCAAGGACGCCGAGCTGCTCGGCGCCCCGCTCGTGGTCACCGTGGGCAAGACCCTCGCCGACGGCGTGGTCGAGGTCCGGCCGCGCGCGGGCGAGGCGGAGCAGTTCCCTGTCGACGGCATCGTGGACGCCGTGGTCGAGCGGGTCGACGCCCTGCTGGCCTGAGGCCCAGGTCGGGCCCGGCCGTCAGGCGAGCTCCGGCAGTCCCGGGAACGGGACTGCCGGAGCGCCCCACCGGGCGCCGGCGAGCGTGGAGTCCGTCAGGAGCGCGACCAGCACGGCGCGCGTGCCCGGCTCGGCGAGGCCCACCAGCGAGGCGTAGTTCTGCGCGAGGCCGTTCTCGAGGTCGCGGGCGAGGTCCGTCGTGGTGGTCTCCGGCCCGGGCACCGCGTAGGCGACGCGCCGCGGATCCTGGTCGGTCCCGGCCGTCCCCGCGAGGACGGCCCAGTCCCGGGCCCGCGCGCGGTGCACGACGGCTCGGTCGAGCGCCTGGGTGCGGATCGGCTCGTCGGCCTGCGCCGCCCGTACCTCGAGCGCGTAGGCGGCCGTGTCCTCGGCCAGGATCAGGGCGCTCAGGTCCTCGGCCGCCAGACCGGTGGGCGCCACGGGCGCCTCCTCGCTCGTGGCCGACGCCGGTGTCGCCGAACCCTCGTCGCCTTCGCTGGGCTCCGGAGCGGGATCGGCGGGCTCGGGGATCGTCGTGGAGGGCAGGGCGGGGCCGTCGGCGCCGGTGAGCTGCGCGAGGGTCCTGGCGTGCTGCGTCTGCGACGTGGAGATCGAGGCGAGCAGTCGGCCCAGCGGCCCGGACTGCGCCTGGTCGGCGGCAGCCCGGGTGCGCGTCGCCGCGTCGCGCAGCGACGTGACGACGGCCCGCGGCGTCGGCTCCTCGGCGGTCGCGGAGGGCGAGGAGCCGGAGTCCTCGGCCACGATGTCGCCGAGGCCCGAGTCGTACTCGCCGCCGAGCTCCTCCGCCTGCACGGTCGCCGTCTCGGCGATGACGGTGAGCTCGGTCCTGACGGCGGCCCTGATCCCGTCCGACGTCGCGGCGGCCTCGGCCTGGTCGGCCACCAGCAGCGCGTCGGCCACCGCAGTGCGCCGCAGGACCTCCGCCGCGTCCGGCACCGGCTCGGTCGGCGGCGGCGTCTCGAGCCGCAGCCCGCAACCTGAGAGAATGATCGCGCAGGTCAGGGCCAGCGCGGTCAGGCCTGACCGGCGTCGGGTACGGGCCGTGCGGTTCGAGGCGTTCATCGTGGCCGATGATGCCATGTTCCGGAACCCCGTTCGTCCCTGGCCGGTTGCGGTCGGGTCACGGACATCACGTTCTTCGCGAAGTGCCGAGGTCCGACGCTTCGTTAGGCTTGACGCAGACAACAACAGCACATCGGTCGAACCGTTCCGGCTCGAACCGTGCCCCCGCCCGGGGGAGCCGACGGGAGGCAGTCGATGACACAGCAGGCGGATGCGGTCCGCGAGGTGGTGGGACCGGTGGTCGAGGCCGCGGGGCTCTACCTCGAGGAGGTGAGCGCCACCCGGGCGGGCAGCAAGTCCGTGGTCCGGGTCACCGTCGACCTGCCGGACGACGCCGTGGGCAGCCTGGACTCCGACGTCCTCGGCGACGTGTCGCGCGCGATCTCCGCGGCGCTGGACACGGACGACGTCGTCGCCGGCGCCTACACGCTCGAGATCTCGACGCCGGGCACCTCCCGGCCGCTGACCGAGCTGCGGCACTTCAAGCGCGCCCGGACGCGGATGGTGACGCTCAAGCTCACCGACGGCAGCCGGGTCGAGGGTCGGCTGACCGACGTGCTCGACGACGCCGACGGTGCCGTCCTGGTGCTCGACGACGACCGGCGGCTCCCCGCCGGCGACGTCGCCCGGGGCAAGGTCGAGGTCGAGCTGCGACGGCTCGAGGACGCCCAGGATGCCGAGGATTCGGAACTGGGCGAGAGTGCAGGTGAAGACACCGACGAGGACTCGGACGGTGCCGCTACGGACAACACGACCGAGGGTCACCCCGGCCGCAACGAGGAAGGCTGACATGGACATCGACATGAGCACGCTCCGGATGCTGGAGCGCGAGAGGGACCTCAGCCTGGACGTGCTCGTCGCGGCCATCGAGCAGGCGCTCCTCTCGGCCTACCACCGCACCCCGGACGCCTACAACCGGGCCCGGGTCGAGGTGGACCGCGCGTCGGGCCACGTGACGGTGTGGGCGCGCGAGGAGCTGCCCGGCGCCACGGACCCCGAGGACCCGGATGCGCGTCCCGTGGTGGAGCTCGGGCCCGAGTTCGACGACACCCCGCAGGACTTCGGCCGCATCGCGACCGCGACGGCCCGCCAGGTGATCGTCCAGCGGCTGCGCGACGCCGAGGACGACCAGGTGCTCGGCACCTTCCGCGGCAAGGAGGGCGAGGTCCTGGCCGGCGTCATCCAGCAGGGCCGCGACCCGCGCATGGTGCTCGTGGACGTGGGCGGCACCGAGGCCGTGCTGCCCCCGCACGAGCAGGTACCCACCGAGGAGTACGTGCACGGCGAGCGGCTGCGCGCCTACGTGGTGGAGGTCAGCCGCGGAATGAAGGGCCCCCAGATCACGTTGAGCCGTACGCACCCGAACCTGGTGCGCAAGCTCTTCGAGCTCGAGGTCCCGGAGATCGCGGACGGCTCGGTGGAGATCACCGCCATCGCCCGCGAGGCGGGGCACCGCACCAAGATGGCCGTGCGTTCCCGCGTGTCGGGGCTCAACGCCAAGGGTGCGTGCATCGGCCCGATGGGCGCCCGCGTGCGCGCCGTGATGGCCGAGCTGCACGGCGAGAAGATCGACATCGTCGACCACAGCGACGACCCCGCGTCCTTCGTGGCCAGCGCGCTGTCGCCGGCGCGTGTGTCGTCCGTCACAGTGGTCGACGCCGACGCGCGTGCCGCACGGGCGATCGTCCCCGACTACCAGCTGTCTCTCGCGATCGGCAAGGAAGGGCAGAACGCCCGGCTCGCCGCGAAGCTGACGGGGTGGCGGATCGACATCCGCTCGGACGAGGCGGCGGACGCCGACGCAGGTGGCGCCGCCGCCGACGCACAGAGCGGTCGGTAACGCCCGGTGGGTCGGCGCGGTAGACTGTCCGAGTCTGGGCCGCGTGCTCGTCCTTCGACATACCCCGCTCCGCCTGTCATGGGCCCGGTGCGGACGTGTGTCGGATGCCGGGGGCGCGACCAGCGGTCTGCACTCCTGCGTCTGGTGCTGGACACCCCGATGCATGATGTCGACGTGGCAGAGCCACGGCGCATCGTCGTCGACGTCCGTGCCTGTCTGCCGGGTCGTGGCGCCTGGGTCCACCCGGTGCCGCAGTGCCTGGAGCTCGCCGAGCGCCGCAGGGCCGTCCCCCGCGCACTGCGCGCCGACGGGCCTCTCGACCTCGGCGAGGTGCGAGCACACCTCGGCCGGTGAGGGTGCCGACCGCAAGACCGTTCCGACCGGGCGCGACAGAGCACCCGGCCGAATCACGAAGTTCGTCGACAAGGAAGCGGGTTTGAAGCCGATGGGCACCCGATGAGTCCCCAGCGATGAGTACGCAGTACTAACGGTGGTCCTCCCTGTCCCGGGACGGACCGAGACAGGAGAGATGTGGCGAAGATCCGCGTTCACGAGCTGGCAAAGCAGCTCGGAGTGGAGAGCAAGACCCTGATGGGCGAGCTGAAGGCCGCGGGCGAGTTCGTCCGCTCGGCCTCCTCGACCCTCGAGGCCCCGGTCGAGCGAGCGATGCGCGACAAGTTCCCCGTCGGTGGCGCCGCTGGCGCGTCCGACAAGGGCGCCGCGGCGAAGCCGGCCGCGAAGAGCGCGCCGAAGCCGGCCGCGAAGCCCGCGGCCCGTAAGCCTGCCGAGGCGGCACCTGCCCCGGCTCCCGCACCGGCCCCGGCACCCAGGTCCGAGGCGGCACCCGCACCCGCGCCCGCCCCGGCACCGACCCCTGCGCCGGCGGCTCCCGCCCCGGCCCCGGCGGCCGAGCAGACCCCTGCGGTGCCTGCGGCATCGGCCACGCCGGCCGCCGCTGCGCCCAAGCCCGGTGCGCCGAAGCCGGCCGCCGCGGCCCCCAAGCCCGGTGCGCCCAAGCCCGCCGCCGCCCCCTCCGGCGCGCGTCCGGGTGGTCGTGACGGCGGCCGTGGTGGCCGTCCGGGTGGCGGTAACCCGCGTCCGGGCAACAACCCCTTCGCGACCAGCCAGGGCATGCCCCGTCCCGGTGGCGGCCGTGGTGGCCGTCCTGCGGCCGGTGGCGGCGAGCGTCCCGGTGGCGGTAACCCGCGTCCGGGCAACAACCCCTTCGCGACCAGCCAGGGCATGCCGCGTCCGGGGCAGCGCCCCGAGCGCAGCGAGTCGGCCGGCGAGCGCCCGGGCGGTCCCCGTCCCGGTGGCCCGCGTCCCTCGGCGCCCCGTCCCGGTGGCACCGGTGGCGGCGGCCCGCGCCCGAACCCCGGCATGATGCCGGGCAAGACCAACATGCCGCGTCCGGGCGACCGCCCGGCTCCGGGTGGTGGCCGCGGTCGCCCCGGTGGCGGCGGCGGTGGCCGTCCCGGTCCTGGGGGCGCCGGCGGTGCCGGTGCTCCGGGCCGTCCCGGTGGTGGCGGCGGCTTCGGCGGCCCGCGCCGGGGTGCCGGTGGTCGCGGTGCGACGCAGGGTGCCTTCGGGCGCGCCGGCGGCAAGCCGGTCCGCGGTCGTAAGTCGCGCCGGGCGAAGCGCCAGGAGTTCGAGGCGATGCAGGCCCCGTCGCTCGGCGGCGTGCAGGTTCCCCGCGGCAACGGCAGCACGGTCGTGCGCCTGCGCCACGGTGCGTCGCTGAACGACTTCGCCGACAAGATCGACGCGAACCCCGCGGCGCTCGTGACCGTCCTGTTCCACCTGGGCGAGATGGCCACGGCCACGCAGTCGCTCGACGAGGACACGTTCGGCACGCTCGCGACCGAGCTCGGCTACCAGATCGAGATGGTCTCGGCCGAGGAGGAGGACCGCGAGCTGCTCGGGTCGTTCGACATCGACCTGGAGGCCGAGGAGGCAGGGGAGTCCGACGACGACCTGGCCGCCCGTCCGCCGGTCGTGACCGTCATGGGTCACGTCGACCACGGTAAGACCAAGCTGCTCGACGCCATCCGCAAGTCGGACGTGGTGGCGGGCGAGCACGGTGGCATCACGCAGCACATCGGTGCCTACCAGATCACGCACGAGCACGAGGGCACCGAGCGTGCCATCACGTTCATCGACACCCCGGGTCACGAGGCGTTCACCGCCATGCGTGCCCGTGGTGCCCAGGTCACGGACATCGCGATCCTCGTGGTCGCGGCCGACGACGGTGTGATGCCGCAGACGGTCGAGGCCGTGAACCACGCGCAGGCCGCCGGCGTGCCGATCGTCGTCGCCGTCAACAAGATCGACGTCGAGGGTGCCAACCCGGCGAAGGTGCGTCAGCAGCTCACCGAGTACAACCTGGTGGCCGAGGAGTACGGCGGCGACACGATGTTCGTGGATGTCGCGGCCAAGCCGGGGATCGGCATCGACGACCTCATCGAGGCCGTCCTGCTGACCGCCGACGCGGCCCTCGACCTGCGCGCCAACCCGTCCAAGGACGCGCGCGGCGTCGCGATCGAGGCCAACCTCGACAAGGGCCGTGGCCCCGTGGCCACGGTGCTGGTCCAGTCGGGCACGCTGCACGTCGGCGACTCGATCGTCGCCGGCACGGCCCACGGCCGTGTGCGTGCGATGTTCGACGAGCACGGCAACGCGGTCGACGCCGCGACGCCCGCCCGTCCGGTCCAGGTGCTGGGTCTCACCAGCGTCCCGAGCGCCGGTGACACGTTCCTCGTGGCGCCGGACGACCGCACGGCACGCCAGATCGCCGAGAAGCGTGAGGCCGCCGAGCGCGCCGCGACGCTGGCCAAGCGCCGCAAGCGGATCAGCCTCGAGGACTTCGACACCGAGCTCAAGAAGGGCAAGGTCGAGAGCCTCAACCTCATCCTCAAGGGCGACGTGTCCGGTGCCGTCGAGGCACTGGAGGACGCGCTGCTCAAGATCGACGTGGGCGAGGAGGTCGAGCTGCGCGTCATCCACCGTGGTGTGGGTGCGATCACGCAGAACGACGTCAACCTGGCCACCGTCGACAGCGCCGTGATCATCGGCTTCAACGTGAAGTACGGCGAGCGCGTCGAGGAGCTGGCGGAGCGCGAAGGCGTCGACGTCAAGTTCTACTCGGTCATCTACCAGGCGATCGAGGACGTCGAGGCGGCCCTCAAGGGCATGCTCAAGCCGGAGTACGAGGAGGTCCAGCTCGGGACCGCGGAGATCCGTCAGGTCTTCCGTTCCTCGAAGTTCGGCAACATCGCCGGTTCGGTGGTCCGCTCGGGCACCATCCGACGCAACTCGAAGGCGCGCGTGCTCCGCAACGGCACCGTCGTGGGGGACAACCTCACGATCGAGTCGCTCCGTCGCGAGAAGGACGACGTCACCGAGGTCCGCGAGGGCTTCGAGTGCGGTATCGGTCTCGGGTCGTTCAACGACGTCACCGAGGGCGACATCATCGAGACCTTCGAGATGCGCGAGAAGCCGCGCGACTGACACCACTGTCGCCGAGTCAGCATGCTGGTCCGTCCAGATCCCGGGACTTCCCGGGGTTCGGGCGGACCAGCATGCTGACTCGGCGGAGTCGGAAAGGAAAAGGACCATGGTCGACAATCCGCGGGCTCGTAAGCTCGCCGACCGCATCAAGGTGATCGTCGCGCAGATGATCGACTCGCGGATCAAGGATCCGCGGCTCGGCTTCGTGACGGTCACGGACGTCCGCGTCACCGGCGACCTGCAGAACGCGTCGGTGTTCTACACGGTCTACGGCTCGGACGAGGACCGTGAGGGAACGGCCGCGGCGCTGAAGAGCGCCACGGGCATGATCCGCTCCGAGGTGGGCAAGCAGACCGGTGTGCGCCTGACGCCCACCATCGAGTTCCACCTCGACTCGGTCCCCGACACGGCCGCCCACCTCGACGCCGCGCTGATCGAGGCGCGCAAGCGGGACGCCGAGCTCGAGGCACTGCGTGCCGGCGCCCGGTACGCGGGCGACGAGGACCCGTACAAGAAGCCGCGCGAGGACGACGCCGAGACCGAGTGACCTCCGACCCCGCGCTCGCGCGTGACATCGACGCCGCCTGCCGCCTGACCGGGACGTTCACGCTCCGGTCGGGCCAGGTGGCGTCGGAGTACTTCGACAAGTACCTGTTCGAGACGGACCCGGCGCTGCTGGCCCGGGTCGCTCGTCAGATGGTGCCGCTGGTCCCCGCGGGCGCCGAGCTGCTCGGCGGCCTCGAGCTCGGCGGGGTGCCGATCGTGACCGTGCTCAGCGGCCTGACCGGCACGGGCGCGCTGTACGTGCGCAAGCAGGCCAAGGAGTACGGCACCGCGAAGCTCGCGGAGGGGCCGCCGGTCGAGGGCCGTCGGGTCGTGCTCGTCGAGGACGTGATCACGACCGGGGGCGCCGTCCGCGACGCGACGTCCGCGCTCCGGGCCGCCGGGGCCGTCGTCGACACGGTGGTCTGCGCGATCGACCGCAGCCCGGCCGGCAGCACGCCCCTGGCGGACGTCGGCGTGGAGGTCCGCGCCGTCCTGACCAAGGCGGACCTCGACGCCGCGCGGCGCTCCGCGGGCGCGGGATACTGATCCCCATGACCTCTCCCACCTCGCAGGCTCCCGCGCGCCGTCCCACGGCTGCCGACGGGTTCGTCGTGGTCGACAAGCCGCAGGGCTGGACCAGCCACGACGTCGTCGGGCGGATGCGGCGCCTGGCCGGGACACGCAAGGTCGGCCACGCCGGCACGCTCGACCCGATGGCGACCGGCGTGCTCGTGCTCGGGATCGGCCGGGCGACCAAGCTGCTGACCTATGTGGTGGGCGCCGACAAGGACTACGACGCCACGATCCGGCTGGGCGTGGCCACGACCACGGACGACGCCGAGGGGACGGTGGCCGAGGTGGCCGGCCCGGACGCCGTGGGGCGCGTGGACCGGGCGGCGCTGGACGCCGCGATCGCGGATCTCACGGGCGACATCCTGCAGGTGCCCACGTCCGTGTCCGCGATCAAGGTGGACGGCAAGCGCGCCTACGCGCGCGTCCGGGCGGGTGAGGAGGTCGCGCTGAAGGCGCGGCCCGTCACCGTGTCCCGGTTCGAGGTCCTGGACGTCCGCACGACGACGGCGGTCGTGCCCGACGGCGACCTCGCGGACGGTGATCCGGAGGTCGACCCCGCTGCCGAGCCCGGCGTCGCCCCCACGGCCGCCGAACCCGGTGACGGCCCCACCCGCGAGGTGCCCGTGGTGGACGTCGACGTGCGCGTCACCGTCTCGTCCGGCACCTACGTGCGCGCCCTGGCCCGCGACCTCGGCGACGCGCTCGGCACCGGCGGACACCTGACCGCGCTGCGCCGCACGCGGGTGGGCGGCTATCTGCTGGCCGGCGCCCGGACGCTGCAGGAGCTGGAGGCGCAGGCCGACGCCGACGGCACGCTGGCCACGCTCCCGCTGGCCGACGCCGCGCGCGGCACCTTCCCGGTGCGCGAGCTCGACGAGGCCGAGGTGCGCGCGCTCGGGTACGGCCAGTGGGTCGAGCCCTCGGGGCAGGCCGAGGTCGTGGCGGCGCTGTCGCCGTCGGGCACGCTCGTGGCGCTGCTGGAGGACACGCGGCGCCGCGGGGAGGTCCTCGCCAAGCCGGTCCTGGTGCTCGCGCCCGCTTCCTGAGCCGGGCACGAGCACCAGGGACCCGTCAGGCCGGACCGGTCAGCGCCGGGGCCCGACGTGCCGTACCCGTCGCACGGGCGTGCCCCACGATCGACAGCAGCACGCCCGCGGCGGTCCACACGGCCAGCGCCAGCCAGGCCGCCGACGCGTCGGCGTCGGGGAAGTACGAGACGTCGCGCAGCAGGGTCGCGCTGGCGCCCGGCGGAAGCCACTGACCGATCTCGCCCCAGTGCCAGGGCAGGAACTCGGGCGGCATCGCCGCACCCGAGATCGGGTTCCCGACCAGCATCATGACCACCGGCCCGAGGGCGATACCCGCGCGTCCGAGCACGGCGACGAACCCGGTGATGGGGGCCGCGATCGCGGCGATCGACAAGGCGAGGGTGGCGGCGTCGAGCAGCCAGTCGCCCTGGACGGTGCCGAACCAGAAGTGCAGGATGCCCACGAGGATCCCGCCGCCGACCACCGAGTACACGGTGACGGCGAGCACCCGGCGCAGGGCCCCGGTGACGGCGATCGAGATGCCGATGCCGCCGATCATCCCGCCCAGCAGGAGCGGGAACAGGGCGGCGGTGAAGCCGGTGCCACGCGGGTCGTCGGCGGACAGCGGGACCACGTCGGTGACCGTCACCGTCGGGACCTGGGGCAGCTCGGGCGCCTCGGCGTCGCCGGCCGGCGGCGCCTGCGGCGTCTCACCCTGGGCCGCGGCCTCGAGTGCCTGCTGGACCGCGGCCTGCACGGCCGCGGCGGCCTGCTGCTGTGCCTCGGCCAGGGCGGCGGCCGTGGCCGCGTCGGCCTGCGCGCGGATGCCCTCCTGCAGCTGTGCGGCGATCTGCGTCATGAGCTGGTGCGTGACACCGCTCGCCGCGGAGGAGGTGAGCACCTCGGGCGCCTGGCCCGCGGCCGGGTCGCCGAGGACGATGCCGCCGTAGACCTCGCGCGTCTCGATGGCCTCGACGACGGCGGCCCGGTCGTCGGCCTCCATCAGCTCGACGGCTCCGGGCTGGGCCTCGTCGAGGTTCTCGCGGACGGCGCTGACGGCGTCGTCGGACCCGACGACGGCGACAGGCAGGTCGCGTGGCTCGGCCGTGATCGAGGGCCACGAGAACGCGAGCACGAACACGGTGAGCACGAGGGTGAGAGCCAGGGCCACTCCGATGACCCGGCCTGCCGGGGTGTGGGGCGCTGGTGCGTCGTAGGACAAGGGTTGCTCCATATCTAAAAAAACGAACGCTCGTTCTTTATGGGCAACCATGCTCCGCGACCGTATGCTTGTCAATCGCCTGGACATCCCCCAGGTCCCGACGACGGAGGTGGCCGGTGCCGAAGATCAGTGACGCTCGCCGGGACGCCCGCCGCGCCGAGATCGTCGACGCGGCGCGCCGCGCGTTCGCGACCAAGGGCTACCAGCACACCTCGATGGCGGACGTCATCGCGGAGGCGGGGCTGTCCACGGGAGCCGTCTACGGCCACTTCGAGGGCAAGCGCGAGCTGTTCACCGCCGTGGCCCGGTCCGTGCTGGCGCGCCGGAACGCCGATCTCGTCGAGGCCGCGGCCGACGGCGACCCGCCGGATCCCGCCGAGGTGCTGGAGATCGTGCTCACCGGGGTGCTGGGGGAGGGGATGGACCTCGGGCTCCTGGTCCAGCTCTGGGGCGAGGCCACCGTGGACCCCGAGATGCGCGCCGTGGTGAACGACGGGGTGGGCACGCTCCGGTCGGCCTTCGCCGGCGCCCTGCGGCACTGGTTCGAGGCGCACCCGGACCACGCGCCGGACGGCGTCGAGGTGGCCGTGGACCGGCTGGTGCCGGTGCTGATGGGCCTCGGCCAGGGTTTCATCTTCCAGTCGGCGATGCTCGACGGCTTCGACGGCCGGGCCTACCTGGACGGGGCACGCCGGATCCTGCCGCGCTGACCCGCCCGGACCGCGCCGACGACAGGACATCCCCGCGCTCGGGCTACGCTTGACGACGGTGCCGGACGCCGCGCGAGCGGCAGGAGGCACACGCGCCACCCGATTCATGAGGAGCAACCCGCGTGCAGCTGTGGACGGACCTGGAACAGGTTCCCCCGGGATTCGGGCCATCAGTGGTGACGATCGGCAACTTCGACGGCGTCCACCGCGGCCACCAGGCGGTGCTCGACCGCATCCTCCGGCTCGCCCGGAGCGACGCGGCCCGCGCCGTCGCCGTGACGTTCCACCCGCACCCCTCCGCGGTGCACCGGCCGGACTCGGCCCCCGAGCTGATCACGGGCCTGGAGGACCGCCTGGCGCTCATGGAGCGCACCGGTCTCGACGCGACCCTGCTGGTCAACTACACCCTCGACTTCGCGGCGCAGACGCCCGAGGAGTTCGTGTCCCGGTACCTGGTCGACGGCCTGCGGGCCCGCACCGTGGTGGTGGGGCACGACGTGCGCTTCGGCAAGCAGAACGCGGGCACGCTCGCCACGATGGTCGAGCTCGGTGGGCAGCACGGTTTCGAGGTCGTCGCGATCGAGGACGTCGGCGACTCGGCCGGCGAGGGCGAGGGGCACCAGCGGTGGTCCTCGACGGCGGTGCGCGCCCTGCTCGCGGAGGGCGACGTCGACCAGGCCGCCGACGTGCTCGGCCGCCCGCACCTCGTGCGCGGCACCGTGGTGCACGGCGACGCGCGCGGCCGCGAGATGGGCTTCCCGACCGCCAACCTCGGCGACATCACCGGCCTGGTCCCGGCGGACGGGGTCTACGCGGGCTGGCTGCGCCGCGGCACCGCCGCGACGTGCGCGAGCCTCGCCGGGCCGGAGCACGACCGGGCGACCGCCTCCGGCGCTGGCCTGGGGCAGGAGGAGATCCTGCCCGCCGCGATCTCCGTGGGCACCAACCCGACCTTCGACGGCGTGGAGCGCCGGGTCGAGGCCTACGTGCTCGACCGCACCGACCTCGACCTGTACGACCAGACGGTCGTGCTCGAGTTCGTGGCGCACCTGCGCCCGACGCTGCGGTTCGACGGCATGGAGCCGCTGATCGCCCAGATGAACGACGACGTGGCGCGGGCCCGCAAGATCCTGCGGCCGTAGGGCGGGCCTGCGGTCCGTAAACTAAGATTCAATCTTAGTAAGATTCGATCTTAGTTTACGGAGGCCGGCCATGGAGTTTCGCGGACGTGACCCGGACCTGCGCCGGCTCGCGGGCCTGCTGGACGTTGTTGAGGCAGGAACGGGCACCACGCGAGGCAAGGCACTGATCATGACTGGCCGACGGCGTGTCGGTAAGTCGCGCCTGGCGCAGGAGTTCTGCGATCGCAGCGGGCGTGACTACCTCGTGTTCCAGGCGACACGGGGACGCAATGCGATGGCCGAGCGGCGAGAGTTTCTCGCGACGCTCACCCAGTCGAGCCTGCAGGTGCCCGAGATCTTCGCGCACCTGAGCCCACCGGACTGGAACGGCACGCTCCGCGCGCTCTCCGAGGTACTTCCGGACGACAGGCCGACCGTTGTCGTCCTCGACGAGGTGCCGTGGCTGGTCGAGCAGGACCCGGAGTTCGAAGGGGCGCTCCAGACGGTCTGGGACCAGCACCTCTCGCAGAAGCCCGTGCTGCTGCTCCTCATCGGCAGCGACCTGTCGGTCATGGAGGCGTTGCAGACCTACGGCCGTCCGTTCTTCGGGCGTGCGACCAAGATCGACATCGCGCCGCTGAGCGTGGCGGACGTCCAGGCGATGGCTGACCTGGGTCCCGCGGACGCGATCGATGCGCACCTGATCACCGGCGGGTTCCCCGAGATCGTCCGGACCTGGGCATCCGGCCAGTCACGGGTCGAGTTCCTTCGCGGTGCACTGGGCGACCCGCTCGCGCCGCTTCTCGTCGCCGGCGAGCTCTCGCTGCTCGGCGAGTTCCCGGAGTCCTCACGAAGCAGGGCGATCCTGGAGGCCGTGGGCGACGGCGAGCGGACGTTCTCTGCCATCGCCGCGGCGGCCGGGAACTCGGGCTCCCTGCCGGCAGGCACGTTGAACCCCCTGCTCAGGACCTTGGAGGCCAAGCGGATCGTCGAGACCGACCTCCCGCTCTCGACGTCGTCGGACACCAAGAACAAGCGATACCGCCTGGGGGACCCGTACCTGCGTTTCTGGCTCGCCTTCCTGCGTCGCGCCATCCCACTCGTCGAGCGCGGGCGCGGGGACCTGGCGCTCGACCGCATCGAGCGGTCGTGGAGCACCTGGCGTGGCAGGGCGGTGGAACCGCTCGTCCGGGAGTCGCTGATGCGGGTCCTGCTCGGGTCCCGGTGGTCGGACATCGAGGCGGTCGGTGGATGGTGGAACCGGCAGAACAATCCTGAGGTGGACCTGGTGGGGGCCGACCGTGCCCCAACAGCACGGCGCGTCGAATTCATCGGCTCCGTGAAGTGGTACGAGGCCGACACGTTCGGGCGACACGAGCTCGACGACCTTGCCCGTGCACGTGGTGTCGTGCCCGGTACCGACCAGGACACGCCTCTGGTCGCCGTGGCCCGGAGCGGGTTCGAGGCCGGGCTTCCGCTGGCGGAGCACTGGGGGCCGGAAGAGATCGTCGCCGCCTGGCGATGACCGCCGGTGGCGGGAGATCTTTCCCGGACTCGTGCGTTGAGGTGGACATGACGTACCTCGAGCTGTCCGACCTGGTGGTCGGGTACGGCGGCAACGCCGTCTGCGCACCCGTGAACCTCACGCTGGGGGCCGGCGACATCGTCGCCGTGATCGGCGCCAACGGCACCGGCAAGTCCACCCTGCTGCGCACCGTGCTCGGCCTGCAGGAGCCGCTGTCAGGCACGGTGGGCGCCTTCGGCCGGGCCGTCGACGAGCGGGAGCGGCGCTTCCGCGCCCGCGTCGCGGGCGTGCTGGACGACGACGCGTTCTTTCCCGGCGTGACCGTCCGCGAGCACCTCGTGCTCACCGCGCGCGGTCACGGCGTGCCGGACGCCGGCGCCGTGACCGACCAGGTGCTCGACCACGTGGGCATCACACGCCACGGGAGCGCCATGCCGCACACCCTGTCGTCCGGGCAGCGCCGCCGGTTCCTGCTGGCGAGCGCCCTGGTGCGGCCGCGGGACCTGCTCGTGCTCGACGAACCCGAGCAGCGCCTCGACACCGCGATGCGGACCCGGCTGGGCGACACGCTGCGCGCCGAGGCGGAGGCCGGGACGGCGGTCCTGTTCGCCACGCACGACGACCGGCTCCTGGCCGCGACCGGCGCGAGCGCGGTGCTCCTGTCCGACGACGACGTCGTGCTGCTGGAGCCCGCCGAGGCGCCGGGCGTGCTGGCGGGCTTCCGGTGACGGGCGAGGCGCCCGGCCCGGAGGGAGCCACTGAGGTCGGCGGCTCGGGCGCCGCGACCGCTCCGGTGCTCCCGCGGCTCGTCGGCGTCGGCGAGGAGAGCTTCACCGGCGCAGAGCTGCGGCGGCTGACCGCGCGGGTGCGGGCGCACAACCTCCCGGCCGAACCGGGCCGGGTGGCGCTGGACGTCGCCGAGGTCGTGATCTCGCTCGCCCTGGTCGTCCTGTATCTCTGGGGCTTCGGCGGGCCGGTGCGGGAGCTGCTCGGCTCCGACGCCACCGCGTTCGGACTCGGCCCGGGCCTGGTCCAGGCCCTCGTGCTGGCGCTCGCCGTCGTCGGGGGAGCGTCGGTCGCGCTGCGCCTCGGCCCGGCCGGGCTGCCCGCCGCCGGAGTCCGCTGGTGGGTGCCCACCCCCGCCGACCGGGCCGGCCTCACGTCGCCGTCGGTGGTCCGCTCGGTGCTCGTCGGCATCGGCGCGGGCCTGGTCGTGGGCGGTGCGCCCGCGGCGCTCGCGGGCGTCGACCCGGCGGGGATCGTCGTCGACGCGGTGCTCGGCGGTGCCGTCGGGCTGCTGGTCGTCGCGGGGGCGGGCGTCCTGCAGGTCACGGGTACGGGGCCGGGGAGCACGCCCGGCCGGGTGCTCGACCTCCTGCTCGCCGCCGTGCCCGTGGCCGGCCTCGGCCTGGCGCTCTGGGCCCCCGCGTGGGCCGCCTGGGCCGTGCCGTGGAGCGTGCCCGCGGTGCTCGCCGCCGTCGGTGTCGTCGCCCTCGTGGCCTGGGCGCGTGGTCTGGACCGGCTCCGGGCCGGGGCGCTGCGCGCCCGCGCGTCGGCAGCCATGCAGGCCTCGGCCGCCCTGCTCTCGCTCGACGGCGGCGGCGTCAGCCGCGCCCTGGGCACCGGGCCGACGGCGTCGCGCGCCTTCGGCTGGGTGCCCCGGGCGGCGCGCGGCCCGGCGGGCGCCCTGCTCGCCGCGGACGCCGCCCTCCTGCTGCGCTCGCCCGCATCCCTCGCGGCCCTGCTCGCGCTGGCGTGCACCGGAGCAGTGGCCGTGCAGGTGCCCGCGCTCGCCGACGGGATCGGCCTCTGGGTGGTCCTGGCCGGCGCCGGGTACGCCGGCGCGCTCGCCGGGGCCGGCGGACCGCGGGCGGCCGGGGAGAACCCGCGGCTGGACGCCCTCGTGCCGCTGGGCGCCCGGACCACCCGCGCCGTCCGCACGGTGTGGCCGGCCTTCGCCGCGGGTGTCGTGCTGCTGCTCGTGGCCGTGGTCAGCGGCGGCGGGCCGTGGCTCGCGGTCGCGGCTCCCGCCGCCGTCGTGCTCGGAGCCGCTGCGATCCGGGCGGCGTACCGGGGGCCGGTGCGGTGGGACGTGCCGATGATCGCCACCCCGGCCGGCGCGTTCCCGACGGGGCTGGTGCTGCACCGGCTCAAGGGGCCCGATCTCGCGTTGCTCGGCACGATCCCCCTGGCGTGGGCGGTGGTCACCGGCGTGACGCCCGCGCTCGTCGTCGCACAGGTGGTCGCGGCTGCCGCCGCGGTCTACCGCGCGGCGCGCGCTGACGGGGTGCGCTGACCGCCCGCGCAGGTCGCGGCGGGTTCACCCGCCGAGGTGTACGTGGCTGTGGCCCACGTCACTCCGTCACTGGTGGAGGACCTTCACCCCCAGCGAAGGAGAGACCCATGGTCCAGACCACGCAGGCGCCGCCGCAGGGCGACCCGAACCACAGCCCGCACGAGGCGGTCGACCTGGCGCAGACGCCGGCCGGCCGTACGGTCCGGCGGATCGGCCACGGCGGTGTGTTCGTGCCCGCAGACCCGGACGCCCCGGAGGACCCGAAGGACAGCACGGCCACACTCATGCCGCGCACGGAGGCGGCGGTGCGTCGCGACCTGCGCGAGCACCGGTTCGACGCGACGACGTCGTTCGACTACCTGCTGCGCGACCTCGCGCGGGAGTTCCCGGACGCGCACCTGCCCGTGGGCGACCGCGTGGCGGCGACCCGGGACGCCCTCATGCGGCTGGGCGCCGGCATGATCGAGGCCCCGGCGCCGGCTCCGGGGGCGCCACCCGCGCCCGCCGCACCGCCGCGCGACTCCACGATCCCCAGCATCTACACGTACTGGGGCCAGTTCATCGACCACGACATCACGCTCAACACGAACGGCCCGGACGACGGCAGCGGCGCGCACGGCGACCAGGCCCTCGGCGACGTCGTGAACGACCCGTTCCGGGTGTTCGAGCCGGACGTCGTGCGCCGCAGCCTGCACAACGGGCGCATCCCGCTGCTCGACCTGGACAGCCTGTACGGCTCCGGCCCTCGGTTCACGGGGGAGAAGGACCGCGGCACCACGCGCAGCGAGGCGGCCTACGTGCCGGACTCGGCCAAGCTGCGGCTCGGCCGCATCGGCACCGAGCCGTTCGGGCCGTTCTCGCTCGTGGCGCCGGGTGACGACCCGCAGCGCGACCTGCCCCGCAGCACCGAGGCGGGCAGCGAGCGCATGCCGCTCATCCCGGACAGCCGCAACGACGAGAACCTGATCGTGGCCCAGTTCCACGTGGCCATGATCCGGTTCCACAACGCGGTGGTGGACTGGGTCGCGCGGCACGAGCCGTGGTTCGCGGTGACGCAGCGCGAGCTGTTCGACCGCGCCCAGGAGCTCGTCCGGTTCCACTACCAGTGGCTGGTGGTCAACGACTACCTGCGCACGCTCACGAAGGCCGGGGTGCTCGACTCGGTCCTGGCCACGGGGCCGACGCTCTTCCGGCCCGCCCGGCGGGTGTCGATGCCGCTGGAGTTCGCGGTGGCGGCGTTCCGGTTCGGGCACTCGATGGTGCGCGGCGCCTACGACTTCAACGTCAACTTCACCGGGAACGGCCCGGGCGGGGTGGCGTCGCTCGACCTGCTGTTCCGGTTCACGGGCAACGGCGGGCTGTCGCCCAACCCGGCGAACCCGGCGCCGGCGCTGCCGTCCAACTGGCCGGTCGAGTGGCCCCGGCTCACCGACAAGGGCGACCCCCTGGCGTTCCGCATGGCTCGCAAGATCGACCCGTTCCTGGCGGACGGGCTGGGCCACCTGCTCAACGAGGGCAACGCGGCACCCGAGCCGGTCAAGGCGCTGCTCAAGCAGCTCGCGCAGCGCAACCTGCTGCGCGGCTACATGCTGGCGATCCCGACGGGCGAGGCCGTGGCCGCGGAGCTGCGGGCGCGTCCTCTCACGCCCGCGCAGCTGCGGCAGAACGCGTCGCCCGAGGTGGTGGCCGCGCTCGACGCCCTGGACGGCACGCCGCTCTGGTACTACGTGCTCAAGGAGGCCGAGGTCCAGGGCAACGGCAACTTCCTGGGCGAGGTGGGCAGCTGCATCCTGGCGGAGACGTTCGTCTACCTGCTGCGGCTGGACCAGGAGTCGTTCATGCGCCGCCCCGGTGGCGACTGGACGCCGGCGTACGGTGTGCGGTTCGAGGACGGCCGGCTCATCACGACCATCTCGGACCTCCTGGCGTTCGCCGGGGTCTTCCCGATCGGCGAGGACGAGGCCGGGCTCCCGCTCTTCCGCCGCAACGGCGACGGCTACGCGGGCCACGACGGGGCGTGACCGTGCTAACTCCAGTGATGTGAGTGGTCGGTAGTTTGTCAGGTGGTCGGCACCCCGGGGTGCCGACCACCTGACAAACTACCGACCACTCACCTTCCGGACATCCGGTCACGGGTGGCGTCCCACCCACCGTCGGGCGGGGGCGTCAAGCACTGGTAATGTGGTACCGCCGTCAGAACGGCCGCGGATCCAGAGCGCCCCGGTGAATCAAGTCCCGGAGCACCGCGCAACGACACCGAAGGAGAGCCATGCCGCTCGACACTGCCACGAAGCAGCAGATCATTTCCGAGTACGGAACCAAGCCGGGCGACTCGGGTTCGCCGGAGGTGCAGATCGCGCTCCTCACGCAGCGCATCAAGGACCTCACCGAGCACCTGAAGGAGCACAAGCACGACCACCACAGCCGTCGTGGTCTGCTGCTCCTCGTGGGTCAGCGCCGTCGTCTCCAGGGTTACCTCAAGGGGATCGACATCGAGCGCTACCGCGCCCTGGTCGACAAGCTCGGCCTGCGCCGCTGATCATGCTTCCCACCAGCCCGGCCCCCGTCGCGGGGGCCGGGCTGGTCTGGTGAGATGCTGTAGTACGACAACTGAACACCGCCGCCCGTGACCTCGTCCGGTCCTCGGTAGTGGCTTCCCGAGTCCTTCCGCTCCACGCGAGCAGCGGCTCGGTGGGCCTCGATCGATGACCGTCGGGCACGGGGGCGTTCCAAGAGAACACCGAGAGAAGGAGGGCACCCGTGGAGGGTCCCGAGATCCAGTTCGCCGAGGCCGTGATCGACAACGGTCGCTTCGGCACCCGCACCGTCCGGTTCGAGACCGGACGCCTCGCCAAGCAGGCCGCCGGCTCCGTCGCCGCGTACCTCGACGGCGAGACCATGCTGCTGTCGACCACCGCGGCCGGCAAGCACCCCAAGGACCAGTTCGACTTCTTCCCGCTGACGGTGGACGTCGAGGAGCGGATGTACGCCGCGGGCCGCATCCCCGGCTCGTTCTTCCGCCGCGAGGGCCGTCCCTCGACCGAGGCGATCCTGGCCTGCCGCCTGATCGACCGCCCGCTGCGCCCCCTGTTCGTCAAGGGCCTGCGCAACGAGGTCCAGGTGGTCATCACCGTCATGGCGATCCACCCGGACGACGCGTACGACACGCTGGCGATCAACGCGGCCTCGGCGTCGACGCAGATCTCCAGCCTGCCGTTCGACGGCCCGGTCGGCGCCGTCCGCATCGCGCTGATCGACGGCCAGTGGGTCGCGTTCCCCAAGTACTCCGACAAGGAGCGCGCGGTCTTCGACATGGTCGTGGCCGGCCGCGTCGTCGGTGACGACGTCGCGATCGCCATGATCGAGGCCGAGGCCACCGACGGTGCCTGGAACCTCATCAAGAACGAGGGCGTCGCCGCGCCGACCGAGGAGGTCGTCGCCGAGGGCATCGAGGCGGCCAAGCCGTTCATCAAGGCCCTGTGCGACGCGCAGGCCCAGCTCGCCGGCCAGTCCGCCAAGGAGACGCAGGAGTTCCCGCTCTTCCCGGACTACCAGCCCGACGCGTACTCCGCCGTCGAGGCGGCCGTGACCGCGCCGACGCGCGACGCGCTCACCATCGCCGACAAGCAGCAGCGTGAGAACACGCTCGACGAGCTCAAGGCGACCGTCCACGAGCAGCTCGACGGCCAGTTCGAGGGCCGCGAGAAGGAGCTCTCCGCCGCCTTCCGCTCGCTGCAGAAGCAGCTCGTGCGCCAGCGCGTGCTGACCGACGGCGTCCGCATCGACGGCCGTGGCCTCGCGGACATCCGCACCCTCTCGGCCGAGGTCGAGGTGCTGCCCCGCGTGCACGGCTCCGCGATCTTCGAGCGCGGCGAGACCCAGATCCTGGGTGTCACCACGCTGAACATGCTCCGCATGGAGCAGCAGATCGACTCGCTCGGTCCGGAGACGCGCAAGCGCTACATGCACAACTACAACTTCCCGCCGTACTCGACCGGTGAGACGGGCCGCGTGGGCAGCCCGAAGCGCCGCGAGATCGGCCACGGCGCGCTCGCCGAGCGTGCCCTGGTGCCGGTCCTGCCGAGCCGCGAGGAGTTCCCCTACGCGATCCGCCAGGTGTCCGAGGCTCTCGGCTCCAACGGTTCGACCTCGATGGGCTCGGTGTGCGCCAGCACGCTGTCCCTGCTGAACGCCGGTGTGCCGCTGCGCGCGCCGGTCGCCGGCATCGCCATGGGCCTCGTGTCCGACACCGTGGACGGCGAGACCCGCTACGCCGCGATGACGGACATCCTGGGCGCCGAGGACGCGTTCGGCGACATGGACTTCAAGGTCGCCGGCACCAAGGAGTTCGTCACCGCCATCCAGCTCGACACCAAGCTCGACGGCATCCCGGCGTCGGTCCTCGCGGCCGCCCTGGGCCAGGCGCGCGACGCGCGCCTGACGATCCTGGAGGTCCTCGCCGAGGCGATCGACGTCCCGGACGAGATGTCCCCGAACGCCCCGCGCGTCATCACGGTGAAGGTCCCGACCGACAAGATCGGCGAGGTCATCGGCCCGAAGGGCAAGATGATCAACCAGATCCAGGAGGAGACGGGCGCGGACATCTCCATCGAGGACGACGGCACCGTGTACATCGGTGCCACCGACGGCCCCTCGGCCGAGGCCGCCCGCGCGGCGATCAACGCGATCGCCAACCCGCACGTCCCCGAGGTGGGCGAGCGGTTCGTCGGCACCGTCGTCAAGACGACGTCGTTCGGCGCCTTCATCTCGCTGTCCCCGGGCAAGGACGGTCTGCTGCACATCAGCCAGATCCGCAAGCTCGTGGGTGGCAAGCGCGTCGAGAACGTCGACGACGTGCTGTCCATCGGCCAGAGGGTCCAGGTCGAGATCGGCGAGATCGACCCGCGCGGCAAGCTCTCGCTGGTCGCCGTCACCGACGAGGAGGAGTCGGCCTCGTCCGACGCCGCCGAGCCGGCCGCCGAGGCCACCGCACCCGCGGAAGCCTGACATGACGTGGCACCTGCCGCTCGTACCCACGGGCGAGCCCGGTGCCGAGCTGACCGCCGGGCAGGACGGCGCGACGATCCGTCGCTCCGTCCTGCCCGGCGGCGTCCGTGTGCTCACCGAGAACATGCCGGGCCAGCGCTCGGCCACGGTGGGCGCCTGGATCGGCGTCGGCTCGCGGGACGAGACCGACGGCCACTTCGGCTCGACGCACTTCCTGGAGCACCTGCTCTTCAAGGGCACGGCGCGGCGCACGGCCATGGACATCGCCGAGGCGTTCGACGCCGTCGGCGGTGAGGCCAACGCGGCCACCGGCAAGGAGCACACCTGCTACTACGCGCGGGTGCTGGACTCCGACCTGCCGATGGCGGTCGACGTCATCTCCGACATGGTCACGTCCGCGCGCCTGGACGCCGACGAGCTCGAGACCGAGCGCGGCGTCATCCTCGAAGAGCTCGCGATGAACGACGACGACCCGACCGACGTCGTGCACGAGCAGTTCTCCGCCGTCGTGCTGGGCGACCACGCGCTGGGCCGCCCCATCGGCGGCACGCCGGAGACGATCAACGCCGTCCCGCGCGACGCCGTCTGGGACCACTACCGGTGGAACTACCGGCCGGAGACCCTGGTCGTCACGGCGGCCGGCGGCATCGACCACGACAAGCTCGTGCAGCAGGTCACCCAGGCCCTGACCGACGGCGGCTGGGAGCTCGACGCCGCGACGCGGCCGCGGGACCGCCGCCCCGCCACGGAGGACCGGGCCGGCGTGCCCGAGGCGGGTGCCGAGCTGACCGTGCAGCGCGCCGTCGAGCAGGCCAACATCATCGTGGGCTCCACGGGCATCTCGGCCACGGACGACCGGCGCTTCGCGTTGTCCGTGCTGAACGCCGTCCTCGGCGGCGGCATGTCGTCGCGGCTGTTCCAGGAGATCCGCGAGAAGCGGGGCCTGGCGTACTCGACGTATTCGTTCGCCTCGGCGCACGGCGGCCTCGGCACGTTCGGCCTGTACGCGGGCTGCGCGGCCGCCAAGGCGGACCAGGTCACCGAGCTGCTGGTCGAGGAGCTCGAGAAGCTCGCGCACGACGGCATCACCGAGGCCGAGCTCAAGCGGTCCGTGGGGCAGCTCTCCGGCGGCACGGTGCTCGGCCTGGAGGACTCGGGGTCGCGGATGAGCCGCCTGGGCAAGGCCGAGCTCGTGTACGGCGACCTGCTGTCGCTGGCCGAGTCGCTCGAGCGCATCCAGGCGGTCACGGCCGCCGACGTGCAGGACCTGGCGCAGGACCTCGCGGCGCGGCCGCGCTCGGTGGTCCGCGTGGGCCCGTTCGACAACTGAACCGCATCGCTGAGTGCTGGGTATTTGTCGTCCCGGAGGCTTCGGGACGACAAATATCCAGCACTCAGCGAGGAACTAGGGTGTAGATCGTGAGTGACATCAAGGTGGCCGTGCTCGGCGCGACCGGGCGCATGGGCACCCAGGCCTGCGCCGCGGTCGAGGCGGCCGACGGGCTCCAGCTCGTCGCCCGGCTCGGGCGCGGCGACACCGTCTCCGCCGAGACCCTCGCCGGGGCCGACGTCGCGGTGGACTTCACCGTGCCGGCGGTCACCGAGGCCAACGTGCACGCGGTGCTCGACGCCGGTGCACACGCCGTGGTCGGCACCACGGGGTGGGACGACGCCGCCCGCGCGCGGGTCTCGGCCCACCTCACGGAGCTGTCGCCCGGGGGCCAGGGCAGCAGGGGCGCGCTCGGCGTGCTCATCGCCCCGAACTTCGGCCTCTCGGCCGTGCTGGCCATGACGTTCGCCGCGAAGGCGGCGCGCTACTTCGAGTCGGCCGAGGTCGTCGAGCTGCACCACCCGAACAAGGTGGACGCGCCCTCGGGCACCGCCCGGCACACCGCCGCAGCGATCGCCCGGGCGCGCGCCGAGGCCGGCCGCGGCCCGTCACCGGACGCGACCGAGACGGGCTGGGAAGCCCGCGGCGCCGACGTCGACGGGGTGCGCGTGCACGCCGTGCGGCTGCGCGGGCTCGTGGCGCACGAGGAGATCCTGTTCGGCAACGAGGGGGAGCAGCTCGTGATCCGGCAGGACTCGTTCGACCGGGCGTCGTTCATGCCCGGCGTGCTGCTCGCGATCCGCTCCGTGGTCTCGCGCCCCGGGCTGACCGTGGGCCTCGAGCACGTGCTGGACCTGTCGTGAACGAGCCCGCGGCGGAGCGCCCGGGCGAGCCGACGCCGCCGTCGCCCACCTCCTCGGAGCCGACGGCGCCGTCGTCACCCGCGCCGTCGGAACCGACACCGGGGCAGCCGCGCCGCAGGCTGCCCCGCGGCCTGCCGGGGGCCATCGCCGTGACGGCGCTGCTCGCGCTGTACGTGTGGCAGATCGCCGGGCGCGGCGTCTCGATGATGCGCACGGGCGAGCCGGTCCTCATCGCGATCGGCCTGGGCGTGCTGATCATCCCGCTGCTGGTCATCGGGCTGATCGCGCGCGAGTACTGGCTCGCGGCGACCGTCCAGCGCATGGCGGACACGCTGTTCGCCGAGGGCGACCTCCCCGTGGACGACCTCCCGCGCTCGCCCGGCGGGCGCATCGACCGGGCCGCCGCCGACGCGGCCTTCGAGCCGTACCGCGCGGCCGTCGAGGCGACGCCCGAGAGCTGGCGCGCCTGGTACCACCTGGCCTTCGCCTACGATGCGTCCGGCGACCGCCGCCGCGCCCGCGAGGCGCTGCGGCGCGCGTCGCGGCTGTTCCGCACCGCCTGACGGCGTCGCCGGCCGGGCGCGTCCCGCCCGGCCGCCGGGCCCGGCCGTCCCGCCGGCCGGGCCGGACCCGCCGCGAGGGCGCCCCCGCGTCAGGCTGCCTCGGACGCCGCTACGGCCTCCGTCCCGAGGTGCGTCGGCACCCAGCGCACCGCCACCAGCACGAGCCCGATGACGAGCAGCACCGACGTGAGCATGAACGGGTAGGTGCGGTCGATCCCGGACAGCCAGCCGGAGATCCAGCCGAACGGTGCCGCGGCGAGCATGATGCACGTGCGCTGGAGCGCCATCACGCGCGACCGCTCGGCCTCGTCCACGTGCAGCGCCACGAGGGACTCGGAGAGCATGAACAGCATGCCCGCACCGAAGCTGTCGAGCAGCAGGCACAGGCCGAGGAACGCATACGTGGACACCGTCGCGGCGCCCGCGGACGCGGGGATCGCGACCAGTACGACCTGGCCGGCGAGGTGCACCCCGAACCCCAGGAGCGTGGCGCGCCGGAGGTCCACGGCGGTGGTGAGCAGCGGGATGAGCGTGAAGAAAAAGACCACCGACAGCACCGAGCGGACCATCGGGAAGAAGGGCAGCAGCGCGTCCGGCACGTGCAGGTGCTGGCTGGCCACCACCTGCCAGAACGTGCCGTTGACGAGCGTGACCGCCGCCGTCAGCGCGGCCACGGCCAGCGCCAGCAGCGACCCGCGCGAGCGCAGCAGCAGCCCGAGCACACCGCGGTACCCGGCCAGGAGGCGCCAGACGCTGTGCCCGCGGGTGGCGGCCATACGGATCTCGCCCTGGCGGGTCTCCTTGGACCACAGGTAGAGCCAGACGATCTTCACCGCCATCACGATCGCGGCGTTGACGTACAGGATGCGGACGGCGGGCTCGAGGCCGAGCTGGGCGACGAGGAGGGCGGCCAGCGGCGCGAACAGCGCCGAGCAGTCGGCCGCGACCTTGACCAGCGAGTAGATCCGGGTGATCTGGCCCCGCTCGGCGTCCTCGACCATGAGGCAGTCCCACGAGTTCTGCGTCACCTGCATGGCGCCGTTCACCAGCGACGCCGCGAGGAAGAACCAGAAGTTCTCCGCGAACGCCCACAGCAGGCACGGGATCACCCACGCGATCACGTCGAACCACGCCGTCGTGGCCCGCCGCCCGAGCCGGTCCGTGATGATGCCGCCGGCCAGCCCGAAGCCGACCTGGGAGATCATGGCGATGGTCGCGAGCAGGCCGATCTGCTCGTCGTGCAGGCCCAGGGCCAGCATGAACACCGAGGCGTACGGCAGGACCAGGGCCATGGACAGCCCCCACAGCGGCTCGGTCCACACACAGGCGCGAGGGTTGCCACGGAGCTCGACGAAGGTCCGCCAGAGCGGGTTGCGGGTGCGGTTCACCGGGAAAGTGAAGCACCTCCGCGCCCCGGGTCGCGCCATGATTCCACGTTGCGTTCCATGCAGACGAGGTCCGCCCGCTCGTCCCACGGGTCGACGACGACGAAGCCCAGCCGCTCGTACAGGGCGAGCGCACCGGTGCGCCACCGCCAGACGGAGAGCGCGACGGTGCGCACGCCGGCGTCGGCCGCGTGGTCCAGGGCGTCGCCGATCAGCCGCGAGGCGACACCCCGGCCCCGCAGCTCCGGGGCGGTCCAGAGCCGCTTGAGCTCCGCGCGTGCACCGCCGGACGCGGTGCTCCCGCCGCCGGACGTGGTCACCACGAGGCAGCCGACGGCGGTGTCGCCGCTGTGTGCCAGCAGCACGACGTCGTCGGCGAACGCGGCGCGGGGGTCGTCGATCTCCGCGCGGTAGCGGGCGGGCAGCGCGTCCGCGTCGCCGACCGGTACGCCCTTCTCCGCCTCGGTCTGCAGGTGGTACGCGGTCAGCAGCGCCGTGAGCCCGTCGCCGGGGGAGTCCGGCTCGAACCGCTGGACGACGACGGCTGGCGCTTCCGTGCTGTTCAAGGTGGTGCTCTTCCGGTCGCGCGGCAGGTCAGTCGGTGCTTGTCTGCCGACTGAGCCTGCGGTTCCGCTTCGGGCTCAGTCGGTGAGGCTGGTCCAGCAGTACATCCCGTGCCGCTCGTCGGCCGCGCGGGCGGCGAGCGCCCCGAGGGACAGCAGCGCCGTGACGAGGGCCTGCGGGGAGGCATCGGGCGTCGTCGTGCCCGACCACTCGCGGGCGGCCTGGGCGAGGCGCGTGGGGCCGGCGGAGGCGAGGTCGTCCACGAGGGTCTGGGCGACCGTGACGATCCAGGGCCCCTCCTCGCCGCCGCTGCCGACGAGCGCACCGTGCCGCGGGTGCGCCGTGACCTCGGCGTACGGGCGGCCGGAGAGCACCCCGGCCAGCCCGCCGAGCATCACGAACGGGTCCACGGCCGGCACCGCGACCGAGTCGAACCGTGGCTGGTCGGTGCGCAGGTCGGGCTCGGACGGCCCGCCGGGCGCGTGGAGCGCCGTCGCCGCCACCTCGTCGGTGGCGGCTACGAAGTACTCCGTGCGAATCCCCATGCCGTCGATGCTCGCAAGGTCGTGTCACGGGACTGTCACGCGGGCGTGAAACCTGGGGTTCGCCTGCCGAACACGGTGACGCGGCGCCGTGCCCGGGGCGGCGTCAGATCTGGGCGGACCAGCGGTGCTCGACGACCTCGCGCACACCCGTCGCGAGCGTCCGGCTGCGGCCGTCCTCGCCGAGGCCGCTCGCCTCCAGGAACTGCGCGCGGGCCGTGTCGTCCACGAGCGCCCACGTGGTGACGGTGTCCGAACCGTCCGCACGGAGCCGGTCGACGGCGGCCGCGAGCAGCCGCGAGCCGTGGCCGCCGCGCTGCGCCTCGGGCAGCACCTCGAGCGAGAGCACCTGGCCGGGGGAGACGGCGGCGAACCCGACGACCTTGGGCCCCGCGAGCGCCACGAGCACGGCGAACCCCGGCCCGGGCGGCGACGTGATCGCGGAGGCCCAGCGCTCGCGCATGGCGGGCACGTCGAGCGCCTCGAGCACCCCCTCGCCGAGAACGCCGGTCGCACGCCAGGACGCGACCTGCACATCGGTCACCGCCGCCTCGTCACCGGCGACGGCGGGGCGGACGGACACATCGGCGGTCTCGCGGAAAAGGGCCACGCTCAACCCTAATGCCCGCCGCCGGGGCGGTGTTGACCACAGCAGTTGTTGCCAGGGCCGGCCCGCCCGTGGCAGCAACCGCTGTGGTCAACACCGGCCGGGGTCCAAGGGGCGTCAGCCCCAGCCGAGGGCGCGGAGGCCGGCGGCCGTGCCCGCGGCCAGGACCACCACGAGGATGAACGGGGCGCGCAGGGCGAGGGCCAGGGCCGCGACGGCGAGCGCGGGCACGCGGGCGTCGACGACGAGCGTGCGGCCGTCGGCGAAGCCCTGGACCACGACGAGCGAGACCAGCAGCGCCACGGTGACGAGCGTGGTGACGCGCGAGACGCGTTCGGAGGCGAGCCAGGAGCGCGGCACGAGGTGCCCGCCGAGCTTGAGCGCGAAGCACGCGAGTGAGGCCACGAGCACGGTGGTCCAGAGGGCGGCGGTGGTCATCGGGCGGGCTCCCGGTCGGTCTCGTTCTCGGGGCTGTCGGTGGATGCCTCGTCGACGAACACGCCGTCGGCAGGCGGTGCGACGGTGGGCGCCGTCGGTGAAGCGGCGGGCGCCGTCGGCGCGACCAGCCCCACGACGATCGCGACGGCGGCCGCGGCCAGCACGGGGATGCCCGGCGGCACGAAGGGGATGAGCGCCGCGGTGGCCACGACGGCGAGCCCGGCCACGAGCTGGGCGCGGCGCGGGGTCAGCCGGGGCCAGACCAGGGCGAGGAACGCGGCGGCAGCGGCGGCGTCGAGCCCCCAGGCCCGCGGGTCGCCCAGGGCGTCGCCGGCGAGCGCGCCGAGCAGCACGAACGCGTTCCAGAGCACGTAGACGCCGACCCCGGTGACCCAGAACCCGATCCGGGACGCGGCAGGGTCGGGCTGCGCCACGGCGACCGCCGTCGACTCGTCGATCGTGACCTGCGCGGCGGCCAAGCGGCGCCAGCCGCGCACCTGGAGCAGCGGCGAGACCACGGCGCCGTACAGCGTGTTCCGCAGGCCGAGCAGCGTGGCGGTGGCGATCGCGGCCACGGGCGTGCCCGCC
Organism: Promicromonospora sp. NPDC110617; assembly: GCF_055598465.1. Lineage (NCBI taxonomy): Bacteria > Bacillati > Actinomycetota > Actinomycetes > Micrococcales > Promicromonosporaceae > Promicromonospora > Promicromonospora sp. NPDC110617. The sequence goes on from NZ_JBVKBM010000001.1 coordinate 2,164,105, forward strand.
GCGCCGATCACGCCGACGAGGGCGAACTGCGAGCCGCCCGAGAACATGAGCAGGCTCAGGGCCATGGTCGGGCCGAGGCCGACGCCTGCCGCGACGGACAGGGCGCCGAACGAGATGCCGTACAGGCCGGTCGCCACGGAGACGCTCACGCCCTGGCGGACGGCGGCCCGGGCCGCCGGGGCGGTGGGGAGGACCTTCACGCTGTGAGGCTACGTGGTCCCCGGCCCGGTCCGGCACGGCGCCCGCGCTCCGGACACCGCTGCCCGGGCCGGCCGCCGCCCGCGCGGCGGCTACAGCGCCACGTACACCGTCTCCTGGTACTCCTCCATGCCCGCCTCGGCGCCCTCGCGGCCCAGGCCGGAGGCCTTGACGCCGCCGAACGGCGCGCTCGCGTCGGACACCAGGCCGCGGTTGATGCCGATCATCCCGGCCTCGATCTCGTCCATCGCGCGCTGGGCCCGCGCGAGCGACGTCGTGTACGCGTAGGCGGCCAGCCCGAACGGGGTGCTGTTGGCCAGCTCGTATGCCTCGTCGTCGGACCCGAAGGCCACGATCGGGGCCACCGGTCCGAAGATCTCCTCGGTGACGACGCGCGCGTCGGCGCTGACGCCGGTGAGCACCGTGGGCTCGTAGAAATGGCCCGGGCGGTCGAGGCGCGCGCCCCCGGTGAGCACCTGCGCGCCGTGGGCGGCGGCGTCGTCCACGAGGGTGGTCACCTTCTCGACCGCGGCCTCGTTGATGAGCGGGCCCACCTGGGCGCCGGGCTGCGTGCCCGGGCCGGTGACCAGCGCGCCCACCGCGCTGGCGAACTTCTCCGCGAAGGGGCGCGCGACGGCGTCGTGCACCAGGAAGCGGTTGGCCGCGACGCACGACTGGCCGGAGTTGCGCAGCTTGGCGATCAGGGCGCCTTGCACGGCGGCGTCGAGGTCGGCGTCCTCGAAGACGACGAACGGCGCGTTGCCGCCCAGCTCCATCGAGCTGCGCAGCACGTTCTTCGAGGCCTGCGCCAGCAGGATCTGGCCCACCCGGGTCGAGCCCGTGAACGAGACCTTGCGCAGGCGGGGGTCCTCGAAGAGTGGCTCGGTCACCGGGCCTGCCTGCGTGGTCGGGACCACGTTGACGATGCCCGTCGGCAGCCCGCGGCCCGCGGCCTCGGAGCGGATGATCTCCGCGACCAGGAGGGTGGTCATCGGGGTCAGCTCGGCCGGCTTGATCACCACGGTGCAGCCTGCCGCGAGCGCGGGGGAGATCTTGCGGGTGGCCATGGCGATGGGGAAGTTCCAGGGCGTGATGAGCAGCGACGGCCCCACGGGCCGGCGGCTCACGTACTGCTTGTTGCCGCCCGACGGCGCCGTGCGCACCAGGCCGTCGGAGCGCACCGCCTGCTCGGCGAACCAGCGCAGGAACTCGGCGCCGTAGATCACCTCGGCGCGTGCCTCGGCCAGGGGCTTGCCGGCCTCGGCGGTGATGAGCGCGGCGATGTCGTCGGCGCGGGAGATGAGCCGGACGAAGACGGCGCGCAGCAGCTCGGAGCGCTCGCGCGGCGGCACGGCGCGCCAGGCCGGCGCCGCGGCGTGGGCGGCGTCGAGGGCGCGGACGGCGTCCGCGGGGGTGGCGTCGGAGACGTCGAAGATGGGCTGGGCCGTCGCCGGGTCGGTGACCTCGAACGTGGCGCGGCTCGACGCGGGGCCCCAGTGCCCGTCGATGAGCAGTCCGGTGGGCAGGTGCGCCACGAGGGCGGGGGAGAGCGTCGTCGCCGTCATATTCCGAGTATCCACGTCGGCGCAAGCGCCGTCAGGTGCCCGGGTATCCTCGGGCGCACGCCACGGGACGGGGGACCGCCATGACCGCGCCGCCGCGGCTGGTCCTGCTCAACGGGCTGCCCGGGGTCGGCAAGTCGACCCTCGCCGCCGCATGGGCGGCTCTGCGGCCGGGCACGTTGAACCTCGACATCGACGTGGTCCGCGGCCTGATCAGCGGCCCGCCGCGGGACACGGCGGGGCCGGCTCGTTCGCTCGGGCTCGCGATGGCCGTCGAGCACCTGCGCGGCGGGCACGACGTCGTCGTCCCGCAGCTCGTCGCACGGACAGACCAGGTGCGCCGGTTCGAGCGGGCCGCAGAGGCGGCGTCCGCCCGGCTGGTGCACGTCCTGGTGGCGGCGCCTCCGGAGGCGGTCGCGGAGCGCGTCCTGGCCGACGCCGCGCCCCACCGGCACGACCTCGGCCCGGACCTCGTGGCCGCCTATGCGGCCGGTCTGGTGGACGTCGCGCGGACCGGCGACCCGCTGCGCCTCGTCAACGACGACGTCGCCGCCGCCGTCGCGCGGCTGGAGCTGCTCGTCGAAGCCCGGTGACAGGGCGGAGAACGGTACGGTAGGCCCATGGTTCTTCCCACTGATCCCGCGCGCCCGTTCGGCGCGGTCCTGACTGCCATGGTCACCCCGATGACGCCCGACGGCGCCGTGGACCTGAAGGCAGCGGTCAAGCTGGCGAAGAAGCTCGTGGACGACGGCAACGACGGCATCGTCCTGTCCGGCACCACCGGTGAGTCGCCCGTGACGCACACCCCCGAGAAGGAGGAGCTCGTCGCCGCCGTCGTGGAGGCCGTCGGCGACCGGGCCGCGGTCGTGGCGGGCGCCGGCTCGAACGACACCGTGCACGCGATCCGCATGGCCGAGCAGGCCGCCGAGTCGGGTGCGGACGGCCTGCTCGTCGTCTCCCCGTACTACTCGCGGCCCAGCCAGGAGGGGCTCTACCAGCACTTCGTGGCCGTCGCCGACGCGACCGACCTGCCCGTGATGCTGTACGACGTGCCCGGCCGCACCGTGGTGCGCATCGCGCCCGAGACCTACCGGCGCCTGGCCCGGCACCCCCGGATCGTCGCGAACAAGGACGCCACCGGCGACGTCTACGCGGCGAGCAAGCTCATCGGCGAGACCGGCCTGGCCTGGTACTCCGGCGACGACGGCCTGCTGCTGCCGTTCCTGAGCGTCGGCGGTGCGGGTATCGTGTCCGTGTCGGCCCACGTGGTCGGCGCTCACTTCGCGGAGACGGTCCGCCGGTTCGACGCCGGCGACATCGCCGGGGCGATCGAGGTCTTCCGCACCACGACCGGTGTGATCGACGCGCTCAACGGCGCGGGCGCCCAGGCCGTGATGGCCAAGGCCGCGGTCGAGATCCTCGGCGTCACGGACAACCGCTTCCTGCGTCTGCCGAACGTCGCCGCGTCGGACGACGAGGTCGCCGCCCTGCGCGCGGTGCTGGCCGAGGCCGGCCTGCTGCGCGACGGCGTCACCGCACACCAGCCCGAGGTGAACGAGCTCGCTCAGGCGAGCTCCGCCGGGCTCTGAAACTTTCTGTTGGAACGAGGCCTTGGAGGCCACGTGAGTCATCCTCACCCCGAACTGTCCCTGCCCCCAGCACTGCCCGACGGCGGTCTGCGCGTGGTCGCCCTCGGCGGCCTGGGCGAGGTGGGACGCAACATGGCGGTCCTGGAGCATGCCGGCAAGCTGCTCGTCATCGACTGCGGCGTGTTGTTCCCCGAGGACAACCAGCCCGGCGTGGACCTGATCCTGCCGGACTTCGACTACATCAAGGACCGTCTCGACGACATCGAGGCGATCGTGCTGACGCACGGCCACGAGGACCACATCGGTGCCGTGCCGTACCTGCTGCGGCTGCGCAAGGACATCCCGCTGGTGGGTTCGCGCCTGACGCTCGCGTTCATCGAGGCGAAGCTCAAGGAGCACCGCATCAAGCCCTACACCCTCGAGGTGAAGGAAGGGCAGCGCGAGCAGCTCGGCATCTTCGACTGCGAGTTCGTCGCGGTCAACCACTCCATCCCGGACGCGCTCGCCGTGGCGGTCACCACCGCCGCCGGCACCGTGCTGCACACCGGTGACTTCAAGATGGACCAGCTGCCGCTCGACGGCCGCATCACGGACCTGCGCGCCTTCGCCCGCCTCGGCGAGAAGGGCGTGGACCTCTTCATGGTGGACTCCACCAACGCCGAGGTGCCCGGCTTCGTGACGCCCGAGGCCGAGATCGGCCCGGTGCTCGACAACGTGTTCGCGCACGCCGACAAGCGGATCATCGTCGCGTCGTTCTCCTCCCACGTGCACCGCGTGCAGCAGGTGCTGCGCGCCGCGCACGCCCACGGCCGCCGCGTCGCCCTCGTGGGGCGCTCCATGGTGCGCAACATGGGCATCGCCGCCGACCTCGGCTACCTCGACGTGCCGCCGGGCGTGCTGATCGACCTGAAGAAGGCCGACTCGGTGCCCGACGACCAGATCGTCTACATGTCCACCGGCTCGCAGGGCGAGCCGATGGCGGCGCTCTCGCGCATGGCCAACGGCGACCACAAGGTGCAGGTCGAGTACGGCGACACCGTGATCCTGGCCTCGTCGCTGATCCCGGGCAACGAGAACGCCGTGTTCCGCATCATCAACGGGCTCACCCGCCTCGGCGCGCGCGTCGTGCACGGCGGCAACGCCAAGGTGCACGTCTCCGGGCACGCCTCGGCCGGCGAGCTCATGTACTGCTACAACATCCTCAAGCCCAAGAACGTCATGCCGGTGCACGGCGAGGTGCGCCACCTCGTGGCCAACGGGGCGCTCGCGGTCCGGACCGGCGTGCCGGCCGACCGCGTGGTGCTCGCCGAGGACGGCGTCGTCGTGGACCTCGTGGACGGCAAGGCCTCCGTGGTCGGCGCCGTGCCCTGCGGGTACGTGTACGTGGACGGCTCCTCGGTGGGCGAGATCACCGAGGCCGAGCTCAAGGACCGCGTGATCCTGGGCGAGGAGGGTTTCGTCTCAGTCTTCGCCGTGATCGACACGGCGACGGGTAAGGTGCTGGCACCGCCGCAGGTGCTGGCGCGAGGTATGGCCGAGGATGCCTCGGTGTTCGACAAGGTGATGCCGGAGGTCACCGCGGCGCTGGAGAACGCGATCGCGGGCGGGGCCACGGACACGCACCAGCTGCAGCAGATCATGCGCCGCACCATCGGGCGCTACGTGGCGACGCGGTTGCGCCGCAAGCCGATGATCGTCCCGGTGGTCGTCGAAGCATGATCGGCACGGCCCGGGCCGCGACCGCATGGTCGTGGCCCGGGGCCGGCAGGTAAGCACTACCCCTCGGGCGGGGTAACGCTGACGTAGCACCTCTACGTCAGCGTTACCCCGCCCGTCGTGCTGTCGTCTCCCCGCCGGGGGGTGTCACGATCCGCGAAGTTCACCCGCATATTGGCTCAACGTCCGGGTTTACCGGGACTAGCGTTCGGTTGCTCTCCCGTCGCACCACCAAGGACACCACCCATGACGCAGCCGTTTGACCCGTATGCCCCGCCTTCGGGTCCGACGCCGCCCGCCGGGTCACCGTCAGGCCCGGCGCCCGGCCCTGTGCCGCTCCTGTACCAGACCTACGACGCGCCCCCGCCGCTCCAGCCGCCTGCGGGCCTGGCCGTCGCCGTGGTCGTGATGGGTTGGATCTGGGTTGGCTGGCTGATCGTCCTCGGTCTTGCGGCCCTCGCATCCGAGGAGACGTGGCGTGGCGCGGTCGCACAAGGCCTCTCGTACGACGACACGGATCCGACCGTGTTCGACCTCGCCTACATTCCGGTGCGGGTCTACCTGCTCGCGGCGCTCGTCGTGGTGGCGCTCTGGCTGCACCGGAGCAGGAGGTTCGCCGAGACCTACGTTCCTGGGCACCGCTTCCGGCTCGCCGTCGCATGGACCTGGCTCGGCTGGGTCTTTCCCCTGTTGTCGCTCTGGTTCCCGGCACTGGCCGTCACGGATGTCTGGCGGGCCACCTTGCGCCGGAAGCTGGGCTGGATCCTTCTGCCCTGGTGGGGTTGCTGGCTCATGATGCTCTGGTTCTCCTGGACGGCCGAAAGCTGGCGGGGTGGGGTCCTCGGTGGGGACGTCCTCGGCGAAGAAGCCCTGCTCCTCGGCGGGACGTACATCATCTGTGCGGTCCTGGCCGCTCTCTCCTGCTGGGCCTGGACGGTGATCGTGATGCGCATCCGACGCGGGCAGTTGGCCATCGCCGCTCAGTCCGTGCTCCCGCCGCCGTCTATGGGGTAGGACGCCGGCACCCCGCCGGCGCGACGGTTGCGGAGGACGAGATGGCACAGGAGACGGAGTTCGACACGGCGGCCGCGGTGACGCGGTCGATGCTCGGCTGGGGAGTGGTGGCGGGGCCGTTCTACCTGGTGGTGGGGCTGATGCTGGCGCTGACCCGGGACGGCTTCGACTTCTCGCGGCACCCGCTGAGCGTGCTCATGCTGGGCGAGCTCGGCTGGATGCAGGTCACCAACCTGGCGCTGAGCGGCCTGATGGTGCTCGTCGCCGGCGTGGGCATGGCGCGGGCGCACGCGCGCGGCACGGGGATCGCCGTGGGGATCTACGGCATCGCGATGATCGCGAGCGCGGTCTTCCCGCCCGACCCGATGCCCGGGTTCCCGCCCGGTCAGGACGGTGCCACGACGCCGGGGACCTCCGGCATCCTGCACCTCGCGTTCGGCGGTGTCGGGTTCGTGTCGCTCGGGGTGGCGGCGCTGCTGCTCGGCGGGTGGTTCGCCCGGCGCGGCGACGGGCGGGCCGCGGCGTGGTCCCGGGTGGCGGGCGTCGTGGTCCTGGTGGGCTTCGTGGGCGGCGTAGCGCTGGGCCCCGCGGGCATGGCCGGGCTGTGGCTGGCCGTGGTGGCCGGGTTCGCCTGGCTGCTGCTGGCCTCGGTGCGGCTGTACCGGACGGTGCCGCACCCGGTCGTGGCGCGTCGCTGACCGGCAGCCCGGCGCGTCCGGCCGGCCCGTGGTGGGCCGGCCGGACGCACAGTGCGTGGGTCAGGCGGTGACCTGGTCGCGGATCCAGCCCGCGTGGCCGCGGAAGCCGCTGAGCTCGTCGTCGCCCTCGATCCGCGCCTCCACAGCCGCCACCAGCTCCAGGCCGCTCGCGGTGCTGCCCGACTCGACTGCGAGCTCCGCGGCCAGGAGGGCGCCGCGGCACCAGCGGGCGACGTCGTCGGACTCCCGCAGGAGGGACTCGGCGCGGCTCGCGAGCGCGTACGCCTCCTCCAGGGCGCCGGCGTAGAGCCCGCCGAAGCGGCCGGTCTCCACGTCCTCGTCGGCGATCACCCGAGCGTGCTGCTCGAGCGTCTCGGGAAGCTGGAGCCGCAGCTCGGCGAGCTCGTCGGGGTCGGTCGAGTCGGCGAGCGCGGCCTCGCACACCCGGGTCGCGCCGGTCATGATCCGGCCCGCCTCGGCGACGTCGCGGCCGCGGACGGCCCACGCCCACGCGCGGGTGGTGCGCACCTGACGGAGTGCGTCGCCCGTCTCGGCCCACAGGTCCGCCGCCCGCTCGTACGCCAGCTCCGCCGACAGGTTCTCCCCGGCCCGCTCCAGGGCCTCCGCGGCGAGGGTGGCGAGCATCGCGTGGTCGTCCTGCTCCGGCCAGTGCTGCGCGACCTGCGCGGCGGCGAGCCAGTGCTTGGCGGCCTCCGCGGGCTCGTGGCGGTCGGCCGCACAGTCGCCGAGCCACCAGCGGACCTGCACGAGGGTGCCCTCGCCGTGCACCTCGAGGGAGGGGTCCAGGTCGGCCAGGGCCTGCTCCAGCACCGGGGCAGCCTCGGCGAGCCGGCGGCCCGCCATCAGGTGGGCGCCGAGCCGGGTCCTGGCCACGACCGCGACCTTCCGGTCGGCGAGGTCGGCCCAGGCCACGGCCTCGTAGGCGTGGTGGACGGCGCCGGGCAGGTCCTCCTCGGCGGCCAGCACCTCGGAGAGCTGCAGGTGCGCGCCTGCGCGCCAGCCGGGGGCCGCGGCCTCGCCGGCCTGGTCGATCGCCTCCGACATGCCCGCTCGCATACCGGCCAGGTCCTCGTTCTCCCGGGCCTTGTCGTACCGGTCGAGCGCCGCGCGGACGGCGGCGGGCATCTCGTCGGCGTCGCCGGCACCCTCGGCTTCCCCCGCGTCGTCGGCATCGGCCGGCGTGGCACCGGCCGCGCGCTCCGGCGGGGCGATCCTGCCCGGCGTGACGCCGGACGCCGGCCCCACGTCCGACTCGGGCGCCTCGCCGGCCGAGGACGCGCCGGCCCCGGCCGTCGGGAGCACAGCGCGCAGGCCCAGCGGCAGCCGGTCCAGCAGCGGCCGGGCGTCGAGGCCGGCCCGCACCCGCTCGCTCACCGCGGTCGTGCCGTTGCGCGCGTCGAACCGGCCGGCCAGCGTCAGGGCCTCGGTCCGGGCGTGCCCGGCCAGCTCGGCGGCGGTCCACGGGCGGCCGGCGGGTCCGGTGACCCGCAGGTCGCCGCGGCCGAGGGCGACGAGGCGGTCCATGAGCAGCGCGGTCACGGCGTAGAAGCCCATGCGGGGCTCGGGCTCGCCGTCGGCCTGGAAGTAGCCGGGGGTGTCGGCGAGCAGCTCGAGCGCGCGCGCCTCGTTGCCGGTCAGCGCGCAGAACTCGATGTGCTTGGCCACGGAGTGCATCAGGCTCTCCGAGCCCTTGACCATGGGGTAGCCGCGCAGGTGGTTGGTCCGCGCCTCGTCGAGGCGGCCCAGCCGGACCAGGGGCAGCAGCGAGCGCGCCAGCGCACGGTGCGGCTCCTCGGCGCAGGTCAGCCGGCCGTCGAGCACGGGCGCCCAGTGCCGGACCGCCTTGGCGTCGTCACCCTCGTCGGAGTAGAACTCGCCCTGCCGGGCGGTCTCGCAGGCGTGGCAGTCCGCCATCTCGCCGCGCTCGGCGGCGAGCCAGCCGTCGAACGCCCGCCGCGCCCGTTCGGTGTCGCCCACATGGTCGGCGATGTAGAACTCCGACATCCGCACGGCCCGGTCGGTGTGCCCCGCGAGCCGGTAGCGGCGGTCCATCTCGGTGAGCCAGTTCTCGATCGCGGCGAGCGGCACCCGGGGCAGGTCGAGCATGCCTGTGGTCACCCACTTGAAGTCCCAGAACAGTGCGTGGGTGGCAGCGTGGTCGAAGGCGCTCGGGTCCTGGTCCCACAGCCGCAGGGCGCGCGCGAACGGGACCAGCACCTTGTGCCGGTCCGCGCTGAACTCGTACGCGCTGATCAGGTGGAAGACCGCCTTGATCTCGGCCGCCGGCCCGAGGAGCTCGGCCTGGGCGAGGATGTTCTCCGCCGCTGCGGCCTGCGAGGTGCCGTGGGGACGCTGGTTGTTCTCCCAGATCGCCTCCTGGAGCGTCGCGAGGTCGGTGATCTCGGTCATCGGTCGGTCTCCTGGGTGTCGGGCCGGTCGTCCGGCCGGTCGTCGCGGGCTGGTGGCACGACGGGCGTGGCCCACTCCAGCAGCTCGCCGAACGCGCGGTTCACGAGCGCCTGGTCCACCGGGCGCAGGGGACGGCGGGCCTGGAGCAGCGACTGCCCGTACAGGGCCTCGACGGCCACGCCGGCCAGGTCGGGCTCGGACAGCCCCGCGATGCGGCGCACCAGCGGGTTGAGGTGGTTCAGCACGAGCCGGGCGCGGGGCGCCTCGTCGCGCAGGGAGCCGAGGATGCCGGCCCACAGGTCGTCGGCCTGGCTCTCGGCCTCGGCACGGGCACGCTCGTGCCGGGCGGACCGGTCGTCCAGGTGGATCGCGGCCAGCGACGCCGGGTGGAACGCCCGGACCGCGACGTCGCAGTCCAGCGGGTCGAGGCGCACCCGGGCGGTGGCGAGGAACGGGGCCAACGCGAGCTCGGCCGCCGGGTCGACGTGGTCGAGGTGCGCGGTGACGACCGACGCGTCCAGCTCCTCGACGGCGACCTCGGGCCGGACCAGCGGGAGCGCCTCGACCAGCGCGGCGTCGTAGGTGTACCCGCCGTTGACCACGGCCATGCCCTGCGCCGCGGCGATCGCCGAGACCTGCCGGAACTCGTCGACCGTGCGCGTGAAGTGCACGGTCCGGTGCCGGCGGGCGAGGTCGTCGAGCGTCAGCTCGCCCTCCGACGTCTCGAAGGGCAGCCACGGGAGCATGGTGCGCAGCACGTCGTCGTCGTGCAGGGCGAGCGCCTTGACCCCCAGGTGGTGCACGGCCAGGAAGCGCCGCAGGCGCTCCGGCGAGGTGGTCGCGACCTGCGCGAGCCAGCCGCGCACTCGGTCGCCCAGCGCCTCGCGGACGGCGGCCAGCGTCTCGTCCTCATAGAGCTGCTCGCGGCTGGCCGTGGGGCGCAGCGTGTCGGTGTCGAGCACGCATCGCACGAAGAACGCCCAGTCGGGCAGCAGGGTCTCGGCGCGGTCGGTGAGCAGCATGCCCTTGAGGTGCACGCGGTGCCCGCCGCGCTGCGCGGGGCTGACCACGCCCGGCAGCACGTAGGCGACCCCGCGGATGCCGACGAGCGGCAGGTCCAGCTCGACCGAGTCGAGCGGCGCGAAGCCGAACGTGTCCTGGCAGTAGGCGGACAGCGCGGCGGCCCGCGCCGTCGGGCTGGGGTGCTCGGACTCCCACGGCGGCCGCTGCCCGGTGATCGGCTCGTCGCCCACGCGGACGTCGTACGGCAGGAGCGCGCCGAAGTCGGCGGCGAGGTCGGCCACCCGGTCGGCCTCGAACCACTGCTCGCTCCCGCGGCGGGCCTCGAGGTGGACGGTGGTGCCCGGCTCCGGGTGCTCGGCCGGGTCGAGCGTACGGACCGTGTACGAGCCGTCGCCGCGCGCCACCCACTCGACGGGCAGGGCACCGGGCGTGCGGGCCGAACGGCTCACCACCCGGATGGTCTCCGCCACGACGAAGCAGGCCAGCAGGCCGATGCCGAACTGGCCGAGGAACTCCTTGCGGGCCTCCTGGAGGCCGTCGCGCTTGGAGCTGCGGCCGATCGTGGCCAGTAGCAGGTGCACCTCCGGCTCGGTCAGGCCGATCCCGGAGTCGGTGACCCGCAGCGCGGTGCCGGTCGCCCGGATGCGCACCGTGCCGGGAGCGCCGGGGTCGAGGGCGCGCCGCGCGGTGATCGCGTCGACGCCGTTCTGGAGCAGCTCGCGCACGTAGACGCGGGGGCTGGCGTACAGGTGCTGGGACAACAGGTCCACCAACCCACGAAGGTCGACCTGGAACGTGTGCGGTGAATCCGTCGGGGTCTCTTGCGTCGTCATGGTGGGCGCGATGCTAGTAGCGCCCTCTGACACTCCCCAGGAAAGTCCGGCACGTAACCTGCCGTCATGACCACGAGCGCACCGTCGTCCCGCCCGCCGCGGGCAGAGCTGCACGTGCACGTCGAGGGCACCCTGGAGCCGGAGCTGGCCTTCGAGCTCGCGGCTCGCAACGGCGTCGTCCTGCCCTACCCGGACCCGGGGAGCCTGCGCGCCGCCTACGACTTCGCGGACCTGCCCGCCTTCCTGGAGCTGTACACCGCGAACATGGCCGTGCTGCGCACCGCGGCCGACTTCGCCGACCTCACGCGCGCCTACCTGACCCGCGCGGCCCGCGCGGGCGTACGGCACGCGGAGATCAGCTTCGACCCGCAGGCCCACCTCGCGCGCGGCGTCCCGCTGGAGGACGTCGTCGGCGGCATCGCCGGCGTCCTGGCGAACAGCGCCGCCGACCACGGCGTCTCGACCCTGCTCATCGCCGCGTTCCACCGCGACCGGCCCGTCGTCGACGCGCTCGACGTCCTGGAGCGCCTGCTCGCCATGGACGCGCCGATCGTGGGCATCGGCCTGGACAACGCCGAGATCGGCTACCCGCCCGGCCTGTTCACCGACCTCTACACCCGCGCGGAGGCGGCCGGTCTGCGCCGCACCGCCCACGCGGGGGAGGAGGGGCCGGCCGCGAACGTCCGCGACGCCCTCGACCTGCTGCACGCCGAGCGGATCGACCACGGCATCGCCGTCGTCCAGGACCCCGCCCTCGTGGCCCGCGTCGCCGCAGAGCAGATCCCCTTCACCGTCTGCCCGGTGTCCAACGTGCGCCTGCGCGCCGTCCCCTCCCTGGCCGCGCACCCGCTGCCCGACACGATCGCCGCCGGCATGCTCGTCAGCCTCAACTCCGACGACCCGCCGTATTTCGGCGCCTACGTGGACGACGTCGACGACGCCGTCACCGCCGCCTTCGCCCTGACGCGCGACCAGCGGGCGGCGCTCGCGGCGGCGTCCTTCCGGGGCTCGTTCCTGCCCGGCGACCGGGTCGCGGCCTACCTGGCCGACGTCGAGGCCTGGCGCGTGGCCCAGGGCTGAGGGTTCAGGCGCTGAGCGGGCGGGCGCCGAGCCCTCAGCCGCGCAGCAGCGCCGACCCCGCCGTCCCGGCGGCCGCGTCGAACGCGGCCGCCCGTGCCACCTCGTCGCCCGGCAGCAGCCCGGCGAGCTCGAGCGACACCAGCCCGTGCACCAGGCCCCACAGCCCCAGGGCGGCGGTCAGCACGTGCTCCGGCGGGGCGCCGCGCAGGACCCGGGCGACGGCGTCGTGCAGCACGCGGAACGTCGGGCTGTCGACGGCGGCCGCCGGCTCCCGGTCCGCCGGCGCCACCCCGCGGTAGAACATGACGCGGTAGAAGTGCGGGTCCGCCAGGGCGAACCTCCGGTAGGCACGGCCGAGGTCGCGGAGGTCCGCCGCCGGATCCTCGCCCTGCCCGACGGCGGCCAGGTGCTCGGCGAACCGCCGGAACCCCTCCTCGGCGACCGCCCCGACCAGCGCCTCGCGCGAGCCGAGCAGCGCGTAGACCGCCGACGCGCTGGTCCCCGCCTCGGCCGCGACCTTGCGTACGGTGACCGCGCCCTCGCCGTCGGACGAGACCACCTGGGAGGTGACCTCCAGGAGGCGGGTGCGCAGGGCGTCGTCGTGCAGTCGGGGTCGGGCCATGCCGCGAGTCTAGAAGTCTTGACGCGAGTTTGCGAACGATGTTTGATAACACTGTTACAGAACAACGAACCACGCCCAGGAGGACGTCGTGCTCGAGCTCTCGGACCCGGCCCGCATCACCGCGGGCATCGTGCTGCTGACCGTCGTCGGGATCGAGTCCGGCGGCTTCTTCCTGCTCAAGGTCTTCGGCGGCCGGCTTCCCACCACCGACCTGCAGAAGAGCTTCTTCCGGGCCGGCCACGCGCACGCGGGCGTGCTGGTGATCCTCGGCCTGCTCTGCCTGCTGCTGACGGAGGCGACGGACCTGACCGGCTTCGCCCGCTGGCTCGCCGCCACCGGCGTGCTGTGCGCCGCGATCCTCCTGCCCGCGGGGTTCTTCCTCTCCGCGATCGGGCAGGGGCGTACCCGCCCCAACCGCGCCGTCGTGCTGCTGCCCGTGGGTGCCGTGGTCCTGGGCGCGGGCGTGGTGATGCTCGCGATCGGCCTGCTCCTGGCCTGAGCGGATCAGACATACCGGACGACGGCCCGGTCCGGGACACACCGCAAGGGGTCCTGGGCCGGGCCGTCGCATCCGGTTACGGTGGCGACATCATGGCGACCCGCACGTCGGCCCGGCGAGGTTCCGGGAAGAGCTCCGGGCAGGGCGCGAAGAGCGCCAAGCCCCGGGCCGCAGCGTCGAAGCGATCGACACAGCGCCGGGGGGCTACCCGCCCGGCGCCGAAGGCTGCGGCCGCACCGTCCCGCCCGCCGTGGCCGGTCCGGGCGGTCCGCGGACTCTGGATGGGCATGGCGCACGCGGTCGGCGGTGCCACCCGCGCCGCCGGACCGCGGACCGCGCCCGACGGCTCCGGCACGGGCACGCAGAACGCGGAAGGGCAGGGAGGGCAGGAACTGGAACCGGACCACCGGCGCGACGGCGTCGGCTTCGCACTTCTCGCCGTGGCGGTCATCGTCGCGGCGCGTGAGTGGTGGGGGATCGACGGCCCCTTCGGCGACGGCGTGCACGCGGTGGTCGCGGGCACGCTCGGCGTCGCGGGCGTGGCCCTCCCCGTGCTGCTCATGTGGCTCGCCTTCCGCGTCATGCGCCACCCGGAGCGCACCCAGCAGAACGGCCGGGTGGCGATCGGGCTCAGCTTCCTGGTCGTCGCCACGTGCTCCCTGGTGCACATCAGCGCCGGCCTGCCCTCGCCCGCGGACGGGTTCACCCCCGTGCAGGACGCCGGGGGCGTGATCGGGTTCCTGTTCGCCACCCCGGTGGTCACGGGGCTCACGCAGTGGTTCGCCATCCCGCTCTACGTGCTGGCCGGGTTCTTCGGCGTCCTCATCGTCACCGCCACGCCGGTGCACCGGATCCCCGCCCGCCTGCGCGGCCTCTACGACCGGCTCACGGGCAACCACCGCGAGGCGGACGAGGTCGGCGAGGACGGGCTCGCCCTGGCCGACGGCGTCTCCGCCCACGACGGCACGCCGGAGCCCAGGCGCCGCAAGCGCCGCACCAAGCAGGAGATCGCCGCCGAGAAGGAGCGCCTGGCCGGGTTCACCGGCGACGAGGCCTTCGAGAAGGCCGCCGAGGTCGAGCAGCGGGCCGGCAAGGCCGGGAAGGCCACGACCCAGCGCATCCCCACCAGCCAGTCCGCCGGCAAGGTCACCGGCGCCCCCGCCATCGGCCCCGGCGTCCTCGGGCCGGACGGCGAGCCGGCGTCGGCGAGGAACGACGGGCCCAAGCCACCCCGGGCGGGCGAGCCCATGCCGCGGGGCGTGCAGCCCATGCTCGAGGGCGACACCGTCTACCTGCTCCCCGACGAGGAGCTGCTGGTCCAGGGGCCGCCGCACAAGGCGCGGTCGGCCGCGAACGACCGGGTGGTCGAGTCGCTGACGGGCGTCTTCGAGCAGTTCGGCGTCGACGCGAAGGTCACCGGTTTCAGCCGCGGCCCGACGGTCACCCGGTACGAGGTCGAGGTGGGTGCCAAGACCAAGGTCGAGCGCATCACGTCGCTGTCCAACAACATCGCGTACGCGGTGGCGAGCGCGGACGTGCGCATCCTGTCGCCCATCCCGGGCAAGTCCGCGATCGGTATCGAGATCCCCAACTCCGACCGCGAGACCGTGGTGCTGGGCGACGTGCTGCGCTCCGGCGCCGCGCGGCGCACCGAGCACCCGATGGTCATGGGCGTGGGCAAGGACGTCGAGGGCGGCTACGTGGTCGCGAACCTGGCCAAGATGCCCCACATCCTCGTGGCGGGCGCCACCGGCGCCGGCAAGTCGAGCTTCATCAACTCGATGATCACCTCGATCCTCATGCGGTCGACGCCGGAGCAGGTGCGTCTCATCCTGGTGGACCCCAAGCGCGTCGAGCTCACGATCTACGAGGGCATCCCGCACCTGATCACGCCGATCATCACCAGCCCCAAGAAGGCCGCCGAAGCCCTCGACTGGGTGGTGCGCGAGATGGACGCCCGCTACGACGACCTGGCGACCTTCGGCTACAAGCACGTCGACGACTTCAACGTCGCCGTCCGCGCCGGCAAGGTCAAGCCGCTGCCGGGCTCGGAGCGCAAGATCGCGCCGTACCCGTACCTGCTCGTGGTGGTCGACGAGCTCGCGGACCTCATGATGGTCGCCCCGCGCGACGTCGAGGCCTCGATCCAGCGCATCACGCAGCTCGCCCGCGCCGCGGGCATCCACCTCGTGCTGGCCACGCAGCGCCCGTCCGTCGACGTCGTGACCGGCCTGATCAAGGCGAACGTGCCCTCGCGGCTCGCCTTCGCCACGTCCTCGCTCGCCGACTCGCGCGTGGTCCTGGACCAGCCCGGCGCGGAGAAGCTCATCGGCCAGGGCGACGCCCTGTTCCTGCCCATGGGCGCGGCCAAGCCGATGCGCGTGCAGGGCGCCTGGGTCACCGAGTCCGAGGTGCACCAGGTGGTCGAGCACGTCAAGGGCCAGCTCAAGCCCATCTACCGCGAGGACGTCGCCGCGCCCGCCGCGGCCAAGAAGCAGGTCGACGAGGACATCGGCGACGACCTCGACCTGCTGCTGCAGGCCACCGAGCTCGTGGTCACCACCCAGTTCGGGTCCACGTCCATGCTCCAGCGCAAGCTCCGCGTGGGCTTCGCCAAGGCGGGGCGTCTCATGGACCTGCTGGAGTCGCGGGAGATCGTGGGGCCCTCGGAGGGCTCCAAGGCGCGCGACGTGCTCGTGGCCGCCGACGACCTGCCCTCCGCGCTCGCGCTGATCCGCGGCGAGCAGCCGGCCCAGGTCTTCGACCAGGCGTCGCCCGACGCCGAGCCGGACGACGGCGGGTCCTACGGCTCGGCCGACCAGTACGCCGACGGCACGGACGGGCACATGCCGCCGGTCGCCCGGGACTACCACGACGACGCCGAGGCCGTGCGCTGACCGTCAGCCGGCGCGCCTGACCACCACGGGCGGCTCGCCCGCGGGCTCCCGGGGCGGGCGGCGCTGCTCCTCCGCCGCGTCCCCGGCTGCCTCCTGGGCGATCCGGAGGCGGCCGGTGAGCTCGCCCGTGCCGAGCGTTCCGCGGTCCGGGTGGGCCAGCGCGTCACGGGTCCAGTGCAGCCGGTGCCCGGCGCCGCGGTCGACCGTCGTCGCCGCCCAGCGCGCGTCCGTGACCCGGGCCGGCCCGCCGGGGCGCTGCACGACGTCCGCGACCAGCAGCAGGCCGACGGCGGACGCCGCCACGCAGCACTGCGTGCCCTGGTTGGACAGCAGGTTGCCGAGGCCGTAGGCCACCCACATCCCGTCGCCGCCCGGGCCACCCCGCAGGTGCTCCAGCGGCTGCGGCACGTGGGCGTGGTGCCCGATCACGAGGTCCACCTGGCGGGACCTGGCCAGGGCCTTGGCGGTCTCCTTCTGGTGGTCGGTGGGTGCGGTGACGTACTCCGTGCCGTCGTGCAGGCTGACCACCACCAGGTCCGCTCCCGCGGCGCGCGCCGCCTTGGCCTGCTCGATGATCCGGCCGGCGTCGATGAGGTCCACCGACCAGGGGCCGTGGGGCGGCTCCAGCCCGTTCAGCCCGTAGGCCGCCGACAGGTGGGCGACCGTGACGGTCCGGCCCTCCCGCCGCAGCTCGTAGAGCTGGGGGCTCCTCGACTCGCGCTTGTTGCGCGCGGTCCCGGCGTGACCCATCCCGGCCCGGTCGAGCGCCCCGAGCGTCGCGGCGATGCCGTCGTAGCCGGAGTCGGCCGCATGGTTGGACGCCGTCGAGCAGCCGTCCCAGCCCTGCTCGCCCAGGTCGCGGACGATCTCCTTGGGCGCGCGGAACACGGGGTAGCCCGCCGGCTGCGTGCCCGGCGGCGCGACCGGCACCTCCAGGTGGCACAGGGCGAGGTCCGCGCGGGCGACCCACGGGTCGATGCCCGCCAGCAGCGGCGAGTAGTCGAACCCGTCCGGCCCCGCCGCCGAGTCGTTGACCGGGTCGTGGGTCAGGACGTCGCCCGCGGCGAGCAGCGTGAGCTCGACGTCCTGCGGCGTGGGCGTGGGCTCCGGGGAGGGGGTGGCGGACGCCGGAGGCGCCGCGGGGGAGGACGTCACGGAGGACGTCGTGGAGGCGCCGCCGGAGCCGGTGGGCACCGGCACGCCGGGGGCGGGCGTGCAGCCTGTCGACGTGGCCGCGAGGGCACAGGTCACCGCGGCGGACGCGAGGAACCGCAGCGGGCGGACGTTGACCACTCCCGGATGTTATGGCAGGTCGGGGGAAGGAGCGACCGGGCGTCGACGGTGCTCGGTCCGGGGCGCGGGTGAACCGCGGCTAGGCTTGAGCAATGGTCAACGACGCTCCGTCGCCCTGGAACATTGCGAACATCGTCACGATGATTCGCATCGCCATGGTCCCGTTCTTCGCCTGGGCACTTCTCGTCGAAGGCGGGGACGACACGACGTGGCGGCTCGTGGCCACGGCGATCTTCGTGGTCGCGGCGGTGTCGGACAAGGTCGACGGCTACCTCGCGCGGTCGCGCGGCCTCATCACCGACCTCGGCAAGCTGCTCGACCCCATCGCGGACAAGCTGCTCGTGGGCGCGGCCCTGATCCTGCTCTGGATCCCGCTCGGCGAGCTGCCCTGGTGGATCCCCGTGGTGATCCTGGTGCGCGAGCTGGGCATCACGTTCATGCGCCTGGGCATGGTCAAGTACGAGGTCATGCCGGCGTCCCGGGGCGGCAAGCTCAAGACCGTGCTGCAGACCGTGGCGATCTCGCTGTTCCTGCTCCCGCGCGAGGGTCTCGACTGGCTCACCGTGATCGCGTGGGTCGTACTCCTGGCGGCGTTCGTCGTGACGGTCGTGACCGGCGTCGAGTACGTCTACCAGGGCTGGAAGATCCGGCGCGACGCCCGGGCCCGGACGCCGCAGGCATGACGGCGCCGCGCCTGCTGGCGGCGGCGGCCGCCCGCGGCTGGACCATCGGCGTGGCCGAGTCGCTGACGGGCGGGCTGGTCACGGCCACGCTCGTGTCGGTGCCGGGCGCGTCCAAGGTGCTGCGCGGCGGCGTCGTCGCCTACGCCACCGACCTCAAGGCCGCGCTGCTCGGCGTGGACGCGGACCTGCTCGCCGAGCGCGGGGCCGTGGACGAGGCCGTGGCCGCCCAGATGGCGGACGGCGTGCGCCGGGCGACGGGGGCCGACGTCGGCCTCGCCACGACCGGGGTCGCGGGCCCCGACCCGCAGGACGGGCAGCCGCCGGGTGTGGTCTTCGTCGCAGTGAGCACCCCGGTCGCCTCCGAGGTGCACCGGCTGGAGCTGACGGGCGACCGGCCGCAGATCATCGGCGACGCGGCGCGCGGGGTCATCGAGCTCGCGTCGGTGCTCGTCAGCGAGGCGGCGGGTGAAAAAACCGACTCCTACCCAGATAGGTTCCCTGAAGTTACAGACAAGTGAAACTTCTTGGCTTAATCTTGCACAGGGCTTGACGCGGGAACACTTCGGGAACAAGGCTCATACCAACAGCGTTGGTCCCGGTGTGATCACGAACAGGCCGACCACTCGGGGCCGGCGGAAGAACTCTTCGGGCGCGGGGTACGGTAGAACGACCTCCGCGCACGGAGGCCGTACCACACGCAAGGCGCGTCCGGTCCAGGCAGGGCAGGGCGTGAGGTCAGGGACAGGCACTGAAAGGGGGCGCGAGATGGTCGTACTACGGCGAGAAATCGGAGACGTGCTGCGAGACACGCGGCAGCGTCAGGGGCGCACCCTCCGTGAGGTGTCGTCGGCGGCGCGGGTGTCGCTGGGTTACCTCAGTGAGGTGGAGCGCGGGCAGAAGGAGGCGTCGTCCGAGCTGCTCGGTTCCATCTGCGAGGCGCTCGACGTGCCGCTGTCCTTGGTGCTGCGTGAGGTGAGCGACCGCGTCGCGGTGGCCGAAGGATTCCAGATTCCCGACACGATCCCGGCGGACTTCGTCGCCGGGCTGCTGGCCAGGGGAGGCGACCGGACCGCAGCGCGGCGGGAGGTCGACCCGTCCGACCTGGCACCGGTCGGCTGACAGGCCGGCGGGGCGAGAGCCACAGCTGGGCAGAACCGGAGCGGGGCACCACCGAGGTGGTGCCCCGCTCCGCTGCGTTCGGGCCTTGGGCTGGCGCCGGTGCCGGGCGGGCGTCGCCCTAGGCCGGACCGGCCTGGCACGTGGGGCACCAGAAGACCGGCCGCTCGTAGGGCTTCTCGTTCGCCGTGCCGACCGCGACCGGGGTACCGCACCGGTGGCACGGCCGGCCCGCCCGCCCGTGCACGTGCATCTCGACGGCCCCCAGGCCGCGCGCCCGTCCGACGGTGACGCTGCGCTCCATGAGCCGGCGCGCCGTGCGCAGCAGCACCGCGCGTTCGCCCTCGGGCAGCGCGCCGGCCGGCTGCCACGGCCACAGCCGTCGCGCGAAGAGCGACTCGGCCATCCAGATGGTGCCGATGCCCGCGACGGTGCGCTGGTCCAGCAGGGCGGCGCACAGGGGCCGCTCGGGCTCGCGGACGAGCCGCGCCACGCCGTCCGCCAGCCCGGTGCTGGGAAAGTCGGCACCGAGCACGTCCGGGCCCAGGCCGTTGAGGATGCGGCTCTCGTCGTGCGTGCGCAGCAGGTCGAGCATGCCGAGGTGCCACCCGGTGGCGGTCCAGGCGTCGGTGGCGAGCACGGCGCGGATCGCGGGGTTGCGGGCCGAGGCGTCCCGGGAGCCGGTTCGGTGCACCTTCCACAGCCCCTCCATGCGCAGGTGCGTGTGCAGGGTGCGGCCGTCGTCGAGCCGGGTGAGCAGGTGCTTGCCGTACGCGCTGGTCTCCAGGGCGGTCGCCCCGGTCAGGTTGGCGGCGCCGGCGCTGGGCCAGCGCAGCTCCGCACGGACGAGCGGCAGGCCGCGCAGCGCCGCGGTGAGGCGCTCGGCGGTGAGGCGCAGGACATCCCCCTCGGGCACGGGCGCTCCCCTCGTCGTGGGGCTTCAGCGTAGTGCGCGGTCGGCCGAGGAAGGCGGCACAACCGGCATATCACCCATGTGATCTGGATGGGGCCGGAACCGAGGCACCGGGCCGCGGGCGGTCGGTCAGGGATGGCCCCCAGTGCGGGTCAGGGCGTGACCGGGGGTAAACCCGATGGCTTTCCGGCGTCCGCTCGGCAACTCTTGTCCCATGACCGTTGTAACCGCTGACCTGGGCGAACGCCCGGACCAGCCGATGGCCTCCCCAGACCCCCGCAACACCCGGACCGTGAGCTGGTTCGGCGCGACCGCTCTGCTGCCGATGATCGCCGCGCACGTGCTGGGCGCGTCCGTGGTCGACCCGGTGCTCGACCCGATCAGCTGGTACGCCTTCGTGCCCGGCGGCGGCGAGATGATCCTGGCCGGCGGGGTGATCCTGGCCGTCCTCGGCCTCATCCTCACCGTGCGGATGTACCGCACCGGCCTCGCCGTCGGCCCGGTGCCCGCGGGCGCGATGATCGTCTTCGCCGTCGCGATGGTCCTGGTCGGGGCGTTCCCCACGGACCCGCCCGGGACGGACGCATCGCTGTCCGCCGTCATCCACCGGGTCAGCGCCGCCACGGCCTTCTGCGTGCTCCCCGTGGTCGGGCTGAGCCTGGAACGGTCGATCACTCGGCCGCGCTCGGCCTTCCCGCGTGCCCTGCGGTCGGCGGCCGGCGCGCTCGGCGTCGCGGTCGGGCTGTTCCTGGTGATCCACCTGTCGCTGGTCTACCTCGCCGACTCGGGCATCGCGGCGTTCGGCCTCATCGAGCGGGTGGGGTTCGTGATCATGATCGCCTACCTGTTCCTGCTCGGGGCGACCATCGACCGGGAGGGCCCGGACGGGGTGCTGGACGAGATCGGGCCGCTCGACGCCGTCGGACCGCTCGACGGCGCGAGCCCCGCGCTGGCGTTCAGCGGACCGAGATCCGCAGACCGCGTGGAGTGATCGCGAAGCCCGCCTCGACGAGCGCGCGCGCCGTCGGACGGTGCCGCGCGGCCTCCAGCGCGGGTACGCCGTCGACGCGCTGGACCACCAGCCGCCCGAGCCGGCCCTCCCGGACGGTCCTGGCCAGTGCGGCGGCCGCCGTCGTGAGCCGGGCGGGGTTCTCGGTGAACGACAGCACCGTGCGCCCGCCCCGCTCCACGAACAGGGTCAGGTCGCCGTGGGTGAGCACCACGACGGCACCGGCCTTGCGGCCGGGCCGGTGCGTGGGCCTGCTGCCGGGGGCGCCGTCGGACGCGGTACCCGGTTCCGCGGGGTTCGGCTCCGCGGTGCCCGGTCCCGCTGCCGCCGTTCCGGCGTCCGCCGCCGGGCCGGTGGGCCAGGCGAGCGCCGCGCCGTAGGGGTTGGCCGGGTCCATCGCGGCCAGCACGACGACGCCGCTCGCGCTGGCGGCGCCGGTGGGGGCCGCGACGGCGGCCGTCCGCTCCGCGACCTCCAGCTCCGACTCGACGATCCGGGTGCGGTCGGCGGCATCCACCCGCAGCCGGTCGACGGCGCCGGGCAGGGCGAACTGCGACCCGCCGAGGTGCTCCACGAAGTACCCGCGGCGCACCGCGCCGCGCTCCTCCAGGCCGGACAGCACGCGGTACACGTCTCGGTAGCCCGCCCCGACGCCCTCCGCGGCTGCGGCGGACCGGGTCAGCACCCCGTGCCGTTCGAGCAGCACCTGGGTCAGGGCGTGGGCGTGCAGCGTGGGGTCCGCCTCGCGCATCGGCAGGGCGGCCCAGCGGCCGCCGCCACCCACGGTCGAGGCGCCGGTCCGGAGGGCCGAGGCGGGACGTCCGGGGGACACGGCGAACCGGGACCGGCGCACCGGACGGGCCCGGGCGGCCGTGCGAGGCGCGCGGTGGGCGCCGCCGCCGCTGACCCGCTCGCGCAGCGCGCCCAGCCCGTCGTTGGTGACCTGGCCGGCCCAGACGAGGTCCCAGAGCACCTCCAGCACGGCGTCCGGCTCGGCGGACGTGAGCTCGGCGACGCGCGGGAGGAAGAACCCGCCCGACCCCGTCAGCAGGTCGAGCACCGCGCGGTGCAGGTCGGAGTCGAGCGGGCTCTCCTCCTCGACCGGTTCGAGCGGGGGCAGGGTGAGCGGGGCGCCGTCCGCCAGGTGGAGGGAGACCAGCCCGTCCCCGCCGCCCGAGCCGGGCAGGCGGGAGTGCCCGGCCCACAGCACCTCGCCCGCCACCGTCAGCTCGTCGAGCAGGGCGGGGGAGTAGTCGGTCACCCGGGCGGGCAGCACCAGGGTCTCCAGGGCCGACGCCGGGACCGCCGCCCCCGCGAGCTGCTCGATCGCCTGGACCAGCCCGTCCGCGCCGCGCAGCAGGCCCGTGGACACGTTCTGCCAGCGGGGGAGGAAGGCGCCGAGGGCCTCCTGCTCCACGGGCTCCACCTCGGCCCGCAGCACCGCCAGGGACCGCCGCCGCAGCAGGCGCAGCACCCCGGGGTCGCACCACTCGTCGCCCGTGCCGCCGAGCGCGCCGGGCCGCAGCCGCCCGCGGGCGAGCGCGCCGTCCGCCTCCAGCCGGGCCAGGCCCTGGGCGACGACCGCGACGCCCAGCCCGAACCGCTGGGCTGGGGCCTGCGCGCCGAACGGCCCGTGCGTGCGGGCGTGGCGGCGCAGCAGGTCGCCGAGGGGGTCGGGGACCAGCTCGGTGAACGTCTCGGGGATGCCCACCGGGAGCGCCACGCCGAGCGCGTCGCGGAGCCGGCCCGCGTCCTCCGCGACCGCCCACTGCTCCCGGCCGGCGAACCGGACCCGGATCACCCGGCGCGTGGCCTCCAGCTCCTCGAGCCAGTGCGCCACGGCGTGGCGGGCGTCCTCCCGGGTACGTGCCTCCAGGGCGTCCAGCGGATGCGGTCCCGTGCGCCGCAGCAGGTCCCACAGCCCCTCGGCGTCGCGGGCCTGCCGGTCCGGGGCGAGCCCGGCGAGCTCGGCCTCGGTGCGTTCCACGGCCCCCGGGTCGAGCAGGTCGGCCAGGTCGGCGGACCCCTGCTCCCCGAGCAGCTCGGCGAGCAGCTCCGGGTCCAGCGACAGGGCTGCCGCGCGGCGCTCGGCCAGCGGCGCGTCGCCGTCGTACAGGAACTGCGCGGTGTAGCCGAACAGGAGCGACTGGGCGAACGGCGACGGCGTCGGGGTCGTGACCTCGACCACCCGGACGCCGCCCTGGCCGATCTCGCGCATGAGGTCGGCCAGCGCCGCCACGTCGAAGTCGTCCTGGAGGCACTCGCGGGCGGCCTCCAGCACGATCGGGAAGTCCGGGAACTGGCTGGCCACCTCCAGGAGCTGGGCCGACCGCTGGCGCTGCTGCCACAGGGGCTGCCGCTTGTCCGGCCGGCGTCGCGGGAGCAGGAGGGCGCGCGCTGCTGCCTCCCGGAACCGCGCGGCGAACATGACCGAGGAGCCCAGCTCGTCGCGGACGGCGCCCAGCACCTCGTCCGGGTCCAGCAGCAGGTCCTCGAGCGTGACCCGGCCCGGGACGTGCTGCGGGTGGGCCTCGCCGTCGAGGGCCCCGTGACCGGCCCCGGTGGCCGGCCCGTCCAGCTCCTCGGTACCGGCCCCGTCCGTGCCCCACGGGTCGCCGTCCCAGCCGCCGCCCGAGTCGGGCAGCCGCAGCACGATCCCGTCGTCCGAGTGCATGGCGGCCACGTCCAGGCCGAACCGGGCCCGCAGGCGGGCGCTGATCACGAGCGCCCACGGCGCGTGCACGCGCGCCCCGAGCGGCGAGTGGATCACCACGCGCCAGTCGCCCAGCTCGTCGCGGAACCGCTCGACCACGACCGTCCGGTCGTCGGGCACCCGGCCCGTGCCGAGCCGCTGCTCGGTGAGGTAGGCGGCGAGGTTGTCCGCGGCCCAGTCGTCGAGCCCGGCCTCGCGCAGGTGCTTGCGCCCGGCGTCGACGTCGGCGGCCAGAGCGGCGTCGGCCTCGCGGACGAACGCGCCGACCGCGCGCCCGAGCTCGGCCGGGCGGCCGGGGGCGTCGCCCTTCCAGAAGGGGAGGCGACCAGGCAGGCCGGGCGCCGGGGTGACCAGCACCCGGTCGGTGGTGATCTCCTCGATGCGCCAGGTGCTCGAACCCAGCGTGAACGTGTCGCCCACCCGGGACTCGTAGACCATCTCCTCGTCGAGCTCGCCCACGCGCCGGCCTCCGCGGGGCCTGGTGCTGCTCGTCCCGCCGGAGGTGCCGTCGGCGAGCACGCCGCCGTCCGTCGCGTCGGTGGCGAGGAAGACGCCGTAGGCGCCCTTGTCGGGGATGGTGCCGCCGCTCGTGGCGGCCAGGCGCAGGGCGCCGGGTCGGCCCCGCAGCAGACCCGTGGCGCGGTCCCAGGTGATGCGAGCCCGCAGCTCCGCGAAGTCCTCGCTGGGGTAGCGCCCGGCGAGCATGTCGAGCACGGCGCGCCAGGTGGCGTCGCCGACGTGCGCGAACGGCGCGGCCCGGCGGACCAGCGCGAGCAGCTCGGCCTCGTCCCAGTCGTCCACGGCCAGCGCCGCGACCACCTGCTGCGCCAGGACGTCGAGCGGGTTGGCCGGCACGTGCATGTGCTCGATGGCACCCGTGCGCATGCGCTGCGCGATGACGGTCGCCGGCACGAGGTCGCCCCGGAACATCGGGAACACCACGCCCTTGGAGACTGCGCCCACCTGGTGGCCGGCACGGCCGATGCGCTGCAGCCCGCTGGCGACCGACGGCGGCGCGCCCACCTGCACCACGAGGTCCACGGCGCCCATGTCGATGCCGAGCTCCAGGGACGACGTCGCGACCACGGCGGGCAGCCGGCCCTCCTTGAGCTCCGTCTCGGTGCGGGTGCGCTCCGCGCGGCTCATCGACCCGTGGTGGGCGCGCGCGAGCACGGCCTCTGCCCGGTCGGCCCCGTCCGGGGACGGCGGCTGTCCGGGGACGGCCTCGGGCATGCCGCGTTCGCCGGGTACGGGCCGGGGGATCCCGGCGGCCGTGCCGGACTGCCCGGGAACGAGCGCGGCCCAGGTGCTGGCCGGGTCGGCGATGTCGAGCCCCTGCCGCTGGGCCCAGACCTCGTTCATCCGGGCGGTCAGCCGCTCGGCGCCGCGCCGGTTGTTGGTGAAGACGATGGTGGAGGTGTGGTCGGCCACGAGGTCGACCACGCGCTCCTCCACGTGCGGCCAGACCGAGGCCTTGCGCAGGGGCTGGGTCGCCTCGCCCGAGAGGTCGATCTCGTCGTCGCCCGTGCCCGGCCCGGCCCCGTCGTCGCGGCCCGGGTCCGGCACGCCTGCACTGGGCGCGCTCCCCAGGTCCGCGAGGTCTGGCACCGGTACGACGACGTCGATGGCCCATTCCTTGTGCGACGGTGGCTGCACGACGACGACCTCGCGCGCCGACTCGTCGGAGCGGCCGCCGCCGAGGAACCGGGCGACGGCCTCGACCGGGCGCACCGTGGCGGACAGGCCGATCCGCTGCGCCGGCCGGTCGAGCAGGGCGTCGAGGCGCTCCAGGCTCAGGGCGAGGTGGGCGCCGCGCTTGGTGCCCGCGACGGCGTGGATCTCGTCGAGCACCACGGTCTCGACGCCCGCGAGCCCGGCGCGGGCCGACGAGGTGAGGATGAGGAAGAGGGACTCCGGCGTGGTGACCAGGATGTCCGGCGGACGCGTGGCGAACGCGCGCCGCTCGCTCGCGGGCGTGTCGCCCGTGCGCATGCCGACGGTGACGTCGGGCACCTCGATGCCGTCGCGTGCGGCGGCCTGCCGGATGCCCGTCAGCGGGGAGCGCAGGTTGCGCTGCACGTCCGCGGCCAGGGCCTTCAGGGGCGACACGTACAGCACGCGGCAGCGGCGCGCCCGCTCCTGGGGCACGGGCTCGGACATGATCCGGTCGATCGACCAGAGGAACGCCGCGAGGGTCTTGCCCGACCCGGTCGGTGCCACCACGAGCGCGTGCTGGTCACGCGCGACGGCGTCCCATGCGCCGGCCTGGGCGGCGGTGGGCTGGGCGAAGGCACCGGTGAACCACGTGCGGGTGGCCGGTCCGAACCGGGAGAGCGGGTCGTCGGGCGTGGGCATGGTCCCCATTCTGTCCCCGACCACTGACACGGGCCGGGGGAGGTGCCGGGGCGTCGTAGGGTTGACGGGTGCGTGAACGGGACTTCTGGCAGCTGGTCGACGAGGTGTTCGGCCCCGCCTACGGGCGTGCGCTGGCACGCGAGCAGGTGCTCCCGGCGCTCGACGGGCGCACCCCGGCGGTCGCCCTGGCGGACGGCGACGAGCCGCGCGACGTGTGGCACGCGCTGTGCGACGCGCTGGACGTGCCCGACGCCGACCGGTGGGGCACCGACAAGTACCGGCAGGCCCCGCCGCCGCGTCGCTGAGGGCGTCCCGGCACGCTCCTCGGGGCGTCTTCGGCCCTGCTGCCCGCTCCGGTGAGATGTCCTGCGACACACCGGTGTGTCCTGCCTTGCCTCGAACACGCGTTCGGCTAGACTTTGACCACAGGCACGGATTTCGGAACGTCGTCCACAGGCGGCGGCCGGAGCAGGCGTCCGTGTCAGTGGCTCCGCGTACGGTCGGCAACGACGTACCGAGCCATCCATGTCGGCGCACAGAGCGCCCAGAGACCGAAGGTGTTGCACATGCCCGCACCAGCAGACCGCGACAAGGCCCTCGAGGCCGCTCTCGCACAGATCGACCGTAGTTTCGGCAAGGGCTCGGTCATGCGCCTCGGCGACGAGACCCGCGCGCCCATCGAGGTGGTTCCCACCGGTTCGATCGCCCTCGACGTGGCCCTCGGCATCGGCGGCCTCCCGCGCGGCCGCATCGTCGAGGTGTACGGCCCCGAGTCCTCGGGCAAGACGACCATCGCGCTGCACGCCGTCGCCAACGCCCAGCGCCTGGGCGGTATCGCGGCGTTCATCGACGCCGAGCACGCGCTCGACCCGGAGTACGCCAAGAAGCTCGGTGTCGACACCGACGCCCTCCTGGTCTCGCAGCCGGACACCGGCGAACAGGCGCTGGAGATCACGGACATGCTGATCCGCTCCGGCGCGCTCGACATCATCGTCATCGACTCCGTCGCGGCCCTGACGCCCAAGGCCGAGATCGAGGGCGAGATGGGTGACAGCCACGTGGGTCTCCAGGCCCGCCTCATGTCGCAGGCCCTGCGCAAGATCACCGGCGCGCTCAGCGCGTCCGGCACCACCGCGATCTTCATCAACCAGCTGCGCGAGAAGATCGGCGTGTTCTTCGGCTCACCCGAGACCACCACCGGTGGAAAGGCGCTGAAGTTCTACGCGTCGGTCCGTCTCGACATCCGCCGCATCGAGACCCTCAAGGAGGGTACGGACGCGGTCGGTAACCGCACCCGCGTGAAGGTCGTCAAGAACAAGATGGCGCCGCCCTTCAAGCAGGCGGAGTTCGACATCCTGTACGGCCACGGCATCTCCCGCGAGGGTGGGCTCATCGACATGGGCGTGGAGCACGGCTTCGTGCGCAAGTCCGGCTCGTGGTTCACCTACGAGGGCGACCAGCTCGGCCAGGGCAAGGAGAACGCGCGGTCCTTCCTGCGCGACAACCCCGACCTCGCCAACGACATCGAGAAGCGGGTCAAGGAGAAGCTGGGCGTGGGACCGAAGGTCGACGCCCCGGCGGACCCGGCCGCGGGTGCTCCTGCACCGTCGGCGACCGAGGCCACCCCGCCCACGGGCACCGTCGCGGCGGCCAGCTCGTCCTCGCGGACGACCACCACGGCCAAGGCCACGAAGACGACGACGGCGCGTGCGAAGACCGCCGTCAAGACGACGGCGGCGAAGACCGCGGCCAAGGCGGAGGCGGCCGCCGAGAAGGCTCCGTTCTGACGTGCAGTACGGTGATCCAGCGGATGGTCCCGGCGTGGGGAAGCGTCGGGGCCATCCGGCCTTTGCGGGGGGCGACCAGGAGGACCGCAGGACGGGCGGCCGCGGGCGCCGGAACGGTCACTACGGCGGCGGTCGTGGCGGCGAGCGGGCACCCCGCAAGACCGTCGCGGAGCGCCTGGAGGCCGGCGAGATCAGCCGGGACGACGCCGTCGAGAAGACCCGCGAGGTCGTTCTTCGCATCCTGACGGCGGCGCAGAAGTCCCGCCGTGAGCTGGAACAGTCGCTGGCCCGCAAGGGCTACCCGGAGGACGTCGTCGTCCAGGTGCTCGACCGGTTCGGCGAGGTGGGCCTCGTGGACGACGCGACCTACGCGGAGACCATCGTGCGCACCCGGCACGCCGAGCGTGGCCTGGCGCGCCGTGGCATCGCCGCGGAGCTGCGCCGACGGGGCATCGACGAGGACACCGCGGTCGAGGCCCTGGAGCAGCTCGACTCCGACGACGAGCGGGCGGCGGGCGCGCGGCTCGCCGGCAAGCTCGTCACCCGCACGCGCGGCCTCGACCGCCAGGTGCGGGTGCGCCGCGCCGTCGGCTCGCTCGCGCGCAAGGGCTACGCGCCCGGCCTGGCCTTCGAGCTGGTCAAGGACGCGCTCGCCGCGGAGGGCGAGGAGACGGACGACCTCGGCTACGCCGAGGACTGAGTCGGAGGGCCGAGCCCGGGGACCGAGCCTGAGCACTGAGCCGGGGACCGAGCTCAGGGACTGAGCTCGGGGACTGAGCCGGGGACCGGCGAGAGACGGGCTCGGAGATGCTGTCCGGGCCAGCAGGACGCCAGAGAGGCGCCCCCACAGCTTGTGGGGGCGCCTCTGGCTGTCTGGACGAGGGAGGTGGGCTAGGTGCCGGTGCCCGGCCCCGGGCCGCCGCCGACGAACCCGCCGGCCGCGGTCGGGTTGCCGATGCCGGTGCCCTCGATCGTGGCTCCCGCCGTACGGCTGGACAGGAGCTTCGCCAACCGGTGCGCCGCGAACGTCAGCAGCCAGTTGATGATGATGAACACGATGGCCACCACCACCAGTGCCTGCAGCGGGTTCTGCTCCTTGGACGACAGGATCTGGGCCGACCGGAGCAGCTCGGGGTACAGGATGATCTGCCCCAGCGCCGAGTCCTTGAGCACGACCACCAGCTGCGAGACGATCGCGGGCAGCATGGCGACCAGGGCCTGCGGGAGCTGGATCGACCGGAGGGTCTGCGACCGCGTCAGACCGATCGCCAGGCCCGCCTCACCCTGCCCCTTCGGGAGGTTCCCGACCCCGGCCCGGACCAGCTCCGCGATGACCGAGCCGTTGTACAGCACCAGGGCGACGACCACCGCGGCGAACGGACGGTCGGCGATCCACTGCGCCTGCGCCGAGAAGAACATGTAGAAGAAGATCATCATCAGCAGGACCGGCACGGCGCGGAAGAACTCCACGACCACACCGGACACCCAGCGGACCGCCCCGTTGTGGGAGAGCCGGCCGATGCCGAAGACGATGCCGAACACGATGGCACCCACCGTGGCGAACGCCGCCGAGCGCAGGGTGTTCTGCAGACCCGGGAGGTAGTAGAACTGCCACGCCTCGGCGGACACGGCGTTCTGCCAGAGCGTGGGCGCGAACTGCCCCTTCTCGTACAGGACGGACGCGATCCAGGCGAGCCCCCCGAGGACCACCACGGCGGCGACCACGTTGCCGACCATGGACAGGGTCCGGGCGCGAGGCCCCTGAGCGTCGAACAGGACGGACGAGCTCATCGCTTCACCGCCAGTCGCTGGGAGAGCCAGGTGGTGCCCACACCGATCGGGATCACCAGGATCACGAAGCCGACGGCGAACAGCAGGAAGATCGCGACCATGAGGTCGGGCCGGAATTCGATCATGGTCCTCATCAGTGACGACGTCTCCGTCGCGACCGACGCCGCCACGGCGACGGTCGAGTTCTTCAGCAGCGCGATGAGCGTGTTGCCCAGCGGCGCGATCGCCCCGCGGAACGCCTGCGGCAGGATCACCAGGCGGGCCGCCGGCAGGAACGAGAGACCGATCGCGCGCGCGGCCTCGGCCTGCCCCACCGGGACGGTGTTGACGCCGGAGCGGATGGCCTCGCAGACGAACGCCGCGTGGTAGACGGCCAGCCCCAGCACCGCGTACCAGAAGAACGTGGTGTTCAGGTTGTCGGTGAGGGAGAGCCCGAGCTGCGAGAACAGCACGAGGTAGGTGAACGTGAGGATGATCGTCAGCGGTGTGTTCCGGAAGATCGTCACGTAGGCGGTGCCTGCCCACTGGAGCGACGCGATCGGCGAGATACGCATCAGTGCGAGCACGGTACCGAGGAGCAGGGACAGCAGCGCCGCCCAGAACGTGAGCTGGATGTTGACCCAGAACGCGCCCAGGACGTCGTACTGAGCGAAGAGCTCGGCGAACCCGGAGAAGAAGTCGTCCACGGTCACCTTTCAGGGATAGGTCAGGGGCGGCGTGCGACACCTGTCGACGACGCCGGACGTGCCTGACGCCGGACCGACCGCGCCCCGGGGGAGGCAGTCGGTCCGGCGTCAGCCACTGTGGTCAGACGAGATGCTGCAGGGTCAGGCGCAGGCGTCCGGCGTCGGCGGGTTGAGGTCCGCGTTCGGGGTGTAGTCGGCGCCCTCGGTGTTGGCGGCGACCAGCTCGTCCCACGTGCCGTCCTCGATCATCTCGGTGATCGCGGCGTTGATGTCCTCGCACTGGTCGGAGTCCTTCGGGAGGCCGACGCCGTAGCGCTCCTCCGAGAAGGGCGCGCCGACGACCTTGAACTTGCCGGCGTTCTCCTCGGTCGCGGCCAGGCCGGCGAGGATGATGTCGTCGGTGGTCACGGCGTCGACGGCACCAGACGCGAGAGCGGTGGCGCACTCGGCGTAGCCGCCGCGCTCCACGAGCTGCACACCCTCGGAGTACTGCGTCTTGATGTTCTCGGCGGAGGTCGACCCGGTGACCGAGCAGAGGTTCTTGCCCTCCAGGTCCTCGGGGCCGGTGATGTCGGTGTTGTCAGCCGCGACCAGCAGGTCCTGGCCGGCGACGAAGTACGGGCCGGCGAAGGAGATGAGCTCCTTGCGCTCGTCGTTGATCGAGTAGGTCGCGAAGATCATGTCGACGTCGCCGTTCTGCAGCGCCGTCTCGCGGTTGGCCGAGATGGTCTCGACGAACTCGATCTGGTCCTCGGAGTAGCCCAGCTTGTCGGCGACGTAACGGGCGACGTCGGTGTCGAAGCCCGTGAACGTGTCACCTTCCTGCAGGCCGAGTCCCGGCTGGTCGTACTTGATACCGATGCGGATGGTGTCGCCGCCGCCCGCGGCGGTGTCGTCGCCGCCGGTCGGCTCGCCGACCTCGCCGCCGCCACACGCGGAAAGTGCGAGTGTCGAGGCAGCCGCCATCGCCAGGAGGCCCATGGTGTGCTTGCGCATGATTGCCCTTCGGTAGTGCGGGACCCGGTCGGGGCCCCGAGGGGGTGGGATCGGTCGGTGAAGATCAGTGGGTCAGGATCTTGGACAGGAAGTCCCGGGCCCGCTCGCTCTTGGGCGCGGTGAAGAACTCCTCGGGCTGAGCCTCCTCGACGATCTGGCCGTCCGCCATGAAGACGACGCGGTCGGCGGCCTTCCGGGCGAAGCCCATCTCGTGGGTCACGACGATCATCGTCATGCCCTCCTGGGCGAGCGCGACCATGGCGTCGAGCACCTCGTTGACCATCTCCGGGTCGAGGGCCGACGTCGGCTCGTCGAACAGCATCACCTTCGGCTGCATCGCCAGGGCCCGCGCGATCGCGACGCGCTGCTGCTGGCCGCCCGACAGCTGGGCCGGCATCTTGCCGGCCTGGTTGCCGACGCCCACGCGGTCGAGCAGGGCACGCGCCTGCTCCTCCGCGGCCTTCTTGGACAGCCCGCGGACCTTGCGCGGCCCGAGCGTCACGTTGTCGAGCACGGTCTTGTGCGCGAACAGGTTGAACGACTGGAAGACCATCCCGACCTCGGCGCGCAGCTGCGCCAGGGCCTTGCCCTCCTCGGGCAGGGTCTTCCCGTCGACGGTGATCGAACCGTCGTCGATGGTCTCCAGGCGGTTGATCGCCCGGCACAGCGTGGACTTGCCGGAGCCGGACGGGCCGATGACGACCAGCACCTCGCCCTTGCGGACGGTGAGGTCGATGTCCTGCAGCACGTGCAGCGCGCCGAAGTGCTTGTTCACGCGCTTCAGCTCGACGAGGGGTGCCCCGAGGGCACGGTCCGACGTCGGAGCGTCCGCGGAGCTGTCGGCCGCCGGTTGGCCGGTGGCCGAGGTGGTCTGGTCCATCCCTTGAACCTAACGATCCGATGTTTCAAGGACCAAGTCGACGGGTCATCCCGGCACAACGTTTCGGTAACAGATGCCCGTAATGTGCCTGGATCAACCGTTCGTCGCGCCCCGAATGGGGTCGTAAAATCGAGGACGATGTCCACGACCGCCCTGCCCACAGTCCCGCTCGACGCCGCCGCGACCGACACCGCCGTCGGCGACGCCGCGTCCGAGCAGCCCCGCACCTACCTGGTCCGCACCCTCGGGTGCCAGATGAACGTGCACGACTCCGAGCACATGGCCGGCATGCTCGAGCAGGCCGGCTACACGCGCGCGTCCAGCCAGGACGAGGCCGCGAACGCCGCCGACGTCGTCGTGATCAACACCTGCGCCGTGCGCGAGAACGCCGCCAACAAGCTTTACGGGAACCTCGGGCAGCTCGCAGGCATCAAGGCCACCCGGCCGGGCATGCAGATCGCCGTCGGCGGCTGCCTGGCCCAGAAGGACCGCGGCGACATCGTGGCGAAGGCCCCGTGGGTCGACGTCGTGTTCGGCACGCACAACCTCGACGCCCTGCCCGTGCTGCTGGAGCGCGCCCGGCACAACGAGGCGGCCCAGGTCGAGATCGCGGAGTCGCTGCAGGTCTTCCCGTCCACGCTGCCGACCAAGCGCGAGTCCGTCTATGCGGGCTGGGTCAGCATCTCGGTGGGTTGCAACAACACCTGCACCTTCTGCATCGTGCCGCACCTGCGCGGCAAGGAGCGCGACCGCCGTCCGGGGGAGATCCTCGCGGAGGTCGAGGCGCTCGTGGCCGCCGGTGCCATCGAGGTGACGCTGCTGGGCCAGAACGTGAACAGCTACGGCGTCGAGTTCGGCGACCGCGGCGCGTTCGCCAAGCTGCTGCGCGCGTGCGGCCGGATCGAGGGCCTGGAGCGCGTGCGGTTCACGTCGCCGCACCCGGCCGCGTTCACCGACGACGTGATCGCCGCCATGGCCGAGACCCCGAACGTCATGCCGCAGCTCCACATGCCGCTGCAGTCCGGTTCCGACCGGATCCTGCGCGCGATGCGCCGCTCGTACCGCTCGGACAAGTTCCTCGGCATCCTCGACCGGGTCCGTACCGCGATGCCCGACGCGTCGATCACGACCGACATCATCGTGGGCTTCCCGGGCGAGACCGAGGAGGACTTCGCCGAGACCATGCGCGTGGTCGAGGCGTCCCGGTTCAGCTCGGCCTTCATCTTCCAGTACTCGCCGCGCCCGGGCACGCCCGCCGCGACGATGGAGGACCAGCTCCCGAAGGCGGTCGTGCAGGAGCGGTTCGAGCGCCTGCTCGCTCTCCAGGAGCGCATCGGGGCCGAGGAGGCCGACCGGCAGGTCGGGCGCACGCTCGAGGTGCTCGTCGCCGAGGGCTCGGGCCGCAAGGACGGCGCCACGCACCGCCTCTCGGGCCGCGCGGCCGACAACCGCCTCGTCCACTTCGGCCTCACCACCGGGCCCGGCGCCGCGGCTGTGACGGGCGTGGACCTCACGCAGGCGCCGGCCGACCTCGACGACCCGCGCCTGGCCGACGTCGTGCCCGCGGGCGTGCCGCGCCCCGGCGACACGGTCACCGTGACGGTCACGAAGGCGGCGCCGCACCACCTGATCGCCGAACCCGCCGACGCCGCGGGCCTCGTGGTGCGCCGCACCCGGTCGGGTGACGCCTGGGCCGCGCGGGAGAAGGCGCGGCTCGGCGGGGGCGAGGACGAGCACTCGCACGGCACGCCGGCGCCGTCGGGCCCGGTCTCGCTGGGCCTGCCCACCCTGCGCCGCTGATGCGACCCGACCTGCGCTGCTGAGACGGCGAGGCCGGCCCCGTCTGATGACGGGGCCGGCCTGGTGTCGCTCGGTCAGCGGTTCTGCTCGAGGTAGTTCGCCCGGACCTTCTGCGCGCGGGCGACCGGCAGGCAGCACAGGCCCGCGACGACGCAGAGGCCGATGAACACCCAGGGGAAGTCGTCCCCGGCGTTGAAGCCGCGGAAGTTGTCCTGGTAGTCGCCGGCCTGGGCGACCCACCACGCGAGCCAGGTGAGGCCGGCCCCGGCCCACGCCACCACGGCGAAGACCACCCACATCGAGGCGAGGCGGTGCGCCTTGGCGGGGTCGCCCCCGTCGGACCACCGGTCCTTGGTCGGCGAGCTCATGCGAGGGCCTTGGCCAGGAGCCCGAACGTCGGGTCTGCCGCGACCGGGACGGGCTGGGGGAGGCGCTCGACGGGGCCGCTGGAGATCTCCCAGGCCTTGTCCTCGCCGATCCGGACGGCCGCGGCGCGGTCCCCGGTCGGCGCACCCGGCTGCGCGATGACCTTGATGCTCCCGGCGAACGGCAGGGTCGTGACGTCCTGGAACGTGGCGCGGACGTAGCGGGAGGCGACGTCGATCAGGCGGTCGCCGGCGGGCACGGGGAGCGCCTGCCAGATGCCGTACTCCTTGGGCTCGATCAGCGCGGCGCCGTCGGGGGACTTGACCAGGAGCGCCACGTGGTTGGTCTCCCCGGACACCCCGGCGGCCTCGATCCACTCGGTGGCGCGGTTCAGCACCGCGGCCAGCGCGAGCACGGGACCCTGCGGGGTCAGCGTCCCGGCGGCGTCGACCGTGGCCATCTTCCGCACGATCAGCGAGCTGAGGCCGGCGCCGAGCAGGGGGGAGCCCTCGGGCACCTCGGGCAGGCGCAGCGACTCGCGGGTCTTCCGGGCCGAGGCGTCGTCACCCAGCGACAGCAGGCTGAGGAGCTCGAAGCCGGTCAGCTCGATCGTCTGCTCGGCGCGGCGGTCGGGGGCCGTTGTGGTGTCCTGCTCAGTCATCGGTTCCTCCTCGTCGGGCCGGTCGGCCGCAATTCTTCCAGGTCAAGGTCGGTGCTCTCCAACCGGGGGCTTGTCACCACGGCAAGAGGTCCTTCGCGCCGTCGATGAGGTCGCCACCCGCGTCCAGGACGTCGCCCGCAGCGTCGGCCACCCCGCCGGCGATGTCCCCGGCCGTGTCCCCGACCCAGCCCGCGGCGTCGGAGGCGACGTTCCAGGCGCCCTCGGTGATGTTGCCGTCGACGAGGAGGTCGGTGACGGCCCAGGCCGCGCCCGCACCGAGGATCGCCCAGCCGACGGGGTTGGAGACGAGTCCGGCGGCGACGAGCAGGCCGCCGACGCCGAGACCGGCGCTGATGGCGCCGTCGCCCGCCATCCAGTAGTCGCCGGAGCCGATGCCCTGGCCCATCTGGAACGCGCCGAACGCGACCGAGCCCCAGGCGAAGGCCTTGCCCGCCGTGCCGATGGCGCCGCCCCAGCCGCCCGGGAGCGCGTCGGCGACACCCCAGATGCCCTGGCCCCAGCGCGCCCCGAGCTCGATGCCGTTGTGGATCAGGCCGCCGACGGTCGCCGCCCAGTTGGCCTCGCCGACGACGTCGAGGACCGTGTCGGCCCAGTTCCCGCCGTCGCCGCCGCCGGACAGGGTGCCGACGCCGGCCGCTGACGCACCGGCGAAGACGCCGGCGCCGGATCCTCCGCCGGGCCCGCCGCCCGCGTAGTCGCCGCTGGTCTCCTCCTGGGCGTCCGCGTTGCGCTCGACCGCGCTCCGGGCGCCGGCGAGACCGTCCGCGGCGACGCGGATCGCGGGCACGTGGTGCCCGTCCCACTCCTCGCGGAACTGGTCGCCGCTCGGTCCCAGCCAGTCCACGCTCGACAGCACGGACGTGACCTCGCTGATGGTGTTGTCGAGCGACTGTGCCGCCGCGTCGAACTCCCTCGCGAGGGTGCGCAGCTGCTCGAGATCAGCACCCCACATCTCACCCATCGGTTCTCCCACCCGTTCGTCCGCCGTCAACTGGTGAGAACCGTAACTGACCTGCGACAACGGGACGAGCAAAGGGGTGGGGAGAAGTCCCCATGGACCGGGTGCGGCGAACCTACGCCTCGTCCGACGACGCCTCGTCCGGCTCGGCGTCGGGCGGCGGGGCGAGCGACGCCACCGTCGAGAAGAACTGGCTCGCGGTGACCAGCCCGCACGACACCGTCTGCGCGAGCTGCTCCTCGGTGGCGCCGTGCTCGAAGTCCACCGAGACCTCGGCGTACAGGGCGAGCCCCGCACCCTCCTCCCGGGTGTAGACCTTGGGCCAGATGCGCTCGCGGTTCCAGTCGTTCGCTGCCTGCAGCACGGCCAGCCGGGCCGCCGCGGGCAGCGCGCCTGCCCAGCGGCCCCGCACCTGCAGGATCTCGTCGTGCTCGCCGAGCAGCAGGAACCAGAACCGGTTGCCGTCCCAGGTGCCGGTCACGTCGCCGTCGTCGTCGATGCGGAAGCGGTAGCCGCGGCGCGACAGGTCGTCGCCGACCCGCTGCGTCGTCAGCGGCCGCGGCTTCTCGACCGGGGGGTTCGCCAGCGTGCGGACCTGCGCTCCCGCAGGGCGCCGGGCCGCCGGGGGACGCGGGTTGAGCAGGCGCGCGAGCCAGCGCCCGGCGCCGCCACCGTTCCGGGGCGGGCTCATGGCGCGGACCTCAGCGGGTCGGGGAACGTCTCGTCGAGATGCTCGAAGAACATGGAGCCGGTGGTCAGGCCGCACTGCAGCAGCTGGTCGAGCTGGTCCTCGGTCACGCCGTGCTCCAGGTCGACCGTCACCTCGGTGTAGACCAGCACCGCCCCGTTGTCGCGCACGCGCACGTACGTCTTGGGCCAGATGCGCTCGGCGTTCCACTCGTTGCAGAGCTCGAGGATCTCCTCGAGCCGCTCGATGGTCAGGTCGCGGTGCCACTGCCCGCGCACCTGGAGCACCTCGGAGCTCTCGCCGACCATGAGGAAGTAGAACAGCCAGCCGTGCCACAGCCCGCCGACGTCGCCCTCCGAGTCCACGAAGTAGCTGAACCCGTTCTCGCCCAGCCACTCCACCACGCGGTCGCGCGTGAGCGGCTCGGGAACGGAGGAGGGATCGTCGAGGCCGCCCGTCAGCTCGCGGAGCAGCACGCCCTCCACCTGCGCCCGCAGCTCGTCGTCGTCGAGTTCCCTGGGCTCGGGCTGTTGCGGGCCGGTGGCCGCACGGTCGCCGTCGCCCGCCGTGTTCCGGCGTCGTGACCCGAAGAACCTCACCTGACCACAGTACCCGCCAGACACCCGGTCCCGCTGCGCCCTTCGTCCGGAAAGCCGGGTGGAATCCTTCAGGAACGGCCAGGTGCCGCGCCCGGTGCTACTTTCATCCATCGTGCACGCCGTGATCCTGCCCGCCACCCTGCTCCTCGTCCCGGGGACGGCCCCTGGCCTGCGGACGGACCCGCTCGTGGACGTCCGCGCCGCCGTCGCCGCCGCACTGGTGCGGCTCACCGAGGACGGCCGGGTCCCGCTGGTCGTGGCGCACGGCCTCGCCCTGCGGCACGGCCGGATGCGCCCGTCGCTGGCGGGCTCCGGCATCGGCGACCGCTGGCTGCCCGACCCTCCGCCGGGGGCGGGACGGCGCGTCGGCGGGGCCTGGTCCTGGACGGACGAGATCCGTCCGGTCGCCGGGACCGGCGCCTCCGTGGCGTTGCTGGCGCTCGCGGACGTGCTGGGGGAGCGGGTCGCGGAGGTCGAGGTGCTGGAGGTCCCGCCGTCCTGGCCCGGACCGGTCGCCGGGCCCGACCCCCTGCTGTGCGAGGCCGCCGGCCTGGTCGTCGCGGGCGGGGGAACGCCCGGCGGCCTCGACACCGACCCCGGGGCGCTGACGGACGGCGTCCGGGCCGCCCTGCGCGCGGCGGGCGCCGACGCGTGGACGCCGCAGGTCCAGGTCTTCGCGCAGTCGCACGACCACCTGCCGCCCGAGTACCGCGTGACCGTGCTGGCCTAAGGTATCGGGGTGATCGTCGTCGCCGTCGTGGGGCCCACCGCCACCGGGAAGTCGGACCTCGCGCTCGACCTGGCCCAGGCCCTGGGCGCCGCGCCCGACGCCGGGGCGGAGGCCGTGGCGGGCGAGATCGTCAACGCCGACGCCTACCAGCTCTACCGTGGCATGGACGTCGGCACGGCCAAGGTCCCGCCGGCCGAGCGACGCGGGATCGTGCACCACCAGCTCGACGTGCTCGACCCCACGCAGGACGCGTCCGTGGCGCGCTACCAGGAGGCCGCGCGCGCAGACCTGGACGCGATCGCCGGCCGCGGCGCGCGCGCCGTCGTCGTCGGCGGGTCGGGCCTGTACGTGCGGGCGCTGCTGGACCAGATGGACTTCCCCGGGACGGACCCGGCCGTCCGGGAACGGCTCGAGGCGCGGGCCGAGACCGAGGGCCGGCGCGCCCTGCACGCCGAGCTGGAACGGCTGGACCCGCAGGCCGCCGACAGCATCGGGCCGCACAACACCCGCCGCATCGTGCGGGCGCTGGAGGTCATCGAGATCACCGGCCGCCCCTACACGGCCAACCTGCCGCGCCAGGAGTACGTGCGCCCCGCGGTGCAGATCGGGCTGGACTGCTCGCGCGAGGTGCTCGACGCGCGGGTCGGCAGCCGCGTGGACCGGATGTGGGCCGGCGGCCTGGTCGAGGAGGTGCGCGGCCTGGCGAGCCCCGAGCAGGGCGGCACCGGGAGCGGGCTCGGCGTCACCGCCGCGCGCGCCGTCGGCTACGCCGAGGTGCTCGCCTGGTGGCGCGGCGAGTCCACGGAGGCCGAGGCCAGGGAGGCCGTCACCGCGAACACGCGGCGCCTCGCGCGCAAGCAGATGGGCTGGTTCGGCCGTGACCCGCGCGTGCACTGGCTCGACGCGGCCTCGCCCCACCTGCTGGACGACGCCCTCGCGGTCGTGGCCGCCGCCGACGCCGGGACCTTGGCGGTTGCCGGGACCGAGCCGGTGCGCCGTAGCCTGGGGTCATGACGCAGCCCGCGACCAGCCCCGTGCCCTCCACCCCGACCCCCGGGACCCTCGCCTTCACCAAGGGCCACGGCACGCAGAACGACTTCGTGCTGATCGCGGACCCCGAGGGGCTGCTCGACCTGACGCCGGCCGACGTGCGCCGGCTCGCCGACCGCCGTGCGGGCATCGGGGGCGACGGCGTGATCCGCCTCGCGCCGACCGCCGCCCTGGCGAGCGCGGGCGAGGAGGCCGCCCAGGTCGCCCTGGCCCAGGACCCGACGGCCGAGTGGTTCATGGACTACCGCAACGCCGACGGCTCCGTGGCCGAGATGTGCGGCAACGGCGTGCGCGTCTTCGCCGCGTTCGCCGAGCAGGAAGGCCTGGCCGACCTGTCCGCCGGCCCGCTCAGCCTCGGCACGCGCGCCGGCGTCAAGCGCGTGACCAAGGAGGCCAACGGCTGGTACGCCGTCGACATGGGCCGCTGGTTCCTGCCCGGCGGTGAGAGCGCGGCGGCCGACGGCTACGACGCCGCGGTGGCGGTGCGCGGCTGGACCGCACCCCGGCCCGCCCTGAGCGTCGACCTCGGCAACCCGCACACCGTCGTCGCCCTCGCGAGCGTCGAGGAGCTCGCCGCCCTGGAGCTCTTCCACGCCCCCGAGGTCGCGCCCGTGCCGCCGCACGGCACCAACGTCGAGCTCGTGGTGCCGCTCGGCGAGGAGGAGGGGCCCGACGGCGTCGTCGGCCGCCTGCGCATGCGCGTGCACGAGCGCGGGGTCGGCGAGACGCCGTCCTGCGGCACGGGCGCCTGCGCCGCGGCGCTCGCGGTGCGGACGTGGCAGGGTGGCTCGTCCGGTGACGGCGCCCCCGACACGTGGATGGTGGAGGTGCCGGGCGGCGAGGTGCGCGTGCGTGTGCTGCCGGGCGGCAACGTCGAGCTCGCGGGCCCGGCCGAGCTGGTCTACTCGGGCCGCGTCGCGCTCTGACACATCGACGCGGGTCTGACAGGTCAGCCCGCCGCCCGCAGGACCCGGAAGCCCTTGGACGACGCCGTCCGCTCGACCGGGAGCCCGAGCGCCTCGGTGATCCAGCGGGCCAGCGAGTCGGAACCCAGGTTCTTCTGCACCACGAGCCAGGCCGCCGCGTCGGGCTCCAGCCGGGGCAGCCAGCGCGTCAGCAGGTCGTGCAGCGCGTCCTTGCCGATGCGGATCGGCGGGTTGGACCAGCAGGCCGCGAACCGGATGTCGCCGGGCACGTCGTCGGGCAGGGCCGCCCGGACGTTGGTCAACCCGAGCCGTTCGGCGTTGCGCCGCACCAGGTCGAGGGCGCGCTCGTTGACGTCGACCGCCCAGACCGTGGCCTCCGGCGCCGCCAGCGCCAGGCTGATCGTGATCGGCCCCCAGCCGCAGCCCAGGTCGAGCAGGTCGCCTGACGCCGGGGGAGCCGGGACGTGGTCCAGCAGCACCGCGGTGCCCTTGTCGAGCCCGCCGGGGGAGAAGACGCCGGCCGCCACCTCGACCTCCAGCTCGCGCCCGGAGAGGCGGACGGTCCGGGTGCGGCGCTCGTCGTCCGAGGCGGGCTGTGCGGTGAAGTAGTGGTCGCTGGACACCGGACGATCCTAGGCGGTTGCCGCCCGTGACGACCGGTGCCAGCCTGCGGGCATGGAGATCGCCGAGGCCACCGTGGAGCGGTGGGACGACGTGCAGGCGGTGTTCGGCACGCGCGGCGGCGCCCACCACTGCCAGTGCCAGCGCATCCGGCTGGGCGACCGCGCCTGGTGGTACATGCCGGTCGAGGAGCGCACGCACACGCTGCGGGAGCAGCTCGACCCGCCGCCGGGGGCGCCGACGTCGGGTGCCCTGCTCGGCTACGTCGACGGTGAGCCGGCCGGGTGGGTCGCGGTGGCGCCCCGCACCGAGTTCGTCCGCTACCGCGGTAGCCAGGTCCCGTGGGCGGGCCGGCACGAGGACAAGGACGACGCCGGCGTGTGGTCCATCACGTGCTTCGCCGTGCGCGTGGGCTACCGCAAGCAGGGCCTCATGTACGAGCTCGCGGCGGCCGCCGTCGAGCACGCGCGCGAGCGTGGCGCGCAGGCGGTCGAGGGCTACCCCATCGCCCCGGACCCGGGGCAGCAGATCCCCTGGGGCGAGGTCAACGTGGGCACGCCCGGGCCGTTCGCGGCGGCAGGGCTGACGGAGGTCAGCAGGCCGACCAAACGCCGCCGGGTGATGCGGCGCGACTTCTGAGCCGCCGGCCCGGCGGCCCGGCGGCCGGGCCGCGCCGCGTCACTCCCACGGCGGGTACCCCGCGTACCGGCTCACGCCGAGACCCACCGCCCTGGACCAGCGATGGACCCACTCGTCGAGGTCCCGGATGCCGACCGGTTCCCTGAGCGTGGTCAGGTAGGTCTCGTGCGAGTCGACGACCGCCCGGCCGAGCCCGCGCTCCCGGACCTCGCCGACGAGGCGCTCGCGGAGGTCGGCGGTGGCCGCCCGGTCGTCGAGCAGGACGCTGTGCGCGATGCCGACGAGATCGCCGTCCGTCAGCCCGGCCATGCCCGTCCGCACGATGTCGGGCGGGCGGACCACCGGCCGCGGGGGCGGCGTCAGGAGCATCGTCGCCCGCCAGTTGTAGTCCGGGTCGCGCAGGTGGCCCCGCAGGGCGGCCACCACCATGTCGGTGGGGCACGAGCGGTGCTCCAGGGGCAGCATCCGCCGCAGCCGGCTCACCACGGAGCCGCTGGACCGTCGGGCCTTGGCAGTGACGGAGGCTTCGTCCGCGCCGTCGCGCACCCAGGCCACGATCTGCGTGGTCTCCTCGTCCGTCCACGGACGGCCGGTCCGGTCGGGTCCCTCGGGCTCTTCAGGCATGGTCGTACCGTCCCCTGCGTGCGGTGGTGGTGTGCGCCTTCAAGTCTGGCAGCGGCCGTCGTCGGCCAGGGGTTGTCCACAGGCGCGGGGTCCGGCGGCAGCATTCGGCGGAAAGACATGGCCGCGGGACTTTCGGGCGTGGGATCCTTGTTCTACGAGAGCACGAACCATCGAGAGTTAGGTAATACATGACCCACACCCCGACAGAGCCCGAGCTCCCCGCAGAGGAGACGCCCGAACTCCGCGCGGCCCAGGCAGACGCCCAGGCGATCGCGAACGATGTCGTGGCACGGGTTCTCGCTCGGGCGGGGACCGCACGTGCCGACGGCGGAACGGTGCACACCGAGGCCGACGGCGACCAGCTGGACCTCGAGGAGCGCACCGCGCTGCGCCGCGTGGCCGGCCTGTCGACCGAGCTCGAGGACGTCACCGAGGTCGAGTACCGGCAGCTGCGCCTGGAGAAGGTGGTGCTCGTCGGCCTGTTCTCGGGCGGCGAGCACGCGGCCCGCGACGCGGAGATCTCGCTGCGCGAGCTCGCCGCGCTGGCCGAGACCGCCGGCTCCCAGGTGCTGGACGGCCTGCTGCAGCGACGGCAGAAGCCCGACCCCGGCACGTACCTCGGTTCCGGCAAGGCGCTGGAGCTGGCCCAGGTGGTGCTGGCGACCGGCGCCGACACCGTGATCGTCGACAGCGAGCTCGCCCCGTCCCAGCGCCGTGCGCTGGAGGACGTGGTGAAGGTCAAGGTCGTCGACCGCACGGCCCTGATCCTGGACATCTTCGCGCAGCACGCGAAGTCCCGTGAGGGCAAGGCCCAGGTCGAGCTCGCCCAGCTCGAGTACCTCCTGCCGCGCCTGCGCGGCTGGGGCGAGTCGATGTCCCGCCAGGCCGGTGGCCAGGTGGGCGGCGCGGGCGCCGGCATGGGCTCGCGCGGTCCTGGTGAGACCAAGATCGAGCTGGACCGGCGGCGTATCCGCGACCGCATGGCCAAGCTGCGGCGTGAGATCACCGCGATGAAGCCGGCGCGCGAGACCAAGCGGCTCAGCCGCAAGCGCAACGCGATCCCCGCGGTCGCGATCGCGGGCTACACCAACGCCGGCAAGTCGTCGCTCCTGAACGCGCTGACCGGCGCGGGCGTGCTGGTGCAGAACGCGCTGTTCGCCACGCTGGACCCGACGGTCCGGCGAACGAGGACGGAGGACGGCCGCGTCTACACGTTCACGGACACCGTCGGGTTCGTCCGGCACCTGCCGCACCAGCTCGTCGAGGCGTTCCGGTCCACGCTGGAGGAGGTCGGCGACGCCGACATCCTGCTGCACGTGGTCGACGCGTCCCACCCGGACCCGGAGGGGCAGATCGCGGCGGTCCGCGAGGTGCTGTCCGAGATCCCGGCGTTCGAGGACGTCCACGAGATCGTGGTGCTGAACAAGGCCGACGTCGCCGACCCGACGGTCGTCGGCCGGATCCAGCGGCGCGAGCGGCACACCGCCGTCGTCTCGGCGCACTCCGGCGAGGGCATCGCCGAGCTGCGTGCCCGGATCGCGGCCGAGCTGCCGCGGCCCGGCGTCCACGTGGACCTCGTGGTCCCGTACGAGCGGGGCGACCTGGTGCACCGGGTGCACGAGCACGGCGACATCGAGCTCACCGAGCACGTCGCCGCCGGCACGCACCTGCGCGGCAGGGTCGACG
The DNA here is from genome assembly GCF_055598465.1 of Promicromonospora sp. NPDC110617. Taxonomy (NCBI): domain Bacteria; kingdom Bacillati; phylum Actinomycetota; class Actinomycetes; order Micrococcales; family Promicromonosporaceae; genus Promicromonospora; species Promicromonospora sp. NPDC110617. The sequence continues at coordinate 2,207,857 of NZ_JBVKBM010000001.1, forward strand.
AGCAGCTCGCCACCGAGCTGCGTCAGGTCGCCGTGGCGCACTGACCCGTCCTGCTCCACCTGTCAGACGCCCAGATCCCTCCGGGGAACTGGGCGTCTGACGCGTTTCCTGGGACCGTCCCCCGGCAGCGTGACGAGCTACGCAAGCGGCTTGCAGTGGCACGCAACCACTGCAAGCGATTTGCGTTCCGCGTGGCTAGGATCGATGCATGTCGAGACGGCTGGCGGATGTTGCGAAGAAGGTAGGCGTGAGCGAGGCGACGGTCAGTCGCGTGCTCAACGGGAAGCCCGGGGTGTCCCAGGGCACGCGGGACGCCGTGCTCACGGCCCTCGACGTGCTGGGCTACGAGCGGCCCACCAAGCTGCGGGGCAGCCGCGGCAAGCTCGTCGGGCTGGTCCTGCCGGAGCTCGTCAACCCGATCTTCCCGGCGTTCGCCGAGGTGATCGGCGGGGCGCTCGCCCAGCAGGGGTTCACCCCCGTGCTGTGCACCCGGACGGCCGGCGGCGTGACCGAGGCCGAGTACATCGACCTGCTGCTCCAGCAGCAGGTCTCGGGCGTGATCTTCGCGGGCGGCTTCTACGCCGAGCGGGAGGCCGACCACGCGCACTACCGGCGGCTGGAGGACCTGGGGCTGCCGGTGGTGCTCATGAACGCCTCGATCGAGGACCTGGCCTTCCCCCGCGTGGCCTGCGACGATCTCGTGGCCATGGAGCAGGCGATGGGCCACGTCACCTCGCTGGGACACCGGCGCGTGGGCCTGTTGCTCGGCCCGGCCGACCATGTGCCGTCGGAGCGCAAGCTCGCCGCCGCCCAGCGGTTCGCGCAGCGCCAGGGCCTGGAGCTCGACCCCGGCCTGGTCGTGCACTCGCAGTACTCCCTGGAGAGCGGCCAGGCTGCGGCCAACCGCCTCATCGAGGCCGGGGCCACGGCGATCGTCTGCGCCAGCGACCCGCTGGCGCTCGGCGCGATCCGGGCGGTGCGCCGGGCCGGGCTGTCGTGCCCGGCCGACGTGTCGGTCGTGGGCTTCGACGACTCCGCGCTGATGAACTCCACCGACCCGGCGCTGACCACCGTGCGCCAGCCCATCGAGCCGATGGGCCGGGCCGCGGTCGACCTGCTGGCCGGGTTGATCGCGGGCAACGACGTGCCGCGCGACGAGCTGCTCTTCGAGCCGGAGCTCGTGGTGCGTGCCTCCACCGCCGCGACGAAGGTTGTCGCGAAACGATAAACTTGTTGTCGAGTTCTTGCGCGGTCGTTGTCACGTGACTTACGGTTCACGGCATGACGACGACGTCCGACGCGCCCCTCGAACCGCGCCCAGCCCCCAGCGACTGGTGGCGCAGCGCCGTGATCTACCAGATCTACCCCCGCAGCTTCGCGGACGGGAACGGCGACGGCACCGGTGACCTCGCCGGCGTCCGCTCCCGGCTCGGGTACCTGCGCGACCTCGGCGTCGACGCGATCTGGTACACGCCCTGGTACGCCTCGCCGCTGGCGGACGGCGGCTACGACGTGCGCGACTACCGCACGATCGACCCGGCGTTCGGCACGCTGGCGGACGCCGAGGCGCTGATCGCCGAGGCCCGCGAGGTGGGCATCCGGACGATCGTCGACGTGGTGCCCAACCACATCTCGTCGGAGCACGAGTGGTTCCAGGCCGCGCTGGCGGCCGGGCCGGGCTCGCCCGAGCGGGAGCGGTTCTGGTTCCACGACGGCAAGGGCTCCGGTGGCGAGCAGATGCCCACCGGCTGGGTCTCGAGCTTCCAGGGCGACACCTGGACCCGCACCACGAACCCGGACGGCACGCCCGGCCAGTGGTACCTGCACCTGTTCACCCCGGAGCAGCCGGACGTCAACTGGAACCACCCCGACGTGCGGCGGGAGCACGAGGACGTGCTGCGGTTCTGGTTCGACCGCGGCGCGGCCGGCATCCGGATCGACTCGGCGGCGCTCATCATCAAGGACCCGGAGCTGCGCGAGGTGCCCGCGACCCCCGGCCCGGGGGAGCACCCGCACCTGGACCGCGACGAGATCCACGACGTCTACCGCGGCTGGCGGCGCGTCGCCGACGACTACGCGGAGCCGCGCGTGCTGGTCGGCGAGGTGTGGCTCGCGGACCAGGAGCGGTTCGCCCAGTACCTGCGTCCGGACGAGATGCACACGGCGTTCAACTTCGACTTCATGGCGCGTCCCTGGGACGCCAAGGAGCTGCGCGAGTCGATCCGGACCACGCTCGAGGCGCACGCCCCGGTCGGCGCGCCGGCCACCTGGGTGCTCTCCAACCATGACGTCACGCGGCCCGTGACCCGGTACGGCCGCGAGGACTCGTCCTTCGACTTCGCCGCCAAGCGGTTCGGCACGCCGTCCGACCTGGACCTCGGCACCCGCCGGGCGCGGGCCGCGGCCCTGCTGGTCGCCGCGCTGCCGGGCGCGCTGTACGTCTACCAGGGCGACGAGCTCGGCCTGCCCGAGGCCGACGTGCCGCGCGAGCTGATCCAGGACCCCATGCACTTCCGCTCCGAGGGGGTGGACCCGGGCCGCGACGGCTGCCGCGTCCCCCTGCCCTGGACGCGTGCGGGCGCAAGCCTGGGCTTCGGGCCCGGCGACGGCGCGGCGCCCTGGCTGCCCCAGCCGGCCGGCTGGGCCGACCTCTCGGTCGAGGCCCAGGACGCCGACCCCGGCTCGATGCTGAGCCTGTACCGCCAGGCGCTGCACCTGCGCCGCGGCCTCCCCGCGCTGCACGCCGACGAGTTCGCCTGGCTCGACCTCGGCGGGGACGACGTCCTCGCCTTCACCCGCGGCGCCGGCTTCGCCTGCGTCGCCAACCTCGGGACGAACCCCGTCCCCCTGCCCGCCGGGGCCACGGTGCTCCTGGCGAGCGGTCCCGTCGACGGCGTCGTCGGACCGGACATCGCTGTCTGGCTCGGCCTGCCGTCCTGATCCTCGGCGCCCCGCCGAGAACCACCTTTTACCCCTAGACGTGCCGACCCAGCGGCACACGACCAAGGAGTGACAATGAAGTCAGCAACCAAGCGCACGGCGTTCGCCCTGGTGGGCGTCCTGTCGCTCGCGGGAACCCTCACCGCCTGCGGCTCGTCGACCGACGCGGCCGAGGAGCCGGAAGGCCCCGTGACCATCGAGGTCTCCATCGACGCCGGTCTCGAGCAGGCCGCGATCGACGCGTTCGACGAGCGCATCGCGCAGTTCGAGGAGGCCAACCCGGACATCCAGGTGGAGACCAAGGAGTTCACCTGGTCCGGCACCACGTTCGCCGCCGAGCTCGCGGGCGGCACGCTGCCCGACGTCTTCCCGATCCCGTTCACCGACGGCCGGGCCCTCATCGAGCGCGGGCAGATCGCCGACGTCAGCGAGCTCGTCGCCGAGCTGCCGTACGCGGACCAGTTCAACCCCACGATCGCCGCCGCGGGCCAGGACGCCGAGGGCAACATGTGGGCCGTGCCGATCGCCGCCTACAACCAGGGCCTGCACTACAACCGGGCCCTGTTCGAGGAGGCCGGCCTCGACCCGGACAACCCCCCGACCACCTGGGACGAGGTGCGCGAGGCCGCGAAGGCGATCTCGGACAAGACCGGCCAGGCCGGCTACGCCCACATGACGCAGAGCAACACCGGCGGCTGGATCCTCACCACGGAGACCTACGCGCTGGGCGGCCGCATGACCGAGGGCGAGGGCGAGGAGACCACTGCGACCGTCGACAACGACGCCACGGTCGCGGCGCTGGAGATGCTCCACGAGATGCGCTGGGAGGACAACTCCATGGGGTCATCCTTCCTGTACGACTGGGGCACCATCAACCAGGACTTCGCCGCCGGCAAGATCGGCATGTACGTCTCGGGCGGTGCCAACTACCCCAACCTCTTCACGCAGAACCAGATGAACCCGGACGAGTACGGCGTCACGGTGCTGCCCCTGGAGGGTGACGACGCCGGCACGCTCGGCGGCGGCACGCTCGCCGCGGTGAGCTCCGCGGCGTCCGAGGCCGAGCAGGCCGCGGCCGTGAAGTGGATCGACTTCTACTACATCTCCAAGCTGACCGACCAGGACGCCGCCGTCGCCGAGGCCGAGGTCGCCGCCGAGACCGACCAGCCCGTGGGCGCCCCCGCGCTGCCGATCTTCGACCAGGCCACCTACGAGGAGCAGCAGAGCTGGATCAAGGACCTCGTCAACGTCCCGCTGGAGAACTTCGCGCCGATGACGGACCAGATGTTCGACCAGCCCGTCGTCCCGGAGCCCGCCGTCGCCACCCAGGACGTGTACGCGGCGCTCGACCCGGTGGTCCAGGCGGTGCTGACGGACGAGAACGCGGACATCGACGCGCTCCTCGCCGACGCCCAGACCCAGGTCCAGGGACTGCTCGACCGCAGCTGACCCTGGGATGACGACACTGTCCAGCCCGCTCCGGGCGGCGACGGCGGACGCCCCGTCGTCGTCGTCCGGACCCCGCCGGCGTGCCCGCCGCACGCCCCGGGACTGGCTGCGCGACGGCGGCCTGAGCACCCTGATCATCGCCCTGCCGATGATCCTGGTCTTCGGGGTCTTCTCCTGGTTCCCGATCGGCCGGGCGCTCGTCATGAGCCTCCAGCAGACGAACCTCATCTCGACCCCCGAGTTCGTGGGGCTCGACAACTTCGTGTTCGTGCTGCAGGACCCGCTCCTGGGCAAGGCCGTGGCGAACACCCTCTGGTTCGCGCTGCTCGCGCTGGTGTTCGGCTACCCGCTGCCGCTGGCCGCTGCCGTGCTGATGAGCGAGGTGCGGCGCATGCGGGGGCTGTTCTCGGCGCTCGCGTACCTGCCCGTCGTCGTGCCGCCCGTCGTCGCCGTGCTGCTGTGGAAGTTCTTCTACGACGCCTCGCCCACCGGCGTGTTCAACACCATTGCCGGCTGGGTCGGCCTGGGGCCGTTCCCGTGGCTCCAGAACGCGTCCAGCGCCATGCCGTCCCTCGTGCTCGAGGCCACCTGGGCCGCGGCCGGCGGAACCGTCATCATCTACCTCGCCGCCCTCGTCGGGGTACGCACCGAGCTGTACGAGGCGGCCGAGGTGGATGGCGCGGGCGTGTGGCGCAAGATCTGGCACGTGACCCTGCCGCAGCTCCGCGGCGTCCTGTTCATCACGCTGATCCTGCAGGTCATCGGCACCTCCCAGGTATTTCTGGAGCCGTTCCTGTTCACCGGCGGCGGCCCCAACAACGCGACCCTCACCATCCTCATGCTGATCTACGACTACGCGTTCGGCAGCAGCCTCGGCGGCAACTACGGGGCCGCCACCGCCCTGAGCCTCATGCTCGCCGGCGTCCTCGCCGTCCTGTCCGCGATCTACTTCCGCGTGACCCGACCCTGGAGCAGCTGACATGGCAGTCAAGAACTCAGCCGCGACGGCAGTCGCCGAACGGGGCATCGTCTCGTCCCACGACCGGCGGCGGGCGAGCGTGCGCGGCTCGCTCGGCGTGCTCCAGGGTGGCCTCCTGGTCACCCTGGTGCTCGCCGGGCTCGGGCCGATCCTCTGGCTCGCCAAGGCGGCCGTCACCCCGACGCAGGACACCCTGCGCCAGCCGCTCGGCCTCTTCCCGAACGGGATCGACTGGGCCAACCTCACCACCGCGTGGGGCCGCGCCGAGATCGACCACTACTTCGTCAACACGCTGATCCTCGCGGTGGGGGCCTGGTTCTTCCAGCTCCTGGTCGCGACGACGGGCGGCTACGTGCTGTCCGTGCTGCGGCCCCGGTACGGCAACCTGATCTTCGGCCTCGTGCTGGCGACGCTCTTCGTGCCGGCGGTCGTGCTGCTCGTCCCGCTGTACCTCACGATCCTCGACGTGCCGCTGCTGCACATCAGCCTGCTCAACACCTTCTGGGCGGTCTGGCTGCCGATGGGCGCCAGCGCGTTCAACGTGCTGCTCGTCAAACGGTTCTTCGACGGCCTGCCCCGCGAGGTCTTCGAGGCCGCGCGGGTCGACGGCGCCGGACCCTTCCGGCTCCTGTGGTCCGTCGTGCTGCCCATGTCCAAGCCCATCCTCGGCGTCGTCTCGGTGTTCGCCGTGATCGCCGCCTGGAAGGACTACCTCTGGCCGCTGCTGGTGCTGCCCGACCCGGACAACCAGCCGCTGTCCGTCCGCCTGCCCGCGATCGCGCCCTACCTGGAGCTCGACGTGTTCCTCGCGGCGCTCGCGATCTCGACGGTGCTGCCCATCGCACTGTTCCTGGCGTTCCAGCGCCTGTTCCTCAGCGGAGCGGGCCTGGGTGGGGCCGTGAAGGGGTAGCCGGGGACGGCGTCCGGCGGCGCTCGGACCTGTGGACGAGGCAGGGTGGATGTCGGTGGTCCGGCCTAGGATCGAGCGTGTGACCAGCCTTCCCGACGCACCCGCCGCAAGCACCGATTCCGCCGAGATTCCCGAGGTGGAGGAGCTGCTCGATCTCGCCGTCGGACAGCTCGGTGGCGGGCGCAGAGAGGGCCAGCACCGCATGGCCGTCGCGGTCGGCGAGGCGATCGACAAGGGCGAGCACCTGCTGGTGCAGGCGGGCACGGGTACGGGCAAGTCGCTCGGGTACCTGGTGCCCGCCGTCCGGCACGCCGTGGCCGCGCAGAGCAAGGTCATCATCTCCACCGCCACGCTCGCCCTGCAGCGGCAGGTCATCACGCGTGACCTGCCGCTCGTGGCGAAGGCCGTCGCGCCGGCGCTGCCGCGCGAGCCGCGCATCGCGCTGCTCAAGGGCTGGCACAACTACCTGTGCGTGCACAAGGTGGGCGGCGGCTACCCGGAGGACGAGACCACGCTCTTCGACCTGCCCGGCGGCGAGGACCACCCCAAGACGGAGGAGGCCTCGGGCGGGGCCGGCCGGTCACGGCGGAGGGACGACGGCGCCTCGCTCGCCGACCACGTCCGGCGCCTGCACGAGTGGGCGGGCGAGACCGAGACGGGCGACCGGGACGACCTCGTGCCGGGCGTCCCGGAGCGTGCCTGGCGCCAGGTGTCCGTCACGGCCATGGAGTGCCTGGGCGGCAAGTGCCCCATGCTCGCGGAGTGCTTCCCGGACAAGGCCCGGGCCGCCGCCCGCGAGGCGGACGTGGTGGTCACCAACCACGCGATGCTCGGCATCGCGGCGACGGGCAGCCCGGGTGTGCTGCCGGAGCACGACGTCGTGGTGGTCGACGAGGCGCACGAGCTCACCGACCGCGTGACGTCGTCGGCCACCGTGGATCTGTCCATGGCGTCGGTGGAGAGCGCGGCGCGGCTGGCCCGGCGGCACGCGGGCACCAACACCGACACCCTGGACGCGGCGGCGCAGAGCCTCGGCACCCTGCTGGTCACCGCGCCGGCCGAGCGGTTCCCGAGCGGCCTGCCGGACGAGCTGCGCCTGGCGGTCGGCGCGGTGCGGGACGCCGCGCGCGAGGTGCTGAGCACCCTCAAGCCCGAGGGCGGCAAGGGCGCGCCGGGCAAGGACGCGGGCCAGCCCGACCCGGGCCTGAAGATGGCCCAGGGCGCCATGCTCCAGCTCTTCGAGACGGCCGAGCGGATGGCGGCGCAGGACACGACCGCCGACGTGCTGTGGTGCTCGCGCCCGGACAACGGCTGGGGCGGGTTCGGCGACAACGTGACGCGCCTGCACGCCGCGCCGCTGCACGTGGCCGGCCTGATCCGTACGCACCTGCTGGGCGAGTCGACGGGCGTGTTCACCTCGGCGACGCTCGCGCTGGGCGGCACGTTCGACGCCGTGGCCGGGACGCTCGGCCTCAACGGTGCGGACGCCCCACCGTGGCAGGGTCTCGACGCGGGCAGCCCGTTCGACTACCCGAAGCAGGGCATCCTCTACATCGCGCGGCACCTGCCGGCCCCCGGCCGCGAGCCCACCACCGAGGCGCAGCTCGACGAGATCGCCGAGCTCATCACGGCCGCCGGCGGCCGCACGCTCGGCTTGTTCTCGTCCCGGCGCGCCGCGAACGCCGCCGCCGAGGCCATGCGGGAGCGGCTCGACTTCCCGATCCTCGCGCAGGGCGACGACCAGCTCCCGACCCTCGTGCGCGAGTTCGCGGAGGACCCGGCCACGTGCCTGTTCGGCACGCTGTCCCTGTGGCAGGGCGTCGACGTGCCGGGGCCGTCCAACCAGCTCGTGCTCATCGACCGCATCCCGTTCCCACGCCCGGACGACCCGGTCAAGGCGGCGCGCGCCCGCGCCGTCGAGCAGGCGGGCGGCAACGGGTTCATGGCGGTCTCGGCGCAGCACGCGGCGCTGCTGCTCGCGCAGGGCGCGGGACGCCTGGTGCGCAGCATGGACGACCGGGGCGTCGTGGCGGTCCTCGACCCGCGGCTCGCGACGGCGCGGTACGCGTCGTTCCTCACCCGGTCGATGCCCGGGTTCTGGCCCACCACCGACCCGAAGCTGGTCCGCGCCGCGCTCGCCAGGCTCGACACATAGCCTGAGGGCATGGCAGCCCCCTCCGACGTCACCGCAGCCCAGCCCGCCGGATCCCGCACCACCAAGATCGCCGTGGTGGGCGCGGGGGCCGTGGGATCGACGCTCGCCTTCGCGGCGCTGACCCGCGGCTCGGCCCGCACCATCGCCCTGCTCGACATCGATCGGCAGAAGGTCGACGCCGAGGTGCTGGACCTGCAGCACGGGCTGATGTTCACGTCCCAGGCGCACGTGATCGGCTCGGACGACCCGGCGGTGTGCGAGGGGGCCGACGTCGTGGTGGTCACGGCCGGCGCCAAGCAGAAGCCCGGACAGAGCCGCGTCGACCTCGCCGAGGCGACGATCGGGCTGATGCGCACCATCCTGCCGGGCCTGGTCGAGGTCGCGCCGGACGCGACCTACCTCATGGTGACCAACCCGGTGGACGTGGTGACCTACGCGGCCCTGAAGATCTCAGGCCTGCCGCGCGAGCGGCTCTTCGGCAGCGGCACCGTGCTCGACTCGTCACGGCTCCGCGTGGTGCTCGCGGAACGGTGCGGGGTGGCCGTCGGGAACGTGCACGCCTACATCGCCGGGGAGCACGGCGACTCCGAGATCGCGCTGTGGAGCTCCGCGTCGATCGGCGGCGTGCCGCTGCTCGACTGGGTGCCGGTCGGCGGCGCCGCGCCCCTGGACGCCGCGGTCCGCGCGGAGGTGCACCACGAGGTGGTCGACTCGGCCTACCGGATCATCGCGGGCAAGGGCGCCACGAACTACGCCGTGGGCCTGGCCGCGACCCGCATCATCGAGGCGGTGCTCAAGGACGAGCGTCGGATCATGCCGGTGTCCTCGCTGCTGGACGATTACCACGGCATCAGCGACGTCTGCCTGTCGGTGCCGTCCCTGGTGGACCGGCGAGGAGTCACCGACACGGTGCGCGTGCCGATGTCGGACGACGAGCTGGCCGGCCTGCGCGCGTCGGCGGAGAGCGTGCGCGCGGTGCAGAAGCGGTTCGGGTTCTAGGTCCCGACGCGCTCGACCAACGAGAACAGGCTCGACCAGCGACTGCTGGTCGAGCCTGTTCTCGTTGGTCGAGCCTGTCGAGACCTCAGAGGCTGCGCAGCACCGCGACGACGCGGCCCAGGATCTGCGCCTCGTCACCCGGGATGGGCTCGTAGGCCGGGTTCTGCGGCAGCAGCAGCACGTGCCCGTCGGTCTGCTTGAACGTCTTGACCGTGGCCTCGCCGTCGATCATGGCGGCGACGATCTCGCCCTGCTCGGCGACGTTCTGGCGGCGCACCACGACCCAGTCGCCGTCGCAGATCGCGGCGTCGACCATCGAGTCGCCCGCGACCTTGAGGAGGAACAGCTCGCCGTCACCCACGAGCTGGCGGGGGAGCGGGAAGACGTCCTCGACGACCTGCTCGGCGAGGATCGGCCCACCGGCCGCGATGCGACCGACGAGCGGCACGTACGACGGCGGCGGGGTGCTCGCGTCGTCCGGCACCGAACCGCCCCAGTGCACCTGGCCGCTACGCCGCGGCTCGGGCCAGTGGATCTCGCCGCGCGTCGGCTTCTCGACCTGCTCGGCCAGGGGCTCGACGAGCTCCATGGCGCGCGGCCGGTTGGGGTCGCGGCGCAGGAAGCCCTTCTTCTCCAGCATCTGGAGCTGGTGCTTGACGCTCGACGGGCTGGCCAGCCCGACGGCCTCGCCGATCTCGCGCATCGACGGCGGGTATCCGCGCGTCTCGAACGACTGCCGAATCGTGTCCAGCACAAGGCGCTGCCGCTCGGTGAGGCGGTCTGCCGGCGAGATCGCGTGCACGTCGGCGACCGCCCCGTCGCCCGGCGCGTCCAACGTGGCGACACCCGAGAGTGCCGTGTCGACGGCTCTCGTGTCGCTGGTCCCGTCCCGTCCCGTCATGCCCGTGCCCCTCCCGTTCCGACAAATGTTCTCCTGTGCGCTGCCCACTCTAGATCACAAATGTGCTCGGCTCAAACGAATGTTCGAGCGTGTCTCGACTTCTACGGTGTCCCGTGCTACACAATGGTACGAGCGTTCGACGAACGTGTGTATGACGGACAAGAGTTCGAGTCACCTTTCGAGGAGGGGCCATGGGGGACGTGATCCCGCTGCGGCAGTACACGTCGGCGTACGGGCCGGCGTATGCGACGGCGTCCGGATCGAGCACGGTCCGGGCCTACCGGCCGGGCACCGCATACACCCCGGGCCGGGCGTCCGCACCGCCCCGGCCCCGTCCGGCGGCTCACTCGTACGCGCCCCGCGGGCCGCGCACGGTCGCCGACCGGCTCGGGCTCGCCGGGCTGCGGCTCACGCGGCGCGGCCGGGTCGTGCTGGTGCTGCTGGCGATGCTCGTGATCGCCCCGATGGCGACGTGGGGAGCGACCGCCGTCGCCAGCGCGCCGGGCGAGCCCACCGAGGTCCGCGTGCACGCGGTGCAGCCGGGGGAGACGCTCTGGGGCTTCGCCGAGCAGGTCGCGAGGCCCGGGGAGGACGTGCGGCAGGCGGTCGCGCGTCTGCAGGACCTCAACGAGATGACGTCGGGCACCGTGCGCGTCGGCGAGCTCCTCCTGCTCCCGAAGGACTGACCGGAACGCCCTCGAAAAGTGGCCGGACGCCCCGACGAAGTGGACGGAGGCCACGATTCGCCGTCAAATGTTGCGGCGATGTTGCATGGGGGTGGTTTGCCCGCTTACGGTCGGGGCGCGACCGGATCTCTCCGGTCCGTGGCCGACCACGCAGGAGTCAGCATGCACTGCCCGTTCTGTCGCCACGCCGACTCGCGCGTGGTGGACTCGCGGACCGCCGACGACGGCCTGTCGATCCGGCGCAGGCGGCAGTGCCCGAACTGCAACCGGCGGTTCACCACCGTCGAGACGGCCAGCCTGTCGGTGGTCAAGCGGTCCGGCGCGACCGAGCCGTTCAGCCGCGACAAGGTCGCCGCGGGCGTGCGCAAGGCCTGCCAGGGCCGCCCTGTCAGCGACGACGACCTGGCCATCCTGGCGCAGCGGGTCGAGGAGACCCTGCGGAGCAACGGCAGCGCCGAGATCGACGCGTACGAGGTGGGCCTCGCGATCCTCGGCCCCCTGCGCGAGCTCGACGAGGTCGCCTACCTCCGGTTCGCGAGCGTCTACCAGTCGTTCGACTCGCTCGAGGACTTCGAGAGCGCCATCACCTCCCTGCGCGCGGAGCGCGCCGAGCGCGCTGCCGCCCAGGCCTAGCTGCGCCCCCGTCGCTGACGGGGTGAGAAAAGCGATTGGCACCTGGCGGCGCCGTGGGGCAGGCTGGGGCCGACGACGGACCCGATCGAGGGACCCCCGAAACAGGAGGAGGTGATCGGTGTGACGGACGAGAAGCCTGGTGCCGAGGAGGCAGTGGCTCAGGACGCTGAGGCGCCCAAGGCCGCGACCGCGCCGAGCGTGGACGCGAAGGCGCGGTTCAAGGAAGCGCTGGACCGGAAGAACGCCGCACGCGGCCGTTCTGCCGCCGGTGGCGAGAACACGGGTGCTGTGCACGGTTCGGAGACGACGGGCCCAGTCCAGAAGATGTTCCGCCGCAAGTCCGGCTGAGCCTGCTCGACCGAGGCCGCCGACCGGGTGTCTGACCTGGTCGGCGGCCTTTGCCGTGCGCGCCCCGGAGGTCTGACGACCGCCGCGCACGCGCCGGGATGCTCGTCCGGTCAGTCGGCACCGTGCACACCGAGCACGCCGGCCACCAGGGCGTCCCCGACCTCCGAGCGCATGTACAGGACCGACCGCCCATGGCGCGCACTGGTGAGCAGGCCCGCGTCCCGCAGCGCGCGCAGGTGCTGGTTGACGGCGGACGTGGTCACCCCGAGCCGTCCCGACAGCTCCGTCGACGACGCCGGCGTCGCCAGGACCGTGAGCAGGCCGGCACGTGTCGCGCCCACCAGCCCCGCGAGCGCTCTCGGCGAGCGGCGGGGCTCCGCCTGCCAGAGTGTCCCCACGCCGCGCGCGCCGTACATGATCACGGGCGGCTCGTCGGGCGAGATCGGGGTCGTCGCGCCCCGGGTGAACAGCGTCGGCACCAACGTGAGCCCTTCGCCCGTGGTGGGTCGGCGGAACCGGGCGTCGGAGCCCAGGCGCACGCGTACCACGCCGTCGACCAGCCGCACGCGGTCGCTGAGGTCGGCGAACATCGACGCCGTCCCGTAGGCGGAGATGACCTGTCCACGGTGCACGATGTCGGCCTGCAGCACGGCCCGCATGCGCGGCCACCAGGGCTCGAAGCAGGTGTGCCAGTACGTCCGCAGCGCTGTCGCGATGCGGTCACGGACCGTCCCGGGATCGCCGCGCAGCGGCGCCGGCAACGTGCCGGGATGGACGGCGCGCAGATCGTCGAGCATCCGCCCGACGGGCACGTCGTCGACGGCGGAGAGCTCGTCCCCGATCCGGGTGAGCGGGCTGTGCGGCCGGGGCGTGAGGTAGTCGGGCGTCCACAGCGCGGCGTTGGTCAGCGACCGGAGCACGGGCAGGTCCAGCTCCGAGCGCGCGCGTTCGGTGAGCTGGAGCCACGGCAGGTGGACCGGGTACCGGCCAGGGTCGCGGAACGTACGCAGGGACAGCGTCAGCTCGGTGAGCGGCGACACGGCGAACCGCACGTCGGCGACGTCCATACCGGCGAGCTCGTACTCGATCAGCCCGCCGGGACGTCCACGCTCCATGAAGCCGGAGGCTACATCAATTGCCCGAGGCACCGTCCGCGGCGGACAAAGGGGCGTGCAACAGACCTTCTTCCCACGCGACCGCGTCGCGCGCTCCCTGACGCTCAGCACCATGGCCTTCGCGTTGTCCAGCGGCGTCTTCTACACCGTGAGCGCGCTGTACTTCACCCGGGTGATCGGACTCGACGCCACGACGGTGGGTCTCGGTCTGGGTGTCGCCGGCGGTGTGGGCGTCCTGTCGGCCTACACCGCCGGACGGCTCTCGGACCGCGTCGGTGCCTACCGCGTCCAGGCCTGGACCACGGCCCTGAACGGGATCGCCATGCTCGCGTACACCCTCGCCGCGGACGCCGTCGTGTTCACGCTCGTCGCGTGCGTCGCCGTCGGCATGCGTTCCGCGAGCGGCTCGGCCAAGCAGGCGATTCTCGCCCGGTGGTACACCGGGCCGGAGCGGGTCGACGTCCGGGCCCGTCTCCGTGTCGTCACCAACGTCTTCATCGGCCTCGGCACGCTGGCCGGCGCGGCCGCGCTCCTCGCCGACACGCCCGCCGCCTACCAGGCCGCGATGCTCGCCGTCGGCCTGCTGCTGCTGGTGGCCACAGTCCCGCTCGCACGGCTCGGCCGCCGCGTGCCCGGGCTCGCCGCCACGATGTCCGAGCACACGATGTCCGAGCACACGGTGTCCGAGCACACGGTGTCCGAGCACGCCGTGGACGAGCAGCCGGCCGACGTCGGCCGCGGGCCGTCACCGCTCCGGGACCGCACCTACGTCGCGAGCGTGGCGTGCAACAGCGTCGTTGCCCTGCACTTCGGCCTCCAGACCGTCGGCGTCCCCCTCTGGGTCGCCACCACTGACGCGCCGAAGGCGATGGTCGCGGTGCTGCTCGTGCTGAACACCGTCATGGTGGCCTCGCTCCAGGTGCGCGCATCGCGCGGCACCCACGACGTGCGGCGGGCGGGGATCACGGTCCGGCGCGCGTCGTGGCTGCTCGCGGGTGCGTGCGTGCTGTACGCGCTGGCCGGGTACGGCGACCTCGTGACGGCCTGCGTCCTGCTCGTGGTCGCTGCGCTCGCCCATTCCGCTGGAGAGGTCCTGGGCGAGGCCGGCGGCTGGGGCATGGCGTTCGAGCTTGCCGATCCTCGCCACGCAGGGGCTTATCAGGGCCTCAGCCAGACCGGATACGCGCTCGCGTCGATGGTCGCCCCCGCGCTCGTCACGGCCACCGCCATCGCGCACGGAACCGTGGGCTGGCTCGGCCTGGCCGTCCTGTTCGTCGCCGCCGGTACCGGCGCTGCCGCCGTGGCCCGCAGCCATCGCACGCGCCCCGACGTCGTCCTCCGGCCGTAGCTCGTGACCGAGGGCCACGGACGCGGGCGTGGCCACGACCGTGCCCTGGCCTCCTCCGACCCGCGCGAACGAGCGGAGACGCTGGCGGCGGTGCGTGAGCACGCCAACGCGTCGCTCGCGCTGCACGACACCGACGACGAGTCGGCGCGGCGCGTGCCCGCCGTCCTGCACTCCCTGAGCCTGCTCGCCCGTCGAGCGGTGGGGCCCTCGCTCCAGCTGGAGGATCTCCGGCTCAGCGGCCGCTGGTCGCCGTGGCCGGGCGGGGCGCGGTCCGGCCCTGGAAGCGCCACCAGGTGCGCTGGATCACGAGACAGACCACCGCGCCGGCCACGATCATGGCGACGTTGATGGCGAACTGGGCCAGCGACCCCGTGGCTTCCTCCCCGACGCCGTAGGCGAGCGCGACGGCGGCGTTGCCCACGGCGGGCACGGTGGTCACCGAGATCAGGACGCCCACCAGCACGCCGGACCGGCCGGAGGTGAGCGAGATCATGCCGGCGGCTCCGGCGAGGGCGCCGACGATCCAGCTCAGGGCGTCGGGTGCCCAGATGAACGACGTCTGCGGGCGGTCGGCAAGGAGCGTGGCCTGGTCAGCCAGGCCCCAGGCCTGGAGCAGCAGGGCCATGAGCACGGACGCGCCGAAGCCCGCGCCGAAGCCCGCGGCCAGGGTCCCGACGGCGCGGCCGGCGCTGCGCCAGCGCCGGCCCACCAGCGCGACCGAGATCGCGGCGAGCGGGCCGAAGTCCGGCCCGACCACCATCGCGCCCACGACCAGGATCGGCTGGTCGAACAGGACGCCGATCATGCCGATGGTCGTGGCCAGCGCCATGAGCGCGAGATAGCCCAGGGACGTGCGGGACTCGGCCTCTGTGCGGTCGACCACCTCGTGCCAGACCAGCGCGTCCTCGGAGAGCCCCGGCGCGGCGTCCTCCGCGCGCGTGGCGTGGTGCGACAGCGAGGTGTCCACCGACTCCACGGCGAGCGAGCCCTCCCGGTCCAGACCCATGTCCGTGAGGCGGTCCAGCACGGGGTTGAGCCCTTCGCGGGCGACGTCAGCCATGACCACATCGCCGGGCGGGTCGATCGCGCTCCCGGTCAGGACCACGACGTTGGTGGCGGCAGGGTCGGACCGCAACAGGTCCACGACGTCGTCCGTGGTCGCGGGCGGGCTGATCACGCGCAGGTGCTGCATCACGCGGGAAACCGTACCCGCCGCCTGGGCCACGACCCCGTCGAACCTGTCCGGGCCGGGGCTGGACATGTGGCGGCGCGGGCGTCGCAGCACCGTCGCCGCGGCCGTGCGGTGCGGCCGATCGGTCGAACCTTACGGGCGCGCGTGGATGATAGTCTTGCCTGTGGCACGCTCTGTCGGGTTGAACGCGGCGACTGCCTCGTCGAGGCTCGCGATGTGGGCGATGTTCGTGCGCAGGCGTGAGTCGCGGACGCGCTGGGCGAGCTCGCTCAGCTGCGCGCGGTCGGCCTCGACGAACTCCTGGGCACCGAGGTCGAGGTCGAGGGCGGCCTGCCGGTCGGCGGTGCGTCTCACCGTATTTCGGTTCACCAGGGTGAGCGGCACGAGACGCCGATGTCTTTCGTGCCGGGGTAAGACGAGCGCGGATGGTGACACCCACAAGACCGTGACGACCATCGAACGCCGGGACCACAACCGGGCACCACGGTGTTGTGCTCCATGACGACACCCCTCACCGGTGTCAGAAAGGAAAGCGACATGGCACACGACTACAAGACCTCGCCTGAGGCCCTGCGCCGACTGACGACGACGCAGTTCCGTGTCACGCAGGAAGGCGGCACGGAGCCGGCGTTCAGGAACAAGTACTGGGACAACCACGAGCCCGGCATCTACGTCGACGTGGTCTCCGGCCAGCCTCTGTTCTCCTCGACGGACAAGTACGACAGCGGCACCGGCTGGCCCAGCTTCACCAGGCCGATCGGCGCAGGCACGGTGCGGGCCGTGACGGACAGGTCGTTCGGGATGGTGCGCACCGAGGTGCGGTCCACTGCCGCGGACAGCCACCTCGGGCACCTGTTCGGCGACGGTCCGGCGGACCGCGGAGGTGAGCGCTACTGCATGAACTCGGCGGCACTGCGGTTCGTCCCGGTCGCCGAGCTGGAGGCACAGGGCTACGGCGAGTACCTGGCCCTGTTCGAGTCCACGTCGGAGTCCGAGCCCAGCGGAGAGGCGCAGAACTGATGAGCAGCGGAACACACGACACCGGCCAGGTCACGCGTACGCCCGGGACCGAGACGGCCGTGCTCGCCGGCGGGTGCTTCTGGGGGATGGAAGACCTCGTTCGCCGGCAGCCCGGCGTCCTCGCGACCCGGGTCGGTTACACCGGCGGCCGGAACGACCATGCGACCTATCGCAACCACCCGGGGCACGCCGAGGCCGTCGAGATCGTCTTCGACCCGAGTGCGACGACGTACCGCGACGTCCTGGCGTTCTTCTTCCAGATCCACGACCCGTCGACCCTCGATCGTCAGGGCAACGACGTCGGGACGAGCTACCGCTCGGCGATCTTCCCGCTCACCCCTGACCAGGACAAGGTCGCTCGCGACACGATCGCCGACGTCGACGCGTCGGGCCTCTGGCCCGGAAAGGCGGTGACGACGATCGAGCCCGCAGGACCCTTCTGGGAGGCCGAGGCCGAGCACCAGAACTACCTGATCACCTATCCGAACGGCTACACCTGCCACTACCCGCGCCCGAACTGGGTGCTTCCCCGGCGCAACGCCGCCGCCAGCTGACCGCGACGCCTGACTACCGGCCGGGCACGTCGAGATCGCCCTTGCGCAGCCTGAAGACCTGAAGCCTCAGGTCGTAGTACTTCGTCGTCTCGCCGACCCATTCCATGCCGATCGCGCGCGCCGTCCCGATCCCGTGCTCGTTGCCGGGGCGGACGACGGCGAACACCTCCTCCTCGTCACGGGAGAACGCGTAGTGCGCGAGCGCGTGACCGGCCTCGGACCCCAGCCCCCGACCCCAGGCGGTCGGCGCGAACTGATAGCCGAGCTCAAGGTCTTCCCCCTCCGGGGGGAGACCGAGGATCTGCCCGGAACCGATCAGCTCCCCGCTGTCGAGGTCGTCGATCGCCCAGCGGCCCGTCGGGCGCCCCGTCCCGGACTGTTCGGCGACCCAGCGTTCGATGATCGTCCGCATCTGCCCGGGCTCGTCGATCCTCCCCATGGCGGGTGCCAGCCAACGGGCGACGTCGGCCTCCCCGTAGATCGCCAGCGCCCCGACGGCGTCATCCGGCTGCCAGGGCCGCAGACGAAGGTGCTGCGTCTCGATCGTGGTGCCGTCGATCGTGACTCGATGGCTCATCTCTCCTCCTGGGTGGGCCGAGGCATGAGGGCCTGACGTCACTTCGGAATGACATTCCATCGCGGATCGCACGCCCGCGCACGCTTCGCACATGGCCGGGGCCGAATCGAATGAGACCGCATCGGGAAGGTGGCGCCGCGGTGACGGGCCGCACATCGTCCGGCCGGTCGCGCCCCGAGGGCCCGGGAGGCCAGGGTGACCGACGGGCCGGCAAGCCCGCTCAGTACGATGGCGCTGTGAACGCGAACGCGAACGCGGACGAGAGCCCGGCCGTCCGGCTGACGGCGCGGGGGTTGAGGACGAGAGCCCGTATCGTCGTTGCGGCCGCGGACCTGATGCGTGTGCAGGGGATCGGTGGGACGACCCTGGACGACGTGATGGTCGCCAGCGGCGTGAGCAAGTCTCAGCTCTACCGGCACTTCGAGGACAAGGACGCGTTGGTCCGGGCGGTGGTGGTGCATGTGGGGGAGTTCGTCATCGCCCGGGAGACGAACATGCTGGGAAAGGTCTCCACGCTGGCTGGGCTGCGGCGCTGGCGTGATTCCCTGGTCAAGGCCAATGCGTTGCGGCATGGCATGTATGGGTGTGCGTTGGGCTCGTTGGCGAGTGAGGTCTCCGACCATGATGCCGTTGCCCGGCAGATGCTGGACGAGTTGTTCCAGGCCTGGCAGCGCCTGATCGACGGGGCCTTGGTCCGGATCCAGCGCACCGGGGTGCTGGACGAGTCCGTCGACACCGCCCGCCTCGCGGTCGGTTTTCTCGCGTCGCTTCAGGGTGGCTACCTTCTCGCCCAGACGGCACGTGACGTCGAGCCCATGGGCATCGCGATCGACGTCGCCCTCGCCCACCTGGAAAGCCTCGCCACGCCGGGCCGCGCCGCGTCCTGACGGCGCGGCCGACGGCCGGTTGTGTGACGAGGGCCGGGAGGTCTACGGTGACGACGTAGACGTACTAGTAACTCTCTTGGTGTCGTGCGGGCGGACCGGCCGCGCGGCGTCGAGCAGGAAAGGAACGTGCGTGTCCGTACACCCCTCCACCCCGCCTTCCGTCCCGGCCTCGGACGACCCCGATCCGGCCGGCACGCTGGACGCCGCCGCCTGGGTGATGGCCGCCCTGGTCGGCACGTTGGACGCCGCCGCCACCACGCCGTTGGCCGACGTCCTCGCCGCCGACCCCCGACGCACCGCCGTGCTGGAGGAGGCAGGCCTGGTCCGTCGGGTCGGCGGTGCAACGACGCTCCACCCGTCGTACCGGTACCCCGACGGACCGTCGTACCGCAGCGCGGCGCAGGCGCGGCTGAGCTCCCTGCGGCAGGCCGTGGCGGCGGCCTCCGGCAGTCAGGGCCAGGACGGCGGCTGGGCGGACCTGGACGACGAGGTGCTGCGCAACCAGGGCCGCGCGTCCGCGGGCACCGGCCGTGCCATCGCGTCCCAGGTCGTCCCGGCCCTGCCCGGCCTCGCGGACCGGCTGGACGCACCCGGCGGCCGCATCCTGGACGTCGGCACCGGCATCGCGGCCCTCGCGCTGACGCTCGCGGAGGCGTTCCCCCGGGCGGAGGTCGTCGGCCTCGATGTCCTGGAGCGGGTCCTGGACCTGGCGCGCAAGGAGCTGGCCGACGCCGGCTCGTCGGCGGCCGGGCGGGTGACGCTGCGCCACGGCGACGTCGCCGACGTGGCGGAGCAGGCGGCGTACGACCTGGTCTGGCTGCCCGCCCCCTTCCTGTCGGGGTCCGCCCTGGCGGCGGCGCTGCCGCGCCTGGTCGAGGCGCTGAAGCCCGGGGCCTGGATCGTGGTCGGCACCAACCCGGCGGCGTCCGACCCGCTGCGCCGGGCGGTCGCCGGCTGGAACGCCGTCCGCAACGGCGGCAACGACCTCGACGCCGACCGGATGGCGGGCTCGCTCGCCGCGCACGGCCTGGTGGACGGGCGAGAGTTCCCCACGGTGCCCGGCGGGCCGGTGCTCGTCGCGGCGCGGCGCGACCGAGCGTGATGACGCGACGGAGCGTGACGTCGCGGGTGGCCGGGTGCGCCGGGGGCCAGGACGGAAGGAGTGCGTGTGCGTAGCGACGGGGCGCGCAACCGAAGCGGCATCGTGAGCGCTGCGCGCGAGCTGTTCGCCGCCCGCGGCGTCGATGTCACCATGCGGGCCGTCGCCCGGCACGCCGGGGTCGGTCCTGCCACGCTGTACCGCCATTTCCCCACCCGGGAGGCCCTGGTCCGGGCGGCCTTCACCGAGGAGATCTCGATCTGCGAGATGCTCACGAACGAGGCTCTGGCCGACCCCGATCCGTGGCGCGCCCTCCAGGCCGTGATCCACGAGGTCACGCTGCTCCAGGCGGCGAGCAGGGGCTTCGCCGCGGCGCTCTTCGGCGAGCTCCCGGACACGCCTGAGGCGACCGACAAGCGGACCAGGACCCTGCACAACCTCCGCGAGCTGGTCGGCCGCGCCCAGGAGTCCGGCGACCTGCGCCCCGACCTCGCGTCCAGCGACCTCATCATGCTGATCCGGGCGAGCGACAGCCTGATGGCGATCTCGCCGGAGGCCTCGCGGCGGCTGGTCGCGCTCCTCCTGCAGGCGTTCACCTCCCGTGCCTCCGCGCTGCCGGCCGCTGTGCCGATCGCTGTGCTCGGCGTCGAGTTCACGTAGCCCGCGTCCGGGCACTCCACCGGGCCGGCTCCGATCGAAGTGAGACGAACTCGTGCCAGTAGTTCTCATCTCGTCCCGTGCAGGCCGTCCGCGGGTTTTGCGCTGCTAATTTCGTGTGCACGGGGCCCTTCGTCGGGGCTCGCGGTGCTGAAGCGAAAGAAAGCATGGAGGAATCGTGGCTGTAGTGGACGAGAAGGTCCTGCCGGCGAGCGGCAAGGAAATCCTGGCCCGTCTTCGCGTACTGCGTGCGGAGATGACGGAGAACGGCATCCGTATCGACGCCGAAGGGATCGACGCCGGGCCGAACATGCGGCTGCTGGACCAGGCGGGCGCGAACCTGCTCCATGTGCCGACCGGGTACGGCGGCCTGTGGGAGGGCGGGATGCTGGCCGGCTTCCGGGGCACGATCGAGGCGATGGTGGAGATCGCGGCGGCCGACAGCTCAACGGCGCAGAACTGGAGCGCGAACGTCCTGATGGCCCGCCAGCTCTTCGTCTCGGACATACCGGACGAGACCAAGCGGCGGCTCGCCGACGAGCTGATCGACGACGGCCTGCGCCTGGTCTCCTCGGTCTCCGAGGCGGGCGGCACGGGACCGGTGACCGGCCGCAGGGTGCCCGGCGGGGTCGTGATCAACGGCACCAAGACGTTCAACTCCAACAGCGGCGGTGGCGGGCGCGACATCCTGCAGGTCCGGTTCACCCTGTCCGGGTCGGACACGGACGCGGGCGAGCCGCACCTCGCGCTGGTCAGGCTCGACGACGCGGGGCTGCGCCAGGCGCACGACTGGGACAACATGGGCCAGCGCGGGACGGACAGCCAGACCATCACCTACGAGGACGTGTTCGTGCCGGACGGCTGGCACTTCGCGCCGCCCGCCGTCGACCCGAACCTGTTCGGCGCCGTCGTGCTGACCCACGCCGCGATCTCGCAGGGGATCGGTGAGGGTGCTCTCGCCGCGACCATCGACTACCTCAGGAGCGTGAACCGGGCCAGCATGCCGAAGTACGCCGACGCGCTGGAGGACCCGCTGATCCACCGGCAGCTCGGTGAGATGTCGAGCGAGCTGGCCGCGGCGCGGGCCCTCCTGCTGGCTGTCGCGTCGGACCTCGAGGCCGCCACGGCACGCCCCGACGAGCTGGGCGTGCGCGGCTTCCGGGCGAAGGTCGCGAGCACGCGGGCGAGCCTCGACGTCACCTCGCGCATCCATGACCTCACCGGTGCGCGCAGCACCTCCAACCGGTACCGGTTCGACCGGTACTGGCGCAACGCCCGGACGTGGTCCACCCATGACTCGCTCGACGCAAAGAATGTGTTCGTCGGAGCCTTTGAGCTGTCCGGTTCGCTCCCGGACGTCTCGGACTACTTTCGGATCTGACGATGAGCGAGAATCTCGACGAGAAGACGCTCCGTGCGGCTTTTTCTCGTTTCCCCAGTGGCGTGACGGTGATTTCCGGAATGGTTTCCGGAAAGCCCACCGGAATGGCGGTGAGCTCGTTCTCCCCGATCTCGCTCGACCCACCGCTGATCGCAGCTTCCGTCCAGCGGACGTCGTCGACGTGGCCGCTTCTCCGTACCGCCCCGTCGCTCGGGGTCAGCGTGCTCGCCCAGCACCAGGGCGAGCTGGGCCGGCGGCTGTCCGGTCCGGGTGACCGCTTCGCCGGCACGAGGTGGACGGCGACGGAGTCCGGAGCCGTTCTCGTCGACGACGCGTCGGCGTACTTCCACGGCACGCACTACCAGGAGCTGCCGGCGGGAGACCATCTGATCGCCCTGCTCCAGGTCACCGCGGTCGAGCTGCGCGCGACCGCCCAGCCGCTGATCTTCCACCGGAGCGGCTTCCGGCAGCTCGCCTGACCGACGTCAGGAACCGGCCGTGCGCCGGGCGCCCCGGCTCGGGTGGCGCCCGGCGCACGTGCTGGTCAGCGGCGACGCTCGATCGTGAGCTCGCCCTGCACCTGGGCGCGGATGTGGTCGCCGGCCAGCATCGTGTGCGGGAAGCCGAGGTCGACGGCGCTCACCTCGTCGAGCCTCGCGAGCTGGGCCGCGCCGAGGTCGACGTCGAGGGCCTCGAGGTTCTCGGCGAGCTGCGCCCCCGTGCGCGCGCCGACCACCGGAGCGGTGACGCCCGGTCGCCCGAGCACCCAGGCCAGGCCGACCTGGGCGGGTGTCCGGCCGATCTCGGCGGCCACCTCCTTGACGGTGTCCACGATCGCGAGGCTGCGCTCGTTCACCCCGCCGAGCGCGATGTTGAACTGCTTGCGGACGCTCCCGCCCTCGGCTCGTGACGTCCCGGCCAGGTCCTGGCGCGAGTACTTCCCCGTCAGCACCCCACCGGCGAGCGGGGACCAGAGCACTCCGCCGAGCCCCAGCTCCTGAGCCATGGGGAGCAGGTCGCGTTCGCCGGTGCGCTCCACGAGGTTGTACTCCAGCTGCAGGGCGACGAGCGGGGACCAGCCCCGGAGGTCGGCGATGGTCTGCAGGCGGGAGGCCTGCCAGGCCGGCGCGTTGGAGATCCCGACGTACCGGACCTTCCCCTGGCGGACGAGGTCGTCCAGCCCGCGCAGGATCTCTTCCACCGGCGTGCCGGGATCCCACACGTGCAGGTACAGCAGGTCGATGTAGTCCGTGCCGATCTGGCGCAGGCTCGTCTCCACCGACGTGAACAGGTTCTTGCGGCTCGCTCCTCCGGAGTTGGGGTCTCTCGGGTCCCGGAGCGTCGTGTACTTCGTCGCGATCACCAGCGCGTCCCGCCTGCCGCGCGCGAACGACCCGAGCCACTTCTCGGAGGTGCCGTCGGTGTAGGTGACCGCGGTGTCGACGAAGTTGCCGCCCCGGTCCACGTACTGGTCGAACATGGCGCGGGCCTCGTCCTGATCGGCTCCCCAGCCCCAGTCGTTCCCGAAGGTGGCCGTCCCGAGGGCCAGGGGAGAGACCCGCAGGCCGGAGCGGCCCAGCTGGCGGTAGGTGTCGAGCGTCAAGGGCATGTCAGGTCTCCTTCGATGCTGCTGCCGGCTCCGGCCGGCGTGCGGGTGGCGGGGGTCGGGTCGGGGTGCTCCCGGGCGACGGCGCTCACGCGCCGAGCCCGTACCCGCCGGCGACCGTGATGTCCTGCCCGGTGAGGAACCGCGCCCGGTCCGACGCGAGGAAGGCCACGGTCTCGGCGATGTCCTGGGCGGATCCGAGCCGCCCGAGCGGTACGCGCTCGCGCATCGCCTCGCGTGCCTCGTCCGGCAGGCCGAGCTTCGAGAACAGGGGCGTGTCGATGGGGCCGGGGCTGACGGAGTTGACCGTGATCCGGCGCGGGGCCAGCTCGAGGGCGAGGGACGGGAGCATGGCGAGGAGCGCGCCGCGGGTCGCCGCACCGAGCGACGCTCCCACGCTGCCGCGTCGCGCCCCGATGCCGACCGTGAGCACGACGGAGCCGCCGTCGGCCAGGTGCGGCAGGAGTGCCTGGAGCGTGAAGTACGGCCCCTTGAGGTTCACGTCGACCTGGCGGTCGAACGACGCCTCGGTCACCTCGGGCAGGGGGGCCGGTTCGAAGGTGCCCGCGTTGAGGAACAGCAGGTCGAGCGGACCGAGCCGCTCCGCGACCGTCCTCCGGAGCTCGTCGATCGCGGAGACGTCACCGGCGTCGGCCTGGATCACGGTGATGTCGCCGGGTAGCTCCTCCCTCGCGCGGGCGAGCGAGGCCGGGTTCGTGCCGGTCACCGCCACGCGATGACCGAGGCCGTGCAGGACGACGGCGGTCGCGCGCCCGATGCCGGACGTGCCGCCCGTGATGAGTGCTGAGGGCATGACTCTCTCCTCCTGGGATGTGGGGACACGGGGTCGGCCGCCATAAGTGGGGGCCCCTCCGTTTACGATCACGATACCCTAAGTGAGAGTGGCTACCGTTTGGGTCGCCGGGAGGGGAGGGTGGGGATGCAGGATCGATCGGGCGCGCTCCGGGCGGACGCGCGGCGCAACCGTGAGCGCATCATCGCGACGGCTGCCGAGGCCTTCGCGGCCGACGGGCCGACATCCCTGGAGGTGATCGCCCGGCGCGCCGGCGTCGGCAGCGCGACGCTGTACCGGCACTTCCCGACGCGGGAGGAACTCGTCGAGGAGGTGTACCGCGATCAGGTGCGCCCGCTGCGGGACGAGGCGGAGCGGCTCCGGGGCGTGGCGGACCCGGCGCAGGCCCTGTGCAGCTGGATGGGGTACTTCGCCGACTGGGCCGCGGAGCGCCACGGGGTCTTCGAGACGCTCGTGGTGATGAGCGCCACGGGCAGGTTCGGGTCCGGGCCGGTCTGCGACGAGGTCCTGCAGGTCCTTGCCATGCTGCTCGAGTCCGGCGCCGACGCGGGGGTGCTGCGGAGAGATGTCGAGCCCCTCGACGTCAGCGCGCTGCTCGCCGGGGCGCTCTCGGTGGCCGGCGCGCCCGCCAGGCGTGCTCAGCTCGACCGGCTGCTCGCCCTCGTCGTCGACGGTCTGCGGCGATAGGGGTCACCGGGCCGCTCCAGAGCGCTCGGTTGCGCCGGGCAATCGGTGCTGTGTACTGTCGCGAGCGGTAGAGTGACTGGTCGGTCTACCTAGACATCAGCGTTGCTCGGCCGTGACCGCCCTACCGGTGGCGGCATTGATCGAAGGGGAGCTTTCATGCTCTATCCGCAGGACAGGACCGCCCTGATCGTCGTCGACGCCACCAACGACTTCATCTCCGAGGGCGGCAAGGCCTGGCCGGGGCTCCGCGAGGTCCTGGACGAGGTCGGGACCGTGGTCAACATGCGTCGCGTGCTCGCTGCCGCGCGTGCGGCCGGGATCCAGGTGCTGCACGCCCCGATGGTGACCCAGCCGTGGGACTACGGGCAGTGGAAGCACCGCTCCCCGAGCCACGCCGGGATGTGGTCGTCGCAGCTGTTCCAGGCCGGCAGCTGGGGAGCGAAGTTCCATCCCGACTTCGTGCCCGCACCGGGGGAGGTCGTCGCCACGCCCCACAAGACCTTCGACGCCTTCCACGGGACCGACGTCGACATCCAGCTGCGCCAGCGCGACTTCGACCGGGTGATCGTGTGCGGCCTGACCACCAACACCTGTGTCGACTCCACCGGCCGTGACGCCGTCGAGCGAGGCTACGACGTCACCTTCGTCACCGATGCCACGGGTGCCTTCTCCATGGATGCGCACCGCTCGACGATCGAGCAGGACTGGCCGCGCTACGCCCATCACATCCTGACCACCGACGATCTTCTCGGTGAGCTCGTCGGGCGAGGTGCCTTGCGCGGCCAGCCGTCAGTCTGGAGGTAGTTCCACCACATGAGCGAGACGAACGCACTGCCGAGCAACTGGGGTCGCTGGGGCGACGGTGACGAGCTGGGGACCCTGAACCTGATCACGGACGAGGCGCGCGCACGGGCGGCGCAGGAGGTGCGCCAGGGCCGCGCGGTATCCCTCGCCGTGCCGGTCGAACCGTCGCCCGTGGTCAAGGGTCCGTTCTCGGCGCTCGGAGCCGAGCCCTCGGCGGTCCAGCTCATCATGGCGTACACGGGGAGCCCTGCGTCTGCGAGCGCGGACGTCATGATGGTCACCAACCATCACCCGTTGTCGACGCACCTCGACGCGCTGGGGCACATCGTGCAGGACGGCCAGGTGTACCCCGGGTGGGCGGTGAACGAGAGCGTCACCATGGACGGGGTCCGGCACGGGTCGACCACGGCGTTCGCCGCGGGGATCGTGACGCGGGGAGTCCTGCTCGACCTGGCGATCGACGGCGCGGTGCCCGCGGACCACGCCGTGACGGGGCGGGACCTGGATGCCGCGGAGGAGCGCCACGGCGTGCGGCTGGAGTCCGGCGACGCGTTGGTCGTGCGGTTCGGGTGGGTGGAGACCCGCTACCGGGGCAATCCGATGCCCGGCATGAGCATCGACGCGGTGCGCTGGATGCACGACCGGGGCGTGTCGGTGTACGCGGGGGATCTCGCCGACGCCCTCCCGCCCGTGCGGCCCGGTAGCCCCCCGGCGATGCACGGGGTCGCCCTGCCTCGGCTGGGCATGCCGCTGATCGACGTCGTGGACGCCGACGAGCTGGCGGTCGCCTGCGCGGAGCTCGGCCGGTACAGCTTCCTGCTCGTCGCCGCACCGCCGCGTATCCACGGCATGACGGGAGTCCCGGTCAACCCGGTCGCGATCTTCTGACGTCGTCGTCTGTCATCCTCGACGAGAGGAGAGGAGAGGAGAGGAGAGGAGACGGGCATGCCCCAGGTGATCGTCGTCGGCGCGGGAGTCGTCGGGCTCTCGGTCGCGCACGAGCTCGCGCGGGCGGGCCACCGGGTGCGGGTCGTGGCCGACGCGGACACGGCCGACACCGTCTCCGCGTTGTCCGCCGCGCTCTGGTTCCCGTACCGGAGCGAGCGGTCCGTCGGCGCGGGCCTGCTGCTCGAACGGTCCCTCGCCCGGTTCGAGGAGCTGCTCCTCGTGCCAGAGACCGGGGTGGCGCGGCGTCCGGGGACCGTCCTGGAGCGGACGGCGGACCCGGACCGCTCCTGGGCGCGCCTGTTCCCCGACGCGGCCGAGGTGCCGCCGGACCTGCTCCCGCCGGGGGTCCTGTCCGGCGTCCGGGTCGCCGTCCCGTTCATCACCGTCCCGGACTACCTGCCCTGGCTCGTGCGGCGGCTCGAGAGCCTCGGGGTCGCGTTCGAGCGCCGGGCGGTCGCCTCCGTCGCGGAGCTGGCCGGCTCTGCCGACGCGGTGGTGGTCGCCGCGGGGCTCCGCTCCGGCGAGCTCCTGGGCGACGACCGGTCCGTGATGCCGGTGCGTGGGCAGGTCGTGCGGCTGGCGAACCCCGGCCTCACCGACTGGATCACCGACGACGACAACCCGGACGGGCTCACGTACGTCTTTCCCCGGGAGGACGACGTCGTGGTCGGCGGGGTCGCGGTCGAGGGCTCGTCCGACGCGACCGTCCATGACGACGACGCGGCCGCGATGCTCGCCCGGGCGACCCGGCTGGTCCCCGAGCTCGCGGGGGTGCGCCGTCCGGCCCGCGCGCCGATGCTGGGTGTATCGGTGGTCCGCACCCGACGGAGGGAACCGGGATGTCAGGTGGAACCGGCCTCGCCCACGCCGTGCGCACCGCGACGCGACCGGGGCTCACCAGGGACCTGCCGTACGGTCCCGAGGACCTCCGGTGGGTCGCGAACTCCGCCACGCTGATCCTCGGCGACCACCACGCCGTCCTGGTCGACACCTATCTCTCCGTTGACCAGAACGACGAGCTGGTCGAGTGGGTCAGGTCCTTCGGCCGTGACCTGACCCATGTCTTCGTCACCCACGGGCACGGCGACCATTTCTTCGGGCTCCGGCAGGTCCTGGACGCGTTCCCGGGGGCCCGGGCGGTCGCCTCCGCGGGGACGGCCAGGGAGGCGCTCGTCCGGGGTCGGTCGGAGGTGCGCGACGGATCCTGGGGGAGGCTCTTCCCGGGCCAGATCCCGCCGATCTCCTGTCCGGAGGCGCTCGACGGCGACCACCTCGCGCTCGAGGGGCACCGGCTGGAGGTGATCGAGACGGGCTTCACGGACACCCGGGACACGACCGCGCTGTGGGTGCCCGACCTCGGCCTCGTCGTCGCCGGGGACGTGGCCTACAACGACACGCACCTGCACACCGCCGAGACCACCGCGGCCACGCGTGAGCAGTGGGCCCGAGCCGCCGAACGGCTCGCCGGGCTCGATCCGGCGGTCGTCGTCGCCGGCCACAAGAAGCCGGAAGCACCGGACCGGCCGGCGATCCTGGCGCAGACCGCGGAGTACCTGCGCGCCTTCGGCGCCGTCGCCGAGGTGTCCCGCACCCCGGAGGACGTGTACGACCGCATGCTCTCGCTCTATCCCCGCCGTGCGAATCCCGGCGCCCTGTGGAGCAGCGCGCGAGCAGCCATGGCGTGAGCTGCTCGGGCGACCCCGTCCCGGCCTGGCGTCACCGGGCCAGGGCCGTCCCGAGGAAGTCGAGGACCAGGGCGGAGACCTCGTCGAGGGCGGACTCGAGCAGGAAGTGCCCGCCGTCCAGCAGGGCGATCCGCGCGCCGGGCAGGTCCCGGGCGAAGGCCTGGGCGCCGGCGGGGCCGAAGATCTCGTCGTTCTCACCCCACACGGCCAGCAGCGGGACCTGGGAGTCGCGGAAGTACTTCTGCACCTCGGGGTACAGCGGCCGGTTCGTGGTGTAGTCGCGGAAGAGCTGGAGCTGGACCAGGTCGTTGCCCGGGCGGGACACCAGTGCGAGATCGTGCTCCCAGGTGCCGGGATCCACCAGCGTGGGGTCGGGCACGCCGTGCAGGTACTGCCACCGAATCGCCTCACGGCTGAGCGCGAAGCGCACGCCGGGTTCCGTCCGCTCGTTCTGCTCCTGCCCCCAGGCCCACACGTCCGTCCAGAAGCCCCCGACGAACCCCTCCTCGTAGGCGTTGCCGTTCTGGCTGATGATCGCCGTGATCGCGGTCGGGTCCGCCAGCGCGAGACGCCAGCCGATCGGCGCGCCGTAGTCCTGGACGTAGATCGCGTACCGGGTGACGCCCAGGTTCGACAGCAGCCCGGCCGTGATCCGCGCGAGCGCGTCGAAGGTGTACTCGAACTCGTCGACGCCCGGTGCGTCCGACAGCCCGAAGCCGAGGTGGTCGGGCGCCACGACGTGGTAGTCCTCGGCGAGCCGGGGGATCAGGGCGCGGAACATGTGCGAGCTCGTCGGATAGCCGTGGAGCAGGACGACCGTGGGTGCGTCCGCCGGCCCGGCCTCGCGGTAGAAGATCCGGTGCCCGTCGACGTCGGTGAACCGGTGGTGGATGGCGACCATGATGCTACCCCTCTCAGTCGGCGTTGTCTGGTTATGACAGCACCGTCGGTGCTAACCTGTCAACACCGACTGAGGAGGTTAGAGATGGACCTGATCACCCGGGACGACGAGAACCTGCTGCTGGACCTGCTGAACACGGCGCCCGTGGTCGACGGCGAGCGGGTCGACGAGCTCGCGGACCCGCGAGCCGCGGTGGGCTGGGCCGCGGCGCGCGACGGGGCGGGATCCGCCGAGGAGACCGCGGCGCTCCGGCGCGTCCGGGACGCGATCGAGCGCGCCGTCCGCGACGGCTCCGGCCCGCAGGCGCTGGCGGTGGAGGTCGAGCGGATCGTGCTGCGTCCCCGGGTGCGCGACGACGTGGTCCGCTGGGAGCTGCAGGCGTCCGCGGAGGACCGGCTCGCGGCGCGCGCGCTGCTCGCCTGGGTGGCGATCGGCGAGCGCTACCCGGGGCGGCTGCGGCCGTGCGCGAATCCTGAGTGCCGCCGGTTCCTGCTCGACCGCAGCAACGCGAACACCGCCCGCTGGTGCTCGATGGCGCTCTGTGGCAACCGGTTCAAGGCTCGGCGCCACTACCAGCGCACCCGCGCCGAGCAGTAGGGCACATCGCCGCAGATCGTGACCCCAAGGGGTCCCGCCGTCCGACTTCTCGGCACTAGGATCGGCAATGTGCCGCACATGAGGATCCGAGATGCCGCCACCTACCTCGGGGTGAGCGACGACACCGTGCGCCGGTGGGTCGACAAGGGCCTGCTGACGGCGACCGCCGACGAGTCGGGCCGCAAGGTCGTGGACGGGTACGAGGTGGCCCTGGTCGCCCGCCAGCAGGCCACCCTGCCCGGCCCGCCCGGCGGGACCGCGAGCTCGGCACGCAACCGGTTCGTGGGGCTGGTCACCGACATCCGGACCGACGCGGTGATGGCCCAGGTCGAGCTGCAGTGCGGGCCGTTCCGGGTGGTGTCCCTCATGAGCAGCGAAGCGGTGCGCGACCTGGGCCTGGAGCTGGGGTCGGTCGCGGTGGCCGTCATCAAGTCCACGACGGTGATCGTCGAAACAGCCCAAGGAGAATGATGAGGCGAACGCTCTCGATCACGACCGCAGCACTGGTCCTGGCCACCGTGGTGGCCGGGTGCGGATCTGGCGGGTCCGGTGACGCAGGCGGCGCGGACAGCCCAGCCGCGGAGGAGACGACCCTGACCGTGTACGCGGCCGCGTCGCTGACCGCGACGTTCGAGCAGATCGGCGCGGAGTTCGAGCAGGCGCACGAGGGTGTGCAGGTCGAGCTCGCCTTCGCGGGCTCCTCGGACCTGGTGGCGCAGATCCAGGAGGGGGCCCCGGCCGACGTCTTTGCCTCGGCGGACGAGGCCAACATGGCGAAGCTCACCGCCGACGGGCTGGAGGGCGCCGAACCGGTCGCGTTCGCGTCCAACACGCTGGAGATCGCGGTGCCCCCGGGCAACCCCGCCGGAGTGGCCGACTTCGACGACCTGGCCGGTGACCTCAACCTGGTCGTCTGCGCCCCGGAGGTGCCGTGCGGCGCCGCCACCCGGAAGGTCACCGAGGCGGCCGGCGTGGAGCTGTCCCCGGTGAGCGAGGAGCAGTCGGTCACCGACGTGCTCGCCAAGGTCACCACCGGCGAGGCCGACGCCGGGCTGGTGTACGTGACCGACGTGATCGGCGCGGGCGACGGCGTCGAGGGCATCGAGTTCCCCGAGGCCGCCGCCGCGGTGAACGTCTACCCGATCGCGCCCGTCGCCGACAGCGCGAACGCGGACCTGGCCCAGGAGTTCGTCGACCTCGTCCTCGCCGAGGCCGGGCAGACCGTCCTGCGGGACGCCGGGTTCGCGCCGGCTCCCTGACGTGGCCGCCTCGCCCGGCCGGGTCGGTGTCCCGGCCTGGATCTTCGTCCCCGCCGTGGCGGGAGCGGCCTTCGTGCTGCTCCCGCTCGCGGCGATCGTGCTGCGCACGCCGTGGAGCCGGTTCCTCGACCTGCTGGCCTCGCCGGCCGCCGTCGAGGCGCTGCTGCTGAGCCTGCGCACCTCCGGCACCAGCACTCTGCTGTGCGTGGTGTTCGGCGTCCCCATGGCGCTGGTCCTGGCCCGGACGAGCTTTCGCGGGCAGGGCGTGCTGCGCTCGCTGGTGCTGCTGCCGCTGGTGCTGCCGCCCGTGGTCGGCGGCATCGCCCTGCTGTACACGTTCGGACGGCGCGGGCTGCTCGGGGAGACGTTCGAGGTGCTCGGCCTCCAGATCGCGTTCTCCACCACCGCCGTGGTGCTGGCGCAGACGTTCGTCGCCCTGCCGTTCCTCGTGGTCAGCCTGGAAGGCGCGCTGCGCACCGCCGGCCAGAGGTACGAGGTCGTGGCCGCCACCCTGGGCGCCGGCCCGACCACCGTCTTCCGGCGCGTCACGCTGCCGCTCGTGCTGCCCGGCCTGGTCTCGGGCGCCGTGCTGGCATTTGCCCGGTCGCTGGGCGAGTTCGGCGCCACCATCACGTTCGCCGGCAGCCTGCAGGGCGTCACCCGCACCCTCCCGCTGGAGATCTACCTGCGCCGGGAGACCGACGCCCAGGCGGCCGTGGCACTGTCCCTGGTGCTGGTGGTGGTCGCGATCCTGGTCATCGGGTTCGCCCGGCAGGGCAGGAGCAGCCTGTGACGTTCCACTACACCGCCGCCGTGGCCGGCCGGGGCGTCGACCTCGCGTTCGACATCGCCCCCGGCCGGACCCTCGCTCTGCTGGGCCCGAACGGCGCCGGGAAGTCCACCGTCCTGGCCGTGGCCGCCGGGCTGCTGCGCCCCGACACCGGCCGGGTCGAGCTGGACGGGCGTCCCCTGACCGTCACGGGTCACGACGAGCGGGACGTCCTGGTCGCCCCGCACGACCGACAGGTCTCGCTGCTGGCGCAGGAGCCGCTGCTCTTCCCGCACCTGAGCCTGCTGGACAACGTCGCGTTCGGACCGCGCAGCCGCGGTGCGGGTCGCGCCGCGTCCCGCACCGTCGCCCGGCACTGGCTGGGGGAGGTCGGGATCGCCGAGCTCGCCGACCGGCGTCCCGCCCAGGTCTCCGGGGGGCAGGCGCAGCGCGCGGCCGTGGCCCGGGCGCTGGCCGCCGACCCGCGGCTGCTGCTGCTGGACGAGCCGATGGCCGCCCTCGACGTCGCCGTGACCCCGGCCCTGCGCCAGACCCTGCGCCGGGTGCTGGCCGACCGGACCGTCCTGCTGGTCACCCACGACGTCCTGGACGCCCTGCTGCTCGCCGACGAGGTCGCCGTCGTCGAGGACGGCCGGATCGTCGACCGGGGGGAGACCGCGCAGGTGCTGGCCCAGCCCCGCAGCCGGTTCACCGCCCAGATCGCCGGGCTGAACATGATCACGGGCACCTGGCGGGACGGGGCCGTGCTCACCCCGGCGGGCCTCCGGATCGAGGGGCGGCCCGACGGGCCCGCGCCCCGCCCGGGCGACGCCGCGGTGGCGGTGTTCCCGCCCAGCGCCGTGTCCGTCTTCCTCGACGACCCGGGCGGCAGCCCGCGCAACGCGCTCCCGGTGACGATCACCCACCTGGAGCCGCAGGGCGGACAGATCCGGGTGCGCACCGAGGAGCTGAGCGCCGACGTCACGCCGCAGGCGGCCGCCGAGCTCGACCTCGCCCCGGGGTCACCGGCCTACTTCGTGGTCAAGGCGACCGAGATCGCGGTCTACGCCACCTGACGGCGGGGGGCCGGCGACGCGGTCAGGACGCCGCAGGCCCGGTCGAGTCGCGGACCACGAGCTCGGGCCGGAAGAGCAGCGAGCTGCCCCGGCTCGACGCGTCGTCGCCCTCCGGCTCGTGCAGGGCGCGGAACGCGGCGGCGGCCATCTCCTTCATCGGCTGCCGCACGGTCGTCAGGGCCGGTGAGTACAGCTCGGCGAGCACGATGTCGTCGAAGCCCGCGACCGAGACGTCCCGGCCCACCTCCAGCCCGGCGTCGCGCACGGCGCGGCACACGCCGATCGCGGTCATGTCGTTGACGGCGAAGATCGCGGTGGGGGGATTCGGCCCGGCGAGCAGCTCGGTCGTGGCGACGCGTCCCAGCTCGGCGGCCTCGACGTCGCCGAACGTGCTGTCCACGATGCTCCCGGGCCAGGTCACGACGTCGGGCCGCGCGATGCCCGCGCGCTCCAGCGCGCGCAGGAAGCCCTGGAACCGCTCGGTGCGGTTGACCGACCGGATGGACCCCGAGACGAACGCGATCCGGCGGTGGCCGAGCGACACGAGGTGGTCGCCCATGAGCTCGGCGCCGATCGTGTTGTCGACGCTCACGTTGATCAGGCCCGCCGGGTCGTCCGCCTGGGCGGTGCGGTCGAAGGCGACCAGCCGCAGGCCGTCGTCCAGCAGGCTCGCGACGTGCTCCAGGGAGGGCAGGGACGAGCACAGGACGATGCCGCGGATCCCGTCGGAGACGAGCTCGTCGACGTACTGGCGCTCGCGCTCGGGGTCACGCTCGGAGTTGCAGAGCAGCACGTGGTAGCCCTGGGTCAGCGCCGCCGCCTCGACGTGGCGCGCGAGCGCGCCCCAGTAGGGGTTGCCGACCGACGGCACCACCAGGCCGATGACCTGCGGCTTGCCCGTCCTCAGCTGGCGGGCGGCCCGGTTGGGCCGGTAGCCGAGCTTGCGGATGGTGGACTCCACACGGTGCCGCGTCTCGGGCAGCATCCGGTCGGTCCGGCCGTTGAGCAGGTTCGAGACCGTGCTCGTGGACACCCCCGCCGCTCGTGCGACGTCAAGGATCGTGACTCCAGCCATGTGCGCGTGCGGCCCCCTCCGGATCGGGATCCAGGCCCATCTTCCAGTGCATCGATGGACTGAACAGCGTCGAGCATAGTCCATAAACGGACACTTGACCCCTGCCTGATGGCCCCCTATCGTCAGTGCATCGTTACACCGGGAGTCACAGCAGACTCCCGCCCTGCGTGGAGATCAGTGCCGATCGAAAGGGCAAGTCATGGAACTCAGCCGTCGCAGCTTCCTCACGGCCATGGGCCTCGGGACCGCGACCGTCATGGCGGGTTGCGCCACGACGAGCGGGAGCGGCGCACCCGCCGCCGACGTCACAGGGCCCGCGGAGGGCGACATCACCTTCCTGTGCGCCCTGTTCGAGGGCGCCACGGGCAAGGAGACGCTCGAGGGCAAGCTCCTCAAGCAGTTCAACGAGAAGTACCCGGACGTCAATGTCACCGTCGACTACACGGACTACGGCTCCCTCAACGAGAAGATCACGACCGGCCTGGCGAGCGGCCTCATGCCCGACGTCGTCACGCTCGGCGTCGGCTGGATCCCGCCGTTCGCGTACAAGAACGCGATCGCCCCCCTGCCCGAGTCGCTGGCCACGCGCTACACGTACGAGGAGCGCGTGCTGGAGCCCTCGCGGTTCGACGGCAAGCTCTACGCGCTGCCCATGGTGCTGGACACGCGCATCGTGGCCTACCGCAAGGACTTCTTCGAGGAGGCCGGGATCACCGCCCCGCCCAAGGACTGGGCCGAGCTGCGCGAGATCGCCAAGGAGCTCACCGTCCGGGACAACGACGGGACCCTCCAGCGGGCCGGGTTCGACCCGTTCTCCATCGACCTGCGCCAGTGCTGGGAGACGTTCCTGTTCGGCAACTCCGGCGAGCTCTTCTCCGCCGACGGGCGTGAGGTGCTGTTCGACAGCCCGGAGGGCGTCGCCGCCCTGCAGCTCTTCCTCGACGTGGTGGCGGACGGCTCGGCCGACTTCGCCCTCACGACCGAGGCGGGCCAGCCGACCACCCTGCAGCAGGGCACCTCGGCGATCATGATGACCAACAACTCGCTCTACGTGCAGCTCCAGCAGCAGAACCCGGAGCTGGTCGACAAGGTCGGCACCTTCGTGCTCGGGAACACCGCACCGGCGATGCTCCAGGGCGGCACGATGATCTCGCAGTCGGCGAGCTCCAAGAACCCGGCCGCCGCGCGGGCGCTCGTGGAGTTCCTCGGCTCGCCCGACGCCGTGCTGGTCGCCTCCGAGCAGCGCGGCTCCGTCCCCGCGATCTCCGACCTCCGGGACAGCGACTACGTCAAGGGCAACCCGATGGTCGCGTTCGCGCTCGAGAACCTCGGCAAGGCGCGGTCCGAGGGCGGCACGCCGGCCTGGATGGAGATCCGGGAGAAGATCAAGCCCACCCTCGAGACCGCCGTCGTCGGCCAGCAGACCGCCGAGCAGGCCATCGCCCAGCTCGCCGGCATCGCCGACGACGCGATCGCCCGCCTGTGACCCGGTCCGTCCACTCGAGGAAGAGGGGTCCGTCGTGGCCGTTGTCTCCGCGCCGCGCGCCGTGAGCGCGCCGCCCTCCGCCCCGCCCCGCTCGTCCGCGCCCCGGCGCGGACGAGCGGGGGCGGCCCGCCGTCGCGCGGGGATGCTCATGGTGGCGCCCGCGTTCCTGCACGCCCTGATCTGGATCGGCATCCCCGTGATCGCCGCGTTCGTGCTGTCGTTCACGTCCTACGACGTGCTCACGCAGCCCCGGTTCATCGGCATCCAGAACTACCTGGACGCGTTCGGCGACCCGGTCTTCCGCCGGGGCATGCTCAACACCCTGGTCTACGCGTTCTTCACCGTGCCGGTCGCGATGGCGGTCGCCCTGCTCATCGCCCTCATGCTCGACACGCAGCTGCGGGCCCGGGCGCTGTTCCGCACCGCGGTGTTCATCCCGCAGGTCACCGCCACCATCGCCGTCGCGCTGGTCTGGCTCTGGATCTACGACCCGCGCAGCGGCCTGCTCAACGCGGTGCTCAGCTTCTTCGGGCTGCCCGCGCAGAACTGGCTGTCGTCGACCACGTGGGCGATGCCCGCGGTCATCACCGTCGGCATCTGGCAGGGCATCGGCCTCAAGATGCTCATCTACCTGGCCGCCCTCCAGTCCCTGCCCAAGGACGTCTACGAGGCGGCGTCGGTCGACGGCGCTTCCCGGACCCGCCAGTTCTTCAGCCTCACGCTGCCGCTGCTGCGGCCCGCCACGTTCTTCGTCTTCGTCACCTCGGTCATCTCCGCCTTCCAGGCGTTCGACCTCATCTACATCCTCACCGACGGCGGACCGGCCAACACGACCACGATGATGACGTACGAGATCTACAAGTCGGCCTTCCGGGAGTTCCGCGTCGGCTACGCGTGCGCCCAGTCGATCGTCCTGTTCGTGTTCCTGCTGGTCCTGACCCTCGCCAACCGACGGCTCAACGGAGGCGACAGTGGCCGGCACTGATCTCGCCGCGGCCCCGCCGCGCACCACCCGCGGCAGCGCCCGCACCAGCGGCGGCCTCGGCCGCACCCCGGCGGCCCGACGCCGGATCGAACGGGGCACCCTCTACGTGGCGCTGACCGTCATCGCCGTGGTGATGGTGGTGCCCTTCGTGTGGATGATCCTCACCTCGCTCAAGACGCCCCAGGACATCGCGGCCAACCCGCCGGCGATCCTGCCGACCCAGTGGGCGTGGAGCAACTACACCGAGGCGCTCGCGGCCGCGCCGTTCCTGACGTACGCGCGCAACAGCCTGGTCATCGCCGTGAGCCACACGGCGATCAACCTGGTGGTCGCCTCCATGGCGGGCTACGCGCTGGCCCGGCTGCGCTTCCGCGGGTCGGAGCTGGTGTTCCTCGGCTTCGTCGCGGCGCTGATGATCCCGACCTACACCAAGATCATCCCCGAGTTCCTCATCGTGCGGTTCATGCCGCTGTTCGGGGGCAACGACATCCTGGGGCAGGGCGGCACCGGCTGGCTCGACACCTGGTGGGCCCTGATCGTCCCCGGTGCGGTGACGCCGTTCGCGGTGTTCCTGTTCCGCCAGTTCTACCTGGACCTGCCGGTGGAGCTGGAGGAGGCGGCCCGTCTGGACGGCGTCAGCGAGCTGGGCATCTGGGCGCGGATCATGACGCCGCTGGTCAAGCCCGCGTTCATCACGGTGGCGCTGCTGACCTTCGAGAGCTCCTGGAACAACTTCCTGTGGCCGCTGCTGGTCACGCGGAGCGACTCGATGCGGGTCATCCAGGTCGGGCTCTCGGTCTTCCGCACGGAGAACGACACCCAGTGGGCCTTCCTCATGGCGGGGACGACCCTGGCGACCCTGCCGATGGTGGTGCTGTTCCTGCTCGGCCAGAAGTACTTCGTCCGCGGGTTCGCGAACGCGGGCATCAAGTGACACCCGGGGACCACGTGACACGGGGGCACCAGACGACACGCGGCAGGGCGCCGCGTGCCGGAGAGAGAGGACTGCAGATGGCGATTGACATGACGGACGTACGGGTGCTCGTGACGGGCGCGGGGCACGGCATCGGCCGGGGGATCGCCCTGGCTCTGGCGGCCGCGGGGGCGGACGTCGTGGTGCACTACGGGAGCTCGGCCGACGCGGCCGCGCGGACCGTGGCAGACATCGAGGCGCTGGGCCGCAAGGCCGTGGCGCTGCGCGCCGACGTGACGGTCACCGAGGACGTCGACCGGCTCGTCGCCGAGGCCGTGGCCTTCCTCGGCGGGCTGGACGTGGTGGTCTGCAACGCGGGGCACCTGATCGGCCGCGTGCCGGTGGCCGAGATGAGCGACGAGCACTACGCCTCCGTCGTGGACGTCAACCTCGGGGCGACGTTCCGCACGTGCCGGGCGGCGATCCCGCACCTGCTGGAGTCGGACCGGCCGCGGATCGTCGCGATGTCCTCGCTCGCGGCGCACAACGGCGGCGGCCCCGGGTCGGTCGTCTACGCGGCGGCGAAGGCGGGCATCCGCGGCTTCGTCAAGGGCCTCGCCAAGGAGCTCGGGCCGCAGGGCGTCACGGTCAACGCCGTGGCCCCGGGATACATCGCGGACACCGCGTTCCACGGCACGTTCAGCACCGCCGAGGCGCAGCAGAAGATGGTCGCCGGCACCCCGGTCGGCCGGCCCGGCACCGTGGACGACGTCGCCGCGGCAGTGCTGTACCTCGCCTCCCGCGAGGCGTCGTACATCACGGGCACCACACTCGACGTCGACGGCGGGACCTGGCCGCGATGACCTCCCTGGCCCCGGAGCATGCCGTCTACGCCGGGCTGCCGCGCGAGCGCGGCGGCTGGTGGCACAACTTCGTCTGCCCGGTGCACGGCACGGAGCTCTCCCACGAGGGCATCCCCGGTCCCGTACCGCCCGCGGGCGGGGTGCGGTGCCCGCACGGCTGCCGGGTCGACTCCGAACCCGTGCGCGGCGCCTGGCTGGTGCTGAGCCACCAGGCGTGGGCGCGGCGCATCCGGGTGCTCGCGCACCGCGCCGCCCGCACGGGGTCGGACGCCGACCGGGACGAGGCCGTCGCGCTGCTCGCCGCGTACGCCGACGTCTACGCCGAGGTCACCGGCGGCGGCGAGCACGAGCGGGCGCAGGACTGGATGCTCCGGGGCCGGCTGTTCCACCAGGCGCTGACCGACGCGATCTGGTCCGTCTCGATCGGGCACGCGGTGTGGTCGCTCGCCGCGTCGGCGCCCGAGCGGGCCGCGGACCTGCGTCCGGTGCTGCCCGTGCTCGACGCGACCGCCGAGGCGACGCGCGCGGCCCGCGACCGGCTCGTGGGCGAGGGCCGGTTCACCTCGAACTACACGGCCTGGCTGAACGCCGCCGGCCGGGTGTGCGCCCGTGCCGCCGCCCTCGTCCGCGCGGGCGGCGACGGCGCCCCGGCGGTGTCCGTGGCCGACGACGAGTGGCTGGCCGGGGAGCATGGGCAGCTCGCCCACGTGCTCGCCGCGACCACCCGCGGCGGCTGGGAGTGGGAGGCCAGCACGTACTACCACGGCTTCGTGCTGCGGGCCTACCTGCTGTCCCTGCGCGGGACCGACCCGGCGGACCTGCCGGCCGCGGCCCGGGACCGGCTCGTCGCCATGGTCGACGTGCTCGCGGGCCTGGCCACGGACGACGGCATCCTGCCCGCCGTCCACGACGGCCCCTACACCCGCCCGGCCCTCGCACTGGAGTGGACGGAGCTGTGCGCGCTCGCCGACGGGTTCGTGACGGACGCCGGGCTCGCGGCCGTCGCCGCCCGGGCCCGCCGCGAGGCGGCGGACGGCGACACGCTGGCGGACGACCTGCGTGACCTGCCCGGCGGCTGGTTCGCCGGCGTGCCCCTGGCGGGCGCCCGTCCGGCCCGTCCGGCGGTGAGCCTCGACGAGGAGGTGGGCATCGCCGTCGTGCGCGCCGCGGGCATCCACGCCGTGCTCGACCACGGGCCGCACGGCGCGGGGCACGGGCACCACGACAAGCTCGCGCTCCACCTCTACGGGCGGCAGACGCCGTGGCAGCCCGACCCGGGACAGGTGCCCTACGGTCATCCGGCGTGGCGCGAGCACTACGCGTCGGCCGCGGCCCACCCGTGCGTGCGGGTGGACGACGGCGACCCCGCCGAGGCGACCGGCCGCCTGGTCGACCGCGACGAGCGGTCGCTGACCGTCGAGGTGCGTGGCGACGCGACGTCCTGGTACGACGGTGTCCGCGCGGTGCGGCGGCTCGTGGCCGGCGACGGCTACCTGCTCGACGTCGTGGCCGCGACCGCGGACCGGCCCCGGCGGCTGACGCTCGGGCTGCGGCCCGACGTCCCGCTGGAGGTGCGCCTCGACGGCGAGGTGGTGCGCACCGCGTGGGGCGGAGCGGAACGGCTCGACGGCGTCCACGCCGCTCGTGCCGCCGGGGCCGAGGGGCCGGTACCGGTGCGGGCCGTCGTCCGCCCCGGGCCTGGGCCGGCCGACGACCCGCAGCGCGAGCGCGCCCACGTCGACTGGACGGCCCACGCCGCGACGTCGGCCCTGTGGGTGTCCGTGTTCCGCACCGGCGCCGAGGCCTCCGGCATCGAGCTGCTCGGCCTGGACGCGGCCGAGGTCCGGGTGCGGCGCGCCGACGGCGTCGTCGACGTCCACCCGCTGCCGCACGAGGTGACCCATGGCTGACGCGATACGGGTGGCGCCGTCCCGGCTCCTGCTGGACGACGCGCGCCTGGCCGACCTGCGCTCCCGGCTCGACGGCGACCTGGCGCCCCAGTGGCGCCGGCTGGCCGAGCAGTGCGACCTGTACCGGCGCACCGCGCCGCCGACGGAGCACCCGCTCGCGAGCATCACCTACCTGGGGCCGGCCGCCGCCAACCTGGCGCTCGCGTACCGGCTCACCGGGCAGCGGCACTACCTGGAGGAGGCGTGGCGCTGGATCTCGGCCGCCGTGTCCTTCGAGCACTGGGGCCGGGCGCACCTGCCCGACCACGACCTCGACGCGGGATGGCTGCTGCACGGGCTGTCCCTGGCGTACACCTGGCTCGGGGACGACCTGGGACCGGAGCGCGCCGAGGCGCTCCGCGCCAAGCTGTCCCTCCAGGGCGAGCGGCTGTACGACTTCGCGGTGGCGAACGAGGGCTCCTGGTGGAGCAGCTCGTACTGGCAGAACCACCACTGGATCTGCCACACGGGGCTGGCGACCGTGGGCTACGCGCTCGGGGAGCGCGCCTGGACGGAGCGGGCGAAGGACGTGTTCGCCACCGTCGTCGACGTGCTGCCGGCGGACGGCTCCGACATGGAGGGCGTCGTCTACTGGCGGTACGGCGTGCCGTGGCTCGCGACCTACCTCGACCTGCTCCAGCACGCCGAGGGCGTCGACTGGTGGGACCGCTGCCGGTTCCTCGCGCACACCTTCTTCTACCGGCTGCACCAGGCGGCGCCCGGCTACGAGGAGATCGTGGACCACGGCGACTGCCACGACCGGCGCTCCGGGCACAGCGTGGCGCTCTACCGGATCCTTGCCGCGCGGTACGGGATCGGGGAGGCGCAGTGGCTCGCCGACACGGTCACCGACCGCTTCTTCTGGCGCGAGGCGTACGAGAGCGGCGTCCGCCCGGGCGTGCTGCCCGAGGCGTGGGCCGAGCTGCTCTGGTACGACGCCGCCGTCGCGCCCGTCGACCCGGCCGGGACGGTACCGGCGCAGGCCGCGTTCGAGGACCTCGGCCTGCTGGTGCACCGCACCTCGTGGGACGACGACGCGACGCTGCTCTCGTTCAAGTCGTCGCCCGGCGGCGGCCGGACGGCGTGGGAGACCTCGCGCCGCCTCGACGCCGAGCGCGGGTGGGACACCCTCAGCGCCGGCCACCACCATCCCGACGCCGGCTCCTTCGTGCTCGCCTCGCGCGGCGCGTGGCTGCTGGTCGACGAGGGCTACTCCAACCGCAAGCGCGCCGGGCACCACAACCTGGTGCTGGTGGACGGCCAGGGGTTCGCCGGGGAGGGCCGGTACCACGTGTACGCGGACGCGCCCCCGACCCGCACCGCCGACATGGTCGACGTCCTGGCCGATGGCGGGTTCCTGCACGGCCGGGCCCGGACCGGGCGCATGTACCCGGAGGAGCTCGGGGTCGAGAGCCTGGAGCGGACCGTCGCCGTCCTGCCCTCGGGGCGCGCGGTCGTGGTCGACCGGGGGCGGGCCGCGCAGCCCCGGTCGTGGACCCTGCTCTTCCACGCCGACCACCCGGCCGAGGAGGTGGCGCCGGGGCCGGACGACGTCGCCGCCGTCCGGCACGTGCTGCGCAACGGCCGCGCCGGCGCGTGGCTCACCACGTACGCCCCGGGTGTGCCGGGCAGCGTCAGCACCGTGGAGCGGGTCGTCACGGAGGTCGAGGCCAACCCCACCTCCAGCACGCCGGACCTCGTGGTCACGCGCCGGATGCACACCCTGCGCGTGACGCCGCCCGCGGCGCGCGACCTGCTCGCGGTGACTGTGATCGAGCCGTTCGACGCCTTCCGTACGGACGCCGCGGCCACCCCGGTGGCGCGGCTGCTGCCCGCACGCGCCGGGGTGGCCGTCGACCTCGGGGCGGGGGAGCGGGCCTACCTCGCGGACCCGGAGGGCGTGCTCGACGCCGAGGGCGTGCGCGCCCGGGCCCGGGCGGTCCTGGTCGCGGGCACCGGGCCGGACCGGCGGGTCGCCGTCGTGACGGCGCACGAGGTCGCGGTCGACGGGCACGCGCTGCGCGGCGTGGGCGCGGCGGCCGACGGCAGCGGCACGGACGCGGCAGACGACGGCGCGTTCACCGGCGTGCTCGGGACGGACGCATGACCGCCGCCGCGGCACCGGTGCGCCCCGACGGCTCTCGCCAGTGGTCGCGGACGCTGCTGGGCTGGCTGGAGTGGCTCGCGCACCCCGTGCTCGCGGGCGCGGCGTTCGCCGTCCTGTGCGTCGGCGTGGTCACCTGGCTCCCCGCGCTCGCGGCGACGGCCCACGCGCTGCGCGCCTGGCGGACCGAGGGCGAGACCCGCACGTTCACCGGCGTCTTCCGTGCTTTCGGCACGTACCTGCGGCCGCTGCTGGCCCACGCGGCCGTCTCGACCGCCGGGCTGGCCCTGCTGGTGGTCGACGTCGTCTTCCTCACCGGGCGGACTGGCCCCGCCGCCGTCGTCCTCGCGCTGCTCGCGCTGGGGCTCCTGCTCGTGGCCGTGCCCTACCACCTGGCGCTCGCCGTGGTGGCGGGCGCGGACCCCGCGGGCACGGCGCGCGGCTGGGTCGGGGACGCGCTGTGGTTCGGTTTCGGCTCGGTGGCACGGGGGACGGCGCTGCTGGGCGCCGTCGTCGCGACGCCGGTCTTCTCCCTGGTGATCCCCGCCGGGCCCCTGCTGCTGTCCGCGAGCGTGCCCGCGCTGGTGGGGCTCGTGATCCTCGACCAGGCCGTGGTGCCCGACCAGACCGCAGGACCCGACCGTACGGAGGACGCATGACCGGCACCGCCCCGCTCGCCCGCCGCACCCTGCTCACGGGAGCCCTCGCCTCGACCGGGGCGCTCCTGGTCGCCCCGGGCGCGGCCGCCCGCACGATCGCGGACGCCGTCGCCGACGTCGCCCCGGCGTCCGCCGCCCGCCGTCCCGTCACCTGGGTGCCGTCCTGGGCCACCGCCCACACGCGCCCCACGGCGACCGACCCGCTGGTCGCCACCGGGGTCACGGACCAGACGGTCCGGCACGTGCTCCGCCTGAGCGCCGGGACGCTCCCTGGCGGGCGAGGAAGACTGCGCGTCCGCCTCGCCGGGACCTTCTCGGCCCGGCCCACGCTGGTGGGCACGGTGACCGTGGCCCGCCGCGCCCCCGGGCCGGCCGGGGCCGGGCCGGGCGTCGACCCGGCGACCGTGACCCCCGTGACCTTCGACGGCGCGAGCGGCGGCCTGCTCGCCGCCGGTGCGACGCTCGTCAGCGACCCGGTGTCCCTCGCCGTGCCCGACGGCGGCGACCTCGTGGTGAGCCTGCACCTGCCCGGGCCGACCGGGAGCCTGAGCTTTCACCGCAACATCCACGCGACCGGCTACGTCGCCGCGGGGGACCGCACGGCGGACGCGGGCGACGCCTTCGCCGCGGAGGGCGCGGTCACGACCCGGTCGGCGGTGCTCCTGTGCGGCGTGGACGTCGAGCGCCCAGGCGTCCCCGGCGTCGCCGTGCTGGGCGACTCGATCACCGAGGGCGTCGGCACGCCCGACGACGCCGACCAGCGGCTCACCGACCACCTCGCACGGCGCCTCGCGGAGCGCGGCGGGCCGGTCGGGGTCGCGAACCTCGGCATCAGCGGCAACCGGGTGCTGCTCGACGACGAGCGCTTCGGGCCGAGCGGCCAGGCGCGTCTGGACCGGGACGCGCTGGCGCTGCCCGGGGTGGACACGCTGCTCGTGGTGCTCGGCGTCAACGACCTGCAGCAGCCGCCCAGCCAGACCGACCCCGAGGTGATCCTCGCCGGGTACCGGCAGCTCGTGCTGCGCGGCCGCGACCGGGGCCTGCGCGTGGTCGGCACCACGATCACGCCCTTCGGCGGCTGGCAGCGCTGGACGCCGGCCCTGGAGGAGGAGCGGCGGTACGTCAACGCCGCGCTGCTCGCCGGGGCGCGGGACGGGCGGTCCGACGCCGGGGCGTTCGACGCCGTGGCCGACGTCGCCGCCGCCGTCGCCGACCCCGCGAACCCGGCCCGGCTGCTGCCCGCGTACGACAGCGGCGACGGCCTGCACCCGAGCCCCGCCGGCGCGGCGGCGCTGGCGGCGGCGATCGGCCGCCGCGCGCTGCTGGGCTGATCCTCCCGACTCCGCTCGTCCCCGCGACGAACGGGTGCCGCGCGCCCGCGCGCGGCCGATCCACCGCACCGCACCAGCCCGACGACGTACCAGCCCGACGACGCACCAGCTCAACGACGAGAGG
This sequence comes from Promicromonospora sp. NPDC110617, assembly GCF_055598465.1. Lineage (NCBI taxonomy): Bacteria > Bacillati > Actinomycetota > Actinomycetes > Micrococcales > Promicromonosporaceae > Promicromonospora > Promicromonospora sp. NPDC110617. The sequence goes on from NZ_JBVKBM010000001.1 coordinate 2,252,322, forward strand.
GACCGTGATGGAGAACGACACCGCAACCGAGGGCTCCGGCCCGACCCGGCGTACCGTCCTGTTCGGCCTCGGCGCGCTCGCGGGCGTGGCCGCCCTGGCGCCGTACGCCGCCCTGCCCGCCCGGGCGCTGCCCGCGGCCACGACCACGGAGCTGGTCGAGCGCTGGGCCGTGCTCCAGACCGGCGGCCCGGGGCTCGACCTCGCCGACACCCACGTGGCGGCCGCCGTCCGGCGCGTGGACCGGGCGGCGACCACCGTCCTGGCCACCCTCGACCGGACCGCGGGCCGCACGGCCCTGTGGGCCGACCTCGCCGACCGGACCCGGTCGACGAACGTGACCACGACCTTCAAGCGGCTGCGGTCGATCGCCGTCGCCTGGGCGACGCCCGGCACCTCGGTCGCGGGCGACCCGGCGGTGGCCGACGCCGTGGCCGACGGCCTCGGCTGGATGCACGACAACCTCTACGGCCCCGGCCTGGCGCGCTTCGACAACGACTGGGACTGGGAGATCGGCTCCGCCTCGGCCCTGGTCGACACCCTGGTGGTGCTGCGCGAGCACCTCGGCGCCGACCTCGCGCGGTCCACGGCCGCCGTCCACCACTACACGCCCGACCCCAACCTGTGGCGGGCCGACCGGCAGATCGCCACGGGCGCCAACCGCGTGTGGATCGCCACCGTGGTCGCCGTCCGCGCCGCGCTCGACGGCGACGGCGACGCGCTGCTCCGGGTCCGCGACGCCCTCAGCGACGTCGAGGGCGGGGGCGCCAACAGCGTGCTCGCCTTCGTGGACGACGCGGCCGCCGCGGCGGGCACGGGGGAGGGTTTCTTCCGGGACGGCTCGTTCCTGCAGCACTGGAAGCACCCGTACAACGGCGGCTACGGCAAGGAGCTGCTCGGCACCCTGTCCTCGCTGCTGCACCTGCTGGGCGACTCGCCGTGGCAGGTCACCGACCCGGCCCTGGCCAACGTCTACGCGTGGGTGACCGACGGGTTCGACCCGCTCATGGTGAGCGGCGACGTCGTCGCCTCGGTGTGCGGGCGGGAGATCGCGCGCCCGAGCAAGCAGGGCCACGCCTCGGCGCAGACGGTGGTCGAGGGCACGCTCCGGCTCATCCCGTCCGCCCCGGCGGCGCAGGCGGCGACCCTGACCGCCCTGGTGGCGCAGTGGATCACCGAGGACACCTACCGCGACTTCCTCGCGGGGACCACGCCCGCGTCCGTCGTCGCGGCCAAGGCGCTGCTGGCCGCGGGGCCGACGCCGCGCGGGCCGCTCGTCGCGCAGCACCAGTACCCGGCCATGGACAAGGTGGTGCACCACCGCCCCGGCTTCGCGGTCAGCGTCAGCGCGTACTCCGCCCGCGTCTACAACTACGAGTCGATCCAGAACGAGAACCTGCACGGCTGGCACCTCTCCGACGGCATGGTGCTGCTGTACACGGACGACCTGGGGCACTACAGCGAGGACTACTGGCCGACCGTGGACCCGTACCGCCTGCCCGGCACGACCGTGGACACCGTGCGCCGCGCCGACGGGTCGGACCACCGCGCCACGAACGACGCGACGTGGGTGGGTGGCGCGACACTGCCCGGCAGCACGCTGGGCAGCTACGGGCAGGACCTGCGCGCGCAGGGTTCCGACCTGCGGGCGCTCAAGAGCTGGTTCCTGCTCGACGACGTCGTGGTCTGCCTCGGCTCCGGCATCACGGCGCCGGGCGCCGCAGGCGCCGAGACCGTGGTGGAGAACCGCAAGCTGCGCGCCGGCGCCGCCCTCGTGGTCGACGGCGTGGACCAGCACGTGACCCCCGGCTGGTCCGCGACCCTGGCCGACGTGCGCTGGTGCCACCTGGCGGGGACGTCCGGCTACGTCTTCCCCGGCGGCGCCACGCTGCGCGCGCTGCGCGAGGACCGCACCCACACCTGGCGCGAGATCAACGTCAAGTACGGCACCGACACCCCCGTGACCCGCCCGTACCTGACCGCCTGGCTCGACCACGGCGCCGCGCCCGCCGACGCCGCCTACGCCTACGTGCTGCTGCCGGCCGCGTCGTCGGAGGAGACGCGGCTGTTCTCCGCGGCGTGCGGCACGGCGGACGGCCTGCGGGTCCTCGCGCAGGACGCCGCGGCGCACGCCGTCGCGCTCGGCGGCACCGTCGCGGCGAACTTCTGGGGCGTGGGCCGGGTCGCGCTGGACGCGGGCACGTTCGGCGCGCCCGGTGCCGGTGTCGGTGTCACCGGCGCGCTCGTGGCCGACGGCGCGGCGTCGGTCGTGCTGCACGCCGACCCCGCCACGGACGGGCAGCGGCCCACCCGGATCGCGGTGAGCGACCCGACGCAGACCCGGGAGCAGGTGGTCGTCGACCTGGAGGTGCCGGGGTTGCGCCTCGCCGGCGCCGACGCGGCCGTGACCGTGACGCGGCGGGGCGTGGGCTGGCGGCTCGTCGTCGACGGCGCCGCCCTGCGCGGGGCGACCGTGACCGCGTCGTTCGTCTGAGCGTCCGGTCCACCGAGCACGTCCACCCCATCAGCTCGCCGATCCAGGAGGTAGCACCATGAACCTGCACTCCGTCCGATCCCGCACGTGGGCCCGCCGCGCCGCCGTCGCCACGGCCCTCGGCCTTGCGCTCGCGGGCACCGCCGTCGCAGCACCCGCCGGTGCCGGACCCGTCCCGGCGGCCGGGGGCGTCGCGCCGGGCCTGACGACCACCGCCGTCGGCACCGCCGCCGCCCGCGCCGCCGACCCCGCCCCGCTGCGCACCGTCCGCGTGAGCACCAGCGCGGAGCTGGCGGCCGCGTTCGCCGGCGCCGTCGCGGGCGACCGCATCGTGCTCGCCGACGGCGAGTACTCGATGGTCAAGCTGGCCGACAAGACCGGCACCGAGGAGCACCCGGTCGTCATCGAGGGCGCCACCCTCGGCGGCGCCGTCGTCACGGGCGGCCAGCTCGAGGTCACGCGGTCGCACCACGTCGTGGTGCGCGGCCTGGCCTGGCGCAACGCCGTGACGCTCAAGATCGAGGCGTCCACGCACGTGCGCCTGACCCGGAACGACTTCCGGCTGGCGTTCGCGCCCCCGGCCGACCCGTCCTCCTCGCGGCACTGGGTGTCGATCGCGGGCGAGGGGAGCGAGTACAACCGGGTGGACCACAACGCGTTCGCGGGCAAGACGGTGCTGGGCAACTACGTCACCGTCTACGGCGGCGCGACCCAGATCTCGCAGCACGACCGGATCGACCACAACTACTTCTCGGACAGCCCCGCCCAGCCCGTCAACGGCGGCGAGGCGATCCGCCTCGGCGTCTCCGCGCTGTCGGACTCCAGCTCGTTCGCCGTCGTGGAGCACAACCTGTTCGAGAACTGCGACTCCGACCCGGAGATCGTCTCGCTGAAGAGCGACGACAACACCGTCCGGTACAACACGTTCCGCGCCTCGGCGGGCTCCGTCGTCGCCCGCCGCGGGGACCGCAACGCCATCCACGGCAACGTGTTCCTCGGCGGGGGCAAGGCCGGCACCGGCGGGGTGCGCCTGTACGGCGACGACCAGCGGGTGTTCGACAACTACTTCGAGGGCCTCGCGGGCTCCGGCTGGACGGCGGCCCTCCAGGTCGACGGCGGCGACGTCGACGGGTCCGGCTCCACCTCGGCCCACTGGCGCGTGCACCGGGCGACGATCGTGCACAACACGTTCGTCGACAACGTCTCGAACGTCGAGCTCGGCGCCAACTACGTCTACCCGCCCGCCGACGTGACCCTCGCGAACAACGTGGTGGTCGGCTCGACCGGGCAGCTGTTCGCCGAGCACAAGGCGACCGACGGGCTGACCCTGGCCGGCAACATCGCGTACCCGCAGGGCAGCGCTACCCTCGGCATCGCGGCCCAGCCCGGCCAGATCCGGGTCGCCGACCCGCTCCTGGTCCGGTCGGGCGGGCTCTGGCGGCTGCGCCAGGGCCCGGCCGTCGACACCGCCGTGGGCACCTACCCCTTCGTCGTCGAGGACCTGGACGGGCAGCCGCGCGACCAGCGCCCCGACGTCGGCGCGGACGAGGTGTCGACCGCGCCCGTGCTGCGGCACCCCCTGACGACGTCCGACGTCGGGCCGGCGTCCGACCTCTGACCACCCCCACCCCGACCCACCCTCCGGAGGAGATCCATGGCCCTCTTCGACAAGCCGCTCGACGAGCTGCGCGCCTACCGCCCCGAGCCCGAGGAACCGGCGGACTTCGACGCGTTCTGGAAGCAGACGCTCGACGCCGCCGCGGCCGTCGCGACCGAGCCCGTCACCGTGCCGCACGACGCCGGGCTGGCGACCGTCGAGGTGCACGACGTGACCTTCTCCGGGTGGGCGGGCCAACCCGTCAAGGCGTGGCTGCTGCTGCCGCGCCACCGCACCCGGCCGCTGCCCGCCGTCGTGCAGTACATCGGGTACAACGGCGGGCGCGGCGTCCCGTGGGAGTGGCTCACGTGGAGCGCCGCCGGGTACGCCCACCTGGTCATGGACAACCGCGGGCAGGGCGGCGGCGGCAAGACGACGGCCGACACGCCCGACGTCGCGCCCGACGGCCACGGGTCCTCGTCGCCCGGGTTCCTCACGCGCGGCATCGAGGACCCCGCCAAGCACTACTACCGGCGGCTGATCACCGACGCCGTCCGGGCCGTGGACGCCGTCAGGCAGCTCCCCGAGGTGGACCCCGAGCGGGTCGCCGTGCTGGGCGGCAGCCAGGGTGGCGGGCTCGCGCTCGCCGTCGCCGGCCTGCGCGACGACCTGGCCGGGATGATCGCGGACGTGCCGTTCCTGAGCCACTACCGGCGCGCCTCCCAGATCACGGACCTCGGCCCCTACTCCGAGATCGCGCGCTGGCTCAAGGGCCACCGGTTCGAGATCGAGACGGCGATGCGCACGCTCTCCTACTTCGACGCCACGAACTTCGCCGCCCGCGCCAGCTGCCCGGGCTGGTTCTCCGTGGCGCTGATGGACAAGGTCTGCCCGCCGTCCACCGTCTTCGCGGCCTACCACCGGTACGGCGGGCCCGCGCAGATCGAGGTGTTCCCCTACAACGAGCACGAGGGGGGTGGGGCGTACGACACGCCCCGCAAGCTCGCGGCGCTCGCGGAGGTGCTCGGCCCCCGGTGACCTCCTTTCCCGGGTCCCCGTCCGCCGCGCCGCGCGTGCTGGTGGCCCTGTACGTCAACACGTTCGTCATGGCGACGGGCTTCTACCTGCTGGTCCCGCTGCTCGCCGTGCACCTCTCCGGACGGCTCGGCTTCGGGCTCGCGCTGGTGGGCCTGCTCGCGGGGATCCGTGCCGCCGCGCAGCAGGGGCTCCAGCTCCCCGCCGGGATGCTGGCCGACCGGTGGGGCGTGCGCCGGACCATCGTGGCCGGAGTGCTCGTGCGGGCGGCGGGCTTCGGCGCGCTGGCCCTCGCGACGACGCCGCTCGCGGTCGGCGCGGCCGGGCTGGCGATCGGGCTCGGGGGCGCGCTGTTCCACCCGGCGAGCTACGCGGCGTACGCCCGGCTCGGCAGCGCGCGGCCGGACGTCTTCGCACGCCGGGAGGCGCTGAGCAACGCCGGGTTCGTCGTGGGCCCGCTGCTCGGCGGGCTGCTGGTCACGGCCGGGTTCGACGTCGTGTGCGCGGTGGCGGCGGCGCTGTTCCTCGCCGCCGCGCCGCTCACCTGGTGGGGGCTCGGGCGGGCGGTGGAACCGGGCCCGACCGGGACATCGCCCGCGGGTCGACCCGCCGGGCGACCCGGCGGCGGGGCGATGCGCGACGCGCGCCGCGGGCTCGTCGTCCTGCTGCTGCTCAACGCGGGGTCGTGGGCGATCTTCACCCAGCTCCAGCTCGTGGTGCCGCTGCGGCTGGAGAGCGCGCTCGGCAGCAGCGTCGGCGTCGGGGCGGCCTACGCGGCGGCGGCCGTGCTCGTGCTCGCCACGACCGTGCCGGTGACCCGGTGGCTCCAGGCGCGGCTCCGCCTGCCCGTGGTGCTCGCGCTCGGCACCGGGACGATGGGCGCCGGGATCGCCCTGCTCGGGGGCGGCCCGGGGCTCGCGTCCCTGGTGGCCGGGATGACGGTGTTCACGCTCGGGCAGATGGTGTTCCAGCCGGCGATGAGCGCCGTGGTCGCCGCAGGTGCGCCGGCGGGGTCGGTCGCGACCCGGTTCGGCGTCAACGGGCTCGCGCTCGCGCTCGGCGGCGTCGTCGGATCGTCCCTGGTCGGGGCGCTGCTGGCCGGGCCGCTCGCCGGCGACGGCTGGGCCTGGGCGGGCTTCGCCGTGGCCGGCGCCCTGCTCGCGGCGGGGTACGCGCGGGCGCGGATCGGGTAGGGCGCGGCCGGGCTACGGCGCGGCCGGGCTACGGCGCGGTCGTGCCCCCGGGCGCCCGGCCACGTGCCACGGCCCGCGTGACGGCGGCGACCACGGCGCCCCCGGCGAGGGTGCCCACCAGCACGAGCAGCGCGCCCACGGCCCAGAGCCCGGAGTCGTCGTCCGACGCCGCCTGCACGGTCCACGCGACCGTGAACGGCAGGGCCACCGCGAGCACCGCCACCCACGCGGGGACGGTCAGCGCGCCGACCACCACGAGCGCGACGAGCACGAGCGCGCACGCCACCACCTGGGGCGCCCCGTAGGGGCCGGTGACGGCGCCCGTCGCGGGGTCGACGTCCCGCACGGTGTCGCGGCCCAGGAAGATCCACCAGGCCGCGACGGTCAGCAGGACGAGCGCGAGCGTGGTGAGGGTGCGGGGAGGTGTCCGTGTCATCTTTCCACTCTGCCAACAACTGGTCACGAAAATGCTGTGACATCCCGGCGCGCCGCGCGTCTGAGGTGCATGACCCACACGACCGGCACCGTGACGTCGTCCTCCACCACCGCTACCGACCTGCGGACGGCCCCCGTGGCCGCTCCCCACGAGAGCACCGTGACCCGCACCCTGGTCGCTCTCGACATCGACGGAACGCTCCTGGGGGCCGACGGGATCGTCCCGGCCGTGACCGTCGGAGCCGTCCAGGGGGTGCGGCGCTCGGGACACCACGTGGTTCTCGCCTCGGGCCGGTCGCTGGTGGGGGTGCTCCCCGTCGCCGGGCAGCTCGGCATCGACCGTGGCTGGGCCGTCGCATCCAACGGCGCGGTCGTCGCCCGTGTCGACACCGCTCTGCCCAGCGGCTACCGGATCGAGACGATGCACTCGTTCGACGTCGGGCCGGTGGTCCGGCTCGCGCGCGCCGCCCTGCCCGCGGTCCAGGTCGGGGTGGAGGAGGTGGGCTGGGGGTACCGGGTCAACCGGGTCTTCGAGCGCGGGCTGGTCAACGGCGAGCAGCGCCAGGTCTCGGACACGGAGCTGTGGAACGTGCCGTCCGCCCGCGTGATCCTGCGCGGGGACGGCGTCCTGACCCTGCTGGAGCCGCTGCGCGAGCTGGGCGTGACGGCGACCCCCGCCGGACCCGACTGGGTCGACGTCACGCCGCGGTCCCTGAGCAAGGCGACGGCGCTCGAACGCATCCGCGAGCGGGTCGGGGTGGCCCCGGGCGCGACCCTCGCGGTGGGGGACGGCGTCAACGACCTGGAGATGATCGCCTGGGCCGCGCGCGGCGTCGCGATGGGGCACGCCCCGGCGGCCGTGCTCGACGCCGCGGACGAGGTGACCGGGCGGATCGAGGAACACGGCGTGGTGGCGGTCCTGAGCACCTTGAGGTGAGGTCTGTCCGACGGGTGCGGGTCACGCCGTGCGGGCCCGCACCCCGCGCTCCTCACGCAGCAGGACCTCCAGCGCCACGAAGGCCAGCACGTCCAGGACCAGGCCGAAGGCCGCCGTCCACCGCACGGCCCGGAACACCAGGAGCTGCGTGAACAGGAGACTCACGAGCACGGCCCGGCGCACCCAGACGGCGCCCTGGAGGTGGTTGCGGCGGCCCACCACGACGCCGACGCCCAGCAGCACGACGGACACGCCCACGGCCGCGAGGATCGCGGCGCCCGTCCACGTGGGCACGCCGGGGACCTGCCCGGCCAGGACGCGCACGCCGACGGTCGCCTCGGCCGCGCCGACCGCCAGGAGCAGCACGATGACCAGCCACGCGGCCCACGCCCGGTCCACGAGCGCGTCCAGCCACCGGACGACGCCCCGGACCCCGGCGCGGACCGGGTCGGGCACGTCGGCGTCGTCGGCGGGCACGGTCTCGACCAGGTCGGCGACCAGCCGGGCGCCGGGCTCTCCGGCGCCCTTCGCCGCGAGCCCGCGGGCCTCGTCCCGCGCGGCGGGCGTGAAGCCGCCGGCCAGGCCCGCGGCGAGCCGGTCGGCGGCCACGGCGAGGTACTCGGCGGGGTGGTGCGCCCGGCGGCCGTGCAGGCCCTCGACGACCAGCACGAGCACCACCGTGACGAAATAGATGATGGCGGCGGTGGGCGCGTAGAAGTAGTCGTTGTCGGAGGTGACGAACTTGCCGACCTCGTCGATGAACAGCCCGAAGCCCACGCCGCCGAGCAGGGCGCCGAGCGAGCGCGGCACCGGACCGACGTAGGACAGCAGGAGCATCATCGCCAGGGCCATGAGAAGCCCGCCCCACAGCACGTGGGCCAGGTGCAGCCCGCCGCCGCCGATCTGCGGGTAGCCCGTGGCGGCCAGGTACGCCCGGGTGGCGAGCACGGTCACGACGCTCGCCACGAGGAATGTCACCAGGTGGCGCACCGCCGCCGTGTCGCGCGGCGCCCCGAGCCGCAGCAGGTGGCCGCGGCCCGCCAGGCCGCCCGTCCCGGTCGTGCGATCGTTCGTCATGCCGCCTCCCCTCGGCCCGGCACGGGTCGCGCCGGCTCCGGGTCCATCCTTCCGTACCGCGGCGCGCCCGTGGGCGGAGGCCGGTCGGCTCAGACGGTGCCCGGGCTGCCCGCCGGCGGCGCCTGCCAGCGGTAGCGCAGCGAGACCATCCGCAGCGCGAACACCAGCGCCGCGACGGCCGCGCCCGTGCCGAGGCTGAACCAGCCCGCCCACACCAGCGCGCTGGTCAGCGCGGCCCCGAGCAGCGCCGGGATGGCGTACAGGCCGCGGGCGCGGAAGATCTGCGGCACGTCGTTGGCGATGACGTCGCGGATGACGCCGCCGCCCACCGCCGTCACCAGGCCGAGGATCGCGGACGCCACCGGGTTCATGCCCGCGGCCAGCGAGACGAGCGTGCCGGTGACCGCGAAGAGCGCCATGCCGGCGGCGTCGAACGTGATCAGCAGGTCGTGGAAGCGGCGCACGACGTGCGCGAAGAAGTACACGACCACCGCGGCGACCACGGGCGGGACCAGGTAGACGGGTGAGTCGAAGGCCCGCGGCACGCCGACGTCGAGGATCACGTCGCGCAGGATGCCGCCGCCCAGGCCCACGCAGGTACCGAGCAGCAGCGACCCGACGATGTCGAACTGCCGCTGGGCGGCGAGCAGCGAGCCCGAGACGGCGAAGAAGAAGACGCCCAGGAGGTCCCCGGCGAGCTGCGTCCACTCCACGTCAGGTTCCTTCCGGCGGCAGCGAGGTCACGGGACCGGGACCGACGACTCCCGGGTCACTATGCGGCACGGTAGCTCCTCGATGCCCGAGGCCGCCTGTCCCTCGATGGCCTCGAACAGCCGGCGGGCGGCCACCCGGCCCACCTGCTCCAGGTTCATGTCGACGCTCGTGAGCTGCGGCCGGGTGTTCGTGGTCAGCACCGCCCAGTTGTCGAACCCGATCACGGAGATGTCCCGGGGCACGTCGCGGCCCGACTCGCGCAGCGTGTCGAGCACGCCCCGGGCGATCTGGTCGCTGCCGCAGAAGAAGCCGTCGACGTCCGGGTACTGGTCCAGGATCATGGCCGCCACCCCGCGGCCCCAGCCCTCGCTCCACGACCCGAAGAACGTGCGGCCGCCCACGAGCTCCAGCCCGGCCTCCGCCATCGCGCGTTCGGCGCCGCGGCTGCGGTCCTGCGCCGCCGCGTAGGAGGCGTCGCCCGTGACGTGCGCGATCTTGCGGCGTCCGCACGCCATCAGGTGGTCGATCGCCAGCCCGCCGGCCTCCACGTTGTTCGCCGTGATGGAGATGTCCTCGGGGTTCTCGGACGGCGCGTACGCGTAGACCACGGGCACCGGGAGGTCGCCGGCCAGCGGCGGACGCGGGTCGGTGCGCGAGCCCACGACGATCAGCCCCTCGACGCGGCGGGACAGCAGCGCACGGATGTGGTGCTGCTCGCGGATCGCGTCGCCCCGCGCGTCGCACAGGAAGACGGAGACCTGGCCGGCGCCGAACGCGTCCTCCGCGCCCATCAGCACGGGGATCGAGAACCGGCCCTCCAGGTCGGACGTGAGCAGGCCGACCGTCCCCGTGCGGCCCTGGAGCAGCCCGCGGGCCAGCGCGTTGGGCGCGAACGAGAGCTGCTCGGCGGCCTCGAGCACCCGGGTGCGGGTCTCGGCGCGCACCTGGGCACGACCATTGATCGCCTTGGACGCGGTGGCGATCGAGACGCCCGCGAGCCGGGCGACGTCGGTCAGTGTGGCGTTGCGCGGCGTTTCGCCCGAGGCCATGGCTTCCTCCTGGAGTGTCGATGTCGAACAGTACCGAATACCGAAAAGGTGTAACACAAACGTGACGAAGGTTCGTCCTTGACGCGGTGGCACGCCCACCCTACAGTCGCAGAAAGCCTTTTCGGACGGTTTCGGCAACGGGTGTCCCATCCTCGTCGAACGGCCGAGTGACGACGAAGTCAAGGAGACGGATGATGGCTACCCACCGCAGGGCGAGCGCGAGGCTCGTGGCCTCGTTCCTCGCGGCCGGCCTGGCGAGCACCGCGCTCGCCGCCTGCAGCGCGTCGGACGGCGACGGCGCCGCACAGGAGGCGCAGGTCTCGGCCGAGGGTGTGGACGACGGCACCGAGCTCACGCTCTGGACCCGCGCCCCGCTGGAGCAGCAGGCGAACCTGCTGGTCGAGGCGTACAACGCGTCGCACGAGAACCAGGTCGAGCTCACGGTCGTGCCGAACGACGACTACGTGGCCAAGGTCGGCGCCGCCGCCGGCAGCGGCGGCCTGCCCGACCTGTTCGCCGCCGACATCGTGTACGTGCCCAACTGGGTGCAGCAGGGCCTGTTCGCGGACGTGACCGACGCGATCGCCGAGCTCGACCACGCCGACCAGATCAACCAGGGGCACCTGGCCGGGGGCACGCTGGACGGCCGGCAGCACGTGCTGCCGTTCGTGCTCGACGTCTCGGTCATGTTCTACAACAAGGACCTCTACGAGCAGGCCGGCCTGGACCCCGAGCAGGGGCCGACGACGCTGGCCGAGTTCTCCGAGCAGGCCAAGGCCGTCGACGAGCTCGGCGGCAGCGTGAACGGCACCTACTTCGGCGGCAACTGCGGCGGCTGCCTCGTGTTCACGTGGTTCCCCCAGATCTGGGCCGGGGGAGAGGACGTGATGAACGCCGAGGGCACCGAGTCGCTCCTGGCGGGCGACACGGCCCAGGAGGTGTACGGCGTCTGGAAGGACCTCGTGGACTCCGACGCCGTGGGCGAGGGCTCCAAGGAGGAGACCGGCGCGACCTGGACCGGACCGTTCCTGGAGGGCGAGGTGGGCGTGATGCCGTTCCCGGCCACCATGCTCGCCACCGCGGACGAGGCGCTCGGCGAGGTGGGCGTGGCCCCCATCCCGGGGCCCGACGGCGGGGCGTCCACCTTCGTGGGCGGCGACGGCATCGGCATCTCCAAGGACTCGGAGAACGCCGACCAGGCCTGGAACTTCATGTCCTGGCTGATGTCGGAGGAGGCGCAGGTCCAGGTGCTGGCCAAGAACGGTGACGTGGTCTCGCGCGCCGACCTGGCGGAGAACGAGTACTCGTCCCAGGACCCGCGCGTCCTGGCCGTCAACGAGGTCGCGGCCCAGGGCAGGACCCCGCTGGCGATCAACTTCCAGCAGGCGTTCAACGCCCCCGGCAGCCCGTGGATGACCATGATCCGCAACGAGGTGTTCGGCCCCGGAGGCACCGTGGAGCCGGACAACGAGGAGATCACCGCCGTGCTGGGGCAGTAGCCGCCCCGGCCGACGTCAGCGTGGTCCCGCCGCCGCACCGGGCGGCGGGACCACGCGCCCCCCGTGAGCTCGCCGCGTGAACCTCGCCGTGTGAACAAGGAGCCTTGCCGTGCCCGCGAAAACCTCCGCCCGTCCGCCCACCAGACCCGCCGTCGTCGCTGTCGCGCGTCGCAGTGCCCTGCACGGCTGGGCCTACGCCGCGCCGACCGCCCTGCTCGTGGTGGGCCTGTTCGTGCTGCCCGTGCTGCTGGTGGGCCAGATGTCGCTGTCCGACTGGCCGCTCCTGGCCGGCAACCAGGGGATCAACGCGCCGCAGAACTACGCGGACGCCCTGACGCACCGGTTCTTCTGGGACTCCGTGGTCTTCACGCTGAAGTACACGGTGATCGCCACCGTGCTGCTCATCGGCCTCGGCCTGGGCCTTGCGCTGCTCGTCCAGGAGTCGGGCCGCTGGTCCGCGGTGCTGCGCACGTCCATCCTGGTGCCCAGCGCGCTCGGCCTCGCGTCGGCGTCGCTGCTCTTCTACGCGCTGTACTCGCCGCAGGTCGGCCCTCTGTCCCCGCTGCTGCAGCGCCTGGGGCTGGCCGACGGCCCGGTGTCGTTCCTCGGCACCCCCGACAGCGCGCTCTGGTCCACCGTGTTCCTGGTGGTGTGGCGGTTCGCCGGCTTCTACATGCTGCTCCTCATGGTGGGGCTCCAGGGCATCCCGCACGAGGTGATCGAGGCCGCCCGGATGGACGGCGCGAACCGGTGGCAGACCTTCCTGAGCGTCACGCTGCCGCTGCTGCGCCCGTCGCTCGCGCTGTGCACGGTCCTGTGCGTCACGGGTTCGCTGCTGGCGTTCGACCAGTTCTACATCCTGACCAAGGGCGGGCCGGACAACAGCACGCTCACGGTCGTCCAGCTCATCTACAACGTGGCCTTCCAGGGCCAGAACGACCTCGGCGTCGCCGCCGCGCTGTCGATCGTCGTCCTGGTCGTGCTCGTCGTCGTGAACGTGGCCCAGATGCGTGCCATGCGCGCAGGCCAGGAGGACTGACATGACCACGACCGCACTCCCCGTCAGCCCGCCCCGGCCGCAGGTGCGGCGCCGGCCGCGCGCGCCCCGGGCCCGCCTCGTGGGGATCGCCCTGCGCACGCCCTACTGGGTGCTGACCGGCGCGCTCGCCGTCGTCTTCGTCTTCCCGTTGATCTGGGCCGGGGTCGCGTCCGTCGCGCCCCAGCCCGGCAGCAGCCAGGTCGACGGCTGGGGGCTCGGCAACTACGCCACCCTCATGGAGTACCAGGCCGGGCTGCCCCAGTACCTGCTCAACTCCACGCTGGTGTCCGGGATGACGGTGCTCTTCACGCTGGTCGCGTCGGTGCTCGGCGGGTACGCGTTCTCGCGCTTCACGTTCCCGGGCCGCGACGTGCTCTTCCTGCTGACGCTCGCGATCCTGATGGTCCCGTACGCCACGCTGCTCATCCCGCTGTACGTGATGCTCAACGCGATCGGCCTGCAGAACACCCTGGTGGGCCTCGCGCTGGTGCTCACGGTGTTCCAGCTCCCGTTCGCGACGTTCATGATGCGCATCTCGTTCGACGCCGTCCCGCGCGAGCTCGACGAGGCCGCCCTCGTCGACGGCTGTTCCTCGTTCCGCGCGCTGCGCACCGTGCTGCTCCCGGCGGTCAAGCCCGGGATCATCACCGTCGGCCTGTTCGCCTTCCTCGCGGCGTGGAACGACTTCGTGGCACCGCTCATCCTCATCTCCGACTCCACCAAGATCCCGCTCCCGCTCGCCGTGGCGAACCTCCGGGCGCAGGTCATGGGCATCGTCGACTACGGCGCCACCGAGGCCGGCGTCGTCGTCATGGCCCTGCCGTGCGTCGTCCTGTTCCTCCTGCTCCAGCGGCACTACGTCCGCGGGTTCATGTCCGGTGCGCTCAAGGGCTGACCGCCCGTGCCCCGTTCAGCCCGTCCACCACTTCCCGGAGGTCTCCGCATGCTCTTCCCGACCGGACACCGTGGCGCCGCCACGCCCACGCCCGTCGTGCCCTCGACCGGCCGCCTGACGCCCCTCGGCCTCGACCAGGTGCGCATCACCGGGGGTCCCTGGGCCCGCCGTCAGGAGGTGAACGCGACCGCCACCCTGGCGCACATCGAGCACTGGCTCGAGCGCGAGGGCTGGCTGGGCAACTTCGACCTGGCGGTGTCCGGCGGCCTCGCGGAGGGGCGGCGCGGCCGGGAGTTCAGCGACTCCGAGGTGTACAAGCTGCTGGAGGCCATGGCCTGGGAGCTCGGCCGGCAGCCCGACGACGAGCTGAGGAGCCGGTTCGACGCGATCGTGCTCCGGGTCTCGGCCGCCCAGGAGCCGGACGGGTACATCGGCACGCGGTTCGGCCGCCCGGGGCAGCAGCCGCGGTACACCGACCTGGAGTGGGGCCACGAGCTCTACTGCCAGGGCCACCTGTACCAGGCCGCCGCGGCCCGGGCCCGCACCGGCAAGCCCGACGACCTCCTGGTCGACGTCGCCCGGCGCAGCGCCGACCACGTGTGCGCCACCTTCGGTCCCGACGGCAACCAGGGGATCTGCGGGCACTCCGAGGTCGAGGTCGGACTGGCCGAGCTCGGCCGGGCGCTCGGCGAGCCGCGGTACCTCGCGCAGGCGGCGCTGTTCGTCGAGCGGCACGGGCACGGCGTGCTCGCCGACATCGAGTTCGGCCGCTCCTACTACCAGGACGTCGTGCCGGTGCGGCAGTCGGAGGTGCTGCACGGGCACGCCGTCCGGGCCAACTACCTCGCGGCCGGCGCGGTCGACGTCGCGGTCGAGACTGGCGACGCCGAGCTGCTCGACGCCGTCGCCGGCCAGTGGGCCCGCGCCCAGGCCCGGCGCACCTACGTGACGGGCGGGCAGGGCTCGCACCACCAGGACGAGGCGTTCGGTGACGACTGGGTGCTGCCCCCGGACCGCGCGTACTCGGAGACCTGCGCGAGCGTCGGCTCGGTCATGGTGTCGTGGCGGCTCCTGCTGGCCCGCGGCGGCGCCGAGTACGCCGACGCGATCGAGCGCGCCCTGACCAACGTGGTCGCGACCTCGCCGGCCCACGACGGGCAGTCGTTCTTCTACGCCAACACCCTGCACCAGCGAGTCCCGGCCGAGCACGTCGCCGACGACGTGGTCAGCAAGCGCGCCGAGGCGTCGCTGCGCGCGCCGTGGTTCGAGGTCTCGTGCTGCCCGCCCAACGTGGCGCGCACGTTCGCGAGCCTCGCGGCATACGTCGCCACGGTGGACGACGGCGGGGTCCAGCTCCACCAGTACGCCCCCGCCGAGATCCGGGCCGAGCTGCCGTCGGGGGAGCGGGTGGGGCTCGATGTGGTCACGGACTATCCGGCCGAGGGGCGCGTCGAGGTGCGGGTCGTGGCCGCGCCCGCGGGCGACTGGACGCTGACGCTGCGGGTGCCGGCGTGGTCGGCTTCGGCGCGCGTGCGCGTGGACGACGGGGCCGTGCGCGAGGTGGGGCCCGGGCTGGTCGAGGTGGCCGGCCCGCGGACCGGCGGCGTGGTCGTGCTCGACCTCGACGCTGCCCCGCGGTTCGTGGTGCCCGACCCGCACATCGACGCCGTCCGAGGCTGCGTCGCGGTGCAGCGCGGCCCGGAGGTGCTGTGCCTGGAGTCCGTGGATCTTGAGGCGGTGGGGCTGGGGTCTGCCGGCGGTGGTCTTGACGGCGGTGGTGCGGACGGCGGTGTGGACGACATCGTGGTCGACGCCTCGGTCCCGCCCTGGGAGGTGGACGGTGTGGTGCACGTCCGCGCGGGACGCCGGGGTGCTGGTGCTGGTGACAGCGGTGACACCAACGTCGTCGGCTGGCCGTACGCAACGGCCGCCGACGTCGACCCGGCACCGCGTCCCGAGCTCCACGACGTGCCGCTGGTCGCGTACCACGACTGGGCCAACCGAGGCCCGGCCACGATGCGCGTCTGGCTCCCGGCCCTCTGACAACCCCTGGCAGGTCAGCCCTGTCCCCGGGCTCCGGCGACGCACCGGACTCGGGGCAGCCACGACGTCGGGCACATGCGCGCCGGATGACGCCAGCCAGCCCGGTCCCCGGTTGGCCGCCCCACGCGCCGGGGAGAACCTTCGCGCGCGAGTTGTGTTGCTCTGCGTGGACATTGTCGACTCAGAGCAACACACCCCGGGGATCTACAGTCACCCCGAGCCGAGCACGTCCGTTGTGCTGCCGTCCACAGCGATCGGGCCGGGAGCTTGGCGGGGAGGACCTTCGCGCGCAGGGTGTGTTGCTCTGCGTAGACGTTGTCGACTCAGAGCAACACACCCCGACGACCTACGTTCGCCCGGCCCGCCCGCCCCGCCCCACCTGGTCGAACCGTCCCTTCCGTCCGCGGGTCAGGGGTGGCAGTTCACCGCCTCGTACTCCACCGTGACCTCGTTCGACAGTGCCGCGACACCCGCATCAGCACCAGCCCCGCCAGCACCGCCAGCACCGCCGCCACCGCCGGCACCGCCGGCCACGGCCGCCCGCACCGTCACCGCCCCCGCCTCGGCCGACGCCGCCCGCACCGCGAACGACTGGTACGCCGCCGCGCCCGACGCCACACCACTGAACGAACGCGTCCCGAACGGCGTGCTGAGCGTGATGTCCACGGGCCCGTCGTGGTCGTTCACCGCCCGCACGGCCAGGGCGGCGCTGCCGCCCACGCAGCGCGCATCGGCGGTAACGGTCACGGCGGGCCCCGCCGGCCCGGACCCCGGGTCGTCCGCGATCACGCGCCACTCGGTCGCGGCCACGGCGGCGTACTGCGAGCCGTCGCCGTTCGCCTGGATCGTCGCCCGCAGGCGTGACGTCGTGACCGGCGCGAACGACATGCGGTTGAACGCCGTGGTGCTGGTCCCGGCCGCCGACGGGTCGGGCACCGGCGCCCACTCCTGCGCCGCCTCGTCCCAGTACGACAGCCCCCAGGAGTCCGGCTCGGCCACGCCCGCTCCGGTGCCCTGCGGCTGGTCGCTCCAGAACTTGATCTCGGCGGCCGTCAGCCGGATGGCCCGGGGCCAGACGTACTGCACCCACTGGGTCGCCGGGTGGTTGCCCGACCACGTGCCCCAGAGCTGCGCCTGCGGCGGGCTCGTGGGATCCAGCCCGTCGTTGAGCGCGAGCACCGAGTTCCAGCCCGCGGTGTACGACGCCGTGGGCGTGGCCAGACCTGCGACGTTGCCGGTCAGCGGCCCGCTCAGGTCCGCGGGGATCGTGACCGTGCGGGCGGTCTCGGCGTTGCCCGCCCGGTCGACGGCGCGGTACCGCACGTCGTGCCGGTCGCCGTCCGGGGCGGAGACCGCGCCGGAGTACGGCTCGAACCCGCCGCCGTCCACCGCGACCTCGATCCGGGCGACGCCGGACGTCGCGTCGGCGGCCGTCACCGCCACGGAACGCGCTCGCTCGTCCACGGTTGCCGTACTGCGCGGCGCCGTCGCGTCGATCCGCACGTCCAGCGCAGCCTCGGCCGACGCATTCCCTGCGCGGTCGGTGGCCGTCGCCGTGACGGTGTGCTCGCCGTCGCCCGCGACCTCGACGTCGGTGTACCGGACGGGGTCGGTGACGACCGGCTCCCCGTCGTCGACCGTCGTCGCGAGCGTGACCCGGCCGCCGCCGTCGTCGGCGCCCGCGACCCGGACGCGTACCGCCGAACGGAACCAGCCGCCCGTGCCGGCGCTGCCGCTCGGGGTGAGGGTCACCTCCGGCGGCGTCTCGTCACCGGCCGTCCCCGACGGGTCGACGACGGTCACCGTCGCCGTCACGCGCCCTGCGGCGTACCCGAGCACCGAGCCCT
Source organism: Promicromonospora sp. NPDC110617 (assembly GCF_055598465.1). Classification (NCBI taxonomy): domain Bacteria; kingdom Bacillati; phylum Actinomycetota; class Actinomycetes; order Micrococcales; family Promicromonosporaceae; genus Promicromonospora; species Promicromonospora sp. NPDC110617. The sequence continues at coordinate 2,270,173 of NZ_JBVKBM010000001.1, forward strand.
CGACCTCCAGCGAACCCGGCGAGGCGACGTCGTCCGCGGTGAGCACGTCCCAGTACGCCGGCACCTGCAGGGACACACCGCCCGGATAGTCGGCGCGCACCGTGCCGGGCAGGTCGGTCTCGCCCACCTCCACGGTCATCCGGCCAGGCACCACCGCGTCGGCCTGCTCGGCCAGCACCTTCCACTCCTCCACGGCGACGGCGGAGTACGTGGACCCGTTGGTCGACGCGTCGAACACCGCGCGGACCTGGGTGGTGTTCACCGGGTCGAACGACGTCGACTGGAAGCCCGCGGTACCGGTGGGATACCCGGAGGCACCCGGGACGTCCGCCCAGGCGCCGTCGTCGGCGTCCCAGAACTGGATGCGCCAGGAGTCCGGCGCGGCCACGCCCACCCCCGAGCCTCGCGGCTGGTCGTTCCAGAACTCGATCTGCGACCCGGAGACCCGCACGGGCTGGTCCCAGGTGTACTGCACCCACTGCTGCGGCGGGTTGTTGCCGGTCCACGTGCCCCACATGTCCGGGGGCAGCGGGTTGGGCCGCACGATCTCGTCGTTCAGCGCCTTGATCCAGTACTGCGTCGGCACGGGGTCGTTGGAGACCGTGACGCGCGCCTCCTGCGCGACGTTCGCGCGCGGCGTGCGGTCGGGCTGCCGCTCCGGCGTGATCGTCACCGGGAGCATCCGCGGCGGGGTCTGGGTGTCGTCCCACTCGACCTTGTCGAGCGCGACCGAGCGGCGGAAGTGGTTGCCCCCGACGGCGTCGGCCGTGTGGTACGCGATCCACCACTGGCCGTCGAGCTCGACGATGCCCGGATGGCTCGTCGTGGACGAGACCGGCCGCAGGACGGTGCCCCGGTAGGTCCACGGCCCCTCGGCCGACGGCGCCGTCGCGTAGGCGATGCACGCGTGGTAGTTGGCCGGGGTGCACGCGCTGGTTGGGCCCGCGTTGTTGCCCGCGTACGCCAGGTAGTAGGTACCGTTCCGCTCGAAGAGCCAAGGCGCCTCGAAGAACCCGGTCAGGCCCGTGACGGTCCGGACGTCGCCCACGGTGGTCCGCATGTCCTGCGCCAGCTCGACGCGGCGGAGGTTGCCGAAGCTGCCCCAGTACATGAACACGCGGGCGTCGGCGCCGGTGCCGTCCACGATCACGGTCGGGTCGATGTTGTGGATGGTGTTGGACGTCGGCAGCCGCTGCGAGACGATCGGCCCACCCGCGTGGTCGGTCCAGGGGCCGGTGGGGGAGTCGGACACGGCCACGCCGATGCCGAACTTGTCGCTCGCCGGGCTGGCCGCCTCGTGCACCGGGACGTACCAGTAGTAGCGGCCGTCCAAGCCCTCCTGGACCTCGCCCGCGTACGCGCGGCCCGGGCTCGCCCAGTCGAAGACGTCCTCGGGGCGCATCAGGGACGGGTGGTGGGTCCACTCGCCCGCGTCGGGGTCGGCCGTCACGAAGGCGCCCCACTCGTTCATGATGAAGTCGTTGCGCGTCTCGCCGGCCTCGTCGTGGCCGGTGTAGACGTAGAGCTGGTCGGCCCCGGTGTCGTTGCCGGGGGCGCCGGCCGGGACGACCAGCGGGGCGGGGTCGGCGGAGTAATAGCTCCCGTCGGCCAGGATCGGGTTCTGCGTGCTCGTGAAGTCGTACGAGTCCGCGGCGCTCGCCGGGGCCCCCGGAACGGTGAGTGCGGCGGCGACCACCGCCACCGCCAGCGTGCCGGCAGCGGCCGGCCGTCCTGCTCGGACCTGTCTCATCCTGTCCTCCAGTCGTGGCACTTCGTCGTGGCGCACTGACGGGCCGACCTTCCCACACGGCCGTGCGGCCAACAATGGGTTTCGGTGTTTTTCGGTATGGATGAGGCTGCAATGGGTGATCTCATACCGAAAACACCGAAAACCATTGCCGGAGCCGGAGGGGTGATGCTTCACTGGTCCGCGCCGGGCCCCTCGATGGTGAGCGGGCCGGCGGGAACCACCACCTGGCGGACAACGTCGCGAGCCAGGGTGGGGTGCGCAGCGATGCGCCGCCTCCGCCCGTGCGGCACACCTCGTCCGTCCGAGTGCCTGGCCGTCGACGGAGAGGACATGTGATGTCGGCACGAACACGAAGAGGCGCGGTGGCGGCGTTCGCCGCGGCCGCGATGGTCGTCTGCGGGGGCGCGGCGGTGCTGCCCGCGGCCCACGCGGCACCCGCGGTCCGCGCGGCGGTGCTGCCCGGCAACGAGGACGACGTCGGCGTCTACACGGACGGCCTGACGGACTCCCTCGACATCGGCGACCCGGTCTACCGCAACCTGGACGCGGTCGAGGACGCGCTGGAACCCGGTGTCCCATACACCGCGGACAGCATGTACCGCTCGATCTTCGACGCCGACGTGGCGGCGGGCGGCACCGACTTCTACCTCGACCGGGTGCTCGGCGTGACCGGGGCCTCCGGCAACAACGTGCTGCAGACCCGCGGCCGCACCCTGTACCTGCGCGGCGCCGGCGGCGCGAGCTGGAGCACCATGGGCTTCGGCGGCAACGCGTTCGCGGGCGGCCCCAACGACCTGGGCGCCCTCTACACGATCACCGTGCCGGGGCAGACCGTGGCCGAGGTGGGCAGCGCGCGGTTCAACGCGCCGAGCCACGCCAAGGCCCGCTACACGATCGGCTCCACGGGCGTGACGGCGGACCTGCGCAAGCTCATCACCTACGACAACACCGCGCTGTCCGCGCTCACGTTCACCAACCCGGGCGCCGCCGACGTCACCTTCACGGTGCGGGCCGCCTCGCCGACCGCCCGGGGCGCCGCGGACGCCGACGACGAGCTGACCGGCACGCGCACCCTGACCAGCGGCGCCAACAACGGGCTGGTCGACACGCCGTGGTCGTCCGTGACGGTGGGCCTCAAGGCCGACGGCTTCGCGCGCAACGGCACCACCCTGGACCGCGAGGTCACGGTGCCGGCCGGCGGCACGGTGGACCTCTCCGTCGTCGGTTCCCTGTACTCGGCGGGCCTGCCCGCCGGGCAGGACCAGCTCCGCGAGTACGCGGCCCTGACCCCGGACGAGGCGTTCCGCACCGGCGTGACGGCGTTCAACGAGCGCTGGGCGCAGGACATCCCGTACATCGACGTGCCGGACCCGGCCATCGAGAAGGCGATCGTGTACCGCTGGTGGGGCGAGCGGTACAACAGCCTGGACGCGAACGAGCCCGGCTACGTCTACCAGTACCCGACCACCATCGAGGGTGTGAACCTCTACCAGAACTCGGTGGTGCTCACGCAGCCGATGCACCTGCAGGACACCAAGTGGATCCGCAACCCGTACCTCGCCTACGGGCAGGTGCTGAACGTCGGCGAGCTGTCCGGCTCGTCGGCGTTCCTGGACAGCCCGGGCCACACGAGCTGGAACAACCACTACTCCCAGTACCTCGGCACCGCCGGGCTGGAGGCGTACAACGTGCACGGCGGTGGCGCCGACGTCGCCGAGCGGTTCGCCTACTACTTCGAGCAGGACGGCGTGGGCCAGCTCGAGCACTACGACGGCAACGACGACGGCCTGATCGCCTACGACACCAACTACATGCCGGGCAACGACGCCGACGCGATCAGCTTCGGCTACCCGAAGGCGAACGGAGGCGCGCCCGGTGCGCGCACGATCGAGCGGCCCGAGTCGGCGTACGTGTGGGGCGCGTTCGACGCCGCGAGCAAGCTCTACGAGATCGCCGGGGCGGACCCCGAGCGCGTGAGCAGCACGGCGGCCGAGGCCGACCGCATCCAGGCGGCCGTGCTCGACCGCCTGTGGAGCGAGGAGACGCAGATGTTCCTCGCGGGCACGTCGCACGGCGCGACGTCGGCGGCGTCGTCCGGCGGAAGCGCGAACCCGCTGCCCGCGGGCGAGCGGGACCTGATCCCGGCCAAGGAGTCCAACCTGTACGACGTCTACGCGGAGAACCTGATCCCCGCGGACGAGTGGGAGACGTACGTCGACGGGTTCCGGTTCCTGCGCTACGGCGACAACTTCCCGGTGTTCCCGTTCTACACGGCCAACCAGTACGACCGGTCCAAGTTCTCGATCGGCGGGTCCAACAACTTCTCGAACATCAACTTCACGGTCCAGTACCGCGGGGTGCGCGCCGCGCTCCGCGACTACGACCCGGAGGGGCGCTACATCACGCCGGAGTACGCGGCCAAGCTGCTCGACTGGATGGCGTGGAGCATCTACCCGAACGGTGACGCGCGGGTGGCGAACCAGGCCGAGTACTACTCGGGCTGGAACGCGGCCAACCAGACCTTCAACCGCAACAACCCGAACCACGTGATGCTCGGCAACATGAGCTACATCTTCGTCGAGGACATGGGCGGCATCCAGCCCCGGTCCGACGACCTGATCGAGCTCGACCCGATCGACCTGGGCTACGAGCACTTCATGGTGAACAACCTGCGCTACCACGGGCACGACCTGACGATCGTCTGGGACCCGGACGGCACGCACTATGGGCTCGGCGCCGGCTACTCTCTGTTCGTCGACGGTGACCGCAAGGCGAGCGCCGACGCGATCGGCGGCTTCGTCTACGACCCGGCCGCCAACGAGATCGTCGGGTCCGACGACGGCCTGGACGTCACGGTCGTGGCGGACGAGGGGGCCGACCTGCCGTCCGCGGTCGACACGCCGATCGAGGACGAGCGCGTGGTCTCGTACCTGAAGACCGCGGGCATCGACCTCACCCAGGACGCCGACAACCTGGCCCAGGGCGCGACCCTGAGCTCGTCCGCGACGCAGGACGGCGCCCGCCCCGCCGCGTGGCGGAACTTCCACACGCCCGGCTTCTCCACCAGCTCGATGAACTACACGCCGGGCGCGATCGCGACCACCGAGCGGCCCGTGTCCCTGGACGCGGTCACGGACGGCGTCACGGTCAACGAGCCCTACTGGGGCAACTACGGCACCGACGGCGACACCGGGTACGTGGAGCTCGACCTGGGCGAGGCCGTCCCGGTCGACAATGTCAAGGTCTGGTTCGTCGACGACCGGCAGGCGAACGGCTACGGCCCGCCGCGCCGGTACTCGATCCAGGTGCCGGACGGCGACGGCGGCTGGACGGCGGTGCCCGAGCAGGCCAAGGCGCCCAAGGTGCCCGGCCCCAAGGCGAACGAGGCGCTCTTCCCGGAGGCGACCACCGACAAGGTGCGGGTCGCGTTCACCAACGCCCCCGGCCGGTGGACGGCGATCTCCGAGGTCCAGGTGTTCGACTCCGGCCGGCCCGTGCCGCCGGTGCAGAACGACCCGCCGACGGTCACCGCGACGTCGGACGACGCCGCGAACGGCAACCTGTCCGCCGTGCTGGTGGCCACCGCCACCGACGACGGCGTGCCGGAGGACGGCGAGCTCACCTACGGCTGGGAGACCGTGTCGGCGCCCGAGGGCGCGGGCGTGATCTTCGCCGACGACGCGGCCCTGACCACCCGGGTGACCGGCACCGTCGAGGGCGAGTACACCTTCCGCCTCACCGCGACCGACGGGGCGCTCAGCACGTCGCGCGACGTCACGGTGACGCTGGCCGAGCGCGAGACCACCGCCGAGTTCGGGCGGCTGGCCACCATCACGACGAGCGGTTCGGCGTCGTGGGAGAACCCGGCCCGGGTCAACGCGGAGAGCACGCCGGCGAGCTCGAACCCTGGCGCGGGCAACGGCTGGGGCACCTGGGGCCAGACCCAGAACGGCACCAGCGCGGCGCAGGCCGCGTGGATCCGCTACTCGTGGGGCGCACCGGTGCTGCTCAGCTCGACGGACATCTACTGGTACGACGACAACGGCGGCACCCGCACCCCGCGCGCCGACACGTACGTGGTCGAGTACACGACGGACGGCACGACCTGGACGCCGGTCACCCTCACCGACGGCTCCACCTACGCGGGCGCGCTCGCCCGCAACGCGTACAACCACCTCGCGTTCGAGCCGGTGGAGGCCAGCGCGCTGCGCATCCGGATCTCGGGCGTGCAGTCCGGCGGCGCGGGCACCGGCGTGCTGCGCTGGCGGGTGGGCGGCGACACGGTCGACACGGTCGCGAGCCCGGTGGTCCTGCGCACCACGGTCGGCGTCGTGCCCGACCTGCCCGGCGCGCTCGACGTCGTCTACTCGGGCGGTACCCGCGGGACCCTGCCGTTCACCTGGCAGGAGGTCACCCCGGCGATGGTCGCCGAGACCAACGTCGAGCCGTTCACGGTCTACGGCACCAACGCCGAGCACGGGCTCATCGCCCAGGCGCAGGTGTACGTGCGGCCCGAGACGGCGCAGGACGGCATCGCCATCCAGGGCGCGGAGCAGTTCGAGCGGGAGGTCCAGGTGGGCGAGCTGCCGCACCTGCCCACCCGCGTGGCCGTGTCCTACAACGACGGGTCGCGCGACAACCAGGCCATCGGCGTCGAGTGGGACTTCGACGAGTCGCTCGTCGAGACGCCGGGTGTGCACGTGATCACCGGGCGGCTGATCCTGCCCGACTACGTGAGCGAGGCCGGCACCACGCAGACCACGCTCACGCTCACCGTGCTCGGCGACCCCGCCGAGGGCCCGGTGGTCACCGCCACCGCCGAACCACGCTGCCTCGCGGGCCGGGCCACGCTCGCGGTCCGCGCGGTGAACGACGAGGACGAGCCGCTGGACATCGGATTCGCCTCCGCGTTCGGCGACAAGTCGTTCACCGGCGTCGCCCCGGGCGGTGCGGCCTACCAGTCGCTCGCCACGCGCGCGGCGTCGGTCACGGCGGGCACCGTCACGGTCACGGCGTCCGACGCCGCCGGCCGCACCACGCAGATCAGCGTCGAGTACCCCGCGCTCACGTGCGGCTGACGGAAGGGAGCACCATGCACCGCGACATCCGCAGCACGACCACCGAGGTCTCCCGCCGGTCCCTGCTCCGCCTCGGAGCGGCCGGCCTCGCCGGGGGCGTCGCCGCCCTCGGGCTCACCGGCGGGGCGGCCTCGGCCGCCCCGCTGGGGGCCGGCCCCGCCGGGACCGGCCTGGCCGCGGCCGCCGCCCGGCTGCCGCGCCGGTACCTGCGCCTGCTGGACCGGACCCCGGCGTCCGACCGCTGGCTCGCCACCCCGTTCCCGCTCGCCGACGTGAACCTCGCGCCCAGCGTGGCCACCCGGTCGCAGGACCAGCTCCTGCACCTGCTGCGCGTCTACCCCGTCGACCGGGTGCTGGCGGTCTTCCGCCGGAACGCGGGCCTCGACACCCGGGGCGCCAACCCGCCGGGCGGCTGGGAGGGCTTCGGCCACGCCAACGAGCAGCCCTGGGGCCCCGACGACTACCCCGGCCGGGCCAACGTGCAGACCGCCAACCTGCTGCGTGGCCACTACGGCGGCCACTTCCTGTCCGCGCTCGCGCTCGCGTGGGCGTCCACCGGGGAGCAGACGTTCAAGGACAAGGTGGACCAGGTCGTCGCCGGGCTGGGCGAGGTGCAGGCGGCGCTCGCGGCCATGGACCGGTTCAGCCACCCGGGCTTCCTCGCCGCGTACGGCGAGTGGCAGTTCAGCCGGCTGGAGGGGTACGCGCCGTACGGCGAGATCTGGGCGCCGTACTACACCTGCCACAAGATCATGGCGGGCCTGCGGGACGCCTACCAGCTCGCCGACAGCGACCAGGCGCTGGAGATCTGGGCTCCGATGGCCGACTGGGTCTCCGGCCGCCTCGACCCGCTGCCCGCCGACCAGCTCGAACGGATGTGGGGCATCTACATCGCGGGCGAGTACGGCGGCATGAACGAGGTGCTGTGCGACCTCGCGTCGATCACGGGGGAGGAGAAGTACCTCGCCACGGCCCGGAAGTTCGACCTGAACCCGCTGGTCGACGCCTGCGCCGAGGGGCGGGACACCCTGAACGGCAAGCACGCCAACCAGCACATCCCGCAGTTCCCCGGCTACCTCAAGGCCTACGAGCACACCGGCGAGGAGCGGTACCTGGACGCCGTCACCGGGTTCTGGGGCATGGTCGTGCCCGGCCGCACCTACGCCCACGGCGGGCACGGGGAGGGTGAGCTGTTCGGCCCGCCCGGCACCGTCGCGGGCGACATCGGGGCGCGCAACGCCGAGACGTGCGGCACGTACAACATGCTCAAGCTGTCGCGGCTGCTGTACCTGCACACGCTCGACCCGAAGTACATGGAGTTCTACGAGCGCGGCCTGCTCAACCACATCGTCGGCTCCAAGCGGAACACGCAGTCCGACACCAGCCCCGACGTCACCTACATGTACGGCGTCAACCCCGGCACCCGCCGCGAGTACGGCAACACCGGCACGTGCTGCGGCGGCACCGGGCTGGAGAACCACGTGAAGTACGCCGACACGGTGTACCTGCGGTCCGCCGACGGCGCCGCGCTGCACGTCAACCTCTACCTCGCCTCGACCCTGGACTGGCCCGAGCGCGGGCTGCGCGTGGTCCAGGAGACGCAGTACCCGAAGGCCGGGTCCTCGCGGCTGACGATCGAGGGCTCGGGCGAGCTCGACCTGCGGCTGCGGGTGCCGGGTTGGGTGCGCAAGGGGTTCACGGTCACGGTCAACGGGGTGGCCCAGGAGGTGGACGCCGTCCCCGGCACGTACGTGAGCGTCGACCGCACCTGGGCGTCCGGCGACGTGGTCGACGTCGACATGCCGTTCAGCATCCGAGCCGTGCCGACGATCGACGACCCGGCGGTGCAGAGCATCGAGTGGGGCCCGACGGTGCTGCTCGTGCGGGACCCGTCGACCAGCTACCTCGACATCTCCCTGTACGGGCACATGGGCCTGGACGGCACCCTCGACAGCGCGTTCGAGGCCACCGGCGACGGCTACTTCCGGCTCGGCGACCGCGTGCTGGAACCCGCCTGGTCCGGCGACCACACGACCTACCACATGTACGTGCGGCGGGCGGAGCCGCGCGTCGTGTTCGCGGGCCTCGACAGCGGGGTGGCCAACGCGGCCCGCCCCGACGGCACCACCCTGCTCGATGCCGTCTGGGCCGACGGCGGGTTCGCCACCCGGGCGGACTTCCTCGCCCAGGTGCAGCGCACCACCGAGCGGTTCACCGCCGACGGGCTGCTCAGCCGCCGGGACGCGCAGCGCGTCCTGCTCACCGCGGGAAAGGCGGACATGGCATGACGACCACACGCATGCTGCCCGGGCGTCGGGTCCGGGGCCTCCGCGCCGCCGCCGCCGTCGTCGGGGCGCTGGTCCTGGCCCTGGCGGGCCTGGTGCCGGCCTCCGCGGGCCTGGCGCCCGCCGCGGCCGCGGACGCCGAACCCGCCAACGTCGCACCCCTGGCCGTGCCCACCGCCAGCTACACCGCGTCCTGGAACCGCGTCGCCGCCGTGAACGACGGCGCCGGCGTCAGCACCGGCGGCGCGCACGACGCCACCTGGGCCACCTGGGGCGAGGACCCGCGACCCGCCAGCCAGTGGCTGGAGTACACGTGGGAGGCGCCGGTCCGGGTCGACCGGTCGGCCCTGCGGTTCTGGTCCGACGGCGCGGACGCCAACGGCGACAACGTGCGTGTCCCCGCGTCCTGGACCATCCAGTACTGGGACGCCGACGCCGGGGCGTTCGCCGACCTGCCCACGCCCAGCGGGTTCCCGACCGACCGGCTCGGCGTCAACGCGACCACCTTCGAGCCCGTGGAGACCACCCGCCTGCGGGCCACGTTCCAGGCCCTGCGGGGCGGGGCCGAGAACACCTACTCCGCCGTCGGCGTCTCCGAGTGGAAGGTCTGGGGCACGGGCGGCGTGGTCGAGCCGGAGCCGGAGGACCCGTTCGGGCCGATCGACCACACGCCGGTGCACATCCCCACGCGGGTGGGCGAGCTGCCGGACCTGCCGGACCGGCTCGACGCCGTCTACGAGGACGGGCGCGTAGTCCGGGTCGCGGTGACCTGGGCCGAGGTCACGGCCGACGACGTCGCCGAGCCCGGCTCGTTCGAGGTCACGGGCACCTCGCCCGACCTCGTGGAGCCCGTGACCGGCACCGTGTACGTGCGCGACGGCGCGCCCGGCGACGTCGTCGGGGTCGACAACGTCGCCGTGGTCACCCTCGCGGGCACCGCGCCCGTGCTGCCGCCCGCCGTCACCGCCGAGTACGCGGACGGCACGCGGGACAGCCGCATCCCCGTCACCTGGGCCGACGTCGACCCCGCGGACTTCGCGGAGGCCGGCGGCCTGTTCCTGGTGGCGGGCGAGGTCGAGGGCACGGACGTCCCGGCCGAGGCCGTGGTGTTCGTGCTGGAGCCCGACGACGCCGAGGACACCGCGCCGCCGTCCGTCACGGTGACCACGACGCCGGCCGCCGCGCCGTCGGGCTGGTACCTGGAGCCCGTCACGGTCACCGTGCGGGCGAGCGACAACCGCGATCCGGACCCGCGGGTCGAGGTGGCGCTCGACGGCGGCGCGCCCGTCCCGTACGAGGGGCCGTTCACGCTGGAGGACGGCACGCACACCGTCCGTGTGGTGGCCACCGACGCGGCGGGCAACACCGGCGAGGCGGAGCGCGAGCTGCGCGTCGACTCGGCCGCGCCCGTGACCACGGCGTCCGTCGAGAACCTGGGCGCGAGCGTCGAGATCACGCTGGCGGCCACCGACGCCTCCGGCTCCGGCGTCGACCGCATCCAGTGGGAGGGCCCCGGGACGTTCTGGGGCACCTACACCGGGCCGTTCACCCGGGCGCTGACGGAGACCGAGCAGGTCATCGAGTTCGCCGCCACCGACACCGCGGGCAACACCGAGGAACGCCGGTCGCTGACCCTGCCGGCCGCCGGGGCGGACCTGCCCGTGACGGCGGAGGCCTCCGCCCGCTGCGTGGCGGGCACGGTGCACGTCGCCGTCCGCGCCGTCAACGGCTCGGACGTCCCGGTCGACGTGGTGCTCACCACCGAGCACGGGACGCGCCGGCTCGCCGGGGTCGAGCCGGGCGCCGCCGCGTACCAGTCGTTCGCCACCCGCGCCGCGTCGGTCCCCGAGGGCGCCGCCTCGGTGACCGCCACCGGCACCGTCGACGGCGAGGAGGTCACCGTGCGCCACGACCTCACCGTCCCCGCCCTGTCCTGCTCGTGACTGCACCTGACACGCACCTGACCGAGAACCAGCACGAAAGAGAAGAGACGACATGAACAACCACCGCACCACCCAGCGGATCGCGGCGGCCGCCGCGGGCCTGGCCGTCGCGACGGTCGGGGCGCTCGCGGTCACGGCCACCACGGCCACGGCCGCCGACGGCGACGAGACCGGCGTCGACCTGTCCGTGTCCATCGAGGACAACACCCCGGGCGCCCTGACGATGTCCGTGGCGCCGAACGACGGCGTCGTCCTCGCCGAGGACGGTTCCGACGCCGAGGCGCGCCAGTTCGTCGGCACCCTGCCCACGGTCACCGTGGCTGACACCCGCGACGCCGAGGAGGTCCCCGAGGGTTCGTACTGGGCCGTCGTCGGCCAGGCGAGCGAGTTCACGGCCGAGGGCCGGGACCCGATCGGGCCCGAGTACCTCGGGTGGGCGCCGCGCCTGCTGACGCCGTCGCCGTCGGGGGACGTGGCCGCGGGCGAGCCCGTGTCCAGCGTGCTCCCCGACGGATCGGGCGGCGCCGCCGTCGGCCTGGAGGGACAGGAGCTGCTCCTGTCCACGTGGGCCGCAGGCTCCGAGGCGGGGCCGTGGGGCGTGAACGCGGACCTCACGCTGCGCACCCCCGCGGACGTGGCGCCGGGCGACTACAGCTCGGTGCTGACCCTGTCCCTCTTCGAGGGCTGACCCCCGCCGTGTCAGACGCACAGGTCACCCGGGTGATCTGTGCGTCTGACACGTCGCCTGTACCGACCAACCCAGGAAGATCCGTGCATGCGCATCCCCACGAAGGTCGCGACGATCCTCGCCCTCGCCACCCTCGCGCCCACCGCCTGGTCGGCGCCTGCTGCCACTGGGTCTGCCGTCGTGACGCCTGCCGTCGTGCCGCCTGCTGTCGTGACGGCGGCCGCGTTCGCGGCGGACGGCGACGGCCGGGTCACCTGGTCCGTCGTGCCCGCCGACGCCGCGGGACCGGACGGGCGCCGCGTCGTCGACCTGGAGCTCGCGCCCGGCGAGCGGGCGACCGAGCACGTGGCCGTGAGCAACCACTCGGCGCAGGAGGTGACGTTCGCGCTGTCGGCCAACGACGGCTACCTGACCGACCGGGGCAGCTTCGACATGCGGCCTTCGTCGGTCCCGCCGGTCGACGGCGGCGCGTGGGTCACGCTGCCCGACGAGGTCGTGGTGGGCCCGGGCGAGACCGAGGTGGTGCCGTTCGAGGTCGTGGCGCCCGACGACGCCCTGCCCGGCGACCACCCGGCCGGCGTCGCCGCCTCGGTGCGCTCGGGCGGGGAGATGCAGGTCGAGTCGCGGGTCGGCGTCCGCGTGAACCTGCGGGTCCCGGGGGAGGTGGTCGCCGCCCTGGACGCCGAGCTGCTCGGGGTGTCGTTCACCCAGGGGGCTGGCCTGTTGGAGCCCGGGTCGCTCGTGGTGCGGTACGCCGTCGTCAACGACGGGACGGTCGCGCTGGACACCACCGCGCGGGTCGACGCGGACAGCGGGTTGGGCGGGCCGGACGCCTCCGCGCCGCAGGGGGAGGCCCTGGAGGTGCTGCCCGGCGGGCGGCGCGAGGTCAGCGTCGAGGTGCCCGGGGTGTGGCCGCTCGGACCGTTCGGTGTGGAGGCGGTGGTTGGTGCGGTCGTGGCCGATGGGGCTGGTGCGGCTGGCGGGGTCGGTGGGGTCGGTGGGGCGGGCGATGGGGCGGGCGGCGGCGACGTGCCCGCCGACGTCACGCTGACGGACACGGCGTGGGCGCTGCCGCTGCTGCACGTCCTGGTGCTGCTCGTGCTGGTGCTGGCGGGCTGGGCGGTGCGCCGGGCGCTGCGCGCGCGCCGGACGCGGCTGGACCGGCTCATCGAGCGTGCCCGCGCGGAGGGGCGGGCGGAGGTGCTCGCCGCGCGGGGCTGAGCGCTCGGCCCGGGCGGGGTCCGGTTGCTCGATGTCTGGTGCCACGGGTCATGCGTCGTGCGTCCTGCGTCCCGCGCCGTGCACCCAGGTGATCGGCAAAAGGTCAGGTGGTCGGCAACTCGAGTTACCGACCACCTGACCTCTTACCGATCACGTGCGCGGGCGTCGTGCGCGGGCGTCGCGCGCGGCCGTTGCGCGCCTAGGAGACCAGGCGGTTCCGGGCGTCCTCGGGGCGGCTGATCTCGGCCCACACCTCGTCGAGGGAGAGGCCCAGCACATCGGCGATCGCCGCGATCGTCGAGAACGCGGGCGTGGCGACCCGGCCCGACTCGATCTTGCGCAGGGTTTCGGGGGAGACGCGGGCGTCGAGCGCGGTCTCCAACATCGAGCGGTCCCCGCGGGCACGGCGCAGGAGGGCGCCGAGGCGCTGTCCGCGCTCGACGTCGGCGGGGGTGAGCGGCAGCCTGACCATGACACCGATTCTAATACCGGTATAACATTGCCGGGATAGTTATTGGTACGCGTGCGAAGGGCACCCCATGATCGAGATCCTCAACCCCACCGAGCTGGACCGCGCCAGGGAGACGGGCGCCCTCGTCGGCGGCTTCTTGCGGACGCTGCGCGACCGCGCCACGCCCGGCACCAACCTCCTGGACATCGACCGCTGGACCCGGGACCTCATCGCCGATGCCGGGGCGCAGTCCTGCTACGTCGACTACGCGCCGTCCTTCGGCCGCGGGCCGTTCGGCCATTACATCTGCACGGCCGTGAACGACGCCGTGCTGCACGGGATGCCGCACGACTACCGGCTCGCCGACGGCGACCTGCTCACGCTCGACCTGGCCGTGTCCCTGGACGGGATCGCCGCGGACTCCGCGATCAGCTTCGTCGTGGGCGGGGCGCAGGCAGCCGACGCCGAGAGCCGCGCGCTCATCGAGGTGACGGAGCGTGCGCTCGCCGCGGGCATCGCCGCCGCCGGGCCCGGGGCGCGCATCGGCGACCTCTCGCACGCCATCGGCACCGTGCTCGGCGGGGCGGGGTACCCGATCAACACCGAGTTCGGCGGGCACGGCATCGGGTCGACCATGCACCAGGACCCGCACATCACGAACACGGGGCGGCCCGGCCGCGGCTACCGGCTGCGCCCGGGGCTGCTGCTGGCGCTGGAGCCGTGGGTCATGACCGACACCGACGAGCTCGTGGTCGACGCCGACGGCTGGACCCTGCGCAGCGCCACCGGCTGCCGCACCGCGCACAGCGAGCACACCATCGCCGTCACGGACGACGGCGCCGAGATCCTCACCCTCCCGAGGTAGCGGCGGCAGCGACAGAAGCCCCGATGTGCGCCCGCGTCGCCGCGAACGCCGTGGCCAGCTCGCGCGCCATGCCCGGGTACTCCGCGTGCCCGGCGGAGTGCACCGCGAGCTCCAGGCTCGCCCCCGTGCCCGCGGCCTCGGCCCGTGCAACCCCGGCCGCGACGGCGAACTGTCCCGGCGGCGGCACGTGCACGTCCCACAGGGCGCACTCGACACGGGTCGGCACCCGCAGGTGGCTGGCAGCGACGGACGCGTCGTGGAACGCGAGCACCGCGCGGGCCTCGGGGTGCTCGGCCACGTGGTGGCGCACCGCCTCGCCGCTCCCGGTGCACGGCATGCGCAGGCGCAGGTCGTGCTGCCCGAAGGTCGGCACCTCCAGCGTGGCACCGACGAACCGGTCGTCCCACGGCACGGCGAGCGCGCCGATGCCGCCGCCGAAGCTCGTGCCCACGAAGTACAGCGGCAGGCCGCCCAGGGCGGCGTCACGCCTGGCCAGCACGTCCAGCAGGGCTGACGCCGCGTGCCACAGGTCCACGGCGCTGCGGCCCACCGTGTACGTCTCGACCGACCCGAAACCGTGCAGCACGTGCCGCGCGCTCGTGTCCGGGGCGCCGACGCCCGCGTTGAGCGCGCCGAGCCCCCGCGCGACGGGGAAGATGACGGCGGCGTCGCTCGGCACCCGCTCGAAGCTCGGCGCCTGCCGGCCGCCGTACCCGTGGCTGTGCACCACGCCCACCCGCGGCTCGAGGCCGACGGGCAACGCCACCCAGGCGCGCAGCCGCAGGCCGCCGTCAGCCGTGAACGTGACGACCGAGACGTCGTGCGCACCCTGACGCACGGGGGGCCCGGCCACCACGTCGGACGCGACGTCGCGTGCCGCCGCGTACCAGGACCGCCACAGGTCGGCGAAGCTGTCCGGCTCAGCGGCCGGCTCGACGCCGAGCAGCGCGTCCCGGTCGTACCCATAGGTGCCGTCGATCAGGCTGCCGGGGAACCACCGGTCGTACGGGCTCGGCAGGCCGGCGGGGGCGGTCATGGTCACACGGAACTCCTCGGGCAGGGCGCGGTTCGACGGCGTGGCGCGTGGCTCGTGGCACACTGAGCCGGTCGTCGAAAGGGGTAGGTGTGCTGGTCGCTGAGCGCAGGGCGCGGATCGTCGACGAGGTGGCGCGCCGCGGAGCCGCGAGCATCGCCGAGCTCGCCGACGAGCTCGGGGTGAGCGCCATGACGGTGCGCCGAGACATCGAGGTGCTCGCGGACCACGGCCGGCTCGACAAGGTGCGCGGCGGCGCCACGGCTCGGCAGACCGACACGACCCGGCAGGACCGCACCTTCGTGACGCGCATGCACCGCCAGGTCGCGGAGAAGCGCGCCATCGCGCAGCACGCCGCGGCGTGGGTCGAGCCCGGCATGGCGGTCGGCCTGTCCGGCGGGACGACGGCGTGGGTGCTGGCCCAGGAGCTGCGCGAGGTCCCGGAGCTGACCGTGGTGACCAACTCCCTCCCGGTGGCCGAGGTCTTCCGGCGTCCGGACCGCTCCGACGAGCCGTACACGCAGTCCGTGGTGCTGACCGGCGGCGTGCGGACGCCGTCCGACTCCCTGGTGGGGCCGGTCGCCGTGCGCTCGCTGGAGCACCTGCACCTGGACATCGCGTTCCTCGGCGCCCACGGCATCGACCTCCAGGCCGGCCTGACCACGCCCAACCTCCTGGAGGCCGAGACCGACCGCGCGCTGCTCGCGGCGGGCGGCCGGGCCGTGGTGCTGGCCGACCACTCCAAGTGGGGCGTCGTCGGGCTGACCACCGTGGTCGACCTGCGCGACGTCGAGCGGCTCGTCGTGGACGACGGCCTCGACGCGGAGGCGCGCACGACCCTCGCGGGCCAGGTCGGCGACCTCCAGGTGGTCGCGGTCGGCTGAGCCGTCGTCGGGGCCGGGTCTGAGCCCGGGCTCACCGGGCCGTGCTGGCCCGGGGCACGACGTGCGCCCCGACCACCACGTGCTCGACGGGCAGGTTCGCGCCGGGCGGGGTGGCGATCTGGCGCTCGAGCTCGCTCAGCGCGCGCTCGACCAGGGCCTCCTTGTCCGGGGCGACCGAGGTGAGCGCGGGCGCCGTGAACCGCGCGCCGCGCACGTCGTCGATGCCGACCACCGCGACGTCGTCCGGCACCGCGCGTCCTGCCGCCTGCAGCGCCACGAGCGCGCCGAAGGCCACGGAGTCGTTGGCGCACACCAGCCCGTCGAACGCGATCCCGCGCCGCACGAGGTCCGCGACCGCGCGCAGGCCCTCGTCCGGGGTGAACGCGTCCACCTGAGCGACCAGTTCGGCGTCCGCCGCCAGCCCGAGGGCGGCCACGGCGTCGCGGTAGCCCGTGTACCGCCGGTCGGCGGCGTCGGACGGGCGCGCGTCCCGTGTGCCGACGTAGGCCACACGGGTGCAGCCGACCTGCGCGAGATGCTCGGTCGCGGCGTAGGACGCGGCGCGGTTGTCGATGGTGACGTGCGTGAACGGGCTGACCAGGATGTGCTCGCCCAGCAGCACGAGCGGCCCGGGCGTGGCGCGCCGGGTCAGGTCGGCGACCGACAGCGCCCGCGGGATGTGGATCAGCCCGTCCGTCGGCGGCAGGCCCGTGCCGTTGGCGACGTTCACCTCGCGCTCGTGGTCGCCCGCGGTGAGCTGGATGAGCACCGACAGGCCGCGCTGGTCGGCGCGGCGCACGAGCAGCGCCGTCAGCTCGGCGAAGTACGGCTCCTCCAGGTCGGGCACGGCGAGCGCCACGATGCCGGTGCGCTCTTTCCTGTGCACGACCGACAGCGTAGTGGTGCCGGCCCGCCGGCGCGGCGTCGCGGCCATCATCGCTCCTGCACCCGGAACGCCACGACGCGCGCCTGGGCGGCGCCGTTGGTGGCGCCCACGACGAGGCGCGCGGACCGCAGGGGCCCGAGGTCGTCCGGCAGGGGGTGCACGCGCAGCCGCTGCCGGTTGTCGGTGACGGCGGCGACGGTCACCCAGTCCTGGCCGGGCCCGTCGGGCCGCACGTCGACGCGGTAGTCCTTCACCAGGGTCGGCAGCACCTCGTCCGGGGTGCGGTGGTGGTGCAGCGTGTTGAGCTCGACGTCGAGGTCGTCGTCGAACACGATCCGGGCCTCGCGCGCGGTGACGGGCTCGTCCCAGTCGAGGCGCAGCCACTCCTCGCGCCCCGGGGACAGGGGCGCGGAGGCCCACATGTTCGGCCCGCCGTGGTTGCGGTGGTGGCCGGACGTCGCCCGCTCGGGTGCCAGGGCGCGCGTCTCCGGCGCGCTCCGGAACACGACCGAGCGGCCGCGCAGCGGCTTGGTGGGCCACTGCACGAGCAGCTCGTCGGTGCTGACCTGCACGTTCTGGTCGTCGCTGTCGACGCGGTGCACCAGGGTGAGCACCCCGGGCGGCAGCGGCGCGGTGGTGTGCACGGCGAGGTCGGGGTTGGCCCGGAGCACGACGACGGCGTTCTGCGGGGTGTCCGGGGCGAACGGCACGTGTGCCGTGACCCAGCGGTGGTCGCCCGCGGGCACGGCCACGTCGGTCTTGCCCTCCAGGCGGGCGGGCACCACGTTCTGCGGCTTGCCCGTGGACCACACCTCGACGGCCAGGGTCGTGTCGCGCCGGGCGGAGACCAGCAGGTCCACGCTGTCCAGGCGCGGGTCGACGGGGAGTGCGATACCGAGGTCGACGTCGAGGTCGTGCACGTCG
The DNA here is from genome assembly GCF_055598465.1 of Promicromonospora sp. NPDC110617. Lineage (NCBI taxonomy): Bacteria > Bacillati > Actinomycetota > Actinomycetes > Micrococcales > Promicromonosporaceae > Promicromonospora > Promicromonospora sp. NPDC110617. The sequence continues at coordinate 2,288,181 of NZ_JBVKBM010000001.1, forward strand.
AAGTCGTCGTAGGGGTCGCCGGTCGAGCCGGAGACGGGGGCGGCGATGCTCGTCGTGGTGCTCGACGCCGTGACGCGGGCGCGCCGTGCCAGGTCGCGCGGGTCGGTGTTCGCCACGCCGACGACGGGCGCGTCCCAGGCGAGCAGCGTCTGCCGCAGCTCGTCGAGGTGATCGGTGTACACGCCGCGCGGCGTGGTGCCGTGCTCGACGCACAGGGCCGCCGCGGTGCCCGCCGCCTGGCCCATCGCGCCGCACGTGGCCATGACGCGGGCGGCGCCGAACGCGATGTGCGTGGCCGAGACGTCCCGGCCCGCGAAGAGCATGTTCTCCACGTTGACCGAGTACAGGGACCGGTAGGGGATCTCGAAGACGCCGTCGGAGAAGCGCTGGAGCGCGCCCGCGCCCTGCGCGTACATGCCCTGCGCGGGGTGGAGGTCGATGGACCAGCCGCCGAACGCGACGCCGTCGTCGAACCGCGTCTGGTCCACGATGTCGCCCTGGTGCAGCGTGTAGTCGCCCACGAACCGGCGGTACTCGCGCTTGCCGGGCACGTTGCCGATCCACTCCAGGGTGAGGTTGTCGGCGTCGAACTTTCCCGAGTTCTTGATGTGGTCCCAGATGCCGAGGATGACGCCGCGCAGCTCGTCGCGGATCCGCTCGTTGTCGTCGACCGTGTCGAGCTCGCCGCCCCACTCGATCCACCAGTAGTGCGCGCCGGAGTCGCCGCTGCGGATGATGCGGTGCTCGGGGATGGGGGTGTTCGTGATGTCGATGGCGCTCTCGGGCGCCACGTACTTCACCGGGTGCCCGAGGTCCTTCGTGTAGAACAGGAGCGTGGAGCCCAGGAACTCCCGCACGGCCTCCGGCGGGGCCCATTCCTCGCCGAACTCGGCGTGGCTCTCCTTGCCCAGCCGGTACCGGGCGCCCGCGAGGTGCCCCACGAGCCCGTCGCCGGTGCAGTCCAGGAAGACCGGGGCGGTGAACGTCGTCAGGATCTCCGACGCCATGGTCCAGCCGGTCACCGACTCGATGCGTCGGGCGTCGTCCGGGCCCGAGGCGCGCACCTCGCGGACGTCCGTGTTGAGGAAGAGCCGGATGTTCTGCTCACGCCGCACCGTGTCCAGCACCACGTCGTCCCAGTAGACCGGGTTCCCCTCGGGGTTGCGGTACTGGTTCTCCACGTACATCTCGCCGACGATCCCGGTCTCCCGGGCCCACCGCTGGTTGCCGTGGGCGGTCGCCCCGCACACCCACACCCGCACCTCGGACGACGAGTTGCCGCCGAGCACGGGCCGGTTGTTGATCAGCACGACCTGCCGGCCCATGCGGGCGGCCGCGACGGCGGCGCAGACGCCGGCCAGGCCCCCTCCGACGACCACGATGTCGGCTTCTACCGTCTGGGTGCGCATGTTCTCCTTGTTTCCTCAGTGCTGTTCAGGCGTGCTGTTCAGGCGTGCTGGTGGCTGTGCGGGGCGGGCGTGCGGGGGCGGAGCGGGTCTAGCCGTCCACGGCGAGCACCTCGACCTCGTAGACGCGGGCGACGTCGGTGGCCGACGCCGACGGGTCGGTGACCAGCAGTCGGACCTGGTCCGCCGGGGCGGCCGGGAACGTGAGGGTCACCGTGCCCTGCGTGTTCCCCGTGACCTGGCCCACGGGCACCCAGCCGGCGGCCGTGTGCAGCTCGACCGAGAAGTCCCGCAGCACGTCGGCCGTGCCGGTCGCCTTGCTGTAGCCGCTGCGCACGCGCACCGTGTCGACGGCGGTCGCGGTGCCCCAGTCGGCGGTGAGCACCGGCTGGGTGTCGCCGAGGGCGGAGATCCACCGGCTGGCGTCCGTGCAGGAGCCGTCGACGGCGAGCTCGCCGCCGGTGTCGGCGCGCAGCGTCGAGGAGACGGTGACGGCGGCGCCGCGGGCGACGTTCACTCCGGTGGCCTCGCCGCGCAGGTCCGCCACGACCTCGGCCGCGGTGGTGCCGGCCGGGGTGCCGCCCGTGCGGGGGAGCGTGGCGTGGAAGAGCTGCCCGGCGCTCGGCACCGTGACGTAGAGCTGGTCCGTGCCGGTCGGTGCCGTCACGGCGCTCAGCCGCTGGGCTCCCGTCCGGGGCTCGCCGACCGTGCCGAACCGCCACGTGCTCCCGCCGCGCACCCGCTCGGCGCGCACGACGGCGCTCTGCTGGCCCGTGACGCACGAGGTCGTCTCCACCACGGCGAAGACCCGCGTCGTGGCGCCGGCCGACGTCGTCTCGATGGCCGCCGACGTCTCGACGCCCGGCCCGAGCTCCGCGACGTCGAGCACCGTCTCGCGCTGCCACGCGGCGCCGTCCCAGTGCGCGAACCGCACGTCGTAGCCGTCGAACGCGGTGACGCCCTCGGTGCGGAACCGGTAGGCGATCCCGTCGAGCTGGTCGCCGTGCACGGACAGCTTCGCGGTCTGCAGGGCGGGCCAGTAGGAGCCGATGTCCTCGCCCGCCGTGTACGGCTGGTAGGCGACGGCCCCCGGCGTCGACGGCGTGATCGGCGTCGCCAGGGCGGCGCCCGCGACGTCGCGGAACGAGCCGTCGGCCGGGTCGTACACGGCGTACGAGCCCAGGTGCCGCGACGGGTCGGCGGGCCACGGGCCCCACTCCCACAGCACGTGCACGCGCCCGTCGGTGCCCACCTTGAGGTCGTCCGGGTAGAAGGAGTGCCCCACGGCGTCGGCGACGACGGCGACCCGCGACCAGCTGCCGGCCGCGGTGTCGAAGCGGTACAGGTTGCCGGTGCGGGCCTGGCGCTGGTCCGCGCCCGCACGGGCCATGACGTAGACGTCGCCGTCCGCGCCGCGGGCCGTCACCGGGTAGGTGATGGCCAGGTCCTGGTCCGGCATCTGCGCCGAGACGTCCACGAGAGACGTGACGTCGCCCGGCGTCGTCGTGCGGAAGTAGTTCCACTGCTCGTGGTGCATCGAGACGAACGCGTGCACGTTGCCTGCGCCGTCCACCACGATCGAGGGCTGGTTGTGCCCGTTGTCGTCCACGAACGTGGCGCACGAGCCGTCGGCCGCCCGCAGGCAGCCGTCGGTCCAGACGCCGTCCGCGCCCCGCGCGGCCACGTGGACCTCGTGCGTCGCGGCCGTGGGGCCGGGGGCGTTGAACGCCACGTAGGTGACGCCGCCGACGACGTCGATCGGCTTCCACCAGCCCGCCTGGTTGGACGAGTCGACCGTGAAGGGCAGCTCGTCGACCTGCGCCGCGTGCCGCGCCGCGGCCGCGTCGACCGGTCCGGCGGCGGCTCCGGCGGCGGACGCCGGCAGGGCGGTGCCGAGGGTCACGGCGGCCGCGAGGGCGGCCGTGACGGCGCGGGGGCCGGGGGTGTGGGGCCGCCGCATCAGTCGACCAGCTTCTGGGCGGCCGCGCCGGCCTTCTCCATCGCGGCCTGCGGCTCCGCGCTGCCCACCAGGACCGCCTGGATCTGCTCGGCGATCACGGTCTCGATCTGGGCGTACTGCGGGTAGACCCAGAACGGGTTGGTGGTGGCCGTGGCGGTGATCCGCTCGGCGAACTGCGCGCCGAACGCGTCGGCCCCCACCTCCGGCAGGGCCAGCGCCGACTCCGTGGCCGGCGGCAGGCCACGGGCCGCGAAGTACTGCTTGGCCACGTCGACGTCCGACGTCATCCACTTCGCGAAGTCGGCGGCGGTCCCGGCGCCGTCACCGTCGACCACGACGAGCGCGCCGCCCCAGACCAGGGCACGCGGGGTGTCGCCCGCCGCCAGGACCGGGCGCGACCAGGCGGTCAGCTTGTCGGCGAGCTTCTTGTCGGGCGACTCGGTGACCACGGCGTCGCGCCCGACGATCGCGTCGTCGTAGATCGCGGCCCGGCCCTGCGCGAACAGGGACCGGGCGTCGAACCGGTCGACGTCGGGCGCGATGAGGCCCTGGTCGTAGAGCGACTTGTACCAGGTGACGGCCTCCACGCTGGCGGCGTCGCCGATGGTGACCGTGCCGCCGTCCAGCAGCGGGCTGCCGAACGTCTCCATCCAGATCAGCACGTCCTTCAGCTGGGCCGCCTTGGTGGACGCCGCGTACGGGACCACGCCACCCCCGAGCTTCTTGAGGTCCTTCAGCGCCGCCTCGAACTGTTCGATCGTGGTCGGCGGCTCGGCGATCCCCGCCTTCTCCAGCAGCTCGGCGTTGGCGAGCAGCCCGATCGCGCCGATGTTCCACGGCAGGCCGTACTGCACGCCGTCGAACGACGCGGCCTGCAGGCCCGCCTGCGTGTAGTCGACCCCCTGCGCGAGCGGGCCGAGGTCCTGCAGCTTGTTCAGCGCGGCCAGCGAGCCGAGCCACGCCACGTCCACGTGCACGGCACCCGTGACCTGGCCGCCCTTGACCTGCAGCGTGAGCTGGCTGATGTACTCGTTGTACGGGTAGGAGACCTCGCGGACCGTGACGTCGTTGTCGGTCGCGTACTGGCCGAGCAGCTCGCGGATCGCGGGCGCCGCCGTCTCCTCCGTGAGCGACCAGGAGGCGAAGCTGAAGTCGGTCCTGGCCCCGGCCGCCGCGGTGCTCGCGGCCTCCGGGGCGGCGGGACCGGCCTCGGGGACGCAGGCCGCGAGGGTCAGGGTGCCCGCGCCGAGGCCGAGGAGCTGCAGCAGGCGGCGGCGGGACAGGTTGGTGTCGGTTGCGGGGTAGACGGGCATGGGGATCCTCCACGATGAGGGGTGGGCGAACGAGAGGGTGCTGACGGGCCGGGGCGCGGGCGGCGGGGCCACCCGCGCCGTCAGCCCTTGACCGCGCCGGCGGTGAGGCCGCCGACCAGGTACTTCTGCAGGGCGATGAAGGCGATGGCCACGGGCAGCGAGACCACCAGGGACGCCGCCATGAGCTCCGGCCAGGCGGTGGACGCCTCGCCGACGAAGGTGTTCACGAGGCCGGGCGGCAGGGTCTGCTTCTCAGGGCCGGCGAGCGTCAGGGCGAAGATGAAGTCGTTCCAGCCGCGCACGAAGGCGAACAGCCCGGCCGCGATGAGCCCGGGGGCCGACAGCGGGAGCACGATCGAGTGGATGATCCGCAGCCGTGAGGCGCCGTCGACCCGGGCCGCCTCGATCAGCTCGTCGGGGATGGTGTCGAAGAACCCCTTGAGCATCCACACGCACAGCGGCAGCGTGAACGTGGTGAAGCTCAGGACCAGCGCCGTGTAGGTGTTGAGCAGCCCGTACGCGCTGAACAGCGAGTAGAGCGTCACCAGCAGCAGGGCTTGCGGGAACATCTGCGACGCGAGCACGAAGTACATCAGGGACCGGCGCCCACGGTAGCGGAACTTCGAGAACGAGTAGCCCATGTACGCGGAGACCAGCACGGAAAGCACGGCGGTGAGCACCGAGACCAGCAGGCTGTTGCGCAGGTACACGAACAGCTGCTCGTTGCCGGCCAGCGCGGCGAACGCGTCGAGCGTCGGCGTCGCGGGGAACAGCCGGGGCGGGTAGGCGAACACCTGGTCGCGCGGGGTCAGCGCGGTGGCGAGCAGCCAGTAGACGGGCGCCAGGGCGAAGCCGCCGAAGACCACCACGGTGGTCCATGCCGCGATCCGTACGCCGCGGCGCTCGGAGCGCAGCGGGCTCCGACGGACGGCGCGCCGCGCGGGCGTCGCGGCGTCGGCGTCGGCCGGCGTGCGGGGGGCGGGCGTGCGGGTCGGCGTCAGCGCGCTCACTTCGCCTCTCCCTTCTCCGAGAAGCGGATGTAGACGACGACGAGGCCCATCAGCAGCACCATCCAGAGCAGGCCGAGCGCGCCGGCGTGGCCGAGGTCGAACCCGTGGAAGGCGGTCTCGTAGACGGCGGTCGCGAAGGTCTGGGTGGAGCCGGCCGGCCCGCCGCCGGTGAGCACGTAGATGATGTCGAAGTGCTGGAAGTTCCAGATGAGCTCCAGCAGCAGCACCAGGCCGACGATGCCCTTGACCTGCGGCAGCGTGATCGAGAAGAAGCGCCGCACGGTGCCGGCGCCGTCCATCTCCGCGGCCTCGTGCAGCTCGCGCGGCACGGTCTGCAGGCCGGCCAGGAGCATGACCATCATCCAGGGGAAGGACTGCCAGGTCTTGGCCACGATCACCGCCGTCATGGCGGTGCCGGGCTGGGCCAGCCAGGGCACGGCGCCGTCGATCAGGCCGAGCGTCTCCAGGAGCGCGTTCAGCACGCCGTAGTTGGCGTTGAAGATCCACATCCACAGGAACGAGACGACGACGCCGGGCACCAGCCAGGGGATGAGCATGAGGCCGCGCAGCACCTTGGCGCCGCGGATGCGGGTGTTCAGGGCGAGGGCCAGCGCGAAGCCGATGACGAACGGGAAGATCGTCGTGCCGACCGTGAACACCAGGGTCTGCCCCAGCAGGCGGGGGAAGTCGCCGGTCAGGACGTCGACGATGTTCGCCAGGCCCACGAACGTGCGGCCCGGCACGACCAGGCTCTGCTCGAAGAACGCCGCGACCAGCGCCGCGACGAGCGGGTAGAGCACCACGCCCAGCAGGAGGGCGCCGCCGGGCAGGAGCAGGAGCAGGGCGAACTGGCCGTCGCTGAGCCGCCGTGGTGGGGAATGTGAACTAGTGTGCTGAAGAGTTTCAAGTTGTGAAGCGGACATCGCTGATGTTCCTCGTCGTCGAGGGCGGGCTGCCGGATGTGAGCGCAACAATGGCCGACTCTGTGCGGTTCTGTCAATCGGCGTGCGCGAACGTTCCGAACTGCGGAACTGAAGACGTCACAGAAGATCACACAAGCGATCAGATGATCTGAACAAAGAGGAGCCCGCCGTGCCGGCTGATCACCGGCGCGACGGGCTGACCTGCGGGTCTGTCCGCGCTACCCGCGCGGCGGCGCCGTCGTCGGGAAGAGGGGCCGAGGCGGTGCCTGCTCGCGCGGGGAGGGGAACGTGACCGGCAGCCGCGCGGGGAACCGCATCCACGGGCTGGTGGCCCACTCGACGTCGTCCGGGTCGCCGACGAGCGTGACCTGGAGGCGCTGCAGCAGCTCGGCGACCGCGATCCGCGAGACCACCCGGCCCAGCCGTGGTGCGGGGCAGCGGTGCACGCCGGCGCCGAAGGAGAGGTAGGCGCGGTTGCCGACGGTGTCCCACGGGTCGTCGGACTGCACCAGCGGGTCGTGGTTGGCCGCGTGCACGGCGACCACGACGGTGTCGCCCCGCTGGATCAGCTTGTCGTCGATCATTACGTCGCGCACCGCGAACCGTGGCATCAGGTTCGGGTTGGTCGTGGAGCGCCACAGCACCTCGTCGAGCGCGTCGTCGATGTGCAGGCGGCCGCCCGAGATCCGGTGCGAGAACCGCGGGTCGCTCAGCACCAGCACGAGCGTCTGGGCGATCCACGCCATGAGCGCCTCGGTCGCCGCGGCGGTGATGGCCGTCAGCGTCTGGGCCCGTTCGAGGTCGTTCTCGAAGTTGTCGTGCACGGACAGGACGCCGGCGATGTCGCGTGTGCCGCGCTCGCGGCTGAAGGCGATGTGGCCGGTGACGATCTCGCGCAGCTCGTCGGTCAGGGCGCGGGCGTCCGCGCCCGCCTCGAAGATCGCCCGGGTGATCTCCTGCAGCCGCTGCGCCTGGGTAGGCTCCAGACCGTCCAGCTCCGACAGCACGAGGAACGGCACCACCGCTGCGTACTCGGCGACCAGGTCGGCGCGGCCGCGGTCCTGGAACCGGTCGATGAGCATGCCGCACAGCCGGCGGGTGATCGCACCGGCCCGGGTCTCGTCGATCTGCTCCAGGGCGTCGTCGACCGGGGGCCGCAGGCGGGCGTGCTTGGGGCCGTCGGCGTCGGCCAGCGTGGGTTTGGGGGTCTTCGCCAGCACGAGATGCAGCGTCGACGCCGGGCCGAGCAGGTCCTTGCCGTGCCCGTTCCAGATCGACGGGTCCTTGATGAACGTGTGGTCGTCCCGCAGCACGCCCACGGCCGCGGAGTGCCCCAGCACCAGCCAGGCCGGCACCCCGGGCTCCAGGTCGACCGGCGCGACCGAGCCCCACCGTTCCCGCAGGCGTTCGTACACCGCGTTCGCGTCGGCCGCCGCCGTCGTCTCCACGAGCAGCGTACGGTCGGCCACGTCGTCCAGGCGCACCGTTGGACCCGACGGCGGTGATGCGGTCACGTTTCCCCTCTCGTCGGCGGCCGGCCCCGGGTCGTTCGTGACGCCGGGCACAAGCCCTCGCTCGGGATGCTAACGGCGAGCGGTCGGAGTTTGCCAGTGGCAATGCCGCAGGTCACGATCCGGCAAGGGGCTCCACGGCGCTTGTCGACGCCCGGTCACCTCGGCAGGATGTGCGCTATGCCCCAGGCCACACCTCTGCTCCGTATCCTCAACGTGCTGCTCGCCCCCGGCCTGCGCACCCGCAAGGACCCCGACGCCGTCTTCGCGAGCCTGCTCGCCGACGCCCAGCGCGGGCGCGTCGCGCTCGGTGCCGACGAGCTCGCGGCGCTCGACGCCCTGCGCCTGCTCCTGGCCGACCACGCCGCCAACCCCGACCTGAGCGGTATGGGCTGGTCGAGCACGCAGGACCAGATCCGGACCCGGCTGACCAACCGCGCGATCGTCCGCGACATCCAGGCGAGCCGCCCCGAGGTGCGGGACGAGCCGGTGACGGCGCCCGTGTTCGTCGTCGGGCTGCCGCGTACCGGCACGACGCTCACGTACAACCTGATCGCCCGGCACCCCGGCCACCGCGGCCCCCAGCTGTGGGAGATGGACAACCTGGGCCTCCCGCGCCCCGCGGCGGAGCGCGAGAAGCTGATCGCGCAGGCCCGCAAGCGGTATGCCACGGTGGCCAAGCTCAGCCCCACCTGGGGTCACCTGCACCCGCTGGTCGCCGACAGCGAGGAGGAGGACTTCATGCTGCGCGCGCACACCGAGATGTTCGCCACCTGGGGTCCGGCGCCGCGCTACCTCGACTGGGTCGGGTCCGCCGACCTCACCGAGGACTACCGGTTCCTGCACGACGCGCTGCAGATCATGGCCGCCGGTGAGGCGCCGGACCGTTGGGTGCTCAAGCACCCCATGGACCTGTGGCGGATGCCGGAGATCCTGCGGGCGTTCCCCGGCGCGCGCTTTGTCTGGACGCACCGCGCGCCGGGCGCGACCGTCGCCTCCGGCTGCTCCATGGCCGAGGCGACGCAGGTCATGTACATCAAGCCCGGCCGCATCGACCTGGAGCGGATCGGTCAGGAGTGGCTGGAGATCTCCGCCCGCGGGGTGGAGCGCGCCGTCGCGCTGCGCGAGCAGCTCCCCGACGACGCCGTGATCGACGTCGTCTACGACGACCTGATGAAGGACCCCGGGGCGGTGGTGCACGGGCTGTTCGAGACCCTGGGCCTCGACTGGGGTGCGACGGACGACGCCAACCTCGCCGCGGCCCTCGACCGCAGCGGCCACCGTCCGCACGCGTACACGCTGGAGCGGTACGGCCTGGACGAGGCGCAGGTGGCCGACGCGTTCTCGGCCTACAAGATCCCGGCCTCCGTCCTCGGCTGACCGTTGGTCGGCTGACCGGAGGCCAGGAAGGCGGCGACGCCCATGTCCGAGCTGACGGCCCGGGTGGCGTCGTCCGCCGCCCGGCCGGCGGCCTCGACGGCCTGGCGCTGCGCCTCGGGCGCGACGACCGTGCGCCACGGCCGGGTGCCGGCGGGCAGCTCGACGAGCTCGACCACGGCGTCGGCGACCGCCCGCGGGTCCTCCGCCGTCTCGGTCTGGCGCCCGGTCAGCTCCGCGACGAAGCGGCCCATGCCGTCGCCGTAGGCCGCCATCCGGTCCGGGTCCGCGGGCGGCATGGCGTTCGTCCCGATGCTGGTCGGGTAGGGGGCGGGCTCGACCACGACCGACTCGACGCCGAAGGGTGCCAGCTCGTGGCGCCACGCCTCCGTGAGGCTGCCGAGCGCTGCCTTGCTCGCGGCGTACAGGCCGCTGTACGGGAGGGTCGCCCGGCTCGAGACCGAGCCGATCTGGACGAGCACACCGTGTCCCTGTTCCCGGAGGTGCGGGAGGGCGGCCCGGTTCACCCGGAGGGCGCCGAGCACGTTGACGTCGAGCTGCCGCTGCGCCTCGTCGGCCGAGAACGCCTCGACGGGTCCGGGGAAGATCGCACCGGCGTTGTTGACGACCACGTCGATCCGCCCCGCCGTCCGCAGGGCGTCGGCGACGGCACGGTCGGCGGAGCCCTGGTCCGTCACGTCGAGCTCGACGACCCGGAGATCCAGCCCCTCGGCGTCCGCGAACGCGGTCAGCTCGGCGGCGGCCCGCTCGTTCCTGCCGCTCGCGTCGCGCAGCGCGGCGATCACCCGGTGGCCGCGCCGGGCCAGGGACTCCACGGTCAGGCGGCCGAACCCGGAGCTCGCCCCGGTCACCAGCACCACGCGCGGTTCGGTGGTCACATCGCTCATCAGCATCTCCATCGCAGGTATCTCCTTCGCCGAGATCTCCGTCGCCGGGATCTCCGTCGCTCAAGTGGGGTGACACCCCAGTTGTCTCCAACATATGGAGGGGCACCCCGTTTGTCAACGAGCGGCCCGGCTACGATGTGGAGGGTCACCCCGGTCGATCACTGGTTGGAGCTCGTGTGGCAGACACCACGGCCGCCTCGGCGGCGTCGGCACGACCGCTGCGGGCCGACGCCCGGCGCAACTACGACCGCATCCTCGCGGCCGCCGAGGCCGAGGTGGCGCGCTCCGGGGCGAACGCGTCGCTCGAGGAGATCGCGCGGCAGGCAGGCGTCGGCTCCGCCACCCTGCACCGCCACTTCCCGACCCGGCAGGCGCTGCTCGAGGAGGTCTTCCACGACCGCGTCGAGGCGCTGTGCGCCCAGGCCCGCGTCCTCGCGGCGGGCGACGATCCGGGGGAGGCGCTCGTGACGTGGCTGCGCGCGGTCGCCGTCTACGGCGCGACCACCCGCGGCCTGGCGGCGTCGCTGATGATGGGGCCGCCGCACCCGCCGTCGGGCCCGGGGTGCGGGGAGATGCTGCTCGACGCCGGCGGCGAGCTGCTGCGGCGCGCCCAGGACGCCGGTGCCGTGCGGCGCGAGACGTCGATGATCGACCTGTTGACGCTCGTCAACGCGGTCTCGCTGGTCACCGAGGGGGCCGTCGACGCGGCCGACGAGGCCGTGCGCCTCGTCTCCCTCGCGATCGACGGCGTGCGGCCGCTGCCGGTGCCCGGGTCGTCGGCCTGACCGGTGCGAACGGTTCCGGCGGCGCCAGGGGCGCCGCCGGGAGGGTCAGCGGGCGGCCGGCCCCGGCGGGAACTCGGGGCGCTCGAAGGCGTCACGGATCCGCAGGCGGATGGTCGACTCCAGGGCCTGGAGCTTCTTCGAGGCGCCGCGCTCGGTCACGTCCGAGATGTCCGTGACCACGTAGCCGATGTCGCCGCGCGTGGCGAGCATCTGGCCCTCGATGTTGGCCCCGTGGTCGGCGAAGATCTGGTTCACGGTGGCCAGCACGCCCGGCACGTTGCGGTGCAGCAGCTTGATGCGGCCCACGCCCGTGTGCTCGAGCTGGAGGTTGGGCAGGTTGACGCTGAGCATCGTCGAGCCGGTCGTCACGTAGTCGCTCAGCTTCTTGGCCACGAACTGGCCGATCGCCTCCTGCGCCTCCTCGGTGGAGCCGCCGACGTGGGGCGTGAGGATCACGTTCGGCAGGCCGCGCAGCACGGACTCGAAGGTGTCGCCGCGCTTCTTGGGCTCCTCCGGGAAGACGTCGACCGCGGCGCCCGACAGGTGCCCCGACGTGATGTGCTCGGCCAGCGAGTCGACGTCGACCACGAACCCGCGGCACAGGTTGAGGAAGATCGCGCCCGGCTTCATGCGGGCGAACTGCTTCTCGCCGAACAGGCCGGCGTTGCCGGAGCGGCCGTCCACGTGCAGCGTGACGATGTCGGCGGTCTCCAGGAGCTCGTCCAGGGTCTCCAGCCGCCGCGCGTTGCCGAGCGCCAGCTTCTCCGCGGTGTCGTAGAAGACGACGGACATGCCCAGGTTCTCGGCGAGCACGGAGAGCTGCGAGCCGATGTTGCCGTAGCCGATGATGCCGAGGGTGCGGCCCCGCACCTCGTGCGAGCCGTCCGCCGACTTGTCCCACACGCCCGCGTGCAGGGCGCGGTCGCGCTCCGTCATGCGGCGCGTCAGGGAGATGATCTCCGCGATCGCCAGCTCCACCACGGAGCGGGTGTTGGAGAACGGCGCGTTGAACACCGCGACGCCGCGGTGCGCGGCCGCCGTCAGGTTGATCTGGTTGGTGCCGATGCTGAAGGCGCCGACGCCGACCAGGCTGTCGGACTCGGCCAGCACCCGCGCCGTCACCTCGGTCTTGGACCGGATGCCCAGGAGCTGGACGCCGTCGAGCGCCGCGATGAGCTCGTCCTCGTCGAGCGCTCCCTTGCGGTAGTCGACCTCGTACCCGGCCGACTCGAGGATCGGGACGGAGGTGGGGTGGACGTTCTCGAGGAGAAGGGCTCGCTGCACGCACCCATGGTGCGCCAGGGGGAGCGGTGGCGACAAACGGATCGGGCCCGCGTCCCGCCTGCTGGGACGGCAGGTGGGACGGCAGGTGGGACGGCAGGCGGGCGCGGGCCGACGGCCGGCCGTTCGCGGTGGACGCGGGTCAGAACCCTTCGGGCAGGTCGCGCGCGTGCACCACCACGAGGCGCTGCGTGGGGCGGGTCATCGCCACGTACAGGTCGCTGGTCCCGCCGGCGCCCTCGGCGATCGCCGCCGGCTCCACCAGGACCACGGCGTCGAACTCCAGGCCCTTGGTCTCGCGCGGCGCCAGGACGGTCACCTGCGCGTCCTCCGGCCGCTGGGCCGACAGGCGCGCGGCCTCCTCGGCGCCGACGGCGGAGGCCAGCGCCGCGGACACGGCGTCGGCCAGGCGCGCGACGCCGTCCGCCGGCGCGACGACGGCCACCCGGCCGGCGTCGGGGCCCACCAGCTCCTTGACGAGGCCGAGCGCCTGGGCGACCACGACGCCGTCGTCCGGCAGGCCGTCCGGGCCGGCCGGCGTGGGGACGACGTCGAGGGAGCCCTCGACGTCGCGCGCGGCCCGCAGGTCCGAGACGGGCAGCCGCGCGGCCCGCGCGACCCGCTGGGCGGTGTCGGCCACCGTGGCCGGCGTGCGGTAGGAGACCGTGAGCTCCGACAGGCGCCAGCCGTCGCGCAGCAGCGGGGTGAGCATGCGGTCCCAGCTGCGCGCGCCGGCCGCCGACGACGTCTGGGCCACGTCGCCGACGATGGTCATCGACCGCGTCGGCACCCGGCGCACCAGCGCCCGCCAGGCCATCGGGGAGAGCTCCTGGGCCTCGTCGACCACCACGTGGCCGTAGGTCCAGGAGCGGTCGCCGGCCGCGCGCTCCGCCGTCGTCAGGGACGGGCCGCTCGCGGCGAAGCGGGACGCGAGCGTCTCGGCGTCGACCAGGCCGCCGCCCGCGCCGGTGGCCGAGAGCACGCTGCGCGCGTACTCGACCTCGCGCGCCTGCTCGGCATCGCGGAGCTGGGCTTCGGCCCGGGCCAGGGAGTCGTCCTCGCCCAGCAGCTCGTACGCCTCGTCGAGGATCGGCACGTCCGACTCCGTCCACGGCGCGCCCGGCTCCCGGACCAGCAGGCGCCGCTCGCGCTCGGACAGCTCCGGTGCGGCCTCGGCCAGCCGGTGCGGCTTGGCGTACAGGTCCGCGACGAGCTTCTCCGGCGTGATCGGCAGCCAGGCGAGGTTGAGCGCGACACGGACGTCGCGGTCGGAGCGCAGGTCCTCGGTCACCGAGGCGCGGTCCTCGGACGACAGCGGTGCGCCGTCGAAGTCGCGGTACTGGTCGGCCAGCCGGCCGAGCATGTCGCGCACGAACGACGCACGGGCCAGGTTGTGCGGCTTGTGCGTGCGGCGGGCGCGCGCGATCGCGTCGGCGACGTCGCGCGGGCGGATCACGAAGTCGTGCCCCTCGACCCGCACCTCGACGTCGTGCCGGGGCACGCGCTCGCGGGCCCGTACCGCCCGGCGGATCACCTTGCGCCACAGCAGCAGGCCCTTGAGCCGCGCCACCTGCCCCTCGTCCACGCCGGTCGCGCGGACGCCCGGCAGCAGGCTGCCGATCGTCGTGGACACCACGCCGGTCTCGCCCAGCGAGGGGAGCACCTGGTCGATGTACCGCAGGAACGCGCTCGACGGGCCGACCACCAGCACGCCGGAGCGCTCCAGCAGGCGCCGGTGGGCGTACAGCAGGTACGCCGCGCGGTGCAGCGCGACCGCCGTCTTGCCGGTGCCGGGACCGCCCTGGACCACCAGCGCCCCGCTGAGGTCGGAGCGGATGATGCGGTCCTGCTCGGCCTGGATGGTCGCGACGATGTCCGTCATCCGGCCGGTGCGGCCCTGGGCCATCGCCGCCAGCAGCGCGCCCTCGCCGGACAGCGCGTCCGCGTCGATGTCGCCGTCGAGGTCCAGGACCTCGTCCTCCAGGCCCGTGACCGAACGGCCCTTGGTCACCAGGTGCCGCCGCCGCCGCACGTCGCCCGGGTGCAGCGCCGTGGCCCGGTAGAAGGCCTCGGCGGCCGGGGCGCGCCAGTCGGTGAGCATCGACCTGTGCTCGGCGTCGGTCAGCCCGATGCGCCCCACGTACCGGGTCACCGTCCCGTCGCCGGACCCCTCGGCGAGGTCGAGCCGGCCGAAGACCAGCCGGTCCTCGACGGCGTCGAGCTGCGCGGCCCGGTCCTCGTACAGCGTGGCGAACGCGTCCCGCTCGGAACGGTTCTGGTGCGTGCCCGAGGCCCCCGCCAGGCGCACGTCCCGCAGGCGGTTCGCGGTGGTGCCGCGCAGGGTGTCCAAGCGGACGTACATCGTGTCGACGACTGCTTGCTCGTGGGCGAGCTCGCCCGCGATTCCCGTCACGCCCTACCTCCGTGTTCCACCAGCGAGAAACTCCGGTCGTAATCAACCGGCCGACCATTATTGCCCACCCGTCGGCCTGTCCGCTGACACGGCGTCATCTCGCTGGATAGGATCGCCGCCATGGCACTGGGCGGGGCAGGATCGGCGAGGCCCGGAGGCGGGCCCGGACCCGAGGCGCGCCCGGCCCGGCTCGACGGCCCCATCTCGGTGCTCCTGGTCGAGGACGACGACGCCGACGCGTTCCTCGTGAGCGAGCTGCTGGCCGACGCGGACGTCGAGGCCGACCTCCGCGCCGACCTGCACCGCGCCCGCTCCGTGGACGAGGCGCTCGGCATCCTGTCCATGGTCTCCGTGGACTGCCTGCTGCTGGACCTGGGCCTGCCCGACGCCGAGGGGCTGGAGGCCCTGCGCCGCGTCATCGAGGGCATCGAGGTGCTGCCCGTCCAGCCCGCCGTCGTGGTGCTGACCGGGAACACGTCGAACGACCTGGGCTCCGCCGCCGTCGCGAACGGCGCCGACGACTACCTGGTCAAGGGCGACGTCGACGGCGACGGGCTCGCCCGCTGCCTGCGCTACGCGACGCTGCGCCGCCGCTCCGCCGCCCAGCAGATCGCGCTGTTCCGCAGCGAGGTCCGTGCGGCCGAGACCACGCGGCTGGAGCGCGCGCTGTTGCCCAAGGAGCTCGTCACCGACGAGCGGGTCTCGGTGATGGTCGGCTACCTGCCGGGCGGCAACGGCCTGCTCGGCGGCGACTTCTTCGACACGGTCGAGCGCCCCGACGGCACCCTGGTCACGGTCATCGGCGACGTCGCCGGGCACGGTCCGGACGAGGCCGCCCTCGGTGCCGCCATGCGGACGGCGTGGCGCACCCTCGTGCTCGCCGACACGCCCGCGGACGACGTCCTGCCCCTGCTGGAGCGCGTGCTCCTGGCCGAACGCGGCCGCCCCGAGGTGTTCGTCACCATCTGCCAGGCCGTGATCTCGGCCGACCGCGCGCACATGGACGTCTACCTCGCCGGACACCTCCCGCCGCTGCTCGTCGTGCCGCAGGCGCCGGACGGCGGGACCACCGCCACCCACCGCTGCGAGGAGCTGCCCTCGTCCGACCGCGGCCGCGCGCTCGGCATCCCCGTCGAGGGCACCTGGACCGCGCACCGCGTCCGCCTGCCCGAGGTGTGGACCGCGGTGCTCTACACCGACGGGCTCGTGGAGGCGGCCGTCGGCGCCGACCCCGGGGGCACGCCCGTCCTGCCGCCCAGCGCCCACGGCCGCATGCCGCGCCTCGGCGCGCACGGCCTGCGCTCCGTCGTGGAGCACGAGATGGACCAGGGCACCGACGAGGTGGTGACCCGGGTGCTGCGCCGGGTGCGCTCGCTGCACGGCGGCCCCCTGGTCGACGACGCCGCGCTGCTCTTCGTCGGCTGGGCCGGCGCCGGCGCCACGGAGCCCGGCGAACGCACCTCGACCCTGGCCGACTCGGTGGAGTGGTCGCGGGCATGACTCTGGTGCCGGACGAGCACCGGTTCACCGGTGTGTCGATGCGTCGCCGCCTCGCGCGGCTGCTCGGCGCGGTCGCCGCCATGCTCGTGCTGGCGCTCGCCGTCGCGGTGCTCGCCCTGGTCCAGTCCCGCGGCCTGGACGCCCGGGCCGACGGCCCGTACTACCGGGCCCTGGTCGACGGCGAGCGGGCCTCCCTGGCCCTCGCCGACGCCGACTCGTCGCTGCGTGCCTACCGTGCCACGTGCGACGAGGCCGCCCTCGAACCCTGGACGCGCGCCGTCGGTTCGACCGGCCGCATCATGCTCCTGGCCCCCGTCGAGCGGCGCGCCCTGGAGTCGGACGCCGAGGTGACGCTGGCCTACGAGGAGGCGGTGCGGCGCACCGACGCCTGGTTCGACGAGTACGCCGAACCCGTGGTGGCGGCCGTCGAGGCGGCGCCGTCGGGCCAGGTGGCCTGCCGCACGGAGCTGCTGAGCACGGCCCCGCCCACCGTCGAGGGCGACGCCCTGTACGCGGACGCCAACGCCGCCGTCGTCCACTACCTGGCCGTGCTGGGGGCGCAGCGGGACGCGATCGTGGAGACCCGGACCGTCTGGGAGAGGCTGCTGCTCGGTGCCGTCGCCACGCTGGTGCTCGTGGTCGTGCTGATGGGCACGATGATGTGGCTCGCCCTGGAGTCCTGGGTGATCCGGCCGTTGACCGAGCTGACGGCCGCCGTCCGGGTGGTGAGCAGCGGCGTGCTCGGGCGCGAGATCCGGCCCGCCGGCACGGGCGAGGTGGCCCTGCTCGCCATGCACGTGGAGACGATGCGCCGCGAGCTGGTGCACCAGGTGGAGGAGATCCGCCTGTCGCACCAGGAGGTGGAGAACGCGCACACGCTGCTCAGCGAGCAGGCGCGCGAGCTGGAGCGGTCCAACCGCGACCTGGAGCAGTTCGCGTACGTGGCCTCGCACGACCTGCAGGAGCCGCTGCGCAAGGTCGCGAGCTTCACGCAGCTCCTGCAGAAGCGCTACGGCGGGTCGCTCGACGAGCGCGCCGACCAGTACATCGAGTTCGCCGTGGACGGCGCGAAGCGCATGCAGCGGCTCATCCAGGACCTCCTGAGCTTCTCGCGCGTGGGCCGCACGGGCGTGCCGCGCGAGGACGTGGAGCTGGAGGGCGTGCTCACGGCGGCGCTGTCCGAGCTGTCGGAGCGGATCGCGGAGTCGGGGGCCGAGATCGTCCACGACCCGATGCCCGTGGTGCACGGCGAGCGCGCCCTGCTGCAGCAGATCTTCGTCAACCTGATCGGGAACTCGCTCAAGTTCCGCGACCCCGAGCGCACACCGAACGTCCGGATCGAGGTGCGCAGCATGCGCGCGCACTGGGAGATCTCCGTGGTGGACAACGGCATCGGCATCGACGCCCAGTACGCGGAGCGGGTGTTCGTCATCTTCCAGCGCCTGCACTCGCGCGAGCAGTACGCGGGCACCGGCATCGGCCTCTCGCTGGTCAAACGGATCGTCGAGTACCACAAGGGCCGCATCTGGATCGAGCCGGCGGACGGCGGCGGCACCATCGTGCGGTTCACCCTGGCCCGGCGGCAGGGGCAACCTGCCACGGGGCGCCTTTCGACCGAACGGGCCCAGTCGACTACGCTTCAATGAAGCGGCCTGACCAGGGCCGACGGCGGGGCGCGACGAAGGGGCCCGCCGGTGAGGACTCCATGGGACAGGTACGGGCCGGGTGGTCAACGTGAGCGGTCAGAAGGTGATGGAGATCCTCCTCGTGGAGGACGATCCGGGCGACGTCCTGATGACGCGTGAGGCGTTCGAGGACCACCGGGTCGCGAACAACGTCTCCGTGGTCGGCGACGGCGTGAGCGCGCTGGAGTTCCTGCGCAAGCAGGGGCAGTACGCCAAGGTGCCGACCCCTGACCTGGTGCTGCTCGACCTCAACCTGCCGAAGATGGACGGCCTCGAGGTGCTCGCCGTCGCCAAGGGCGACCCCATGCTGCGGCACATCCCCGTGGTGGTGCTGACCACGTCGGACGCCCAGGAGGACGTGGTGGGCTCCTACTCCCTGCACGCCAACGCCTACGTGACCAAGCCGGTGGACTTCGACCGGTTCATCGACGTGGTGCGCCAGATCGACGACTTCTTCGTGTCCGTGGTGCGCCTGCCCGGCAGGTGAGGTCGGAACTGCTCGCGACGCTGTGGGCGTAACGGGAAGACACCCGGCCGTCCCGACGTTGGACCAGAGCAGACACCCCTTTCGGATCGGGTGATCGGCAGTACTCCGACGAGCGAGGGAGCGCACGTGCTTGACCCCCAGGGCATCTACGACGTCGACGAGGCAGCGGTGGAGCGCACGTTGGGTCGCAGCGTGCCCGGCAGCTCCGACGGGCCCGTCCTCCTGCACGCCGTCCGCGGTTTCGTGGACGCCGGCAGCGCGGGCGACCTCGCTGTCGAGCACCTGATCGACGAGTTCCGCGTGGAGCGTCTGGTGACGTTCGACGTCGACCAGCTGCTGGACTACCGCTCCAAGCGGGCGACCATGACCTTCGACTCCGACCGGTGGGCCGACTACCAGGCCCCCTACCTCGCGGTCGACCACCTGACCGACGCCGAGGGCACGGGCTTCCTGCTGCTGCACGGCGCCGAGCCGGACCTGCAGTGGGAACGCGTCGTGGCCGGGCTGATCCAGCTCGTCGAGCGGTTCGGCGTGAGCCTCGTGGTGGGCATCCAGGGCATCCCGATGGGGCTGCCCCACACCCGCCCGCTGTCGCTCACGGCGCACGCCACCCGGCCCGGGCTGGTCGACGACTACACGTCGTGGTTCGGCAGCGTGAAGGTGCCGGGCTCGCTGTCCGCGCTCCTCGAGTACCGGCTCGGTGAGGCGGGGCACGACGCGCTCGGCTTCACGGTGCACGTGCCGCACTACCTGGCGCAGTCGCAGTACCCGCCGGCCACGGTGGTCGCGCTGCACCACACGGAGCGGGCGACCGGGCTCGACCTGGCGGTCCCTGCCCTGGAGGAGGCCGCCACCGACGCCAAGATCGAGGTGGAGAAGCAGGTCGCGGAGTCGACCGAGATCGCCGCCGTGGTCAAGGCGCTGGAGGAGCAGTACGACGCCTTCGCCCGGTCGATCGGCCGGCCGAGCCTCCTCGCGGAGACCACGCCGATCCCGAGCGCGGAGGAGCTGGGCGCGGAGTTCGAGCGGTTCCTCGCACAGCAGAACGGCGACTGAGCCCGCAGCGGGACCCCGATCCTCCGAGGCGGCAGTCTGCATCGAGGTCGGGCCAGGCCTGTGCCGACCTCGACGCAGAGTGCCGACCTCAGCGGAAACTGCCGACCTGCTGAGCTGGGTTGCATGCCGCACAACGGCCCTCCGAGACGGTGGCGGAACCGTACAACGCCGCTGGTCGCGAGGGGTGTTTCGGGTAACTCTGCGGCCCGGTGTGTCATAGCTGCGGCAGAAATGTGCGTGTTCCGTGGCACATTTGAGTGGTCCATGCCACACTGGCGCACGTTGCAGTGACGTACCAAGGCCACGTCCGCCGTGTCGTGAGCAAGTCGGGAAAGCATTGCGGCACGGGGGCGGGCAACGGGCTCGCCGTCGGATCCCGGACGGAAGGTCGAAGGACAGCATGGCGCAGGGTTCTGTGAAGTGGTTCAACGCGGAGAAGGGGTACGGGTTCATCGCCCAGGACGGCGGCGGCGCCGACGTCTTCGTGCACTACTCCGCAATCCAGTCCAACGGGTACCGGTCTCTCGAGGAGGCCCAGCGGGTCGAGTTCGAGATCACGCAGGGTCCCAAGGGTCCGCAGGCGGAAGCAGTCGTGCCGCTCTGACGTAACTCGTGAGAAGGCCGTCCTCCCTCCGGGGAGGGCGGCCTTCTTCGCGCCCTCCAGCACGTGTGGGCGGTCAGGCCGGGTCGGGCGCGGGTGTCTCCAGCGGGGCCGCCGTGCCGGCGAACGCCGCAGCGTCGTCGCCGGCCAGGAGGGTGGCGGGCACCGCCAGGGTGCGCAGGGCGCGCCCCAGGCGGGCGTTCCGCAGGTCCGGGAGCTCGACGGCGTCGCGGGCCTCCAGGGGGCCCTGTGCGGCGTCCTGGGCGCCCTCGTGGGCACTCTCCGCCCCGGCGTCGTCCTGGGTGCCGCCCTGGCTGTCCTCGCGGCTGCTGTCCTGGTCTCCTTCGCGGCGGCCGTCCCTGCCGTCCGATCGGCCGTCGTCCTGCGGCGGGTCCGCGGGCTGCGCTCGGACGGCCGCGAGGACCAGGTTGCCGTACCGGCGCCCCTTGAGGATCGCGGGCTCGGCGACGGCGGCGAGCCGGCCCTGCGCCGCGGCGTCCGGCCCGAAGGCCTCCGCGAGGCTCGCGACCTCGCGGCGCGCGGTGGTCAGCGGTGGACGGTCGGCGCAGTTCACCAGGAGGATGCCGCCGGGGCGCAGCACGCGGTGCGCCTCGGCGGCGAAGCCCGTGCCTACGAGGTGGGCGGGCGTGCGGTCGCCCGCGAACACGTCGCGGACCACCACGTCGTAGGACGCGTCGCGGGCGGAGGCCAGGGCGCGCCCCGCGTCGTCGGCGCGCAGGCGCAGCAGGGGCGAGCGCGGCAGGGCGAACCACTCGCGCACGAGCTCCAGGAGGCGGGGGTCGAGGTCGACGCCGAGCTGGCGGGAGCCGGGCCGCTCGTGCTCCACGTGCCGCGCGAAGGCGCTGCCGGCCGCCCCGAGGTGCAGCACCCGCAGCGGCCCGGGCGGCAGGAGCGCCACGAACGTGGCCATCTGCTGCATGTACTCGAAGTCGAGAAAACCGGGGTCGGCGAGGTCGAGGCTGGAGCTCGGCACGCCGTTGACGTGCAGCGTCACCCGCTGAGGGAAGTCGGGGTCGCGGACCACCTCGGCGGTGCCGGTGCTGATCGGCACGGGGCCGACGGGCAGCTCGGCGGGGAGTGTCAGTGGTGCGGAGGAGGATGGGCGGCGTCGGGCGGGGCGGCGGGCCATGAGCACAGTGTCTCCCGGGCCGGCGGTGCGCTTGACAGGATAGAACGTATGTTCGATAGTGTCGCACAAGGGGTTCGATCGGAGGTTCGAGATGGGCACCATGCAGTCTCAGAGCGGGCGGGACGTGGTCTCGGCACGCATGCTCGTGCCACGCGCCGTCCCGCCGGGCGTCAGCGCCCTGCTGCGCAAGGCGGACGCGGAGCTCGCCGAGGCCGCGCGTGCGGCCGACCCGGGCGACCGGTTCGTGCACGCGCACCTCGCGGCCATCCGGTCCGCCGCGGCCGTCGTGGCCCTGCGAGGCCGCCCGTCGGCGCGCTCCGGCGCGCGGACGGTGTGGGACATGCTCGCGCACGCGGAGCCGGACCTCGCGGCCTGGTCGGGCTACTTCGCGTCCGGCGCACCCCTGCGGGCCGCGGTGGACGCCGGGCGCCCGGAGCAGGTCGAGCCCGCGCGGGCGGACGAGCTGCTCGCGTGCGCCGAGGACTTCCGGGACGAGGTGGCGATGCTCGTGGACCCGCAGACGGGGTTCGCGACGCAGCGCCTGTCCCTGGTGCCCGAGGCGTCCTGACCGGCCGCCGGCGGGTGCCGGCAGAGAAGCACTGGGCAAGAACGGGAACGGAGCACGTTCGTGAGCAAGGGGCCGCGGTCAGCGGCGGCGAGGCGGGACTGGGGGTCGGACGAGTCCGGCTGCTCGGTGCTGCACCTGGACATGGACGCGTTCTTCGCGTCCTGCGAGCTGGCCCGGCGGCCGGAGCTGCGTGGCCTGCCGGTCATCGTCGGCGCGCAGGAGCGCGGCGTCGTGCTGGCCGCGACCTACGAGGCGCGCGCGTTCGGCGTCCGGTCCGCGATGCCGATGACGCGAGCGCGCCTGCTGTGCCCGCAGGCTGTCGTGGTCCGGCCCGACCACGAGCTGTACCGCGACGTGTCCCGCTCGGTCATGGGCCTGCTGCAGGAGGTCACGCCGCTCGTGGAGCAGATCAGCGTGGACGAGGCCTTCCTGGACGTCAGCGGGGCCAGGCGGCGCCTCGGCCCGCCCACGATGATCGGCGCCGAGCTGCGCCGCCGCATCGAGGCCGAGCACGGCGTGACGGCCTCGGTGGGTATCGCCCGGAACAAGTTCGTGGCCAAGCTGGCCTCCACGCACGCCAAGCCGGACGGCCTGATGCTCGTTCCCGTGGACGCCACCGTCGACTTCCTGCACACGCTGCCTGTCGGCGCCCTGTGGGGGGTGGGGGAGAAGACCGAGAAGTCGCTCGCCGCGTGGGGGATCACCACGGTCGCGGAGCTGGCCCGCACGGACCTGCCGAGCCTGCAGGCGGCCGTCGGCCGGGTCAGCGGCGCGCACCTGCACGACCTCTCCTGGGGCCGCGACCCGCGCCCCGTCGTCCCCGAGCAGCGCGAGCACAGCATCGGCGCCGAGACCACCTTCGGCACCGACCAGGACGACGCCGACGCGGTGAACCGCCGGGTGCTGGAGCTGTCCGACCGGGTGGCGGCGCGGCTGCGGCACCAGGGCGTGCTGGCGCGCACGGTGTCGGTGAAGGTGCGCTCCAGCGACTTCGCGACGTTCACCCGGTCCCGCACGCTGGACGGGCCCACGGACGTCGCACGGGACATCTATCTGGTGGCGCGCGAGCTCGTGGCGGCGGTCGATCTGGGCGGTCTCCCGGTGCGGCTGGTCGGCGTGCGGGGTGAAAACCTCCGGGAACGGGACGGGTCCATGCAGCAGCCGACGCTCGAGGAAGCAGTCGATCCACGCTCCGGGGCGCAACGCGAGGCCGAGCTCGCGCTCGACGCGGTGCGGGAGAAGTTTGGAAAAACAGCAATCGACCTGGGTGTACATCGCAAGAACGGCACGCATCTTTACTGATCTGCCCCTATAGTCATGGGTATGCCCGGGATGTCGACTACCACCGACGGCCGGGTCGTCCTATCCTGGAAGGGACACTGTTCCTTTGCGAGATCCGGGGGTCTCGATGCCTCTGTCCGAGTACGAGCAGCGGGTGCTGGAGCAGATGGAGCGTGCTCTGACGTCAGACGACCCGCGGCTGGCGAACACGCTCCAGTCCACAGGCCGTGGTAACGCGCTCCGTTATGTGCTGTCCGGGGCCGGCGTAGTCGTCGGCCTGCTTCTTCTTGTCGTCGGTGCAGCGACGTCGCGTACGTGGCTCGGGGCCATCGGCTTCGTGCTGATGTTCGCGGGTGTGGTCTTCGCGTTCCTCGGACCGCGCAAGAAGCAGCAGGAGGGTCCGGTCGGCGTCGTCGGCGAAGACGGCACCGTCCAGCCCTCGAACGGGGGAGCACGCAAGGCCCGCAAGCGGCAGGGTGGTGGTGGTCGTTCCGGCTTCCTCGCCCGCCTCGAAGAGCGCTGGGAGAACCGGCGCAACCAGGGCGGCCGCTAGCCGGCCGACCGTTCCCGGTGGTCCTGACCGGACGACCGCACATGACAGGAGCCGGGCCCCGCGGGGCCCGGCTCCTGTCTTTCGTCCCGGTACTCGACTTCCGGTACTCGACCAGGATCGTCAGGGCTTGCGGGCCAGCACCTCCGTCAGCTCCGCCGTCACCGTGGCCGTGAGCTCCTCGAGCTCGGCGGCCGTCGGCGGTGTCGAGTCGCGGGCGTAGCGCTCGTCCTCGGCGGCGTCGGCCAGGGCCGTGAGCCGTTCGGCGACGTCGTCGGGCAGGGGCGTGCCCGTCCTGGCACGCACCTGGTCGGCGATGACCTCCGGCGCGCGGCGCAGCGTGACCGACGGGCCGAGCCGCACCTCCCGCTCGGCGAGCAGCGCCAGCACACGGGCCCACGCCCGCTCGGGGTCGAGCTCCTCGACCTCCGTCCGACGGCGCAGCAGCAGCCACGCGGCGCCCCCGAGCACCCCGAGGGCGACGATGACCGCGACCACCCAGGCCCAGCCGGGCAGGGTCCGGTCGGACACCTGGCTGCCGGACGACGCGTCGTCCGTGGCGCCCGCCTCGGACTGTTCCGGCCGCTGGGTCGGCTGCTGCGGGGGCACCTCGTTGGCGCGCGACGGCGTGGGCGAGGCGCTGGGTGCCGTGCCCGTGCCGGGGTTCGCGTACGAGGGCAGCGGGCCGGTCTGGACCTGCGGCGTCGGCTCGAAGCGGACCCAGCCGACGGACGGGAAGTAGATCTCGGGCCAGGCGTGCGAGTCCTGGCCGGTGACCCGGTAGCTGCCGTCGCCGTCGGGCCGGCCGGGCAGCCAGCCGACGCCGATCCGGGCAGGGATGTCGAGGCTGCGGGCCATCACCATCATCGAGAGGGCGTACTGCGTGCAGTACCCCTCCTTGTTCTGCAGGAAGTCCCAGACGGTGTCCGACGAGCCGCGGTAGTCGGCGTCCGGGTTGTACACGAACCCGGCGCCCGAGCGCAGGTGGTTCTGGAGCGCGACCACGGCGTCGAACCGGGTGGGCGCGTCGCCGGCGATGTCCTGGGCGTAGGTGGCGATGTCGTCCCGGTGCTCGGTGTCCGGCACCTCCGTGTAGCCGGCCGACCGGGGGTCGCCCGCCGTGGGCGTGGCCCGCAGCAGCTCGGGGGTGAGCCCGCGGTCGACGATCTCGACGGTGTACGGGGCGCCCTGCTGGGTGCCCTCGCCGCTGCGCACCTCGTCCCGCAGCGCGTCGTAGGCCCAGTCGCCCTCGACGTCGACGGTGCGGGGCTCGAGCGGCAGCGGCAGCTCCGCGCCGTCGAGCTGCCCGATCCGCAGGTTCATCCGGCGGCGCTCGCCGTCGGCGCCCTCGCCGGGCGGCGCGAGCACCGTCGACGGGTCGAACTCGGCCAGGCCCCCGGTGGGCACGTTCCGGTTGGTCTGGACGCCGTCGAAGGCCGTGAGGGTCATGACGCGCAGGGGGCCGGCGGGCTCGCCCTCGGCCATCGTGTACGTCAGCACGGTGTTGGAGGACCGGGCGCTCAGCGGCTGGCGCATGTCCAGCTCGGAGGACAGCTCCACCGTGTCGGACGGCGTGGAGATGAGCTGGTTCCACGTCCCGGCCAGCGCAGGGAGGGCCGCCATGCCCGTCGCGACGCCGAGCGAGGTGGCGGCGACCGCCACCGACGTCAGGGCCGTGATCCCGGAGCGGAACCGCTGCGCCCGCCGCACCGCCGCGGAGTCGGCGTCGCTGCGCCGGCCCGGGGTCAGCCCCACCGGGTCGACGGTGAGCAGCAGGAGCATCGCGGTGACGCTGATGACGAAGACCGGCCACTGCACGTCCCCGATGATCGTCAGGGACGGCGTCCACAGGAGCAGCAGCGGCACCCCGGCGAAGCCCGGCATGCGGGCGCCGGCGAGGGAGTCCACCACGAGCAGCACCAGCAGCGTGCCGCCGACGGCGACCATGCTGATGGCCGGGCCGGGGTCGACGGGAGCGACCTGCGTGCTCATCAGCTCGGTGGCCTGGCGGAACCGTTCGAGGGCCTGCTCCACGGAGTCGGGCCCCACGAAGGGCTCGAACCGCTGGCCCGGTCCGCCGTAGCGGGCCAGGACGAACCAGACGGCGACGAGGAGGCCCGCCGCCGTCGCGAAGAACGAGGCGCTGCCGGCCGCGCGGTCGGCGGCCCGGTCCGCGCTCGGCCCCTGACCCGCCGCCCGCCGGGCGGCGGCGCGGTCGACGGCGTTGCGCAGCAGCAGGTACCGCACCACGCAGGTGGTGGCGGAGACGAGGACGACGCCGGTGGTGCCGGCCGTGAGCCAGGGCCCGGGGTCGATGACGAGCGTGAGCGCGTGCATGGAGGCGATCACGGCGATCGCGACGAGCACTCCGGACGCGACGGTGCGGACCAGCGGGCCGCGGTGCGCGGGGATCACGGCGCACGCTCCGCGAGCAGGGCCCAGGCGCGCTCCGGGTCGGTGCGGGCCTCGCAGGTGCTGACGTGCCAGCCGGAGGCGCGCAGCTCGGCGGCCGTCTGGTCCAGCTCGTGCTGGAACCCGGCGCCGCGCGGCGCCACCAGCAACCCCCAGCAGGTGCCCTCGGCGCCGAGCGCGGCGAGGTCGTGCCTCGCGTCGGGTCCCTGCGGGCCGAGCACCGCCACGACGATCTCGCCCGGGGCGCGGGCGAGCCGGAGCGCCCGCGCGGTGGTGCTCGTCGCGTGCTGTCCCTCCGACGCGCCGCGGTGCCCGCGGATGTCGACGCAGGCGTCCAGCAGGGCGGACCGGCTCGCGCGGGTGATGGCGAAGCGGACGCCGTCCACGCTGGGTGCCACGCTGGTGGTCACCAGGCGGGACGGGTGACCGGCGTCGAGGAACGAGGTGGCGATCGACGCGGCGAGCTCGACTGCCCACTCGCCGTCGTCGACCGCCGCGGGACGGCGCAGGCTCCCGGACTCCTGCCAGTGGGGCAGGAGGGAGCGGTCGAGCAGGACGGTCACGGGGCGCACCCCGGCGCTCTCGTCGGCGCGGACCATGAGCTGTCCGCGGCGTGCCGCGCTCGCCCAGTGGACGCGGCGCGGGTCGTCGCCCGCGACGTACTCCCGCAGCACGGAGTCGTCGCTGGACTGCAGGCGCGCGCCCGTGGCGGAGTGGTCGACGTCGCCCACCGACCGGGTGCGCACGGCGAGCTCGACGGTCCGGGGCCACACGGGCACGTGCGTGGCGGCGCCGAGGGGCTGGGTGGCGCGGACCAGGCCGAACACGTCGGTCCGGGTGGTCAGCAGCGGGCCGAGCGACCAGCGCCCGCGCCGCATCGGCGTGAGCGAGTAGTGCACGGTGATCCGGTCGGCCCGCGCGGAGACCCGGGCGCGGATGCCCTGGTGCCCGGCGAGCTCGTGCGCCGCCTGCTCGGACAGGCGCAGGCGGGACAGCCGCTCGTACGCCGCGCCGGAGGCCTGGTGCGCGGCGACCAGGAGGCTCACGTCCGCCGTCCGGTCGCGCACCACGGGGTTGGGCGCGACGGACCGCGTCACGTGCAGGGCGCCCCGGCCGGACTCCAGCCGCTGGGTGCCGATCACCAGCCAGGCCACGGCCACCGCGATGAGCGCCGCGGCACCCAGGCCGACGAGGTCGGGCAGGGTGAGGACCAGCCCGAGCGGGATCAGCACCCCGCCCACGCAGGCCGCCCCGATGCCCCGCGGGGTGAGCCGGACCCGGCTGATCCGTGCGAGCGTGTCACGCCACTTCATGACCGTGCCGTCCCGGCCGCTCAGAACTGGCGCCGGTCAGCGGGCTCGAGCGCCGGCACCGGGGTGCGCTGCACGATCTCGTCGACGAGCGTCTCGGGGGTGACCCCGCCGAGCCGCGACTCGGTGGTGAGGATGAGGCGGTGGGCCAGCACGGGCCGGGCGAGCCGCTGGATGTCGTCGGGCAGCACGTGGTCGCGGCCCGCCATGGCGGCGATGGCCTTGGCGGCGCGCAGGAGCTGCAGCGAGGCGCGCGGCGAGGCGCCCAGCCGCAGGCCCGGGTGCTCACGCGTGGCGCCGACGAGCCCGACGACGTACCGCTTGACCGAGGGTGACGCGTACAGCGACCGCACGAGCTGCGCGAACCGCAGCAGCGTGTGCCCGTCGGTCACGGCCTCCAGGTGCGCCAGCGGCGTGCTGGCCTCCTGCCGGTCGAGCATGAGCATCTCGGCGTCGATGTCCGGGTACCCCACGGTGATGCGGGCCATGAAGCGGTCGCGCTGCGCCTCGGGCAGCGGGTAGGTGCCCTCCATCTCCACCGGGTTCTGGGTGGCGACCACGAGGAACGGCCGGGGGAGCTGGTGGGTCGTGCCGTCGACCGTGGTCTGGCCCTCCTCCATGCACTCCAGCAGCGCGGACTGCGTCTTGGGCGAGGCGCGGTTGATCTCGTCGCCGATCACGATGTTGCTGAACACCGGCCCCGGCCGGAACTCGAACTCGTGGCTGCCGGTGCGGAAGATGTTGACGCCCGTGAGGTCGCTCGGCAGCAGGTCGGGCGTGAACTGGATACGGCCCACGTGGCAGTCGATGCTGCGCGCGACGGCCTTGGCGAGGGTGGTCTTGCCGACGCCGGGCACGTCCTCGACGAGCAGGTGGCCCTCGGCCAGCAGGACGGCGAGGGTGATGTCGGCCAGGCCGGGCCGGCCCGTCACGACGGACTCCACGGCGCCCCGGACGCGGGCCATGGTCTCCACGAGCTCGTCGAGCGCGGCTGGTCCGGGCGCTCCCTGGGGAGCGGGTACTCCGCCGAACCGAGGATCCGTGAGGCCGGACGTGGCGCGTTCCGTGTGCACTGGGGGACCTCCATCGGGCCGGGAGTCAGGCCGGTATCTCGCGCGTGTACGCGCTCTTCGGAAGCCGGGGCGACTGTCGCTCGCCCGGCTGGACCAGCCTAGTAGAGATGTAAAGCACTCTGTTGTGTGCATCACGCGGTCTTCACACATCCCAGGGCTTGTTTCGCCCTGGTGAAACGACGTCTCGCCCGGCGGGGGACCCGCGCGAGACCGCGGACCGGAGGTGCCTACCGGGACATTCCACGCCACGCCGGACATGAATTTACTCCACCTGCTCTTTACCTCTTTGACCTGCGCATTGAGGGCCGGTGGGCAGTTCTCCCCATGGTTTTTCCGAGTGTGGTGGTGGAAAGTGGAGTAGCGTGGAGTATGCGGGAGCGGAAGGAGGTGTCGGCCCATGACTGCGATGGCAGAAGGTTTCGCAGGTCTGGGTCTGCTCCTCGGCACGTACACCCCGAAGCTCGACGAGAAGGGGCGCCTGATCCTTCCCGCCAAGTTCCGGGGGCGACTGTCCGGCGGACTGGTGATGACCAAAGGGCAGGAGCGGTGCCTCTTTCTTCTTCCGATGGACGAGTTCCAGCAGATCTACACCCAGATCCGGCAGGCGCCGGTGACGAGCAAGGCAGCACGGGACTACACGCGAAACTTCCTGGCGGGAGCGAGCGACGAGGTCCCGGACAAGCAGGGCCGGGTCTCCATCCCGACGCACCTGCGGGCGTACGCCGGTCTCGACCGCGATGTGGTCGTGATCGGGGTGGGAACCCGCGTGGAGGTGTGGGATGCGCAGGCGTGGGCCACATATCAGGAACAGACCGAACCCGACTACATCGATCAGGCCGAGGAGATCTTCCCCGGGCTGAGCTTCTAGGCAGGGCGAGGGGACGGCCGTACGGCCAGGCCTCCTCCCGCAGGATCCGGCGCACTTCCCCGCCGCCGGAACCGTGCGGAGGGAGACCTGACCGGGCGGCCCCGCCCGCCGGAGCACGACCAGCACGACGCAGGGCCAGCACCACGCAGGAGGGAGACACCGATGAACGCGACCGACGACCGCCCCGGCACCGGCAGTGACGCCGCCGACCGCCACCTCCCGGTGCTGCTCCAGCGCTGCGTCGACCTGCTGGCCCCCGCGCTCGCCGAGCCCGGCTCGGTCCTGGTGGACTGCACGCTCGGCATGGGCGGCCACACCGAGGCCGTGCTCAAGCAGCTCCCGGCGGCCCGCGTCATCGGCATCGACCGCGACCCCCAGGCCCTCGCCCTCGCGGGCGAGCGGCTGGCCCGGTTCGGCGACCGGTTCACGCCGGTGCACGCGGTGTACGACGAGATCACCGAGGTGGTCGACGCGCACGCCGGCGGCGCCGTGCAGGGCGTGCTCATGGACCTCGGGGTGTCCTCGCTGCAGCTCGACGAGACCGACCGTGGTTTCGCCTACGCGCAGGACGCCCCGCTCGACATGCGCATGGACTCCACCCAGGAGCTGACGGCGGCCGTCGTGCTCAACACGTACGACGAGCGCGACCTCGCGCGGATCCTGCGGGAGTACGGCGAGGAGCGCTTCGCGGGCAAGATCGCGCGGGCGATCGTCCGGCGTCGGGCCGAGCGGGAGTGGGACCGCAGCGGGGAGCTCGTCGACCTGCTGCGCGCCGTCATCCCTGCCGCGACCCGCAAGACCGGCGGCCACCCGGGCAAGCGCACCTTCCAGGCGCTGCGCATCGAGGTGAACGGCGAGCTCGAGGTGCTCGAGCGGGCCGTACCCGCCGCGATCGAGGCGCTCGCGGTGGACGGCCGCATCGTCGTGGAGTCGTACCAGTCCCTTGAGGACCGGATCGTCAAGCGGGCCATCGCGCAGGGCACCACGTCGTCGGCCCCGCCCGGCCTGCCCGTCGAGCCCGAGACCCACCGGCCCTATCTCGAGGCGCTCACCCGGGGCGCGGAGGAGGCGGACGCCGCCGAGCTGGAGCGCAACCCGCGCTCGGCATCGGTCCGGCTGCGCGCCGCCCGGCGCGTGCGCCCCACGCCCGAGCACCTGCTGAACCGCACCAACAGGCACCACACAGCGAAGGAGGACCGCCGATGAGTGCTACCCACGCCGCGACGGCCCGCGCAGTCCGTCCGGCCGAGCTGCCCCGCACCCGCAGGGCACCGCTGACCGCGATCTCCGGGGGCGCCGCGCAGCGCGGCCGCCGCCTGGACGTGGTCCGCGCGCCGCTGCACGCGAAGAGCCGGGTGCCCTTCTTCGTGCTGTGCGCCACGCTGATGGTCGGTTCCCTCGTGGCCGTGCTGGTGCTCAACACCACGCTCGCGCGCGGCTCCTACGAGATGTCGCAGCTCCAGGGCGACGTGGCGCAGACCGCCCAGGACGTCCAGGTGCTGCAGGAGGACCTGAGCGCCGCCCACACGGACCTCCCGGAGAAGGCCCGCAGCCTCGGCATGGTGCCCGCGGAGAACCCGACCATGGTCAGTGTCCTTACCGGCAAGGTGGTGAAGGGTACGGACCAGTGACGGGTCAGACGTCGGGCTCGGGCCGGCAGCGCACCCCGTCGGGGCGCGCTGCCGGCCCGCGTTCCGCCCAGCCCGCCCGCGGGCAGGGCAAGGCGGCGCAGGGTAGTCCGGCACGGGGCAAGCCGGCACAGGGCAAGCCGGCACAGGGCGGGAGCCCGCAGCGCAAGCAGGGCGGTGCGCCGCCGCAGAAGGCCCGCGCGGCCAAGCCCCAGCCGGCCAAGGCCCGCGCCACCCAGGCCAAGGCTCAGCCGGGCAAGGCTCAGCCGGCCAAGGCCCGGCCGGCGAAGACCCGGCCCGCCCAGGCCCAGCCCCGTGCGACCAGCACCCGGCTGGGCCTTCAGGCACCCGGCGCCCCGCGCCCGGCGTCCGCCCCGTCCCGCCCCGCCCGGTCCCGGGTGGCGCGCCCGCTGCCGCCGCGGCCGGGCCGGCCGGAGGTGCGGCAGCGCTGGCTGGTCGGCATCGCGGCCGTGGTGGTGCTCGTCTTCCTGGTGCGGCTGGTGCACGTGCAGCTCATCGAGGGGCCGAGCCTGGCCGCCGAGGCCGAGGCCGCGCGCACGGCCACCGCGGTCACGCCCGCGCACCGGGGCGACATCACCGACGCGAACGGTGTCGTGCTCGCGACCTCGGTGGACCGGTACACGGTGGTGGGCGACCCGGTGGCGATCGAGGACTTCCGCGGCTCTGGCCGGGTGGACGCGGACGGCCACAAGGTGCAGGACGGCGCCCTGGGCATCGCCCAGCTCCTCGCGCCGATCCTGGACGAGCCCAAGAACGAGCTGGCGGCCAAGCTCGTGGGCGAGTCCCGCTACAAGGTGCTCGCCAAGAACGTGGTGCCGCAGGTGCAGCGCGCCATCGCGGACCTGCAGATCAGGGCGTACATCCGGACCGACCTCACCTCCCGGCGCACCTACCCGTCCGGCACGGTCGCGGGCTCGCTGGTCGGCTTCGTGGACGACGAGCAGACCGGGCAGGGCGGCATCGAGGCCGCGTACGACGACCTGCTGGCGGGCACCGCGGGCTCGGACACCTACGAGCGCAGCCTCGACGGCCTGCGCATCCCGGCCGCCGGCCAGGAGTCGGTCCCGGCGGTCCCGGGCGACAGCATCCAGCTCTCGCTGGTGCACGACATCCAGTGGAAGGCGCAGGACTCCATCGACGAGGCCAAGCGGTCCACCGGGGCCGAGTACGGCATCGCCATCGTGCAGGACGTGCGCACGGGCGAGATCGTGGCGCTCGCGGACTCGGGGGCGGTGAACCCGAACGACCGGTCGACGTCGGCCGTCGCGGGCGGCTCGCGCGCCGTGAAGGACGTGTTCGACCCGGGCTCGACCGGCAAGGTGGTCACCATGGCCGCGGCACTGGAGGGCGGCTACTGGAACCCGAACAGCCGGTTCACCGTGCCGTACACCTACACGACGCCGAACGGCCAGACCTTCCGTGACTCGCACGAGCACCCCGTGCAGAAGCTCACGCTGACAGGCGTGCTGGCGCAGTCGTCGAACACGGGCACCGTGCAGGCCGGGGAGAAGATCCCGCTGCAGACCCGGCAGGACTACCTGTACAAGTTCGGGTTCGGCGAGCCGACCGGCCTGGGCCTGCCTGGCGAGTCCGTGGGCCTGATGCCGCCCGCCGACGTCGCCGACTGGGACGGCCGCACGCAGTACGCGGTGCTGTTCGGGCAGGGCCTGTCCGTCAACGCGATGCAGGCCACGAGCGTGTTCTCGACCGTGGCGAACGGCGGCGTGCGGATGACGCCGACGCTCTTCGAGGGCTCCACGAGCCCCGACGGCGTCACGACGCCGGCCGAGCGCGAGCCGGGGGAGCGGGTCATCTCGCAGAAGACCGCGGACACCCTGGTCGAGATGATGGAGACCGTGACCGAGGACGGCGGTACGGGTACCAACGCGGCCGTGCCGGGCTACCGTGTGGCCGGCAAGACCGGTACCGCGCAGATGCCCGCGGGGGGCGGCTGGACGTACATGGCGTCGTTCATCGGCGTCGCGCCGGCCGACGACCCCCGGTACACCGTGGCAGTGTTTCTCAAGAGCCCGCACAGCTCGATCTTCGGCGGCGACGTCGCGGCGCCGGTGTTCAGCGACGTCATGGGCTTCACGCTGCAGAAGATGGACGTGCCGCCCAGCGAGGACCCGAAGCGGCGGCTCAAGACCGAGTGGTGAGGCGGTCGCGGGTCAGGTCGTGATCCGCACCGCGGCGCCCAGGGTCGCGGTCAGGATCGACTCGATGGCGAACTCCGTGGCCGACGCCAGGTCCACCGCCGCGGGGTCCAGCAGCCACTGGAGCTGGAGGCCGTCCATGACGGCGATCACCGCGGCGGCGGCGCGCTCGGGCTCGCCCTCGGGCAGGGTCACGTCCCGCTCGGCGGCCAGCTCGCGGACGGCCTGGGAGATCTCGCCGCGCAGCACGGAGAACCGCTCGGCGACCCAGGTGGACGCCGGGTGCCCGTCGGTCACGGACTCGCCGGTGAGCACCGCGTAGGCCTGCACGATGCCGCGCCGGTCGGCGTTCAGCCGCGCGGTGGTGACCAGGTGGCGGAACAGCTCCATGCCGCCCGGGATGTGCTTGCCCTCCAGGTGCTGCACGTCCACGCGGTCGCGGTACTCGAGCACCTCCCACAGCAGCTTGTCCTTGCTGCCGAAGTGGTGCAGCACCCCGGCGTGCGTGATGCCCACCTGGGCGGCGACGTCGACGAGCGAGCCCTGGTGGTAGCCCTTGGAGCCGAACACGCGCGTCGCGGCGGCGAGGATCTCCTCCCGCCGCTGGTCGCGCGTGGGCCGCTTGGCCTTGGGGGCAGCCTGCCCGGTCGCTTCTGGCATGGGCTCACGATAGCCGAGAATCCGGGCTTACTAACCAGTAAGTAAGTGTGGTTGAATGCGCTCAGCCGTCCACCGCCGAACGGAGAAGCACTTGTCATCGCAGGCAGTTACCGCGCAGGTCGTCGCAACGGAGCCCGAGCTGCTCCGGCTCCGTGACGGGCTCTCCGCCGAGGAGAAGGTGTCGCTCGTCGTGGGCGCGTCCATGTGGACCACCACGGGGGTGCCGCGGATCGGGCTGGAGCCGGTGGTGCTGTCCGACGGTCCGGTCGGCGTGCGTGGTCCGAACGGCGGGACGTCCGCGATGTTCCCCGCGCCGTCCGCGCTGGCCGCGACCTGGGACCTGGAGCTGGCCCGCCGCGCCGGGTCGCTGTTCGCGGCCGAGGCCCGGCGCCACGGCGTCGACGTGGTGCTGGCCCCGCAGGTCAACCTCCAGCGCACCCCCGTGGGCGGCCGCCACTTCGAGTGCTACTCCGAGGACCCGCACCTGACGGCCGAGATCGCGGTGGCGCTCGTGGGCGCCGCGCAGGAGCGGGGCGTCGGGATGTGCGTCAAGCACTACGTCGCCAACGACTCCGAGACCGAGCGCACGCGCTACTTCGCGCGCCTCGACGAGCGGACGCTGCGCGAGGCCTACCTGGCGCCCTTCGAGCGCCTCGTGCGCGACGTCAACCCGTGGTCCGTCATGGGCGCCTACAACGGCGCCGACACTGAGGGCCTCGCGGCGCCCCTGCTGGAGCACCGGCCGCTCGTGGTCGACCTGCTCAAGGAGGAGTGGGGCTACGACGGCCTGTTCGTGAGCGACTGGGTCGCCACCCAGTCCGTGGTGCCCGCCGTGCGCGGCGGCCTGGACCTGCAGATGCCCGGGCCCGACGGCGCGTGGGGCGACGGACTGCTCGACGCCGTCCGCTCCGGCGAGGTCGCCGAGTCGGAGCTGGACGACAAGGTGCTGCGTCTGCTGCGGCTCGCCCACCGCACCGGTCGCCTCGTGCTGCCCGGCGCCGCCGACGGCACCGGCACCGGCAACGGCGTCGCGCACCTCGCACTCCAGGCGGTGCCCGACCAGGCGGCCGCCCCGGCCGCGGCGTCGAGCGAGCTCCTGCGCGAGCTGGCGGCCCGGTCCGTGGTGGTGCTCAAGGACGACGCCGGCCTGGTGCCGGTGCAGGACGGCACCCGGCCGCTGCGGGTCGCGCTGCTCGGGCCGGCCGCGATCGAGCCGTTCTTCCAGGGCGGCGGTTCCTCGTTCGTGCAGCCCGACCATCTGACCTACCCCGCCGACGAGCTGCGTGCCGCGCTGCCGGCCGGCTCCGAGCTGACCGTGCTGGCCGGCGCCCGCGCCCTGCACAACCCGCCGGAGCTCGACGTCGACCGATGCACCGACCCGGTCACCGGCGAGCCCGGCCTGCGCGTCGAGCTCCTGGCCGCCGACGGCAGCACGCTCGAGGAGCGCACCGCCCGGGAGTGGACCGGCTGGCTGGAGGACGTGCGGCCCGACGCCGACGCCGTCCGCCTGCGGGCGACCGTCCGGCTGGACGAGCCGGGCGCCCACGAGCTGGGCGTCGGCACCGTCGGCGTGCACCGCGTGCTCGTCGACGGCGCCGAGGTCGCCACGGGTAGCACCGTCGTGAACGAGGACGTGGTGCTCTCCTCCGGGCACAACCACCCGATCGCGGCCCTCGCGCAGGCGAGCGGCACCGCCGCGCTGGACGCGACCGTCCAGGTGGTGCACGCCGTGGGCTACGGGCACTTCGTGCGCGCCGCCCTCGTGCACCGGCTGCCCGGCCCCTCGTCCGCCGACGAGCTGGCCGCCGCCGTCGAGGCCGCTGCCGCCGCCGACGTCGCCGTGGTGCTCGTCGGCACCACCGCCGAGGTCGAGTCCGAGGGCTACGACCGGCCGGACCTGGACCTGCCCGGCAACCAGGACGAGCTCGTGCGGCGCGTCGCGGCGGCCAACCCGCGCACCGTCGTCGTCGTCAATGCGGGCGCGCCCGTGCTGCTGCCCTGGCTGGACGAGGTGCCCACCGCGCTGTGGGGCTGGCTGCCCGGGCAGGAGGCGGGCACGGCGCTCGCCGACGTGCTGACCGGCGTCACCGAGCCGTCCGGCCGCCTGCCGTGGACGCTCCCCGCACGCTTCGAGGACGTCCCGGTGCCGCACGCGCGGCCGGTGGACGGCGTCGTCGACTACACCGAGGGGACCGACGTCGGCTACCGCGCCTGGGAGCGGCGCCTGGCCGCCGGGCCGGACGCCGCGGGGGCCGGCGCGCCCGTGCCCGCCGCGCCCTTCGGGCACGGCCTGGGCTGGACCACCTGGGAGTACGAGGACGCCGTCCTCGCCTGGGGCCAGTCCCACGACGCGCCCGCGACCCTGACCGCGTACGTGACCGTCCGGAACACCGGGTCCCGCGCGGGCCGCGAGGTGGTCCAGGTCTACGTCGAGGCACCCGCGGGCGGACCGAGCCGCCCCGTGCGGTGGCTCGGCGGCTTCGCCGTGGCGGACGTGCCCGCCATGGGCAGCGCCACCGTGCGCGTACCAGTTCCCACCCGGGCGCTGCAGGTCTGGGACCCGCAGGCCAAGGGCTGGACCACGCCGCCGGGAATCTACCGGCTGCGTACGGGCAGGTCCGTCGCGGACCTGCGCCTGACCAACGAGCTGACCGTCCGGCCCGGGGAGGAACCCGGCGCCGGAGCCCACTGATCAGACCCCATCTGTCCCGACCGGGACGAGTGCAAGGAGGCACACCGTGAGGATTCACAAGCACGTCGCCGTCGTGGCGGCCGCGGCAGCCGTCGCGCTGCTGGCAGCCTGCAGCGGCGGTGGTGGTGGCGGCACCGCCACCCAGGCGGGCGGCGGGGAGACCCTGACCGTCGGCATGCCGAACGGCGTCCAGACCGAGAACCACAGCCCGTTCGCCACGGGCTCGTCCGCGCTCTCGCTGGGCTACGCGTTCACGATCTACGAGCCGCTGATGATGCGCAACCAGGCCCGGCCCTCCGAGGACCCGGAGCCCTGGCTCGCCGACAGCATCGAGTGGAACGAGGACTTCACCGAGGCCGTCATCACGCCCCGCGAGGGCGTCACCTGGTCGGACGGGGAGGAGTTCACCGCCGACGACGTCGCGTTCTCCATCCAGCTCCGCAAGGACTTCGAGGCGCTCAACACCGGCGCCCTGCCCTACGACACCGTCGAGACCGACGGGTCCACCGTGACCGTCACGTTCACCGCCGGGCAGTTCGTCAACCAGTCCAAGCTGTACGACCTGGTCATGGTGCCCGAGCACATCTGGGCCGACGTGAAGGACCCGACCACCGACACCAACCCCGACCCCGTGGGCACCGGCCCGTACACGCTGGAGTCCTGGACACCGCAGGCCGCCACCGTCGTGGCCCGCGACGACTACTGGGGCGGCAAGCCCGCCGTCCCCGAGATCCGGTACTCGTCGTACAACGACAACAACGCCCTGACCACGGCCCTGACCACCGGTGAGGCGCAGTGGGGCTGGACGTTCATCGCCGACTACGAGAACGTCTACATCGCCCAGGACCCCGAGCACTACCACCAGTACGCCGCCGGCGGCCTCGGCATCGACGTGCTCTACCTGAACAACGAGACCAAGCCGTTCGACGACAAGGCGTTCCGCCAGGCCCTCAACATGGTCATCGACCGCCAGGAGCTCGTCGACGTCGCCACCTCCGGCGTCAACCCCGCCCTGACCAGCGTCACCGGCCTGCCGCTGCCCGCCGGCGAGGAGTTCCTCTCCGCCGACTACGCCGACCAGGAGTACGCGGTCGACGTCGAGGGCGCCCGCGCCCTGCTGGAGGACGCCGGCTACACCTGGGAGGGCGAGAAGCTCGTCGACCCCGACGGCGACGAGGTGACGTTCGAGCTGGTCAACCCGGCCGGCTGGAACGACTACCTGACCGCCCTGGACCTCATCAAGAACTCCGCCGCCGAGCTCGGCGCCACCGCCACCGTCAACCCCGTCAACCAGGACGGCTGGTTCGCCGACATCATCCCCGGCGGTGACTTCCAGGCCACCCTGCACTGGACCGACGGCGGCGCCACCCCCTGGGACATGTACTCCGACATCCTGGACGGCGCCCACTACAAGAAGCTCGGCGAGCCGGCCACCTGGAACTTCGGCCGCTTCCAGAACGACGACGCCACCCAGGCGCTCGCCGACTACGCCGCCGCGCCGGACGACGCCACGCGCACCGAGGCGCTGGACACCATCCAGAAGGTGTTCGTCGAGGAGGTGCCGGGCATCGCCATCTGGACCCGCCCGGCCACCGCGCAGTACTCGACGCAGAACTACGTGGGCTGGCCGTCCGAGGAGGACCCGTACAACCAGCCCCAGCCCACCGGTGTGCAGGCCGCCCAGATCCTGATGCACCTCAAGCCTGCGGAAGGCTGATGAGCGAGACGACACCGGTGCTGGCCGCGCACGGCCTCACCAAGCACTTCCGAGCGGGCGGGCGCCGCGTCAGCGGCCGCTCGCCCGCCCGGGCGATCCACGCCGTGGACGGCGTGGACCTCGAGCTCCACCGCGGCCAGGTCCTGGCCGTGGTGGGGGAGTCGGGGTCCGGCAAGTCCACGGTCGCCCGGCTGCTGGCCGGACTGATCCCGATCACGGGCGGGCAGGTGCTGCTCGACGGCGCCGAGGCCCGCCTGCGGGGCCGCCGGGCCTTCCGCGCGTACGTGCGACGCGTGCAGATGATCTTCCAGGACCCGTTCGGCTCCCTGAACCCGGTGCACCCCGTGCGCTACACGCTGACCCGGGCGCTGCGGTTGCACCGCAAGCAGTCCAGCGGGGGCACGCTGC
This sequence comes from Promicromonospora sp. NPDC110617, assembly GCF_055598465.1. Classification (NCBI taxonomy): domain Bacteria; kingdom Bacillati; phylum Actinomycetota; class Actinomycetes; order Micrococcales; family Promicromonosporaceae; genus Promicromonospora; species Promicromonospora sp. NPDC110617. The sequence continues at coordinate 2,326,891 of NZ_JBVKBM010000001.1, forward strand.
GCGGGCCCGAGCTGGAGGCGGCGCTGACCGAGCTGCTGGAGCGCGTGCACCTCACGCCCGCGGCGCGGTACGTGGACAAGTACCCGCACGAGCTGTCCGGCGGGCAGCGGCAGCGCATCGCCATCGCGCGGGCCCTGGCCGCCGACCCCGAGGTGCTGCTCGCCGACGAGCCCGTCTCCATGCTCGACGTCTCGATCCGGCTGGGCATCCTCAACCTGCTGGCCGACCTGCGCGACCGGCTCGGGATCGCCGTCCTGTACATCACGCACGACATCGCGTCGGCGCGGTACTTCGCCGACCGCACCACCGTGCTGTACGCGGGGCAGGTCATGGAGACCGGCGACTCCGAGTCCGTGACCCAGGAGCCGCTGCACCCCTACACGCGGCTGCTCATCGCCTCCGCGCCCGACCCCGACGACCTGGCGGGCACCGGCGCCGCCGCCGTCCGGGAGCAGGGGACCGGCGGCGAGCCGCCGAGCCTCGTGGACCCGCCGCCCGGCTGCCGGTTCGCACCGCGCTGCCCGTACGCGACCGACCTGTGCCGCACCGAGACCCCCGAGCTCATCGAGGTCGCCCCCGGGCGGTCCGCCGCGTGCTGGGGGTACAGCCGGCGGGAGGGGCGGCCCGACGTCGGGCCCGCCGTCCGCCACGCCGGTCACGGGGCCGGCGGGAATGCGACCGGGAACGGGGAGGTGGCCGCATGAGGTTCCTGCTGCGCAGGATCGTGTTCTACGCGCTGACCGCGTGGGCCGCGATCACCATCAACTTCTTCATCCCGCGCCTGCTGCCGGGCGACCCCGTGACGGCCCTGTTGGGCCGCATGCAGGGCCGGATCGACAGCAACGCCGAGCACTCGCTGCGCGTGCTGTTCGGCCTGGACCAGGACACCAGCCTCTGGCAGCAGTACGTCGACTACTGGGGCCTGCTCCTGCGGGGCGACCTCGGGCTGTCCTTCACGCACTTCCCGACGCCCGTGGCCGACATCGTGGCCCAGTCGCTGCCGTGGACCGTGGGACTGGTCGGCGTCGCCACGATCGTCGCCTTCGTGATCGGCTCGCTCATCGGCACGTTCCTCGGCTGGCGCCGCGGCACCTGGGCCGACGGGCTGCTGCCCGTGGCGACGTTCTTCCAGGCCGTGCCGTACTTCTGGCTGGGCCTGATCACCATCGCCGTGCTGTCGGTCAACCTCGGCTGGTTCCCGTCCAGCGGCAGCTACGACCGCGGGCTCGTGCCGGCGTTCACCGGTGAGTTCATCGGGTCCGTCGTCTACTACGGGTTCCTGCCCGCCCTGACCGTGGTGCTGTCGTCCGTGGCCGGCTGGGTGCTCGGCATGCGCAACATGATGGTGACCGTCTCGTCCGAGGACTACGTCACCGTCGCGCACGCCAAGGGCCTGCCCGAGCGGCAGGTCATGCTCGGCTACGCCGCGCGCAACGCCGTGCTGCCGCAGGTCTCCAGCTTCGCGCTGTCCCTCGGCTTCGTCGTCGGCGGCACGCTGATCATGGAGATGGTCTTCTCCTACCAGGGCATCGGCTACACGCTCTACCAGGCGGTCTCCACGCACGACTACCCGCTGATGCAGGGCTGCTTCCTGGTCATCACCCTGTCCGTCCTCGTGGCGAACATGGTGGCCGACCTCGCCTACGCCCTGCTCGACCCCCGCACCCGGACGGAGGACCGATGAAGAACCAGCTGCTGTTCCTGCGCAACGGCAAGGTCGTCACCGGCCTGGTCATCCTCGGCTTCTTCACGCTGCTCGCCCTGGTGGGTCCCTGGCTCTCGCCGTACGACCCCAACCAGGTGAGCGACGCGCTGCTCAGCCCGCCGTCCGCCACCCACTGGCTCGGCACCGACCACACCGGGCGCGACATCCTGTCCCAGATCATCGTGGGCGCTCGCGGCGTGCTCGTCGTCGGCCTGGTGGCCGGCGTGAGCGCCACCGTGGTGGGCGTGCTCGTCGGTGTGACCGCCGGGTTCGTCGGCGGCATCGGTGACGAGTCGCTGTCCGCGCTGTCGAACATGTTCCTGGTCATCCCGCAGCTGCCGCTGATCATCCTGATCGCCGCGCAGCTCCCGTCCGCCGGCGGGCTCACCGTCGCGCTGGTCATCGGGGCGACCGGCTGGGCCTGGGGTGCTCGCGTGCTGCGCGCCCAGACGCTGTCGCTGCGCAAGCGCGACTTCGTCGAGGCGGCCCGGGCCAACGGGGAGCGCACGTGGCGCCTCGTGCTCGCCGAGGTCATGCCGAACCTGACGGCCGTCATCGCCTCCGGGTTCGTGGGCACCGTGACGTTCGCGGTGCTGTCCCAGGTCACGCTGTCGTTCATCGGCATCACGCCGGTCAGCGACTGGAACTGGGGCACCATCCTGTTCTGGGCGCAGAACAACCTCGCGCTGCAGCGTGGCGCGTGGTGGTGGTTCGTGCCGGCCGGGGCGTGCATCGCGCTGCTCGGCATGGCGCTGACCCTGGTCAACTTCGGTATCGACGAGATCGTCAACCCCCGCCTGCGGTCCACCGGCCTGCACGCGCGCTCGCTGCGCCGCCGGGGCATCCGGCCGCGCGTGGGGTTCACCCCGGTGGTGCGGGAGGTGCGGTCATGAGCGCAGGCGCAGTTACCGATCCGGTCGTGGGCGCTGCTTCCGGCGTCGGGCCGACGGCGGAGGACCCGGTCCTCGAGATCCGGAACCTGAGCGTCGACTACGGGTTCGGCGACGACCCGACGCACGTGCTGCGCGACGTCTCCCTGACCCTGCGCCGCGGCGAGGTGCTGGGGCTGGCGGGGGAGTCGGGCTGCGGCAAGTCGACCCTCGCCTACGCCGCGACGCGGCTGCTCGCCCCGCCCGGCCTCATCACGGGCGGCGAGGTGTGGCTCACGAACCGCGACGGCAAGCGGGCGGACCTGCTCGCCCTGTCCGACGCCGAGCTGCGGGCCGCCCGCTGGAGCGACATCGCGATCGTGTTCCAGGGCGCGATGAGCTCGCTCAACCCGGTGTTCCGGGTGGAGAAGCAGCTCGTCGACGGCATCCTGGCGCACCGGCCCAGGATGGGACGCGGGGAGGCCCGGGAGCGGGCGGCGGAGCTGCTGCGCCTCGTCGGCATCTCGGCCGACCGGCTGCGGGCCTACCCGCACCAGCTCTCCGGCGGCATGCGCCAGCGCGTGATGATCGCGATGGCGCTGGCCCTGGAGCCGCAGGTGCTCATCATGGACGAGCCCACCACGGCACTCGACGTGGTGATGCAGCGCCAAATCCTGGAGCAGGTGATGGAGCTGCGCGAGCGGCTGGGCTTCTCCGTGGTGCTCATCACGCACGACGTGTCCCTGCTGGTGGAGGTCGCCGACCGCATCGCGGTCATGTACGCGGGCGAGATCGTGGAGACGGCGGCGGCGCGTGACGTGTACACGCACCCGCGGCACCCGTACTCCGCGGGGCTGCTCGGGTCGTTCCCTCCCCTGCACGGGCCACGCCGCGACCTCTCGGGCATCCCCGGCGCCCCGCCGGACCTGTCCCAGCGCGAGCCAGGCTGCCCGTTCGCGCCGCGGTGCCCGCACGCGATGGACGTGTGCCGCACGGAGCTGCCGGTGCTGGGGCGGACGGCGCAGGCCGAGGAGGGGCGGCTGGTGGCGTGCCACCTGCACACCTCGCTGTCCGCGGGAGAGAAGCTGCCGGACCTGGTGGCGCGGTAGTGGTCTGGGTAGGTTGACCAGCCAGGAAAAAGGTTGGTCACGGGGGTGTGTTGCCGTGCGTGGACAATGTCTACGCACGGCAACACACCCTGCTCGCGTACGCTCCCTCCGGCTGCGGCGCTCGCGGTACACATCGCGTTTCCCCGGCACCTGACATTCGATCTCATCGCGGTTCTCGCGGTGCCGTGAGCGCTCATTCTGGTGGGGGGCGAGATGGCATACATGGTTTCTGGGCTCGAGATTGAGGTTCAGCCCATCGAGAGCGTCGGGCCTGCCGGTGGCGACGAGCTCTCCCTGGAGTTCCAGGTGAGTGACGGGGCTGGTCAGAAGCTCTGGTTCGCGATCTTCAGAGGCGAGGATGAGCCGGCGGACGAGGCGCAGTTGATGATCGATCCGCTGTCCCGGGCGATACCGTTGTCTGTCGTTGAGTGGGCGGCCGAATTGGCTCGCACAGCTCTGTAGTTCGAACGGGCCCGAGGGCATCGTGAGAATGACGGGCGACGACGTCGGTGTCGTTTTCGCTTGTCGGCTTCAGGATCGACAGATCACCTCACCTTTGCCCGGAGGGCAACCGGACCACCCCACAACCACCACCCAAGGCCCACACCCAGGACGAGACCCCGTCGCTGGAGACGGTAGGTTCTTCTCCGTGACATCCCCGATCGACCGGATCCGCCCGGCCGCCACGACAGCGCGCCAGGTCTCGGACCTCGCCGTCGCCTTCGGCCTCACCATCGCCCCAGGTCACGGCGCCGACGCCGCGGTCACCTGCGTGGCCTCGGACAACCGGGTGGTCCAGGACGGGGACCTGTTCGTGGCCCTGCCCGGCGCCCGCGCGCACGGCGCGCAGTTCGCCGCGGACGCCGTCGGGCGCGGGGCCGTCGCCGTCCTCACGGACGCGCGCGGGGCGGAGCTGATCGGGGCCGACAGCACCACCCCGGTACTCGTCGCCGACGACCCCCGCGGCATCCTCGGCCAGGTCGCCGCCTGGGTGCTGGGCAACCCGGCCGAGGATCTGATGACGTTCGGCGTCACCGGCACCAACGGCAAGACCACCACGACCTACCAGCTCGACCACCTGCTGCGGGCCCTGGGCTGGACGGGCGGCCTGATCGGCACCGTCGAGACCCGCTCCGGCGACCGCGTGATCGCCAGCACGCTCACCACGCCCGAGGCCGCCGACCTCCAGGCGCTCCTGGCCGCGATGCGCGAGGACCACGTGCGCACCCTCGCCATGGAGGTCTCCTCCCACGCCCTGGCGCAGCACCGCGTCGACGGCATCGTGTTCGGCGTCGCCGGGTTCACCAACCTGACCCAGGACCACCTGGACTTCCACGGCGACTTCGAGTCGTACTTCGCCACCAAGGCCGAGCTGTTCACGCCCGCCCGTGCCCGTCGCGGCGTCGTCACCGTCGACGACGCCTGGGGCGAGCGCATGGCGAACGAGGCCCAGATCCCCGTCGCCACACTGACCACGCTGCCGGGCAAGGCCGCCGACTGGGTCGTGACCGACGTCGCGCCGCACGGCACCGGGTCCGCCTTCACGCTGACGCACCGCGACGGCCGCACGCTGCGCACCTCCACCTCGCTGCCGGGCGGCTACAACGTGGCCAACGCGGCCCTCGCCGTCGCGATGGTGCTGGAGGGCGGCTCGGACATCCGCGACGTCACCGACGCGCTGGCGGCCGCCGACGGCCTGAGCGCCACCGTGCCCGGCCGGATGGAGGTGCTGGCCACCGCCCCGCGCGTGGTCGTGGACTTCGCGCACAACACCGAGGCCCTGGAGCTCGCCCTGGCGGCCCTGCGCCCGACGACGGCGGGCAAGCTGGCCGTCGTCTTCGGCGCCACCGGCGACCGCGACCCCGGCAAGCGCCCCTTCATGGGCGCGGCAGCGGTGCACGGCGCCGACGTCGTCTATGTCACGGACGACGACCCGCACGACGAGGACCCCGCCAAGGTGCGGACCGAGGTCCTGGCCGGCACCGGCGTCGACGAGCCGGGCGACGGCACCCCCGGCAGCGGCACGCCCGGCACCGTCGAGACGGGGGACGACGGCGGCTCGCGTACGGTGGAGGTCCACGAGGTCGCCCCGCGCGCGGATGCCATCCGCACCGCGATCCTGGCGGCCGGCCCGGACGACACCGTGCTGGTGGCGGGTCGCGGGCACGAGACGATCCAGGAGATCGCCGGCGTGGACCACGTGCTCGACGACCGGGTCGAGGCGCGCGCCGCGCTGGCGGCCCGCGGCGCGTGACCCGAGCAGGACGCGCCGTGCGTACCGTCGGCGCAGCAGTAGGACGTGCAACCCCAGCAGGACCCACGCAGGAGAGGACGACACAGGCATGATCGAGCTGACTGCGGCACAGGTCGCCGCAGCCACCGGCGGGCGGCTGCATGCCGACCCGGACGTCACGGTCACGGGGGCGGTGATCATCGACTCGCGCGAGGCCGGGCCGGGGGCGCTGTTCGTGGCTCTGCCGGGGGAGCGGGTGGACGGGCACGACTTCGCGGGCCGGGCCGTCGCGGCGGGTGCCGCGCTGGTGCTGGCGGCCCGCGAGCTCGACGGCCTGCCGACCGTCGTGGTGGACGACCCGCAGGCGGCCCTGGGCGAGCTCGCCCGATACGTCCTGGCGACGGTCCGCGAGACCGCGTCCGACGGCGAGGCGCCGCGGGTGATCGGCGTGACCGGTTCGGTCGGCAAGACCACCACCAAGGACCTGCTGGGCCAGCTCCTCACGCCCGAGGCAGGCGCGGGCGAGGACGCGATCATCGTCCCCACCGGCTCGTTCAACAACGAGATCGGCCTGCCGCTCACGGTGCTCCGCGTCACCGGGCACACCCGGTACCTGGTGGCCGAGATGGGCGCCGACCACATCGGCAACATCGCCTACCTCACGCGCATCGCGCCGCCCGACGTCGGCGTCGTGCTCGCCGTGGGCGTGGCGCACGTGGGTCACTTCGGCAGCGTCGAGGCCATCGCCAAGACCAAGGCCGAGATGGTCTCCGGCGTCGTCGACGGCGGCACCGTGGTGCTCAACGCCGACGACCTGCGCGTCGCCGCGATGGCCGGCCAGACCGCGCCCGGCACGACGCTGCAGACCTTCGGCACCATCCCGGCCGCCGACGTCCGCGCCGAGGACATCACGGTCGACGCCACGGGCCGCGCCAGCTTCACGCTCCGCGTCGCGCCGGGTGCCGCGCCGTCCGGGGACGGCGAGCAGCGCGCCGACGTCGCCCTCCAGCTCGTCGGCCCCCACCACGTGAGCAACGCGCTCGCGGCGGCGACGGTCGCCCTGCGTCTCGGGGTGTCCGTGGCCGACGTCGCGCAGCGGCTCTCCGCCGCGACCGCCCGCAGCCCGCACCGCATGGCCGTCACCGAGCGGCCCGACGGCGTCACCGTGATCGACGACGCGTACAACGCGAACCCGGACTCGATGAAGGCCGCCCTGCGCACGCTCGCCGTGATGGCCGGGCGCACCCGCCGCTCCGTCGCGGTGCTCGGCGAGATGCGTGAGCTCGGTGAAGGCGCGCGCGCCGCGCACGACGAGATCGGCCGCCTCGTGGTACGGCTGAACATCAAGCAGCTCGTCGTCGTGGGCGACGGCGCCTATCACATCCATGAGGGCGCCATGCAGGAGGGGTCCTGGGGGTCGGAGTCGATCTTCGTGCCCGACCTGGACGCCGCCCGCACCCTGCTGGACGAGTCGCTGGAGCCCGGCGACGTCGTGCTCGTGAAGTCCTCGCTCGGCTCCGGACTCTGGGAGCTCGGCGACCACCTGTCGATGGCTCTGACCGCTAAGGACAACAACAAGTGATCGCGATCCTGGTCAGCGCCGCGGTGGCGCTGCTCGTGGCCCTGCTGGGCACGCCGGTCTTCATCCGGTTCCTGGTCCACAAGAACTACGGCCAGTTCGTCCGCGAGGACGGCCCCACGGGGCACTTCACCAAGCGTGGCACCCCCACCATGGGCGGCGTCGTCATGATCGCGGCCACCCTGATCGGTGTCGCGGCCTCCATGCTGGTGTCGGGGCGGCTGCCGAGCGTCTCCGCGCTGCTCGCGCTCTACCTCATGGCGGGCCTCGGCCTGGTCGGGTTCCTCGACGACTTCACCAAGATCCGCAAGCAGCGCTCGCTCGGCCTGACGGCGCGCGCCAAGCTGATCGGCCAGGGCATCGTCGGCATCTCGTTCGCCGTGCTCGCGCTGCAGTTCCCCAACGAGAACTCGCGCACCCCCGCGTCGACCAAGATCTCGTTCCTGCGCGACACCGAGTTCGACCTGGCGTTCGCCGGCGCGACCGTGGGCCTGATCCTCTTCGTGATCTGGGCCAACCTCCTGGTCTCCGCCTGGTCCAACGCGGTGAACCTGACCGACGGCCTGGACGGCCTGGCCACCGGCGTCTCGATCATCACCTTCGGCGCCTACGTGCTGGTCGGCATCTGGCAGCTCAACCAGTCCTGCCAGTTCCTGGCCACGGCCGGACCACGGTGTTACGAGGTGCGCGACCCGCAGGACCTCGCGATCGTCGCCGCCGCCGTGACGGGTGCCTGCGTCGGCTTCCTGTGGTGGAACGCCAACCCCGCCAAGATCTTCATGGGCGACACCGGCTCGCTCGCCCTGGGTGGCGCGCTGGCCGGCCTGTCGATCCTGAGCCGTACCGAGCTGCTGGCCGTGCTGCTGGGCGGCATGTTCGTGCTGATCGTCTCGTCCGTGGTGATCCAGGTCGGCTTCTTCAAGATGACCGGCCGGCGCGTGTTCAAGATGGCGCCGCTGCAGCACCACTTCGAGCTGTCCGGGTGGGGCGAGGTGACCATCGTCATCCGGTTCTGGCTCATCGCGGGCCTGCTCGCGGGCCTGGGCATGGGCATCTTCTACGCCGAGTGGGTGGCCTCGTGACCGAGGCCCCCGGCGCCGACGGCACGGCCGACACCTACGGCACGGTCGAGCCGCGCGTCCCCCTCGCGGAGGCCCGCACGGTCCTGGCGGGCCTCGGCGTCACCGGCCGGTCGCTCCAGCGCGTGCTCGAACCGCGCGTGGCCTCCCTGGTCACCGTCGACGACAAGGCGCACGACGCCGACCACGGACGGCTCGACGCCGACGGCGCGGCCGCCGTCATCGCGCAGGCCGACCTGCTCGTCGCCTCGCCCGGCTTCCCCCCGCACCACCCGCTGGTCGCCGCGGCGCTCGCCGCGGGCGTGCCCGTCTGGAGCGAGGTCGAGCTCGCCTGGCGCCTGCGCACGAACCGCCTGGGCGCCGACGAGCCGGCCGCATGGCTCGGGATCACCGGCTCCAACGGCAAGACGACCACCGTCGAGATGCTGGCCGCGATCCTGCGTGCCGCGGGCCTGCGCACCGCCGCCGTCGGCAACGTGGGCCGCTCGCTGGTGGAGGCGGCCCTGGACCCCGCGCTCGACGTGATCGCCGTGGAGCTGTCCAGCTTCCAGCTCCACTTCACGCACACCATGTCGCTCCAGGCCGGCGCCGTGCTGAACGTGTCGGCCGACCACCTCGACTGGCACGGCTCGCTCGAGGCCTACACCCGCGACAAGGGCCGCATCTTCGAGCGCGTCCAGGTCGCCTGCGTCTACAACGTCGCGGACCCGACGACCGAGGACCTGGTGCGCGAGGCCGACGTGGTCGAGGGCGCACGCGCCGTCGGCTTCGCGGTGGGCACGCCCGGGCCGGGCGACCTCGGGCTGGTCGACGACGTCCTCGTGGACCGCGCCTTCCACGCCGAGCACGACGACCCGGACCGCCGCAAGAGCGCCGCGGAGCTCGGCACGCTCGCGGACCTCAAGCAGCTCGGCGACCACAACGGCGTCGTGCCCACGCACATCGTCGCGGACGCCCTGGCCGCCGCCGCGCTGGCCCGGGCGCACGGCGTGCCCGCGTCCGCCGTCCGCGACGGCCTGCGGTCCTTCGGGCCCAGCGAGCACCGGATCCAGCGCGTCGCGGAGTCGGGCGGCGTCACCTACGTGAACGACTCGAAGGCGACCAACGCCCACTCCGCGGCCGCGTCCCTGGCGGGCTTCGCGCACGGCACCGTCGTGTGGATCGCCGGCGGCCTGGCCAAGGGCGCCACCTTCGACGACCTCGTCTCCTCGCGTGCGGACCGGATGCGCGCCGCCGTCGTGATCGGCGCCGACCCGGGACCGCTGGCCGACACGCTGGCCCGACACGCGCCCAAGGTCCCGGTTGTGGTGATCGATCCCGGTGACACTGAGACCGTGATGCGCCGGGCGGTGACGGCCGCACGCGACCTCGCCCAGGCGGGGGACACCGTGCTGCTGGCCCCGGCGGGCGCGTCGCAGGACCAGTTCGTCTCGTACGCCCAGCGCGGCGAGGAGTTCGTCCGCGTGGTGCGTGACCTCACCGCCACGCGCTGAGCGCGGGGAGGGGGCAGGGGATGGCCACGACGACCACGAGCCGCAGGGCGCCCGACCGGAAGACGCCCGACAGGCCCTGGCTCGGCCAGTGGAACTCGACGGTGACCAGCTACTACCTCCTGGTGGGCACCACCGGCCTCCTGACCGTGATCGGCCTGATCATGGTGCTCTCCAGCTCGACGGTGACCTCCATCGCGGAGGGGCAGTCGCCGTACGCGGCGTTCCTGGTCCAGGCGCAGTACGCGCTGATGGGCCTGCCCGTGCTGCTGGTCGCCGCCCACCTGCCGATCCGCTGGTACAAGCGGCTCGCGCTGCCCGCGCTCCTGGTTGCGCTGGTGCTGCTCGTCGCCGTGATCTTCATGGGTGAGGTCACCAACGGCCAGCAGAACTGGCTCTCCTTCGGGCCGGTCCGCTTCCAGCCCTCCGAGCTGGCCAAGCTCGCGCTCGCCGTCTGGCTGGGCACCGTGCTGGGCCGCAAGCAGGCGCTGCTGGGGAGCTGGTCGCACGCGATCATGCCCGCGGTGCCCGGGGCGGTCGTGGTCATGGGCCTGGTGCTGGGCGGCGGCGACCTGGGTACGGCCCTGGTGATCGGTCTGCTCGTGGCCGGCGCGTTCCTCGTCGCGGGCGTCCCCCTCTCGCTGATGGGGCTCGGCAGTGCGATCGCGGCGTTCGTCGTCGGGTACGTGTTCATCCTGCAGCAGGACGGCGGGGACCGGCTGCAGCGCATCATCGCGACCTACGGCGCCGAGTGCGACGCGGCCTCGGAGTGCTACCAGTCCCTGCACGGCCTGTTCGGCCTGGGCACCGGTGGACTGTGGGGCGTGGGGCTGGGCGGCAGCCGCGAGAAGTGGAACTACCTGCCCGAGGCGCACAACGACTTCATCTTCGCCGTGATCGGCGAGGAGCTCGGCCTGTTCGGCACGGTGCTGGTGCTCGCACTGTTCGCCGTGCTGGGCCTGGCGATGAGCCGCGTGATCCAGCGGCACAAGGACCCGTTCGTCAAGGTGACCACGGCCGCCGTCGGCTGCTGGATCGTGGGCCAGGCGTTCGTGAACATCGGCGTGGTCATCGGGGTGCTGCCGGTGATCGGTGTGCCCCTACCCCTGGTGTCCGCGGGTGGTTCGGCGCTGATCACGACGATGGCCGCGCTCGGGATGGTCATATCCTTCGCCAGGACGGAGCCGGGGGCTGCCAAGGCCCTCGCTGCACGCGGTAGCGTCGTCCGCAAGTCACTGGCCGTGCTGGGCGGCGCGGTCCGGAGACGGTAGAAAGGTGCACGGCGGCCTGATCTGTGAACAGATCCTGCACGGCAGGCCGCGTCGCGATCGATTCGCCCGGGCCCGGGCGACGACGAGAAGGTGATGATGAGCTCAGCAGTTGTGTCGGTGGTGCTTGCCGGAGGCGGCACCGCGGGACACGTGAACCCCCTGCTCGCGGTGGCCTACGAGGTGCGGCGCCGCCAGCCCGGCGCGCGCGTGCTCGCGCTCGGCACCACGACCGGCCTGGAGGCCGACCTCGTGCCGTCGCGCGGCTACGAGCTGCGCCCGATCCCGCGCGTGCCGCTGCCGCGCCGCCCCAGCCCCGAGCTGCTGCGGCTGCCCGGCCGGCTGACGGCCGCCGTGCGCGCCGCGGAGGACGCGATCGACGAGATCGACGCGCAGGCCGTGATCGGGTTCGGCGGGTACGTCGCCACCCCGGCCTACCTCGCGGCCAAGCGCAAGGGCGTGCCCATCGTGATCCACGAGCAGAACGCCCGGCCGGGCCTCGCCAACCGCCTCGGCGCGCGGTGGGCCTCGCGGGTGGGCCTCACCTTCGCCGGCACGCCGCTGCGCGGCGGCATCCTCACCGGCCTGCCGCTGCGGCAGGCCATCGCGGGCCTGGTCCAGGCGCGCGAGGCCGACGCCGCGGGTGTGCGCGCCCGGGCCGCCGTCGAGCTCGGCCTCAACCCGACGCTGCCGACCCTCGTGGTCACCGGCGGCTCGCTGGGCGCCCTGAGCCTGAACCGTGCCGTCTCGGGCGCCGCTGCCCAGATCCTCGCGGCGGGCGCGCAGGTGCTGCACCTGACGGGCAAGGGCAAGAGCGACGAGGTGCTCGAGACGGTGGCCGGCGTCGACGCGGCGCGCTACCAGGTGCGCGAGTACCTCGAGCAGATGGAGCACGCCTACGCCGTGGCCGACCTCGTCGTCTGCCGCTCCGGCGCCGGCTCCGTCGCCGAGCTGGCCGCGCTCGGCATCCCCGCCGTCTACGTCCCGCTCCCGATCGGCAACGGCGAGCAGCGGCTGAACGCGGCCCCGCTGGTCGAGGCCGGGGGCGGCCTCCTGGTGGACGACGCCGACGTCACGCCCGCCTGGGTGGCCCAGAACGTTCCCACGCTGCTCGCGGACCGCGAGCGGCTCGGTGTCATGGCGAAGGCCGCGGGGTCGGCCGGCACCAGCGACGGCGCGGCTCGTGTCGTCGATCTCGTCGAGCAAGCCGTACGGTCAGCAGGTACCGACACCACGGAGGTCAGGTCATGAGCACCACGGTCACGGATCAGATGGCGGATCAGGTCGCGAAGCTCGGCCGCGTCCACATGATCGGCATCGGCGGGGCGGGCATGTCCGTCGTCGCGCGGCTGCTCGCGGGGCGCGGGGTCGCCGTGCAGGGCTCCGACGCCGCCGAGTCGGACACGCTCGCCGCCCTGCGCGCCGAGGGAGTCCAGGTGTGGGTCGGCCACGACCCGGCCCACCTGAGCGGCGTCGACACCGTGGTGATCTCCAGCGCCGTGCACGAGGACAACCCGGAGCTCTCCGCGGCCCGGTCCCGCCGCCTCAACGTGCTGCACCGGTCGCAGGCCCTGGCCGCGCTGATGGAGGGCTCGCGCGGCGTCGCGGTCGCGGGCGCGCACGGCAAGACGACGACGTCCGCCATGGTCGCCACCATCCTGCGCGAGGCGGGCCTGGACCCGTCGTACGCGATCGGCAGCACGGTGCGCACGGCCAACGGCTCGACGCCGGGCGGCCACCTGGGCTCGTCCGACGTGCTCGTGGCGGAGGCCGACGAGTCGGACGGTTCGTTCCTCAACTACACGCCGACCATCGCCGTGGTGACCAACGTCGAGGCCGACCACCTGGACCACTACGGCACCCCGGAGGCGTTCAACGGCGCGTTCATCCGGTTCGCGCGCCGCTTGGTGCCCGAGGGCTGGCTCATCGCCTGCGCCGACGACGAGGGCTCGCTGTCCGTGGGCGCCACGATCTGCGCCACCGGCGGCCACGTCATCACCTACGGCACCAACGACACCGCCCGCGTGCGGGTCACCGACATCTCGACGACGCCGGAGGGCACCACGGCAGTGCTGCGCGGCGACGTGCTCGGCACCAACGAGCAGGTGGCGGACGGCGCCGGCGTGTCCGGCACCGTCCCCGGCATCCCGATGCGCCTGTCGGTCCCGGGCAAGCACAACGTGCTCAACGCGACCGCCGCCGTCATCGCGTCGGTGCTGCTGGGCGTGCCCGCCGAGCAGGCGGTCGCCGGGGTCGAGGCCTTCATCGGCACGGGCCGCCGCTTCGAGGAGAAGGGCCGGGCCGACGGCGTCCTCGTCGTCGACGACTACGCCCACCACCCCACGGAGATCAAGGCCGTGCTGACCGCCGCCCGCGAGATCGCCGACGGCGGCCGCGTGCTCGTGCTCTTCCAGCCGCACCTGTACTCGCGCACCAAGACGTTCGCCGACCGGTTCGCGCAGGAGCTGTCCGCCGCCGACGAGGTGGTGGTCACGAACATCTACGGGGCGCGCGAGGAGCTCGACCCGACGGTCACGCCGAACACGATCACCGACCTCATGACCGAGCACGGCGCCGCCTACGCGGTGCCGGACCGCCTCGACGCCGCGCACGTCGTCGCCGACCTCGCCCGGCCGGGCGACGTGGTGCTCACGGTGGGCGCCGGCGACGTCACCCAGCTCGGACCCGCCGTCCTGGCGCGCCTCGCGGGCCGCGTGGCGACCGGTACGCCGGGGCTGGGCGAGGACTGATGCGCCCGCCCGCGCGCCCTCGCGCCGCGGGCACGGCACGGCCGCGCCCGGCGGACCAGGGCGCGGCCGCACAGGACCAGGCCCGGATCGCGGGTGACGAGGCCCGGCGGGGCCGGGACCTGCAGGACGAGGCCCGGCGGGACCGGCCGGCGGGCGAGAGGCCCGAGTCCGGCCGGGCGCGATCGGCCCGAGCGGGTTCGGCCCAGCCAGGTACCGGGCCGGCCGGGCGGGCGCGGAGCGGCTCGGCCGAGCGAGGTCCCGCCGAGGCCGGCTCCGCCCGGCCGCGTCCGGACGGGCAGGAGCGTCCCGCGACCGGCGCGACGCCGTCGGCGGGCGGACGGGTGGGCGTGGTCTCGGACCAGCTCGCCGACCGCCTCGCGGAGCGCACCGCGATGGCGCGCTACCGCGTGTGGCGTCGGATCGGCTGGACCACGTTCGCGGTCGCGGTCGCCGCGGGCCTCGCGTGGGCGACGTTCTTCTCGCCGTTGTTCGCGCTCGACGCGGAGCAGGTCCGGGTCACGGGGGAGGGCACCACGGTCGACGTCGGCGAGGTGCGCGAGGCAGTGACCGACGAGGCGGGCGTGCCGCTGCCGCGCCTGGACACCGTGGGCCTGCGCGAGGAGATCCTCGCGATGAACGCCGTCAAGAACGTGCGGATCACGCGGGCCTGGCCGGACGGGCTCACGGTCGAGCTCACCTCGCGCGAGCCGGTCGCCGCAGTGCCGCAGCCGGGCGACGTGTACGCCCTGATGGACGCCGAGGGCGTCCGCGTCGCGACCGCCGAGGAGGTGCCCGAGGGACTGCCCTCGATCGTGACCTCGCTGTCCGACGCCGGTGCCGGCCGCCGCGCCCTGGACGCGGCCCTCGCGGTGCTCGGCGCGCTGCCGCCGAAGCTGGCGGCCGACATCACGACGGTGAGCGCGGCGACGCAGGACGACGTGCGGACCACGCTGTCCGACGGGCGCGTGATCCGGTGGGGGAGCGGCGCGGACGTGCCGCTCAAGACGAAGGTCGCGCAGACGCTGCTGCGGGCGGAGCCGACGGCGACGACCGTCGACGTGTCGTCGCCCGGTCTGCCGGTCACGCACTGACCAGGTCACGTGCCGGGCGGGACGCGTACGAACCCACGCACCGACGCACGCGGCGACCAGGAATAACATCGCTGTGATTTCTCGCGTGCATCGTTGCGCGACACGCGCAACGATGTCTTCGACACACCCCGGCGGCACACCTACCGTCGAACTCAGCAACAACCTGACATAACTCTAACCCTCTACCTCAACCTGAGACTTTGGGAGGGATGAGAGTCGGGACTCGGGACCCGAATCGAAAGGCGACGACGTGGCAACTCCGCAGAACTACCTGGCAGTAATCAAGGTGGTCGGTATCGGCGGCGGTGGTGTGAACGCCGTCAACCGCATGATCGAGGTCGGCCTCAAGGGCGTCGAGTTCATCGCGATCAACACCGACGCACAGGCACTCCTGATGTCGGACGCCGACGTCAAGCTCGACGTCGGCCGGGAGCTCACGCGCGGCCTCGGCGCCGGCGCGGACCCCGAGGTCGGCAAGAAGGCCGCCGAGGACCACGCCGAGGAGATCGAGGACGTCCTGCGCGGCGCCGACATGGTCTTCGTCACCGCGGGCGAGGGCGGCGGCACCGGTACGGGTGGCGCCCCGGTCGTGGCGCGCATCGCGCGCTCGCTCGGCGCGCTGACCGTCGGCGTGGTGACGCGCCCGTTCACGTTCGAGGGCCGGCGTCGCGCGGTCCAGGCCGAGAGCGGCATCGAGAACCTCCGCGACGAGGTCGACACGCTGATCGTGATCCCGAACGACCGGCTCCTGTCGATGTCGGACCGGAACGTCTCCGCCATCGCGGCGTTCCACTCGGCGGACCAGGTGCTGCACTCCGGTGTGCAGGGCATCACCGACCTCATCACCACGCCCGGCCTGATCAACCTCGACTTCGCCGACGTGAAGTCGGTCATGCAGGGTGCGGGCTCGGCGCTCATGGGCATCGGTTCCGCACGCGGCGAGGACCGCGCGGTGCAGGCCGCCGAGCTGGCGATCTCGTCGCCGCTGCTCGAGGCCTCGATCGACGGCGCGCACGGCGTCCTCCTCTCGATCCAGGGTGGCAGCGACCTCGGCCTGTTCGAGGTGCACGAGGCCGCTCGCCTGGTGCAGGAGGCCGCGCACCCGGAGGCGAACATCATCTTCGGTACGGTCATCGACGACGCGCTGGGCGACGAGGTGCGGGTCACCGTCATCGCTGCCGGCTTCGACGGCGGCCTGCCCAAGGAGCGCAAGGACAACCGGGCGCTCGGCCAGGTCGCCGGTGCGGTCGGGACGGGCTCGCGCAGCCCCGCGACGGCGCCGGTCCCGCTGCCCGACGTGTCGGACGCCGCCCGCCGCGCGCCCGAGCACACCGGGGTGAACGGCATGCCGCCGTCGGTGCCGCCGGCGCACCAGCCCGCGCCCGTCTCGACGCTCCCGCGGGTGATCGACGACGAGGGCTCGGACGACGTGCCGCGCACGCTGGACGAGCCGGCGGTCGTGGTGCAGGGCTCGTTCAACCGGCAGGACGTGCACCGCGAGCAGGGCGAGCGTGTCGAGGTCCCGCCGCTGTACGACGAGAACCCGCGCCGTACGGCCGAGGACCTGGACGTCCCCGACTTCCTGAAGTGACCGGCCGGGTAACCTCACACCCGTGAGCGAAACCCGGACTCTTGCAGGCGTGCACCCCGTCGACCTGGGCGACGGGGTGCACGCCTTCTTCACGTCCAGCGCGGGCGGCGTCTCGCCCGCCCCGTGGGCGGCGGCGGACGGCGGCGGCGGCCTCAACCTGGGACTGAACGTGTCCGACGACGACGCGCGGGTCGCGGTCAACCGGTCCCGGGCCGCCGAGCACCTCGGCGCGCCCGTCGCGTTCGCCACCCAGGTGCACGGCGACGTCGTGCTGGAGCTCGGCGCGGCCGAGCGCGCGCTGTGGGCCGCGTCCCGGCCGCCGGCCTCCGCGGGGGAGGGCGACGCGCTCGTCACCGCCGAGCGCGGGCTGGGCCTCGGGGTGCTGGTCGCGGACTGCGTCCCGGTGCTGCTCGCCGACCCGGTCGCCCGCGTCGTCGCCGTCGCGCACGCCGGGCGCAAGGGGGTGCTGGCCGGCGTGGTGCACCGGGCCCTGGACTCGCTGGTCGCTCGGGGTGCGGATCCCGCACGCGTGCACGCCGCCGTCGGGCCCGCGGTGTGCGGGCGGTGCTACGAGGTGCCCGCGGCGATGCGCGACGAGGTGGCCGCCGCCGTCCCCGAGACGTTCGCGACCACGAGCGACGGCACACCTGGCCTCGACCTGCCCGCCGGGGTGGTCGCCCAGCTCGCCTCCCGGGGGGTGGCGGTGACGCGGGTCGAGCGCTGCACGCTGGAGGACCCGGAGCTGTTCTCCCACCGCCGCGCGAGCGTGACCGGCGTCACGACCGGCCGGCAGGCGGGCGTCGTGGCGCTGTCCTGAGCCGCTGTGGCGGATTTCCGCCAGCTCCACGACACGCCGATAACAGTGCCCTGACCTGCGAAATCACACGGATGTCGTTTTTAGCGAGCAATCGCTGAACAACTTTGGCAAAGTTGTTCGTGGCACGGCGTGTCGCACTTCCGGGTCGGATTGCGCCGGGCTACTTTTGTCAAGACGACCTCGGTCGGAGGTCAAGGTCGGACCTGTTGTACGGGCCCGCTGGGACACAGACAGAAGGACGCACAGCAGGCGACGAACGGAGAGTGAGCGATGGCCGGAGCGCTTCGCAAGACCATGCTGTATCTGGGCCTCGCCGACGATCAGGGCGAGCAGGAGTACCTCGACGAGTACGACGAGGGCCTGGAGGAGAACGTGGAGGACCACCGACACGCGCAGGTCACGCCGCTGCACCGCGATGGCGTGCCCCACCAGGCGCTCTCCACCGGGGAGCTGCGCCGCATCACGACCGTGCACCCGCGCTCGTACAACGACGCACGGAGCATCGGCGAGGCTTTCCGCGCCGGCACTCCCGTCATCATGAACCTCTCCGACATGGACGACGCCGACGCCAAGCGCCTGGTCGACTTCTCGGCCGGCCTCATCTTCGGCCTGCACGGCTCGATCGAGCGGGTGACCAACAAGGTCTTCCTGCTCTCTCCCGAGCACGTGGAGATCGCGGCCGAGGAGCAGGTCGCCACCGAGAAGCCGAACGGACGCGGCGGCTTCTACAACCAGAGCTGATCACCACGAGACCTGAGCGGGGGGCGGTCGCCACACGGCGAACGCTCCCCGCTCACGTCTGTCCGTACATCGCATCCGCACGGGCTCATGGGATCCGGGGTGCGAACACGTTAAGTTGTGCGTGTGACTCTGATCCTGCAGTTCATCGGCTTCCTGCTGTGGCTCTTCATCCTGTTCCTCATCGGACGGCTGATCTTCGACTGGGTGCAGTTCTTTGCCCGGGACTGGCGGCCGCGTGGTGTTCTGCTCGTGGTCGCCGAGGCGGTCTACACGGTCACGGATCCGCCCCTGCGGTTCCTGCGCCGGCTGATCCCGCCGCTGCGGCTGGGCCAGATCCAGCTCGACCTGGCCTTCATCGTCCTGTTCTTCGGCGTCTCGATCCTGTCCCAGCTCGTCGGATCCTGGGCGAGGATGGTCTGACGCCGTCGGAAAAGTGTTGGAGATGTGCCGGTTCTCGGCGGGGTGGTCCACGATCTGCCGAGGTGAGGCGCAAGAATATTGACCGATGCATGGATCCGGGCTGGGGTGACACGGCACACTCTGTGAGGAAATCGTGCCCGGGGGTGCTCCCGGTGTCCCGGGCCGATGTCGTCCGCTACCGTGGGCTTCGGCGAAGGGCGCGCGGCTTGCTAGCGCCGACGTCCGAGTTCAGCGTTCCTACGTTCTAACTTTCGAGGTGACACGATGGCACTGCTTACAGCAGAGGACATCCTCAACAAGAAGTTCTCCGCGACGAAGTTCCGCGAGGGCTACGACGTCGAGGAGGTCGACGACTTCCTCGACGAGGTCGTGCGGACGCTGACCAACGTCCAGGAGGAGAACGAAGGCCTGCGGCAGAAGGTCGCGGCCGCCGAGCGGCGCATCGCGGAGCTGTCGCGCAGCGACGCCGCCGCCCCCGCCCGCGCGCAGGCCGCGCCGGTCGCGGCGCCCGTCATGCCGACCGGCCCCGCCGGCCCCAAGGGCAACGGCCCGGAGCCCGAGTCGGCGACCGGCATGCTCCAGCTGGCCCAGAAGCTGCACGACGACTACGTGCGCTCCGGCCAGGAGGAGGGCGACCGCCTCATCACGGAGGCCAAGACCGAGGGCGCGCGGATCGTGCGCGACGCCGAGGAGACGTCGCATCGCACGCTGTCGCAGCTCGAGCAGGAGCGTTCGCTGCTGGAGCGCAAGATCGACGAGCTGCGCCTGTTCGAGCGCGACTACCGCACCCGCCTGAAGAGCTTCCTGCAGAACCTGCTGGGCGACCTGGACGCGCGGGGCTCGGCCCTGCCGCCGCGGAACAACCAGCAGTCCGGCCGGCCGGCCGAGATGGCCCAGGGCATCTGACGGCGATCTGACAGCAGAGCACCGCTCGACACGCACGGCGGCCCGGACGTCCCCACCTCACGTCCGGCCGCCGTGCGAGTTGTGCGGCATGCGCACATCATGGGGGCGCGCCACACCGGCGCGCCCCGTTGTGCGTCTGGCCGCTTGTGCTTACGCTTCGTGCACTTGACCACCGGGGGCGACCGCGAAGGGGAACCCATGACCAAGATCTCGACTGCGACGCGAGCGGCGATCAAGCAGGAGTTCCCGAACCTGACACGAGACGTGAAGAAGTTTCCCGTCCGTGACGGTGAAGAACCCTGGACCGTCCGCGAGGCGGAGGAGCTGGCGGCGCTGCTCCTTGAGGACAAGGAGCGGCTGGAGCGCGAGCTGCACGTCGCCGACCGTGAGCTGTCGGACCTGTTGCGCAACTCGGGCGACGGCGCGGGCGACGACCAGGCCGACTACGGCTCGAGCGCCCTGGAGCGCGAGCAGGAGCTGACGCTCGTCAACAACATGCGTGACCTCCTGGACCAGACGAACCACGCGCTCGACCGGATCCGGAAGGGCACCTACGCCACGTGCGAGCTGACGGACCTGCCGATCGGCAAGGCCCGGCTGCAGGCGTTCCCGAGGGCCACGCTGTCGGTCGAGGCGAAGGCGCGCGAGGAGCGCCGCGGGGCCTGAGCGGCCGGCGTGACGAGGGGGTCGCGCCGGACCTTGCACTGGATCCTGCACCGGATATCAACGCTGTGATGTCTGAGTTACGTGCATACCTCATGCATTGCCATGGAGTTCGATCCTGGAATGTCGCATTTCCCGCTCCGGGCGCTCCGTGCGGCACGTCACGTTCCGATTGACAGGGTGAATTTCACCCCGGATGCTCGTCCAGGTGAATCACACACGTGTGGTTCACCGCTATTTCGACGGACGCTATTCGAGGGGGAAAACACAATGATCCGAGGATTCCGTGCAACGTGTCGTGCGGGTGCGGCCGTGGCCATGTCGGCCGGTCTGGTCGTCGCCGCGGCGACGGGCGCCAGCGCGCTGACCCAGGGCGACTCGCCCGAGGCGCACGTGATCAGCTCGGCCGAGACCAGCGAGGTGCTCGGCGGGATCGACGGTGCCGTCGGCGTCGTCGGCGCCGACGGTGCGCTGGACGTGCTCGGCGCGACCCAGAACGCGGAGCTCCCCGAGGGGATCGACGGCGTGATGGTCCCCGAGGAGGTCGCCACGGCTGGTGAAGTCGTCGAGATCGGTGGCGACGGCAGCTTCAACGCGCTGAACAACGTGTGCGTCGCTCCCTGGTACTGGGAGGGCCCGGGCAACGTGGGCAGCACCGCGAACCTGACCGACTACATGGCCTGCGACGACGGCGACGCCGTCATCGGTGGCGACGGCTCGGTCAACGTCCTGAACAACGTGTGCGTCGCGCCGTGGCACTGGGACGGCCCGCTGAACCTGTTCCAGACCGGCAACGTGACCGGCTACACCGCTTGCTGACGCTCTGACGTCATAGTGACTGTCGCCGCGCGGTGACGCGGTGATGTCACACCTGGCGAGGCCCTTTCCCGGATCTTCGGGAAAGGGCCTCGCTGATTTTTGTGCCGTCGTTGCGCATTTGCGGATCTTTGTCCATAGGCTCCGTTTTTCGAGGTGTGCGGCGCGTGATCTTTCCGCGCCCTTCCGCGGTTCTCCGGCGCGGCGTCGGACGCTGGGTCGGGCAGGGCCCGCGGCATGGGAGACTTTGCCTGATGTCTACTCCCGCTGAACCCTCCGCCGTGGCCGGCGACGAGACGAGTCCCGCAGCCACGCCCTCGCCGTCCGGCAGCCGAAGGCTCGTTGCCTGGACCGGCGTGCTCGCGGCCCTCGTCCTGGCCGCAGACCAGCTCACGAAGTGGTGGGCCGAGTCCGCGCTGACGCCGAACGCCGAGCCGATCCCGCTCGTGGGCGACCTCCTCGGCCTGCGCCTCATCTACAACCCGGGCGCCGCCCTGTCGATCGCCTCGGGCTACACGTGGATCCTGACCATCGTCGTGACGGTCGTCGTGATCTTCATCGTCCGGGCGATCGGCCGCCTCGGGTCGCGGGGCTGGGCCGTCGCCCTCGGCCTGCTGCTCGGTGGCGCGGTCGGCAACCTGATCGACCGCCTGGCGCGCGAGCCCGGGTTCGCGCGTGGGCACGTCGTGGACTTCATCGACTACGCCGGCTTCTTCGTGGGCAACGTGGCGGACATCGCCGTCGTCGCCGCGGCCGTGCTGATCGCGCTGCTCTCGCTGCGGGGGATCGGCCTGGACGGCAAGCAGCACACGGGTGACGAGGCCGCGGAGGCATCGGCGGACGACGTGCCGGACGATGCGCCGGACGCGGCGTCCGACAAGCCCTCCCCGAAGCCCGCCGGCGAGCAGGGCGACCCCGCCTGATGGCGCTGCGCACCCTGCCCGTCCCCGACGGGCTCGCCGGCGACCGCGTCGACGCGGCGCTGGCCCGCATGCTCGGCTTCTCGCGGACGCGCGCCGCGGAGCTCGCCGAGGCGGGAGCCGTGTCGCTCGACGGTCGGCAGGTGGGCAAGTCGGACCGCGTGGTCGCAGGCGGCTGGCTCGAGGTGGACATGCCGGAGGAGCGCCCCGCCGTCGAGGTCGTGGCCGAGCCCGTGCCCGGCATGGGCATCGTGTACGACGACGACGACCTGGTCGTGATCGACAAGCCCGTCGGCGTGGCGGCGCACCCGTCGCCGGGCTGGACCGGGCCCACCGTGGTCGGGGCCCTGATCGCCGCGGGCTACCGCGTCTCCACCTCGGGCGCGGCGGAGCGGCAGGGGATCGTGCACCGGCTCGACGTCGGGACCTCGGGCCTGATGGTCGTGGCGAAGTCGGAGGTCGCGTACACGGGCCTCAAGCGCGCCTTCAAGGAGCGCACGGTCGACAAGGTCTACCACGCGCTCGCGCAGGGCCACCCCGACCCGACGACGGGCACGATCGACGCGCCGATCGGTCGGCACCCCAGCTCGGACTGGAAGTTCGCGGTCACGGCGGACGGCAAGCCGTCGGTGACGCACTACGAGACGCTGGAGATGCTGTCCGCGGCGTCGCTGCTGGAGGTGCACCTGGAGACCGGGCGCACCCACCAGATCCGGGTGCACTTCGCGGCGCTGCGCCACCCGCTCGTGGGCGACCTGACCTACGGCGCGGACCCGGTGCTGGCCTCCAGGGTGGGGCTCACGCGGCAGTGGCTGCACGCGCATCGGTTGGGTTTCGAGCATCCCGTGACCGGCCGCTGGGTCGAGGTGGAGTCGCCGTACCCGGCCGATCTGGAGGCCGCGCTGGACGTGGTGCGGGGCGCGTACACGTGATGTGAGGTTCCGCTCGGCGTTTGGCGTCGGAGTGTCAGTGTCCCGTGCCTAAGATCTGGACATGCCCACCGCCACCGCCTCGAAGAGCGACGACTTCGTCCACCTCCACGTCCACACCGAGTTCTCGATGCTGGACGGCGCGGCGAGAATCGGCGACCTCATGGGGGAGGTCGCGCGGCAGGGACAGCACGCCATCGCGACGACGGACCACGGGTACCTGTTCGGCGCGCACGAGTTCTGGGCGCAGGCGCAGAAGGCGGGCATCAAGCCGATCATCGGCGTCGAGGCGTACATCACGCCGGGCACCAGCCGGTTCGACCAGACGCGCGTGCGCTACGGCGAGGCGGGCCAGGAGTCGGACGACGTCTCGGCGCGCGGTGCGTACACGCACATGACGCTGCTGAGCAAGAACAACACCGGCATGCACAACCTGTTCCGGGCGTCCTCCCTGGCCTCCCTGGAGGGCCAGATGGGCAAGTGGCCCCGCATGGACCGGGAGCTGCTGGAGAAGTACTCCGACGGGCTCATCGCGACGACCGGCTGCCCGTCGGGCGAGATCCAGACGCGGCTGCGGCTGGGGCAGTGGGACGAGGCGGTCCGGCAGGCCGGCGAGTTGCAGGACATCTTCGGCAAGGAGAACTACTACGTCGAGCTGATGGACCACGGGCTCGACATCGAGACCCGGGTGACCAAGGAGCTCCTCGAGCTGTCCAAGGTGATCGGCGCCAAGCTCGTCGCGACGAACGACCTGCACTACGTGCGCGAGGAGGACTCGACCAGCCAGGAGGCGCTGCTGGCGATCAACTCCGGCTCCACGCTGGACGACCCGAACCGCTTCAAGTTCGACGGCTCGGGCTACTACGTGAAGTCCGCCGCCGAGATGCGCAAGGTCTTCAAGGAGCTGCCCGAGGCGTGCGACAACACGCTGCTCATCGCCGAGCAGTGCGAGGTCTCGTTCGACACCTCGGCCAACTACATGCCGCGCTTCCCCGTGCCGGACGGCGAGGACGAGATCTCCTGGTTCATCAAGGAGGTCGAGTCCGGCCTGCGCCGCCGGTACCCGAACGGGTACTCGGACGAGGTGCGCAAGCGGGCCGACTACGAGGTCGAGATCATCATCCAGATGGGCTTCCCGGGGTACTTCCTCGTGGTCGCCGACTTCATCAACTGGTCCAAGGATCAGGGCATCCGCGTGGGACCGGGCCGTGGTTCGGCCGCCGGGTCGATGGTGTCCTACCTGATGGGCATCACCGAGCTGGACCCGCTGGAGCACGGCCTCATCTTCGAGCGCTTCCTCAACCCGGAGCGCGTCTCCATGCCCGACGTCGACGTGGACTTCGACGAGCGCCGGCGCGGTGAGGCCATCCGGTATGTGACGGAGAAGTACGGCGACGACCGCGTGGCCCAGATCGTCACCTACGGCACCATCAAGGCCAAGCAGGCCCTCAAGGACTCCGCGCGGCTGCTCGGCATGCCGTACGCCATGGGCGAGAAGCTCACCAAGGCCATGCCGCCCGCCGTCATGGGCAAGGACATCTCGCTCGGCGGCATCTTCGACCCCAAGGACAAGCGGTACTCGGAGGCGGCGGAGTTCCGCCAGGTGCACGAGGCCGACCCCGAGGCGCAGCGCGTCGTCGAGCTCGCGCGCGGTATCGAGGGCCTGAAGCGCCAGTGGGGCGTGCACGCGGCCGGCGTCATCATGTCGAGCGACCCGCTGATCGACATCATCCCGATCATGAAGCGCCCGCAGGACGGCGCGATCATCACGCAGTTCGACTACCCGACGTCCGAGGGCCTCGGACTGATCAAGATGGACTTCCTGGGTCTGCGCAACCTCACGATCCTCGACGACGCGCTCGAGAACATCGTGATGAACGGCAAGGACCCGATCGACATCGAGAAGGTGGCGCTCGACGACAAGCCCACCTACGACCTGCTCGCCAGCGGCAACACGCTGGGCGTGTTCCAGCTCGACGGCGGCGCCATGCGCGCCCTGCTGCGTCAGATGCGGCCCGACAACTTCGAGGACGTCTCCGCCGTCATCGCCCTGTACCGGCCCGGGCCGATGGGCATGAACTCGCACATCAACTACGCGATGCGCAAGAACGGGCAGCAGCAGATCGAGGCGATCCACTCGGAGGTCGTCAAGGACTTCGCGGAGATCCTCGACGAGACCTACGGCCTGATCGTCTACCAGGAGCAGGTCCAGCGCGCCGCCCAGATCATGGCCGGCTACTCGCTCGGCCAGGCCGACCTGCTGCGCCGCGCCATGGGCAAGAAGAAGCCCGAGGTGCTGGCCAAGGAGTACGTCAACTTCGAGAAGGGCGCCAAGGACAAGGGCTACAGCGCGGCCGCGATCAAGGCGGTGTGGGACACCCTGGTCCCGTTCGCCGGCTACGCGTTCAACAAGGCGCACTCCGCCGGCTACGGCCTCGTCGCCTACTGGACCGCGTTCCTCAAGGCGAACTACCCAGCCGAGTACATGGCCGGCCTGCTGCAGTCGGTGGGTGACAACAAGGACAAGATGGCGCTCTACCTCAACGAGTGCCGTCGCATGGGCATCACGGTGCTCCCGCCGGACGTCAACGACTCCGCCGCCAAGTTCACGGCCGTCGGCGGCGACATCCGCTTCGGGCTCACCGGCGTGCGGAACGTCGGCCGCAACGTCGTGGACGCGATCGTCGAGGCGCGCGAGGAGAAGGGCACCTACACGTCCTTCCAGGACTTCCTGGACAAGGTCCCGGCGCCCGTCTGCAACAAGCGCACCATCGAGTCGCTCATCAAGGCCGGCGCGTTCGACTCCCTCGGCCACACGCGGCGCTCGCTGCTCGTGATCCACGAGCAGGCCGTCGACTCCGTGATCGGCGTGAAGCGCAAGGAGGCCGAGGGCCAGTTCGACCTCTTCGCCGACTTCGGCGGCGGGGGCGACGACGAGGGCATGGGCTTCTCCGTCGACGTGCCGGACCTGCCGGACTGGGAGAAGAAGCAGAAGCTCCAGTTCGAGCGCGAGATGCTCGGCCTGTACGTGAGCGACCACCCGCTGTCCGGGCTGGAGCACGTGCTGCAGCGGTCCGCCGACACCTCGATCGCGTCGCTGCTCGCCGACGAGCACCGGCCGGACAACTCGGTGGTGACCGTGGCCGGCCTCCTTACCTCGGTGCAGCGCAAGATGAGCAAGAACGGCAACCCCTGGGCCGCGGTGACGGTCGAGGACCTGGAGGGCGCCGTCGAGGTCATGTTCTTCGGCGAGACCTACCTGGCGTACTCGACGATGCTCGCCGAGGACCAGGTCGTGGTGCTGCGCGGCAAGGTCCGGCGCCGTGACGAGTCGATGTCGCTGCAGGCCATGGAGGTGGCTCTGCCCGACATCACGGCGGGGTCCGACTCGCCGCTCGCCGTGACCGTGCCGCACACCCGTGCGGTCGAGCCCGTCATCGTGCGGCTGCGCGAGGTGCTGGCCACCCACCCCGGATCGGCCGAGGTGCACATCGCGGTAGCGGAGCCGGGCAAGAGGACCATCGTGCGCGCCGCCGACACCCTGCGGGTGGAGAAGTCGCCCGCGCTGTTCGGTGACCTCAAGGCGCTGCTCGGCCAGGGCTGCCTGTCGTGACCGAGGCTCCCGGCGCAGCGCCGGCCGAGACCGACCGCTACGACGAGCGTGACCACGAGCGGTTCACGCTCGTACCGGCGGCCTACCTCTACTTCCGGCGCGAGGGCCAGGTGCTGCTCCAGCTCCGGCAGGGCACCGGCTACCGCGACGGCCACTGGGCCTGCGCGGCCGCCGGCCACGTCGAGGAGGGCGAGTCGGTCGTCGAGACCGCCGTCCGCGAGGCTCGTGAGGAGCTCGGTGTCGAGGTCGCGCCCGAGGATGTCCGGCCGCTCACCGTGCTGCACCGCGGCGAGCCGGGCGGGCCCGCAATCGAGCAGCGGGTCGACTTCATGTTCGAGGTGACCCGCTGGACCGGGACGCCGTCGATCCAGGAGCCCGACAAGGCCGCCGACCTGGCGTGGTTCCCGTTCGTGGGGCTGCCGGACCCGGTCGTGCCGCACGAGCTCGCGGTGCTGCGTGCGGTCCACGACGCGGGCCGCCACGGCACCGAGATGCCACGACTCATGACGTTCGGCTTTTGAGCCTCGCCCCACATGTCAGACGCTCAGGTCACCGGGGTGACCTGAGCGCCTGACACATCACGGGTGGGCTACGTCAGCAGGTGCCCACCTTCTGCCAGGGGCCCCACGGGATGCCCGGCTCCTGGTTGCGGGTCCAGTACTTGGCCCGCCAGAGCTTGCCCTCGTGCTCGACGGTCTCGCCGCCCGTGTAGATCCACGAGTCGGTCCAGGCCTGGTACGTCTCGTCGCCGCAGACGACGTCGGCCCCGACCTCGGCCCACGGGCCCCACGGCGTGGCGCCCGGCTTCTGGCCCTTGGTCCACCACTGCGCGACCCACACGGAGCCGTCGTAGAGGACCTCGTCACCAGCGGTGTAGATCGCCTTGCGGTCCCAGGCCGGGATGTCCGGCACACCCGTCACGTCGACGTCGACCGAGGTCACGGCCGGCTCGTCGAACGGGTTGTCGGTGACGTGCTCGGCGGAGTTGGTGTACGTGCCCGTGACGGCGTCCGGGGCCACCGTGACCTCGTACGACAGGGCGACCGGGTCGAGATCCGGCGCCACGTAGTCGAGGCAGATCGAGCCACCCTCGGTCAGAGCCGACGACGGGTCGCCCGCGTTCACGACGGCGGTGCCGAGCGTGCCCGCGAGGTTCTCGATCCCGATCGTGGTCAGGTCGGGAAGATCGCCGACCTCGCCGTACTCGAACGTGATCTCAGGCCGGTCGTCCGACACGGACTTGTAGATCCAGGCCTGGAACGTACCGACGGAGTTGGACAGGTCGGCCGGATCCGCGCCGTACGGGAACGGGTCGTCCCACTGGGCCACCGCGGCCTCGCCGTCCGGGGTGGTCGCCAGCCGGACGCCGCGGTTGTTCGCCACCGACAGCGACAGGTCCGACCAGAGGGGCGCGATGACACCACTCGGTGCGGCCGTGCTCGGCAGTTCCTGCGGCTCCCAGGGGCTCCCTCCGTATCCGCCCGCGATCGTGATCAGGCCGTCGTCGGAGACGATGAGGCCCGGCGACTGCTGGTCGTAGTGCGAGAACGGGCCGATCTCGGCGAACGTGTTCACGGCGACGGTGTCGCCGTCGAGCGAGCTGAACGGGATGCCTTCGCCGTTGTTGACGGTGGCCAGATCGAGGAACCCCGCCCACGCCGCACACTGCGGGTCGTCCGCCGGCGTGGACGCCTCATAGGCGCCCACCGCGCCCACCTGGGTGGGCAGGTCGACCTCCCACGTGATCGTCTGCCCGTCGACGACGCCGTCGCCGGTCACCGACGCCTCGTCGATGCTCAGCCCGTCCGGCACCGTGTCGGTGACCGTGTAGCTGAGGTCCTCGGGCGTCACGTTCGGCTGGACGGTGATGTCGTACCCGATGGTGTCGCCGATCCCGGCGGCCTCGACCGAGGCCGTCTTGGTCACGTCGTCGGCCACCCGGGAGATACGGACCGGGATCTCGCCGATGTCACCCGGGCTGTCGGGCGACGTGCCGAGCACCGCGGTGCCGAAGAACAGGTCGCCCGCGGCGGCCGTGGGCAGGTTCCAGTGCAGCCGCACGTCGTACGGCTCGCCCACCGGCACCTCGCCGTCGGGCCCGGCCACTCCGGCGTTGCCGAGGTCCTCGGTCGGGACGACGGCGGTCGCCAGCGTGTGCGCGTCCGGCTGGTCGCCGGTGCCGGTCCAGTTCTGGACCAGCACCCACCACGTCCCGGCCTCCGGGTCGGGGATGTCGCACGCCTCGGCGGCGGACGACGTCGTGGAGGCGCACACCTGGGTCGCCGGGCTCGGCGTGTCCCCGGTGCCGACGAACATGTCGAGGTCCGGCGCCTCGGCCGCGGTGATCTCGGCCACGAGCCGCGCGGCGCCGTCGGGCACCTCCAGCGTGGTGACCTCGACCTGGCTCAGGTCGTCGAACGCGTCGGCGTTGGTCGGGTCCTGGCTGAGCGAACCCTCGTGCAGGTCGGCCTCGACGAGACCCTTCACCGAGCCGGTGAAGTCGCTGACCGCGATGGACTTCAGGCCGGTCACGGCCTGGGAGCCGGTGTCCCGGCGCGTGGTCACGTCGATCTCGCTCGGCAGGATCGCGCCGGACGGGACGACGGCGACCGGCAGGGTCACCGCGGGGACGTCCTCGTTGCTCGGGGTGAGCGTGATGCGCCCGAACAGCGTCTCGCCGTCGGGGGCGCCGTCGACGTCCGCCGTGACGGAGATGCCGAGCGAGTCGCCGGGGGAGACGGTCTCCGCCGACAGGTCGACGGAGAGCGACAGCCCGTCGTCGGAGACGGCGGACGCCGTCCACGTGACGTCCGCCGGGGCCGACGGCGGCGCGACCGCCGTCCGCTCCCAGGAGCAGGTGGCGAGGCACTGGGTGTCGGCGAAGGACGGCAGGTTGAGCGTGCTCGGGTCGCCGCCCTGTTCCGGGTCGGCGGCCAGGTAGTTGGCGCCGGTCTCGTCGAACAGCAGGGCAGCCTGCACGGCCGCCCCGATGTCCATGTGGCCGCTGCCCTGCTCGTACGGGGTGGCGGGCGAGCCGTCGAAGTCCTTGACGGTGGTGCGCGCCGTGGTCATGAGGGCCGACTGCTGCTGCGCCGGGGTCCACTCGGGCCGGGCCTGCGTGAGCAGGGCGCCGGCGCCGGCCACGTGCGGGCTCGACATCGAGGTGCCCGAGATGATGCCGTACTCGACGTGGTCGTACGCGCCGTCGGCCACGCCGTACGCGGCGAGGATGTCGACGCCGGGTGCGGTGATGGACGGGACGATCGTGTCGACGGCCCGGTTGGGGCCGCGCGAGGAGAAGCTGGACATGGTGTCGCCCAGCGCGTCGTCCGTGATGAACGTGGTGCCGGCGATCGTGCCGGTGTGGTCCGAGCCCTCCGCGAGCCAGTCGCGCAGGGTCTCGCCGTCGGCGAAGCTGATCGCCACACCCGGGACGGCGAACGCGTCGCCGAGCAGGGAGCCGCCGTTGACCTCGTCGTTCGTCAGCACGAAGCCGGTGGCGCCCTGCGCCGCGACGTTGGCCGACTTCTCGACGCGGCCGTTGCCGCCACGGGCGCAGACCACGATCTTGTCGGCGTAGTCCGCCTCGTGGCCCGTGGTCGTGGTGCACTGCGGGTCGCCCACGGAGGCCGCGTCGATGATCCCGGTCGCGGGCAGCGGGCCGGTCAGGGACTTGCCCCTCAGGTCCGCCAGGTCACCCGCGCTGCTGGTCAGGTCGCCCAGGGTGTTGAGCATGTGCCGGTTGTGCGTCGAGGCGCCGACCGACGTGAGCCACGGTGCGTCGGCGGGGGAGCCCGTCGTGGCGAACCCGGGGCCGTCGTTGCCGTTGGAGGTGGCCACGAAGATGCCCGCGGCGCGCGCGTTGAGGAAGCCGAGCGCGTCGAAGTCGTTCCACAGGTCCGACGGCGACGAGGAGCCGATCGAGTAGTTGATGACGTCGACGCCGTCAGCGATGGCCTGGTCGATCGACGCCGTCAGGCCCGCGGTGGTGCAGCAGCCGCGGTAGCTGATCACGTTGGCGTGCGGGGCCACGCCCGAGACGTCGAACGTCGGCGGGTTCGTGCCCTCCGGCGCCGTCGGCGTCACGTCGTCGACCACGTTGCCGCCCGAGGTGGAGGCCGTGTGCGAACCGTGGCCGTCCTCGTCCAGGGCGCTGCGGTCGGCGGCGCTCAGGAACCCGTAGGCGCCGATGAGCTTGCCGTTGCACGGGAAGTCGGGGTCGTACTGGTCGGTGTTCGCCGGGTCGCAGACACCCAGGTAGTT
Organism: Promicromonospora sp. NPDC110617; assembly: GCF_055598465.1. Lineage (NCBI taxonomy): Bacteria > Bacillati > Actinomycetota > Actinomycetes > Micrococcales > Promicromonosporaceae > Promicromonospora > Promicromonospora sp. NPDC110617. Next base: position 2,357,743 of record NZ_JBVKBM010000001.1, read on the forward strand.
GCCCGCGCCGAGCGGGTTGGTGTGCGTGTAGCCGTCGTCACCGGTCTCGGCGAACGAGGGGCTGGAGGGGTGGATGCCGGTGTCGATGGTGCCGATCACGACACCCTCGCCCTGGTAGTTCTCCGGCAGGTCGAGCTCCTCGACGGCGTTCCACAGGGCGTCGGCGTTGCTCCAGGCCGGACCGGCGTCCGTGTGCAGCTCGTGCTCCTTGTCGAGCGCGATGTACGCGACGGCCGGGTCCTTGGCGACCTCCGCCGCCTCCTGCGGCGTCAGGACGGCGGACAGGCCGTTGGCGGCGTACTGGTACGTGAACGGCACGTCGACGTCGTGGCCGACCTTCCGCTCCATGCGGGTGACGAAGTCGTCCTGCTCCGCCTCCAGGAACTCCGTGTACTCGCGCACCCGGGTGGCCGACGGGTCGAGCGTCCGGCCCGCGCGAGGCGCCGTGGCGGCCAGGCCCTCGACGCCACCGGTGTAAGTGGGCACGGCGGCGTCGGCCAGGCGGATGAGGTAGGTGCGCTCCGCCTTGCCGCGGCCGAGCGCGAACTTCTGGATCCCGGCGTCCCGCTCGACCCCGGCCTGCGGCGTGGTCTCCGCCGGCACCAGGTCCTCGGCAAGGAGGTCGCGGGGATCGACCTTGTCGGTGGACGGCGGCGCCGCGGGTATCACGGCGGCGGCCGCGGGCGTGAACGCCGCCGCGAGAGCCGTGACCGCGGCTACGGCGAGCAGGGGCGTTCTGGACCTGTATGACATGGAGGCTCCCTCGGTACGGCAGCGATGGAACGAGCAACGTGCAGGTGTGCGACATTCCTCGCTTACCGCCCGGTGCCATGTCAATGCTTCTGTACAGGATTCACCCAGTCACAGATCAGGAGGGTGCGCGGTCGAGACGTCGAGACGACCACGACGAAAGGCGCAGCACCATGACTGAGAACCACGCGGAGCACCTGCACGGGGCGGGCGAGCACTCCGGCCCGGTGGCGAGCTGGATGAAAGCCGCCACGATGCTGCAGGACGCGAAGCCGATCACCGTCCCCGAGGGCGCCTCGGCGATGACGATCCACGTCCAGTGGGAGCCGGGCGACCCGGGCACCCCGCCGCACCGGCACTCCGGGCCGGCCTTCGGGTACGTCATCCAGGGCGCGGTCCGGTTCGAGCTGGAGGGCGAGCCCGAGCGGGTCGTCGAGGCCGGCGGGACGTTCTGGGAGCCGGGCGGCGACGTCATCCACTACCAGGACGGCAACGCGCTGGACGACGCGCGCACCGAGTTCGTGGTGACCATGATGTGCGCCCCGGGTAAGCCGATGCTGGAGCTGGTCTCCGAGTCGGAGCTGGCGGAGCGGGCACACCTGCGCGCGCCGCGGCCGGGGGCCTGATTTCGCTGCTCGCCTTTGAGGCCCGGGTTTCTTCGCTTTGGCGCACGCCAAAGCGAAGAAACCCGGGCCTCAAAGGGCAGAGCTGCTAGTGGAACCGGCCCCGGACCGCTTCGCCGTGCGCGGGCAGGTCCTCGTCGTTGGCCACGGCCACGATGCGGTCGGCGAGCTCCTCGAGCGCGTCGCGCGTGTACTCGATCTGCTGCACCGACTTGAGGAAGGCGTGCACGCCCAGGCCGCTCGCGAAGTGCGCGGTGCCGCCCGTCGGCAGCACGTGGTTGGACCCGGCCATGTAGTCGCCGAGCGACACCGGCGACCACGGGCCCACGAAGATCGCGCCGGCGCTGTGCACCCGCGCGGCCACGGCGGCGGCGTCGGCCGTCTGGATCTCCAGGTGCTCCGCGCCGTACGCGTTCACGACGGCGAGCCCGGCCTCGACGTCGTCCACCAGGACGATCGCGGACTGCGGGCCGTCCAGGGCGCGCGCCACGCGGGTGGAGTGCTTGGTGGCCGACGCGAGGTCAACCACCCTGGCCTCGACCGCGGCGGCGAGCTCCACCGAGTCGGTGACCAGCACGGACGCTGCCATCGGGTCGTGCTCGGCCTGGCTGATCAGGTCGAGGGCCACGTGCCCGGCGTCAGCCGTGGCGTCGGCGAGGACGGCGATCTCGGTGGGCCCCGCCTCGGAGTCGATGCCCACGACGCCGCGCACCAGGCGCTTGGCCGCCGCGACGTACACGTTGCCCGGGCCGGTGATGACGTCGACGGGCTCGCACAGGGTCTCGCCGTCCTGCTCCGCGCTGCCCGCGGCGCCGTAGGCGAACATCGCCACGGCCTGCGCACCGCCCACGGCGTAGACCTCGTCGACCCCCAGCAGGGCGCACGCCGCCAGGATGGTCGGGTGCGGCAGGCCGCCGTTGTCCTTCTGCGGCGGGGACGCCACCGCGAGGCCGGGCACGCCCGCCTCCTGGGCCGCGACCACGTTCATCACCACGGACGACGGGTAGACCGCGAGCCCGCCCGGCGCGTACAGGCCGACCCGCTGGACCGGGATCCAGCGCTGGCGCACGACGGCGCCCGGCGCGAGCTCGGTGACGTGGTTGGCCGGGAGCTGTTCGGCGTGCACCCGGCGCACGCGGCGGATCGCCTCTTCCAGGCCGGCGCGGACCAGCGGCGTCAGGCTGTCGAGCGCGTCGGTCAGGGCGCTCGCGGGAACCCGCAGGTGCTCGGGTGCGATCCCGTCGAACCGCAGCGCGATCTCGCGCAGGGCGGCGGCGCCGCCCTCGCGGACCTGGCGCAGCAGCGGCTCGACCGCATGGATGGCCTCGTCCACTCCGACCTCGGCACGGGGAAGGACGTCGAGGAGGGCGCGGCGGCCCAGGGACCGGCCGCGCAGGTCGATACGTTGGATCACCCGGCCAGTCTATGGCGGCGGGCGGGAGACAATGCTGTGGTGTCCAACTCTGAGTCGAACGTCCCTGAGGTCCCGATCCGCGACGAGGTCATCCGCCTCGGCCAGTTCCTGAAGCTCGCCGACCTCGCCGAGGACGGCGCGCAGGCCCGCGACCTGATCGCCGACGGCGAGGTGCGGGTCAACGGCGAGGTCGAGACGCGCCGCGGCCGCCAGCTCGTGCGCGGCGACCGCGTCAGCGTGCTGATGCCTGCCGGCGAGGAGTCGGCCCAGGTCGGCTGAACCGGAGGTGCAGCGCAGGGTGCGGGCCGAGGAACGAGGCACGCGCCCGGAGCGGAACCGCAGGCTCGGCCGACAGAAGGTAGAGCTGAGCGTCAGGACGCCATGTACGTCGACGCCATCACCTTGTCGACGGTCACGCGCAGCACGATCCGGTCCGGGTTCGGTCCCAGCTCGCGGTAGCGGCGTGCGTAGCGGGCGACGGCGTCGGCGATCTCGGCCTCGTCCTCGCTGACGGCGATCGTGCCCTCCAGCGTGATCCACCGGCCGCCGGAGACCTGGCACAGGGCGGCGCGGGGCGCCCCGCCGTCGGGCCCTGGGGCCGAGTGGCGCGCCTTGAAGGACGCGCGGTTGGTGGTGATGCGCGCGACCCCGGCGTCGGCGTCCCAGGTGAAGGCCACCGGGACCACGTGCGGCGTCCCGTCGGGGCGCAGGGTGGTGAGGGTCGCGAGGTGGCGCTCGGTGACGAAGACGAGCTGCTCGGGGTTGAGTCGGATCACGCCGCGAGTCTAGGTCGGGGCGGGTGAGTGCCCGGCGTCGGCGTGTGGTCGGGGTGTGGGTTCCCCGTATTCCCGGAGGTCCGGTATTTGGCTAGCGTTCCTGACAAATACCACGGCCCTAGGGAGTGCCATGAGACGGCGTACATCGTTCCTGGCGGCGGGGATCGCCGCTCTGCTGGTGTCCGGACTGGCGGTACCGGTCGTCGTCGCGCAGGCCGGGCCGGTGGCCCAGGCCGCGGCCGCCGACTGCGCGGCGTCCGCCTGGGCGGAGGGCAGCTCCTACGCCGCCGGTGCGCACGTGACGCACCGCGGCCGGGCCTACACGGCCCTCGTGGCGCACACCGCGTACGTGGGCGCGGGCTGGAGCCCGGACACCACGCCCAGCCTCTGGTCGGACGACGGCGCGTGCGCCACGCAGCCCGACCCCGACCCGACCGATCCCACGCCCGACCCCACCAACCCGACGCCCGACCCCGAGCCCACGCCGACGGACTGCAGCCAGCGTCCGCGCCCGTCGGGCAAGGTGCTGCAGGGCTACTGGGAGAACTGGGACGGCGCGAGCAACGGCGTGCACCCCGGCCTCGGCTGGATCCCGGTCACCGACGCGCGCATCACGCAGCACGGCTACAACGTGGCCACCCTGGCGTTCCCGGTGATCCGCTCCGACGGCACGGTGCTGTGGGAGGACGGCATGGACTCCGGCGTCCAGGTGCCCAGCCCCGAGGAGATGTGCGCCGCCAAGGAGGCCGGACTGACCATCCTCATGTCGATCGGCGGCGCGACGGCCGGGATCGACCTGTCCTCGCAGGCCGTGGCGGACCGGTTCGTCGCCACCATCGTGCCGATCCTGCGGGAGTACAACTTCGACGGCATCGACATCGACATCGAGACGGGCCTGACGGGCAGCGGCTCCATCACGCAGCTCTCGACGTCGCAGGCCAACCTGATCCGGATCATCGACGGGGTGCTCGCCGGGATGCCGGCCGGCTTCGGCCTGACGATGGCGCCCGAGACCGCGTACGTGACCGGCGGCAGCGTCACCTACGGCTCGATCTGGGGCTCCTACCTGCCGATCATCAAGAAGTACGCGGACAACGGCCGCCTCTGGTGGCTCAACATGCAGTACTACAACGGCTCGATGTACGACTGCTCCGGCAACTCGTACGCGGCCGGGACCGTGGCCGGTTTCCAGGCCCAGACCGACTGCCTGGACGACGGCCTCGTCATCCAGGGCACCACGATCCGCGTGCCGTACGAGAAGCAGGTGCCTGGGCTGCCCGCCCAGCAGGGCGCGGGCGGCGGGTACATGGCGCCCGCGCTGGTCTCGCAGGCGTACGGCTCGTACAACGGGGCGCTCAAGGGCCTCATGACCTGGTCCATCAACTGGGACGGGTCGCGCGGCTGGACCTTCGCCGACAACGTCAAGGCCCTGCAGGGCCGGTAGGGCCCGTCGGGACGACGGCGCCGGGCGGGCGGACCTCGGGGGTCCGCCCGCCCGACGCCGCGAGGGTGTCAGGCGCCGATCGCGTCCAGCACGGCGACCTCGTCGGCGGGCAGTGTGAGCCCCGCCGCCGCGACGTTCTCGCGCAGGTGCGCCACCGACGACGTCCCCGGGATCAGCAGGATGTTCGGCGAGCGCTGCAGGAGCCAGGCCTGCGCGACGGCGGCCGGGGTGCTGCCCAGCCGGGCCGCCACGGCGTTCAGCTCCGCCGACTGCAGCGGAGAGAAGCCGCCGAGCGGGAAGTACGGCACGTAGGCGATGCCCTGCTCGGCCAGCGAGTCGATCAGCGCGTCGTCGTGCCGGTTGGCGATGTTGTACATGTTCTGCACGCCCACGACCGGCGCGATCGACTGCGCCTCGGCGACCTGCTCCGCCGTGACGGTGCTGACCCCCAGGTGACTGATCAGGCCCTCGTCGCGCATCCGTGCCAGCTCGGTGAACTGCGGGGCGAGCGAGCCCGGCTCCGGGGACTCCAGCCCGCCGACGCGCAGGTTCACCACGTCGAGGCGGTCCAGGCCGAGGTGCTCCAGGTTCTGCTCCACCTGGCGCCGGAGCTGGCCGGGCTCGCGGTCCAGCACCCAGTGCCCCTCGGCGTCGCGCACCGCCCCCACCTTGGTGACGATGTGCAGGTCCGCGGCGTAGGGGTGCAGGGCCTCGCGGATGATCTCGTTGGTGACGTACGGGCCGTAGAAGTCGGCGGTGTCGATGTGGTTGACGCCGAGCGCGACGGCCTCGCGCAGGACGGCGACGGCCGCCGCGCGGTCGGCGGGCGGGCCGAAGACACCGGGGCCGGCGAGCTGCATGGCGCCGTAGCCGACGCGGTTGAGGGTCAGGTGGTCGGCGAGCGTGAAGGTGCCGCCGGGGAGCGTCTGTGTGGTCATGGCTCCACGGTGCGGCGGCCCGGCGCGGACAGGCAGTGCCCGGGCGATCCTGGGAGTACGGGGACCAGGCACGCGCGTGCCGCCCGGCCTACCGTGGTGGGCATGAGCAGGGAGACCCAGCTGAGCGAGTACCTGCGGGCGCGCCGCGAGCTGGTGCGGCCCGCCGATGTCGGGCTGCCGGAGGGCGGCGTGCGGCGCGTGCCGGGCCTGCGCCGCGAGGAGGTGGCGCTGCTCGCGGGCATCAGCGCCGACTACTACCTGCGGCTGGAGCAGGGCCGTGACCGCAACCCGTCGGCGCAGGTGCTGGAGTCGCTGGCCCGCGTGCTGCTCCTGGACGAGCCGGCCACGCGGCACCTGCTCGACCTGGCGGCGCCCGCGCCGCGGAGGCGGCGTCGTCGGCCGCGCCGCGAGGTGGTGCCCGCCGGGACGCTGCGGCTCCTGGAGCGGGTGGGCATCCCGGGGTACGTCGAGGGGCGCTACTTCGACGTGCTCGCGGTCAACGACCTGGCGCAGGCGCTGTCGCCGACCCTGCGGGTGGGGCGTAACCGGCTCCGCGACCTGTTCCTCGACCCGGCCGAGCAGGCGATGCACCCGGACTGGCCCGACGTGGCGCCCCAGATCGTCGCCCGGTTCCGCGAGGCGGTCGGCACGGACACGGACGACGAGCGCGCCGAACGGCTCGTCGGGGAGCTCTCGCTCGCCTCGGAGCGGTTCCGTACCCTCTGGGCGCGGCACGACGTGAACCTCGGACGGCCGCATGTGACCCACATGCTGCACCCGCAGGTCGGCGAGCTGGAGCTCGACATGGAGAAGCTCGCCATCATGGGCACCGACCGGCAGATGGTCGTCCTGCTGCACGCCGCCCCCGACTCGCCGAGCGGGGAGCGGCTGGCGCTGCTCGCGTCGCTCGCGGCGTCGGTGGCTCCGGCCGGTGGGCCCGACGACGCGGCGGCGGCGCGCGCCGGGACGTCGTCGGGAACCTCCGGCGAATAGTGTGCCAAGCGCGTCGGCTGTGGATAACCGGCTCGCGGTGTCGGTGGCTGCTCCTAGGATCGATGACGTGACCAAGGACCCCTTCGCAGACCTGCCCTTCGCCATGGAGGAGCCGCCGGACGACGCCCACCTGATCGACGTCGGTGACCCGGGGCTGCCCCCGTCGGCGCGCAACACGCCCGAGGCGCAGGCGGCCAAGCTGCAGATGCTGCGGGGCCTGCTGCCCGACGGCGGCGTGGCGGCCGCGGCGCCCGTGCGCCGGTGGCCGCCGGCCGAGGCGGACGAGCCGGGTGCGGAGGCGCCGGACGTGCCCGAGGGCAGTGCCGGGGCCGAGGCCGAGGAAGTCGCCCCGGAGGTCCGCGCGATCCCGGCCGCGACGCCCGGCGCCTCGCTCCGCGAGGAGGCCGAGGCCGCGCTGCGGGAGCTGGTCGGCCGCGACGACGCACGGCTGCGGGACGACCAGTGGACGGCGATCGAGGCGCTCGCGGCGTTCCACCGTCGGGCGCTCGTGGTGCAGCGCACCGGGTGGGGCAAGTCGGCCGTGTACTTCGTGGCGACCCGCCTGCTGCGGGCCCGGGGCGCCGGCCCCACGGTGATCGTCTCGCCGCTGCTGGCGCTCATGCGCGACCAGATCGCCGCCGCCTCGCGTGCGGGCATCCGGGCCGTGACGATCAACTCGGCCAACATGACCGAGTGGGACGAGGTGCACGAGTCGATCGCGCGCGGCGAGGTCGACGTGCTGCTGTGCTCGCCGGAGCGCCTGAACAACCCGGGTTTCCGCGACGAGGTGCTGCCGCGCCTGGCGGCCGACGCCGGCCTGGTGGTCATCGACGAGGCGCACTGCATCTCGGACTGGGGCCACGACTTCCGTCCCGACTACCGGCGGATCCGCACGCTCCTGGCCGACCTGCCCGCGGGCATCCCGGTGCTGGCCACCACGGCGACAGCCAACGAGCGCGTCACGGCCGACGTGGCCGAGCAGCTCGCCGTGCACGGCGACGCGGACGCCGGCGAGGACGTGCTGGTGCTCCGCGGCGGGCTCGACCGGGAGTCGCTGCACCTGGCGGTCCTTGAGCTCGGCGACCAGCCCACCCGCGTGGCCTGGCTGGCCGAGGCGCTCCAGGACATCGAGGGGTCGGGCATCGTCTACTGCCTCACGGTCTCGGCCGCGGAGCAGGTGGCCGAGCAGCTGCGCGGCTACGGCCTGGCGGTGGCCGCGTACACCGGCCGCACCGAGCCGGCGCAGCGCGAGCAGCTCGAGGCCGACCTCAAGAACGACGACGTCAAGGCGCTCGTCGCGACGTCCGCCCTGGGCATGGGCTTCGACAAGCCGGACCTGGCGTTCGTGGTGCACCTGGGCGCGCCGTCGTCGCCCATCGCGTACTACCAGCAGGTGGGTCGCGCGGGCCGCGGTGTCGACCAGGCGCTGGTGGTGCTGCTGCCCGGCACCGAGGACAAGGCGATCTGGGAGTGGTTCGGTGAGCAGGCGTTCCCCGCCGAGGGGCAGGTGCGGGCCACGCTCGATGCCCTGGCCGGCGGCGGCACCATGTCCACGGCCGTGCTGGAGACGCAGGTGGACCTGCGTCGCTCGCGCCTGGAGACCATGCTGAAGGTGCTGGACGTCGACGGCGCCGTCCGGCGCGTGAAGGGCGGCTGGGAGGCCACCGGGCAGCCCTGGTCGTACGACGCCGAGCGGTACGCGCGCGTCGCCGCCACCCGCGCCGCCGAGCAGCAGGCGATGGTCGACTACGTGAACACCCCGGGCTGCCGCATGGCCTACCTGCGCGCCCAGCTCGACGACCCCGACCTGACCCCGGGCTGGGAGTGTGGTCGCTGCGACCGCTGCGGCACCATGGCCCTGCCCGAGGCGCCCGACGCCGAGGCCGTCGCCGCCGCGCGGGCCGAGATGGACCGGCCGGGCATGGAGGTCGAGCCCCGCAAGATGTGGCCCACGGGCCTGGCCTCGATCGGCCTGGACCTCAAGGGCAAGATCCCGCCCGCCGAGCTCGCCGAGCCGGGCCGGGCCGTCGCGCGGCTCGACGGCCTCGGCTGGTCCGGACCGCTGCGCGACCTGCTCGCCCCGAACGCGAACGACGGCGAGCTGCCTGTGCCGCTGCGCCGGGCGGCGGCTCGGGTGCTGGACGAGTGGCCCGCGCTGCGCCCGACGGTGGAGGACGGCGCGGCGGCGGGTGAGGGAGCCGGCGGCGGCGACGTCCCGGGCGGGGCCGAGCCCGGCCCGCTCGTGATCGAGGCGGTCGTGGCGGTCCGCTCGATCCGCCGGCCCCAGCTCTCCTTCCACCTGGCCACGGGGTTGGCCAAGTACCTGGGCGTGCCGATGATCGGTGCGGTCGGCCCGGTCGCGGGGCAGGAGGAGCCCGGCCGGCACGACGTGAACTCCGCGATGCGGCTCGCCGGTGTGGCCCGGCGCCTGCAGCTCCAGCTCGGCGAGGGCGCGCTGCGGGGTCTGCCGGGCCGGTCCGTGCTGCTCGTGGACGACTACACCGACTCGGGCTGGACCCTCACGGTCGCGTCCCGGCTGCTGCGCCAGGCCGGCGCGGCAGCGGTGTACCCGTTCGTGCTGGGCGTGCGGTGACCCGCGGGTGACCATCGCCACCCGCCCGGTGGGCGGACGGGTGCCGGGTCCGCGCCGCGCGGTTCGTAGAATGGTGCGGTGATGACCAACACCGTCGACCAGCACGGCGCGGAAGACAGCGCCACGGCGTCCGCGGTGCGGCTGCCTCTGCGCCCGGAGCTGGCGGACGAGGAGCCGTACGGCGCGCCGCAGCTCGACGTCCCGGTGCTGCTGAACGTCAACGAGAACCCGTACCCGCCCAGCGAGGACGTGGTCGCGACCATCGCCGAGGACGTGGCCCGCGCCGCCCGCGGCATGAACCGCTACCCGGACCGGGACGCCACGGTCCTGCGCCAGGACCTGGCGGACTACCTCACCCTGGAGACGGGGGTGCGCCTCGACCACTGCGACATCTGGGCCGCGAACGGGTCCAACGAGGTCATGCTGCACGTGCTGCAGGCCTTCGGCGGCCCGGGCCGCACCGCCCTGTCGTTCGCCCCCACCTACTCGATGTACCCCGAGTACGCGCGGGACACGCACACCACCTGGGTGGTCGGCCGCCGCGAGGACGACTTCACGCTCGACCCGGAGCGCGCCGCCGCGACGATCCGCGAGGTCCGCCCGTCGGTGATCCTGCTGGCCAGCCCGAACAACCCGACCGGCACGGCGCTGCCGACGGCCACCGTCGAGGCGGTCTGCGAGGCGGCGCTCGGCGTCGACCTCGACGGCGCGCGCCCGGTCGTCGTGGTCGACGAGGCGTACGCGGAGTTCCGGCGCCCCGGCACGCCGTCGGCGGTCGCGCTGCTGGAGCGGTACCCGAACCTGGCCGTCTCGCGCACCATGTCCAAGGCGTTCGCCGCGGCCGGTGCGCGGCTCGGCTACCTGGTCGCGTCGCCCGACTTCGTGAACGCCCTGCGGATCGTGCGCCTGCCGTACCACCTGAGCGCGATCACCCAGGCTGCGGCCGGCGCCGCGCTGCGCCACCGCGAGTCGCTCATGGCGCAGGTCGCCACGCTGCGCGCCGAGCGGGACGCCACGGTCGCCTGGCTGCGCGAGCAGCGGCTCCCCGACGGTCTCCCGTTCGACGTCGCGGACACCGACGCCAACTTCGTGCTGTTCGGCACGTTCAACGACCGGCACGCCGTGTGGCAGGGTCTGCTGGACCGCGGGGTCCTGATCCGCGAGACCGGCCCGGACGGCTGGCTGCGGGTCTCCATCGGCACGTCCGCCGAGATGGCCGCGTTCCGCGCGGCGCTCACCGAGGTACTGCGGGAGCAGGGGGAGGAACAGGCATGAGCAGGACAGCCCGCGTGGAGCGCGCCACGTCCGAGTCGAAGGTGCTGGTCGAGCTCGACCTCGATGGCACCGGCCGCACCGAGATCAGCACGAGCGTGCCGTTCTACGACCACATGCTCACGGCGCTCGGCAAGCACTCGCTGATCGACCTCACCGTGCAGGCGACCGGCGACACCCACATCGACGCCCACCACACGGTCGAGGACGTCGCGATCAGCATCGGCGAAGCGCTGCGCCTGGCGCTCGGCGACAAGGCCGGCATCTCCCGGTTCGGCGACGCGCTCGTGCCGCTCGACGAGGCGCTCGCGCAGGCGGTCGTGGACGTCTCGGGCCGGCCGTACCTGGTGCACGAGGGCGAGCCCGCGGGCCAGGAGTACCACCTCATCGGCGGTCACTTCACGGGGTCGCTGACGCGGCACGTGCTGGAGTCCATCGCGCACCACGCGGGCATCTGCCTGCACGTGCGGGTGCTGTCCGGACGCGACCCCCACCACATCGTCGAAGCTCAGTTCAAGGCGCTGGCGCGTGCGCTACGCGCCGCCGTGGCCCTCGACCCCCGGGTCGACGGCATCCCGTCCACGAAGGGTGCGCTCTAGCAGCCATGTCCGACAGCCCCAGGCCCGCGAACGACGGGTCCGACAGCAGCACGCCGGCCGGCGACGACCTGCCCGACTTTGACCTCGACAACCTCGAGATCCCCGACGACCTGTCCTCCCTGACCGGCACGGGGGAGCCCGAGTTCGCCGCGATCATCACCCAGATCGCCGGCGCCGAGCCGCTCGCTGCGGCCAGCTCTCTCGCCCAGCTCGACCTGGACGCGGTGCCGACCTCGGTCGGTGCGGTCGGCGTGCTGCGGGACCGGTCGGGCGACGCGCCCGAGCGGGCCGCCGCGGCGATCTCCCAGCTCGTGCGGGGTGTCCCGCTCGTCCTGGTCACCCGCACGGGCGAGCAGATGACGGCGGTCCGGTTCGCCGACGGCGTCCGTGGCGACGAGCTCGCGCCGGGCCTCGTGCTGGGCGGCGCGCCCGAGAACGTCGTCGACCTGCTGACCGGCGCTACCGCTGTCGGGGACATCGAGGGCGTCGTCGGCTCGGACTCGATCAGCAAGTTCAAGGCGATGCGGATGCTGACCTCCGCCGCGCGCAAGGCCCGCAGGAGCATGGGCAAGGGCGAGACCGGCCCGGACAGCAAGGACGGGATCTGACCGTGGGTGCGCGCGTCGTCGTCCTCGACTACGGCTTCGGCAACGTCCGGTCCGCCGTCCGGGCCCTGGAGCGGGTGGGTGCCGACGTGACCCTGACCGCTGACCGGGCCCTCGCGCAGGACGCGGACGGCCTCGTCGTGCCCGGCGTCGGCGCCTTCGCCGCCTGCATGGCAGGCCTGACGGCGGTGCGCGGCCACGAGGTCGTGGGCCGCCGGCTGGCCGGCAACCGCCCCGTCCTGGGCATCTGCGTGGGCATGCAGGTCATGTTCGACGCCGGGGTGGAGCACGGTGAGCGCACCGACGGCATCGGCGAGTGGCCCGGCGTCGTCGAGCGGCTGCACGCCGACGTGGTGCCCCACATGGGCTGGTCGCCGGTCGAGGCGCCGGAGGGCTCGGCCCTCTTCGCCGGGATCGCCGACGAGCGCTTCTACTTCGTGCACTCGTACGCCGCCCAGACGTTCACCAAGGGGTACGACGAGAACGCGGTGGGCCGGTTCACGCCCCCGAAGGTCACCTGGGCCGACCACGGCGGCCGGTTCGTCGCGGCGGTCGAGGACGGCCCCCTGGCGGCGACCCAGTTCCACCCCGAGAAGTCCGGCGACGCGGGGGCCCAGCTCCTGGAGAACTGGCTCCGCACCCTTTCTTGACCGTTGAGTGCTGGGTATTTGTCGCGCAGACGCCGCTCAGCCGACAAATACCCAGCACTCAACACTTCGACAGACAGAACTTGGAGAGACATGACCGACCGACTCGTGCTCCTGCCCGCCGTCGACGTGGCCGACGGCCAGGCCGTCCGCCTCGTCCAGGGGGAGGCCGGCTCGGAGACCTCGTACGGGGACCCGCTGACCGCCGCCCTGGACTGGCAGTCCGGCGGCGCCGAGTGGGTCCACCTCGTGGACCTCGACGCGGCCTTCGGGCGCGGGTCCAACGCGGAGCTGCTGGCGCGCGTGGTCGGTGAGCTGGACGTGCAGGTCGAGCTGTCGGGCGGCATCCGCGACGACGAGTCGCTGGAGCGTGCCCTGGCGACCGGCGCCCGCCGCGTCAACCTCGGCACCGCTGCCCTGGAGGACCCGGCCTGGACGGCCAAGGTCATCGCCGAGCACGGCGACCGCGTCGCCGTCGGCCTCGACGTGCGCGGCACCACGCTCGCCGCCCGCGGCTGGACCAAGGAGGGCGGCGACCTCTGGGAGGTCCTCGGCCGCCTCGACGAGGCCGGCTGCGTCCGCTACGTCGTCACCGACGTGACCAAGGACGGCACGCTGCGCGGCCCCAACGTCGACCTCCTGTCCGACGTCGCCGCGCGCACCCCCGCGCACGTCGTCGCCTCGGGCGGCATCTCCTCGCTCGACGACCTGCGGGCGCTGCGCGCCCTCGGCACCATCGAGGGCGCCGTGGTCGGCAAGGCCCTGTACGCGGGCGCGTTCACGCTCCCCGAGGCGCTCGACGTCGCGGGACGCCCGGGCGACGCGGGGCAGGACGGGGCCGCCGAGTGAAGTCCATCCAGCCGTCCAGTCAGTTCGCGGGCGACGACGGCTCGGCCGACGCCGAGCTGACCCGCCTGCTGGAGGGCCACTCGACCGGGACGGTCCCGCTGCGCGACGTCGTCGCCCGGCTGGCCGAGACCCGCGTGCTCGTGCCGGTGCTGGCCGAGGCCGGCGCCGTCGAGCAGAACCCGGACGGGCTGGCCGTCGACAAGGAGGCGTCCTCCGGCGTCGTGGCCCTGGAGGCCCCGGACGGCCGCCGTGCGCTGCCGGTGTTCACCTCCGTGGCGACCATGCAGGCGTGGCGTGCCGACGCCCGTCCCGTCCCGGTCGAGGCGACCCGCGCCGCCCTGTCGGCCGTCAACGAGAACTGGGCGCTGATCGTCGTGGACCCTGCCGGGCCGGTGACGGCACTGGTCCCGCGCCCGGCCGTGTGGGCGCTGGCGCAGGGCAAGCCCTGGCAGCCCGCTCTGGTGCCGCACGAGGACGGGCTCGCCGTCGACCCCGAGGTCGCGTCCGAGGTGGCGGTCGCCGCCGCACCCGTGCAGCACGTCGTGCGGGCGCACGCCGAGCCCGGCCGCAAGGCCGAGGTCGCCGTGGTGCTCGCCCTGGACCCGGGCCTGGACCGGGCCGGGCTCGACGCCGTGCTGGGGCAGGTCAACGCGCGCCTGGCGGCGTCCGAGGTGATCTCCGCGCGCGTGGACTCCCTGGAGCTCCGCATCGGCGCGGCCCGCTGAGCCTGGCGGGCGGCAAAATGCGTCTCTCTTGCGTATAAGCAACATCTTGCATCTTCTCGCGCTATCTCTGATGAACAGTGACACCATGGGCTCTTCCGCCGCACATTGACGCGAAAGTGAGAGAGTCCTGCCTGCCCACGTATTCGTCGACGAGTCCAAGAGCGGCGACTACCTGCTGATCGCTGCCGCGATCGAGCCCGCACGGCTCGCGACCGTACGGAAGCGGATCCGATCTCTTGTCCTGCCGGGGCAGCGGCGCCTGCACATGAAGTCCGAGAGCAGCTCCCGACGACGCCAGATCCTCTCGGCGTTGTGCGAGGAGGGTGAGACGGCGACGATCTATCGCGCGGGCACCGGCTACAAGAGCACATCGATCGTCGCCGCGCATGCCTGGAATCGCTGGTCGCCGATATCACGACAGCTGGACACGCCAAGCTCTGCCTGGAGTCCGACGAGACGATGGACGAACGGGACCGGCGTGACCTGGCCCGGCTGACCAGGGCGAGCCCCTCTTCGGACCTGGTCTACCTGCACGAGCGCGCCGCGCAGGAACCGCTGCTGGCGATCCCCGACGTGGTCGGCTGGTCATGGGCGCGAAGCGGCGACTGGCGTCGGCGAGCGCTGCCGTTGGTCGAGACGGTCATCGACGTCTAAGCCGTCGTTCAGGTCCAGACAGCGCGAAACCCGAGCGCCACAACCGTCCGGATGGGTCTCGGGTCCACTTCTCGGGGCTATTGCCCGTCGCGCTGTCCAGGTTACACGGTGCCCGACGAGAGGTCTATCGCACCCGGCCGGGCCCGCCCGCTCAGCAGCCCTTCGCCGGCGTGAACGCCGTGTCGTCGGCCAGCATGTCCTGGAGGGTCGACAGCGGCACCAGCAGGCTGTTGTCGTCGGCCGTCTTGGCATAGACGACGCCGATCACCCGGCCCTGGTCGTCCAGCGCGGCCGACCCGGACGACCCGGGCTCGACGGGCGCGTCCGTGAGCAGCACCTCGCCGAGGTTGGCGTTCAGCGGGTCCCGGGTGGTGCCCATGACCTCGCCCTCGGTGACGGTGAGCTCGCCGCCCGCGGGGTAGCCCACGACGGTGACATGGTCGCCGCGCTCCGGGTCGGCCTTCGCCAGCTCCGGGTGCGACGGCAGCGGGTCGGTCGTGCGGACCACCGCGAGGTCCGCGAGGCCGGCGGTCGACGTGGTGCCGACGGTGATGTCGTGCCCGTCGTAGGTGCTGACCTCGAGGTCCTTCGAGTCCGCGACCACGTGCTTGTTGGTGATCAGCGTGTGCTCGTCGATCGCGAAGCCCGAACCCGTCGACAGCTCCTCGCACCCCACGTTGCGGATCCGGACGGCCATCCGCTCGACGGCGTCGAACCCGTCCGGGCTCAGTGCGTCCCCTCCGGCCGCGGGGGACAGGTCCACCGGCGTGGACGGCACGATGTCGCTCGGCACCGGGTCCGGCAGGGGCGGCAGCACGCCGCACCCGCCGAGCGTCCCGGTCAGGACGAGTCCCGCGAGGACGGCGCGCGTACGGGCGCTCCACCTCACTGGCGCAGCTCCCGCTGCAGGGCCTCGTTGGCGTCCTCCGCGTCGGCGCACAGCGCGTTGACCTCCCGCTCGTAGCGGGCCAGGTCGGCCGGCTCGTACTGGTCGGCCTCCTTGAGGTAACCGACGAGCTGCTCCTGACCCGACACGCACTGCCCCAGCGCCGAGGCCACCGTGGCGGCCGCCGCGCTGACCTGCGTCTGGTAGTCGAGGTACTGCTGCGAGGCGACGTTCTCGTCACCGAGCTGCGCCTTCTCGTTCGCGAGGTCCGTGATCCGCGACGTCGCCGTGGAGAGCTGGTCCCGCGCGGCCTTCAGCTCGGAGTTCGCCCCGTCGAGCTGCATCCGCAGCGACGCGACCTCGTCGGCGTAGCCGTGCGCCTCGGCCTCCCAGTCGGAGGCCGTGCGCTGCCAGCGGACCGTCGTCAGCCACAGATAGGCGCCGACGGCGATCGTCGCCACCAGCACGATGGCGAGCACCCGAGAACCACCCCGACGGGGCCGCGGCGCCCGCCCCGGTTCCGGTACCGCCTCGACGGGAGCCTCGGTCATCAGACGACGGAACCCGTGAACTTCTCGCCCGGCCCCTCGCCCGGCGCGTCGGGGATCACCGACGCCTCCCGGAACGCGAGCTGGAGGCTGCGCAGGCCGTCGCGCAGCGAGCGGGCGTGCTGGTTGCCGATGTCGGGCGCGCTCGCGACCACGAGCGCGGCCAGCGCCGTGATCAGCTTGCGCGCCTCGTCCAGGTCCTTGAGCTCCTCGGCGTCGTCGCCCTCGGCCAGGCCGCACTTGACCGCCGCGGCGCTCATCAGGTGGACGGCGGCCGTGGTGATGACCTCGACCGCTGCGACCTCCGCGATGTCCCGCGTGGCCTGGTCAGGGCCCACCGGAGCCTCGATGCCGGTGGGTGTCTCGTCGCTCGTGCTCATGGGCACCATCCTTTCATCCCCCCGGGGGTGCGGACGCCCACCGGACCCCCGCCGGGGGCCCCGTCCGACACCTGCCGAACGCCCTCCGGACGACGACGTGACTCTGGGTTAGCCTGCGTGCGTTCAACGGTGAAACAGGGGAGGCCCTTTCGATGCACGACGACATCACACTGACCACCGGGCGCGCACACCGGGTGCTGACCGAACGGATCTGGCCCGCGGTCCACGAGACGTCGGTCCCGCTCGAGGTCGAGTGGCATGCCCTGCCGGGGGAGCCGATCCCGCCGGCCGAGGGCCTGGCCCTCGCGATGCAGCCGTACGAGGTGGGCACCCCGTGGGGCCCCGCCTGGGGCACCACCTGGTTCCGGCTGACGGGCACCGTGCCCGCCGAGTGGGCCGGGCGCACCGTCGAGGCCGTGGTGGACCTCGGCTTCGACGTCGACCGGACCGGGTTCCAGGCCGAGGCGCTGGTCTACACGCCGGACGGCAGCCCGGTGAAGTCGATCAACCCCCGCAACCAGCACGTGCCCGTGGCCGACGCCGCGGCCGGCGGCGAGCGGGTCGAGCTCTACCTGGAGGCGGCGTCCAACCCCGTGCTGCTGGGGCACAACGTCTTCGAGCGGACGACGGAGGGCGACACCACCACCTCGTCCCCGCACCCCCTGTACACGACCCGGCGCATCGACCTCGCGATCTTCGAGTCCGAGGTGCACGACCTCGCCCTCGACGTCGAGGTGCTGCTGGAGCTGCAGGCCGAGCTGCCCACCGGCCCGCGCCGGATGCGGATCCTGCAGGCGCTCGACGACGCCCTCGACGTGCTCGACCTCCAGCGCATCCCCGAGACCGCCGCCGCGGCCCGGGCGGCGCTCGCGGACGTGCTCGCCAGCCCCGCCGAGCACAGCGCCCACGAGATCTCCGCCGTCGGCCACGCCCACATCGACTCCGCCTGGCTGTGGCCGGTGCGCGAGACGATCCGCAAGGTCGCGCGCACGACATCGTCCATGGCCGACCTCATCGGCCGCACCGACGACTTCGTCTACGGCATGTCGTCCGCGCAGCAGTACGCGTGGGTCAAGGAGCACCGGCCCGAGGTGTGGGTCAAGGTCAAGGAGGCCGTCGCGTCCGGCCGGTTCCTGCCGCTGGGCGGCATGTGGGTCGAGTCCGACACGGTGATGCCGTCGGGCGAGGCGCTCGTGCGCCAGTTCTCGCAGGGGCAGCGGTTCTTCGAGCGGGAGTTCGGCCAGCGGTCGCACGGCGTGTGGCTGCCGGACTCGTTCGGCTACTCGCCGGCCCTGCCGCAACTCGTCCGCCGCGCCGGTTTCGACTGGTTCTTCACGCAGAAGATCTCCTGGAACCAGGTCAACGTCTTCCCGCACCACACGTTCTGGTGGGAGGGCATCGACGGGTCGCGCGTGCTGACGCACTTCCCGCCGATGGACACCTACAACTCGCAGCTCTCGGGCGACGAGCTCGCCAAGGCGACCCGCCAGTTCCGCGAGTCGCGGCGCGCCACGGGCTCGATCGCGCCCGTCGGCTACGGCGACGGCGGTGGCGGCACCACCCGCGAGATGACCGGCCGCGCCAAGCGGCTCGCGAGCCTGGAGGGCAGCGCCAAGGTGCGCTGGGAGCACCCGGACGCGTTCTTCGAGCGCGCCCGCGGGGAGCTGCTCGCGTCCGGGACGGATGACAGCGCTGTCTGGGTGGGCGAGCTCTACCTGGAGCTGCACCGTGCCACGCTGACGTCGCAGCACAAGACCAAGCAGGGCAACCGCCGCAACGAGCAGCTCCTGGTCGAGGCCGAGGCCTGGGCGGCCACGGCGTCGGCCCGGACCGGGGCGGACTACCCCTACGAGGAGCTCGACTCGCTGTGGCAGCAGGTCCTGCTGCTCCAGTTCCACGACATCCTGCCGGGCACGTCCATCGCCTGGGTGCACCGCGAGGCGGTGGCGCAGCACGCGGCGATCACCGAGGGCGTGCAGGCGATCATCGAGCGCTCCCTGCGGGCCCTGGTCGGCGAGGGCGAGGTGGCCCTGCGGGCCAACCCCGCGGTGTTCGCGCAGGCGGGCGTGCGTGCACTCGGCGTGGCCCCGGCGTCCGCCCCGGCCGCGGCGCCGAGCACCCTTCAGGAGCTGCCCGACGGCGGGTACGTGCTGGCTAACGGGGAGGTCCGGATCACGTTGGACGCCGCCGGGCACGTGACGTCCGCCGTCGCCCTGTCCTCCGGCCGCGAGGCGGTGGCACCCGGCCGCGACGCGAACGTGCTGCAGCTGCACCAGGACTTCCCCAACAAGTGGGACGCCTGGGACGTGGACCGCTTCTACCGCAACTCCGTGACCGACCTGCGCGAGGCGGAGAAGGTCACCGCCGCCGTGGAGAACGGCGTGGCCGTGGTGACGGTGCACCGGGAGTTCTCGGCGTCCAGCCTGGACCAGGTGATCACGCTCGCGCCGGGCAGCCGGACCCTCGAGGTGGAGCTGCGGACCGACTGGCACGAGACCGAGAAGTTCCTCAAGGTCGCCTTCCCGCTCGACGTGCGGGCCGAGCACGTGGCCGCCGAGACCCAGTTCGGCTTCCACAAGCGGGTCACGCACACCAACACGAGCTGGGAGGCCGCCAAGTTCGAGACCTCCATGCACAAGTGGCTGCTCGTCCAGGAGCCGGGCTTCGGCGTCGGGCTCGTCAACGACTCGTCCTACGCCTACGACGTGACGCGCGAGGTGTCCGAGCAGGGCGTGGCCCCGTCCCCGGGCGCGCCGGAGGTGACGACGACCGTGCGGCTCTCGTTGCTGCGGGCGCCGCGCTTCCCCGACCCGGAGACCGACCAGGGCCTCCAGACGCACCGGTACGGCCTGGTCGTCGGTGCGGACACCGCCGCGGCGACTCAGGCGGGTGCGACCTTCGGCGCACGGCCGCGCGAGCTGCGCGGGGCGAACGGCGTCGAGCCGCTGGTCAGCGTGTCTGCCGGCGTGACGCTGTCGGCGGTCAAGCTCGCCGACGACCGGTCGGGCGACCTCGTGGTGCGCGTCTACGAGGCGCACGGCCGCCGCGCGTCGGGCACCGTGACGGTGGCGGCGCCGGTGGGCGGGGCCCGGACCGTCAGCCTCATCGAGGACGACATGGACGGCGGGGCCGTCGACGTCACAGCGGACGGCGCCGTGCGGGTCGAGCTGAGCCCGTTCGAGGTGCGCACGCTGCGTTTCGCGCCGGCGTAGCACCCGCCTGGTCGGGCCGGCAGTTCACCCGGGTGAGCTGCCGGCCCGGCCGGTCCGGGCACCCTGACACCCGTAGGCTCGGCGGCGGCGACATCGACCCCAGACGCGACGAAGCCTCTGCCGGAAGGAACTGTCCATGATCATCACGAGGTTCGGGGCCGCCGGGGCGGCCCTGGCCGTCCTGGCCGTCCTGGGCGGCTGCACCCTCGACGGCGGGGGCGGCGCGGATCCGGACGGGGGCGCGCAGGACGTGACGGGCGAGGTCACGCTGCAGACCTGGTCGCTCAAGCCTCGCTTCACCGAGTACGTCCAGGGCGTCATCGCCGACTTCGAGCGGGAGTACCCGGGCACCGAGGTGCTGTGGCTCGACCAGCCCGGCGACGGCTACTCGGAGACGGTGCTCGCGCAGGCGGCCGCGGGCGAGCTGCCCGACGTCACGAACCTGCCGCCCGACTTCGCGCTCGCGCTGGCCCGGGAGGGCCTGCTCACCGACCTGGCGACGGTCGACGACACGCTCGAGGACACCTATGTGCCCGGTGCGCTGGCCGCCTACCGGTACGCGGGCCTGGAGGGCACGTTCGGCTTCCCGTGGTACCTGACCACGGACCTGAACTACTGGAACAGCGCGATGTTCCAGGAGGCAGGGCTCGACGCGGCCGCGCCGCCGACCAGCCTCGACGAGCTCGTCACCCAGGCGCGGATCATGCACGACGCCACCGGCGCGTACCTCATGAGCAGGAAGCCCGGCGTGGGCGACTTCGCCGCGGCCGGCATCCCCGTGCTGTCCGACGACGGCACGGAGTTCACGTTCAACACGCCCGAGGCGGCCGAGCTGCTCGACGTCTACCGGGACGCCTACGCCGAGGGCCTCATGCCCGACGACGTGCTCACGGACGCCTACCTGGGCAACAGCCAGCTCTTCGCCGAGGGCAAGGTGGCCTGGTCGACGGGCGGCGGCAACTTCATCAACAGCGTGCTGGAGAGCAACCCGGCGCTGGAGGGCAAGATCGCCTCCTCGCCGTACATGGGCGCCACGCCGCTGTACGTCCAGGGCCTGTCGGTGTCGAGCGCGTCCACGAACCTGCCCGCAGCGGTGGCGCTGGCCCGGTTCGTCACGAACGCCGTCAACCAGGAGGCGTTCTCGGCCGAGGTGCCGGGCGTGTTCCCGTCCACGGCGGCCTCGCAGGAGAACCCGGACCTCGCGCAGAGCGACGGCACGCCGCAGGGCGACGCCAAGGCGATCGCGTTCAGCAACCTGACCACGGCGCGGGTGCTGCAGCCCGTCGAGATCAGCGAGGCGATGACCACCGTCATCAACCAGCAGCTCGCGGCGGCGATCACGGGCGACAAGACGTCGCCGGAGGCCCTCGACGCCGCCGTCGCCGAGTGCAACAAGCTGCTCGCCGACCAGTGAGACCAACCAGGGCGCTTCCCGCCCGCGACGAAAGGCCAACTGCAATCGTCTACGACTCCGACGTCGCCGCGCACGCTGCGACGACAGCGCTGTCAGGGGTTCGCGCATGACCGGGCCCGCACACGTCCCCGCCGGCCGCCCCGGCGCCGGTCTGACCAGCGAGCACGCCATCCGCGTGCGGCACCGCGGCGAGAGCCGCACCGTGCTGCTCGACGGGCTGGACGTGCCGGTCGAGGCCGGCACCGAGCTGCGCTACGCCGTCCTGCCGGTGCTCGACGAGAAGCTCACCTACCGCTCCACCTACGTGGGGCTCGACCTGCTGCTCGACGACGGCACGTGGCTCTCCGCGACCGACCCCGGGCGCGCCCTGCTGGACCAGCACGGGATGTCCGCGACCGCCGTTGGGCAGGGGGAGGCCCGCATCCTGGTGCCCGACCACTGGAACCTGGTCCGTGTGGACCTGGGCTCCGTGGCCCGGGCGCTCCCGGGCCGCCGCGTGCGCGCGGCCGCCGCCGTGACCGCGGGGCCCGACCGTGGGCGCACCGAGGCGTGGTTCGACACGGTGTCGGTCGGGCCGCGCGCGCCGCGCACGGTCACCGGCCGCACCGACCTCGTGGACACCCGGCGTGGCACCCACTCCTCGGGCGCCTACTCGCGGGGCAACAACGTGCCCGCGGCCGCGGTGCCGAACGGCTTCACGATGTGGGTCCCGCTCACCGACGCCGCCTCCGAGCGCTGGCTGTACTCCTGGGCCGCGCACAACGGCCCGGACAACCGGCCGCGCCTGCAGGGCGTGGGCATCTCGCACGAGCCGAGCCCGTGGATGGGGGACCGCGACCAGCTCGCGTTCCACCTCGTGCCCGCGGGGCCGGAGGGCGCCGACGGCGACGACGTGCCCGACGCCGGCCTCGACGCCCGCTCGATCGGCTTCTCGCACGACGACGAGACCGCCCGCCCGCACCGGTACGACGTCGGCCTGGACGGCGGCGCGCGCGTGGCCGTCGCGGCGTCCGACCACGGCGGCGTGCTCCGGTTCACGTTCCCGCCCGGCGCCACGGCGGGGCACCTGCTGATCGACGCCGTGGGCGACTCCGGCGCGGACGGCCCGCCCGTCTCGGTCACGGTGCACGACGACGGCACGCTCACCGGCTGGAGCGACCACGGCAGCCCCCTGTCGGTGGGCCGCAGCCGCATGTACGTCGTGGGGCGCATCTCCCGGCCGGTCCTGCGCACGGGCCGCGCCCGCGGGCGGGACCACGCGACGTACGCGACGGTCGCGCTCGACCCGGCCGCCGGGGCGGGAGCGGCCGACGCCGGGGCGGGCCGCACGGCCGAGGTGCGCGTGGCGACGTCGTACATCAGCGAGGAGCTGGCCTGGCTCGCGCTGGAGCGCGAGGTGTCCGGCACGTTCGGCGAGGTCGCCGACGCCGCCCGCGCACTGTGGGAGGAGCGCCTCGGTGTGCTCGACGTCGAGGGCGCCTCCGAGGAGCAGCAGGTCACGCTCTGCTCGAACCTGTACCGGCTGAACCTGTACCCGTCGTCGTACACGGAGGTCGGGGCCGACGGCGCGCCCGTGCACGCCTCGCCCGTGCTCGACGGCGCCCCGGTGGTGCCCGGCGAGATGTTCGTCAACCACGGGTTCTGGGACACCTACCGCACCTGCTGGCCGGCGTACGCCCTGCTGTACCCGCAGGTCGCGGCCCGGCTCGCCGACGGGTTCGTGCAGCAGTACCGCGAGGGCGGCTGGGTCGCCCGCTGGTCGTCGCCGGGCTACGCGGACCTGATGACGGGCACGTCGTCCGACGTCGCCTTCGCCGACCTGTACCTGCGCGGCGTGGACCTGCCCGACCCGCTCGCGACCTACGACGCCGGGCTGCGCAACGCGACGGCGCTGCCCACCCGCTCCGGCGTCGGCCGCAAGGGCCAGGAGTTCGCGCTGACCAACGGCTGGGTGCCGCGCGACGTCGAGGAGTCGGTGTCGTGGAGCCTCGAGGGCTACATCAACGACGCCGGGCTCGCCAAGATGGCGCAGGCGCTCGCGGACGCGCCGGGCACCCCGGAGGACCGCCGGCGCGCGCTGCGGGACGAGGCCGCCTACCTGCGGCAGAGCGCCGCCGGGTACGTGCACCTCTTCGACGCCGCGACCGGGTTCTTCCGCGGACGCGGCCGGGACGGCGCGTTCGACCCGGCGCCGTTCGACCCGGACGCGTGGGGCGGCGACTACACCGAGTCCGACGCCTGGAACTTCCTGTTCCACCCCGTGCACGACGGCGCGGGGCTGGCCGCCCTGCACGGCGGGCGCGCCGGGCTGGAGCGGCTGCTGGAGCGGTTCTTCGCCGCGCCGGAGCGAGCGGACAAGCCCGGCTCGTACGGCAACCCGATCCACGAGATGTTCGAGGCGCGCGACGTGCGACTGGGCCAGCTCGGGCAGTCGAACCAGGTGTCGCACCACATCGCGTGGACGTGGTCGGTCGCCGGGCGGCCGGACCGCACCCAGGAGGTCGTGCGCGAGATCCTGACGCGGCTGTGGACCGGTAACGACATCGGGCAGGGCTACCACGGCGACGAGGACAACGGCGAGATGTCGGCCTGGTACGTGCTGGCCGCGCTCGGGCTGTACCCGCTGGACATCGGGTCGCCGCGCTGGGCCGTCACGTCCCCGCTGTTCGACCGGGCGGTGGTGCACCGGCCCGACGGCGACCTCGTGATCGAGGCCCCGGGGGCGGCCGGGCGGCAGTACGTGGCGGGACTCGAGGTGTCGGCTGGCGCTGGTGCTGGTGCTGGTGCTGGTGCTGGTGCTGGTGCTGGCCGGGCCGTGCTCGAGCCGTCGGTCGACAACGCCGACCTGGTCGGGGGAGCGACCCTCCGCTTCGCGCTGTCGGACGTGCCGACGGGCTGGGGTGTGCCCGACGACGGCGGCGCGCCGGCCGACGGGGATGCCGGCGCCGGTGCTCTCCGCCCGGCATCCGACCGGCCGTGGCGGCGTGCCGACGGCGGTTGGCACGGTGTCGGGGGCGGCGCGCTGCCGCACCTGACCGACGGCGACCTCGCGGCGTCGGCGGAGGTGGGCGGCACTCTCACGTGGGCGCCCGCGGCAGACGCCCCGGCAGGTGCGATGCTGCGCGCCTACACGCTGACCTCCGGCCCGTCCCCTGACACTGCGCCGTCGGCGTGGCGACTGGTCGCGCCCGACGGCCGGGTGCTCGACGAGCGGTCGGGCGAGGAGTGGCGTTGGCCGAACCAGCTCCGGCCCTTCGTGCTCGACGAGCCCGTGCCGCTCACGGCCTTCCGCCTCGAGCTGGCCGAGCCCGGCGCCCTCGCCCAGATCGAGCTCCTGACGACGTAGCCGCACGGGAGCCGGCACGAAAATGCGCTTCTACCCAGTCATCTGGCCCGGAAACCACGTGATTCCGGGCCCGACGACTGGGTAGAAGCGCACTTCTGCGTTCCGGCCGCCGACGCCGGCGCCCCCGGGGGTGCGGCTGCGCGCAGCGAGATCCACTGGTTGCTGAGGCCGTTCCGAGATCGGTCGGTGGCATTGAGCTCGGTCCGTCGATGGACCGAGCTCAATGCCACCGACCGATCTCACCGACAAGGCCCAGGTCCCGGGATGTGAGATCTGGGCAAGGATCATTGACTTCTATGGGTTCCATTCGTATCTTCTGTGACATCGAGACCAACCGCACTTATCCGATCGGAGAGATGTAGAAAGCCTCGACAGGTCATGAGTTCCGACGCGAAGCCCCGGCTGGTCGGACGGCAACCCCCCGCGCGGGTGGGTGCCCCGGGTGAGGACCAGGTCCACCGCCGCCGGCGGATGACAACACGCGTCGCTCGCCGCTGGGCGAGCAGGTGAGGAGAACGACGATGACCCGGAGCGCTGCCCCCGCCGTCCACGTGTCCCTGCCGACCCGGAACGTCACCGTGCGGGCTGGTGCTGCCCCGCGCGAGGACATGTGTTGTCGCTGACCGCGACAGCCCCGACGCGCTGACCGGCCGCCACAGGCGCCACCGGTCCGCCGCCCGGACCTCCTCTCGGCGTCGCACGCCGAGCCCCGGCCGTATCCGGCCCCCCACGTCCCTGACCGGACGTCTCCCTCCTGCCCTCTGGCAGCCACGCTCCCGGGTGACCCCTGGACGCCGTCGCACATCCTGTGTGTCGGCCGGGTCCTCCGGGCGCCGTCGCGCAGCCGCAGCCCGAACGGAGCCCCGCCGTGCCGTACCCGTCGCAGCCCACGTCCCTCGCCCCCACGTCCCTCGCCTCCACCTCTGCCCGTCCCGTCGTGCTCGGCGTGGACCTCACCTCCGCCGGCGCCCGTCCGGGCGCCCACCGCGCACGCGGCCCGGTCGCACCGCGCCCGTTCGACGGCGAGCGGTTCCTGCACCTCGTGCGGACCGCCGACCGCGGCCTCCTCGACTTCGTCAGCCTCGACGAGGGCTTTCTGCTCCACCCGGGCCGCAGCCAGGTCACCGGGCGGCTGGACACGGCCGTCGCCGCGGCCCGGGCCGCGCGGGTCACGGCCGGCATCGGGCTGGTCGCCGCCGTCGACACGGTGCACGTCGAGGCGGCCCACGCCGCGGTCGCGCTGAGCAGCATCGACCGCGCGAGCAGCGGGCGGGCCGGCTGGCAGGCCGTGCGGCAGAGCAAGCTCCCCGAGGCCGACGACGCGTGGGCCGGCCGGGTCGAGCTGGGCATCCGGTCCGTGACGCAGGTGTGGACGGGCCGTCCCGGCAGCGGGGCGGGCGCGGTCGAGCTCGACGCCGAGGGCCGGTTCCGCGTGGACCACGACGGCATCCGGTTCGCCGTCCGCGGCCGCCCGGCCGCCGGCACGGACGACGCCCTGCCGCAGACACCCCCGCCCGTCGTCGTCCGCGTGCGCTCCGAGGCCAGCGCGGCGCTCGCCGGCCGCACCGCCGACGTCGCGCGGATCACCGTCACGGATGCCGCGCACGCGGTGCGGCTGCGCCGGCTCGTGCGGGACGCCGCGCTGTCCGCGGGGCGCGACCCCGAGGAGCTGCGCGTGCTCGCCGAGGTCTACGTGGTGCTCGCGCAGGAGCGGGCCAGCGCCCGGGCTCGCCTCGAGCTCGTCGAGGCGCTGGAGGGCACCGCGGCCATGGGCGACGGGCTGGTCGTCGCCGACACGCCCGACGAGCTCGCCACCCTGATCGCCGACTGGACCACCGTCGGCGCCGTCGACGGGTTCCTGCTGCGGCCGTCGTCGCTCAGCTCGGACCTCGACACGATCACCGACCACCTGGTGCCCGTGCTCCAGCAGGCGGGCCTGTTCCGCACCGAGCGGACGGCGACCACGCTGCGCGGCTCGCTCGGGCTGTCGGACGCCGAGGCCGCCGGGCGGGCGCTGCCCACGGGCCGGCTCCTGAGCGCCTGACCACCCGACGAACCACGAACCACCTGGAGGAGACCACCATGACCACTCCTGAGCTGCAGACCCCCGCCGCCGCGGGCGCCAAGGTCGCCGGCGGCGCCCTGCTGATCGACGTCCGCTCCGCCGCGGGCCGTGCCTCGGCGGGCGAGATCCCGGGCGCCACGCTCGCGGACCGCACCAACCTGGACGCGCTGTTCGGGCCGTCCGACAACCCGGCGATCACCCTCGACACACCCGTCGTGGTCGTGTGCGGTTCGATCAACGGCTCCGGCCCCGTCGCCGAGGCGCTCGCGGCCCGCGGCTACACCGACGTCTCGCACGTCGACGGCGGGTTCCCCGCCTGGAAGGAGGCCGGGCTGCCCGCGACGGAGGCCGAGCCGAGCGCGGCGCCATGACCGGCTTCGCCACCCGGCAGGTGCACGCGCGCAGCACGGGGCGGGACGACGCCGGGCGTGCCACCGGTGCGCCCGACACCGCGCCGTCGGCCCGCGTCGTCCCGCGGGCCACGCCCGTCTACCTCACCGCGGGGTTCGAGTTCGAGGAGTGGGATCAGGCCGCCGGGCACTTCGGCGCGGGCGAGGGCTTCGCCTACACGCGCACCGGCAACCCGACCACGGCCGCCGTCGAGCAGCGGATCGCGGCCCTGGAGGGCGGCACCGACGCGCTGTTCCTGGCCAGCGGGCAGGCGGCCGTCACGGTCGCCCTGCTCGGCCTGGTCGAGGCCGGGCAGCGGGTGCTCGCCGCGTCCAGCATCTACGAGGGCACCCGCGGGCTGCTCCTGGAGAACCTGCCGCGGCTCGGCATCGAGGCCGACTTCGTGGACGACGCCGCCGACCCCGCCGCCTGGGAGCGCGCGATCCGCCCCGAGACGCGCGTGCTGTTCCTGGAGTCGATCCCGAACGCGCGCAACGACCTGCCCGACCTCGCGGCCGTGGCCGACGTCGCCCACGCCCACGGGCTGGTGCTCGTCGTGGACAACACGCTGGCCACGCCGTACCTGCTGCGGCCGATCGAGCACGGCGCCGACGTCGTGGTGCACTCCGCCAGCAAGTTCCTGGCGGGGCACGGCTCGGTGCTGGGCGGCGTCGTCGTCGACTCCGGGACGTTCGATCCGCGCGCCGCGGGCGCGCTCTACCCGCACCTCGTGGCGCCGGGCCGCACGGACGGGCCGAGCGTGGCCGACCGGCACGGCGGCAACGCGCGTCTCGCGTACCTGCGCGAGACGGTGGCGCCGCGCTTCGGCCCGACGCCGTCGCCGCTGAACGCGTTCCTCGTGGGCCAGGGCATCGAGACCCTGTCGCTGCGGGTGGCGCGGCAGAGCGCCGCGGCGCTGGAGGTCGCGCGCTGGCTGGCGTTCCGCCCGGAGGTGGCGTCGGTGGACTACTCGGGGCTGGACTCCAGCCCGTCGCACGCGCTGGCGAAGCGGTACCTGCCGGACGGCCAGGGTTCCGTGTTCACCTTCACGCCGCACGGCGGCGCCCCCGCGGCGCGGGCGCTGGTCGAGGCCGTCCAGGTCTTCACGCACATGACCCACATCGGCGACGTCCGCTCCCTGGTGCTGCACCCGGAGAGCACCAGCCACGTGCTGCGCACCCCCGCCGAGCGGGCCGCTTCCGGCATCCACCCCGGGACGTTGCGTCTGTCCGTCGGCATCGAGGACCTGCCCGACCTGCTCGCGGACCTCGACCGCGGCCTCAGATCGGCGGACGAAGCCGCCCGGCGCGCCGCCGACGCCGTCGGCACCCCTGACGCGAGCGGCACCACACGCAAGGAGACACCATGACCCGCCAGCAGCACCTCGGCTGGTTCCTGGCCCGCGGTTTCGGGCCGCACGGCTGGGGCCACGACTACCTGGACTGGAACTACGACTGGACCCGGCCGGACCTCTACGTCGAGTCCGCCCGCGCTCTGGAGCAGGCGGGCGTGGACCTGCTGATCATCGAGGACGCCCCCTCGCTCGGCAGCCCGGAGACCATCGACCTGCGCGTGCGGCAGGCGTTCGGCGGTCCGAAGCACGACCCGCTGCTGCTGGCCCCGTACCTGTTCGCCGCGACCCAGCACCTCGGCATCGTGCCGACCGTGAACCCCGCCGCGGTGCTGCCCTACACCGGGGCGCGGCAGCTCGCGACGCTCCAGCACCTGTCGGGCGGGCGGTTCGGGCTCAACCTCGTCACCGACACCGGCAGCGCGCGCCACTTCTCCGCCGCGCCGCCGCTCGGGCACGACGCCGCGTACGACCGCGCCGAGGAGTGGCTCGACGGCGTCCGCTCGCTGTGGCGGTCCTGGGACGACGGCGCGCTGGTCGCCGACCCGGGCGCCGTCGGGCCGGGCGGCGTGCGGACCGGGGGCCGTTACGCCGACGGGCGGCTCCTGCGCCCGGTGCGGCACCGCGGCGAGCACTACGCGTTCGACGGCCCGCTCAACGCCCTCCCGTTCGGCGGCGGGGCCGACGGCGAGCCCGTGATCGTCTCACCTGGCGGTTCGGGCCGGGGGCTGGCGTTCGCCGGCGCGAACAGCGACGTCCAGCTCGCGCTCGCGCCCCTGACGGAGCGGAGTGTGCGCGACTACCGGGCCAAGGTGCACGCCGCCGCCCGCGCTTCGGGCCGGGCGCTGGAGCACGTCAAGGTGCTGTTCGCGATCAAGCCGGTGCTCGTGTCCAGCCCGCAGGAGGCCGACCGGCTGGTCGCGGCGTCGGCGAACCCGGACGACGGCACGCTGCTGCGCATCGCCGAGCAGCAGTCGAGCGACCTGGAGGCCGACCTGACGGCGCTCGACCTCGACAAGCCGCTGCCCACGGGCCTGTTCGGCGACCACGTCTCGCACGGTTCGATCAAGCGCCTGGTCGGCGACCACGACCTCGCCACCACGCCGCTGCGCGTGCTGCTCGGCGGGCTCGCCCGCCTGGGCCGCATCGCCGACCGCTCGGGCTGGGTGGGTACCGCCGGCGAGCTCGCCGACCTTGTCGAGGAGCTGGGGGAGTGGGGCAACGACGGCGTGCTGCTGTGGGGCGACCTGCACCCTGTCACCGTGCACCGCACGCTCGACGAGCTGGTCCCGATCCTGCGCCGTCGTGGCATCCTGCGCACGGAGTGGGCCGACGGCGGCCTGCGGGCCAACCTCCGGGCGTTCTGAGCCGCACCGCTCACCACACGTGTCAGACCTACAGGTCACCCGGGTGACCTGTAGGTCTGACACGTGGGGCGCGGTAGCGTCGGCGCCGTGAACTCCGAGGCCTGGCGGCGCATCGTGGCGTGGCTCGTCGACTGGCTCTGCTTCCTGGTGTGGGTCGTGGTGCTCGCGGCGATCGGCATCCCGCTGTACCTCGCCGGCGTGACGACGGGGTGGTCCGCGGTGACCACGAACGTGGTCTCCGCGCTGCTGACGGCGGTGCCGCTGACCGTCTTCCTCGCCGTCCTCGAGTCAGGCCCGCGGCAGGCGACGATCGGCAAGCGCGCGCTGGGGCTCCAGGTGGTGGGCGCCCGCGACGGCGGGCGGCTCACGTTCCCCCGAGCGCTGCTCCGGAACGCACTCAAGGTCGCGGTGCCCTGGACGATCGGGCACGCCGCGGCGATCGGCCTCGTCGGGTCGACGACGGTCGGCCCGGGCCTCGCGATCCTCACGGCGGCCGCCTACATCCTGCCGGTCACGTACGTCGTCACCCTGTTCGTCGGGCAGGGCCGCACGCCGTACGACCGCGCCGGGGGAGCCACGGTCGTGCGCGTCTGAGGTCAGCCCCCATTGCACGTGTCAGACGTACAGGTGCCTCGGGGGATCTGTACGTCTGACACGTGCGGAGGTCACGCCGCGCCGACGGCGGCCGCGCGTCGGGTGAGCGGGGCGCGCAGGCCCAGGTGCTCGCGCAGGGTGGTCCCCGTGTACGACGTCGGGTAGGCGCCCCGCTCCTGCAGCTCGGGCACCACCCGGTCGACGATGTCGTCCAGGCCCGACGGCACGATCCACGGGCTGATGTTGAACCCGTCGACGGCGCCGGTGCGCACCCAGCGGATCAGGTCCTCGGCCACGGCGGACGGCGTCCCCTGGAACCCGCGCTCGCTGCTGTCGCGGACCACGAGCTCGCGGATCGACAGGTGCTCGGCCTCCGCCAGCGCCCGCCACCGCGCCGCGATCTCGCGGGTCCGCGCGCCCGTCGTGGCGGAGCCGCGCTCGCCGCCGAGCTCCTCGACCACCGGGTCGTGCGCGGGCAGCGGGCCGTCCGGGTCGTAGCCCGACAGGTCCTCGCCCCAGATGGTGCCGACGATCGAGAGCGCCGTGGCCGGGGTGACCTGGTTCCAGCGCACCCAGCGAGCCTTGTCCTCGGCGTCGGCGGGCGTGTCGCCGACGATGACGCCCGTGCCCGGGAAGATCTTGACGTCGTCCTCGGGGCGGCCCGCGGCCACGGCCCGGCGGCGGATGTCGGCGGCGAACTCCAGCGCCTCGGCCAGCACCGAGCCGTGGCGCGAGAAGATCACGTCCGCGTTGGCGGCCGCGAAGTCCCGGCCCTGCGGCGAGTCGCCCGCCTGGAAGATGATCGGGTGCCCCTGCGGGCTGCGCGGCGTGGTCGGGTCGAGCTCGACGTCGAACAGCGCGCTGTGCTCGGACACGTGCGCGACCGCCCCGCTGAACGCGTCGCTGCCGCCCGTGTCCGGGAAGGCGTCCCAGATCTGGCGGGCGACGTCGAGCTGCCCCTGCGCCCGCTCGTAGCGCAGGGCGTGGTCGAGATAGCCGCCCCGGCGGAAGTTGGCCCCGGTCCAGGCGTTGTCCGTGGTCACGACGTTCCAGGCGGCCCGGCCGCCGGACAGCACGTCGAGGCTCTGCAGGCGCCGGGCCAGGTCGGCCGGATCGTTGTACGTGGTGTTCTGGGTGGCGACCAGGCCGATGTGCGTCGTGATCGCGGCCAGCGCGGCGAGCTGCGTGATCGCGTCCGGGCGGCCCACGACGTCGAGGTCGTGCAGGGCGCCGCGCGACTCGCGCAGCCGCAGGCCCTCACCGAGGAAGAACGCGTCGAACAGCCCGCGCTCGGCCGTCCGGATCACGCGCTCGAACGTGGCGAAGTCGGTCTGCGACCCGGACTCCGGGTCGGACCAGATCGTGGTGTGGTTGACGCCCTGGAAGAAGACGCCGAAGTGCACCTGGGCGTCGGGACGGGTCACGGGGAGGTCGGTCACGGACAGGTCGGGCATGGTGGTCTCCTCAGGCGTTCGCGGCGTCCGCCGGGACGCGGGTGTCGTAGCGGTTGGCGGGGCGCGGCAGCCCGAGGGACTCGCGCAGCGTGGCGCCGGCGCGCGGCGCCGCGGTGAGCCGGGCGGCGCGCAGGGCGGGCAGGACGTCGCGCGCGAGCACGGGCAGGTCGACGTCGAGCACGGCGGGCAGCAGCCGCACGCCGTCGACCGGCCGCCGTCCGTCCGGGCCCGGGGTGGCGAGCTCGGTGAGCAGGGCGACCAGCCCGGTGGCGTCGCCCGCATAGCGCAGGGCGCGCGTGTCCCACGGCGAGCGGACGCCGGCGGGCGTGCTGGCGTCCAGCACCGCGAGCCGGTCCGCGCCGGCGCGGCCGCCGGCGTCGAGCACGACCTCGACGTCGACGCCGGCCAGCGGTGAGTGCTCGCGTGCGGCGGTCGCGTTGCCGCGGGCGGCGCCCACGCCGGCCCCGCCGACCAGCGCGACGTCGACGAGCCGCTCGGCGCCGTCCACCGGCGGCGGCACGTCGCCGTCTGCGGCCAGCACCACGAGCTGCCCCTGGGGCGGCCGGGGCGTGATGAGCGGCCCCTTGACCGAGAAGGTCTCGCCGACGAAGTCGACGTGGTGGATCCGTTCGCGGTCGATGTACCGGCCGGTGGCGACGTCGCGGATCACGGCGTCGTCCTCCCACGAGTCCCACAGGTCCCGGACCACCCGCACGACGTCGCGCGCCTCGCGGGTCACGTCGCCCACCACGGGGCGGCCGTAGGCGTCGGCGGTCGCGGCGTCCCGGGTCACCGCAGCGATCCAGCCGGCGCGGCCGGCCGCCGCGATGTCCAGCGACGCGAGCTGCGCCGCGACGTGGAAGGGCTCCGGGTAGGTGGTCGGCACCTGCGGCACCAGGCCGATCGCCGTCGTCGTGCGGGACACGAAGGCGGCGCGGGTGACGGACTCCAGGCGGGCCGACGCCGGCGAACCGGGTACCGCCGGGAGCAGCGCGTCCGTGAAGGAGACGAAGGTGAGGCCGGCGTGCTCGGCCTGCCGGACCGTGCGGGCCAGCCGGGCGCCGGACACGAGGTCGGCGCCCGCGAGGCGCGCGACGACGGCGGCCGCCGGGTGCGCGCCCGCGCCGTCGGCATCGAGCCCGACGAAGAAGGGCGAAGGGGACTGTGGAGCGGACAAGAGAACCTCCGATGTCGTCGCGGCGCACCCCCGCGGACCTGCCGCGGACGCCGACCGCGCGCAACATAGCCCCGCCCCACCAGGACGCAATGCCCCCGCGGGATCGTCTCGCCATCCGGTCACGACCACACCGCCCGCTCACCCACGGGCGGTGTTGACCACAGCAGTTGCTGCCAGAGAACGCCCCTCTCTGGCAGCAACTGCTGTGCTCAACACCGGCGGGTGACGGCGATCGGTGGCTGGCGGATGGCGGCTGGCGGAGCCGGCCTGGGCCGCCGCGTCAGCCGACGCGGCCCGGGCCGCCCGTGAGGGTGCCGGGGAGCAGGGCGCGGAGCTCCCGCTCCTCCTCCGGGGTGGGAACCCAGCGGGTGGCCAGCAGGTTCTCGTCGAGCTGCTCCGGCACGGTGATGCCGGTGATCACGCTGGTCACCGTGGGCTGCGCCAGGAGCCAGCCCAGGGCGAGCGCGCTCGGCGGCACGCCCCGGTCGGCGGCGAACCGCTCGAACCTCTCCAGCGCGTCCCACGGCGCCTCGCCGAGCAGGTAGGTCTTGAGGTTGGTGATCTTGGCGCCCTCCGGCGCGTTGCCCCGCGAGTACTTGCCGGTCAGCAGCCCGTTCTGGAGCGGGAAGTACGGCAGGAACCCCAGGCCGAAGTGCTCCAGCGCGCCGATCAGCTCCTCCTCGGGCTTGCGCCACAGCAGGCTGTACTCGTCGGTCGTGGAGACGAACCGGCCGTAGCCGCGGGCCGCGGCCACGTGGTCGGCGTCGGCGAGCTGCCAGGCCTTGAAGTTGGACGCGCCCACGTACCGCACCTTGCCGTCGCGCACCAGCGTGTCGAGCGCAGAGAGGGTCTCCTCGATCGGCGTGAACGGGTCCGGGAAGTGGATCTGGTACAGGTCGATGTAGTCGGTGCCGAGCCGGCGCAGGCTGTCCTCGACCGCGGCCAGGACGTACTTGCGCGCCCCGGTCCGGCTGTACGAGGGGCCGCGGTCCGCCGCCAGCGACCGGCCGAACTTGGTGCCGATCACGACCTGGTCGCGCCGCCCGGTGAGCGCCGTGCCGAGCAGCTCCTCGGACAGGCCGGTGCGGTCGCCGTAGCCCTCGGCGACGTCGAAGTAGGTCACGCCCAGGTCGATCGCGCGGTCCACGATCCGGTTGACCTGTTCCTGCCCGACGGCGCGCATGCCGCTGCGGCCGAACGTGCTGGCGCCCACGCCGAGCTCGGACAGGACCAGGCCGGAGCTGCCGAGCGCCCGGTACCCGGCGGGGAGCGTCATGCTCGCGCCTCCTGCCCGGCGGGTGCCGACGGCGCGCCCGCGGCGGCACCCGCCGCGAACTGGTTCGGCGGCACCGGCAGCCCGAAGTGCCCGCGGAACGTGTCCGCCTCGTACTCGGTGCGGAACACGCCCTTGTCCTGCAGGATCGGCACCACCTGCGAGATGAACCGCTCGAGCTGGTCGAGCATGGCCGGCGACTGGATGTTGAAGCCGTCCGCGGCGCCCTGCTCGAACCACTCGATGAGCGTGCCCGCGACGTCGTCCGCCGTGCCGATCGCGAGCGGGAAGCCGCCCCCGATGGAGTTGTGCAGCAGGTCCCGCCCCCGCACGGTGCCGGCCTCGACGGTGCGGCCCGTGCGGTCGGCGATCGTGCGCAGCAGCCTCTGCCCGACGTCGTTCAGCTCGGCGGCGAGCGACGGCGTCAGCACGCCGTCCAGACCCAGCGGGCGCAGGTCGACGCCGGTGCGCTCGCCGATCGACCGCAGGCTGCGCGCGCCCATCGGCAGCGGCGCCCGCCCCCGCTGCGTCGCCTGGAACGCCTCGCTCGTGTAGTAGTCGTCGCCCTGGTCCCCGGCCACGGGGTCGTCGTCGACGGGGAGGCCCGCGTTCAGCCGGTCGAAGAGGTCGATCGCCTCCTCGCGCGTGTCGCCGATGACGGGAGTGATGCCGGGCAGGAAGAAGATGGGCTCCTCTCGGCCGCGCAGGCGCAGCGCCCGCGCACGGACGTCGGCGTTGAACTCCGCCGAGACCTCCCGGGTGGGCGGGCCGGTGAAGTTGATGTCGCAGTACTGCGCCGTCAGCTCGCGCGACAGCTCGGAGCCGCCCGCGTACAGGAGCGGCACGTGGCCCTGCGGCGGGCGCAGCATCGGCAGCGTCCCGGCCACGGAGAAGAACTCGCCCTGGTGCTCCAGCCGGTGGATCTTGCCCGGGTCGAGGTACTGGCCCGACTCCTTGTCCTGGAGGTAGGCGCCGTCCTCGACGCTGTCCCAGAGCTTGCGGATGACGTCGATGAACTCCGCCGCCCGCCGGTAGCGGCTCTCGCCGCCCAGGTCGGGCAGGCTGAAGTTCTTGGCCGCGAGGTCGTTCGCGCCGAGCACCACGTTCCAGGCCAGGCGTCCGCCGCTGAGGTGGTCCAGCGACGCCGTCAGCCGCGCCAGGAGGTACGGCTCGTAGAACGTCGGGTGCGCGGTCACCGCGAGCCCGATCCTCGACGACTGCAGGGCGAGCTGGGAGGCCAGCGTGAACGGTTCGAGCCGGCCGGCGTTGTGGGTGGTCCCGTAGTGCTCGCGGTAGACGTCGCCGGGCAGGGTGTCGCCGAGGAAGAAGAAGTCGAACTTCGCGTCCTCGACCAGCTTGAGCACGCGGGCGGGGTAGGCCAGGCCGAAGGGGTCGGGCGTGGCCGACTCCGGCAGCCGCCAGCCGCCCCAGTGGGTCCCGTTCAGCCAGTACATGTATCCGAGGTGCAGCTGGCGCTGTGCCGGCTCGCCCATGGCGGTGTCCTTTCGGTCGGTGCGGTGGTGCGTCGTTCGGTGGTGCGTCGTGCTGGTCACTGCGTGGGGGTCACGGCGCGGAGTTCACGGCGTGCTCGTCGCCGGGGCGGAAGCGGGGGCCGCCCCCGGGATGGCGGCCAGCAGCCGGCGGACGTACTCCGTCCGGGGTCGGGAGATGACGTCGGACGCCGGGCCGTGCTCGACGACGTCGCCGTGCCGGAGCACGAGGATCTCGTCGGAGAGCTCCGCGACGACGCCCAGGTCGTGCGACACGAACAGGTACGTCAGGGAGAGCCGGTCCTGGAGGTCGAGCAGCAGGTCGAGGATCTGCCGCCGCACCGTCACGTCGAGCGCGGAGACGGGCTCGTCGAGCACCAGCACCTCGGGGTGCGGCGCGAGCGCGCGGGCGATGGCGACGCGCTGCCGCTGACCGCCGGAGAGCTCGGCCGTGTAGCGGTCGGCGACCGACGCCGGCAGGCCTGTCTGCTCCAGCAGCTCGTCGACCCGCCGGGCGCGCGCGGCGGCGCCGCGCCGGCCTGACCCGCCGATCCGGTGGCCCGTCAGCGGCTCCTCCAGGATCGACCGCACGGTGGTGCGCGGGTTCAGCGAGGCGAACGGGTCCTGGTAGACCATCTGCACCGTGCGGTACAGCGCGGCCTGGCCGGCACCCCGGCGGTGGTGGACCACGGGCTCGCCGTCCACCGTGACGCTGCCCGCGCTCGGCGGCGTCAGGCCCGCCAGCAGCCGCACCAGCGTGGTCTTGCCCGACCCGGACTCGCCCACGATGCCCAGCGTGGTGCCCCGCCGTACCTCGAAGCTCGCCCCGGCCACGGCGGTGACCGCCGTGCGGCCCCGGTGGGCGCGGAACGTCTTGGCGACGTCGCAGGCCCGGACCACCACCGGGGCGTCGGCTGGGACGCGGGCGGCGGTGCGCTCGTGTCGGGCCGCGGCGGCGTCGGCCCCGGAGAAGCCGAGCGAGGACGACCGCAGGAGCTGCTCGGTGTAGCCGTCCCCGGGGTCGGCCACGACCTCGCGCGTGCGGCCGGAGCGCACCAGGACGCCGTCCTTGAGCACGGCGATCTCGTCCGCGCGCTCGGCCGCGACCCCGAGGTCGTGCGTGACGAGCAGCACGGCGAGGCCGTCCTCCGCGACCAGGCCGCCCAGCAGGTCCAGGATCGTCTTCTGGACGGTGACGTCCAGGGCGGTGGTCGGCTCGTCGGCGACGAGCAGCCGCGGCCCCGTGCTCATCGCCGCGGCGATGAGCACACGCTGGCACATGCCGCCCGACAGCTCGTGCGGATAGGCGCCGTAGACCTTCTCGGGATCCCGCAGCCCCACCTTGCCGAACAGCTCGAGCACGCGCTCGCGGCGCTCCGCCCGGCCGGCCAGGCGGTGGGCACGTAGCGGCTCGCCCGCCTGGACCCCGACGGGCAGCAGCGGGTTGAGGCCGAGCAGGGCGTCCTGGGGGATGTACCCGATGTCCTTGCCGCGGACCGCGCGGCGCTCGCGCTCCGCCAGGCCGGTCAGCTCCCGGCCGGAGAAGGTCACGCGTCCGGCGGTCACGCTGCCGTTCTCGGGCAGGGTGCCCGTGACGGTGCGGCCAAGGGTCGACTTGCCCGAGCCGGACTCGCCGACCAGTGCCAGCACCTGGCCGGGACGCAGCGAGAGGCTCACGTCGTCGAGCACGCGGACCGGGGGACGGCCGGGCAGCGCGAACTGGGCGCTGACGCCGTCGAGGGTGAGCAGGGGTTCAGGCGACGACACGGGTTCTCCCTCGGTCGATCGACCGGCCGATGCGGTACACGGCCAGCACGGAGACGACGATCACGAGGCCGGGCAGCAGGCTGAGCCACCACTGGCCGGCGATGAAGGTGCGGCCCTCGGCCACGAGCAGGCCCCACTCGGGCGTGGGCGGCGGGGCGCCGAGGCCGAGGAAGCTCAGCGAGGCGACGGTGAGGATGGCGCTGCCGATCTCCATGGTCGCGTAGGCCAGCACCGACCGGGTGGCGTTCGGCACCACGTGCCGCAGCAGCCGGTAGGCGTAGCCGTGGCCGGCGAACACCGACGCCTCGACGTACCGGGCGCCCGCGACCTTCAGCACCTCCGACCGCATGAGGCGGGAGAAGGTCGCGGTGCTGTTGATCCCGATGGCCACGGCGATGTTGAGGGTGCCGTGGCCCAGCGCCGAGATGATCGCCAGCGACACGATGAGGCTCGGCACCGCGAGCATGACGTCGACGACGCGCATCAGCACGCTGTCGAGCCAGCCGCGCACGGCGCCCGCGACGAGCCCGATCACCGACCCGCTCACCAGTCCGATCAGCACCGCGATCACCGCGGCCTGCAGGGACAGCCGGGTGCCGTGCACGGTGCGCGTGAACTGGTCGCGGCCCAGGTCGTCGGTGCCGAACAGGTGGTCGGGTCCGGGCGGGAGCAGCATCGCGTCGCCGCTCTGCGCCAGCGGGTCGCCCGGCGCGAACAGCGCCGGGGCGAGCGCCGCCGTCACGATGAGCACGAGCCACACGTAGGACACCAGCAGGCTGGGCGTGCGCGCGACGTCCTGCAGCCGGCCGAGCCACCTGCGGCGTCGTCCCGCACCCGGCCGCGCCGGGGACGGCGCGGCCGGACCCGCAGGCCTCACGGCGGCCGCCGCCGCGGTCTCGGTGACGCTCATCAGCCCTCCAGCCGGATGCGCTTGTCGACCAGGGGGTAGACCAGGTCGACGACGAAGTTGACGGTCACGAAGATCAGCGCGCTCACGGTGACGGCGACCAGCACCACCGGCATGTCGCGGCCGTTGACGGAGTCGACGACGAGCCGGCCGATGCCGGGCCGCGAGAACACGGTCTCCGTGAGCACGGTGCCGCCGACCATGACGCCGATGAGCGTCCCGAGGGCGGTGATCACGGGCAGTGAGGCGTTGCGGAGGGCGTGCCGCACCACGACGTCGAACCGGCTGAGCCCCCAGCTCCGCGCCGTCTCGATGTACGGCGAGGTCAGCGCGCCGCGCAGGTTGGCCGTCAGGAGCTGGGAGATGGTCCCGCCGCCGGCCACGGCGATCGACAGCGAGGCCACCAGCAGGCCGAGGAACGTGCGGTCACCGAAGGCGTCGATCCAGCCGAGCCGGAACGCGACGAGCTGCACCAGCACGAGCGCCACCAGGAACGGCGGGAGCGAGACGGCGACCGGCGGCAGCGAGACGAGCAGCTCGCGCAGCCACCGCCAGTCGGTCAGCTCGATGATCACGGACAGCGCGACCCCGAGCACGACGGCCAGCGCGAGGCCCAGGAACGCGAGCTGCAGCGTGGCCGGGAACGCCTCGAAGAACACCTCGACGGCGGGCCGGCGCTGGTAGAGGCTGTCCCCGAAGTCCCCGAGGACGGCGCCCGACAGCGCGTCCCCGTACTGCACGAGGACCGGCCGGTCCAGGCCGAGCAGCTCGCGCTGCTCGGCCAGGAGCTGCTCGACGTCGCCGCCGGAGGCGCCCATCGTCAGGCCGCCCGCCGCGTCCCCGGGCACGATGTAGAGCAGGAAGTACGCCCCGGTGAACGCGCCCCACACCACGATCGCGGCGTAGGCGAGCCGCCGCAGGGCGTATCTCAGGAGCCCGGACCTCAGCACCTCACTTCTCCGAGAGCCAGGCGTTGTAGAGGTACTGGTCCAGGCCCACCGGCTGGATGTCGTGCACCGTCGGCTGGAAGGCCCAGATGTCGGTGTCGTTCACGATGGGCAGCACGTAGGCGTCCTCGACCAGGAGCCGCGCGGCCTCGTCGACGATCTTCTGCCGCGCCTCCGGCTCGATCACGGTGTTCTGCTCCTGGAGCAGGTCGTCGAGCCGCTGGCCGGTCTCGTCGTCGTCCGCGATGAACGAGCGGTTCGAGCCCGTCTCGATGCCGTAGTTGGCGCGCAGCACGTCGGGGTCCGGGGTGGAGTGGTACCAGTAGGCGATGTCGTACTCGCCCGAGAGCAGCTTCTCGTTCGCCTCGGCGTCCAGCGGCGGGTCGAGGACCAGCTCGATGCCGAGCTCCTTCCACTGCGCCTGGACCACCTGCTCGGCCGCGCCGTCCCGCGGGAAGCGGAAGGAGAGGCGGTCGCCGTCGGCGTCGACCCGGATCCCGTCGGACCCGGTCTCGGACCAGCCGGCCTCGTCCAGGAGCCGCTCCGACAGCTCCGGGTCGTAGGTGAGGTACTCGCTCTGGTCGGAGTAGAAGGGGTTGGCCTTGCTGAGCGGGCCCGTCGCGGCCTGGTCGTAGCCGCCGGAGACCAGCTTCGTGAACTCCGCGCGGTCGATGCCGTGCTGGAGGGCCTGGCGCACCCGGACGTCCTGCAGGACCTTCGACGAGGTGTTGACCGGCCACTCCGTGCCCGTCGCGGGGTTGGTGGTCTCGGTGATGGTCAGGCCGGCGGCCTCGAGCTGGTCCACGTACTTCGCGTTGACCCAGTAGACGAACTGGAGTTCCTCGCCGCCGATGACGGCGCCGTTGCGCACGGAGTCCTCGGGGATGATCTTGTAGACCACCTCGTCGAGGTACGCCGGACCGCTGCGCCCGAAGTACTCGGGCGCCCAGTCGTAGTCCGCGCGCTTCTTCAGCACGATGCGCTGGTTGGGCGTGTACTCCTCGAGGTAGAACGGCCCGGAGCCGTCCAGGAACTTCTGACGCTCCTCGACCGGGAGCGCGGCGGTCTTCGCCGACACGATGCCGGCGTGCGCGCGCGACAGGCTCACGAGGAACGCGGCGTTCGGCTTGGCGAACTCCACCTCGACCACGTGCTCGGACGGCGTCCGGATCTCCTTGATGCCCTCGACGATGGTCTTGGCGCTGGAGTGGATGCCGGGGCGGTCGAGGCTCTCGAAGTTCTGCTTGACGACCTCGGACGTGAGCGCGGTGCCGTCGTGGAACGTCACGTCGTCGCGCAGCGTGAAGGTGTAGACGCGGGCGTCCTGCACGGTCCAGTCGGTGGCCAGCCAGGGCTCGATCTCCTTGGTCTCCGGGTTGAAGAAGACCAGGGAGTCCGTCAGCGCGCGGGCGACGGTGCGCCACACCTGGTTGACGACGGCGGCGTCGACGCCGTTGGGCTCGGCGGCCAGCCCGATGTTGAGGGTGCCCCCGGGGCGGTCCTCCGCGGGGACCGGCGCGGACGCGGTGCCGGAGCCGGTGCTGCACGCGGACACCACCAGGGACACCAGCACGGCCGCGGTGGCGGCGAGGCGCCACCGTCCGTGCCTCGTCGTGGCGGGCCTTCTCGTCGTGGCCACGGTCTTCCTCCTCGGATCGGGAACGTAGGTGACACCGCCCCTTGCAGTGCGGCGGGAATGAGACGGGAAAAAATCCGACGAGTCAACCAATCCGGCAAAGAGTCCATATAGTGGGCGGACGGCGCTCGCAGCCCTGTCACCGGGCGCGCCAGGGTCGCGTGCCTCCTGTCCGGGAAGTGAGACGGTGAACTGGGGCATTGACGAAGGGCTCGCAACGTGAGTGTCTGGCCTTCCGTCCACCCCACGGAGCACTCATGACAGCCATCGACGCCTTTCTGGTCACCACCCCGACCGAGACAGCTCCCGCACCGTCGGCCCGCCGGTCGGCCCGGATCACCCGCACACCGCGGGCGCATCAGCTCGCTACCCCGCCCGAGATCGCGCGCGACGAAGCGCACGACTCCTCGCGCGACTCCGCCCAGCACCCCGAGTCGCCCGAGCACGCTGGTCGGCTCGCCGCCGCCCGCGTCCAGGTCGCCGCCCGTTACGGCGTGACCCCGCGCCGCGCCGACACCGCGGCCCCGCAGGTGTCCGCGACCGTCGCCGCCGCGGCGGACCTTCCGCGGTCCGTGCTGGACGTCCAGCTCGCGCACCGCTCGGTCCGGCGGTTCCTGTCCGGACCGCTGCCGCCCTCCGTGCTGCCCACCCTGGTGGCGGCCGCACAGTCCGCGCCCACGACGTCGAACCTCCAGCTCTGGAGCGTCGTGGCCGTCACCGACCCGGCGCGCCTCGCCCGCGTGGCCGGCCTGTCCGGCGAGCAGGAGCACGTCCGGGACGCACCCCTCCTGCTGGTGTGGGTGGCCGACGTCGCCCGCGTCCGCACCCTCGCCGAGCGGCGGAACACGGCCGTGCACGCGACGGGGTACCTGGAGACCACGGTCACCGCGTACCTCGACACGGCGCTTGCCGCCCAGAACGCCATGGTGGCGGCCGAGTCGCTCGGGCTCGGCACCGTCTACCTCGGCGGGGTCCGCGACCGGCCCGAGGAGCTCGCGGCCGAGCTGCGGCTGCCCCGGGGCACCGCGCCGGTGGTGGGTCTCGTCGTCGGGCGCCCCGACCCGGCCCGCCCGGGTCGGGTCAAGCCCCGCCTGCCGCAGGCCGTGGTGCTGCACCACGAGACCTACGACACGGCGCGGCAGCTGCGTCCGCTGGCGGCCTACGAGAAACGCATGACCGACTTCTACCGCGAGGAGGGGCTCGACGGCGGCTGGATCGGGCGCGCTCTGACCCGGCTGCGCGGGCCCGGAGCCCTGCGCGGGCGGGATCGGCTGCGGTCGGCGCTGACCGCGCTGGGGATGCCGTCCTGGTGACCGGCCGCCGCGCCGCACCGGTGGGGCGGCGGTCTCGTCCGGGGCTGTCTGGTCCCGGGTCGTCCCGTCCTGGGGCGTCTCGCCATGCGAGAGCCTGCGGGCGGACCTTGCCGACGGCGGGGCGGGGTGGTCGGCTGCGGGCATGACCACTGCCAGCAGCCCCACCCCGTCCGTCCCCACCCGCACCCTGGGCTCCGGCCCGCACGCCCTGACCGTCTCGGCGGTCGGGTTCGGCGGCATGTCCGTCGCCGACTCGTACGGTCCGGCCGACGCCGCCGAGGCCGAGGCGGTGCTGCTGCGCGCGCTCGACCTCGGCGTCACCCTGATCGACACCGCCGACGTCTACGGCCACGGCCGCAACGAGGAGCTGATCGGCCGCGTGCTGGGCCCGCAGCGCGACCGGATCGTGCTGGCGAGCAAGCTCGGGCTGCCGCCGGCGGGCGGCCACCCCGACGGCCGGCCCGTCGACGGCCGCCCCGAGTACGTGCGCCGCGCGATCGACCGGTCGCTGACCCGCCTGGGCACCGACCACCTCGACCTGTACTACCTGCACCGGGTGGACCCGCAGGTGCCGGTCGAGGAGACCGTCGGCGCGCTGGCCGAGCTCGTCACGGCGGGCAAGGTGCGGGCGGTCGGGCTGTCGGAGGCCGGCGCCGAGACGGTGCGCCGCGCGCACGCCGTGCACCCGATCACCGCCGTGCAGAGCGAGTACTCGTTGTGGACCCGCGACCCGGAGGACGCCGTCCTGCCCGCGCTGCGCGAGCTCGGCATCGGGTTCGTGCCGTTCTCCCCGCTGGGCCGCGGCATCCTCACCGGCACCGTCGACTCGACCGACACCCTCGCCGCCGACGACGTCCGCCGCAGCCACGCCCGCTACGCCCGCGAGGCGTTCGAGCACAACCGCGCGCTGGTCCGTTCCCTGGAGTCGCTGGCCGCCGAGCGCGGCGTGACCACGGCCCAGCTCGCCCTCGCGTGGCTGCTCGCGCAGGGTGACGACGTGGTGCCCATCCCCGGCACCAAGCGGCTGCAGTACTTGGAGCAGAACGTCGCGGCGGCATCGCTGGCCCTGTCGGCGGACGACGTCGCGGCGATCGGCGCCGTCATCCCGCGCGACGCCGTCCAAGGCGTCCGCCATCCCCGCCCGGACCTCCTGGAGGCATGAGCGAGGCTGCGCCACGGCCGGCCGCCGTGGCGCAGCCCGGCGTCAGATCGTCGTGTCGTCGCCGATGCGGTGGTAAGCGCGGTCCTTGTACACCAGGGGAGACGCGGCGGGCTCGCCGCCGGTCTCGGTGAGGCTGGACGCCAGCGCTCGCAGCGAGACGAGGTAGCTGTCGCCGATCGGCGTGCGCTGCACCACCCGGGCCCGGAACCAGGACACGGCGCCGTCGATGACCGGCTCGCCCGTGGGCAGCGGCGTCCAGCCGCCGTCGGCGAACCGGTCGATGCCGCTGGTGGCGAAGCGGGCGGAGACGTCGTCCTGGTGGTCGGCGAGGAAGCTGACCGCCAGCGTGCTGGCCTCGGAGATCGCGGGCCACGACGACGAGGTCGAGGCGAGGGAGAACGCGAGCAGCGGGGGCGCCGCGGAGACCGAGATGACGGACGTGGCGGTGAACCCGACGGGCCGGTCC
The DNA here is from genome assembly GCF_055598465.1 of Promicromonospora sp. NPDC110617. NCBI lineage: Bacteria > Bacillati > Actinomycetota > Actinomycetes > Micrococcales > Promicromonosporaceae > Promicromonospora > Promicromonospora sp. NPDC110617. The sequence continues at coordinate 2,401,770 of NZ_JBVKBM010000001.1, forward strand.
TCGTGCAGCAGCGCGACGACGGCGACGCCGGCGGGGTGGTTGCGGAAGACCGTCTTGAACTCGTCGGGGCTGAGCTGGGGCTCGTCCTGCTGGGCCAAGAGCTCCTCCAGGGCGGACAGGTCGATGTTCTCGGCGGTCATCGTGCGACCTCCTCGACACCGGCAGCGGCACCGGCACCAGCCGGGACGCCGGCAGCCACCCCGGCCGGAACCCGCGCCGGGACGACGACGCCGGGGCCGGTCGCCCGCCGCAGCGGCTCGCCGGCCCGGCTGAGCCACGCCCCGATCACGCCGTCGAGGTCGGCGAGCTGGCTCTCCGTGACGGTCAGCGAGCGGGCCGGCACCACGGCGCCCAGCTCGACGAGCACGGGCCGTAGGTGCACCTCCCCGGCCAGGGCGTGCGCGGGGTTGCCGGAGACCACGAGCGGGACGGCGACCACGCCGGCCAGGCCGTCGGTGCCGTACAGGTCGAGGAAGGCCTTGAGCAGGCCGGTGTAGGCCGCCTTGTAGACGGGCGTGGCGATCACGGCGACGGTGGCGCCGGCGAGGCGCTCCTTCGCGGCGTCGGCCTCGGGGTGCTCGGCGGCGAGGATCTGGTCGGCGAACGTGGCCAGGTCGATCGTCGCGACGTCGTCGATGCCCAGGTGGGCGGCGATCCGGTGCGCGGCCGCGTCGGCGGCGCGCAGGGTGCGCGACCCCGGGCGGGGGTTCCCGGAGACGACCACGACGGTGGATGCGGCCGGGGCGGTGGTCGGTGCGGTCGATGTGGTCGGTGAGGTCATGGGAGGGCTCCTCGCAACGGGTTGAGCTCGGTGGTCGCGCGGTGGGCGGTTGACCGTGACGGAGGTATAGGCGGCGAATCGGAAGATGACCAGGAGGAGACCCGGACTTCTCACTATCCGGACCCCTCCCTGGACGGAGCATCGACCGAAGGCACGCCCCAGCCCCTTCCCATCACGATGGAACCCGCCCTGCCGGTCACAGATTCCCGAGCTGCCCGCGCCGCGGGGCTGACCGAGCGGTCGGCAAAAAGTCAGGTGGTCGGCAGCTCGAGCTGCCGACCACCTGACGCACTACCGACCGTCTGACGTCCTACCGACCACCCACCACGTCCGCCACGTGCGAGAACCAGGACTCCCGCCCGCCGCCGTCGTGCCCCACGGAGTTGAAGTACTCCCAGCCGAAGACGCCGCCGAAGTCCGGGTGCCGGCCCACCAGGGTGCCGACCGTGGCGTCGAACGTGGCCGGGTCCACGTACCCGCTGCAGTTGCCGGGGTTGGTCACGGTGCCCGCCACGACGCGGCCCGGCGTGAAACCGTTGGCGAGGATCTGGTCGTACACCGTCGTGGTGCGCAGGTCGCCCCAGCCGCAGTAGAACTGGGTGTTGTACCAGTCGATCCGGTCGCCGGCCTGCCGCTCCAGCTCCGCGTAGGAGAAGCCGCCGGAGAAGCTGCTGCGGCCCGCCATGTCGGTGGCGACGGGTGTCAGGGTGACCACGAAGTCCGGGCCGAAGTCGGCCCGCAGCGCGTCGACCAGGTGGATCGTGTCGGCCAGGGAGAACGTCTCCTCGATGTCGAGGTCCACGCCGTCGAGGTCGTAGGCGCGCAGGAAGTCGCGCAGCACCGGGTAGAACCGGTCGAAGTCCTCCCGCAGGTAGCGGTAGGTGCCGGGCGCCGCGCCGCCGAGGAACGCGCTGACCGTGACCCCCTGGTCCTGCATGGTCGCGAGGTCGTCCCACATGACGCCGAGCTCGGCGTGGTCGGCCGGGATGTCGTTCACCGTGAGGGACGCGTCGGCGTTCAGGTGGATCGCGCCCACGTTGACGTCCGTGACCGAGCCGAGCAGCGGCTTGGGGTCCACGTAGCGGCGGACGCCGTCCGAGCCTGTCTCGTAGATCGTCTGGTAGAAGGCGATGACCCGGTGGTCGGCGGCGGCCGACGCCGCCGGCTCCCGCGCTGGTTCCTGCTCCAGGGCGGTGGCCGCGGGGCCCGCCGCGGCGGCCAGTGCCAGCAGGCCGGCCGTCAGTGCGGCGCCGAGCCGGACGAGCGATCGGGACATCGGTGACTCCCTTGTTCTCGGTGCGGAGCATCTCGGGCGGCGCCACGGCGCCTTGGAGCACGTCAGGACGCTATCTGCCGCCCGTGCCGCCGGACAAGGACCGGCCGCCAGAGCGGTGGAAATCCCTCATGCCGCGGACTCAGCCGGAGACCCCGGACACGGCAGAGGCCGGGCCCTCGTGGGGAGCCCGGCCTCGGCGTCGTACGGGAGCGTCAGGAGGCGACGGCGGCGCGCAGCTTGGCGCCCAGCTCCTCGTCCACGTTCGTCCAGTACTGGAAGAAGCGCTCGCGGATCTCGTCGATCGTGATCGACTGGCCCTGGCCGGTCAGGGTCTCCAGCAGACGGGCCTTGGCGCCGTCGTCGTAGACCTCGCGGTAGAGCGTGCCCGGCTGGACGAAGTCGCCGTCCTCGCTGTGCAGCGTCGCGGCCGTGCGGACCAGCTCGCCGTCCGACTCCCAGGCGCCGTCGTGCCCGCGGGCCGGGTCGGCGACGGGGCCACCGAACGAGTTCGGTGCGTAGTTGGGCGTGCCCACCTCGTTGAAGTGGTGGCGCTGCGAGCCGTCCTGCGAGTAGTTGTGCACCGGCGCGGCGTGCGGCTGGTTCACCGGCACCGACTGGTAGTTGGTGCCCACGCGGTAGCGCTGCGCGTCCGGGTAGGAGAAGACGCGGGCCATCAGCATCTTGTCGGGCGAGATGTCGGTGCCCGGGACCTGGTTGGCCGGGGACAGCGCGATCTGCTCGATCTCCGCGAAGTGGTTCTTCGGGTTGCGGTTCAGCGTGAAGTGGCCGAAGTGGATCAGCGGGTAGTCCGCGTGCGGCCAGACCTTGGTCAGGTCGAACGGGTTGAACCGGTACGTCTTCGCGTCCTCGTACGGCATGACCTGGACCTTGATGTCCCAGACCGGGTTGTCGCCGCGCTCGATCGCCTCGTACAGGTCGCGACGGTAGTAGTCGGCGTCCGCACCGGCGATCTTCTCGCCCTCCTCGGGGCTGAGGAACTTCACGCCCTGCCGGGAGATGAAGTGGTACTTGACCCAGAACTTCTCGCCCGCGGCGTTGGTCCAGAGGTAGGTGTGCGAGCCGTAGCCGTTCAGCTCGCGCCACGAGGCCGGCAGGCCGCGGTCGCCCATGAGGTAGGTGACCTGGTGGGCCGACTCCGGCGACAGGGTCCAGAAGTCCCACTGCATGTCGGCGTCGCGCAGGCCCGACCACGGCAGGCGCTTCTGCGAGTGGATGAAGTCCGGGAACTTGATCGCGTCGCGGATGAAGAACACCGGCGTGTTGTTGCCGACGATGTCGAGGTTGCCCTCGGTCGTGTAGAAGCGCAGCGCGAAGCCGCGCACGTCGCGCCAGGTGTCGGGGGAGCCCATCTCGCCGGCGACGGACGAGAAGCGCAGGGCCACCTCGCCCTTCGCACCCGGCTGGAAGGCCGCCGCACGCGTGTACTGCGACACGTCACCCGTGATCTCCCACTCGCCGAAGGCGCCACCGCCCTTGGCGTGCACGATCCGCTCCGGGATGCGCTCGCGGTTGAACTGGGCGAGCTTCTCGACCAGGTAGCGGTCGTGGAGGACCGTGGCGCCGTCGGCGCCGACGGTCAGCGAGTGTGCGTCACTGGCGACCGGGGTGCCGGTCTGCGTGGTGGTGTAGGGAGTAGTCATTCAGACGTGCCTTCCTCTGCTGCTGCTTGCGGGGGTTCTTGCGGGGTTCCAGCGGGGCTGGAAGGTCTGTGCGGTCAGGGCTGCGTGACGGGATCCGCGGAGGCGCCCTGGTCGTGGCAGTCGGGACACAGGCCCCAGTACGTCACCTCGGCGGTCTCGACCACGAACCCGTGGTCGTCGCTCGGGGTGAGGCAGGGCGCGTGGCCCACCGTGCAGTCCACGTCGCCGATGGCGCCGCAGGAGCGGCAGACGATGTGGTGGTGGTTGTCGCCGGTGCGGCGCTCGTAGCGGGCGGGGTGCCCGGCGGGCTCGATGCGCCGCAGGAGCCCGGCGTCGGTCAGCGCGTGCAGGAGGTCGTAGACCGCCTGCACCGAGACGGTGCCGAGCTCGGCACGGACCGAGCCCAGGACGGCGTCGGCCGTGGCGTGCTGGTTCTCGCCCACCGCGCGCAACGCCGCCACGCGGGCGGCGGTCACGCGCAGGCCGGCGCCCCGGAGGAGCTCCTCGGGCGACGTGGCGGGGGCGGTGGACGTCATGGTCAGCAGCCTAGGCCCTAAACTGGAATCATTCCAGTTGAGTCGGGCAACGGGTTTCGCCTGCCGGACAGAGAGCGGCCGACCTCACACCCGGCCGCGTGGCGGGTGCTCTCCTCCTCCTGGTATCGTTGAGGGACGACCGACCCGGTGTGAGCCGGGTGCGCAAAGTGGATTCCATCCCACCCGAGTCACGACCGTGCACCGCAAGGTGCCGACAGAGGCCGGGTCCTTGGTCGGGTACGAAGGCCTGGCGGTGCTGTTGCCGGGTCGGCGTGTCCTTTCCTCGTGATGGCCTCCACCTGTGTTCAGGGCGGGGGCCATTTCCCGTTCCTGGTGGTCCATCAACGACTTCTTAGGAGCATCACCATCACCGAGCCTCGCATCAACGACCGGATCCGTGTCCCCGAGGTCCGACTCATCGGTCCTGGCGGGGAGCAGGTCGGCGTGGTTGCCACGGCGGTCGCCCTGAAGCTCGCCCAGGACGCTGACCTCGACCTCGTCGAGGTCGCGCCGGACGCCCGCCCGCCCGTCGCCAAGCTCATGGACTTCGGCAAGTTCAAGTACGAGTCCGACATGAAGGCGCGTGAGGCCCGGCGCAACCAGGCGAACACGGTCCTCAAGGAGATCCGTTTCCGCCTCAAGATCGACCCGCACGACTACGGCACCAAGAAGGGCCACGTCGAGCGGTTCCTCTCGGCCGGCGACAAGGTCAAGGTCATGATCATGTTCCGTGGCCGCGAGCAGTCGCGCCCGGAGATGGGTCGTCGCCTGCTGGAGCGCCTGGCGGAGGATGTCGCCGATCTCGGTTTCGTCGAGTCCATGCCCAAGCAGGACGGCCGCAACATGACCATGGTCCTCGGGCCGGTCAAGAAGAAGGCGGACGCCAAGGTCGAGCAGCGCAAGCGTGCGGCCGAGGTGAACGCGGGCCGGATGACCAAGTCCGAGGCCAAGGCCCAGGCGCGTGCGGTCGACGAGGCCGGCACCGCGGAGCCCGTCGAGGACCAGGTCGACGAGACGGTCGAGACCGTGGTCGAGGAGCCCGCGGTCGCGGCTGCTCCGGAGCCCGTCGAGGCGCCGGTCGTCGAGCCGGAGCCCGTCGTCGAGGCGGAGCCGGTCGCGGAGGCCGAGCCGGCCGTCGAGCCCGAGCCTGCCGTTGAGGCGCCTGCCCCGGCAGCGCCGAAGCCGGCCGTCAAGCCCGCGGCGAAGACTGCCTCCAAGCCGGCAGCGAAGCCCGCCGCCAAGGCAGCTCCCAAGCCGACCCCGGCCCCCAAGCCGGTGCCGAAGCCCGTGGCCCCCAAGCCGCGTGCGCCGCGCAAGGCCGGCTGAGTCCGAGGTCCCCAAGACCACCACGACACCGGGCCGGCTGACCGGCCCAGGTACACGTCGCCGTTCCAGCAACGGTCGACCGACATGAGGAGAGACGGCAGTCATGCCGAAGAACAAGACGCACTCCGGCTCCAAGAAGCGGTTCCGGGTCACGGGTAGCGGCAAGGTCATGCGTGAGCAGACCAACGCCCGCCACTACCTCGAGCACAAGTCCAGCCGCCGTACGCGTCGTCTGGCCGTGGACCAGGTCGTCGCGCCTGCCGACGTCAAGAAGATCAAGAAGCTGCTCGGTAAGTGACCCCCGTGGCGCGCGCCTGACGCGCGCCGCCCGGAACCCTTCCAGCCCCGAAGTAACAAGGAGTCTCACGTGGCACGCGTGAAGCGGGCAGTCAATGCCCAGAAGAAGCGCCGTACGACCCTCGAGCGCGCCGCCGGTTACCGCGGCCAGCGCTCGCGCCTCTACCGGAAGGCGAAGGAGCAGGTCACCCACTCGCTCGTCTACGCCTACCGTGACCGGAAGGCGCGCAAGGGCGACTTCCGCAAGCTGTGGATCCAGCGCATCAACGCTGCGTCCCGCGCGGAGGGCCTGACCTACAACCGCCTCATCCAGGGCCTCAAGGCCGCTGGTGTCGAGGTCGACCGCCGCATGCTCGCCGAGCTCGCGGTCAACGACGTGGCGGCGTTCAACGCCCTCGTCCAGGTCGCCAAGGACGCGCTGCCGGCGGACGTCAACGCCCCGGCCGCTGCCTGAGGTTGAGCATCTCACCGGACGCCCGGACAGTGTCCTCCGCGGAGGCATCCGTGCCGCTTGACGTGACGCTCGCGAATCCGCGGGCCGACCGGGTCAAGCAGGTGCGGTCACTGGCCGGGCGTTCGGCGCGCTCCCGGCACGGTCAGTACCTGGTCGAGGGCCCCCAGGGGGTCCGCGAGGTCGTCCGGCACGCCGCGTCGTCGGTCCGGGACGTCTACCTGACGCCGTCGGCCGCGTCGCGCTACGCCGAGATCGTCGACGACGCGCGTGCGGCCGGGGTGTTCCTGCACGTCGGTACCCCGGAGGTGCTCGACGGGATGAGCGCGGACGCCCAGGGCGTGCTCGCCGTCGTCCGGTCGACCGCACCCTCGCTGCGTGAGGCGCTCGACGCGCGGGACCCGGAGCGCGCCGACCGGCCGCTCCTGGTCGCGGTGCTGGCAACCGTTCGCGACCCCGGCAACGCCGGCACCGTGATCCGTGCGGCGGACGCCGCGGGTGCGGACCTGGTGGTGCTCGCGGGGGAGAGCGTGGACGTGCACAATCCCAAGGTCGTGCGCTCCACCGCGGGGTCGCTGTTCCACCTGCCCGTCGTGACGGGCCTGCCGCTGGACGGCGCGCTGGCGGAGCTGCGGGCCGCCGGGTGCCAGGTCCTCGCCGCGGACGGCACCGGCCCGTTCGACCTGGACGACCTGCTCGACGTCGCCGGCAGCGGCACCGCACCCGACCTCGCCGGGCCCACGGCCTGGGTCTTCGGCAACGAGGCCTGGGGCCTGCCGGAGGCCGACCGGGCCCTGGCCGACGCCGTGGTGCGCGTGCCGATCCGCGGCCGTGCGGAGTCGCTCAACCTGGCGACCGCGGCGACCGTCTGCCTGTACGCGAGCGGCAGGGCGCAGCGCTGAGGCTGCCCGACGCCGCCGCCGACGTCTGGGGCGCGTGGGGCCATGTGCTGCGGCCCGCCGCCCTGGCGCTGGTCGTCGCCGTCCTGGCGATCCGCCTGCTCGTCCGGGTCCGGCGCCTGCGGGGCGTCCCGCGCGCCCGCGCCTGGCGGCACTCCGTCGCCGAGGTCGGCATGGTCGTGGGCACGGCGCCGTGGGTATGGATGATCCTCACGCCCCGGCCCGGTGAGCGCGGTCTCTCGCTCGTCCCGCTGCAGGACCTCGCGGACCAGCTCTCGGGTCCGGTCCCCGCGGCAGTGGTGCAGGTGGGCGGCAACCTGCTGGTCCTCGCCGCACTCGGCTTCTTCCTGCCGGTGCGGTTCGAGCTGGTTGCCGGGGCCGGGGCCGGGGCCGGGACTGGTGCTCGCGCTGGCGCCAGGGCCGGGCTTCCGCCGGGCGCGCGGTCCGCAACGGTGCCTGGGCCTGCTCGGCGAACCGCTGCGGTGCTCACCCGGGTCGCGGTCGTCCTCATCGGGGTCGCCGCGACCGTGGAGGTGCTCCAGTACGTGCTGCGGCTCGGCCGGGTGACCTCCGTGGACGACGTGCTGGTGAACGTCGCGGGCGGCCTGGTCGCGGCGCTGTGCTCGCGTCGGTGGTGGGCGGACCGTGCGCCGCTCGGCACGCGCTGAGGACGCCCGAGCGGGTGACTCTTGCGCTCTGGCGTATCGCGTCGCGACGCGGTCACCTACCGTGGGGCAGATGAGGTACATGCCTGATCTGAACCGCATCAGCGAGGCCCTGACCGGAGCGTTCGGCGTCCGGCAGGTGTACGGAGAGCCGATCGAGCGGGACGGGACCCTCGTGATCCCGGCGGCCCGTGTGGCGACCGGCGGGGGCTCCGGTGGCGGAGGCGGCTCCGAGCCGGGTGGCCACCACGCCACGGGCGGCGACGCCGAGGGCGAGCCCGGGCCGGCCCCCGACGACGCAGACGCGGAGTCGGACGGCGAAGCGGGCACCCTCGGGGAGGGTGGCGGCGGCGGGTTCGGCTTCGGCCGCCGGGCCGAGCCGGCGGGCGCCATCGTCGTGGACGACCAGGGCGTGCGCTGGGTCCCGGCCGTCGACGTGAACCGGATCGTCCTCGGAGGCCAGATCGCGTTCGTGCTCGCGGCCGCCGTGGTCGCGTGGGCCGTGACGCGTCGCCGTCGTCGTCGGTGAGAAAAGGGCTCCCCGCAGGATGGGCCCGCCCCTAGGATCGTCAGGTGCGGTTGTTCACGGCGGTCATCCCGCCCCAGAGCGTCCTTGACCACCTCGGGCTCGCGATCGACGGCGTACCGGCCTCTCCGCGGTGGGTGCCCCGCGAGAGCCTCCACATCACGCTCGCGTTCTACGCGGACCTCCCGGAGGGGACGGTCCCTGAGCTGCGCGACGACCTGTCCGACGTCGCGCGCAAGCACGGGCCTGTCGATCTGCGGCTGCGCGGTGCCGGGTCGTTCGGGGCGCGGGTCCTGTGGATCGGCGTCGACGGCGGCACCGATGCCCTGAAGGACCTGGCGACCGACTGCCTGTCCGCATCCCCGCGCGAGGTGCCCGACGACGTGAAGCCGCACCGGGCGCACGTCACCGTGGCGCGCGCCCGCGCCGGGCAGGTGAAGCCGCCGCGTGGCCGGGACCGGTGGGGCAAGCGGGCCGGTGCCGAGCCACGGTCGGCGCTGGAGCCCGCCGCCCAGGCGCTCTCCGTGTACGCCGGACCGGCGTGGACGGCCGACTCGTTCGCGCTCGTCGAGTCCCATCCGGGGGAGGGGCCCCAGGGCGGCCCGCGGTACGAGATCGTGGAGACCTGGGCGCTCGAAGGTTGACCGGTCCCGGGTGGGTCGGTGGCCGTCTCCACGGCCGGGACCAGGGCCGCCCCGGCCGTGGAGACATGGCTGTTCGAGGTGCCGTCGCTCGGTGAACCGGACGCGCCAGGGAAGAGGCCGTGGCAACGGCCCGCGCGTCCCGCTCATCCTGCATCTGGACTCGAACGTGTGTTCCACACTAACGCACCGGTTCGCGATACGCCACCGACCATGATCAAGAACGTCGGCGACCGGTGATTCGAGAGCAAACACCCTAAAAAGGCAGGATCGCTCGCCGTGTGGTTTGAGGCTATGCCCGCTCACCGACACGGAGAAAAAGTGTGCCAAGCGCCCGAGGGTGGACCCCACGAATCGCGTTGCCCGGTCGCGACGGGGCATGGAATGATGGCGCCATGCAGCCACTGACCCGCCGATTTATGCGGCCCGCCACGGGCCGTGCGGCGAGCGCTGCGCGCGGGCACTGAGCTGCCCTGTGGACAACGCGTCCTGAGCCCTGGCGGGCACCTAGACTTCAGATGCCGGTGCTGGTCCCCATGCAGGGACCGGACCGGCTCCCGAATCCGCCAGGAAGGCAAGCATGTCCACGCCCGATGAGAAGGCACCCATCGATCCGCTCGACGAGGCGGCACTCGACGCCGCGGTCAAGACCGCTCTCGACGACATCGCGAAGGCCGGTGACCTCGACGCGCTGAAGGTCGTCCGCACGCAGCACACGGGGGACCGCAGCGCCCTGGCCCTCGCCAACCGGGGGATCGGCGCACTACCGGGACCCGACAAGGCGAAGGCCGGCAAGCTCGTGGGCCCGCGTCGCGGCCGGATCAACCAGGCGATCGCCGCCCGCCAGTCGGAGCTCGAAGCCGAGCGCGACGCGCACGTGCTGCTGGAGGAGACGGTCGACGTCACCCTCCCGGTGCGGCGTGCGACGACCGGCGCCCGGCACCCGATCGAGCTGGTCCAGGAGCGCATCGCCGACTTCTTCGTGGGTCTCGGCTGGGAGATCGCCGACGGCCCCGAGGTCGAGGCCGAGTGGTTCAACTTCGACGCCCTGAACTTCGGCCCGGACCACCCTGCCCGCCAGATGCAGGACACGTTCTACGTGACGGGGCAGGACGGCGCCGACTCGAACCTCGTGCTGCGCACGCACACCTCGCCGGTCCAGGCGCGCTCCCTGCTGGAGCGTGGCGTGCCCCTGTACATCGCGTGCCCGGGCAAGACGTTCCGCACCGATGCCCTCGACCAGACCCACACGCCGGTGTTCCACCAGGTCGAGGGCCTCGCCGTCGACAAGGGGCTCACCATGGCCAACCTCGTGGGCACCCTGGACGCGTTCGCCCGGGCGATGTTCGGGCCGGAGGCCAGGACGCGCCTGCGCCCGGCGTTCTTCCCGTTCACCGAGCCGTCCGCCGAGATGGACCTGTGGTTCCCGCAGAAGAAGGGTGGCGCCGGCTGGATCGAGTGGGGCGGCTGCGGCATGGTCAACCCGAACGTGCTGCGCGCCGCGGGCGTGGACCCGGACGAGTACACGGGCTTCGCGTTCGGCATGGGCATCGAGCGCACGCTCATGCTGCGCCACTCGATCGCGGACATGCACGACATCGTGGAGGGCGACGTGCGCTTCTCCACCCAGTTCGGGACGGAGATCTGAAGTGCCCCTCATCGTGAAGGACTGGCTCGCGGACCACGTCGAGCTGCCCGCGGACCTCACCGCCGAGCAGCTCGCGGCCGACCTGGTGAAGGTGGGCCTGGAGGAAGAGGCGATCCACGGGGCGGCCGTGACCGGCCCCCTGGTGGTGGGTCGCGTCCTCGAGATGACCCCCGAGCCGCAGAAGAACGGCAAGACCATCAACTGGTGCCGGGTCGACGTCGGGCCCGAGCACAACGACGACGAGGGCGCGCGCGGCATCGTCTGCGGCGCGCACAACTTCGGCGTGGGTGACTACGTCGCGGTCTCGCTGCCCGGCACGGTCCTGCCCGGCCCGTTCCCGATCGCCGCCCGCAAGACCTACGGGCACGTGTCCGACGGCATGATCTGCTCGGTCCGGGAGCTCGGGATCGGCGAGGACCACGACGGCATCCTGGTGCTGACGCGGCACGGGTTCGCCGAGGAGGACCTCACCCCGGGCCAGGACGCGATCGCGCTCCTGGGCCTCGGGGAGGAGGTCCTCGAGATCAACGTGACCCCGGACCGCGGCTACGCGTTCAGCTACCGCGGCGTGGCGCGCGAGTACGCCCACTCCACGGGCGCCAAGTTCACCGACCACGGCCTGGCCACCGGCGCCGAGCCTGCGGCCACACCCGACGGGTTCGAGGTGCGGGTGCACGACGACGCGCCGATCAACGGCGTCGTGGGTTGCGACCGCTTCGTGACGCGCGTCGTGCGGGGCATCGACCCGTCCGCGCCCTCGCCCGCCTGGATGAAGCACCGGCTCGAAGGCTCCGGCATGCGGTCCATCTCCCTGGCGGTCGACATCACGAACTACGTGATGCTCGACCTCGGGCAGCCGCTGCACGCCTACGACCTGGCGCAGGTCTCGGCGCCGATCGTGGTCCGCCGGGCGACTGCCGGCGAGCGCCTCACCACGCTGGACGACGTCGACCGGGCCCTGGACACCGAGGACCTGCTGATCACCGACTCGCCCGACGGCGCGGGCAGCCGCGTGCTCGGCCTGGCCGGCGTCATGGGCGGAGCCTCGTCCGAGGTCAGCGCGACCACCACCGACGTGCTCGTCGAGGCGGCGCACTTCGACCAGATCACGGTCGCTCGGACCGCCCGCCGGCACAAGCTCCCGAGCGAGGCCGCCAAGCGGTTCGAGCGTGGTGTCGACCCGCTGCTGCCCGCCGTCGCGGCGCAGCGCGTGGTCGATCTGCTGGTCGAGCTCGGCGGCGGCACGGCCGACGCCGCGGTGAGCGACCTCGACGAGACCGGGACGCCCGCCTCGATCGCGCTCAAGGTCACCGAGCCCACCCGGCTGTCGGGTGTCGAGTACACCCCGGAGCAGGTGCGCAGCACGCTCGAGGAGATCGGCGCCGTCGTCGGGACCGCAGGCGAGGGGGTGCTCACGGTCACGCCGCCGTCCTGGCGGCCCGACCTGACCGAGCCCGCCGACCTGGTCGAGGAGGTCGTGCGCATCCAGGGCTACGGCGAGATCCCGTCGGTGCTCCCGGCGGCCACGGGCGGCCGCGGGCTCACCGCCGAGCAGCGCACGCGGCGCTCGGTCGCGCGCGCCCTGGCCGAGGCCGGTTTCGTCGAGACCCTCAGCTACCCGTTCGTGGGCACGCCCGAGTACGACGCCCTCGGGCTGCCGGCCGACGACCAGCGCCGTGTCTCGCTCCGCCTCGTCAACCCGATGGCGGACGACAAGCCGCTCATGCGGTCCAACCTGCTGGTCACGCTGCTGGAGACCGTGCGGCGCAACGTGTCGCGCGGGCTCACCGACCTCGCCGTCTACGAGATCGGGCTGGTCACCACCCCGACGGAGGGTGCCCCCGTGGCGCCGACGCTGCCCGGTGGTGTGCGGCCCACCGACGAGCAGCTCGCGGCCCTCGCGGCGGCGGTGCCCGCCCAGCCGCGCCGGGTCGCCGGTGTGCTGACCGGCAAGCGTGAGCTCGCCGGCTGGTGGGGCCCTGGCCGTGCCGCCGGCTGGGAGGACGCCCTGGAGGCCGCGCGCCTCGTGGCGGAGCGCGCGGGGGTCGACGTCGTCGTCTCGGGCGATCCCGACCGGATGCCGTGGCACCCGGGACGCTGCGCGCGTCTCGAGCTCGCGGACGGGACGCTCGTCGGCCACGCCGGTGAGCTGCACCCCAAGGTCGTCGAGGCGCTCGGGCTGCCCGCGCGGGCGGCTGCGTTCGAGGTGGACCTGACGGTCCTGGTCGGCGCGGCGTCGGGCGAGCCCGTCGTCGCCACGCCGGTGTCCGCGTTCCCCGCGGCCAAGGAGGATTTCGCCTTCGTGGTCGACGGCGACGTGCCCGCCGAGGCCGTGCGGTCGGCGATCGTGGCCGGGGCCGGCGACCTCCTGGAGGAGATCGCCCTGTTCGACGTCTTCACCGGGGAGCAGGTGGGCGAGGGCAAGAAGTCGCTCGCGTACTCGCTGCGCCTGCGCGCGGCGGACCGCACCCTGTCCGCCAAGGAGGTCCGCGCGGTGCGCGACGCCGTCGTGGAGTCGGCGTCGGCCGAGGTCGGCGCGGTGCTGCGTGGCTGACGGGTCCGTGGTTGGCGGGTCCGTGGCGGGCGCCGCTCCGGCGGCGGGCACCCCTGCGGGGGCGTCCGCCGCCGTCCCGCCCGCACGGACGGCGCTCGTCACGGGCGCCTCGCGCGGCATCGGCCGGGAGATCGCACTGGGTCTCGCGCGAGCAGGGGTGCACGTCGCCCTGCTCGCGCGGGACGCGGCGCGGCTCGAGTCCGTGGCCGCGGAGGTCCGGGCCGCCGGGGTCGACGCCGTGGTGCTCACCTCCGACGTGTCCGACCCGGCGGCGGTACGTACCGCCGTCGAGCAGGCGCAGGACGCGTTCGGCTCGATCGACCTGCTGGTCAACAACGCGGGCGCCATCGAGTCCGAGCACCCGCTGTGGGAGGCCGACCCCGACGAGTGGTGGTCGGTCTTCGAGACCAATGTGCGCGGGCCGTTCCTGTTCAGCCGCTGGACGGTGCCGGGCATGATCGCGCGCGGCGGGGGCCGGGTCGTCGACCTGGCCTCGGGCGCCAGCTCGCACGAGATGCGCGGCGGCAGCTCGGCGTACAACGCGAGCAAGACCGCGCTGCTGCGGATGGGCGCCAACCTGCACGACGACGGGTTCCGCCACGGGATCAGGGTCTTCGAGCTGGCCCCCGGCGTCGTGAAGACCGACATGTCCACGGGCATGACGCTCCACGAGGGCCGTACCGAGTGGACCCCCGTCGAGCGCGTGACCGACGTGGTCAACGCGATCGCGGCCGGCGAGCTCGACATGTGCTCGGGCTGGTTCCTGCGGGTCTCGGACGACACGCCCGAGTCCCTGCGGACTCGGGCAGCCGAGGCCGCCGAGCAGGGCGCCGAGGGCACCGCGCGCCGCCTGCGCGTGCTCCCGGCCGGCAGCAGCGACCCGCTGGAGCGCGCCCTCACGGGCCGCTGACCAGCCCTCATGACTTGCTGAAGCGGGCCCTCAGGGCCCGCTGACGTGAGCCCTGACACCCCGGCTGACCCGGCCCGTCCTCACTGACCCGGCCCGTCCCGGCCAACCCGGTCGCACCCTCTCTTTCGAGGCCCGGGTTTCTTCGCTTTGAGCCGACTCAAAGCGAAGAAACCCGGGCCTCAAAGGTGATGAGGGTGACCGCGACGTCAGTGTGCCGAGCGCACCGCGCGCGCGAGACGTTCCAGCGGCACCGACCGGGCGATCGCCGTCTGGCCCGCGATGTTCGCGTGCACCCCGTCCCCGCTGTCGTAGGGCGGGTAGATGGAGTTCGGGTTGACCGGGTCGCGCAGCACGGCGTCGAAGTCGAACACCCCGTCGCAGGTTCCCGAGCAGTTGCCGCCGGCCCGGACGAAGTCGTTCACGACGGCGCGCCGCGCGTTCTGCTCGGCCGTGTAGCCGGGACGCGGCGTGATCGGCGTGACGAAGACCTTGATCCCGGCCGCCCGCAGGCGGGCGAACGTGTCCCGGTAGGCCGCGAGGATCGTCTCGGCGCTGCAGTTGTTCGCGAGGTCGTTGGTGCCGTAGTAGTAGATCACCGCCCGGACGCGGTGCAGCGCGAGCACGTCGCGGTCCAGGCGCGAGACGCCGTCCAGGCCGCCGGCTCCGCACGCTGGCGCCGCCGTGGTCCCGGCGATCCCCTCGTTGACGACGGCGACCTGACGGGAGGCGGGCAGCTCGTCCACCACCCGCTGCGCGAGCGTGTCGGTCCAGCGCTGGAACACGGCCGGCGGCGGGCAGCCGGTACCGCAGTTGTCCGCGCCCACGCCGTCGACCACCGAGCTGCCGTAGGCGACCACGGTCCCAGTGACGTCGGGGCCGAGCACGTCCACGGCGCTGACCAGGTAGGTCCAGCCGTGCGTGTCGGGGAAGCCGGCGCCCGAGGTGTCGGCAGTCGTGTTGCCGCCGCCCGCGGCCGAGAAGTAGTTGGTGCGGCCGGCCAGGTCGTGGAGCATCATCCGGGTCGGGTTCGCGAGGTAGAAGCTCACGGCCAGGTCGTCCAGGGCGGACGTGGCCAGGTTCACCGGGTCGCTCCAGACCTCGCCGCCCGCCGGGACCGACACCGTGGGCGATCCGCCGAAGGTGACGGTGCGCAGGGTCTCCGGCCGCACGGCCGCGCCCCCGGCGCTCAGCCCCGCGGTGGTCGCGTTCACCACCAGGGGAGCCGTGCCGAACTGGTTCTGCAGCCGCACGCGCAGCGCGGAGCCGCCCTGCGTCAGCCGGGTCACGACCCGGACCGACCGGTTCTGGAACGTCTCCGGGCTCAGCCCGGAGCTGCGCTGCTGTGACTGCGTCCACGACGTCGACCACTCGTCGGCATCGGGCGCGGACGCGCCGGCTGTGACACTCCCGCCGACGGCGACCCCGGCCGCCGTGACGAGCGTGATCAAGGTACGTGCAAGGTCTCGGAACACCATCGGTCCACCCGCTCCGTTGCTCGAGTCGTCACTGATCGAGTACGTGGCGCGGCGCACCGTGCGCCCCGCCAGGCGGAACGCCCGCCAGACGGAACGTATGACCCGGGCATCCGACTGTCAACGCTGTCATCGCCCGATCGGGTGACTTTTTGCTGGCGGGCGGGCGTGCCCGCTCCTACGGTGTGCAGGCAACCGTCCCCTCGTGCAAGGAGACCATCATGCGCCGTCGTCGCCGCTCCGCACTCGCCGTCGCGAGCCTCGGGCTGGCCGCCCTGCTCGCCACCGCGGGTCAGGCCACGGCAAGTCAGGCCATCGCGAACCAGACCCCGTCCGCCCAGGCCGGGCAGGCCGGGCAGTCCGACCAGGCCGGGCAGTCCGACCAGGCCGGGCAGTCGCAGGCCGCGCTCGCGGCCGCCGCGACCCCGCTCACCGCGAGCAACTTCCGCTACACGCTGTCGCAGACGTCGTCCTCCCTGGTCAGCGCGCTCGACTCGGCGCTGCCGAACGTGTCCATGGGTGCGGTGGCCGACGACGCGAACCGCACCCCGAGCTGCGGCAGCGCCCCGTCGGTCACGAACCGCACCGCCTACTACTGCTGGAACGCGGGTGACCAGGACACGGACGCCTGGTACCCGCAGGGCATCACCACCAGCTCGGACGCGTACGCCGAGGGCACGTACGACGGCAAGCGGATCAACCTGGTGAGCTGGTACGACCACGCCGAGGACGGGATCGACAAGGGCGTCCGCGTCAGCGTGTCGAACCTGTCGGCGAGCGCCTCCGCCCCGCCGTACCGGCACATCCTGCTGGTCGAGCCGAGCGGGACGGCGAGCGCGCCGTCGTTCAAGGCTGTGAACGTCCATGCGGGCGGCATCATGTGGTACGGGAACCTGCTGTACGTGGCGGACACGAGCGGCGGTTTCCGGGTGTTCGACCTGGACCACCTGTGGCAGGTCTCGACGGGCGACTCGTCGGCGATCGGGCGGCAGTCGGACGGCTCGTACCAGGCCTTCGACTACAAGTACGTGCTGCCGCAGACGGCGAAGTTCACTGACTCGACGGCGGGCGGGTACGCGCAGCTCCAGCACTCCTCGGTCTCGCTGGACCGGACGAGCACGCCGGACTCGGTGGTCGTCAGCGAGTACCGCAGTGCGGCCGACGTCGACGCGGGCGCGCAGGTCCGGACGATCCGGGTGCCGATCGACTACACGAACCGGTTCCTGAAGCCGGCGTCGGACGGGATCATCAAGGCGACCGAGGCCTACCGGACGGACCTGGAGAGCGTGCAGGGTTCGACGGCGATCAACGGTGAGTTCTTCTTCTCGCAGAGCGACGGCTCCGACCACTCGGACCCGAACTCGGACGGTGACCTGCACACGTTCGTGGCGCCGTCGGGTTCGATCGTGCGGCACGGGAACGCGCTGACCGTGGGGGCGGAGGACCTGTCCTACGACCCGACGCGGGACTATCTGTGGTCGCTCGGTGAGTACCCGGGCTACCGGTGGGTGTACGCAGCGGACGCCTCGTCGTTCTGAGCCTCGACGCCGCCACCCGCGCACGTGTCAGACGTACAGGTCACCCGCGTGACCTGTACGTCTGACACGTGAGTGAGGGTGGGCGGGCGCGTGTCGTGTGCTGTTCAGCGGGTCGGGCCGAACCTAGGGTGGTCCCGTGACGCGTCGCATCGAGGACTACGGGATGGTCGGTGACCTCCAGACCGCCGCACTGATCGGCCGGGACGGATCGGTCGACTGGATGTGCCTGCCGCGTTTCGACTCGCCGGCGTGCTTCGCCGCGCTGCTCGGGGACGAGCGGCACGGGTCGTGGCGCCTGGGCCCGACGTCGGGCGGCGACTGCACGAGCCGGCGCTACCGGGACGGCACGCTGATCCTGGAGACGGAGTGGGACCTGCCCGAGGGCCGGGTCCGGGTGGTCGACCTGATGCCGCCGCGCGGTGACGAGGCCGATCTGGTCCGGATCGTCGAGGGCGTCAGCGGCCACGTCCCCATGACCACCGAGCTGCGGCTCCGGTTCGACTACGGGAACATCGTGCCCTGGATCACCCAGGACGGGGACGCGCTGCGGGCCGTCGCGGGCCCGGACTCCGTGCGCATCGACTCGGTGGTCCCGATGGCGCACGAGGGGTCGACCGACGGGGCGGTGCTGCGCGCCGAGTTCACCGTGGGGCCCGGCGACCGGGTGCCGTTCGTCCTGAACTACCACGCGTCCCACCTGGAGACCCAGGACCCGGTGGAGCCGTACGCTGCGTTGCGCGACACCGAGGACTTCTGGCAGTCCTGGCTCGAGGGCTGCAGCTACACCGGGCAGTGGCCCGACGCCGTGCACCGCTCGCTCATCACGCTGAAGGCCCTCACCTACGCCCCGACGGGGGCGATCGCGGCGGCGGCCACGACGTCGCTGCCCGAACAGCTCGGCGGCACCCGGAACTGGGACTACCGGTACTGCTGGCTGCGCGACGCCGGGCTGACCCTGCAGGCGCTGATCGGCACGGGCTTCATCGACGAGGCGCGCGAGTGGCGGGCGTGGCTGCTGCGCGCGGTGGCGGGGGACCCGGCGGACCTGCAGATCATGTACGGGCTCGACGGCCGGCGGCGGCTGCCGGAGTACACGCTCGACTGGCTGCCCGGTTTCGAGGGTTCCGCACCGGTGCGGATCGGCAACGACGCGGCGAGCCAGCTCCAGATCGACGTGTGGGGCGAGACGCTGGATGCCCTGCACCAGGCGCGCGAGGCGGGGCTGGAGCAGGACCAGGACGTGTGGCGGCTGCAGCGGGCGCTGCTGGAGCACCTCGAGGAGCACTGGGACGACCTCGACAACGGGCTCTGGGAGGTGCGGGGCCCGCGCCGCGCGTTCGTGCACTCGCGCGTCATGGCCTGGGCGGGCTTCGACCGGGCCGTCCGCGCCGTCGAGAAGTACGGCCTGCCGGACGAACCCGTCGAACGCTGGCGCGCCGTGCGCGACCGGATCCACGACGACGTCTGCACCCACGGGTTCGACGCCGAGCGGAACACGTTCACGCAGTTCTACGGCTCGGACGGGCTCGACGCGGCGCTGTTGCTGATCGGCCAGGTCGGCTTCCTGCCCTGGGACGACCCCCGCGTGGTCGGCACCGTGGACGCCGTGCAGCGCGAGCTGGGTCAGGACGGGCTGCTGCGGCGGTACCACAACGAGGCCGACGACCGGGTGGACGGCCTGCCCGGCGCCGAGGCGACGTTCCTGGTGTGCAACTTCTGGCTGGTCGACGCGCTGCACGGCATCGGCCGGGTCGACGAGTCCGTCGCCCTGTTCGAACGACTGCTCGCCGTGCGCAACGACCTGGGCCTGCTCAGCGAGGAGTACGACCCGGCCACCGGCCGGCACCTCGGCAACACACCCCAGGCGTTCAGCCACCTGGGCCTGGTCAACAGCGCGCTGCGCCTGGGTCAGCCCCGCGCGTCGCGCCAGGCGACCCAGTCCGTGACGGTCGACAGGTCGTAGTCCGGGCCGGTCACCCCGACGGTGAACAGGCTGACCCCGGCCGCCACGAGGGCCGCACCCTCCTGAGCGGGCGAGCCCTGCGCCTGCACCGAGCGCTCGACCAGTGCAGCGGTGTCGCGCCCGACGGCGGCTCCGTGCTCGTCGAGGATCGCCGACTTGCTCGTCAGGGTCGGCAGGTCGCCGAACGAGTGCCAGATGTCGGCGTGCTCGGCCACGATCCGCAGCGTCTTGCGCACGCCGCCGCCGCCGATCAGGACCGGGATCTCGCGCGACGGCGCCGGGTTGCCGGCCGCCAGTCGGGCCTTGATACGCGGCATCGCGTCGGCCAGGCTCGCGATGCGCGAACCGGCCGTGCCGAACTCGTAGCCGAACTGGTCGTAGTCCTTCTCGAACCAGCCCGCGCCCAGCCCCAGGATCAACCGCCCGCCGGAGATGTGGTCGACCGTGCGGGCCATGTCCGCCAGCAGGTCGGGGTTGCGGTAGCCGATGCCGCTCACGAGGGCGCCGATCTCCACGCGCTCGGTCTGCTCGGCCCACGCGCCGAGCATGGTCCAGCACTCGAAGTGCTTGCCGTCGGGGTTGCCCCGCAGCGGGAAGAAGTGATCCCAGTTGAAGATGATGTCGACACCCGCGTCCTCGGCGCGGAGCACCGCGTCACGCAGGGCGGAGTAGTCGGCGTGCTGCGGCTGGAGCTGGACACCGATGCGGATCGGGCGGTCTGTCATGGCGGCAGCCTACGACCCGCCAGGCCGGGCAGCCCGCGGCCCGCTCGATCCGGTAGCGTCTGCCGCACGTGACACGGGGTGCCCTGCCAGGGCTGAGACCACACCCGTCGAACCTGATCCAGATCATGCTGGCGAAGGGATGTCCACCGTGACTTCTTCTGTTGTCCCCGTTTCCACCCAGACCCCGTCCGGCCCCGCCGCCGTCCGCCCGTTCACCGAGGAGGCGTGGGAACGCATCGCGGGCTGGCGCGACGCCGTCGAGCACATGCCGTTCGTCAAGGCGCTCGCGGACGGCTCGCTGCCCGCCGAGTCCTTCGCGTTCTACCTCGCCCAGGACGCCGCCTACCTGCGCGAGTACTCGCGCGTCCTGGCGCGCGCCGCGCAGGTGGCGCCCGACCCGGCCGCGCAGGGCTTCTTCGCGCGGTCGTCCGTGACGGCGCTGGAGGTCGAGACGGCGCTCCACCGCGACTGGCTGGGCGCGCACGCCGGGCTGGCGGCGGGCGACGTCGCCGCGGTCGAACCGTCGCCCGTGACCGCGGCCTACACGGGCCACCTGCACGCCGCGGCGTCGGGCGGCTACGCCGAGACCGTCGCCGCGCTCCTGCCCTGCTACTGGCTCTACGCGCACGTCGGGAGCGTGCTCGTGGACCTGGCCGGACGCCGCCCCGGCGGCCTGGCGGGCCACCCGTACGCGACCTGGATCGGCACCTACGGCGCCGAGGCCTTCCAGGAGTCGACCCGGCAGGCCCGCCGGCTGGCCGACGACGCGGCCCGCTGGGTCTCCCCGGACGAGCGCGCGCGCATGCTGCGGGCGTTCGAGATCTCGTCGGTGCACGAGTACCTCTTCTTCGAGCAGGGCCTGTCCGCCCCCACCTGGCCGACGCCGCCCGTCCGGGCCTGAGGCTCGTCGGCCTCGAGCGTGTCGGCCGGGCGCGAGATCGCGCCCCGAGGTCGAGACTAGGGGGTGACGCCGGCCGCCGGCGTCACCCTTCAGGACAGGAGCACCGATGCCGAGCTACAGCACCACCGCCGTGATCGACGCCTCGCCCGAGGCCGTCTGGGCGGTCTTGTCCGACGTCGAGCACATGCCCGACTGGACGTCGTCCATGACGTCGGTCGAGATCATCGACGGGCCCAACCCGCCGGACGTCGGCTCGCAGGTGCGGATCGAGCAGCCCAAGCTGCCGCTCGCGATCTGGCTGATGGACGAGTGGGACCCGCCGCGCCACTTCGCGTGGATCAGCGAGGCGCCGGGCCTGACCACGCAGGCGGAGCACCTGGTCGAGCCCCTGCCCGACGGCCGCTCCCGCGTGACGCTCGCGATCACGCAAACCGGCTCGCTGGCCTGGCTGCTCGGCAACCTGGTGCGGCGGCGCACGCGGCGGTACGTCAACACCGAGCTCGCCGGGCTCGAGGCCCGGGTCACCCAGCAGGGCTGACGGCGCGCGCCGTCAGCCGCCAGCTGGGTGGGCGCCGCCTCAGACCCGCGTGGCCACCGCGAACACCCGGCGGAACGCCAGCGGCGTGCCGTGCGGGTGCTCGGGGTACGCCTCCCGGAGCGCCGCGCCGAACTCCGCCTCGAACCGGGCGCGCAGGGCCGCGTCCTTCGCCTCCAGCGCCTGGAGGGTGGGCTGGGCACCGGTCGCCGAGATCCAGCGCAGCACCGGGTCCGGCCCTTGCAGCACGTGCGTGTAGGTGGTCTCCCATGCGTCGACGGTCCAGCCCGGCCGGGCCAGGATCGCCAGGTACTCGCCCGGGTCGGCGGTGGCCCGCCGCTCGACCGGCCCGACGACGTCGGCGAACGGCGCGCGGGCGGCGACCTCCCGCAGGAGCCGGTGGCTGGGCGCGTCGTGGTTGCCCGGCACCTGGAACGCGAAGGTCTGCGCGGCGCGGTCGGCAAGCGTCGTGAGGAGCTCGCGGTGCCCCGGGACCCACTGCAGCGCGGCGTTGCTGATCACGAGGTCGGCCGTGTGCCCGTCGCTGCTCAGGTCGGCCAGCACGTACTCGGTGGCCGGGTCGGCGGCGCGGGCCTCGGCGATCATGGCGGGGGAGGCGTCCACCCCGGTGACGCGGGCCTCGGGCCAGCGCGCGCGGAGCACGGGGGTGAGATGACCCGGGCCGCACCCGAGGTCGACGATCGTGGCGGGCGTGCCCGGCACGCGGGCGACCAGCTCCGTGAACGGCCGCGACCGCTCGTCCGTGTACTGCAGGTAGGCGCCGGGGTTCCAGTCGGCCATCACAACTCCTCGCCGTCGAGTATCTTGACGTCAAGATACATCACGGCGGGCCGGGCGGGACGCCGGCGTGCGCCGCAGCCCAGCGATTGCGCCCGGAACGGTGATGGTTTCGGGCACGATCGCCGGGCTGCGGTGGCCGGCGTCGGCTAGGCGACCTCGATGTAGTCCAGCTCCGTGAACGCCGTCCCCTTGCCCAGCCGGATGGTGTTCCAGCCGGCCTGCAGCGTGATGTCCTTGCTGGACTGCTGCCAGTTGTCCCAGCCGGTGATCGGGTAGCTGATGGATCCGGCCGACGCCCCGTTGACCGTGACCGTGTGCGACGCAGTCACGGCCGAGCCGTTGGCGTAGCCCACGTGCAGCGTGTAGCTGCCGGACGTCGGCACGTAGATCGAGCCGACGTCGACCCAGCTGTCGGCGTGGTCGATGTACGCGGCGACCTTGCCGTCGGACGCACCGGCCGCGTTCTCACGGACCGTGCAGTTGTTCAGGGTGCCGCGCTCGGCCTCGTAGCGCACCCGGCTGCCGCGCACCACGGGGTTTCCGTTCGCCCAGCCGAGGTCGGCGACGTACATGCCGCGCCCGCCCGCGTCCCGGTGCCCGTGGAAGACGAGCTTGTCGCCCCCGGCGTCCCGCAGCACGTCGGCGCCTCCCGGCCCGGACACCGCCCCGTCGAGCGAGTCCGTGGTCATGAGGAACCGGAACGCCTTGGTGTACGGGCCGGTGAGGGAGCTGGCCACCGCGTAGTTCGTGCCGTACGAGTTGGTGCTGTACGGGCCCGCCGAGTAGAAGAGCACGTACTTGCCGCCCACCTTGGTCACGACGGGCGCCTCGATGATGCCCGCCTCGTCGGCCCGGTCGTTGCGCAGCACCTGGGTGGCGCCGCCCTGGAAGGTGATGCCGTCCGCGGCCACGCGCTGCACGTGGATCCAGGTGGTGGCGCCGATGGCGTTGCCGTCGTTCTTCCACAGGATGTACCGGGTGCCGTCGGTGTCGACGAAGCTGGACGCGTCGATGGCGCCGCCGTCGGCGAGCGGGCAGATGAGCGGCTCGCTGCCGACCGGGGCGAAGGGGCCGCCGGGGGAGTCGGCCAGGGCCGCGCCGATGCACTGCCGCCCCGACGCGGTGTGCCACGCCGTGTAGTAGAGGAGGTACTTGCCGTCGGCGCGCTGCGAGACGTCCGGCGCCCAGGTGCGCCCGGTCTTGGCCCACGCGCCGAGGGTCGGCAGGGCGTCGGTGGACTGGAACGTCCACGGACCGTCCGGGTCGGGCGCGGTGGCCCAGGGCAGGTTCTTGCCCTGGTTGGTGGCGTACGCGTAGTAGGTGTTCCCGAACTTCGACACGTCGGGGTCGGGGAAGTCGCGGTCGAGCACGAGGTTCGGGCGGACGGTCGTCTGGACGGAGGCGTCGCCGTCGGGGGCGGTCGCGGAGGCGGCGACGGGTGCGTCGGCGACGGGTGCGAACTCCGCGGGGGTGGCGACGGCGGGGGCGACGTCGGCGGCCGGTGCCGCGACCGCGGGAGCGACCGCGAGGACGCCGGTGGCGAGGGCGGCGGCCGCCGCACCGGCGACAAGCTTGAGCGGGCTGAAGCGGGGAAGTACCACGTTGAACCTCCGAGCTGGAACGAACCGGACGGGTGAATTGTCGCCAGTGTGCGGATCGCTGTAAAGCCCTGGGGGTGCGCGAGGGCTCAACAGGTCCAACGTTGGATCGGTTCGACGCCGGCCGGGTCTAGGCCGGGCTCGACCGTCCGCGGCGATTCCGCGCGGGCGCAGGCGCGGGCGCGGGCGCGGAGGTCGGGTGCTGATGCTGCCGGCTGCCGGCTGCCGGCGGCGGGCTGTGGGTAGCCGCGCCGTCGGCAGTTTGCGGCGCTGTCGGCAGTTTGCACCGCAGACTCGGCACTTTGCTTCGAGGTCGGCACAGCCCTGTGCCGACCTCGAAGCAACGTGCCGACCGCCCCATGCTGCCGACCGCCCCATGCTGCCGACAGCCCTACGCTGCCGACCGCGCCCCGCACAGTCGGCCGCACTCCGTGCTGCCGGCCGTGGCCGCCCCATGAGATCGGTCGGGTGCCTTGAGACCGGTCCATCGACGGACCGATCTCGACGCAACCGACCGATCTCAGCGCAAACGGCCCAACGGCCGCGCGGCCTCATGGCACCAGCAGCACCTTGCCCGTCGTCGCCCGGGACTCCAGGGCCTGGTGCGCCTCGCCCGCGTCGGCGAGTGGGTAGGTGGCACCGATGCGGACGTCCAGGTCGCCCGACGCCGCGGACGACAGCACCTCCGACGTGCGCCACTCCAGCTCCGCGCGGGTGAGGGCGTAGTGCGCGATCGTCGGTCGGGTGAGGTACAGCGAGCCGCCCCTGTTCAGCCGCTGCGGGTCGAACGGCGGCACCTGGCCCGACGACCCGCCGAACAGCACGAGCATCCCGCGCGGGCGCAGCGAGGCCAGCGACGCCTCGAAGGTGGTCCGACCGACGCCGTCGTACACCACGTGCATGCCCTGGCCGTCGGTCAGCTCGCGCACGACCGCAGGCAGTTCGGCGGTGATGTCGTCCATCGCGGCGTAGTCGATGGTGTGGGACGCGCCGGCCGCGGCGGACAGTGCCGCCTTCTCCGGCGTCGAGACCGTGGTCACCACCCGGCCGCCGCGCGCGACGGCGAGCTGGGTGGCCAGCAGCCCGACGCCGCCCGCGCCCGCGTGCAGCAGCACGTCGTGCCCGGGCTGCACCTCGAACGTGGACCGCACGAGGTAGTGCGCCGTGATGCCCTGCAGGGGGAGCGCGGCGGCGGTGGTCAGGTCGAGGCCCTCGGGCACGTGCACCACACCGGCGGCGTTGACAGCGACCAGCTCCGCGTACGAGCCGCGCCCGTCGTGCCAGGCCACGCGGTCGCCGACGGCGAAGCCGGTGACGCCCTCGCCCACCGCCTCCACGGTGCCCGCGCCCTCGGCGCCCACCACGTGCGGGTACTCCATCGGGTACACGCCCGCACGGCGGTAGGTGTCGATGAAGTTGACGCCGGCCGCGGCGACGCGGAGCAGGAGCTGCCCCGGTCCGGGTTCCGGGTCGGGGAGCTCGGTGTACGACAGGACCTCGGGGCCGCCCGCCTCGCGGGCTACGACTGCACGCATGAGCCGAGCCTACGTCGCGCGCGGCGGAGCCCGAGGGCGCGCCGCCTGTCCGCGGTCCGGGACGGGTTTCGCCCCGCTGCATAACTATGTACACTACCGAATATGTCCAGCAGCCAGCTCATCCGAGTCGCCGTCGCGGGCGCTTCCGGCTATGCGGGCGGGGAGGTCCTGCGCCTCCTCGCGGCCCATCCCTTCGTCGAGATCGGCACCCTCACCGCGCACGCGAGCGCCGGTTCGAGCCTCGGCGAGGTCCAGCCGCACCTGCGCGGCCTCGCGCACCGCATCCTGGAGCCCACCACGCCCGACACGCTCGCCGGCCACGACGTCGTGGTGCTCGGCCTGCCGCACGGCGCGTCGGGCCAGGTCGCCGCCCAGCTCCCGGACGACGTCCTGGTCATCGACCTGGGCGCCGACCACCGGCTGGAGTCGGGGGCCGACTGGGAGCAGTTCTACGGCTCGACGCACGCGGGGACCTGGCCCTACGGGATGCCCGAGCTGATCCACGCCGAGGCGTCTGCTGCCGATGGGACCGCGGCCGACCTGGCGTCCGCGGCCCGCCAGCGCGACAAGCTGCCCGGAGCGCGCCGCATCGCCGTGCCCGGCTGCAACGTCACCGCGGTGACCCTGGGCCTGCAGCCCGGTGTCGCGGCGGGGGTGGTCGAGGCCACCGACATCGTCGCGGTGCTGGCCAACGGCTACTCGGGCGCGGGCAAGGCGCTCAAGCCGCACCTCCTGGCGAGCGAGGCGCTCGGTTCGGCCCAACCGTACGGCGTGGGCGGCACGCACCGCCACATCCCGGAGATCCAGCAGAACCTGCGGGCCGCCGGCGCGCCCGAGGTGGGCATCAGCTTCACACCCACCCTGGTGCCGATGGCGCGCGGCATCCTCGCGACCGCGACTGCCCGGCTGGCCCAGGGGGCCGACCCGGAGCAGGTCCGCGCCGCGTGGGAGGCCGCCTACGCCGACGAGCCGTTCGTGCACCTGCTGCCCGAGGGGCAGTGGCCGAGCACCGCGATGACGCTCGGCGCCAACACCGCCCTGGTCCAGGTCGCCGTGGACGCCGCCGCCCGCCGGGTGGTCACGGTCACGGCCATCGACAACCTGGTCAAGGGGACCGCGGGTGCCGCGGTCCAGTCCATGAACCTCGCCCTCGGCCTGCGCGAGACCGCCGGCCTCATCACCGAAGGAGTCGCCCCGTGAGCGTCACCGCGGCACAAGGATTCCGGGCTGCCGGCGTCACCGCCGGCCTCAAGGCGTCCGGCAACCCCGACCTGGCCCTCGTGGTCAACGACGGTCCCGAGTTCGCCGCCGCCGCGGTGTTCACGAGCAACCGCGTGGTCGGCGCGCCGGTCATGTGGTCGCGACAGGCGGTGAAGGGCGGCGCCGCCCACGCCGTCGTGCTCAACTCCGGCGGGGCCAACGTGTGCACCGGGCCGGGCGGGTTCCAGGACGCGCACGCCACCGCGGAGAAGGTCGCCGACGAGCTCGGCATCGGCGCGATCGACGTGCTGGTGGCCTCGACCGGACTGATCGGAGTGCGGCTCGCCGCCGACAAGCTGCTGGCGGGCATCCCCGTGGCCGTCGGCGAGCTCGCGGCCGACGACGCCGCCGGGCAGGCCGCCGCCACCGCCATCATGACCACCGACACCGTCGCCAAGACGGCGGTGCGCACCGTCGAGACGCCGTCGGGCACCTTCACCGTGGGCGGCATGGCCAAGGGCGCGGGCATGCTCGCCCCCGCCCTGGCGACGATGCTCTGCGTGGTGACCACGGACGCCGTCGTCCCCGCCGCGGACGCGGACGCCGCCCTGCGGGCCGCCACGCGCGTCACCTTCGACCGCGTCGACTCCGACGGCGCCATGTCCACCTCGGACACGGTGGTGCTCATGGCGTCGGGCGCCTCGGGCGTGCCCGCTGACCTGGCGGTGCTCACCGAGGCCGTCACGGCGATCTGCGCGGACCTCGCGCGGCAGCTCGTCGCCGACGCCGAGGGTGCGTCCCACGACATCGCGATCACCGTCACGAACGCGACCACCGAGGACGCCGCGCTGGCCGTGGCCCGCGCCGTGAGCCGGTCCAACCTGGTCAAGGCCGCGGTCTTCGGCAACGACCCGAACTGGGGCCGCATCCTGTCCCAGGTCGGCACCGTGCCCGAGGACGTCGCGCCGTTCGACCCGGAGCAGCTCGACGTGAGCGTCAACGGCGTCATGGTCTGCAAGGCGGGCGGCGCCCATGAGCCCCCCGAGAAGGTCGACATGGCCGCGGCCCGCGAGGTCACCTTCACCGTCGACCTGCACGCCGGCGACGCCGAGATCACGCTGTGGACCAACGACCTCACGCACGACTACGTCCACGAGAACAGCGCGTACAGCACATGAGCAGCGACATCGTGAACGGGCTGCGGCCCGACCAGAAGGCCGAGGTGCTCATCGAGGCCCTGCCCTGGTTGCAGGAGTTTTCCGGCGCGCTCGTCGTGGTCAAGTACGGCGGCAACGCCATGATCGACGCCGAGCTCAAGGCCGCCTTCGCGCAGGACATGGTGTTCCTGCGGCAGGTGGGGCTGCGGCCCGTCGTCGTGCACGGCGGGGGACCCCAGATCAACGCGATGCTCGACCGCCTCGGCATCGAGTCGGAGTTCAAGGGCGGCCTGCGCGTCACCACGCCGGAGGCCATGGAGATCGTGCGCATGGTCCTGACCGGCCAGGTCAGCCGGGAGCTCGTGGGTTTGATCAACGCCCACGGTCCCGTCGCCGTCGGCCTGTCCGGGGAGGACGGCGGCCTGCTCGGCGCCCAGCGCCGGCACGCGGTCGTCGAGGGCGTGCCCGTCGACGTCGGCCTCGTGGGCGACGTCGTGCAGGTGGACCCGCGCGCCGTCGAGGACCTGCTGGAGGCCGGGCGCATCCCCGTGGTCTCCACGATCGCGCCCGACAAGGACGACCCCACCCAGGTGCTCAACGTCAACGCGGACACCGCCGCCTCCGCGCTCGCGGTGGCGCTCGGCGCCAAGAAGCTCATCGTGCTGACCGACGTCGAGGGCCTCTACACGAACTGGCCCGACAAGGGCTCGCTCGTCGAGCGGATCACGGCGCCCGAGCTGGCCGAGCTGCTGCCCACCCTGCAGGCGGGGATGGTGCCCAAGATGGAGGCATGCCTGCGGGCCGTCGAGGGCGGCGTGGGTGCGGCGACGGTCATCGACGGACGGCAGCCGCACAGCGCGCTGCTGGAGGTCTTCACCACGCGGGGCAACGGCACGATGGTGGTCGCGGGACCCGAGGAAGGAACGGACGCATGAGCACGGTGATCCCGGCCGACGAGAGCGCGGCGCTGACGGCCGACGGCTCCGTGGCCGCATGGACCCAGCGGTACACGGGCGCGGTGATGGACACGTTCGGCCCGCCGCAGCGCGTGCTGGTGCGCGGCGAGGGCGCCTACGTGTGGGACGCCGACGGCAAGCGCTACCTCGACCTGCTCGCGGGCATCGCGGTGAACGCGCTGGGCCACGCGCACCCGACGCTGACGGCGGCGATCAGCGCGCAGCTCGGCACGCTCGGGCACGTCTCCAACTTCTTCGGCACGCCGGCCCAGATCGCGCTGGCCGAGACGCTGCTGCGCGTGGCCGAGGCGCCGGAGGGCTCGCGCGTGTTCCTCACCAACTCGGGCACCGAGGCGGTCGAGGCGGCGTTCAAGATGACGCGCCGGGTCGCGACGTCGTCCGGCGTGGGCACGCGCACGCGCGTGCTCGCCCTGGAGGGCGGCTTCCACGGCCGGTCGATGGGCGCGCTCGCGCTGACCGCGAAGGCCGCGTACCGCGAGCCGTTCGAGCCGCTCCCGGGCGGCGTCGAGCACCTGCCGTTCGGTGACCTCGCGGCCCTGGAGGCCGCGTTCACGCCGCAGTCCGTCGCCGAGCACGGCGAGGTCGCGGCCCTGGTCGTCGAGCCCGTGCAGGGCGAGGCCGGCGTGCGCCCGCTGCCCCCGGGCTACCTCGCGGCCGCCCGCCGCCTGACCCGGGCGCACGGCGCGCTGCTCGTGCTGGACGAGGTCCAGACGGGCGTCGGCCGGTGCGGTTCGTGGTTCGCCTACCAGCAGCCGGAGATCGGCGGCGGCATCGTGCCCGACGTCGTCACGGTCGCCAAGGGCCTCGGCGGCGGCTTCCCCGTGGGCGCGGTGATCGCGTACGGCGACGCCGCGCGGCTGCTGGGCCGCGGCCAGCACGGCAGCACGTTCGGCGGCAACCCCGTGGCCTCGGCCGCCGCGCTCGCGACGCTGGGCGTGATCGAGCGCGACGGCCTGCTGACCAACGTGCGCGAGGTCGGGGCCCTGCTGCGCCAGGAGATCGAGATGTGCGGCAGCCCGCTCGTCAAGGAGGTCCGCGGCCGCGGGCTGCTGCTCGCCGTCGTGCTCAACGAGCCGGTGGCGCCCCAGGTGGCCGCTGCCGCCCTGGAGGCCGGACTGATCGTCAACGCGGTGGCGCCGGACGCGATCCGCCTCGCCCCGCCCCTGATCCTGACCGCGGAGCAGGCCACGGAGGCCGCCCGCTTCTTCGCCACGCTGGTCGAGCCTGTCGAGACCGAGGAGACCCCCGCATGACCCGCCACTTCCTGCGCGACGACGACCTGACGCCCGCCGAGCAGAAGGCCGTCCTCGAGCTCGGCCTCGCCCTGCGCGCGGACCGGTACGCGAAGCGCCCGCTGGAGGGCCCGCGGGCCGTCGCGTTCATCACGGACAAGCCGACGCTGCGCACGCAGGTGTCGTTCGCGGTCGGGATCGCCGAGCTCGGCGGGTTCCCGCTCGTCGTGGACGGCCGGCTGGCCCAGATCGGCGTGCGCGAGTCCGTCGTGGACACCACGCGCGTGCTCGACCGGCAGGTCTCGGCCATCGCGTGGCGCACCTTCGGGCAGGACCGCATCGAGGAGATGGCGTCCGTCTCGCGCGTGCCGGTGGTCAACGCCCTGACCGACGACTTCCACCCCTGTCAGATCCTCGCGGACCTGCTCACGGTGGCGCAGCACCGGGGGCTGGCGAGCCTGCCCGGCACCACGTTCGCGTACGTGGGCGACGCCGCGAACAACATGGGCAACTCCTACCTGCTGGGCGGCGCGACGGCCGGCCTGCACGTGCGGATCGCCGGCCCGGAGGGCTACCTGCCCGACGCAGCCATGGTCGCCCGGGCGACCGAGATCGCCGCGACCACGGGCGGCTCGGTGACCGTGACGACGTCCGCCAAGGAGGCCGTGGCCGGGGCGGACGTCGTAGCCACCGACACCTGGGTGTCGATGGGCGACGAGGCCGAGGCCGAGGCGCGGTCCAAGCCGTTCTGGGACTACCAGGTCAACGCGGAGCTGCTCGCGGGCGCCGCCCCGGACGCGCTCGTGCTGCACTGCCTGCCGGCCTACCGCGGCAAGGAGATCACCGCCGACGTCATCGACGGGCCGCAGTCCGTGGTCTTCGACGAGGCCGAGAACCGCCTGCACGCGCAGAAGGCGCTGCTGGCCTGGCTGCTGGAGCAGGGCTGATGGTCGCCCGGCAGACCGCGACGACGGCGACGACCAAGGCCGCCCGACACGCCCGGATCACCGCCATCGTGACCCGCAACGCCATCCACTCCCAGGCCGAGCTCGCCGACGCCCTGGCCGCGGACGGCGTGAGCGTCACGCAGGGCACGCTGTCGCGGGACCTGATCGAGCTGCAGGCCGAGAAGGTGCGCGGCTCGGACGGCACGCTCGTCTACGCGGTCCCCGGTGAGGGCGGGGACCGCAGCGCGCAGTCCGACGCGAGCGAGGAGTACCTGTCCGCGCGGCTGGCCCGGCTCGCCAAGGAGCTGCTGGTCTCGGCCGAGTCGTCGGGCAACCTCGTGGTGCTGCGCACCCCGCCGGGGGCGGCGAACCTGCTGGCCTCGGCCATCGACCACTCCGTCTTCCCCGGGATGCTGGGGACGATCGCGGGGGACGACACGATCCTCGTGATCGCGCGCGACGCCGACGGCGCCGCCCTCGCCAACCGCTTCCTCGCGCTCAGCGCCTGAGAACCCACAAGAATTGCACCTGAACACCACCACCGGAAAGAGAACGTCAATCATGACTGAACGCGTCGTGCTCGCCTACTCGGGCGGCCTGGACACCTCCGTCGCCATCGGCTGGATCGCCGAGGCCACCGGGGCCGAGGTGGTCGCCGTGGCCGTCGACGTCGGCCAGGGCGGCGAGGACATGAACGTCATCCGCCAGCGCGCGCTGGACTGCGGCGCCGTCGAGGCGTACGTCGCCGACGCGCGCGACGAGTTCGCCGCCGAGTACTGCATGCCCGCGCTGCGGGCCAACGGCATGTACCTCGACCGCTACCCGCTGGTCTCCGCCATCTCGCGCCCCGTGATCGTCAAGCACATGGTGCGCGCCGCCCGCGAGTTCGGTGCCTCGACCGTGGCCCACGGCTGCACGGGCAAGGGCAACGACCAGGTCCGGTTCGAGGTGGCCACCACCTCGCTCGCGCCCGACCTCAAGTCGATCGCGCCGGTGCGTGACCTCGCGCTGACCCGCGAGAAGGCCATCGACTACGCCGAGAAGCACGACCTGCCGATCGCGACCACGAAGAAGAACCCGTTCTCGATCGACCAGAACGTGTGGGGCCGCGCCGTCGAGACGGGCTTCCTCGAGGACATCTGGAACGAGCCGACCAAGGACGTCTACTCCTACACGGACGACCCGACGTTCCCGCCGGTGGCCGACGAGGTCATCCTCACCTTCGAGCAGGGCATCCCCGTGGCGATCGACGGCGTGCCCGTCACCCCGCTGCAGGCCATCCAGGAGATGAACCGCCGCGCGGGCGCCCAGGGCGTCGGCCGCATCGACATCGTCGAGGACCGGCTCGTGGGCATCAAGTCCCGCGAGATCTACGAGGCCCCCGGGGCGATCGCGCTGATCGCGGCCCACCAGGAGCTGGAGAACGTCACGCTCGAGCGCGAGCAGGCCCGGTTCAAGCGCCAGGTCGAGCAGCGCTGGAGCGAGCTGGTCTACGACGGCATGTGGTTCTCGCCGCTGAAGAAGTCGCTGGACGTCTTCGTCGACGACACCCAGAAGTACGTCTCGGGCGACATCCGCATGGTGCTGCACGGCGGCCGGGCCACCGTGACCGGGCGCCGCTCGGAGCAGTCGCTGTACGACTTCAACCTCGCCACCTACGACGAGGGCGACGCGTTCGACCAGTCGCAGGCCCGCGGCTTCATCGAGATCTACGGCCTCACCGCCAAGCTCGCCGCCGCGCGCGACGAGAAGTTCGGCAACGGCGTGGACCTCGGCGCCACGGCGAACCTGACGGCGGGCGCGCGGTGAGCGAGCACGACGGCAAGGACGTCGGCCACGCGACCCCGCGGACCGTCGGGGAGCACACCGGCCCGAAGGTCGCCCTCTGGGGCGGCCGGTTCGCCGGTGGGCCGTCGCCGGAGCTGTCCGCCCTGTCGCAGTCGACGCACTTCGACTGGCGGCTCGCGCAGTACGACATCGCCGGGTCGCGGGCGCACGCCCGCGCCCTGGCGGCCGCCGGCCTGCTCACCGAGCCGGAGCTGGCCCGGATGATCGACGCCCTGGACGTGCTGGAGCAGGACGTCGTCTCGGGTGCCTTCCTGCCGGTGCTCGACGACGAGGACGTGCACACCGCGCTGGAGCGTGGCCTGCTGGAGCGCGCCGGGGACGAGCTGGGCGGCAAGCTGCGCGCCGGCCGGTCCCGCAACGACCAGATCGCCACGCTCGTGCGGCTGTACCTGCGCGACCAGGCCCGCACGATCGGCACGCAGGTGCTCGACCTCGTGGACGAGCTCATCGTCCAGGCGGCCGCCGCCGGGAACGCCCCCATGCCGGGGCGCACCCACCTGCAGCACGCCCAGCCCGTGCTGCTGGCGCACCACCTGCTGGCGCACGCGTGGCCGCTGCTGCGCGACGTGGACCGGTTCCTCGACTGGGACGTGCGCGCCTCGAAGTCGCCCTACGGCTCGGGTGCGCTCGCGGGCTCGTCGCTCGGTCTGGACCCGGCGGCCGTGGCCGCCGACCTGGGCCTGGAGGGCGGGCCCGTCGAGAACTCGATCGACGGCACGGCCTCGCGCGACGTGACGGCGGAGTTCGCCTTCGTCGCGGCGATGATCGGCGTGGACCTGTCGCGGATCTCGGAGGAGATCATCCTCTGGAACACCAAGGAGTTCGGCTTCGTCCGCCTGGACGACGCGTACTCCACGGGCTCCTCGATCATGCCGCAGAAGAAGAACCCGGACATCGCCGAGCTCGCGCGCGGCAAGGCCGGGCGCGTGATCGGCGACCTCACCGGCCTGCTCACCACGCTCAAGGGCCTCCCGCTCGCGTACAACCGCGACCTGCAGGAGGACAAGGAGCCGGTGTTCGACCAGGTGGCGACGCTCACGGCGGTGCTGCCCGCGTTCACGGGCATGGTGCGCACCATGGTCTTTGACACTGACCGCATGGCCGAGCTCGCGCCGCAGGGCTTCTCGCTCGCGACCGACATCGCCGAGTGGCTCGTCAAGCAGGGTGTGCCGTTCCGCGTGGCGCACGAGGTGGCCGGCTCCTGCGTGCAGGAGTGCGAGGCACGCGACATCGAGCTGTGGGACCTGTCCGACGAGGACCTGGCCAAGATCTCGGAGCACCTCACCCCCGAGGTGCGCTCCGTGCTGTCGGTCGAGGGCTCCCTCGCCTCGCGCGACAACGTGGGCGGCACCGCCCCGGCGCGGGTCGCGGAGCAGATCGAGGCCGCCAAGGAGCGCTCCACGGAGTTCCGCTTCTGGGCCCAGCCGGAGTCCTGACGCTGCACCTCCCCGACGTGTCAGACACACAGATCCCTCGGGTGACCTGTGTGTCTGACACGTCGGTCGGCGGGCACAATCGCTGGGTAGACCTATTGCTGGGTAGACCTATGAGGGGAGCGGGATGACCGTCACGCCAGGGGTGCTGGGTGAGGTGCTGGGGCGCATCCGGGTGGTCGACGCGCGACTGATCTGCGTCGACGGGCCCGCCGGGTCGGGCAAGACGACGCTGGCCGCGCAGCTCGCGGACGCGCTGGAGGCACCGGTGATCCACATGGACGACCTCTACGAGGGCTGGGCGGCCGGGCCCGACGGCGGCGCCGAGAACCTCCGCCGCTGGGTGCTGGACCCACTGGCCGCGGGGGAGCAGGTGCGCTACCGGCGCTACGACTGGGTCGAGGGCGACTGGGCCGAGTGGCACGACGTCCCGCCGTCGGCCCACCTGGTGGTGGAGGGCTGCGGCGCGGGCGCGCGCCAGGTGGACGCGCTGGGTGCGTTCCGCATCTGGGTCCAGGCGGACGACGCCGAGCGGCTGCGCCGCGGCCTTGCCCGCGACGGCGAGGACGCCCGCGAGCACTGGCGGCGCTGGATGGCCGACGAGGCGGAGCACTACGCGCGCGAGCGCACCCGCGAGCGGGCCGACCTGCACCTGGACGGGGTCGGCGCGCTGATCTGACCGCACGGGCACGGCGTGCCTGACCTGAGCGGGCTACGACTCAGTCGCATCACACTGGTGCTTGTCACCGTTCGATAGACCCTCTAACGTTTCGCATGGTGTCTCGTGCGGGGCGCCCGGGTGGAGGCGGCGGCGAGGAGTTGCGGACCATGGCGAGGACGCGTGCGACGTGGATGCCGGTCGGCACGGCGGTGTCGCTACTGCTGCTCGCAGGCTGCACCGAACCGGTCCCCGAGCTCCAGGTGGGTTCCCCTGCGCCGTCGGGCGAGCAGATCTCCGCCGCCCCGCCGTCGGGCGGCCAGCTGCTCGTCGCCGACTGGCCCGACGCGTGCCAGACGTTGAGCGACGCCGAGATCCGGGCGATGCTCCCGCAGGCGGCGGACATCGACCGCACACCGCAGCAGCTCACGATCATGAACTTCAACCCGCTCCAGGAGAGCGACCCGGGCGCCACGGGAGACATCGCCGCGGGCGGCTGCGAGTACCGGTTCACGCTGCCCTCGGAGCACTCGCCGGAGGGCAACAGCAGCATCGAGATCCTCCTCGCGTCCATCGCTGACCCTGCCCTGATCGAGCAGTCCTACCGGGAGGACCTGGCGGACGACGACTCCGGCGACCTGGAGGACCTCGGCGACTCGCTCGGCGCGGCCGGGTGCTTCGAGGACACGCTCTACGGCGGCCTGGACTGCTACCAGGGCGCCTACCGGTTCGAGGTGAACGGCACCTCGACCGCGGACGGCATGGGCGAGTACCCCGAGTCCGAGCAGAACTGGAGCGACCGGGTGCTCACGCAGGTCGTCGCCACTCTCGCAGCCCGGGCATCATGAGCGACGACGACGGCGGCGACTACGGCTACCCCTCGGGTGGAGGTGGGAGCAGCAGCTACGGCGGGGGCGGCGGAGGTGGTGACGACTACCGCCCGCCCAAGGATCCCCCGGGCGACGGCGGCGGGATCTGGGGCTTCGTGGTCGTCGGGTTTGTCGTCCTCGCCCTCTTCGCCGCGTGTCAGGAGGACCAGGCCGCCACGCCGTCGGTGGACCAGCCGGTGGTCGAGCAGGTCGACCCGGCCCCGATGGAGCAGTGGCAGGAGGAGATCGACCGGATGGAGCGCGACCTCGCGCCGCCGCCGCCGGTCCCGGCGCCCGAGGACTGGTAGAACCCGGGCCGCGGGGGAGAATCGGTGGTCGTGACAGCGACACGATCGGTCCCCGCCCGCCAGTTCTTCGACCGACCCGTGGTCGCGGTCGCGCGCGACCTGCTCGGCGCCACCCTGACCCGCCGCACGCCCCAGGGCGCCGTGACCCTGCGGCTCACCGAGGTCGAGGCCTACGACGGGACCAACGACCCCGGCTCCCATGCCTTCCGTGGTCCGAGCCGGCGCAACGAGACGATGTTCGGCGAGCCCGGGCGGCTGTACGTGTACCGGCACCTGGGCCTGCACTACTGCGCCAACGTGGTCTGCGGCCCGGACGGGACGGCGTCCGCGGTGCTCCTGCGCGCCGGCGAGGTGACCGGGCCGGTGCCCGACGGCGTCGCGCTGGCCACGGCCAGGCGCCTCGCCTCCGGCGTCGTGCGCGCCGAACGCGACCTCGCGCGCGGTCCCGCGCGCCTCACCGTGGCGCTCGGCCTCGACCTGTCCGACGACGGCGCCGACGTGACCGACCCGGAGGGCGCGGTGGTGCTGGAGGTCCCCGAGGCGCCGTCGGGCGCCGTGCTGTCCGGGCCGCGCGTGGGCGTGAGCGGCGACGGCGGCCGCGCCGACCTGTACCCGTGGCGCTTCTGGCTCGACGGCGAGCCGACGGTGTCGGTCTATCGCGCGGGGACCAAGCGGCCCGCGGCGCGACGTCCCGCACGAACCTAGTTCTCCTATGCCTAGTGCTGCTAGGGTAGGCATCCCTAGCAGCACTAGGCATAGGAGTGCAGGTGCACATCGACAAGGATCTGGTCGCGGCGTCCGCGACGCCGCTCGTCCTCGGCATCCTGTCCGACGGCGAGTCGTACGGCTACGCGATCCTCAAGCGCGTCAACGAGCTCTCCGGCGGCCGCATGGAATGGACCGACGGCATGCTCTACCCCCTGCTCCACCGGCTGGAGCGCCTGGAGTACGTCAAGGCGACGTGGGGCACGTCCGACGTCGGGCGGCGGCGGAAGCACTACGCGATCACCGCGTCCGGCAAGGAAGCGCTCGCGGAGCGCCGTCAGCAGTGGGCGGTCGTCTCCGACGCGCTCAAGCAGGTGTGGCAGGACGTCCAGCCCGGCCCCGTCGTCGCGGAGGGGTGGGCCTGATGAGCGACCAGAACGGGAACGACGCCGGTCCCGCCCAGCGGATCGAGCCCGCCGAGCACGTCGTGCTCGAGGAGCAGATCGACCTGTGGCGCGGCTACGTCCAGCGCCGTCGGGCGATCTCGGCCGCCGACGTCGACGAGATGGAGGACCACCTGCGCGGCCAGGTCAGCGACCTGACCGCGAGCGGGCTGGAGGACGAGGAGGCCTTCCTCGTCGCGGTCAAGCGCATGGGCAACCTCGACGAGGTGTCCCGCGAGTTCGCGCGCGAGCACTCCGACCGGCTCTGGAAGCAGCTCGTGCTGGTCCCCGAGGAACCGAGCGACGGCGGGCGCTGGCGTGAGCTGGCCGTGGTCCTGGCGCTCGCGGTCGGCGCGGGGATCGTGCTCAAGGTGCTGCTCGCCGCCACGACCGACAACGAGCTGGTGCTCGTACGCAACGCCGTCTTCGCCGTCCTGCCGTTCCTGGCCGGGTACTTCGTGTGGAAGCGGCACGTCCCGTGGCGGATCAGCGTCCTGCTGGTCGCGATCACGACGGCGCTCGCGCTCGTGGTCAACCTGTACCCGTTCGAGCCGGGGGAGTTCGACGGACCCGGCATGACCGAGTTCCTCGCGATCACCCACACGCCCGTGGTGCTCTGGCTCCTCCTGGGCGTCGTGTACGCCGGCGGGGCCTGGCGGTCGAGCGCGCGGCGCATGGACTTCGTTCGGTTCACCGGCGAGCTCATCATCTACCTCGCACTGATCCAGCTCGGCGGCGGGCTGCTCATCGGGCTCACCTTCGGCTCGCTCAGCCTGGTCGGGGTCGACTTCGAGCCGTTCCTCGGCGACTGGCTCCTCCCGTTCGCGATCCCGGGCGCACTGCTGGTCGGCGCCTGGCTCGTCGAGGCCAAGAAGAACGTCGTCGAGAACATCGCCCCCGTGCTCACGCGGGTCTTCACGCCGCTGACGATCGTCATGCTGGTCGCGATCTTCGTGGTGCTGCTCGTCAACGGGCCGCTCACCGACGTCGACCGTGACCTGCTCATCCTCATGGACGCGATCCTCGTGCTGGTCCTGTTCCTGCTGCTGTACTCGATCTCGGCCCGCGACCCGCTCGCGCCGCCCGGGATCTTCGACTGGCTGCAGCTCGTGCTGGTCGGCGCGGCGCTCGCGGTGGACGCCGTGGCGCTGACCGCGATGCTCACCCGGATCGCCGAGTTCGGCTTCACCGCCAACAAGGTCGCGGCACTCGGGCTCAACCTGGTGCTGCTGGTGCACCTCGCATGGGCGGCGTGGCTGGCGACCGGCTTCGTGCGCGGGCAGCGCACGTTCGGCGCGATCGAGCGCTGGCAGACGCAGTACCTGCCGGTCTATGCCGTCTGGGCCGCGATCGTCGTGGTGACGTTCGGCCCGATCTTCGGTTTCGCCTAGCCCGCTTCGTTGAGTGCTGGACTTTTGCGCTGTTCTGGTCCGGAACAGCGCAAAAGTCCAGCACTCAACGGGTACGAGGGCGGCTTGGTTTTGTGGGTGGGATTCCGAACACCCTTGCGTATATGCAACGGCGTCTGGGCGCGCGTGATGACGGATGCTCGGGGATGATCCTTCGGTGGATCAGGAACGAGGAGGCGAGGCGTTCGCGCTGCACGCATGGGTGGACGAGTCGATGCGCGCCGCGCGGGACGGGCGGGAGGGGCTGTATCTGCTGGCCGCGGTGATCGCGGATCCGGGAGCCTGTGAAGCAGTGCGAGAGACATTGCGGACGCTGTTGCTTCGTGGGGCCCGGCGGCTGCACTGGCGGGACGAGACCGGTGAGCGACGCCGGAAGATTGCAGCCGCACTCGGAGCGCTCGACGTGGCGCACGTCGCGGTGGTCGGCGCGCCGATCGATCATCGTCGCCAGGAACGCGCACGGGCCATCTGTATGGAGCGCCTGCTCTTCGAGCTTGATCAGCTTGGTGTGCGTGAGGTCCATCTGGAGAGCCGCCACAGCTCGCTGAACAGGCGCGACACATTCGGCTCGTCGACGTCCTCCGACTCCGCGGGTCGATCTCTGGCGCGATCGTGGTGGACTTTGCTCTGCCTCGGGACGAGCCGATGCTGTGGGCACCTGATGCTGTGGCCGGCGCCGTTAGCGGCGCCCGATTCGGCTACGACGTCGAGACTGCGGAGGAGCTGGGTGCGGTCGAGATCATCGACGTCAGGCTTGCGTAGACAGCGCGAAGGCCGGGCTCCCGTCGTCCGGCGGGGGGTCCCGGCCTCACTTCCTCTCCCCTGAGCCAGGGGCGGCAGAACAAGACTACGTTCGACCTCGGGATCGCGCCAACGTGATTCGGGCGACGGCGGCCGTCAGGCCGGGTAGGTCTCCCGCAGCACCCGCGCCAGGTGCCGGACGATCTCGCGCGGCCCCGACTTCGCCGTGCCCTGCTCGACGTCGCTGTTGTAATTCGTGTTGGTGTTCACGTCGTACGTCAGCACCCGGCCGTCCGCCGTCCGGATGTTCTCGATCCCGGCCACCTCGATGCCGTGCCGCTCGGTGAAAGCGAGGTACTTGGCCACCACGGGGTCGTCGTAGCCGGCTCGCTCGGAGAACAGCCCCCAGTCGTCGTCGGGCGCCATGGAGATGGTCGCGCCGACCGGCGGGATCGGGCGGCCCGTCTCCGGGTCGATGACGCACGCGTCGGCGGGGCAGAGCTGGAACCCGCCGCGCTCCGTGTCGCCGCGGACGGCGTAGACCATCTCGCCGCCCACGATCTCGACGCGCGTGATGCCGCCGTCGGCCGCCACGACGTACTCCTGGATCAGCGTGATGCCGTCCACGGGCTCCTCGTACTCGTCGGAACCGACGTAGTCGACCAGGTCCTCGAACGAGTCGAACTTGCGGACACCCAGCCCCTTGCCGCCCTGGTTGTGCTTGGTGACGAACGGCGTGGGGAAGCCCTGGGCGGCCTTGAGCACCTGGTCACGCCCGACGGCGGCCACGGTGCGCGGCGTGTCGATCCCCGCGGCGCGCAGGGCTGTGAGCTGGTCCACCTTGCTGACCTCGAGCTCCAGCACGCGCCGGCCGTTGACCGTGCGGCGTCCGTACGCCTCCAGCCAGGACAGCACCGCGCGCGAATAGTCCTTGGTCAGGCCGTGGTCACGCGTGTGGCTGCTCGCCGAGATGCGCGACCAGAAGATGCCCTCGGGCGGCGCCTCGTCCAGGTCCAGGACGCCGTCGGTCAGCACCCACTCGACGTAGTCCACGCCCTCGGCCGCGAAGGCCTCGGCGAACGGGGGGAACCACTCGGGGTTCTCGTGCAGGGCATAGATCTTCGGGGCGCTCACAGGAACCTTCCGCACACATGGCCGACGGCTGGGGACCCAGCAATACTGTCACGCCGTCAGCGCAGGTCGGCTGTGTCCTGCGGCACAGCAGGCGTGGGCTCCTCCGTCTCCTCCGACGCCGCGGCCGGTGCCTCCGGCGCCGCGTCGACCTGCGCGAGCGAACGTCGCGCCCCGGGGAACGCGAGGATCGCGCCCAGCACCGCCACCAGCAGCACACCGGCCAGGATCAGCAGCGCCTCCACGGAGAACTGGTCGGCCAGCGGGCCGAACACCACCATGGACAGCGGCATCGCGACGGTCATGACGATCCCGACGAAGCCGAAGACCCGGCCCTGCATCTCGGGTTCGACGCGCTCCTGGATGATCGTCAGCGCCGGGGTGTTGAGCGCCGCGAACATGATGCCGATGACCAGGCCGATGGTGAAGAACACCCACATGTTCGTGGACACGCCCAGCCCGGCGACCAGCACGCCGGTGGCGAGCACCGACCCGACCATCAGGCGCACCCGGCGCGTGATCCGGGGCCCGACCGACGCCATGATGATGCCGCCGAGCAGCATGCCGCCGCCCCAGAACAGCTCGTTGGCGGTCAGCTTCCACACCTCGTCGCCGAACGTGCGGGTGACCATGAGCGGCGTGAGGTAGCTCGGGGCGCCCACCAGGAACATCACCAGCGCGAATAGCGTGATGAGCCAGCGCACCGGGGCGTTCGCCCGGATGTACCGCACGCCGGCCGCGAGGTCGCCGAAGTAGCTGACCGGCTCGCCGGCGTCGGACCGCACCAGGCGCGGCACCGCGACCAGCGCGAGCATCCCGACACCGAGCAGGGCGGTCACCACGTCCACGAAGAAGACGGTGACGATGTCGAACGAGGCGTAGATGACGGCCGCCAGGGCGGGCGCGAGCAGCATCATGCCCGACTGGATCGACTGGAACAGGCCGTTGACGCGCATGAGCTGGTCGGTCGGCGTGATCTGCGGGATCATCGCGCTCACGGCCGGCGTCTGGATGCCGGCGAAGACCGAGCGCACGGCCAGCGCCGCGTAGATGACCCAGAGCGAGTCGACGCCGCTGACCATGAGCAGCGCGAGCCCGAGGGTCGCCAGGGCGATGACGGTGTCCGAGCCCATGATGAGGAACTTGCGGTGGTGCCGGTCCGCCCAGACGCCGCCGAAGATCGACACGAACGCCTGCGGCAGCATGCCGAACACGATGCTCAGCATGAGCACCGACCCGGACCGGGTCTCGATGGTCAGGTGCCACATCACCGCGTACATGACCACCATGGACCCGAACAGGGAGATGGTCTGGCCGGCGAGGAACAGCCCGACGTTGCGCTTCCAGCGGGACATGTCGACGTCGCTCATGGCTCAACCCTGCCTGACGAGGGGGTGGGCCGCCGATGCTTTTTCAGGTTCATGCCCTGTCCGACGACGGCGCGCCCCCGAACTCATCGCAGGAACAGCTCGACCACCGGCACGGCGACGTCGGGCCGCGCCGTGGGCAGGTGCAGCGTGAGGGTGCCGGGCGGCTGCCCGCCGGGCGTGGTGTTCCACGCCTTCTGGTCCGGGTCGGTGCGGGTGGTGCGCAGCTCGGAGCCGTCGTGCAGGAGCTGCGCGTACCGGATCCGGTCGGCCAGCCCGCGCAGGTGCACGTGCGCGAACGGCCACGTGAACAGGTGCAGGTACAGGCGGTCGGCGCGCTGCGTGAGCACGACGCCGGGCGGCAGGCCGGGCGCGAGGGCCTCGGCCAGCGCGGGATCCGCGGGGCCTGCCCCGTGGACCGACCGGCCGTGCAGCCGGGTCCACGCGCCGAGTGCGGCGAGCGTGGCGGCGTCGCGGGCCGGGATCGCGCCGCGCCCGTCGGGGCCGATGTTGAGCAGCAGGTTGCCACCCTTGGACACCGTGTCCACGAGCATGCGGACCAGCAGGTCCGGGTCCTTGAACCGGGTGTTGTCCCGGTCGTAGCCCCAGCTCCCGTTGAGCGTCTGGCAGGCCTCCCAGGTCAGCAGAGCGCCGTCGTCGTCCCGCATCGGCTGGTCCGGCTGGTACTGCTCCGGGGTGACCAGGTCGCCCGGGATGCCCAGGCGGTCGTTGACCACGGCCTGCGGCTGCAGCTCGCGGACCAGGGCGAGCAGCCCCTTCGCGTCCCAGTCCTCGGGGTACTTGCCGCGCCACCCGTCCCGGTCGTGCGCGTACGTGTAGTCGAAGAAGACGTAGTCGACGGCGCCGTACCGGGTGAGCAGCTCGCGCACCTGCGCGTGCAGGTACGCGCGGTACCGGGTCATGTCGCGGCCCTCGTTGAGGGCGTGGGCATCCGGGTCGTCCCGGCGCGGGTGCAGGTAGTCCACGGTGAAGTCGGGGTGGTGCCAGTCGATGAGCGAGTGGTACAGCCCCAGGCGCAGCCCCTCGGCGCGGACGGCCTCGGCGAG
This sequence comes from Promicromonospora sp. NPDC110617, assembly GCF_055598465.1. Lineage (NCBI taxonomy): Bacteria > Bacillati > Actinomycetota > Actinomycetes > Micrococcales > Promicromonosporaceae > Promicromonospora > Promicromonospora sp. NPDC110617. The sequence continues at coordinate 2,444,501 of NZ_JBVKBM010000001.1, forward strand.
CTCCGCGACCAGGTCGCGCCCGCGCGTGCGCGCGACGGAGTAGTCGCTCACGGCGGAGTCCCACAGGGCGAAGCCGTCGTGGTGCTTCGTGGTCAGCACCACGTAGCGCATCCCGGCGTCCTTGGCGGCGCGGGCGATCGCGCGGGCGTCGAACAGGTCGGGGTCGAACACCTCGGCGTAGCGCCCGTACTGCTCGGCGGTCTGCCGCTCGTTGCTCAGCACCCACTCGTGCCGGGCGGCGGCCGAGTAGAGCCCGAAGTGCACGAACAGGCCGAACCTGGCCCCGGTGAACCAGGCCCGGTCCGGGTGCGACGGTGGGGCAGGGTGGACCGGCTGGGACATGGGCGGGCACTCCTCGTCGAGCGGATGGTTCCGGAGCGGGGGAGAGGTATGACGTATCGCTCCGAGCGGGTCGATCCTATCGGGTCCGATGGGTGATCTGCCCCTTCGGTTCCCGACGGATCGGTGCTATAGATTGGATGAATCGCCATCGAAGCCGCTTCTCAGGAGGAACACCCGTGACCACAGCCCTTGAGTTCGACGGCGTCCGCGCCATCGTCACGGGAGGGGCGTCCGGCATCGGCGCCGCCGTCGTGACCGCCCTGCTGCAGCGCGGCGCCCAGGTCGTCGCGATCGACCGCTCGCCGGACGGCGTGCCCGACGGCGCGTCCGGCGAGGTCGCCGACGTGACCGACGCCGCCGCCGTCCGCCGCGCGGTGGAGGCCGCCGCCCAGCGCCTGGGCGGCATCGACGTCGTCGTCAACAACGCCGGCATCGGCGCCCAGGGCACCGTCGCCGACAACGACGACGCCGAGTGGCTGCGCGTGCTCGACGTGAACGTGCTCGGCATCGTGCGCGTCACCCGCGCCGCCCTGCCGTACCTGCGCGCCTCGGAGCACGCTGCCGTGGTCAACACCGCGTCGATCGCCTCGTGGACCGGGCTGCCGCAGCGCGCCCTGTACTCCGCCAGCAAGGGCGCCGTGCAGGCGCTCACGCTCGCCATGGCCGCCGACCACGTCCGCGAGGGCATCCGCGTGACCTGCGTGAACCCCGGCACCGTCGACACGCCCTGGGTGGGCCGCCTGCTCGACGCCGCCGCCGACCCCGAGGCCGAGCGCGCCGCCCTGGAGGCGCGCCAGCCCACGGGCCGGCTGGTCAGCCCCGAGGCCGTCGCGCACGCCGTCTGCTACCTCGCCAGCCCGCTCGCCACGGCGACCACGGGCACGGCGCTCGCGGTCGACGGCGGCATGCACGAGCTGCGCGTCCGTCCGCCCGAGCAGTCCTGAGCTCAACCCCACACCCGATCCGAGAACGAGGACACGATGCACCTGCTCCGCCTGGGCCCCGTCGGCCAGGAGATCCCCGCCGTCACCTCCGACGGCGTCACCTACGACCTGCGCCCGCTGACCGCCGACGTCGACGGCGCCTTCCTTGCCGCCGACGGCGTGGCGCGTACCCGGGCCGCCCTGGCCGCGGGGGAGCTGCCCGTGCTCGACGGCGCGGACGCCCTGCGTCGCGGGGCGCCGATCGCGCGACCCACCGCCGTCGTCTGCATCGGGCAGAACTACGCCGCGCACGCGCGGGAGTCCGGCGCGGAGCCGCCGCGGCTGCCGATCATCTTCTTCAAGCACCCCAACACCGTCGCCGGGCCGGACGACGCCGTGCCCCTGCCACCCGGCGCCGAGAAGGTCGACTGGGAGGTGGAGCTCGCGGTCGTGATCGGCCGGCGCGCGAGCTACCTGCCGTCCGTCGAGGCGGCGCGCGAGCACGTCGCGGGATACACCGTGGTGGACGACGTCAGCGAGCGCGCGTGGCAGCTCGACGACTCCCTGGGCCAGTGGTCCAAGGGCAAGTGCGGTCCGGGGTTCCTGCCCACCGGCCCGGCCCTCGTGCCGGCCGACGAGGTGGACCCGGGCGCCCTGCGGCTGCGCTCCTTCGTCAACGGCGAGCCGCGACAGGACTCGTCGACGGCGGACATGATCTTCGACGTCGCCGCGATCGTGCACCACCTGTCGCAGTACATGGCGCTGGAGCCGGGCGACCTGATCTGCACGGGCACGCCCGAGGGCGTGGCCCTGTCGGGACGCTTCCCGTACCTGGCCGACGGCGACGAGGTCACCCTGGAGATCGAGAACCTGGGCCGCCAGACCCACACCTTCACCTCCCTCACCTGACACCGCTCGTTGAGTGCGGGCTATGTGTTGCGCAGCACGCGTTGGTGCAACACATAGCCCGCACTCAACGGACCGGGTGGTCAGTCGAGCGGGGAGATGCTCATCTCGCCCGCCGGGCCCTGGCGGTAGGCCGTGAAGTACCCGTCCGTCGCCAGCGTGTTGTTCGCCGTGTCGTCGAGGTAGCTCCACACCGGCTCGCCGTCCACGCGGAGCACCACGCGGATGCCGCCCTCGACGTCGACGGCGCCGAACGTGATCTCGTGCGTCGAGCCCGGCTCGATCACCGTGTTGGGGAACACGTCGATCATGAAGACGTCGGGCTTCCACCGCTGCATCTCGATGACGTCCTCCTTGATCACCACGAGGTACCCCGAGTTGCTGTTGGTCCACACCGGGTTGCCCGCGGTCTTCGAGCGCACCGAGAACCCGAACCAGCCGCCGTTGAAGTCGCCGAACGACGTGTCGAACCGCAGCAGCTCGTCGCCGAACGTCGCCGGCGTGAACCCGGACGCACTGCGCGGCGCGAGGTGGGCCGCCCCGTCCGAGACGGTCATCCCGCCGGACGGCGCCCACGCCGCCGCGTCGAGGATCTCGGCGCCCAGGTCGGTCACGGGATGGTGGGCCGCCTGCACGGTCACCGTGGACGACGCCGCCAGGCCGGGTACGGCCGTCGACGTCGCCGTGATGGTCGCGGTGCCGGCCGCGACGCCGCGGACCGTGCCGTCGTCCGCCACGGTGGCCACCGCCTCGTCGCTGGAGGCCCACTCCAGGCCGGTGCGGGTCGCGTCCGCCGGCGTGAACGTGGCGTCGAGCTCCCGGGTCTCCCCGGGTTCGACGGTCGCGGCCGCCGGTGCGAGTGTCACGCTCGTGGGGTCCACCCCCACCAGCGAGAACGTCACGTCGTCGATGTCCAGCGCCGTGAAGCCCTGGACGTAGAAGCCGACCTTGCCGGCCGCCGCGGGCGCCGGGTTGGCGCCCTCCACGACCACCTCGCCGTCGAGCAGCACCCGGACGCCGTCCGGCGTGACCACCACGCGCACGGCGTACTGCGTGCCCGGCGCCAGCCCCTCGCCCGCGGGCAGGGTCACCTGCTTCACGGTGCCCCACGCGGAGTCGAAGATCGTCCACGTGGACCCGGCCGCCGCGTGCCGGTACCGGACGTAGCCCCCCGGCGTCGCGCCCGTGCGGTCGTAGACGAGCAGCTGCCCGCCCTCGGGCACGTCGGCCGGCGTGGTGACCGTGAAGTCGAGCGCGTAGGCCGAGAACTGCCGGTCGAGCTGGGTGTTGGCGCCGCCCTTGATGCGCAGCACGTGGTCGCCCGTGCCGTCGTCGACGATCGCACGGTTGGCGTCGGTGGGCCAGCCGTTCGCGCCCGACTCGAAGTCGGTCCGGTGCAGCACGCCGTCGCCGGCGGCCACGGTGACCGTCATCTCGTCGCGGATGCCGGGGTCGGCCTTCGACTCGACCGTCACGACCAGCTCGCCCGGCCCGATGGCGGTGAGCACGCCGGTGGCGCTGACCGTCGCGACCTCCGGGTCGCTGGAGGCGTAGGCGACGGCCTGGTTCGTCGCGTTCCACGGCACGGCCTGCGCCGCCACGGAGAGCTCGTCGCCGAGCGTGATCGTGAGCTGGTCGCCGGGCAGCGCCAGGGACTCCAGCGCCACCTCGTCCGGGGACTGCGACTGACCCACGTGCCCGTCGGTGCCGATCTCGTCGAACGGGATGGCCTCGAAGCCGGGGATCTGGTCGAACACGGCGGCGTCGGCGGTGAACGAGTAGTCGCCGTTCGCGGCGTCGACGAAGCCGGGGTCGGCGTCCGTCACCCAGTTGTCCCCGTAGTTGAGCAGGTTCTTCGTGTCCAGGGCGCCCTCGGCGTTGACGTCCGGGTTGCGGGTGCGGTTCGGGTTCCAGATCACGTTCCGGTCGAACGAGCTGTGGTCCGGGAAGTAGTGGTTGTCCTCGAAGAAGTGCCCCAGCTCCGGGTACTTCGTCAGGTACGGCGTGCCGACGAAGTCGCCGTTGTCCGCGAAGACCTTCTCCCACTTCGGCAGGTACACCCGGTCGACGGTGTTGCCCTCGCCGTCGCCCATCCACTGCGTGTAGTTGTCGTAGGGCACGGTGGTGTCGACGAACACGTTGTTCACGGCGTCGATGTAGTCGGCCGAGCCGGACTTGATCGCGTCGTTGCCCATGTTCACGAACACGTTCTGCTCGATGTTCAGGTCCCACGTGAAGTTGTCCGCGTAGATGCCCTCGACGCCGTGCTTGGTCAGACCCACGTCGTGGAAGTAGTTCTGCCGGAACACGTGGCCGCGCTGCTGCGGCGTCTCGCCCGAGTTCATGTAGATCGCGCCGAGGTCCTGGAACGTCTTGCAGACGTCGTAGACCTCGTTCTGCTCGAACAGGTGGTCGTTGCCGTGCACGATGATGCCCGGGTGCGGGGCGTCGTTGATCTCGTTCCCGCGCGCCACGTTGCCCACGCCGTCGAACATCACGCCCGGGTTGTAGGCCTTGTGGTAGTAGGCGAAGTCGTGGATGTGGGAGTCCTCGACCCGGTTGTTGCCGGGCGCCAGGGTGGTCTTGTTCCCGCCCTGCAGCACCACGCCGACGCCGCCCACGTGGCGGATGTCGTTCGAGACGACGGCGTGGTCCGTGCCGCCGCGGTTCACCGGGATGCCGTCGTACGTGTACCGGCCGGGGGAGTTGATGAGCACCCCGCCGTCGGTGAAGTTCTGGACGTCGCTGTTCGAGATCGTCACGTGGCTGCCGCCGAGAATGACGGCGGCGTTCGCGCGCCCGTAGTCGAGCACCAGGTCGTCGAACGTCACGTACGACGTGCCGTCCGTGCGGATCATCGGCTCGTCGAGGGTGGTGACGACGGGCGCGCCCCGCTCCGCGAGGAACGACGCGTTGGGCACCAGGTACAGGACGCCGGTGCCGCGGTCGATGAAGTACTCGCCGGGGGCGTCGAGCTCCTCCAGCAGGTTCTGGGCGAAGTGGAAGTCGGGGTACCAGGTCTTCATCAGGCCGGACATCTCGCCGTAGCGCAGCGTGATGGTGCGCGCGTCGGTGTCGATCGACTCGACCTTGTTGTACGACCACTCCCAGCTCTGGCCGAAGATGCCGTCGAGCCAGATGTCGTCGGCCTCGCCCCAGTGCTGCGGCCGGTCGTAGGAGTAGCTGAACGTGCCGCCGCGGTCCTGCAGGTCGGCGTCGTCCTTGGTGGGGCCCACGTCGACGATCTTGTTCATCTGGACGGTGTCCTGCACCGCACCGGCGTTGGGCCAGCGGGCGAGCGTCATGTCCTCGCCGTCGACGTACAGCTCCATGGGCGGGGTGGTGCTGACGTCGTTGGCCTTCCAGTAGCCGTGTCGGCTGAGCTGTCCGTAGTCGTCGATGCCGAGCTCGCCCAGGTCGATCTGCAGGATGTCGTCGCGCGCCGACGTCTCGATGACGCGGTCGAGCACGGCCTGGTCGGTCACGGGGGAGAAGCCGTCGTAGGGCAGCTCCTTGCCGCCCGAGATCGTGGCGGTCTCGCCCGGGTAGGAGCGGTAGGTGACGGGCGCCGCGGCGGTACCCGAGTCCTCGGCGCCGAGGGTGAACGACGCCGAGCGCTCGTACGTGCCCTCCCGCAGGTAGACGGTCACGCCGTCGGCCGGGAGGTTGCCCGCCGCGCGGAGCGCGCGGATGGCGTCGCGCGCCGCCTCCAGCGTGGCCAGCGGGGCCGCCTCGGTGCCGGCGGCGCCGTCGTCGCCGTCCGGCGCGAGGTAGATCGTGCCGCGCGCGCCGGGGGCGTGCGGGCCCTTGCCGGGCTTGCCGGGCTTGGGCTTGCCCGGCCTGTCGTGGCCCTTCCCGGGGCCGGTGCCGGGCCTCTGGTCCGGCCCCCTGTCGGTGGTGGTCGTGGTGGCTGACGCGTGCTGGGCCCCGGTCTGCTGCGGGGCGGCCGTGGCGGCCGCGCTGGTGGCAGTCGCGCCGACGACGCACGTGGCGACGGCGGCGGCGAGCAGGGCTGACAGATGTCGCTTCATTGCGAGTGCTCCGACCTCTTCGGTGATGGTCATGGACTGCGGGTCGTCCTCGACCCGCGGCTGGCAGCGGGAGCGATGCTACATTAATCGATAATCGCTGACAACGAACGGGAGGCGTCCCGGCGTCGCCGCGCCCGGTACCGTCGGACCCGTTCATCACACGAGGGAGTGGTTCATGACCAGCAGCGGAATCACCGGCGGACAGGCCGCCGAACGACTCGTCTTCGTCGGGGACTCGATCACCGACGCCGGCCGCGACCGTGCGGACGCCGCGTCGCTCGGCGACGGCTACGTCAGCCTCGTCGCGGGCGACCTGCCCGGCGCCCAGGTGCGCAACGTCGGCATCGGCGGCGACCGCGCCGTCGACCTGGAGGCCCGCTGGGACCGCGACGTCGCGGGCACCGCGCCCGACGTGCTCAGCGTGTACGTGGGGGTCAACGACACCTGGCGCCGCTTCGACAACGACGATCCGACGAGCGCCGCGGACTTCGAGGCCACCTACCTGCGGCTGCTGGACCGGGTGCCCGGCAGCCCGCGCCTGGTCCTCGTGGAGCCGTTCCTCCTGCCGGTGCGGCCGGAGCAGCACGACTGGCTCGACGACCTCGCGGGCAAGCAAGAGGTCGTCGCCCGCCTCGCCGCGGCGGCCGGGGCCGCGCTGGTGCCGCTGCACACCCTGCTCACCGCGGCGGCCGCGGAGGGCCCCGGCGGGGTGGAGGGCGCCGTCGCCCTCGCTCCCGACGGCGTGCACCCCACGCCCGCGGGGTCGCGGATCATCGCGGACGCCTGGCTCGCGGCCTACCGCTCCGGTGCACAAACGATTGTCGATAATGCCGCTAGGCTGGGCGGATGACTGATGCGTTGAGCGGGATCTCGGGCCTCGAGCGCGGGCTGCTGTCCGACCAGATCTACGACCTGGTCAAGTCGATGATCAAGTCGTCGCAGCTGGCCCCGGGCGAGCAGCTCGTGGAGTCCCAGCTGGCCCGCCGCCTGCGCGTGAGCCAGGCCCCCGTGCGCGACGCGCTCAAGCAGCTCGCGCACGAGGGCCTGGTGACGCACGTGCGGCACCAGGGCAACTTCGTGACCAAGCACTCCGACGAGGAGGCCCAGCAGGCCAAGCAGGCCCGCGTGGCGCTGGAGGCGCTCGCGGGCCGGCTCGCCTGCGGGCGGCTCACGGCCGAGACCCGGGCGCGGCTCGAGGAGGTCATCGTCGCCATGCACGGCACGGTCGACGCGCAGGACCTGCCCGCCTTCCGCGAGCTCGACTTCGGGTTCCACCGCGCCGTCATCGAGGCCAGCGGCAACACCTACCTGCCGCGCATGTGGGACATCATCGAGCCGAGCCTGCGCTCCATGCACCTGCTGGGCGACCCCGAGTTCACCGGCGACTGGCACCAGGTGGCCGACTGGCACCGCAGCCTCCTCGACGTCCTCGACGGCGGCGACGCCGACGCGGCCTCGGCCCTCTTCGAGGCGCACGCCGCGGGGACCCTGCTCGACGTCGACGGGGCCGTCGCCCCCGACTCAGCCGACAGCAGCGCCGCCGGCTGAGGGAAAGCCAGAACAAAACAGGACAAGCCAGGCTCACCCCCTCCAAAGGCTAGCCAGGCGAGGCATCCTCGCTACGATTCGCATGTGAAATCGGGGTGGTTCGAGGAGGCGACGGCACGCAGCGCCGTCGGCCGCGAGGCCCGGACCGTCGCGTGGGAGGCCACCCCGCTCGGTCCGCCCAGTGCGTGGCCGGAGTCGCTGCGCCACGCCGTGCGGCTGTGCTACTCCACGCGGTTCCCGGTGATGATGGTCTGGGGCCCGGACCTCACGCTGATCTACAACGACGGCTACCGGGACATGCTGGGCACCGACAAGCACCCTGCGGCCCTGGGCGCGCCCGCGAAGGTCGTCTGGGCGGAGATCTGGGACGACATCGGCCCCCTGTTCGACACCGTGCTGACCACGGGGGAGCCGACCCTCAGCCACGACATGTACCTGCTGATGAACCGGTCGGGGTACGCCGAGGAGACCTACTTCACCTTCTCCTACAGCCCGTTGACGGGCGACGACGGCCAGGTCGTGGGCGTGCTCGACATCGCGACCGAGACCACGCGCGAGGTCGTGAACCAGCGGCGGCTGGCCGTGCTCGGCGAGGTGCACGGCGCCCTCCCGGCGACGTTCACCGACCTGCGGACCTTCGCCCTGCCGGTGATCGCCGTGCTGGCTGCCAGCGCGGACGTCGCCCGGGTCGCGGTCTACGCCGCGAGCGGCCCCGACGTGGTCCTGGAGTCCGGCGACGCCGCGGACCAGGGCGAGCTGCGCCTCGTCGTCCGTGCGCTCGCCTCCGGCCGGCGCCAGGTCGTCCCGGGGATGGTGGTCACGCCCGTGCGGTCCGGTCAGGGGAGCGGCGTCATCGCCGCGCTCGTCCTGTGCGGCACCGAGGTGCGGCCCTGGGACGCGGACTACGCCCGCTTCATGGTGGTCCTGTCGACGACGGTCGCCTCCGCGCTGCGCGACGTCGTCCGGCGCCGGGTGCACGACGACGCCCTGCGGCTGCGGGCCGTGCACTCGGAGGAGGAGCGGGCCCGGGCCACCGAGGTGTCCCTGGCGCTGCAGCAGGCCGCGCTGACCGACCCGCCGCGGATCGACGACCTGGAGGTGGTCGTGCACTACCAGCCGGCCGCCGTCGAGCGGGACATCGGGGGCGACTGGTACGACGCGTTCACGCGGCGGGACGGCGCGACCACCGTGGTCATCGGCGACGTGATCGGGCACGACCTCGACGCCGCCGTGGCGATGGGGCAGATCCGTTCCCTGGTGCGTGCCATCGGCTACGACAGCCAGGAGACGCCCGCGCGGGTGCTGGAGCGCGTCGATTCGGCCATCGACGGCCTCGCCCTCGGGAGCTCCGCGACGGCCACCGCGCTCGTGGCGTGCGTCGAGCAGCCGGCTGGGCGGGGCGGTGACGACACGCGCACCGTGCGGTGGTCCAGTGCCGGCCACCTCCCGCCCATCCTGGTCCGGACCGACGGCATGAGCGAGATCCTCCGGGTGCGCAACGACCTGCTGCTCGGCATGGACTCGGGGGCGGTACGCCGGGACCACTCGATCGACCTCCGCCCCGGCGACACCCTGCTGCTGTACACCGACGGACTCGTCGAACGGAGGGACAGCGGCCTGCGCACCCGCCTGGACAAGCTCGCCAAGGTGCTCGAGGGCACCCACGGGGCGGACCTGGGCACCGTCGTCGAGACCGCCCTGACCGGCATGCTGTCCGCCACGGGCGACCTCACCGCCGACTCCGCGGTCGACGACGACGTCGCGATCGTGGCGGTCCGGGCCGGGACGCGGCCCGAGGCTCCCGGACCTCAGACGACGGCGCCGTAGAGGCGCGCCGCGGTCCGGGACCACAGCGCTGTCGTCGCGTCGTCGTCGAGCTCCGGCAGCGCGCGGGCCGTGCGCCGGACGACCTGCGCATACGATGCGACCCGGGCGGACATCGGCCAGTCGCTGCCGAACAGCAGGCGCTCCGCGCCGAGCAGGTCGACGGCGGTGCGGGCGATCAGGGCGACCCGGCCGGCGTCGTCCGGGCCTGCCGTGTGGAGGCCGGAGAGCTTCGCGTGCACCCGCGGTCGCGCGCCGAGCGCCGCGAGCGCGGCGCGCCACGGCTGATCGGGCGCCCCGGTGCCGAGACCCAGGTGGCAGACGACGACGTCGAGCGCCGGGTGCCGGTCGGCGAGCGCCGCGACGGCGGCGAGCTGTTCGGGGCGCACGAGGGTCTCCAGCACGCGCCCGGTCGCGGCCAGCCCGTCGCACAGGGCGTCGAGCCCCGGGACGTCGGACAGGTCGGCCGCGCCGCCGGGGACGGCGAGCCGGAGGCCGGCGACGGGTACGCCGTCGTCGAGCAACGGCTGCGCCATGCCGGCCCAGGCGGCGGGGTCGCCGGGGCGCGCGTCGTACTGGAGCACGACCGGCCCGGGCAGGGGGCCGTGCGCGGCGGCCCGGGCGGCGAGCCAGCGTGCCTCACCCTCGGTGTCCGCGGCCTGGACGGCGACGGCGGCGCGCACCGGTACCGGGGCCGTCGCCGTGGCGCGCGCCAGGTCGTCCGGGCCGACGCGCCGGGGCAGGCCCAGGCGCTCGGCGAACCAGGAGATCCGCATGGCCCCGGTGTCCCAGAGGTGCACGTGGGCGTCGACGAGCCCGTCCGGGACCGCGTCGCCCGAGGAGAGGCCCGCGCTCATGCCGGCGACGGCGCGGACCGCGGGGACCGCGTGGCGTCGAGCGCGGCCCACAGGTCCTCGGGCAGGTCGGCCGCTGCGGCGTCGGCGAAGACGTCGACCTCGGCCGGGGTGCGCGCTCCGACCACGACCGCCTCGACGCCCGCCACGCGCAGCGGGTACCGCGCGGCCACCGCCGCCAGGGGCAGCCCGGCCGCGGCGCACGCGGCCGCCATCCGCATCGCCCCGTCCACCTGCTCCGGCGTCGCGGGGTGGTAGTCGAAGTACGGTGCGGCCACGGGGTCGGCGAGCACCCCGGAGTTGTACACGCCCGCGGCGATCACTCCCACGCCCCGCTCGCGGGCGGCGGGGAGCAGGTCGGCCTCGGCCGTGCGGTCCAGCAGCGTGACCCGCCCCGCGGGCATGACGACGTCGAGCGCGTCCGCGGCCTCGCGCACCAGGCGAGCGACCGGCGCGTTGTGCCCCATGCCGACGCCCACGGCCCGGACCACGTTCTGGTCGCGCAGCTCCAGCAGCGCCGGCAGGGCTCCACGCAGGGCGGCGTCGACGTCGGCCGGGTCGTGCAGGTAGAGCAGGTCCACGCGGTCGGTGCCCAGCCGCGCGAGGCTGCCCTCCAGGGAGCGCAGCACGCCGTCGCGGCTGAGGTCGCCGACCGTGTTGACCCCGGTGCCGCCGGTCGGGACCGGCGCGCCGTCGGCGTCGACGATCGTGCGCCCCACCTTGGTGGCGATCACCACCGTGTCGCGGTCGACCCCTGACAGGGCGGCGCCGAGGCGGAGCTCGCTGACGCCCTCGCCGTAGTGCGGCGCGGTGTCGAAGAACCGCACGCCGCGCTCCAGGGCGCGGCCGACGGTCGCCTCGGCGGCGTCCGCGGCCACGGGCGTGAACAGGTTGCCGATGGGCGCACAGCCCAGGCCGAACGTGGTCGTGACCGCCGCCTCGGGGCCGGGCTCGCGCCCGGCGGCGCTCAGCGGGCGGAGGGCTGCGCGGAACGCCATGCCTCGAACTCCCCTCGGGTGTCGGGGGTCAGCGGGTAGTAGTCGCTCAGCCGGGCGCCCTCGTCGAGCCGGCCGCGGCTGAACACCTCCCACTCCTCGTGGTCCCGCGCCGACTCGATCACCTGGTCGGCCATGGCACGCGGCACGATGACGGGGCCGTCGTCGTCGGCGACGACGAGATCGCCGGGCATGCAGAGCACGCCGCCCACGGCGACGGGCACGTCGAACGCCCAGGGGAACAGCTCCGACTGCGAGGCGTAGTGCGGCGTGACGCCGGTGGACCACACCGGCAGGCCCAGGTCGCGGATCTTCCCGGAGTCGCGGATGCGGCCGTCGACGACCATGCCGGCGCCCCCCTTGCGCTGGAAGTAGCGGGCCAGGATGTCGCCCACGCACCCGGAGAACCGGCTGCCGAACGCCTGGACCACCAGCACGTCGCCGGGCTGCACGGTCTCCAGGACATGCCACAGGGCGGTGTGCCGCTCCACGTACTCCTGCTCGTCGCCGGCGGCGAGATCCTCGCGCTGCGGCATGAACTGCAGCGTCAGGGCGGAGCCGACCACCTGGTACCCCGGCGACAGGGGCCGTGGCCCCTCCACGAACGAGCGGCGGATGCCCAGCCCGTGCAGCTTGGCGCAGGCCGTGGCCGAGGACACCTCGCCGAGCCGGGCCAGCGTGCCGGCGTCGGCCCGCTCGAACGACCCGCCCCGCACGGGGAGCGTGAGGTCCGGGCGGACGAGGCCCGCGGCGGGGTCGGTGGGCAGGCCGTCGGAGCCGGTCTGGGTGAGGGCTTCGGTCATGAGGAGGCTCCTTCTCGGGGCTGGGCGTGGAACTCGGGACGGGCGGGTGCGGCGCCCGCGTGCCGCGGCGCCGTCGTGGCGGGGGCGGTCAGCAGAACCAGGTCCGCGCGGTGGGCGGGCGCCAGCTCGACGAGCACGTCGCCGCCGTCCGCGGGCAGGCGCACCGAGGACGGCGTCCCCGCCCGCCCGGCCGACGCCGTCGACGGCCCCGGGTAGACGCCGCCGGACTCACCGTGGGCGACGACGCCGGTCAGGCGCTGCTCCCCGAACCGGCCCGGCCGCACCCGCACCCGCCGGGTGCGGGTGGGGGACAAGTTGACCAGAGTCAGCTCGACGCGCCCTTCCTGGGGGTCGCCGTCCAGCCGCGTGACCAGGGCCGCGACATCGGGCGGCAGGCCCGGCCGCGACCGGTCGGCGTCCGTGTAGCTCACGGCGGCGAACGGCAGGCCCCCGTTGTAGAGCGTCTGCGGCGTACCCGTGACGAGCTGCCCCAGCACCTCCGTGACCACGGGGTTGGCGCGCTGCCAGAAGTGCAGGTGCACGGTGTCCGGGTCCACGGGCTCGGCGTCCATCACCGCGACCCGGCGGGCGAGCTGCCCGAGCGCCATCGACAGGGCACGCTCCGGGTAGTCGGGCAGCGCACCGTCGAGGAACGTGAGCCACGGACCCTCGTGCCCCGCCTCGACCTTGTCCCGGAAGGGGCGCACCTCCCGGGCACCGGGCGTGCCGTCCAGCACTCGGTCCAGGCGCTCGCGGTCGCGCGGGTCACGGGTCCACCACCACAGCCACGTGGGCAGGTCGAGCTGCAACGGGCCGAAGTCGAACCAGCCCTCGGTGCCGTACCGGTAGGGCACGAGCAGCGCGGGCTCGGCGGCGTGCGGGCCGAGGCGTTCCAGCCAGCTCCCGCGCAGGCTGAACGGCGTCTCGGTGACGGGCGCGGTGATCGCATGCTCCAGCACCGTGTCGAGCATGGTGCGCACCAGGTCCAGCGGGCCGTCGTCCCGCACCCCGGCGCCGCCGGGAGCAGCGCCCGCGACGAACGACGCGTTGATCGCGCCGATCAGGGTGCTCATGCCCACCGAGTGCAGGCCGTGGGGCCAGGTCCAGCCGTAGTGCCCGCCGTACCAGGCGCCGTCGTGCAGCCCGCCGACGACGCCGTCCGGCGCCACGTTGTCCGGCATGAGCCCGCCCGCGGTGGCGGCGCGCCCGCGCCAGCCGTCGACGTACCGAGTGACCCAAGCGGCCGACGCGGCGTCGCCGTCGTACAGCCAGGCGTTGGTCACCAGGGACGTGGCCGCGAGGTTCACCGCCGTGTCGCCGGCCGCGCGCCGCTGCAGCTCGTCGCCCATGAGCTGCGCGTTGGCCGGATCCGCCAGGTCGGACCACCGCGTGATCCCCGGCAGCCCGTGCAGCGGCAGGCCGTAGGCCGCCATGTAGTCGAGCGACGCCGGGTAGGTGAGCCACTCGGTGCCCAGCCCGGGCAGCGGGCCGAGCGCGCCGTTGTGCGGCGCGGTGACGATGTTGCGCGCGGGGTCGTAGTTGCCGCGGGCGGGGTCGGTGTACAGGCCCGCGAACCGCCGGGCACGCTCGGCGAACCGCTCGTCACCCGGGTCCGCGGCGCACAGGCCGTAGAAGAACAGCAGCGACTCGCCCTGGTGGAACCAGTCGTACCCGTTCTCGTACTCGCCGGTGAGCATGCCCGCCTCGGTGAGCTGCGCCGTCACGCCCTCGAAGTGGTGCTTGGCGGCGTCGAGCACGTCGTCGCTGCCGCCCAGGGCGTAGAAGGCCGGCCAGTTGAAGAACGGCTCGTAGAGGTCGTCGACGCCGTCGCGGTGCTCGAACCCGCCCACGTGCAGGAGGCGGCCGTCGGGGCCGCAGTAGCGCGACTCGAACAGGCGCCACGCCTCCTCGGTCGCATCGAACAGGCGGCGTTCGAGCACCGCCCAGGCGGGTATCTCGGACATCGGGGTGGTGGGGATCCGCGGGTGTGCGGTGGGGTCGGTCATCGCCTCAGCCCTTCGTCGCCCCGGCGACCAGGCCGCCGATGATGTGCCGCTGCATGAGCACGAAGAAGAGGATCGCGGGGGTCACCGCGAGCAGCAGCGTGGGGAAGACCGTGGTGTAGTCCGTCGAGAACTCGCCCACGGCCGCGTACACGCCGGTGGTCACCGTGTAGATGCCGGAGCCGGGGCCGAGGATGATCTGCGGGCTCACGAAGTCGTTCCAGACGCTGATCGAGTTGAGCACCACGATCGTGGCCACGACGGGCCGCATGATCGGGAAGATGCAGGCCCAGAACGCCCGGATCTTGCCCGCGCCGTCCAGCGCGGCGGCCTCGTCGATGTCTCGCGGCACGGTGCGCAGGTAGGCGGCGAACAGGAAGATCGTGACCGGCAGCGTGGCCGCCGTCTCGAACAGGATGAAGCCGGGGATCGTGTTGATCAGCCCCAGCACCCGCAGCACGAAGACGACGGGGATCAGCGTCACCTGGCCCGGGATGAACAGCCCGGAGACGAACAGGAGCAGCAGTCCCAGGTGCCACCTCGACCGGCCGCGCGCGATGACGTACGCGACCGGCGCGGCCAGCGCGATGCCGAACACGTTGACCAGCGCGACGAACAGCAGCGTGACGCCGTAGGCGCGCACCACGTTGAACTTCTCGCTCGTCAGCGCCGCCCGGAGGTACTCCAGGCTGAACGTGTCGGGGGTGATCGCCAGGGGCGAGGCGATGATCGCCTCCTGCGGCTTGAAGGCGTTGATCACCATGATGTACAGCGGCACGAGCATGACGAGCGCGCCGGCGCCGAGCAGCGCCCACTTGAGCACGCTGCCCACGCCGGGGGCGCGCAGCCGGCGCCGGGGGGTCGGGTATCTGCGCATCAGTCGGCCACCTTCTGCTCCGCGCCACGTCGGGCGAACGTCACCGCGAGGCCCAGCACGGCCGTGACGAGCAGCAGGATCACGGACTGCGCCGCGCCGAACCCGAGCTCGGACTGCGCGAACGAGTCCCGCAGCACCTGGTAGACGATCGTCTGGGTGGACCCGGCGGGACCGCCGTCGGTCAGGGCCAGCACGATGTCGTAGACCTTGAGCAGCCCCACGAGCGTGAGCACGAGGTTCACGGTGAACACGGGGGCGATCAGCGGCAGCGTCACGTTGCGGAACTGCTGCCACTTCGAGGCGCCGTCCACCGTGGCGGCCTCGTAGTACTCGGTCGGCACGGACTTGATGCCGGCCAGGAACAGGATCATGTTGAAGCCGAAGTGCGACCACACGATCGTCAGGATCACGCTCGCCTTGGCGAACGCCACCTCCGTGAGGAACGGGACCGGCGGCACGCCGAGGTGCCCGAGCAGGCCGTTGACGGCGCCTTCCGGCGCGAGCATGGCCGACCAGAGGAACCCGATGATCAGCGCGCTGATGATGTACGGGTAGAAGAAGATGGTGCGCATCAGCGTGTTCGCCCGGCCGGAGCCCGAGATGAGGGCCGCGATCGTGAGCCCGACGCCGTTGCACAGCACGGTGCCGAAGAACGCGACCACGCCGGTGAAGATCGCGGCGTCCACCGTGCGCGGGTTGCGGAAGGCCTCGGCGTAGTTGTCGAGCCCGATGAACGTGAAGTTCAGGCTGTAGCCGTTCCAGTCGGTCAGGCTCAGCACGAACGCGAGGACCATCGGGACGATGAACATCGCCAGGAACACCAGGACGGCGGGGCCGCCCATGACGATCCCGGGGAGGCGGTGGCGCCACACCCGCGCCGCCGAACGGCGGCGGGGGCGTGGCACGACGGCGAGCGTGTCTGCCATGTGGGTCACCGGTGCTGCCTCAGCCGATGCTGGAGGCGAACCAGTCGTCCATGGCCGACTCGACGTCGGCGGCCGGGGTGCCGCCGATCAGGGCCTGGGTCTGGGCGTTGATCTCGTCCGAGTAGCCGGTGGGCAGCGTGCGCTCGCCGTAGCCCTGGCCGGTCGGGGTGTACGACTCGGCGGGCGTGTCGGCCACGATCTGCTGCAGCTCCTGGCCCAGCGCGTCCATCTCGTACTCGTAGCCGTCGCGGAAGTTGCCGTCCACCTCGAGCTGGTCGGCCACCGCCTGCTGGTCGGTCACGAGGAACTCGACGAGCTTGGCGGCGGCGTCCTGGTCCTCGCTGGACTTGAGGATCGAGTACGGGCTCGCGATGTTCGCGCCCATCGCCGGTGCGTCGACGCCGTCGACGGCGGGGGCCCGGAAGACGCCGATCTCGGCCTTCTTCTCGGCCTTGGCCTCGGTGCCCGCGAACCAGCTGCCCATGGGGTAGATCGCGCTCTTGCCGGACAGGAACGCCTGCTCCGCGTCGGGGTACTTGATGCCCAGCGCGTCCTTGGGCACGTAGCCCTCGGCCACCCACCCGGCGTACGTCTCGACCGTCTGCCCGTACGTCTCGGCGAACGTGGTCTCGCCCGCGCTCATCGCGGCGAACCAGTCCGGGTCCTGCGCCACGATCGTCGGCAGGCCCAGCGCCTGCAGGGAGTGGCTGGTCATCCAGTCGCCGCCCGTCTGGATCGGGGTCCAGCCGGCGTCCTTGAGCTTGCCGAGCGCGGCGGTGAGCTCCTCCACCGTGGCCGGCGCCTGGGTGATGCCCGCCTCCTCGAAGGCGGTCTTGTTGTAGAACCACAGGCTCTGCAGCTGGAAGCCGATGCCGGCCATGTAGTACTTGCCGTCGATCGAGTACTGGTCGGCCAGAGGGCCGCCCGTGGCCCAGTCGTACTGGGAGAGGTCGACCAGCTCGGGGGCCAGGTCGACCGTGGGCGGCATCGACTGCACGACGTCGGGCGCGTCGCCCGCGGTCAGCAGCCGGGGCAGAGCGGCGGCCACGCCCTCGGCCCCCGGGTTCTGCACGACGACGTCGATGCCGGGGTTGGCCTCCTCGAACGGCGCGACGAGCTCGTTCCAGAACTCCTCGGTGAGGTTGGGGGTGACGTTGACGAGCAGACTCAGCTCGGTGGTGCCACCACCGGCGTCGCCGCCGTCGCCGGCACAGCCGGCGAGGGTGAGGGCGGCCGCCGTGAGCGTGCCCACGCTCGCCAGGGTGCGGTGCTTGATCATCGTTGATCCTCTCGGGTTGCCGCAGCGTTCCAGGGGGTGCTGTGCGTGGGCCTGCGGCGTACGGCCTACGACTGTGGAGTGACGTCTCGGGGAGAGTAATCGATAATCGTTGGATTGGGAAGAAGGTGGGTCCGGGCCCCCGTGCCGCATAGGCTCGCGGGGTGAACCGGACCGACCGTCTGTACGCGATCGTGGAGGAGCTGCGGGCCGTCGCCCCGCGTCCGCGGAGCGGGGCGTGGCTGGCGGATCGGTTCGAGGTCAGCCGGCGGACCATCGAGCGCGACATCAGTGCGCTGCAGCAGACCGGCGTGCCTGTCTGGGCCGAGCCGGGCCGCACCGGGGGCTACTGCCTCGACCGCGCCAGGACGCTGCCGCCGGTGAACTTCAGTCCCGACGAGGCGGTCGCCGTCGCCGTCGCGCTGGGCGGGTTGGCCGGCACGCCCTTCGCGGGCGCGGGCTCGACGGCGCTCCGCAAGATCCTCGCGGCCATGCGCGACGACGACGCGATCGCCGCCCACGAGCTCGCCGCCCGCGTCCACCTCCTCGGGGCTCCGCCGCAGGTGCCGCCGGTCCCCGCCGTCCTCACCGACGCGATCTCCGCGCGCCGCGTCCTGCGCCTGCGCTACACCGACAAGTCAGGGACGCCGACCACGCGCGACGTCGAGCCGCTCGGCTTCGTCGGGTCGTCCACGGGCTGGTACCTGCTGGCCTGGTGCCGGCTGCGCGACGGGATCCGTGCCTTCCGCCTCGACCGCGTCGACGTGGTCACGGCCACCAGCGAGCGCGCACCCCGCCGCGTGGTCCGGCCGGAGGACGTCCAGGTGCCCGACGGCGACCTGCGCACCCTGACGCTGCTCGGCTGAAATCACCGACACAGGGGTGTCGCGGAGCGGCAGCACGCTGGTCCTGAGCCGCGGACCGACCGCGGCCAGGACCGGAAGGGCCCCCGCCATGAACCCCACGACCCTCGCCTCCGTGCGCCTGATCACCGACGACGTCGAGCGGCTGACGGCGTTCTACGAACGCGTCACCGGCGTGACCGCGGACCGACCGTCGCCCGAGTTCGCCGAGCTGCGCACGGGCCGCGGCAACCTGGCCGTCGGCAGCACCCGGACCGTCCAGCTCTTCGGCCCGGGCTCCGCGGCCCCTGCGGCCAACCGCACGGCGATCGTGGAGTTCCTCGTCGACGACGTCGACGCCCTGTTCGCCGGCCTCGGCGACACGGTCGAGACCGTGACCCCACCGACCACCCTGCCGTGGGGCAACCGCTCGCTGCTCGTCCGCGACCCCGACGGCACCCTGGTCAACCTGTTCACACCCGTGAGCCCGGAGGCGCGGGCGCGTGCCGGCGTGGAATGAGGGCGAGCCCCGCGCCGCCGTCGGGCAGACTATGACGTGCGGGCCCACGACGAGCCCGGAGCGCGGGCCCGCCCGGGCCGCGCCCCACGAAGCAGTCCCACGACAGCAAGGAGCACCCACGGTGACCGACATCCTCGACGAGCTGCAATGGCGAGGCCTGGTGGCACAGTCCACCGACGAGGCCGCGCTGCGTTCTGCACTGTCGGAGGGCACCGTGGACTATTACGTGGGCTTCGACCCCACGGCCCCGTCGCTGCACATCGGCAACCTCGTCCAGATCCTCACGGCCCGCCGGCTGCAGGACGCCGGCCACCGGCCCTACCTGCTGGTCGGCGGCGCGACGGGCCTCATCGGCGACCCTCGCGACTCCGGCGAGCGCACGCTCAACTCGCCCGAGATCGTGGCGAGCTGGGTGGAGCGCATCCGCGCCCAGATCGAGCCGCACCTGTCCTTCGAGGGCGAGAACGCCGCGCGCATGGTGAACAACCTCGACTGGACCGCCCCGATGTCCGCGATCGAGTTCCTGCGCGACATCGGCAAGCACTTCCGGATGGGCACCATGCTGTCCAAGGACATCGTGGCCCGGCGGCTCGCCTCGGACGAGGGCATCAGCTTCACCGAGTTCAGCTACCAGGTGCTGCAGGGCATGGACTACCGCGAGCTCTACCGGCGGCACGGCATCACCCTGCAGCTCGGCGGCAACGACCAGTGGGGCAACCTGCTGGCCGGCGTCGAGCTGATCCGCAAGGCCGAGGGGGTGAGCGCCCATGCGCTGACGACGCCGCTCATCACCAAGGCGGACGGGACCAAGTTCGGCAAGTCCGAGGGCGGCTCCATCTGGCTCGACCCGGAGATGACGAGCCCCTACGCCTTCTACCAGTTCTGGCTCAACCAGGCCGACGCCGACGTCGTGAACTACCTCAGGGTGTTCACGTTCCGCTCCCGTGAGGAGATCGCCGAGCTCGAGCGCGAGGTGGCCGAGCGGCCGTTCGCGCGCGAGGCCCAGAAGGCGCTCGCGGGCGACGTGACCACGCTGGTCCACGGCGCCGGGGCGACGGAGGCGGTCATCGCGGCGAGCCAGGCGCTGTTCGGCCGCGGCTCGCTCGACGACCTCGACGCCCGGACGCTCGCGGGCGCGGTGGCCGAGCTGCCGCGCGTGACGGCCAAGGCCGGCGACCTGGTCGCCGACCTGCTGGTGGGCTCGGGGCTCGTGGCGTCCAAGGGCGCCGCGCGCCGTGCGATCGCCGAGGGCGGCGCCTACGTGAACAACGTGAAGGTGACGTCGGACGACGCCGCGCTCGCCGGCGAGGACCTGCTCCACGGGCGGTACGCGGTGCTGCGCCGGGGCAAGAAGACCCTGGCGGTCGCCGCCTCGGAGTGACCTCCTGACCGACGGCCCACCCGGCCTCGCCACCGGCCCTGCCGGAGCTCGACGGCGGCCGCCCGCACACCAGCGGGCGGCCGCCGTTCGTCTGCCCGGACACTTTTTCGCCCAACTGCCCTGCCGCGGAGCCAGGTCTTGCCCGATTTCGGGCAAGAAGTTGTCGTTCACCGCTGGGATGGGCGATGCTCGGCGGCATGACGACGTCACCTGATCTCGTCGCCCAGGTGGCGGCGACCACCGGGCTCACGCCCGCCGAGGCGGCGCGCGTCGTGGGCGACGTCGTCGCGTACTTCGCCGAACCGGTGGAGGACGTCGTCCGGCGCCGGCACACCGAGCTCAAGACCCACGGTGCGAAGAATCCCGAGATCTTCGCGCTCATCGCCGCCGAGCTGGAGCAGCGGGTCGTCGCCGCGCCCCGGCTCAGCGAGCGGCAGCTGCGCCGGATGATCTACGGCTGAGCCGGCGCCTCCCGTGGGCCGCACCGCCCGCCCCCTCCGTCCCTTCCTGAAGGAGCACCATCATGTGTGGAATCGTCGGTTATATCGGCGGCCAGAACGCCGCCCCCCTGCTCGTCGAGGCCCTCGGCCGGCTGGAGCACCGGGGGTACGACTCGGCCGGTGTCGCCGTCGTCGGCTCGCAGCTCAAGGTCACCAAGCGCGCCGGCCGGGTTCGCGACCTGGCCGAGGTGCTGCCCCGGCGGATGTCCGGGCGCGTGGGCATCGGCCACACCCGGTGGGCGACCCACGGCCCCGCGACCGACGTGAACGCCCACCCGCACACGGACGCGACCGGCACGGTCGCGGTGGTGCACAACGGCATCATCGACAACGCCGCCGCGCTGCGCGCCCGGCTCACCGGCCAGGGCGTGGAGCTCGCGAGCGACACCGACACGGAGGTGTTCGCCCACCTCGTCGCGCTGTCCGCCGCGGACACGCTGGAGGGCAAGGTCGTCGACGCGCTGGACGCCGTCGAGGGCACCTACGGCCTCGCCGTCGTGCACGCGGACTTCCCGGACCGGGTGGTGGTGGCGCGCAACGGCAGCCCGCTGCTGGTCGGCGTGGGGGAGAAGGAGATGTTCGTGGCCTCGGACCTCGCCGCGCTCGTGCGCCACACCACCACGGTGGCGCACCTGGCCGACGGCGAGCTGGCCACCGTCACGGCGGCGGGCTTCACCACGTTCCGCCGGGACCTGACGCGCACCCAGACCACGGCGCGCGAGGTCGACGTCGACCCCAGCGCCTACGAGCACGGCCAGATCGACGGCCGCCCGCGCATGTACACGGAGATGCTGGAGCAGCCGGCCAGCGTGGAGCGCGCCCTGCGCGGCCGGCTGGACGAACGGTTCGCCACCGCGCACCTGGGTGGGCTCGAGATGGACGCCCGCGCGCTGCGCGCCGTGCGCCGCGTCAAGATCCTCGGCTGTGGCTCGGCGTACTACGTGGGGCAGATGGGCGCGTCGCTGGTCGAGGAGCTGGCCCGCGTCCCCGCCGACGCCGAGGCCGCGAGCGAGTTCCGCTACCGCGACCCCGTCATCGAGCCCGACACCCTCTACGTGGCGGTGAGCCAGTCCGGCGAGACGATCGACACGCTGCTGGCGGTCGAGGAGATCAAGCGCAAGGGCGGCCGCGTGATCGGCCTGGTCAACGTGGTCGGCTCCGCCATCGCCCGGGCTTGCGACGGCGGGATCTACCTGCACGCGGGGCCCGAGATCGCGGTCGCCTCCACCAAGGCGCTCACCACGATGTTCGTGGGCTTCGCCCTCCTGGCCCTCCAGCTCGGCCGGGTGCGCGACCTCTCCGTCGCGGACGGACGGCGGCTCGTGGCCGGGCTGCAGGCCCTGCCGGCCCAGATCGAGCAGGTGCTCGACGGCGAGGAGCGGATCGCGCAGGCGGCCAAGTCGCTGGCCGCGGCCGAGAGCCTGTTCTTCGTGGGCCGGGTGCGGGGATACCCGGTGGCACGGGAAGGCGCGCAGAAGTTCAAGGAGATCAGCTACCGGCACGCCGAGGCGTACCAGATGTCCGAGCTGAAGCACGGCCCGCTGGCGCTCATCTCGCCCGAGGTGCCGACGGTCGCGATCGTGCCGGACGACGAGCTGACCGACCGGAACGTGGCCGCCCTGCACGAGATCGACGCGCGCGGTGGCCCCCTGGTGGTCGTCACGCACCCCGGCGTGGACCTGGGCGAGCTGAAGGCGGAGCGGATCGACGTGCCGCGCAACGAGCGGGAGCTCGACCCGCTGCTCCTGACCGTGCCGCTGCAGCTGCTGGCGTATCACGCGGCGCTCTCCCTGGGGCACGACGTGGACAAGCCGCGGAACCTGGCGAAGTCCGTCACCGTGGAGTGACCGGCGCGCGGGTGCCGATGTCGCCGCCTGACGTCGCCGCCCGATCTCGCTGCTGGTGACGGCGGCGAGATCGGCCCCGCGCACCGCCGCGCAGGTCGCACGCACCCTCGTTTTGCGTGGGCCGCGATCGCTGTGTACTGTTCCGGTTGTTCGCCCGGCAGGGAGGTACGGACAGGAAGCGCTGAGAGCGTGACTGGCCGGTCCCGGGGCGGAAACCACCTCAAGACTTCAGAGGGCTTAGTGCGCTCTAGAACGAGGGTGGGCTTGCCGGACAGGCACCCCGATGCATGGATCCTGAACAGGATGCTTGCGCTGGGGGGCGTGGTAGGGTAAGTTACAGAGGTTGCCTCCGAACGGAGGAGCGAGACCAGCGGTCACGCTCTCCACGGATGGTTCCCTTCCTCTGCAGATCAGCATAGTTTCTGACTTTGTTTGGTCGGCGAAAAATGGGATCAGGATTCCTTCGGGTTCTTGAAGAATTCTCTCCGGTCTTCGGGCCGGGCGGGGATTTGGAAAAGTCCGAAAGGGCCTGGTAAGTTTAAGGAACTGCCCCGGACAGGGAAACGGTCACGAAGATCGCGGCTCTGACGGTGTGCGTCGGTTGTTTGAGAACTCAACAGTGTGCTTGATAGTCAATGCCAATTATTTGACTCTCAGCGTTTCGGGTCGTGCCGC